>CAVVCF010000008.1:0-102500 GCA_963746725.1 uncultured Alphaproteobacteria bacterium | reverse complement strand
ATCAACGCCTGAATGCGCTTCAGGTTCACACGTTGCTCAATCAGCATCGACGCAAAGAAATGCCGCAGGTCATAAGGCTTGTAGCGCGGAACCTCCGCTTTCTTGCCGTCCATCTCTACCGTATCGACCAAGCCGGCATCCATGCATGCGGCGATAAAGCCGCGTCGTCGCCAGTTGTTCGAACTGACCCAGGAGCCGTTTGCGGTCGGAAACACCAGATCGTGCTTGTTGGGAGCGGCGTGGTTGTCAGCGTAATGGCGCACCATGTCGAGTGTGAACGGGCTAAGATCAATGAAGCGGCGCCCGGCGGCGGACTTCGTTACCGAAATTTCCCGTCCACCCGCATCGAGCGCGCGATCGACCTTCACGCCCTTTTCGGTGAGGTTGCTACTCGCAATGACCAGATACTCTTGCGGACGCATGCCGCTGTCCGCGGCAAGGTAAAGCATGGGACGATACCGCTCCCATGTCTTAGCAATCTGCTTGTTCCTGGAATTGGCGAGTCTATCCGCGGCGGCAAGCAGCGCATGCACATCCGCCTCGGTCGGAATCTTGACCCGCTCGTCATACCGCGATGCTCCGGCGACGCGCACGCCCGCCGCAAAGTCATGCTGGAGCAATCCGCGGTTCACTAGCTCCAGCACCATTGAATGAAAATACGAGAGCACCTTGCGCGCCTGATCCCGGCTGTAGCGCTCAAGCAGCCACGAGCGGAAGCCGACTACATCCGGGGCTGTCAGTTCCGACAGAACCTTCGACCAGTCGTAAGCCTTGATTATTTCGGCGCGATAGCGGTAGGTCTTGAGCGTGTATTTCGTAACGGGCTCGCGGCCGCCGCGTCCTTCCTTTTCGCAGGTATCTAGCCAAATCTGAACGCCTTCGGATACGGTCAGCGGACGGGCCGGGCTTGCTGCGGATAACTTGGCCTTGCCGCTCTCGACGAATTCGCGCGCCTCCTTCAACGTGGCGAAGGTGGCGAAGGCATAGCCTGACTTACTCAATTTACTCGGGTATCTTACTTGGTATGTTGTACCTTTCTTACCTACCCTTTTTCTTATATCTGACATTACTTTACATTATTAAACATTGACCCCGTAAATTCAAACAAAAAGAGAACAGATACTATTCTTTTACACAGTTCTCTGCTTCGATTTGTGCCTGCCTGTATATCCTGACCAGTGTGCCCTTCTCGATCTTGAGCTTGCCCTCTATCGGATCGACGAAGAACGGGAGCTTGCGTCTGCCGCTGGCGTCCTTGTCGGCGGCGCGCTTCATCTGGCGCTCGTTCAGCTCGACGCCCATTTCGGCGAGCACCTGGCGGGCCTGTTTGAGATCGATGTAGCAAGGCGGTTTCAAATCTGGTCACCTCCTTCGCCGTTGCCGGTCACAGCTTGAATTCGTCTGCCGCGCTGCGATACGGGCCGTTGCTGTTGAGCTTCCTGATTTCCTGCCCGGCATGATCGACCGGTCTTACGCGGTCGCCGAAGCCGTTCGACGGGTTGATGTACAGCGTCGCCCCCAGCGAATAGCGCACCGCGAAATCCTCTTCGATCCGGGCGAGCTGCTCGTAGATCGCCTGCCGGATTTCCGGGATTGTCATTTCGCCATGCACCTTGATTTCCATTAAACACACTCTTGGATATAGCTTTAGTATATTTACATAATACAACTTTTAGTTAGTATTGGCAAAGAAATGATGTGCGGCACAGCAACATAAAAAGCGGCGAGTATTGCGCTCAGCCTCGTTTTGCTGTATGTGATCTTTGTAATCTTAAGTTGTTATTCATAACTGCGGCGTATCATTAAAATAATAAGGGATGGGAAAGCGGATTGGTACAAGGTGTGCGTTGGTACTACCACGCCCACCTTGCGGGGGGATTTCCCATCCCCCGCGGACCCCCCCAGGGAATCCCAAACCTCAAACGTCTGCCCACGGACGTTTTCGCTAAGGGATTGTCAGCCTGTTCGCCCATCGAGGGCGGTTCAGTCTGAGCGGGGAGATTGCACTCTCCCCGGAACCCCATCGCTCAAAGGGCTGTCGCGCCCCTTGAGACCCACGACCGGTGTTGCGGCACCGGCTTCGCCCAAAGAGCCTTCGAGCCCTTTGGAAACCTGACCGGGCGTATGCCGCCTGGACCTGCACCAGAGCTTTCGCGCTCTGGACGACGACCGGGGAATTCGCCTCCCCTGGACCCTGGACTTAGGGGATGTCAGCTCCCCTAAGGACCCTCGGGGCAGCCGCCCACCTTGGGCATGGCCATCAGCGTGTGTGCGAGGAACCTTGGATCAAGGTTCGAACGCTGCACGCCTGGTAGGAGGCCATGCCGGAGAAAGAAACCAAATCAAAGCGCCCGGCGCCAATCTCCTACCGCCCGCCGAAGGGTCTGGCGGCGCAGTTTCACGCGCGCGCTGCCGCTTCCGGGCTTTCGACAAATGCCTTCATCACGCAAGCTGTTTTCGGCCGCAATCGGCACCGGCCGGACGAGCTGCAAGTGCTCGCCGGCCTTCTCGCCGGCACCGCGGAGATCGGCGACCGGCTCCGCGAGATCGAGCATGCCGGCGCTGGCGACAGCGCGCTGCCGATCATTGCTGCGCAGCGGGATCTGGCCGACATCCGCGCGGCGCTGATCGCCCTGATGGGGCGCGGCCCATGATCCCGTTCGCTTCGCAGCGCGGCGGCGGCCAGGACCTCGCGACCCACTTGATGAACGCGCACGACAACGAACAGGTGACGCTGTTCGATATGCGCGGCGCTGTCGCGCGCGACCTGCACAGCGCCCTGGCCGAATGGGAAGCCATCGCCGGGGCGCTCACGCGCTGCCGCCAATATCTGTGCAGTCTGTCGATCAATCCCGACGAGCGGCAGGGCCGGCTGACGCGCGATCAGTATCTCGATTACATCGCCCGCGCGGAAACCGCGCTCGGACTCGCGGGCCAGCCGCGCGCCATCATCTTTCACGTCAAGCGGGACGGGCATGGCCGCGCACGCGAGCACTGCCATGTCGTCTGGTCGCGCATCGACGTGGAGAAAAAGCGGGCCGTGTCGCTGTCCTTTTTCAAAGAAAGGATGATGGCGGTGACACGCGCGTTCGCGCGCGATCACGGCCTTGCCCTGCCGCCCGGCTATGACCGGCAGGAGGCCGAGCAGCGCCGCAACCGCCAGCTCAGCTCTTACGATTGCGTCAAGCAAAAGCAGACCGGCATCAGCCATGAAGAGCGCATGGCCGCCGTGACCGATGCGTGGCGGCGCAGCGACAGCGGCCGGGCTTTTGTGCGGGCGCTCGCCGATCTCGGCTACATCCTCGCGCAAGGCCGCAACGGAACGCGCGTCGTGCTGGTCGATTTTTACGGCCACACCACGGCGCTCACACGGCTGATCGACGATCCGGCCGTGCGCGCAAAACATGTGCGCGACTTCCTCGGGCCGGATTATGCGCCTGACAGGCTGCCCACGGTGGAGCAGGCGCAGGCGATCGCCGCGCAGCGCCGCAAGCTGATCGAAGCGTTCGAGGTCGCGCGCGTGGAGAACGAAGTCCAGGCCACAGCGCTTCCTGAACTGCAAGCGGCGCGGCGTGCGCAGGTCGAAGGCGAGGCGGCGGCCCTGCGGCAGCGGCAACATGAAGAACGGATGCAGCTTGCCGCCGTGCAAAAGGCGGCGCGGCAGAAGCTTAAATCCGCCTATCTCGCCGAGCAGAAACGCATCCGGCTTGAGCGTGCGCGGCGAAAGCCGACGGGCCTTGCCGCCTTTCTTGGCCGCGTCACCGGTGTGGCGCTCATCACAAGGAAGGTGCAGCGCTACCGCAACCGCAAACGATACGGTGCGTATCTCGGTTTGCGCGCGGCGCTCCGGCAGGCCCAGCAGGATGACCACGATGCCCTTGCCCGTGGCCATGAATTACAGGCCGCCGCCCTGCGGCGCCGGTTGCGGGCACTCGATCGGATCGAAAAGCGAGAGCGTCAGACGCTGGACGCCGCCGCGCTAAAAGCGCGGCGGCAGGCGATCAATGCCCGGCATGTTCACATGCCTTCGCTCGCCCCGGCGCTCATGGGCCAGGACGGCATGGGTGCACGTGAATCGCGGGCGCCGCTGGCGCAGGGATTTGCGCGCAGCGCGCGGCATCCGGTACAAGACGAGCAAATCCGACTCGCGCAGGTGTTCGCCCGTGCATCAAACAGCGGCGAAGACGAGAGCGGTGAGGCCGGCGGCACGGACGCCCCTGCGCCCGCCGCCGATGAAAAAATACCCCGCCGCCGCGAACGGCGGCGCAGGCGCAAAGCGCTGATTACTGCCTTTGCCCGTGCTGCGGACGGTGGGCAGGGCGACGGTGAGGATGGCGACAGCCATTCCGGTGATCTGAAACCCGGCACGGAAATGCCCGCGCCCTCTGCCGAAGTCAAAATCCGCCGGCGGAAGCGGCGGAGACGCAAACTCGATCTCGACCGGGAATTCAACAGCGCTTCCGGTGCCGAAGACGGCCGCCGCGACGACGACGAGTCAGACGGCGGGCCACGCAGGCGCAAACGTACGCGCGGTCCGGACCCGCCGGACGACAGCGGGCCACCGCGCCGAACCCGCAAACGCGGTCTCGACCGCGGACGCTAGCGGCAGCAGCGCCTCTCATGAATCAGGTGGCCATGCCCACCATTATCATGGTGATCATCGTCATCATCGTCGGCGGTGGGATGACGATGTAATAGCCGTTCTTTGCGTTCCGTCATTTCTTTCCTTCGCCCTTCCAGGGCTCACCCGGCAGGCGCGAAATCAGACGCGACGATACGATATCGGCGGCATCGCCGATGTCCCATGAGTATCCGGTTGCAAGCAGAGCGCCGATATCGGCGGTGAATTGACGGTCGCGCAGCTTGGCTTCGAAATTCTTCTCGAACTCGGCGCGCGACACCTGATGGCCGCCATGCGTCATATATTGTGAGAAGGCATCGATCACGCGATCAGGATCGACGGACGGTTCTTTGAGCGCGACGGAAAGGTCGAACAGATCGCGGCCCTTCTTGCGCTGATAAAGGGCGCGCAGTTTGGTGCCGAGTAATTCATCGAGCGCGTAGGTGCCGATTTCGCAGCCGCCCTCAAACCAGCGCGAGGATACGGCGAAGGGCACGCGCGTAAAGCCATAGACCGCGAAATGCTCCCGCGAATTGATCTCGACCTTGAGCTTAAGGGGGATCGGCGGCGTGTCTTCGGAGTCAAAGCGATAGAAGAACGTCACCCGGCCTTCGCTTTGCTTGTAACGCGGCTTGCCGAGCCACCCATCGAGCACCTCATGCAGCGCGTCCATGATCGGCCCCGCGGGTTCGGCGCTGACCTGCACGAGGTCGATATCTTCGGAGTACCGCGCGGGCGGTTTCAGGTGCAGCTTGTAAAGCGCCGTGCCGCCGCGGAAGGCGAGCGAGCGCCCGAGGAGGGGGTGCGTGAAGATCGCTACGAGCGCGCGGCTGATGACAAGGTCCTGTTCGACCTGCAAGTCCTGCACCCACGGCGCCTGCGCCCGCCACTCCGTGATGTAGTCGCGCGGGATCACAGCTCCGCCTCCACATCGGCGTTGACGATCAGCTTCCAGTCCGCATCGCGCAGCGCATCTTCGGCAGGCGCCCCCGGCAGCAGCAAGGCGCTCTGGCGCGTATGCCGCCTGACGTAATCCTTCAGGGCGGCGGCTTTGTCTGCCGCGTCGATCTTTTGCAGGAGATAGCCAAGCCTTTGCGCCCACGGCAGCGGCGCCGTCTGCGCCGCCGCCGCCAGTTTTTGCGGATCGATCTTCTCGGTAAGCTCCGCAAGCACGGTCGCAACCGCATCAAGCCCGCCTGCCTGTTCGTGATAGCCGACAAGGTCGAGTGCCGTCGCTTCGGGCGCTGAGACGAGGACCGTGCCGCGCGGCGTGTTGAAACTCTGTACCGCCACATCCTTGAGGCGCTTGCGTACATGGAAGGTGACCCGCACCTGCCCGCACTGGATAGGGCGCCGGGCCTTGGCGAGCATCACCTGGAATTCCTGCGGCCTGTGATGCGCGGCGCCGTGAAACTGGGCGGCTGAAAGCAGTCCGGCATAATAGGCCAGGCCCTGCCGCTGCATGAGCGACGGAATGAACTGGTCGGCCGGCAGGCAGCCGAGAGAGCGGTATTCCGGCGGGACGATCACGTAAAAGCCCCGTGCCGGCGAGGCGATGATCTTCTGCCGGGCAAGCCGGTTCAGCGCCAGCTTGGCCGCCGGCCCCGAGACGCCGAGGGCCTTGCGGGCCTCTTCTGAGCTAAATTGATAGCGTCCGCGGGAGGCGAGAGCCTCAATATAATCCTTGGCGTGGAGGGACGGTGATTCCGTTTTCATGCGCATAAAGTATCATTTTTTGATACCTTACGCAATCGATTCGTGGAAACCCTCTCGCCCGGACGCTTCCCCGACGCGCCTCCAACTCCCTGCCGTACCCCAATCATCCGTTCCCGCCTGTGCAATCCGGTAAGTTTTTTCTCGGATTTTCCGTTTTTTTCCCTATACTGTCGCGGTTACCAATTCTGGGTGGCGTATGGCTGACGAAATTCTAACGATCCGGGAGGTGGCTGAGCTTCTTAAGATCAATGAGAAGACGGCCTACAAACTTGCCGCTGACGGCAAAATCCCCGGTTTCAAGGTTGGCGGGTCTTGGCGGTTTGAGCGCCAGGAAATTGCCAGTTGGATAAAGCGCAAGGTTGAGGAGCGACAAAGGGGCAACAAGGTTGATAACTGAGTACCACGCCAAGCTATTCGCTCATGAACTGAGCAGGCGGCATTCCGTAGCGGATGCCGAGAAGCTGGCTGGCGCTTTGCTGGATGCCCAGGTTGATCTCAATCCTCACCAGGTCGAGGCGGCGCTGTTCGCCTTCAAGTCGCCGCTGTCTAAGGGGGCGATCCTCGCTGACGAGGTTGGCTTAGGAAAAACCATTGAGGCTGGCCTTGTGCTTGCCCAGAAATGGACGGAAGGTCGCCGGCGCATTTTGGTCATCACCCCGGCCAATCTCCGCAAGCAGTGGTCGCAGGAGATCGAGGACAAGTTTTTCCTTCCGACAATGATCCTTGAGGCCCGGAACTACAACAAAATGGCCAAGGACGGCGCGCGGCAGCCGTTTGAGCAGAAGGCACTGGTCATCTGTTCATTCCAGTTTGCCGCCCGTCATGCTGAAGAGCTGATGGTCATCCCCTGGGATTTGGTGGTGATCGACGAGGCGCACCGTCTGCGCAACGTCTATCGGCCTGACAACAGGATCGGCAAGGCGCTCAAGGGCGCGCTTGCCAACGCGCCGAAAGTGTTGCTTACGGCGACGCCACTTCAGAATTCGCTGATGGAACTATACGGGCTCGTCAGCATCATCGACGATTATGCCTTCGGCGATGCCAAAAGCTTTCGCGCCCAGTATGCGCGGCTCACGGGCGACAGCCAATTTGGCGAGCTGAAAGACCGGTTGCAGCCGGTCTGCCACCGGACACTGCGCCGGCAGGTGCTCGAATATATCCGCTACACCAACCGCATTCCGATCACTCAGGAGTTCGTGCCGACAGAGGCGGAACAGACTCTTTACGACATGGTGTCCGATTATCTACGGCGACCATCGTTGCAGGCCTTACCGTCCAGCCAGCGCACGCTAATGACGCTCATCATGCGCAAGCTCCTGGCTTCATCGACCTTCGCCATCGCCGGGGCGCTCGATACGCTCTCACGGAAGCTGGAACGTCAGCTCCGGGACGACAAACACCTGCGGGAAAAGCTCGAAGAGGAAATCTCCGAGGACTTTGAAGAGTTCGAGGAAATCGCCGACGAGTGGTCGGATGATGAGGAAGAGCCCGAGCTTCTAACGGAGGACGACATCGCAGCGATCGAAAACGAAATCTCTGATCTCCGCGCCTTCCGCGATCTGGCGGTCTCGATTACCGAGAATGCCAAGGGCCAATCGTTGCTACAGGCGCTTCGTGCAGGTTTTGCCAAGGCAGCAGAGCTTGGCAGCGCCGAGAAAGCGATCATCTTCACGGAATCGCGCCGCACGCAGGAATATCTCGTCCGGCAGCTTTCCGAAAACGGCTATGACGGGAAGCTCGTCCTCTTCAACGGCTCCAACGCAGACCCGCAATCGAAGGCGATCTACAGCGCATGGGTAGAGCGCCATAAGGGAACCGACCGCGTAACCGGCTCGCGCACCGCCGATATGCGCGCCGCGCTCGTGGATTATTTCCGCGAGAAGGCTTCGATCATGATCGCGACCGAGGCCGCAGCCGAGGGCATCAACCTTCAATTCTGCTCCATGGTGGTCAACTACGATCTGCCCTGGAACCCGCAGCGCATCGAACAGCGTATCGGGCGCTGCCATCGCTACGGCCAGCGCTTCGATGTAGTGGTCGTGAACTTCCTCAACAAGAACAACGCCGCCGACCAGCGCGTCTATGAATTGCTCGCTGAGAAATTCAAGCTCTTCTCCGGCGTGTTCGGGGCCAGCGACGAGGTGCTTGGCGCGATCGAATCGGGCGTTGAGTTCGAAAAACGCATCGTCTCGATCTATCAGAATTGCCGCTCGACCGAAGAGATCGAAGACGAGTTCGAGCGCCTGCGCACCGAAATGGAAACGAATATCACGGTCACGATGGAGGACACGCGCCGCAAGCTGCTGGAGAATTTCGACGCGGAAGTCCACGACCGCCTGAAGATCAACATGACGCAGAGCAAGGAGTATCTTGACCGCTATGCGCGGATGCTTTGGTCGGTCACCAAGCACGAGCTGGGCAAACACGCGAAGTTCGATGATGACTACCTGACCTTCATGCTGAAGGATACGCCAGCCGGCATCAAGGCCGCGCCCGGTAGCTACTTCATGTCGCGGCACGGTATTGAGGGACACCGCTACCGCCTCGGGCATCCGCTCGCCCAGCACATTCTGTCCGATGCCGGCGCGCGAAAACTGGATGGTGCGCAGATTGTGTTCGATTACACCGCCTGGCCGCAAAAGGCCGTGGCGATTGAACCGCTTGTCGGCAAGGCGGGAACGCTTGTTGCTCACAAGCTATCGGTGCGCGGCGCCGACGATCAGGATCACGTCATTCTCGCGGCGATGACCGATGACGGCGTGCACCTCGATCCGAAAGCCGCCATGCGACTGTTCGAGCTTCCCGCCCGCAAGAACGGCGCGGCGGAGCTGCGCCCGCCGGAACCGATCAAGCAGGCCGTGGAAAAGCAGCGCAAAGCCATTCTCGACGACATGGCAGCGCGGCAGTCCGTGTGGTTCGACGAGGAGATGGATAAGCTCGACAATTGGGCCGAGGACAAGCGCGCCGGGCTCAAGGCCGACCTCAAGGAACTGGACGACCAAATCAAGGCGCTCAAGAAGGAAGTCCGCCAGACCGGGAATTTGCCGGACAAGCTGGCGCTCCAGCGCAAGGCGCGGGATTTGGAGGCAAAGCGCGACGAGGCGTGGCGCGCCTACGACGAAGCTGCGAAAGAAATAGAGGTTCAGAAGGATGGTCTTCTGGATCAGGTGGAAGAGCGTCTCGGGCAGAGCGTGTCTGACGAGGAGCTATTCGCCATCAGGTTTGAAGTTAAGTGAGAGGCTATAGGGAATGAACGAACCGAAGAAGATGGAACTAACGTCGATGGACGTTCCGGCGGAAAAACGGGAGGAATTGAAACGCTGCCTCGGGCAGGTGTTTCCCGAGGTCTTCGCCGAAGGCTCCATCGACTTCGATCAGCTCAAGCGCTCGCTCGGCGAATGGGTTGATCCGGGCAAGGAGCGGTTTGGCCTGAACTGGCCGGGCAAGGCCGAGTGCATGAAGATCATCCAGCAGCCGAGCGTCGCAACACTCAAGCCCGTGCGTGCAGAGTCGGTCAACTTCGATGAGACGGAAAACCTGTTTATCGAGGGAGATAATCTGGAGGTCTTGAAGCTGCTTCAAAAGGCGTATTTCGGCAAGATCAAGATGATCTACATCGACCCGCCTTATAACACGGGGAAGGAATTCATCTATCCCGATAAGTACGCCGAGACGCTGGAAACATACCTCGAATACACTAAACAAATTGACGAAGAAGGTAAGCGGCTCTCAACAAATACCGAGCAAGAGGGACGATTTCATTCCCGCTGGCTTAACATGATCTATCGGCGCCTCTATCTTGCTAGGAGCCTGCTATGTGATGACGGAGCAATCTTCATATCAATTGATGATAACGAAGACGGCTCCCTCAGAAAACTTTGTGACGAAATATTCGGCGAAGAGAATTTTCTTGCCAAATTTTCCTGGCGCACGGATGGCAATTTTGACAATCAGGCGAAGATAAAGCGAACTCACGAGTACGTTGTTTTATACGCGAAAGAAGAAACACGTTTTCCTGCTCCGCCAGTGATCGATCCGAATGTACCGGGTACTAGCAAGCTTTATCGAGATGAAATTCGTAACACGATTGTAAAAAATGGGCCTAAAAATCCCGTGTCATCGGTTGTTCTTCCGGCTGGATTTCCGGCTGATTTTGAAAGTGGGGTAATAGCAAGTCGAACCGATGCATGGCCTCACTACACCTCAGATGCGGTGGTCCAAAATCATGTCCTAGTTGCGCCAAGCACGGTGAGCAGCGGTTGGAGTTCGAAAGAGCTTCTACAAGCATTTATCGGCAATGGTTGCCAAGCGATCATAGATCAACGAGGGCAGGAGACCGAGTTTCGGCTCGCTAAAAGTGGCGCGATTGAAGTGGTCAAGAAGCGCGGTGAGTACAAGAGTTCATGTCATTTCCAGCCTAAGCAATCTCGGAGGACCCCAGAAAGCCGGAACCGAACTTGAAGATATAGGCATTGTCTTTGATGACTATCCCAAGCCAACAGCGCTGATTAAGTACCTGATACAGATGATATCCGGGACCGATTTTATCGTTTTGGACTTTTTTGCAGGGTCTGGGACGACCGGTCAGGCTGTTCTCGATCTTAATCTCGAAGACGGAGGCAAGCGGTCGTTCATTCTCGTGCAACTGCCTGAACCTTGTAAGGATGGCACAAAAGCGCACGCTGCCGGATACCGAACAATCGCGGAAATTGGAAGAGACAGATTGCGCAAGAGTATCAACAAAAGCATAGACGATCTTGTTGCTCCCGCCGGGACCGGTTTCAGGTCCTTCCGCCTCGATCAATCAAACTTTAAACGCTGGAGCGGTGACCCATCGGTTTTCGATGAAGCCGGCACACAGATCGAGATGCACGTTGATCACCTGTTGGAGGTGGGCAGCGCCGAAGACGTGCTGTACGAACTGCTGTTGAAGTCCGGGTTTCCTCTTGCGACCAAAGTTCAGACGGTGGAGATAGCCGCGAAGCAGGTGTTTTCCGTTGAAGATGGCGCGTTGCTCATTTGTCTTGAGAAGGAGATCACGTCGGAGTTGATCGACGCGCTGGCGGAGGCAAACCCCTTGCAGGTGATCTGCCTCGATGAGGGCTTCAAGGGTAATGACCAGTTGAAGGCGAACGCTGTTCAGACCTTCAAGGCACGTGCCCAGGCCGAGGAATCCGAAATCGTCTTTAAGACGGTTTGAGGAGCAGCGGGCAATGGGACAGCAGGACCTAAGAATTCATGAGCTGGTAGCCAAGATCGAGCGCGGCGACATTCGCCTGCCAGAGATGCAGCGCCAGTATGTGTGGAGGCAGACGCGCGTTCGGGATTTGCTGGATTCGCTTTATCGTGGCTATCCATCGGGCACTATCCTGACGTGGGATACCGATGAAGGCGTCTCGACCCGCGAATTTGCGGTCGAACAGGCCGATGGCCCCAAGAATTTCCAGCTATTGCTCGACGGTCAGCAGCGTTTGACATCCCTGTCAGCGATCGTTCGCGGCGAGCCAGTCCATGTGCGTGGACGCGTGCGCCCGATCGATATTCTTTTTAATCTGGAACATCCCGACGCGCTGGAGCTGATTACCGAAGTCAATGAAGACGACGATACCGATGATGAGGACACTGACGGCGGTGATGTAGCAGACGCATCGGAAGACGAGCTTTTGAAACGCTTCGACAGCATGGCCTTCGTGGTTCACACGAAGAAACTGGCGAGCCTGCCACATTGGGTGTCTGTCACCGATGTTTTTAAGGAAAGCAGTGATACGCCGTTTCTTAAGGAAGCGGGCGTCACGTCGATGGATGATCCGCGCTACGACAAATACACTTCGCGACTGAAGCGGCTCCGGGACATCAAGAACTACGAATACCGCGTACACATCCTCGATCGGGATAAATCATACGAGGAAGTCACCGAGATATTTGTGCGTGTAAATTCGCTAGGCGCGAAGCTGCGCAGTTCCGATCTCGCCCTGGCGCAGATTACCGCCAAGTGGCGCGATTCTCTGAAAGTCTTTCAGAGTTTTGAGGATGAGTGCAAGAAGCTGGGTTTCGACCTCGGGCTTGCCATCCACCTGAAAAATCTTGTGGCCTTTGCTACAGGGCAATCACGCTTCCGCGCTGTTGGGGGCCTTAGCAAAGAACGTCTTGAAGAGGGATGGGAAGCCGCCAAAGAAGGCATGCACTTCGCCTTGAACTTCCTGCGCAGCAATGTGGGAATTGATAGCCCCGCCCTGTTGTCCTCGCCCTTCCTTATCATTTCCGTCGCGAGCTACGGCCATGCGAAGGACTACCACCTGTCTCCCGAGGAGGAACGACAGCTCAGATATTGGTCATTGGTAGCGAATGCGAAGGCGCGGTATTCGCGCGGTTCGTCGGAGACGTTCCTCGATCAGGACTTGGGGGTCATAAAGCGAGGCGGCGACATTCCTGCGCTCCTACAGTTGTTGCAGACCCAGGTCGGACGGCTTGAGGTTCTGCCCACCGATCTTGAAAACCGCAATAGCCGTAGTGCCTACTTCAAAACCATGTTCCTTGCGTTCCGCAAGGACGATGCGATGGATTGGCGTGACCAGCTGGTCATCTCTCTAAAACACGCCGGCTCTCATCATTCTTTGCAATTTCACCACCTATTCCCGCAGGGCGTTCTGAAAAAGCAGCACCTCCCCTCGACTAAAATCAATGATATTTGCAACCTTTCGTTCGTCAGCGGGCGTACGAACAGAAAAATTAGCGACAAGGAGCCATCCTTATATCTACCCGGCATTGTCTCGAAGATCGGCGACGGGGCGCTCAAGAAGCAGTGCATACCTGAGGACGCGGCGCTTTGGACGGTGGATGCATATGACACGTTCCTCGCAAAGCGCCGCGAACTTGTTGCGTCCCGCCTCAATGCTTTCCTTGGTCACGATGAATTCAAAGGAAAGCAGAACGCATGAAGCTCAAGTTCGACCCTTCCCTTCAATACCAACACGACGCGGTCAGTGCAGTCGTTAATGTGTTTGACGGGCAGCCCTATGTACAGACAGGCGCGATGGCGTTTCAGTCTCTCCAGATCGGCGGCTTGTTTCAGACCGAGCTGGGGATGGGTAACCGGTTGATGCTGCCGGATGAGGACATCCTGAAGAACGTGCATGCGATTCAGGAAGCCAACGACATTGAGAAAGTCGCGGCGCTTGCAGGGGCGTGAATTCTCAATTGAGATGGAGACCGGCACCGGCAAGACCTACGTCTATCTGCGCTCGATTTTCGAGCTGAACAAGACCTACGGCTTCAAGAAATTCATCATCGTCGTGCCGAGCGTCGCGATCCGCGAGGGCGTACTTAAAGAGCATCGATGTGACGAAGGAGCATTTTCAGACGCTGTACGACAAGGTGCCGTTCGATCATTTTGTTTATGACTCGAAGCGCCTTGGCAAGGTGCGGCAATTCGCGAGCAGCAACCAAATTCAGATCATGGTCATCAACATCCAGTCCTTCCAGAAGGATGTTGCCGACAAGGACCTCTCGGAAATGACCGAGGACGAGCTGAAGAAGCTCAACGTCATCAACCGCGAAAATGATCGCATGTCAGGCCGGCGGCCGATCGAGTTCATCCAGGCGGCCAACCCCATCGTTATCATCGACGAGCCGCAGAGTGTCGATAACACCGAGAAGTCACGGCGGGCGATTGGCAATCTCAATCCGATGGCGACGCTGCGCTACAGCGCGACGCATCGCAATCCATACAATCTTCTCTACAAGCTCGATCCGATCAAGGCTTACGATCTGCGGCTCGTGAAGCGCATCGAAGTGGCGTCTGTCCGCTCGGACGACAGCTTCAACGACGCCTACGTGAAGCTGCTCAAGACCGACAACAAGAACGGCATCAAGGCGCAGGTCGAAATTCACAAGGAAGGCTCGTCCGGCCCGAAAGCGGCAAAGCTCTGGGTCAAGCAGGGCGATGATCTTTATCGTGAAATCAGGCGAGCGCGAGACGTACCGCAACGGCTATATCGTGCAGAACATCGATTGCACGCCGGGCTCGGAATATGTCGAGTTCAATCAGGGCCGCTTCCTGGAGCTGGGGCAGGAAGTCGGCGGGCTTGGCGATGACATCATGAAGGCGCAGGTCTATGAGACCGTCGAGCAGCATCTCAAGAAGGAGCGCGCCCTCAAGGGCAAGGGCATCAAGGTGCTCTCGCTGTTCTTCATCGACCGCGTCGCCAATTACCGCATCTACAACGATGATGGCACCACCAGCCTTGGCAAGATCGGGCAGTGGTTTGAGGAAGCCTATCGCGAGCTGACAGCCAAGCCGATCTACAAGGGCCTGATCCCGTTCGATGTGGCCGATGTTCACAACGGCTATTTCTCGCAGGACAAGCAGGGGCACGCGAAAGACACGCGCGGCAACACCGCCGATGACGAGGACACCTATAGCCTCATCATGCGTGACAAGGAGCGGCTGCTTGATCCGGAAGTGGCGCTGCGCTTCATCTTCTCCCATTCCGCCCTGCGCGAGGGTTGGGACAATCCGAACGTCTTCCAGATTTGCACGCTGAATGAGACGCAGTCCGCCGAGAAAAAGCGCCAGGAGATCGGGCGGGGCTTGCGGCTGCCGTGTCGAACGGGTGAAAACGCGGCGAGCGCGTCCATGACGAGACCGTCAACCGCCTGACCGTCATCGCGAACGAATCCGTATGAGGAATTCGCGCGCACGCTTCAGACCGAGTTCGAGGAAGATTTCGGCATCCAGTTCGGCAAGGTCGAGAAGATCGCCTTCGCCAAGCTCGTGCGGCGCGCCGAGGACGGGACCGAAACCGAGATCGGGCAGGACGAGTCGGCGAAGATTTGGGACGAGCTGGTTGCGAAGGGCTATCTCAATGCTGACGGCGACATCCTCGACAAGTTCGATCCGAAGAATCCGCACTTCGAGCTGAAAGTCTGCGGATGAGTTTGCCGATCTGAAGGCCGGGATCATCGACGAGGTGAACCGCAAGGTCTTCAAGAACCGCATCGTCAATGCGCGTGATCGGCGCGAGCTGAAATTCCGCAAGGAAGTCCATCTGAGTGAGGACTTCCAGGCGCTATGGGAGAAGATCAAGCACCGCACCCGCTACCGCGTGACATTCGAAACGGCTGATCTGATCGCCAGGGCGCTTGCCCGGATCAAGCAGAATCGAGCCGATCAAGGCGCCGCGCGTCGCCACCACCGTTGTGGAGGTGGATATCACCGATGCGGGCGTATCGGCTGACAAGCAGATCGCGACGCGCGTCCGCGAAGCGGAACCCGTCAAGGTGCTGCCGGACATTCTCGCCTTCCTGCAGAAAGAGACGGAACTGACCCGGCACACGCTTGCTGAAATCCTCAAGCGCTCCGGCCGGCTCGCAGAGTTCAAGATCAATCCGCAGGCCTTCATGGCGGCGGTCGCGAAGGAAATCTCCCGCGCCCTGCACGACCTGATGCTGGAGGGCATCAAATACGAGAAGGTCGCAGGCAACGTACTGGGAGCAGAGCCGGATCGAGCAAGAGGCCGAAGAGGGCATCGTCCGCTACCTGAGCAATCTGTACGAGGTCCAGAACCGCGAGAAGTCGCTGTTTGACGCGGTGGAGTATGAATCCGAAGTCGAGAAGGAATTCGCGCGCGACCTCGACAACAACGAGAACGTCAAGCTGTTCGTGAAGCTGCCGTCCTGGTTCAAGATCGACACGCCCATCGGCCCCTACAATCCCGACTGGGCATTCGTCACCGAGCGCGAGGAAAAGCTCTATTTCGTGCGCGAGACCAAGAGCACGCTCGATTCGGAGGAGCGCCGCACGAAGGAGAACCAGAAGATCGCCTGCGGCCGGAAGCATTTCGAGACGCTCGGTGTGGACTATGATGTTGTGACTTCCCTGGCGGAGGTGCAAATCTGATGGGCGATTTCGGGGGGCATAAGTGCGAATAAGAAACATTAGAATCAATAATTGGAGGCACTTCGAGAACATCGAGCTTCAGCTTGACAGCGCTACCGGCCTTGTTTGCATCGTCGGTGCGAATGGCACGGGTAAGAGCCATTTACTTGAGCTGATTGCTGCCTGCGCGCACAGGCTTGGCTTGTCACAGGGTATAGAAATCCCGCGCGGCGATCCGTTCGGCGATCCTCACGACTTTTCGTTGCAATTCTTTCTCGCCGAAGGTGTTAGCGAGGCAATTGAACAGGGGCTAGCCGGACAACCCGGCTTCCCTGAGTGGGATCGAACACTGACGATCCAGAGCCGGAACCTTCCCGGAAATAACAATACGAGAATTGAGGCTGGCGGCGTCGTCGATGCGGCCCAGAAGGAGAATTTCGCTCGTCAGGTCATTGGGCAACTTCAACAGGCTAAAGAAGTACACTTCCTGTCACTCGATGCCGACCGCGCCTACCCGAAAAAGAACATTAACTTCAATGAAATTGCGCAAGCCTATGAGATCGACTGGGAGGGTGCCGAATATACCCGTGGCCGATCGTTCAAGACGACCACGATGCTCTATGATGAATGGTTGAAGTATTTTCTTGCACAGGAGAATCAGTCTGGCACGCGGCTGATAAAGGAAACGCGCCGCGCCCGACAAAGCGGTATTGCCGATCCGGTCTTTACCGATCACTTCGCAGGCTACAAGGAGGCGCTTCACAATGTGCTTCCCCATGTCGTCTTCGCCGGTGTTGATTCGAAGAAGCGGACTCTGCTTTTTGATACGACAGGTTTGGAACTTTCATTCGACCAACTCAGCGGCGGCGAGCGGGAGATCGCATTTCTCATCGGGCAGATTGACCGTTTCGGATTGCGGCAGGGCCTTTTCCTGCTCGACGAACCGGAGCTTCATCTCAATGCCGACCTTATCCGCTCTTGGGTGGCTTATCTCACCGGCACTGTGCAGACCGGCCAAGTATGGCTCGCCACGCATTCGCTGGAGGCGGTCGAAGCTGCGGGGCAACAGGCGACCTTCGTTCTCGAACGCAATGAGGAAACGCGCAAGGTGGACTGCCTTGCCCGGCTCGAATTCGCGTCCTGTGCTTTCCGCGTTATCGCGCGCCGTCGGAACGCCTGCATTTTCTATTTCGCAGCTCTTGTTTGTATTCGTTGAAGGCGAGGAAAATGTTGGCGAGCGAGAGCGCTATCGCAGGCTTTCCGGGTTGCCACAAAACGTCCGCTTCATGGAGTGCGGGTCATGCAACGAAGTCATAAGGCGTGTGTCGGCGATCAAAGCCCTTGCCAACGAGACAGAGGCCGGAATCCGCATTGGCGGCGTTGTTGATCGCGATTTTCGCACCGACCCAGAGGCGCGAGCGCTGACCGACGATCAGGGTGTGTTTGTCCTGCCGGTGCATGAGGCGGAGAATTTTTTTCTGCACCCTGAGACGCTGGCGGCGCTTCTGCGCCAAAACGGGCGCGAGGATATTGTGCCGGGCGATCTAATCCGCAATGCCGCTGATGCCCGCGCGGGAAGCTGGATATTTCAGCGCGCGATGAGCACCCCCAATGCGAAGTCTCTTCCCGAAATCTCTGTCGCTGCAAAAGACCGTGCGAAAGGGCTTCCGTGGGGTCCATTTGATGCGAACCGCGACGCTACGATTCAGAGTATTGCGGACCTCTCAGGTTTCGACGCCGACAATCAGCGAAAGCTTACCGAAATACTTGGCGTCTGCACCAACTCATATGGACAAAAGCGCGTCCAAGATGCCTTTTGGAAAATCTGCGAGGGCAAGCAGGTTCTCAACGCCGTCGCGCAAGAGACCGGCTTTGCCGGGTCGCCCGCGCTTGTCCAAGCCGCCTTTTCGTTCTGGTCGCGCGAAGGCAACCAGATTCCCGCCGAACTATCCGAATTACGCGCCTACCTTGCTGCCATCTAGCGAACGAGCGTGACAATTCCGCAGGCGTGTACTCAGCAGATCAAGACGTTTCCCCCATTGCCTTTACACTCCGGCACCGGCCGGGAATTCGTCCCAGGTGCGGCCATCGAGAACGCGGCCCGTCTTCTTCTTGTTAACACCTCCCCACTGCTTGAAATGAAAGGCGACATCCGCATCGAAGCACTGGTCCCTAATGCTTCGTATCCAGTCGGGATCGACGGGCCTTGCATGCGGTCCGCTTTCGCCGCCGGCAATCACCCAATGAATTCCCTTCAGATCGAGATCGTCCAGCGGCCCGAGCAGCGGCTCCAGACTTAGGAACCTGATTGCCGCCTTCGTTCGCCGCAGGTGATCGATCCTGTAGCCGTAGTCTTCGTTCTCTACGCTCACCCCCATCCAAACATTCTTCGGCCAAACCAGCTTTCCAGACAGCTCTTCGAGGCGCTCGGCCCGTTTAGTCAGAATCTGGTAGGTGTGCTGAGGGGTCTTACTCATGGTCGCGAACACGCGCTTTACGAATGCGAGCGGCACGTTTTCATGAAACAGGTCGGACATCGAGTTCACGAAGATCATGCGACCCGTTTTCCATGTTGCGGGGAGGGTCAGCGCTTCCTCGTCGACGCGAACGACACCATTCCATTTCGGGCGTCCGCCTGACATCCTCGTGGTGCCGGCATATTTCGGCTGGCCCATCGCCTCCAGCCTTCGCGCCATGCGCATGGCGTAACAGTTTGTGCAGCCGGGCGAAATAATCGTGCAGCCGACCACCGGATTCCACGTCGCTTCCGTCCATTCGATAGAAGAATTATTCGCCATTGCCCGCCCTCGCTGGAAATTTGACGAGCAGATGGTCGGCGAAGGTTCCTTTCCGGCGCGAGCCCTTGAGGCTCCGCACCGCGATTTTTCCTTCGCCCTCAAGCTGGGTCAGGATCTCTTTGTAGTTCTTCATAACGTACGGCGTGTCGACGCTGTGTCGCTCATAAATCTCCGTAACGGAAAGCTCCCGGCCTGCGAAGTCCTTAAGCAGTGAATTCCGGAGTTGATCCAGCGGACGCCGCAGAGAAAAGAGCAAGGGCATCGAGTGATCGGCGGGCGAGTAGGTCAGCGATGGCACGCCCTGATCCTCCGTCGAGCTTTCCTTCGCCATGATGTCCTTCATGATGGCGTAGCCCTTAAAGCTTTTGGTGACGAACACGAGCTTGTGCGAAGTCCGCGTGCCGCTTGAATTGCGGAAGGTGAATGGCAGCACGTAGGTGCCGCCGAGCGCCTTGATCTCGCCGGCGAGTTCTTCCAGGATCAGTGCCTCCCGCAGCTCCGGCGACAGGTCTGGAAGTCGCGCTCTCAACGCGTCGGCGCGTTCCTTGCCGAACAGCGCATCCATGTGGCCGGCAACCACCGGGTTTCCGATCCCGGCATTGATGCGGTTGTAGTTGAAGAAGAACACGCAGTCGCACCCCCAATCCTTGATCACGCCCTTTATGATTTTCAGCGACAGGCCCTTGTACCCAAACGGATCGATGAACGAGAAGGAGGGAACGAGCCTTACCTGGTTGAAATACTTCTCCGCCTCTTCGTCGATCTCACCGCATGATACGATCGGCTTGTGCGTCAAATTTCCGATGCCCGGCAGGCTGTTGATCTCGCTTTGGAGCGTGGATGTGTTGTTGCTGTCCGAGTCGTTCAGCAACATGACAAGCATTGAAGCGAGCTTGGGGTCGGTGACGGCGTGCTGAAGAACCAAAAGGGGTGTCGATGCGGCGCCGTCCTTGTACCGGCCGGGCCCTGCGTAAAGGTCAATATAAGCAATCCGCCCGCCGGCTTTTTGGGCAGTCGGCATTATCACGTTCGCCCAAGCGTAGAAGTATTTCTCGACGATCCGCGCTTTGACCTCGGATTGGTCGGTCCTTTCATCAAAGAATTTGTTTTTCTGCATCGGCAGTAACCCCTCGTTGAAAGAATAGAACAAATAATGAACGTAGGCAACCGCAGATCGAGGGGTCTTGCAGTAGCCTTCGTGGCGAATAACGCCTGCAACTACAGCGACGGATTGCCGGTTACAATCCGCTTTGCCGACAAGGTCGACGATATCCTGACGATGGGCTCCGCCAAAGACGCCGAGCGGCAGCCGTTCAAGTTTTACGTTTTACGGCCTGACCGCCGTCCCCGATCGCCAGCTCATTAAGCTGAACCGTGTCGATCGACATGAAGGCCGGAGGAATCGGGCTGTGCCAGTACATCTGCTGGAAATCTTTCGCCACGCCCTCTCTGCCCGCGATTTGATGCCGCCGCTGCCTGCCCGCCGTATGGGCGACCAAATCAGCCAGCTCCAGGCCGGGCTCCATCGATGCCTTGGGCATGAAATAGCCATCAACCTCGATCCGCCTGCCTGATCCGTTCGCGAGATTCATCGTTGCCAGATCGAAATCGCGTTTGACCAGCTCATCCCCCCGCTCGGATGCCTCGAAAACGAGCGCGACGCTATCGACACTTTCATAGGTCGCTACCAGCTTTGTTACGAATTTCACTGTGACAAGGGATACGGCCTTGTGACCGTCGATGCCCGGCGGCAGCTCCGTTCTCTTGTCGCTCATGACGGCAAAGCGCCAGAAGGGCCGCTGAAGAAATCTGTTTATGGCCGTGATCTGAACCTTTGTCGGCCTCGTGCGCTCGAACTCGACTGCATGAAATGACTTCATGGCCCCGCCCAATCGTTCGCGCTTTAATTTTCGCCAGGGCTTTTTGATCAGCTTCTTGTAATCACCGGCTATCACCGCGCACCCGCCGCGACCGAAGGTTGGGTTTTTCGGATCGCTATAGTCCTCGATTCCCGTTTCATCTATGAAAACGAGGAGCATTCTTGGCCGGATTAGAAGCATGTCGTCGGTCATAACTTGGTAATATTCATTACTCTTTCACGATCATACATTGTGGCGATTCCCGGAATAGGGAAAGCTTTTCCTGGCGCGTCCCGCTTCGCTTGCAGCTACGCAGGACCGGGTGCTCGTAAACCGAACCCCTGCTTCGGGGAACCTACGCAGGGTTTCGGCCATCCGGCTTCGCCCCCTCGCGCATGACGGCGGCTGAAGCCGCCTGAAGCGGTCGCGGCGCGAGCGCCGCGTAGCTTCTCTCTTCTTTCGGGGCCTGCGGCCCCCTGGCCGTCAAGGCAACCCCTGACGGGGCGGACGCGGGGCGTTCCCCGGCCTTCCGCGGCTTCGCCTTGTGCAGGCCGGGTGATCCCCCTTTCCCCGCGTCCGGCCTGTGACGGCCTGACCCCCGCTCATTGCCGCGTGGCTAGTCGGGTTGCATGCGCAACCCGCTAGCCAAGGAGAAAGGCAATGAAACAGGACGTATATGAACGCATCACCAATCGCATTGTGGCCGAGCTGGAGCAGGGCACGCGCCCGTGGCTCAAGCCGTGGAACGCCGAGCACGCGGCAGGGCGGATCACGAGGCCGCTGCGCCATAACGGAATCCCCTATCAGGGAATCAACGTCATCATGCTGTGGGCCGAGGCCGTCGCGAAAGGCTACGCCGCGCCGATCTGGATGACCTTCAAGCAGGCCCTTGAACTTGGGCGGGCATGTCGCGCAAGGGCGAGAAGGGGAGCCTTGTCGTCTATGCCGACCGCATCCGGCGCACGGAAACCGACGAGGCCACCGGCGATGAGGTGGAGCGCGATATTCCCTTTATGAAGGGGTACACCGTTTTCAACATCGAGCAGATCGAGCAGCTACCCGCGCAATTCTATGCACCCGCGCAGCCGCGCCTTGATCCTGTACAGCGCATCGACCATGCGGAAAGCTTCTTTACCGCGACCGGGGCCGATATCCGACATCGGGGGCAATCAGGCTTATTACAGCGTGACGGACGATTACGTGCAGATGCCGCCGTTCGAATGTTTCCGCGATGCTGAATCCTATTACGCGACGCTCGCGCACGAAACGACCCACTGGACTCGCCATCCGTCCCGCCTTGACCGCGAATTCGGGCGCAAGCGCTGGGGCGATGAAGGTTACGCCGCCGAGGAATTGGTCGCCGAACTTGGCAGCGCCTTTCTTTGCGCCGATCTCGATCTGACGCCGGAGCCGCGCGAAGACCACGCCGCCTATATCGGCTCATGGCTCAAGGTGCTGAAAAACGACAAGCGGGCGATCTTTACCGCCGCGTCCTATGCGCAGCGCGCAGTGGATTTCTTGCATAGCTTGCAGGCCGCGCCGCTGGCAGAGGCGGCGGAATGAAGCGGCCCGATACCATCATCATCGAGGGGCGCGCCTATTCATGGCGCGTCATCCTCGAACTCCGCCGGGCGCAGCTTGAGGCGTGGAAGGCGGCGCAGCCGCAGCCAGCCAGCGCTATTCGACCTCAAGACCGATTGCCGCCCGAAAATCGAGCGCACCGCCGCCGGGCGCTACCGCGAGCCGACCTTGCTGGCCTTCCTGCACGACGCGGCGGAGTAATCTCCGCCGCGTCACTTTTACTGGGCAATGCCAACGGCATCGACGGCAGCGCTTGGCGCTGCGTAAAATCTATCCGATCCGTACCCGGTCAACAGGGGACACGCACCGATGGCTGACGCAAAGACCCGCCGCCTTGTCGAAGAATGCAAAGGCATGAGCGAGGACGAAATTATCACCACGTACCACACCGACTATTACGACGAGACGAAGCCGCACGTCCGCAAGGCGTTCGATCAAATGGGAATCGAAGAGCATGAAGTCGCAGCTTGGGTTTACCGCAATATCAAGTGAAGCCTTGACGTACTTTCCGTGCGCCCGGCGTTACCCGTGCGTAGCCAATTCTCCTCGGATCATTTTGTTTATGCCCTAATGACCAACTGAAGCCTCGATCGGATCAACGGGTTACTTATACCCAGAATTTCGGGCGAAACCCTTCCCTTTTGCACTCTACGGGCAGGCGGACGACCTAAGAACGCTCGCCTGTTTCATCGAGAAGCCTGTATACGGTCTGCGTGCTGATCTCGTATTTCAGCGCCAGAGAGCCAACTGTTTCCTTGCCTTTGCGATAGGCGCGGCGCAGCTCTATCTCCTGCAGCTCTGTCAGTTTTCGAGGCGCACCCAGCTTGCGCCCGTGGCGGCTGGCGGCCGCCATGCCCCGTTTCACTTTCCGGGCGCGGGTGGTTTTCTCGAACCGCGAGAGCGCTTCTATAAATCCGTAGAAGGCGCCACCATCCTTTGCCGTATCAATGCCATCCCGGATCGACATGAACTCGACGCCACGCTCGGCTAAGCTTTGTAGAGATTTAACGACGTAGGGCATCAACTCCCCAAGGGCATCAAGGCGTTCGACAACAAGCACATCACCTATATTCAAATCCACTAATGTACGCTCAAGCCGCTTGCGCACCAGCTTGCCGCCCTCGATCACCGCCTCGTCCTGAACGATCTGGTCGCAGCCCGCATCTTTAAGAATACCGGGCTCACTGGCTGGGTTCACTTCGTGTCTTTGTATGAATAAATAGCCTGTTTTCACTAGTTTATTTAAGGGGCTGACATAGGTAGCAGATAAAGGCTATTGATGTTAGATGGTTACGTCGAGGCGGCGGAGCAGGCTCAGCGGCAGTATTCAGATTGAGCTGATCAAGTATTTCTGTGCTGGAGTGACGGCCCGTTCCGCGGCGGAGTTAACAGGGGTAAATCGCAATACCGCGATCCTGTTTTATCACAAGCTGCGCGAGGTGATATTCGCCCGCCTGGCGGAAGAAACGCCTGAGGTTCTCAGTGGCGAAATCGAGGTCGACGAGAGCTATTTTGGCGGCCATCGAAAAGGCAAGAGGGGGCGCGGAGCAGCAGGCAAGGTTGCGGTGTTCGGGCTTCTCAAACGCAAGGGCCGTGTTCACGTGGTCATCATCCCAAACGCTTCCACACAAACGCTTGTTCCGATCATCAGGCAGAAGGTCCGACCGGATTCCATCGTCTATACCGATTGCTTTCGGGCCTATGATGTTCTCGACGTTTCCGAGTTTCATCACCTGCGAATCAACCATTCGAAGCTGTTTGCCGAGCAGGCCAATCACATCAACGGCATCGAGAATTTCTGGAACCAGGCCAAACGTCATTTGCGCGCCTATAACGGCATCTCCAAACAGCGCTTTCACCTGTTCATCAAAGAGTGTGAATGGCGCTTCAATTACCGACCGGTTGCCAATCTCAACAAAACACTTCACAAGTGGTGGTTCAAGTAATCAGAAAATCCTTATCTATGTCAGCCCCTTATTTAATGACTTCCCTAAATAATTAACTTTTATTACAATTTCACCATTTATAATAAAATGATATACAGGAAAAGGCGATTCACGCCCAATAAAAACAAGAAACGGGAATGTATTGAAGGCTTTTGTTGTTGCAGCGCTATCCTTGATTTTCGCGCTTGGCCCGATGGGATCGGGCCATGCGCAGGAAACCTCGGCCGATTTTTCCGGCGGCTCGATGATCGTCGGCTATGACAGCCGTACATGTGATTCCAGCCTGGAAGGCGCGATTCGTTATAAAGAGGGCCTATCATCTGGCCCGGCCTATTGCTGGGGTGATGACGGCAGCGGCCAGCTCGGTAATGGTGCAGCCGCCGCCGACAGCCAGCCGAACGTCGCCGTTACCGGCAGCCATAACTGGGTCCAGATCAGCGCCTCTGAAGAATTTACCTGCGCCATTGATGATGCGGGTGATGGCTGGTGCTGGGGCGATAACAGCAACACCAACCTTGGCACCGGCTCCTGCTGTACCGCTTCACCTGACCCGGTACAGGTTATCGGCGGTCATTCATGGATAAAAATAGATACCGGCCTGATTGCGGCCTGCGGCCTTGCCACGGACGGCAAAGCCTATTGCTGGGGCAATGATGATTACGAGCAGCAGGGCGAAGATGATGCCGACCCCGATGATGGCAGCCCGAGCGTGGAGGTCAATGAATCAACCGTCACAGGAACGGCGTGGACCGATGTTGTCATGGGCGACGGTATTGCCTGCGGCATCAGGAATGACGGCACCGCATGGTGTTGGGGCGGCACGGATTACACAGCTGCACTGGGTTGCGGTGGTTCTTGCCCGGGAAATTATATCCCGACAAAGGTTGCCGACGGGGGTGTATCGGGCTCGGCATGGATCGATATTGATGTGAACTATGACTATGGCTGCGCCATCCGTGACGATAACACCGCCTGGTGCTGGGGCAACAAGGCCAACGGCAGACTGGGCAACGGCCAGACATCGGGATTGAGCAGCACACCCGTTGCCGTATCGGGTAGCCATGCCTTTGCCAGCATCAGTACAGGGAATTCGCACGCCTGCGGCGTCACAACAACCGGTGTTGGCTATTGCTGGGGCGTGGGTACCAATGGCCGGCTGGGCAGCGGCGGGACAGCCCAAAAATCCACCCCCTTTGCCGTCACCGGCAGCCATACATGGTCCAAGATACAGGCCGGGCACTTATATACATGCGGGGTGACGACCGCAGGCGATGCCTATTGCTGGGGTTATGGCACGGACGGTGAAATCGGCGATGGTAGCACCAATGCGACCAACTCCAATCCAGTGCTGGTCAATGGCAGCTACACATGGGCCGATGTGACCGCCGCCAAAACATGGGAAGGCATGCATAGCTGCGGCATCGTTGCGAGTGGCGGCGGCGCCGCCCTCCAATATTGCGACGGGAGCATATGGAAAGATCTTAATTAGACTACAGTTCAACCATGACAATAAAGGCATTCAATGAAACAGCATGGGAAAGAATATAAGGGATCGAATCTCACAGTTCTTTTGTTCATCTTTGCGCTTCTGATTTTCGCGCCGGGGGCAGCCAACGCCCAGGAATCCTCCGGCCAGTTCGGTGGCGGCTCGGTCAAGATCGGTTACGACAACCGCACCTGCGATCCCAGCCTGGAAGGCGCCATCCGTTATTATAGCGGCGGCGGCGGCGCCAACGCCCCGTCAAGCGGCCTCGTCGGATACTGGCCGCTGGATGAGATCACCTACACCAGTGCCGCCGACGGCTCCGGCAATGCTCGGGACGGCTCAATGCAGGGCGGGCTGGATCCCTCAAGCGATTCAGTAACGGGCCAGGTTAACGGCGCACTGCATCTGGATGACGTCGATGATTATATCGACCTCGGCACGGGATGCATGATCAGCGGCGATACCTGGACGGTGGGGTTATGGGTCAATCCGGATGTAGGGGTTGACGACTGGGACCGCATTTTCGAACAAGGTAAGGATGCCTGCAGCTCAAGACAGTTCGTTTTACTTTGGTATGGCGGCAAAGTACAGGTGCACCAGGATACCGGAAGTCACTCCAACCCTCTTGAGGCCGCCAGCGGCGCGGTCAATACGGGGGAATGGACACATATCATCTGGACCTATGACAATGGAACGAACACGATTTATCAAGGCGGTTCCGATAGTACGACCTCCCCTTATACGGGGCAGGGTGTGGGCGTGCAGGGCAATATCGCTATCGGGCAGCGGACTGGCTTTAGCAACTACTACGGCGGGGCAATCGACGAGGTATACGTTTATGATCGCGTACTGAATTCTACGGAAATACAGCAGCTTTATCAGGCTAGCGGCGGTAGCGCCCCCGCCATCCAGTTCTGCGACGGCAGTGATTGGGTCACACTGCCAGGCCCGTGATGCCGCCGCTGCATCAGGCGGGCTCACACTCCCATTAAGCATAATTCTATTAGAGAACATTCCGGCGCTACTTATCACCCCGACGATAGCCATACCCGAACTTGCGATCAAGTGACGGATCGTTAGTGGTGATTTTGTCAAAGCTCTTGCTTAGGGTTTCGTGCATACTCGTCTTTCTGACTATTTCGGTCCCGGTTCCATCACGCCTTGCGGTATCTCAGGTTCGGAGAGGACCGAACCGTCACTAGGTATAATCTGGTCACGTAAGGAGGGACCGATGTCGCGTAGGTAGTCACTCGTGGATTCACGAATATCGCGCACAAGAGTATTTAACTCGTTTTCCTCTATATCGACTCCGACCTTTTTCAGAAGATCGCGGACGCCATCCATGTCTTGTAGCTGGGTCTGGTGAATAAACCTGCCCATGCCACCCGCCATCTCTTTATCAATTGCGTTGGAACTAACGCCCATTTGGAGCAAAGCGTATTCGCCCAAAGTGATTGTGTCCTGGTCCGCAGGCCCAGTATTGAATGTTTGCCCAATCAGTTTTGCTTTCTCTGCTATTGGTGTTCCTCCCCCTTGCTCGCGGGCGAGGGCTCTTCTGTCTTCAGCCAGGGTTAAATCCCTTTCAAGTGCAGTTGATTCGACCGATTCTATTTTGGCTATTATGTCCTGTCTTTGGTCGCTCATATTGTCGTCCTCACTGCTTTATTCATTATCGAAAAATAATATTAATATTATGGAATAAAACGCTTAATATTGCATTAAAACCAAGCTTAGACAAAAGATAAGACTCTGTAATTGATAATAAAAAGTTCTTACGTGTAATACAATTCCAAGAGCGTATTGCGTATTCTCTGGGGAATTTACAATTCATTAAGCATTAGTTGCCATAATTGTTAATAAACAAGACAGGCACAAACTTTGGGGGTTTCAAATGACCGATCTTTTAGACAGGTCTTTGGGGATTGTTTCCGAAACGGTTCCCAGTTTATCCAACGTGTTCCAGGACAGCGCACTTAACCCAACGATACCCAATCCGGGCATCACGGGGCCCGATCCGGTCCCCGGCCTAAACGATCCGGGCCTCGGCGAGCAGGGCCTGCACGTCGAACAAGCCCCCGACAGCCTGCCATTGCAGCCCGTGCACAATGCTTTGAAGTTACCTGGTCGCCTCTAGGCGCGTTCTGACGCCGACGCAACGCATCAAGGTTTGTACTTGGGGACTTACGCCAGCGTAAGTCCTGGCTCGTCACGGACACACCGCAGACGGGCGATCGAATCCTTATAGTGCCAGCACCTGTTGCCGTCGCCGAGGCACTGTGTTCGCGCATTGCCCCGGAAGCCCGAGTCCGTCGTGCCAGACCAGTACCTGCTGAACGGACCGGAACCGCTGGTGTTCAGTTTCGCGTTAGCGTTGCGTCCAGCTTTTACAACATCGTTGTAGATAGCGTTCAGTTCGCTGTCACTCGGCTGGCGAGCGCTGGCGTTGCCTTTGCCACGCAGTTCGGCAGCACGGTCCTGGCCTTGATCCCATGTCTTATAATCAGCTAAAGCACCGGCAGCGGGCTCGATAGCGATGGGCCAACCTGTATCGGGCGATACCGGGCCGACGACCCAGCCATCCGGCAGAACGTCGCCGATGTTATAAGCCTTTTTCGTTACGCTGACAGCTCGCCGCCTGAATGGCCACCACTTCTCGAATGGCTCGGAAGGTGCCGGTCGTGGCGGTGGCGGCGAAATCAATGGGTCGGATGGTTCCGGCTCCGGCGGCGGTGAGGTAGTACCGAGCCCTGGCTTGGCATCGTCGTCGGCAGCCGGGAGTACCTTCACATCGCCGTTGGTGTGCACGGTGACAGCGCCGCCAGCGTTGAACGCGACCGTGATCCCGCCGCGGATGATGACCGCCTCGGACCCGTCGTCGGTCAGTTCGATTGTTCGTTTCCTGTTGCTCATGGTCGTTCCTTACTTCTTGTTCTTGGGGCCGTGAAGCCCGACATAATTAAATGATCAAATGATTCATCCCCTGACGCAGCGGACGGACAGATCGAGGCTGACCTTAGGGATCCAACCGCCGTCCCCGTCCGTGAAGGGCTGAGTCCACACGCTGGACGAGTTGTTGGCATGCTCCTCGGAAGCCCAATACCAATGTGCAAACGTGCTGCCACCGGCACTGTCGTTAAAAGTACCGGCAAAGGCGCCTGTATCCTTGTTTTGGTACAAAGCGTTTAGCTGGCTCCTGGTAGGAAGAGTCCAGTCGTCACGGCCGTTCGCCACCAAGTCCTCGCAGTAGCGCTTGCCCTCACGCCATGTGTAAGTGCCGGGCGCATCTGCCGCCGTGGTCCGGAGCCCGTCACCGGCGAAGATCGTGCCGTCCGCCAGCGTGTCACCGGCTTCGGGTCCAGAGGTGGCGTCATTAACTGCGGGGCGAACCGTAATGCCACCGTTCGTATGGACGATGACGCTGCCGGCGCCGTTGACATAGACCTTCACATTGCCGTCGGCGTCGGTTTCAACTTTTGTGCCGCCGCCCTGCACGAGCGCCGTGTCGCCATTACCCAGCGTTACAGTTGTTTCGCCGGCCAGTGTCTGAGATACGGGAGAGAGCGCGACCACGCCGGCCAGTGCAAATGCCGCCATCAAAAAGTGTTTCATAACTTGTCCTTTCTTCTTGTTCTTGGGGCCGTGAGGCCCTGAATGATCAATTGCCCATAAATGACCAACAGGTCTTACGCCAGCGTCAGTCCTGGCTCATCACGGACGCACCGCACACGGGCGATGGAATCGGCCTTATAGTCCCAGTACCTGTTGCCGTCGCCGAGGCACTGTATCCGCGCATTGCCCCGGAAGCCCGAGTTCGTCGTGCAAGACCAGTACCTGCTGAACGGACGGAAACCACTGGTGTTCAGTTTCGCGTTGCCATTGCGTCCGGCCTTTACAACATCGTTGTAGATAGCGTTCAGTTCGCTGTCGCTCGGCTGGCGGGCATTCGCGTTGCCTTTGCCGCGTAGTTCAGCAGCGCGATCCTGGCCTTGATGCCATGTCTTATAATCATCCAGAGCACCGGCAGCGGGCTCGATAGCCATGACGATGCCTGTGTCGGGCGATACCGGGCCGACGACCCAGCCATCCGGCAGAACGTCGCCAATGTTATAGGCCTGGTTTGTGACCCTTGCGGAGGTCAGGACGACCTCCTCGGCGCTGTTGTTTCCGGGAGCCGGGCGCACCTTAATGTCGCTGTTGGTGTAGACGGTGACACCGCCATCAGCGTTGAACGCGACCCTGATTCCGCCGCGGATGATGACCGCCTCGGAACCCTCGTCGGGCAGTTCGATTGTTCGTTTCCTGTTGCTCATGGTCGTTCCTTTCTTCTTGTTCTTGGGGCCGCCAAGCCCGAGATAACTAAATGATCAAATAACTAACCGGCCTTACGCGAGCGTAAGTCCCGGCTCGTCACGGACACAGCGAACGAGCGCATTGGCGTGGTCCTTAAAGTCCCAGTACGTGTAGCCGTCGCCAAAGTACTGCACCCGCGCGCCGTCCGGGTGGAACCGGAACGGCGTAGAAGACCAGTATCCGCCGTACGGACGGTGATCGCTGGTATCTAGGTTGGCGTTACCGTTACGCGCTGCTTTCACAACATCGTTGTAGATAGCGTTTAGTTCGCCCTCGCTCGGCTGACGGGCATTCGCATGGCCTTCACCGCGCAGATTCTGTGGCATGATGTTCGCCCTGAGACCATGTCTTGTAACCATCCAAAGCACCGGCAGCGGGCTCGATGGCGATGGGCCAACCTGTGTCGGGCGATACCGGGCCGACGACCCAGCCATCCGGCAGAACGTCGCCGATGTTATAAGCCTTTTTCGTTACGCTGACAGCTCGCCGCCTGAATGGCCACCACTTCTCGAATGGCTCGGAAGGTGCCGGTCGTGGCGGTGGCGGCGAAATCAATGGGTCGGATGGTTCCGGCTCCGGCGGCGGTGAGGTAGTACCGAGCCCTGGCTTGGCATCGTCGTCGGCAGCCGGGAGTACCTTCACATCGCCGTTGGTGTGCACGGTGACAGCGCCGCCAGCGTTGAACGCGACCGTGATCCCGCCGCGGATGATGACCGCCTCGGAACCCTCGTCGGGCAGTTCGATTGTTCGTTTCCTGTTGCTCATGGTCGTTCCTTTCTTCTTGTTCTTGGGGCCGTAAAGCCCGAAGCAATCAAATAATCAAATGGTTCATCCCCTGACGCAGCGGACGGACAACGCGTAGCTCTTGGGGCCGTAGCTGGGCCGGCAGTCATCGCCGAACCTCTGGTACCACGCACCGTTGCTGCCGTCCTCTGCGGATGACCAGTAGTGGCCGGCAGGAAACGACCCGCCGGTGTCAAAGCCGCCGATGGCCGCGCGATTGTTGTAGAGAACGTTCAACTCGGCCTTTGAGGGCAGGTGCCAGTCATCATGATCGTTTGCGACCAGCTCTTCGCAGTAGTGCTTGCCCTCACGCCATGTGTAAGTGCCGGGCGCATCTGCCGCCGTGGTCCGGAGCCCGTCACCGGCGAAGATCGTGCCGTCCGCCAGCGTGTCACCGGCTTCGGGTCCAGAGGTGGCGTCATTAACTGCGGGGCGAACCGTAATGCCACCGTTCGTATGGACGATGACGCTGCCGGCGCCGTTGACATAGACCTTCACATTGCCGTCGGCGTCGGTTTCAACTTTTGTGCCGCTGCCCTGCACGAGCGCCGTGTCGCCATTACCCAGCGTTACAGTTGTTTCGCCGGCCAGTGTCTGAGATACGGGAGAGAGCGCGACCACGCCGGCCAGCGCAAATGCCGCCATCAAAGAGTGTTTCATAACTTGTACTTTCTTCTTGTTCTTGGGGCCGTGAAGCCCGAAATAACTAAATATCCGAATGATTCATCCCCTGACGCAGCGGACAGACAAACTATACTTTGCATAACATAACACTTGACATGTCAGTAATAAAAGTTAAATATAGGAATATGGTTTATGACATTTTTGGCAACAAATACTTAATAAATTAATGACTCAACTGTCGGCAAATCTAAGTATTAATATGTTGAGGGCGCTCGTCTCACTTTGCCGCCATCAAAACACTATGAAAGCCGCGCAGGAACTCAATGTCTCCCAGTCCGCGGTTTCCAAATATATTCAGCGATTAAACGAATTTACTGGCGAAGAGCTTTTTATCCGCGCCCACAAAGGGATTGAGCCCACCAAAACCTGCCTCGAACTCAGGGATAAGGCCTTAGATATCCTGGAGTTGTGCGAGAGCATGTCATACAGACATCGGCAAGCATTTGACCCACATAGTGCGGATCGCCAATTCAAAGTTGCCGTCCCTTTGCTTAAATCTCTGTTCTTTCTAGAGATGCTGTGCCTGAAACCTATGCGGCAGATTCCCCGTGTTCAAATTAACCTCGTTAATCTGGAACGCAGTGAAGCATTGGAAGCGCTCGAAAACGGTGATCTTGATTTATATCTCGGTCTTATGCCCGAAAATCTGCCCAAGCGTTTCCAGACAACCGAGATCGCCCGTTTCGATTTTGGCGTAATCTGTTCAAATAAAAGTCCTCTATTCAATAGTGGGAAAATTACCAAGCGCGAGTTTGTCAATACGCCGCACGTAACGGCTAGAGCAGAGCTTGTTCTTGAGGGCAAATTGAAGAAGCTGGGTATACTTCAGAATAAACTGGTATACGTTCCTGATAAGGAAACTGCCAAACGGATGCTTTTGGAAACCGATTATCTATTCATTGCCGACCAGCAGGATGCCAGTTATTTTTGCCAGGGGAGTAAAGATTTAAAGCTTTTGGTTGCGAATTTTGAACTCCCGGCGGCCAATATCTATCAAATATGGGACCGTAGAAATAATACGGACCCGGCACATATCTGGCTTCGGAAATATATAGAAAAATCTGTGCCAGTCCCGGAATGAGACACTCGTTAGTGCCATCTTCATCACGGATGTCTCATGCGCCGGTGCACCGAAGGCGGTGAATGCTACTGCAAGGTTGAATGGGTGATGATGTTCACCTTCCAGTTCCATTTTCCGCAATGGCGGTTATCACTCTCCGGCCCATCTCCGAATCCTGCCGATAGCTATATCCCCTCTCGCGCGTCTGCGGTCTCTTCCGGATCGAGAAACGTGAGATTTCACACCATGTCTGAGCGCGATTTTTCTGGACTGTTCATTGCATGGTTGAAAAAGTTGGCCAATGATGAAATTCGCCATGCGCTTTTAAAGATTCGGCTAGAAAACCATGGACCTGGACCGCATCAAAACCATCGTCGTCGTAATGATGGAGAATCGCTCTTTCGATCATCTCCTGGGGTATCTCGCGCTTGCGCCCGATGGCCGGGATAATGTGGATGGCCTGAAGAGCGATCCGGGCTGGCTTAACGAAGTCGCCAATCCCTATGACGGGCAGAAATTCCCCCCGCACCGGCTTACGGACCCGTATCACCCGATCGATGCCGATCCACCGCACGAGCGGCAGGAAATAGCCAACCAGATGGGCACGCCGGCAGACGGCAAATTTCCGATGGACGGCTTCGTCGCCAATTACGCCAGCGCTCAGGGGGCCAGTTGTCTCTCGCCGGACAATCCGCCTCCGGTCATGGGCTATTTCACAGCGGATGAAGCACCCGTCACAAATTTTTTTGCACAGGAGTTTGCCATTTGCGACCACTGGTTCTCTTCGCTGCCTGCGGGAACGCAGCCCAACCGCCTGATGGCAATGAGTGGCTTTTCGACCATTGATGTTAACCAGGTGCCACTTCCGCAGCAGGAATTGGTTTATGACTGGTTGACCGCAAACGGGATTCGCTGGCGCGTCTATCACGAATGCATGCCGTTCTTTGCCCTGATGCCAAACTGGATCGACGACATACTGTTGCATGACCGGTTTCGTCCTTTTGCCCAACTCTTTCGCGATGTCGAAGACGAGCCGCCCGGCGAATTTCCACAGGTGATATTCGTTGAACCAACCTATACCGACTGTCCCCATATCGGCGTCGGCACGGATGACCATGCCCCCTCTGCCATCAAGGGTGGACAGCAATTCCTGCTGGAAGTCTATCGAAGCATGAGGCGGAACCTGGAAGTCTGGGCCGGATCGGTCATCATTGTGACCTATGACGAACATGGCGGGTTTTTCGATCATGTATCACCACCTGCGCTTCGCACCGATCCGCCACCGGGCGCACTCTACCCGGCATTTGAAACCCTCGGTGTAAGGGTGCCGGCCTTCGTGATCTCACCGTTCGTTGAGCCAGGGGCGGTTTTCAACCCGGTCCTCGACCATACCTCGATCCTGAAATTCATCGGGCAGAAGTTCGGTCAGAACGGGCGCTATTCGGCTATCGTCGATGAGCGGGATGTCGGCAGTGTTCTGGATGTGCTCAACGCCCCGGACTTGGAGCGCCCGGCTCCGCCCATTCCCTCACTCAACGCATATCTGGAAAGAGAGGCGACGCGCGCCGGTTTTGTGCCCGAGGCCGCACCGGCAACAACGCTCCAACACGGTTTCCAGGGGGCATTGGATGCCATCCGCGCACGGCCCGGCAGCGCTGACGGAAAGTTCAGCGATCTTATAAACACAATTCCTGACCGCTCATGAACGATATAATGATTCAGCGCCGCGCCCATATTGTCCTGTTTGTTGTCGTATTGGCTCTTCTTAGCGGTTGTGGCCTTTTCGTTTCCTCTCATCACAAAACGGAAGAATACACACCGCTTTTTGCAGCGGCGAATGCCTGTGACCTGGCCACGGTGCGACAGGAGGTCGATCGGAACCGGCAGCTTCTCACAGCAACCGAGTGGGAAAACGCGACCCTCCTTCACGATGCCGTGGGTCAAAACTGCAACGAGCTGAGCGCTTATCTCGTTGAAGCAGGCGCGGATGTTAACGCGCGCAGATCGGACGGCGTGACGCCGCTGCATATAGCGGCGCAGCGCGGCAATATCCCGATTGCTGAATTGTTGATCCGGCACGGCGCCAAGATTAATGCGATTGATGAAAAAGGATGGACGCCGCTCGATCGGGCCGAGCAATGGCACCATGAAGACGCCGCCGCTTTTCTTATGAATTATGGCGGCAAGGAAGGCAATTCTGGCGGCTGACTGCCCAAGTAGTTTTTTTTAACTTCTTACGCCTTCCTATCGTACCAGCCGGGCGCGGCGCCGCCTCAATGCTCAAGAGATTCTTTCGTTTCCGGCTTCCCTAAAGGGAGCCCTCCGGAAACGAACAGAATCTTGTGACCCGGCTTGGCCCGGCTGATCCCTTCTTTGGTGTTCGAAATCATTCAACATCAAAGGAGAAATATCATGAAACTACTGACAAAAGACATTCACGACAAATTGCTGCGCAACGGGCGTATCCGTGAAGCCCTCGCCGAGGACGGCAGGGCCGAAGCGGATTTCATCCCCGTGGCAAAGTTTTTCACGCCGGATGCCGGCTGCACCTGGCTCCTGACGGAACTCGATCCCGAAGAGCCGGACATCGCTTTCGGACTTTGTGATCTCGGCATGGGCTGTCCCGAGTTGGGCAGCGTGCGCATTTCCGAACTGGAATCCGTGCGCGGCAAACTGGGCCTGCCGGTCGAGCGGGACCGGTATTTTACGCCGTACCACACGCTGTCGGTCTATGCCCGCGCCGCGTGGAACGCTGCCGCGATCACCGAAGACGAAAGCGCGCTGCGCCGGGCTGCCGAAGTCGCCGCGGCGGAAGGCTAAGCACCCCGCATTACGGATTGCAATGCAGACAGCCTGGTCGCGGACCGCCGCAACCGGGCTTTCGCCGGTGCAATTCCGCACCCACAAACAATGGAGAAAGACCATGAAACTTCAACATATCGACCTATCCAAACTCAAACTCTCTTCCCTTAACGTGCGGCGGCACGGCGGCAAGGACGTTGACGACCTGATCGCCAGCATCCGCAGCCTCGGCGTCATCCAGCCCTTGCTGGTGCGCCCGAACTGCGATGGCTTCGAGGTGATCGCCGGACAGCGGCGCTTACTTGCCTGTCAGGCGCTCGAAGCCGAAACCGGCAAGGCCGAGGCGGTGCCCTGCGCCGTGCTGGAGAGCGGCGATGACGCGGCGGCGATCGAAGCATCGCTCGCCGAGAACGTCGCGCGCCTGCCGATGGACGAGATCGACCAGTACGAAGCGTTCGCCGCGCTCAAAAAGCAGGGCCGCACGGTCGCCGACATCGCTGCGCAATTCGGCGTCACTGAATTGCTGGTCAGAAGGCGGCTTGCGATTGCCGGCCTGATTGCGCCGGTGCTTGCCGCCTATCGCAGGGGCGATATCGACGCATCCACGATCCGCCAGCTCACGATGGCGAGCAAGGCGCAGCAGAAAGCGTGGATGAAGCTGTTCCGCGATCAAGACCAGTACGCGCCCACCGGCCACCGGCTCAAAGCCTGGCTATTCGGCGGGGCGGAGATCCCGGTCGCCTCCGCCCTGTTTCCTGTCGAACAATACGGCGGCAACATCGTCGCCGACCTGTTCGGCGATACGGCGTATTTCGATGACGCGGAAAAGTTCTGGAAGCTTCAGATGGAAGCGGTTGCCGAAAAGCAGGCCGCTTATCTCGAAGCGGGCTGGTCCGATGTGATCGTGATGCCCGTCGGTCATCACTGGTCGCAATACGACAAGGTGAAACGCGGCAGGAAGCAGGGCGGCAAGGTCTATATCGCCTGCGCCGGAAACGGCGAGATGGGCTTTCACGAAGGCTGGCTCGACGAAAAGGAAGCCGCCCGGCTCGATAAAGCGAAAGCGAAGGCCGAAGCGCAAGGCGAGGCCACGGCTGATGCGCCGGTACGCCCGGAGCTGACCAAGGCTGCGATGCGTTACCTTGATCTGCACCGCCATGCCGCCGTGCGGATGGAATTGCTCAAGGCGCCGCAGGTTGCCGTGCGCCTGATCGCGGCGAGCGCCATCGCGGGTGCGGGCCTGTGGGACGTGGACCCGGAAAACCAGAGCGCAAGCGGCAACAAAGCGATTGCCGCCTCGCTCGATGCCGCCAAGGCGCAGCAAGCCTTCGACGCGCAGCGGCAGGAGGTGCGCGCCTTGCTCGGTCTTGCGCACACCGACGGCTATCTGATGCGCCCGCACTGGGACGCACCGGATGTATGCGCCGTGTTCGCCCGGCTTCTGGAACTCTCCGATGATGACGTGCTGCGCGCGCTCGCGTTCGTGATGGCGGAGAGCTTGCAGGCGGGAAGCACGCAGGTCGAAGCGCTCGGCCATATCCTCAAGGTCGATACCGGCAAATGGTGGACGCCGGACGATACGTTCTTCGACCTGCTCCGCGACAAGCCGGCGATCAACGCGATGCTCGCCGAGGTCGCGGGCAAGCGCAGGGCGACACAGCACGTCGCCGCGACGGCGAAGGCGCAGAAGGATGTGATCCTGGCCTGCCTCACCGGCACGCGCGGCTATGCGAAGGTGGAAGGCTGGAAGCCGCGCTACATGCGCTTCCCGATGCAGCCCTACACCAAGCGCAAGGGCCTTCCCGCCACCCTGCACTGGCAGGCCGTCGGCAAGCTGTTCGCCGCGGAATAACAGGCCGTGAGGCCCGCTGGGCAGCGCCGCCAGGTGCTGCCCTTTTTCCCTACGAAAGAATTGAGTCCGGCTGCGCCGTCCATCCTCTTGCGGTGATCGTCCCCGGCTTGCGGCCTGATAGCGCCCTTACGTCCACCCGATTGTTCCGGCGCTACGCCCGGCAGGCAAGTGGCGCAGGGCTATCGAATCTCCGCCGTTCCGCTGTCCACCGTGTCCGGCGCCGTCTTGTTCACCCCTGCATGTCCGGCGGGTGAGCGGGCGGGCGCCCTGGTCGCTTTCGTCTTGATTCCGATGCGCTTGAGAACGCCATCGCAGTTTCGCGCGGGCCTGTTCCGTTTGCGCCGTTTTCATCTCTTCCTTTCCTGCCGTTTATGGCCGTCCCCTTCATTCACGCCTTTTCCGGGTGACCCTGCATCCGGCCATCCCCTTTACCCAAACCGACCCCTTGCGGGGTGGAAACGGCCGCGACCGTGTTGCTGCGCTGCCCGCACCACTCGCTGTTTCCAGATTTGGGCCGGGTCCGAGCGCGGCTGCGATCGGGTACCTGCAAAGGCCGTGATGGACACGGCCGCACAACAGAAAGGAAACGAAAATGTCTAAGAAAACGAAACAACGTCCCGTCGAAACCGTGCGCGATGGCGCCATCAAGGCGGCGATCTGGAAGAACGAAAGCGAGAAAGGCGCCTTCTTCTCCGTCACCTTCGCCCGGACCTACAAGGACAAGGACGGCGACCTTCAGGACACGGAGAGCTTCTCCGGCTCGCAGCTTCTACGTCTTGCCCGCCTGGCCGACAAAGCTTACGAGCGCACGGCCAAGCTGGCGCAGGCCGAGCGAGCCAAGGACGACACCGAAGAGGAGGAGGCCGCGTAAGCGGCCTCTACCTTCCCCGACAGCGCGAAAAACGCTCCTTTACGGAGCGTTTTTCTTTTTGGCACCCTGAGCGCGCCGCGCTATCGCAACCCCGGCCCGCACAGCGGGCCGGGGCGCGTGCGCCCTAGAACGGGCGCGGGCCGGCGGGCGGCTTAGGCGCGCTGGCGAGCGTGGCGGCGCGTTCGCGCTTCTTGCGGCGCTCTTCGGTTTCGCGCTTTGCGTCGTCCAGGATGAAGATCATCCAGATCAGCAGCCAGAACGTGTTGGAACCGGGCGTGCCGAAAGCGGCCTTGGCGAATGTGGTGCGTAGTGAAGTCATTTTTTCCTCCGTTTTGCTTTTAAGGCCCGGCCTGTCCGGACCTTTCATGCCCTCACGGAAGAAAGCGGGCGGGGACGAAGGCGCACCGAACCGGCCGCAACGTCAGTGGAGGACCTGACGCCGCAGGATCAGGTTGCGCCTGGATAGGAACCGTCTGTTAAACCGTGGAATGAAAGAGGTCCGGCGGGCCGGCGCCGTGCAATGACGGAAAGGAAAAGGAACGAGCAGCGCCGCCTCGCCATCTCGCGCGGCACAGTCTGGCTCAGTGTCTTGGATGCCCGTTCGATATTCAGCCTGGATCGTACCCCTTGCGGGCTATTTCCAGTTTTCGAGTCCGCTATTTTCCGGGACGAGAGCCGCGCATTCCAGTTCGTCCAGGACATCCCGCCAATACCGGTCCCTGTAGACATCGCCAAAGAACCGCGCCAGTTCGCGCGCTTGCAGAACATTGCCTTGCGAGCGGAAGATCTGATGCGCCATCGCTTTCGCATCCGGCAGGTTTTCCGGCACGACGCCTTCCAAATCTTCGCAGGCCTCCGCCCATGCTTCGCGCAGGGGGATGCCGCACACCTCGACCATGAAGCGCACCGCCATCAGATAATGGAAGCTCTTCTGCCCGTCCTTACCCATCCATATGTAAGCCGCGCCGTATTCCGCCCGGTCCCGCTCGGCCTGTTCCTGAACGGCATCGGGAACGCCAAAGAGCAGACCGAACATGGCCTGGTAACGCTGGAACGCGGCGCCGACTTCATCCCTCATGGCAAACCCTCCCGCGTCTGCCGCCTAATCCAGCGGCGGCTTGATCGTTTCGCGTTTGCGGCATCGACAGATCAGGCCCCCGCGTTCCCGTCACGTTGTCCCGCGCCTGTTCGATCGCCCACAAGATGGCCTGCCGGACCTCGAACAGCGAGTTACGGCAGGGCCATTCCGCGCGGGCCAAGAGCATGACCTGCTCGGCGCCGCCGGCGCCGAACCATCCGATCAGGCAATGCTGCTTTTCGACATCCTTCGGGCTCTTTTTCCCGTGCTCCTGCCGGGTAATCCGCGCATGTTCGGCGTCCGGGTGGTCCTCGACGGTCAGGTTGGCCATGCGCGATAGCTGGCGGCTGATCTTGAGCTTTTGGCCCTTGAAGACTCGCAACTGGTCCGCGCCGAAATCGAGCTCGATGGCCCGCTTCATTTTCCACGGGTGCTTGAGCCGTATGATTAGTCCGGCAAAGACTCCGAAAACCACCACGGGGCCTGCAACCCACGATACGCCGATCGCTTCCCGAGCCTGCCCGAGCCAGATCATTCCCGGTATCAGCAGGACGAGCACCACGAGGGCGGCAACGGCCATCAGGCCCTGCCGCCATCCCCGAATTCCATGTTGTCGAAGGCGATGGTGTAGATGGCGCCAGCAGGCCCTTCGCGTTCAAAAACCGCCGTGTGCGGAAAATCCGAGGCGTTGCTGATCAGCGTCCCCGTCATGATCCGGCCCCCCTGTATAATTCGTGCTTGTCGTAATAGGCCCTCTGCAAAATCATCGGCGCGTAGCCCGCCCTTATTATCAGTTGCCGGAGCAGCGGATCGGCGCGCCCGAACACGAGCGCGATTTCATCCGGCTCCATAATCGCAGTGGTGCGCGGCGCGTAGCTCTCGCCCGATGCGCGCCGGCGCGCGCCGCGCCCGGCGTGACCGCCGAGGATGAAAGCTGCTCAATCGTCGTCGAGCCGAGCCGCTTGGAAATCCATTCCAGTGTGGTGAGGTCGTTGTTGCCGAAAAACTGCAAGATGCCGGCGTTGCCCATGAAGGTTTCCCAGCGCTCCTTGTAGAGCGCCTTGAGCTGACCCAAATCCTGCAGGATCGGCCACAGCTTCACGCCGTATCCGGCGATCTGCCCGGCCGCGTCCTCGATCTGCCGCATATGGCCAAGGGCCGCGAATTCATCGAGGACGAACAGCACCGGGCAGCCTGCCGCCGGCGGCACCTTCGTCGTTTCCATCGCCTGCAAGGCGAGATTGACGAACAGGCGCAGCCACCGTCCGCACGGCCCCATGTGCCGGCCCGGCAGGCACAGATAGACCGTCATCGCCGATCGTTTCAGGTCGGCGAGATCGAAGCCCGCACCGCTCAGCGATGCCGCGATTTCAGGAAAGGCGAGCGGGCGTAGATGGCGCCGGGCGGTGGACAGGACGGAATCGCGCTCGCGGTCCGGCCGCTCGAAAAAATCCGCCGCTGCCCGGCGCACCGCGCCTTCCTTGCTTTCGCGCATACAGGCTTCGAGCACTTCCATGCCCGTGACCTCTTCGCCGTCGCCGGCTTCGAAGAAGGCGGCGACCGCCGGATCGTCCCGGCTCTCCCCTTCGGCGAGCAGGTCGCGCACCTTGACCAGGTTGCGCCGTCCCTCGAACCGGTCCGCGGTCGCGACTTCCAGAATGACGCCCTCGATGATCGTGCGCGCGCTTTCATCCCAATGGGGGTCGCCGGCGCCGGGAAGGACCAGCGCGTCGGTCATCAGCATCGCGTCTTCGATCATCGACTTAGGCCGCATCAGGGCGACGGGATTGAACCCGCTGTAATAGTTCTCCGGCAGCTTCGGCCTGCCCTGTTCATCATTTGTCGTGCCGAACGGATCGACAACGACCACACGCTGCCCGAGCTTGTTCGCCCGCACTGCGGCGGTGGCGAGCGCCAGCTCGCCCTTGGGGTCGATGGCCAGCACCGAGCCCTGGTAGCGCAGCATGTTGGGGATGATCGCGGCCCGGCCCTTGCCGGTGCGGCTGCCGGCGATGGTGATGGCGTGCTGGTCGGTCTTCACCCCGACCGGCACGCCCCCCTGCACGTAGCGCTCGCCGGTTTTCTCGTCCCGCTTTACCTGCGCGCCCAGCACCCCGAGAAAAAGCTTGTCCGGCTGGTAGGCGAGGGCCTGCGATACCACAACGGCCTGCGGGTCCTCGAACTCCGCTGCCGGGGCCTGCATGTCGCGCGGACCGATGCCAGGCACGCCGCGCGATAATCCTGAAAAGATTTTCGCGCTCATGGACGATCTTAACCCACGATCTGCACAGCGCGAAGCTTTGCACGTCCCTGTGGAAATTCTGGAGGGCCTGGCTGGCAACTCCGCGTCAATTTCAGCGCCAGTGCAACGTTCGGCCGGCGGTGAAGGACAGCCCGTGGCAGGCATCGCGCGTGCTTGTTTCCCGCCGCCCCTGTGGTAAGCTGTTTTCGGAGTAGCAAGATATGTTTTTGTTGCACAAAAACTCTTGCATCGGGGCTCAGACGCCGCCCCGAGACCCGGCTTAGGCGGGCTGGCGGGCGATGGCTCGCCCGAAAAAACAGCCCGCCGAGCGGCGGACGGTTTCGCTCTCCTGCCGGGTGACGCTGCTAGAGCGCCTGCGCATCGACGCTGCGGCCGCGCAGGCCGGCCTTTCACCTTCGGAATATATCCGCCGGCAGGCGCTCACGGGCCGCGTGACCGTCCAGGGAAAGCGCACCCTCGATCCTGCTCTTTTCGATCAGATTCGGCGCATCGGCGTCAACCTGAATCAGCTCACGCGCGTTGCCCACATGGAGGGCAAAATCCCGTCGGGTCTACGGGCCGTCACCGCCGCGATCGAGCGGCTGATCGTCCGCTCGCTGGAGCCGGAACCTGGCCCTGCCATGCCGCAGGGCGGAGAGGACGAACCGGGCGGGGACAATGGTCCCTAAAGTCGCCGCCAAGGGCACGAGCTTCAAGGGCGCGGGGCTCTATTACCTGCACGACAAGGACGCCCTTACATCCGAGCGCGTCGCCTTCACCCACACCGAAAACCTGGCGACCGACGATCCAGACCGCGCCATTAAAATGATGGCCCATACCGCAATGCGCCAGAACGAGATCAAGGCGGCGAACGGTGGCGCGCGCACCGGTCGCAAGCTCGCCTATCCGGTCTACACCTACAGCCTGTCATGGGCGCCGGAAGAAGAGCCGACGCAGGAGCAGATGATCGAGGCCGCACACGAAACCCTGACGGCGCTCGGGCTGGATGGGCATGAGGTGCTGATGGTCGCGCACAATGACGAGCCGCACCCGCACATCCACCTAATCGTCAACCGGGTTCATCCCGAGACCGGCAAGGCCGCCACCCTGTCGAAGGATCACCTGGCACTCTCGCGGTGGGCGGAAGGATACGAAAAAAAGAACGGCAAAATTTTCTGCGAGCAGCGCGTGAAGAACAACGAAGCGCGGCGCAAAGGTCAATTCGTCAAGGACCGCAGAAGCCTCAGCCTGGGACACTTCCACCGCTGGCGGCGTGACCGGATCATGGGCGCGGCAGCAGCGCGCAAGGCGACGGCGGAGAACCTCGCCGCCCACCAGGCCCGCCGGCGTCAGGTGCATCGTGATATTCACGCCGGTTGGAAGAAGACGCTCTACCGGCAAAAGGAAGAGCGCATCCGGCTCCTGCGTGAACACCTGAACCAACAGAATCGCCCGTACTGGGCAGACCTGTATCGCCGCCAGAGGCAGGAGAAGAAGGATCTGAATGAGGCGCAGAAGACCGCCGTCGGCCGGCTTCGCCATCACCTGTATTTACGCGGCCACGATCCGAGGAACCGCAACAAAAGCGGGCGCCGGGCGATGGCTGCCGATGCTATTCGCGCCGTGTTTGGGCAGGATAACCCGCATGGCGCGCTAGCCCGGAAGCACGAAGCGGAGCGAGCCGCTCTTTCCAACGCCACCCGTCCGAAGTTGAGGGAGGGAATCCGGGAGATCAACCAACGCTACCGGCAAGACGTGGCGCGGATGAAAGAAGCGGAAAGCCGCGAAAAGCTGGAGCAGACCCTGGCGGCCGAACGCCATGCGCTTGCGCGCGAGCAAAGCCGGGAAAGCCAGCAGCTCGCCCGCGACATCAAGACCGGGCGCGACAAGGAGCAGTTCAGGGCTGAAGGAGGAAAGACCGCGATGGACGATTTCAACCGCCGCGTGGCGCGGCGGATCAAACAGGGCAAAAAGCGCGACGCGCAGCAGCGGCGCAAGGACCGGGATAGCGGCCGCGAGCGTGATTAGCCGCGGCACAACGTCTTGCCGGCGGGCGCCCGTGTGCCCTACAAATCGGCAGCCTGCCGCGCAGCAGACTGACACAGTCTGTTACACATATGCAGATCGGATGAAAAATATATATGTAATATCAACTCACTAAGTGATAGCCGGAAAGTCTCATAACCTGAAGGTCGCAGGTTCAAATCCTGCCCCCGCAACCACTAGAAAAAGGCCCCCAACGCGGGGCCTTTTTTAGTGGTCGGGGGTGCGGTGAATGAACCTGCGTTCGGCCGGAAAGCCATTGTATAACAATGGCTTGTAGGCAACGACCGAGGCACAGCCGAGTGTCGGTAAATCCTGCCCCCGCAACCAATAATTTAGGGCCCGTACCATCAGGTGCGGGCCTGAATTATTTGGAAGTGGGGCAGATGAGAGAAGCCTGCCGGTTCATACCGAAGCACCGGCAACGCCGCAAAGGTGCAGCGAAGGGCCAAAGGTCCAAAGCAAAATCCTGCTAACGCCAACCAAAACGCACAAGGCCCGCCACAATGTGAGCCGTATGACCGCTTAGGGTTGAGGACGCCCTCATTGACGAGGCCAGGCAACTTTGTTGACTTACATTTTCAAGAGGTCTGGATTTACGAGTAGCGTCCGGAGTGCGAGCAGGATGATGGACTCGATCCGGTCGCGGGAATCGGTACGATTGAATATGGGGGCCAATCTCTGTCGACCGCAAGTCCCGCTACCTTTGCCGAATTCCGGTATATTCCGGCGCCCTTGCGATCACCTGCAGCTCGATCATGCATTCGGGATAAAACAATTCCGCGACCTGAACGGCGGTCACAGCAGGGGCACAGCCGGGTTGGTATCGGCTGGCCCGAAGCGGAGCAGCCTCTTTCAATTTTTTCATGTCGGTTACGAAGATGGTTTCGTTCAACACGTTCTCAAGCCCGACATGGAGTTTGCCCAGCGCGTAACAGAGACGGTCATAGACAAAATTTAACTGACCTTCGAAATCATTCAGAGCGAGCGGTCTTTGGTCGTCGTCAACAGCAATGATACCGGACAGATACAGTGTCCCGTTATGGTTTACAATCGCTGACATGCCGAGCGCATGTTCGAGGTCTTTATCCAGAAAGCGGACCTCTTCAAGTTTAGCCATTGCCGGTTTCCCTTTTTTTCAAAGCGACCGCTGTTAGCGGATGAATTCAGCGGATGGATGAGCCCGGGGATAGGTCCTTACCATGTCGAGATACCTCCCCAACGCACGATCCACCCGGGTCAGATGCCCCGGCACATAACGCGCGGTATGAAGGATGGGCCTGTCATCGCCGGTGATGCGAAGGCTAAGATCGTAGGAAGCCTGAAGGACATCCTTGTTCCGCTGGATCGTTTCCGGCGACCCGTCGCCCTTCGGAACGCCCAGGATAAAAAAGGCCTGGGTGAAACCCGGCTTCGGGATGCCAAAGGCGACCATGGTATAACCGGGGACACCGCCAAAGACGCCGACCGTTGTAAAAATGCTGGTCCCGTGGATCGCCAGCGTCATATCCACCGCGCCCTCGTCCAGCTCGCCTTTGACATAGTATTCCATGGAATTGTCGGTCCATTTTATGTTGTCATAGAGCTCTTCGGGGTCGAATTTCATGCGGTGGGTAACCAGAAGGTGCTGCCAGTCCGGCGTATTCGCGCAAATCGCCCATGGGTCTACGGGATAGATCGGATTGTCATATTCCACCCGAAACGAAAGTTCTGAATCCGGCAGTTCAAAGTCAGGAATTTCCCATGTCGCCTCATTCCCGTTAAACGCCCAAATGACCCCGAACTTTTCCCGGCATGGGAAATTGAAGACACAGGCTTTTTTGGGCACCGGCTCACCGGTCTTGAGGCCGGAACACATGCCGTCCTGATCGAACGTCCATTGGTGAAACCGGCATTCGATCTCGTTGTCGACGACACGGCCGACCGCGAGGTCCGCGCCTAAATGGGGGCAATAGGCGCTCATCACCCGGGCTTGCCCATTCTCGCCGCGAAAGACAATTACACGTCCATCGAGAAAGCTAAATCCTCTGACCTGGCCAACCTCTATGTCCTCAGACCGGCAGATCGGAAACCAGGATTGGGTAAACACCCCGCCTTGACCTTCTGCCGGAACAGGGGAAGTACGCCGCTGTCTCTGGCTGTTCGGAATATTCATTTCAACATCTCCTATCCGGAAGACCGGATCCAATTCGTTTCATCCTTCGCACCCGGAAGGTTCGGAAATGCGCCAGCGCCTTGGCCATAGACGCAGCTTCGGAACCCAGACAGCATTACCCGAGTTCTCCTTGATGGTATAACGTAGAAAATATTTATAGCCAAATATAATTTCTCTATTTTTATAAAAAATTTTTTGACATATTATTTTTATAGTTGTATTGGTTTTACCTATAACAAACGGGAGGACTGCAAATGGCACGGTCGGATCAGGTCAGCTATTTCCACGAAGAAACAGAGAGAAAGCTTGGGTTTGCCCGTTGTGTCAGGTCCGGAGCCTTCCTCTTTGTCTCAGGATGCGCAAGCACTGACGATCAGGGAACGGTGGTCGGAAAAGGCGATATGGCCACGCAAATCAAGACCGTTTACCGGCAGATCCAGACCATTCTCGCCAGCCAGCACCTAACCCTCGAACACGTCATTAAAGAGGTTCTCTACACCACCAATATGGGGGAATTCGTTGGCGCGGCCGCTGTTCGCGCCGCTTTTTATAATGGCGTTGCACCACCAGCCGCCACCGGCGTGGAAGTCACCGCCCTGGTCCACCCGGATATGCTGGTGGAAATAGAAGTGATTGCCGAGATACCGGCGCATAGAGCCTGATTTATTTGGGGAAGGAAGTTAAAATGATCACCTGTTGCCCACGCCGTTCGTCTGACGGAACAAGAAAGGCGAATGTCAGACATATCTTATCGTCCTCGGCTCTCGGGGCCGCACTCTTTACGCTGATCTGCACTTCCGTCGGGTCGCCCGTGGCCGTAGCAGCCGAAGCCAAGAAGGCAAAAGAAAAGAACTACGGCATCGAAGAAATTACCGTGACCGCCCGGCGCCGCGCGGAATCCATCCAGGAAACCCCTATTTCGATCACCGCGATGACCTCATCCGACCTCGAGATGCGCAATATCACAAACCTGACCAATATTGACCGTTTCACGCCGAACCTCACCTTCGAGCGCGGCAGTGGAAACACCGGCGGAAATTCCAATGCGCAGGTCTTCATCCGGGGTGTCGGCCAACAGGATTTCCTGTTCACGACCGAGCCTGGCGTGGGGATCTACGTGGACGGAGTCTACTTCTCCCGCCAGATGGGCAATACGCTGGATCTTATCGATCTGGAGCGTGTGGAGGTGTTGCGCGGACCGCAAGGCACTTTATTCGGCAAAAACACCATAGGCGGCGCCATCCAGCTAATTTCAAAAAAGCCAACCGGAAAATTTGGCGGCTGGAGCGAGCTGACCATGGGCAGCTACCATCGTGTTGACGTCAAGGGCGGTATAAACGTACCGATTACACCCAAACTTGCGGCAAAGCTTTCGGTCGCCAGTCTGAACCGCGATGGCTATGTAACGCGGCTTATTGACGGCGTTAAACTCGGCGATGTCAATGCCGACTCGGCCCGCCTGCAGCTGAAATGGAAAGCGGCCGACAACCTTAACGTCCTGTTATCCGGAGACTACAGCCGGCGCCGGGAACAATCGATCCCTGACGTAGCCGTTGCCTTTAACGATAACGCGTTCTTCCTCAACCTGTGGAACACCTACGCGGGTCTCGGCACCTACAGCAGCGCATACGCAACGAATAATCCCTACACAACCAACGCCACCGCCAAAAGCAAGAGCGACCTGGATGCCTGGGGCCTGTCGGGGACTGTCGACTGGCAACTCGATAATTTCGCCGTAAAGTCGATTACCGCCTATCGCACCACTGATGCCGCTTTTTCATCGGACCCGGATAATTCGCCGCTTCCTTATCTGGAAACCTCCAACGACACTCATGTCTCCCAGTTCAGCCAGGAGATGCAATTTTCGGGCGACTGGATGAACAGCCGGCTGCATTGGCTCGGTGGCCTCTTCTATCTTCATGAAACAGGTCACGACCATTTCATTTCCCGGCTTGGTCAGGGACTGTATGCGGGGCTTGGATCGCTCGCACTCGATCTCGACAGCATTCGAAATACTTCCATAAAAACGGACAGCTACGCGGCCTTCACTCACGCCTCGTATGACCTCACCAGCAAGCTCGGTCTTTCCGCCGGTATTCGTTTCACCCATGAGAAAAAAGATTTCACGGCGTCCTACTTCAAGACGGGAGCGCAATTGCTGGTGGTGCCGCCCACGCTGACGTCGGCGAGCTGGTCGGCGTGGTCGCCTAAAGTCAGCCTCGAATATCACCTCACCCAAAACCTGATGACGTACGTATCCGCCTCCAAAGGGTTCAAATCGGGCGGCTTTAACGGGCGCCCGTCTTCGCTGGACGTTGCGACGAGTATCTTTAATCCGGAAACCGTCTGGTCTTACGAAGCCGGCATCAAATCGACGTGGCTCGACCGTCGCCTCCTGCTGAATGTTGCCGGATTTATCAGCAAATATAATGACATTCAGTTGACTGCGATTATTGCCACGCCGGCGGGCGGCCTCATCGCCGCTGTGGACAACGCCGGCAAGGCCGATATCAACGGCGTAGAAGCCGAATTATCCGCCCGGCCTGTGCCCAACCTCGATATCAATGCCAGCCTTGGCTATATCGATGCCCATTACACCGAACTGTTGCCGGGAGTCCAGGTCGTCACCCTCGACAGCAAGTTCGTGAAAACACCGAAATGGACCTACAACATCGGGGCGCAGTACACCGTTCCGCTCGGTGAGCGTGTCGGTGACGTTACGGCAAGAGTAGACTGGTCTTACCGCAGCACGACCTATATGACACCGAACAACATTCCGATCCTTGCGCAACCAGGCTATGGTCTGCTGAGCGCCCGGCTGACATACAAAAGCACCGACGACACCTGGGAAGTGGCGGTCTTCGGCAACAACCTGACCGACAAGGCCTATATTACCAACGGCCTCGAAGCCATAAACGTTACGGGCACGGCCGACGCAACATATGCACGGCCCCGCGAGTGGGGGGCTTCGATCAAGGCGAATTTCTAGGAAGCGGCGTAAGATAAACCGAGAGCCTGATGGTAACAGAAAACGTTCTCGTCGTAACCGGAGCAAGCCGCGGCATTGGTGCCGCGGTGGCCCGGCTCGCTGGCCAGAACGGCTGGAACGTCTGCGTCAACTATCACAGCAGCGAGAAGCAGGCTGAAACCGTCGCGGAGGATATACGCCGCTGCGGTTCCAAGGCCATCGCGGTGAAGGCGGATATCGGCGTCGAGGACGACATAATCCGGCTGTTTGAAACGGTCGATGAAAGGCTGGGCCGGCTTACCGGACTGGTCAATAACGCCGCCGTGACGGGCGGCGCCACTACCGTGGCCAATGTGACGTCCGCCAATCTTGATCCTGTCTTTGCGGTAAATGCTTTGGGCAGTTTTTATTGTGCGCGGGAAGCGGTCAGGCGCATGTCCACCCGACAGGGGGGGCGGGGCGGCTCGATCGTGAATATAGCGTCTATAGCGGCGCGTCTGGGGGCGGCCGGTTTGGGAATTCACTATGCCGCTTCCAAGGCCGCCGTCGAAACTCTGACTCTTGGCCTGGGGATTGAGGTTGCCGGCGAAGGAATTCGAGTCAATGCGGTCAGTCCCGGCGTCATTGACACCGAAATGCATGCTGCCGTCGGTTTGCCCGACCGCGCCCGCGATGCCGCAACGGCCATACCAGTGGGGCGCGCTGGCAGACCTGAGGAAGTCGCAGAAGCCGTCCTTTGGCTCCTTTCAGACAAGTCAAGCTATGTAACGGGAGCAACCTTGGATGTTGCAGGTGGACGCTAGCAGACAGTCGGTACGTCCGCCCGATGCCAATTCGCCATGTCCCAGCGTTCCCGCTTCAAGCGGTCTTCGGACACGATCCTGGTACCCGTGGTACGTGGTATCTCTGTTATCCCTTGCCTATTTCTTTTCTTTTGTCGATCGCGTGGTTATCAGTCTCCTGATCGTACCAATTCAGCAGGATCTTCATATCGGGGATGTGGGGATCAGTCTCATTGTGGGGATGGGATTCGCTTTGTTTTACACTATCTTCGGCCTTCCCATCGGCAGATTGGTCGATCGTAAAAACCGGCGTTCGATTGTTATTGCAGGGATATCCATCTGGAGCCTGGCAACAGCATCCTGTGGTGCGGTTTTCAGTTTCTGGCAATTATTCCTGGCCCGCATCATGGTTGCCGTGGGCGAGGCCACTCTGTCGCCGTCCGCCTATTCCCTGATCAGCGATTATTTTCCGCCGAGACGTCTTTCCCTCGCCATGAGCGTTTATGGTGTGGGCGTTTACGTCGGCGCCGGAGCGGCTCTTATCCTTGCCGGACTGGTTATCTCGGCGGTGGGCGCAATTGGCCATCTCGATCTGCCGGTCATCGGTCTGATGAAGCCCTGGCAGGCCGTCTTTGTCGCGGTCGGTCTGCCTGGCCTTCTGATCGCAGCGCTGTTCTTCACTGTCGCTGAACCCGCGCGACGGGGACTGGTTAAAGGCCGCACTCAGAGCGCCCATGTTTCACTGGCCGAAGTCTGGCAATTCCTGAAGCTGAACCGGTCCACATACTCGACCTTGATCGGCGCATTTACCCTCGCCTCTTTATTCGGATATGGCTTGAATGCCTGGGCTCCGACATTGCTCATCCGGAACTATGGCTGGGATATCGGCTTCGTCGGCAAGGTATACGGGTGCGTCGTTCTGGTTTCCGGTCTCTCAGGTGTTCTGCTTGGAGGTATAACCGCGGACTGGCTTGAAAGCCGCGGCCAACGGGATTCGAAAATCCGGGTCATGTTGCTTGGATACGCCTTCATGCTGCCATGCGCCATCATCGGGCCGCTCATGCCATCGGCGACCGGTGCCGTCATTTTCCTCGGATGCGCCAATTTCGGGTTCAGTTTTCCGGCGGGAAGCGGCATTGCGGCGCTTCAAACAATTACACCCAACCAGATGCGGGGACAGATCTCGGCGCTTTTTCTGCTGGTCCTGAACGTGATCGGTCTGGGTCTTGGTCCAACGCTTATCGCGGCCATTACGGATTACGGCTTTGGCAACAAGCTGCGCCTCGGGTATTCGATCTCGATCGTTGCTGCAGTGGTACTGCCGGTTGCGCTCTTGCTCCTGGCCGCCGGCCTGCGATTTTACCGGCAAAGCGTTGAACGGTCGCAGACGTGGGCCGGGTAACATATTCATTGTTTTGAACGAACAGAAATTTGAGGTGGGAAAATAATGACCAAAATCGACGGCGGAGAATTGTTTGTCAGAACGGTCAAGCGTTACGGGATTGACCATATGTTTACGCTTCACGGCGGGCATCTCGATGCCATTTTTCAATCCTGCCTCGATCACGGAATCAGGCTTGTGGACGTGCGTCACGAAGCCGCAGCCGGTCACGCGGCCGAAGCTTGCTCACGACTGACATCGAAGGTTGGCATAGCGCTGGCGACAGCAGGTCCTGGGTTCACGAACGTCATTACCGCGATCACAAACGCCTACCTCGATTGCATTCCCACCCTGTTTATTGCCGGGGCACCGCCCCTGCGCGACGCTGAAATCAACCCGCTACAAGGTGGCTTCAACCAGGTCGCCATGGTGACCCCGGTAACCAAATGGGCCCACCAGATTACCCAGACGCACCAGATCCCGGATCTCGTGGATCAGGCCATCAAAATTGCGCGCTCGGGCCGACCGGGCCCGGTCTTCCTCGAAATTCCCATTGATGTCCTGTTCGGTCAGATTAACGAAGACGCTCTCAAGCTCGCTCCAGACACACACCTTCCACCGCCACCCTGCCCGCGGCAACAGGACGTGACACAAGCCCTGGCGCTTTTGGCGGGAGCAAAACGGCCGATTATGATGACCGGGGGTGGGGCCCTTCTCTCCCGGTGCAGCGATGAGCTGCTTTCTTTTTCCGAACTCACGGGAATACCGGTATTCTCCAACAACAAGGCGCACGGGCTTTTTCCGGGGGATCACCCCCTTGCGGGCCGGGCCTTTGGCAACCTCGGAGCGCTTGCGCCAGGGGACGAAAACCGGCCGGATGTTGCGCTGGTTCTGGGCGCGCGCTTTGGCATGTTTACCGGCGGCATTACCGACCGCCTTTTGCCCTTTGCGACAAAATTCATCCACGTTGATCTGGACGCCCGCGAAATTGGACGGCTGCGCGAAACCGCCGTCCCTGTCATCGCGGACTGTCGCCAGATGCTGCTTGCCTTGATCGATGCCGCACGGAACATTGAATGGCCCGACCATTCAGCCTGGCAAAGTCAGATCCATAAGGCGCGCGACGCCCATAAAACAGATTTCAAGGACGCGCCGACAGACGATAGTGCGCCTATCCACCCCTACCGTGCGGCTGAGATTATTGCCGACTTCGTCACCGAAGACACAATCCTGACCACCGACGGCGGTGAAGCCAAATCCTGGATCGAAATGGTGACGAGCTTTCCCCGGGGCAGCCGCTACCTGTCGCTCGGGTATCTGGGTTGCCTGGGCGTCGGGATGCCATTCGCGATTGGCGCCAAAGTCGCCCGCCCTGACGCCCGCGTGATCAGCGTCATCGGCGATGGGGCGGCCGGGCTCAATATCCAGGAATTCGATACCATGGTGCGCCATGAATTACCGATTCTGACAATTATTTTTAACAATCACAGCTGGGGCATGTCGGCGCACGCGCAGGATATCATCTATGGCGCCAACCGGCGCGTGGTTTCCGACCTGGCCTCGACCCGGTATAATGACGTGGCGGCCGGCTTTGGCTGTTACGCTGAGCAGGTCACCCGCCTGTCCGAGCTGAAACCGGCAATCACCCGGGCGCTAACGCAACCATTGCCCGCCTGTATCAATGTCAAGACGGACTATGCAGCCGTTTCGCCCTACACGCTGGGCATGCTCGGAAGCTGGAAAAGCGAAGAAGAGATCGTTCTGCCCTATTATGACAACCTCAAGTCCTGAACGGATGTGAAAGGCAGGTGGACTGCAATGCCAAGCCCTTATGACACGCCTGAAAAGACGGTGGTCGATTGCTTCCTGTCAAGCTGCAATGCGAGGATGTCCGGTGGGAGAAGCCGTTTCGATGCGGCTGACCCCTATTCCTTTTTAGCGACAAATGCCAAAGTCACAATTAACGGCACCACCCCATTGTCCGGGTGCTATGAGGGGCTTGAACTCGTCAGGCGAATTCTTGTCGATACCGCCGCCACGGTAGTCGAAACCTTACATATCCGAATCGACAGACTGGTTGGAAGGGGTGCAACCGTGGCCGCCCTACTGGAAATTTCAGGCACGTCAACGCGTGGTTTTGAATTAAACCGCCAAGGTGATCTGTGCGGGGCTGTTTTCGAGGTAGCGAATGACCGGGTTACATCGGTCACGCTGTTTCCGGATACCAGTCTCATAGAGACGGCCCTGTTCGGCTGGACGTTCGCACCGAATTTGGAAAGGCCCGCGAATGTCTCCACGCCCAGATAATTCGAATTCCGCGGCAGAAGGCGAAACGCGCAGGGTCGTCGATCAATTTCTCGAACAGCTTTCACCATCGCGCACGGGCGACAGGAAAAATTTCATAGAATTGCTGCACGACGATGTGGTTTTCACCGTCACCGGCCAGACACCACTTTCCGGGACCTATCGTGGAATAGAGGACGTCCGCGAAAATTTCCACAAGCGGGCCGCGCCCCTGATGGGGCATGCGCCGTCATACGGCCTGTTTCCGACCGGATATATAGAAGAGGGTGATGACCTGGTTGTTCTCGCGAAAGGTCGTGGCGGCAACCTGAAAGGGGCTCCGTACAATAACACCTACTTTCTGTATTTCCGCGTAAAGGAGGGCAGAATCATCCACTATATCGAAGATTTCGACTCGTCCCTTGCCTGGCGTTCGATCTTTCAATGCCACCTGGAATGAAAATTATTGGGGCTGACATAGGTAGCAGATAAAGGCTATTGATGTTAGATGGTTACGTCGAGGCGGCGGAGCAGGCTCAGCGGCAGTATTCAGATTGAGCTGATCAAGTATTTCTGTGCTGGAGTGACGGCCCGTTCCGCGGCGGAGTTAACAGGGGTAAATCGCAATACCGCGATCCTGTTTTATCACAAGCTGCGCGAGGTGATATTCGCCCGCCTGGCGGAAGAAACGCCTGAGGTTCTCAGTGGCGAAATCGAGGTCGACGAGAGCTATTTTGGCGGCCATCGAAAAGGCAAGAGGGGGCGCGGAGCAGCAGGCAAGGTTGCGGTGTTCGGGCTTCTCAAACGCAAGGGCCGTGTTCACGTGGTCATCATCCCAAACGCTTCCACACAAACGCTTGTTCCGATCATCAGGCAGAAGGTCCGACCGGATTCCATCGTCTATACCGATTGCTTTCGGGCCTATGATGTTCTCGACGTTTCCGAGTTTCATCACCTGCGAATCAACCATTCGAAGCTGTTTGCCGAGCAGGCCAATCACATCAACGGCATCGAGAATTTCTGGAACCAGGCCAAACGTCATTTGCGCGCCTATAACGGCATCTCCAAACAGCGCTTTCACCTGTTCATCAAAGAGTGTGAATGGCGCTTCAATTACCGACCGGTTGCCAATCTCAACAAAACACTTCACAAGTGGTGGTTCAAGTAATCAGAAAATCCTTATCTATGTCAGCCCCAAATTATTATATGTTTGTTGACGGAGCCTGAATTTGTAGCCATGACTTCCCCGCATACAAATAGTCAACAGAGGGCAACCCGGATACCTGGGGTCGTCCTCCACTGGAACAGTTAGCAAACACGCCGGGGGGTGGGTTTCGTGACTACTTTGAGAGAACGGCAAAAGAGAGAAAGGCGCAGCGCCATCATAAGTGCTGCGGATCAGCTCTTTCACAAAAAAGGCTACACTAAAACAAGTATGGAAGACATTGCCGAAATTGCCCAGGTCGGCGTCGCGACGGTCTACAACTATTTCGGCACGAAGTTCGATCTTTTGCGGGCAATGCTGGAGCCTGAAATTCAGCGCGTGATCAGTGAAGCCAATACATTGCTCGCCCACCTCCCGGATGATCCGCTGGAGGGCATTGTTGCGCTGGCGCGCTGCTATGGCATTGGACCCGAATGGCAGAACCGCGGCATGCTGGAGCCCTTTGCTAAAGACTACTTTTTATCCCGAAAGGGCAAGCACAACGCCTTTCAGGAAATGAACGACATGAGAAAGGCCCATTACAAAAAGCTGTTCAAATATTATAAAAAGCAGGGACTACTTGACCCTGAAATGAATGAAGACGACGCAATCTTCATCATTTCCGGGCTCTATTTCCTGCAACTTCGTGAAATGCTTTTTCACAACACGGAAACGATGTCCCAGAGTATCACCAACCTCGAACGACGTATCGAATTCGTCTTTTCAGGTTTGGTTCCTCGTTCCGCAGACATTTAGTTGTGGTGTTTCTATAGGTTGTTCATTCCGGCCGGCCAGCATTCAGAAGCTGACGGCGCCTCTTTTCCGGGGGCGGGCGTCCGCCCTTTATGTTTTTGCTGTCAATTCAATCGGTCTGGGCATCGGCCCGGTGGCGGCGGGTCTGTTAAGCGATCATTTTGTCGCTGGCGCGAGGCCGCTCCTGCAGTCTCTGGTCTATTACAGTATTTTCATGTGTGTCTTGGCGGCCGTCCTTTTGATGCAATTCAAGCGGCGTTTTTCGTCCTCCCTTTCCGCCAGCCCTAGCCCCCGATAAGGGGGGTAACCCAAAAGCCAGCAGGCGTAATCCAGGCGAGGGGGGGTGTTGTCTAAGCCTTGGAACGGCGGAGAGGGCGTGGGAGCAGCGTGGAAGCATGAATTCCCGAAAGAGAATCATCATAATGCAAGGAATTTATAAGAGAATATTGGAGAGGGGCTTAATAAGCTAACGGTGGATTATTATATATCGTCTTAAGCTAGGTTCGCGAGCAGCGTCAGAGGGTTGCTAAGAAGGGGATAAAGGGGTGTTCGAGATCACCGGGGAGGATGTTCAGAAGCTAGACGATGGCCAACTCCGAACGCTTGTAGCTAGATTAGCAATCGCGGAACTTAGTTCAAAAGAATTTCCTGTTTCAGGCGTCACAGCAGGAGGGGATCAAAACGCACCTGATGGCGGGCTCGATGTCCGAGTTGAAGTGCTTGGCGGTTACGAAGGCGGGGATTTTGTTCCCCGCGTGCCCCTTGGCATCCAAGTTAAGAAGCCGGATATGGGGCCAGCAGCGATCAAAAAGGAAATGATTTACAAGGGCGTCTTGCGGCCCGTGATAGGAGAGCTGGCGGATATTGAGGGTGGATATGTCATTGTCAGCGCACAGGGGTCGGTTGCGGACAAGCTGCTGCAAAATCGACGTAACGCGATCCGTGATGCTCTTAAAGACCACCCATCGGCGAACAAGATCCACGTAGACTTCTACGACCGTGAGAGACTTGCGACGTGGGTAAATCAATACCCTGGCGTTGCGGCCTGGGTGCGAGCGCGAGTTGGTAGGCCGCTTTCAGGCTGGCAGGCACTTGGCGATTGGTCGGGAGTTCGTATTGGCGGTAGTAGCCAATACATATTTGATGATACAGCCTGCCTGACTGATGCTCGCTCGAAAGATCAACCGGTTCTATCCCTATTAGAAGGCGTCAAGCATCTCCGTAAGGAGATTGCTAAGCCTGGACAGTGTATTCGCTTAATTGGGACATCAGGCTTAGGGAAAACTCGATTAGTCCAAGCGCTATTTGAGAGTGATGTCGGAACTGATGCCCTCGACCCTTCGCTCGCGGTGTATACAGACTACTCGGAAACACCTAATCCGACAGCAAAGCAACTGGCTTTCCAGTTGGTTGAAACCGGTCAGCGTGCCATTCTAATCGTCGATAACTGTAATCCTCAAACTCATAATGATCTGTCTAAAATCTGTAGTAGCCAGAACAGCAAAGTCAGTCTGATTACAGTTGAGTACGATGTTCGGGATGACATGCCAGAACGTACTGAAGTGTTTCGGCTTCAGGGTGCTTCTGACGGAACACTCGCGGAGTGGATCAAGATAAATTTCCCTCATGTGTCGCAAGTGGATCGTGACAGAATTGCAGAATTTAGTGGTGGAAATTTCCGTGTCGCAGGCGTTTTGGCTGAAACAATAAAACATGGGGAATCTCTAGGCAATCTGCGAGATCGCGACCTATTTTTACGAATTTTTCAACAGCGGAATGATCACAATCAGGATCTGCTAAACGCGGCAGAAGTCCTTGCTCTAGTCTATTCGTTCGATGGTGAGGATACTTCACCCACTGGAGAATTGGATCAACTCGCGCGGCTTTCGGGAACAGATGTTGCGCAACTTTATGGAGCCATTGCACAGCTTAAAAACCGAGCTGTAATTCAGTCTCGGTCTAGATGGCGTGCAATTCTCCCTCAAGCGATCGCGAATCGGCTTGCCGCGCAAGCACTCGAGAGAATTCCGCCAGACAGGTTCGATCTATTTTGTACCGCCCTTCCGTCACGCATGCAGGGATCCATATCCAGACGACTAGGTTATCTCCACGATAAGGACGAAGCTCAAAAGGTAGTTGCTCGATGGCTGGATCCAAGTGGGCCAATGGGTGACCTACTGCAGACGTCTGACTATTCGCTTGAGCTGTTGAGGAATATTGCGCCTGCAGCACCAGAAGCGGCGTTAAGGCGCATTGAGGAAAAAATTGAGACAGATAGCGGGCGGACTATTCTCGATCCCAAATTTCCTCATCGTTGGCAGCTTGTCATGTTAGTCAAGTCGCTCGCCTATGACCCTATGTTGTTCGAACGGGCAGCCAGCGTGCTCGTTCAGTTTATTGCCGCGGAGTCTCCGGACGAAAATTATAATTCCGCTAGAGGCTCATTTGAGGAACTCTTCCACATCCATCTCTCGGGCACACATGCTTCTCCTGGCCAACGTCGCCGATTTATACAAGGCCTATGCAAGAGTAGTGACATGGCTCTTGTTCGGTGCGGGCTGATTGGTTTGAAATCGCTTCTGCAATCAGGTCATTTTTCTTCAACGTCGAACTTTGACTTTGGCGCTCGTCCGAGAGATTTCGGCTGGCATCCACCAACTTACGGCGACATCTGGAACTGGTACGAGGAGGTGATCGTTCTTGCGAACGAATTAAGTCAAGATGGTCATATCCGCGGTGAGGTCAAGGGCATCTTGTCCGGCGGGCTTAGGGGTATCCTGGGAATTCGTTCGTGCCTCGATGCGGTGGAAGCCGCTGTCACAGAATTTATGCAAGATGGCGAATGGCTTGACGGGTGGTTCACTATCCGGGCCGCAATTCGATCCGATGGCAAAAGTTGGCCCGAAGACATCAGAACACGTGTTCAAGCACTGGAAGCATCACTGCGCCCATCCGATCCGCTCAATGAAGCGAGGGCCTACGTGTTGGAAGGTCGTGGAACGGGGATTAGTCTCATTGAAGGGGATGTTGGTGAAGAAGTGAACTATTCGGCAGCTTGCGAAAGAGCTGCGCAACGAGCACGGGCTATTGGACAAGAGTTCGCCGTTCAACAAGATCTCCTCGATCGCTTCCTTCCTGAGGTACTTCAATCCAAACAACCACCACGCGCATTTTCATTTGGAATCGGTCTAGCTGAGGCCGCCGTATCGATCGCTGATATGTGGCAAAAGTTGCGTTCGACGTTTGTCAACATACCTGTTGAAGAAAGGAATGCTTCGGTTCTTGGAGGCTTTTTGAGTAGGGTTCAAGAGTCAGTCCCGCCAATGGCTTCTACCATTCTGGATGATGCCCTGAACGACGGAGAATTAGCTTCCCATTTTGTATATCTGCAAGCGCAGGCTGGAGTTGACGCGCGGGGGATTGAACGTCTAAAGCGGGCGATTGCGTGTCGCATGGATGCTCAAGGCTTCTACAATTTGGCCTGCGGTGCGATCAGAAACGCGCCTCATGATGAACTTGCAGTGATGCTGGACGATCTCAGCACTTTGGACGGAGGAACCGCTGCGGCCTTAGAAATCCTGCATATGGCAATTTACTGCCTAAAGAGCGATGGAGAAGAGGTGCGGGATGAGTTGTTGAACGTCGGGCATCAGTTACTTTTGCGCGTAGACTACGGGGATACAACTGCGGGTCAAGAACACCGCATACAACAAACGATCGAGGATTGTTATGCGGGGCTGGGAGGAGAGGAAGGTGCCCGCGAATTTTGCCATTTTATCAAGAAAAAGATCGCTGATCGCGAAGTCTATACGTTCCAACTTGACTGTGTCTTTGATGCACTTTTCGAAACTCAGCCGGCAATTGCACTAGACGAATTTCTGCTAGAGCATGAGGCCGCGACGGGTGATCCCATATACGGCGAATTTATGGTGGCAAGAGAATCTCCGCTCGAGAAGGTCTCACCGGACAAATTATGGGATTGGGCTGATATCGATCCTTCTACGCGTTACCCCTTAATAGGGCGTTACCTTAATGTTTTCGCTAGAGAGAGATCGGGCGATGATCCAGGGGTGTCGCCTCTATTCCTTGGTGCCTTAGAACGGTCACCCGACCGTGAGCGCTTTCTTTTGAACAATGCTGATTGTCTTCGTCCAGACGGCTGGACTGGGAACTTGTCGGCGGTTCTGGACAAGCGCTGCGAGATGTTGGATAGCTTGTTAAATCATGAAGATGCCAGCGTTCAAGCGTGGGTTCGCGATAAGATGGAGCAGCTAAAAAATTGGGCTGATGCCCAACGCGAGAGTGAGACTGAGCGTGAACAGCGGTTCGAATAAATAGGGCGCCTTACGAAAAGCACCGAAAACATTCCTGTAGTATGGGCGAGAACTAGCAGAACCTTATTCACCTTGTCACATGAGCCCCACACTTCTCCTTATCAAATCCATCCTTCTCCAGAAACCGAAGCTTACTGGCGAGTCTGTCCCGCTTTTCACGCGGGTCGTCTTTGACTTTCCGGATATGCTGCTTAAACTGGCCTTCAGTAAGGCCGTTCAGGTGCGACGCCCTAGCCTTGAGCACCGTTTTCCCCGCCACGCATGCCCTGGAATTGCGCGGGGGGAGTGAGCCTTAAGGCTCTGTAACAGAACTGTCACATTTCTATCATAAATTCATCAATGTCGGGGCCTAATCTCATGCTCGGATCTCCGGGAGCACCGCGCGCGTACTTCTGGTGAATCCCCAAACACCGTAGACACGGAGATAAATCAGTGAGAAAAATTTTTTACGTTATTGCAGCCGCCAGCGTCATTCTGGCAGCTTCTTTCGTGCCGGCCGCTGCCGGTCAGATTTCGGGCGCGGGCGCAACTTTTCCGTACCCGGTCTATGCAAAATGGGCGGACGCCTACAAGAAAGAGACCGGCATCGGTCTCAACTACCAGTCCATCGGCTCCGGTGGCGGTATCAAGATGATCAAGGGCGGAACGGTGACGTTCGGCGCGTCGGACGCTCCGCTTTCCGGCGAAGACCTGAACAAGTACGGGCTCGCCCAGTTCCCCATGGTCATGGGCGGCATCGTTCCGGTCGTGAACCTCGAAGGCATCAAGCCGGGTGAGCTGGTCATTGACGGCCCGACGCTCGCCAACATTTACCTTGGCAAGATCACCAAGTGGAACGATCCGGCGCTGAAAGCGCTCAACCCCGGCGTTGATCTGCCCAACAAGGCGATTGCGGTCGTTCACCGCTCCGACGGGTCGGGGACGACGTTCAACTTCTCGTACTATCTGGCCGATGTCAGCCCGGCGTGGAAGTCAGACGTGGGTGTCGGCAAATCCCTGCAGTGGCCGGTGACCGGCCTGGGCGGCAAGGGGAACGAAGGCGTTGCCAGCTATGTCGGCAATACCAACGGTTCCATCGGCTACGTGGAATACGCCTATGCGCTGCAGAACAAGCTGACCTACGCCAAAATGAAGAACAAGGCAGGCAAGGTTGTATCCCCGACGGCGGCTGCGTTCGCTGCCGCCGCGGCGAATGCGGACTGGAAATCGAAGCCCGGCTATGGCGTCATCCTGGCGAACCAGCCCGGCGACGCATCGTGGCCGATGACCGCAGCAACCTGGATCCTGGTCTACAAGCAGCCGAAGGACCCGGCGGCGACAAAGCAGGCGCTCGATTTCTTTGCCTGGTCTTATGATCATGGCGCCGACCTTGCCAAGGAACTGGACTATGTTCCGATGCCGGACGTTGTGGTGAAAGACGTGAAAGAGACCTGGGCCAACGAAGTCCATACCAAGTAATCTCGAACCGCATTGGGGGAGGGGCGTCCGCGACGCCCTTCCTCACGTCTTTTTTGGTCCTGGCGACTTGACGTAGGAATTCCGGGCCGTTTAACTAAGGCTCCGCCGTTTCGTGGGGCTAAGCGGCACCGGGAGTATCGCCCATCTCCGACATCCGAGGCCTGATGTGCCAGACACCGTCCTACAGGAAGACATGACAAGCCTGTCCATGACCGCTGCCCGGCATACGTCTTTAAAGCGGCTGAGGCGTATCGATGCCGCATTCAGAATCGCGACGCGGTGGTCTGCCGTCGCTGTGCTGTTAATTCTGGCGGCGATCATTGTGGCCCTGATTGTCGGGGCGTGGCCGGCGCTCCATACCTTCGGCGTCAACTTTCTGGTTACCGAGGTTTGGAATCCGGTTACCCAGAAATTCGGTGCGCTGGCGCCGATTTACGGCACCCTCGTAACCTCGGCGATCGCCATGGCGATCGCGGTGCCCATCGGTCTTCTGATCGCGCTGTTCCTGACCGAGCTTTGCCCGATGTGGCTGCGCCGCCCGATCGGCATCGCCATCGAGCTGCTGACCGGCATTCCCAGTATCATTTACGGGATCTGGGGCCTGTTTGTATTCGCGCCCTTCCTGCAGCACACGATTCAGCCATTTCTGATCGACACCTTCGGGTCGGTCCCGGTGCTCTCGAACCTGTTTGCAGGGCCGCCGTACGGGATCGGTATCCTTACTGCCGGTCTGATTCTGGCGGTGATGGTGCTGCCGTTCATCACCTCGGTCTCGCGCGACGTGTTTGAAGCGGTGCCCAAGGTCCTCAAGGAAGCCGCCTATGGAACCGGCTGCACCACATGGGAAGTTTTCCGTAATGTGGTCTTGCCTTACACACGGGTTGGGGTTATCGGCGGCGTTATGCTGGGCTTGGGGCGCGCTCTGGGGGAGACCATGGCGGTCACCTTCGTTATCGGTAACGCGCACCGGATTTCCGGGTCGATCCTCGCGCCGGGGACGACCATCTCGGCCGCCATCGCCAACGAATTCACGGAAGCTGACGGCGACCTTTACAATGCGTCGCTGATCGCGCTGGGCCTCATTCTGTTTGCCATTACCTTTATTGTTCTTGCCGCCGCCCGCTATATGCTGTCGCGGATCGAACATCGGGAAGGATAGCGCCATGAATCGCCTTTACCGATCCCGCAAACGGCGCAACAGCATTGTCATGGGGCTTTCGCTGGCGGCAACCCTGTTCGGGCTCGCCTGGCTTGCCCTGATCCTGGGGGAGTTGTTGTGGAAAGGATTCGCAGGCCTGTCCCTGGCGGTGTTTACCGAGATGACCCCGCCGCCGGGTGCCGCGGGCGGGCTTCTCAATCCGATCGTCGGCAGCCTGATCCTGACTTTCGCCGCGGTTCTCATCGGGACCCCGATTGGTGTGCTGGCGGGCACCCACATGGCGGAGTATGGTAGATCCAGCAAACTGACGTCCGTTGTCCGCTTCATTAACGATATTCTGCTCAGTGCGCCTTCTATCGTCATCGGTTTGTTCGTTTATGAGATCATGGTCTATCCGATGGGACATTTTTCCGGCTGGGCTGGCATGGTGGCGCTCGCCCTGATCGTCATTCCTGTCGTCGTCCGCACCACCGAGGACATGCTGCTGCTGGTGCCCAACAGCCTGCGCGAGGCGGCGGCTGCGCTTGGCATGCCGCGCGCCTACGTGATTCGTCACATCTGCTATCGCGCCGCCCGGGCCGGCATCCTGACCGGTATCCTGCTGGCGATTGCCCGCATCAGCGGTGAGACGGCGCCGCTCCTGTTTACGGCTCTGAACAACCAGTTCTGGAGCCCGAATCCCAACGCACCGATGGCTAGCCTTCCGGTGGTTATCTTCCAGTTTGCATTGAGCCCCTATGATGACTGGCAGAAGCTGGCCTGGACCGGGGCTCTCATCATCACTCTGGCCGTGCTCGCGCTCAGCATCGGTGCGCGCGCCCTGTCAGCCCCGAGGATCAGTAAATGAACGTAGGACCGATTCGCTCACCGCAGGTATCGCGCGCCATGAACGCTACCGACTCGTCGGACAAGGTGTCAGTCCGCAACCTTGATTTTTACTACGGTGACAGCCAGGCGCTGAAGGGCATCAACCTGACATTGCGTCGGAACCGCACGACGGCTTTTATTGGCCCGTCCGGGTGCGGCAAGTCGACCCTGCTCCGGGTGCTCAACCGGATGTATGACCTCTATCCCGGACAGCGCGCCACCGGAGAGGTCATGTTCGACGGCGAGAATATCCTGTCGCCCAGGATCGATGTCAACGTGCTGCGCTCGCGGATCGGAATGGTGTTTCAGAAGCCGACCCCGTTCCCCATGTCGATTTACGAAAACATCGCCTTCGGCGTCCGCCTCCACGAGGGGCTTTCCCGCACCGACCTTGACGACCGGGTGGAATCGTCGCTCCGCCGCGCCGCGCTCTGGGACGAGGTGAAAGACAAGCTGTCGGACAACGGCCAGAGCCTTTCCGGTGGCCAGCAGCAGCGGCTCTGTATAGCCCGCACCGTTGCGCTCAAACCCGAAGTCATTCTTCTCGACGAGCCGTGTTCCGCCCTCGACCCGATCTCGACCGCGAAAGTCGAGCAGTTGATCGACGAGTTGGTGTCGGACTACACCATCGCTATCGTCACCCACAACATGCAGCAGGCGGCCCGGGTGTCCGATTCCACGGCGTTCATGTATCTCGGCGAACTGGTTGAGATGGGCGCCACCGAGGAAATCTTCTCAAGCCCGAAGGACCAGCGCACCAACGACTATATCACCGGCCGTTTCGGTTAAGCCCCGGCGTCCCACCGGACCGGCATTTTAAGCGGGCCGCGAAAGGCCCAGCCGCCGAACGTGGTCTCGCCATCGAGCGCGAGGCCCGGCAGGCCGTCCATGATCATCGGCAGGGCAACGTCGGCGATCAGGCAGCGCGACGCCCAGGCGCCGGCGCAGAAATGGGGGCCGGCCCCAAAGGCGATCGAATCCCTGTTGTTCCGGGTGATATCGAACGCGTCGGGTCTGTCGAAGATCCGCTCATCGCGGTTGCCAGACCCGAACATCAGGAAGACGCGGTCGTTTTCTTCCAGCTTCACCCCGTGCAACTCATAGTCCCGGGCAACCCGGCGGGGCGACATGCTGACCGGCGAAATCCACCGCGCGTATTCCTCGAAGGCGTCAAGCCAGGTCGCCTTGCCGTCGCGAATAAGCTGTAGCTCGTCGGGGTGGGTGAGGAGCGCCCAGATCGCCCCGGCGATGGCGTCGCGCGGTTCGTTCTGACCGCCTGAAATAGCGAGCTTCACGTTGGCCCGAATGGAAGTGTCCGGCAGGCCCGCTTCCATCTGCACAGACAGCAGGGAGTAATTGGGCTCGGACTTCAGGACCGGCATCATTTCGTCTATATGCCGGTCGATCGACGCGGTGCAATCGTGGCAGTTGGCTTCCACATCCGGGTCGCCGGCATAATTGGCGCAGCCGTTAATCATGCCCTGGCTCACCCGGTCCATTTCCTGCCAGGTCATATTGGTCAAACCGGTAATGGCTTTGAGCGCCTCGCCCGATATGCGCTTGGCGATGTCTGCGGCCATATCCGCCTTTCCCTTGGGCCGGATTTCGGCGAGCGCATCGGTCGTGGCGTCGATAAACTGCTGTTTCCAGACCGTTTTGACGGTCTTGGGGGAGATGGTCGGGAAGATCACCTTGCGCTCGGCTTCATGCGCTTTGCCATCCTTGCGCATCATGTTCTGGCCCATAAGGACCGTCATCAGACCTTCGGGCTGGTCGGAGGAAAAAATTTCGATCTTCTTTTCGTTGGCATAGATGTCGTCGCGACGGGTGAGCAAGACCGCGCCAAGTTCCGGCACAAAGGCGACGGGGTAATCATCGCGCAAACGTTTGAGGTCGGGGTAGGGGTCCGCGTAAAAGGCCGCCGGATCGATCGAATAGGTGGGTGCGTTTCGCATTTCTGACATCCTGAATAAGGCGGCAATTATGGTCCCGCCATCTTGGTGTCATGTCAACACAATGGGCCGGGTCATCAAAGACCCTGCTGATGGGGAAGACCGGCACATGGACTCGCGCTTGCACTGTGACGCCCACGTCCTAACGGCCCCCCGGCGCTCTTCTTGGCGGGTACGGTTGCACGATCGGCCTGGACCCACTACCTTTCACATATGTCCGATTCGCCAAATACCGGCGCACTGATTACTGCGACCTCGGGATGGCAAGGTGAGGACTGGGATGAGCTGGTAAACACTGCGGTCACGTTTCGCAGGGATCTGCATCGCCAGCCCGAACTCGCCTGGCACGAGCAAGACACCGCCGCGGCAATTCGCGCGGCGCTCGATAGCCTCGAAATTCCCTGGTCACCCTGTGCACAGACTGGAACCGTTGCACGTCTGGCGACAGGCGCTCCGGGGCGTCATATTGCTTTGCGCGGCGATATGGATGCGCTCCCCATCCGCGAAGCGAGCGGTGTCGCGTGGTCGTCGACCCGGGACGGCTGTATGCATGCCTGCGGGCACGATGGCCATACCGCCACTCTGATGACGGCTGCCGCCTGGCTCAAAAAGCACGAAAACTCATTGCCCGGTCCGGTGACCCTGTTGTTCCAACCGGCGGAGGAGGGCGGCCACGGCGCCCGACAGATGATTGAGGACGGTGCGCTCGATGGCATTGACGCAATTTTCGGCTGGCACAACTGGCCCGCGATCTCGTTCGGAAAGGCGGTCTGTCCCGACGGCACTGTGATGTCCGGCAACGGCACCTTCCGCATAACGCTTAAAGGTGCGGGCGGCCATGCGAGCCAGCCTGAGGCCTGCCGCGACCCGGTTCTGGCGGCGTCCGCCGTGACCCTGGCGCTGCAACAGGTCGTCAGCCGCCGCATACAACCGCAAAATGCCGTGGTGCTGAGTGTCACATGGCTGGACGCAAAGAGTACGGATACCGTCATTCCCGATCAGGCTAAGATCGGCGGCAGCTTCCGTATCGCCCGGAACGACGACCGGGAGACCATTAACCACCTGATCCGGGAAATCGCAACGGCAACGGCTGAGGCGTATGGGGTCGACGCAGAAGTGGAGCTCCGTCCGCGCTACAACGCAACCGTCAATCACGCCGGTCCAGCCGAGCGGATGCGCGGCGCGCTGGCGGACGAGCTTGGTGAAGACTGGATGCCCGCCGATTTTCCCGTCCCCATCATGGCGTCAGAAGATTTCAGCTATTACCTCCAGAAGGTGCCGGGCGCGTTCGCGCTTCTCGGCGCGGGAGAGGGCGCGGACCCGGCCGAGCCTTGTCACAGCCCACGCTACGATTTCAACGACCGTCTCATCCCCATCGTCGCGCGGCTTTATGCCCGTCTGGCGGGTGCGCCGCTTCCCGGTATAAAATAAGAAAAATCCAATAAATAAATTAAGTTGATAAAGAAAGTTAATGTTAAACTAAAGGAGAACACCATGGACGTATTTGAACAATGGGAATCAGAGGTTCGCGGCTACTGCCGAACCTTCCCGACTGTTTTCAATAAGGCGTCCAACGCCCGTCAGTACGACGAGAAGGGCCGCTCCTATATCGACTTTTTCGGCGGGGCCGGTGTGCTCAACTTCGGCCACAACAACGAGCGCATGAAAAAGGCGATCATTGATTTTGTCAATGCGGACGGCGTCGCCCACAGTCTGGATATGTCCACCGACGTCAAGCGAGAGTTCATTCAGGCGTTCGCCGACACGATCCTGAAGCCGCGCGGCATGACCTACAAGATGCAGTTCACCGGGCCTACCGGCACCAATGCGGTGGAGGCGGCGCTGAAACTGTCGCGGCGCGTCACCGGCCGCCGCCCGGTCATTGCGTTCAGTCACGGCTTTCACGGCATGACGCTGGGCTCCCTTGCCTGCACAGCAAACGGCTATTTCCGCAACGCGGCGGGCGTGCCGCTCGACAATGTGCAGCGCATGTCGCTGAACCAGCCGCTCGACGGCCTGGCGGGTGAGTTCGAGGACGCCTCTTCAGGCTACGAAATGCCTGCCGCCGTGCTGGTGGAAGTTCTGCAGGCCGAAGGCGGCGTCATTCCGGCAGACCCTGAATGGCTTAGGGATCTCCGGACGTTCGCCCGCAAAATCGGCGCGCTTTTCATCATCGACGACATTCAGGCGGGATGCGGACGGACCGGGTCATACTTCAGCTTTGACGGTATGGATCTTGACCCCGATATCGTTTGCCTCGCCAAGGGCATTGGCGGGTTCGGCACGCCGCTCGCCATGAACCTCTCCAAGCCGGAACATGACAAGCACTGGTCGCCGGGCGAGCATACCGGCACCTTTCGCGGGCAGGGCATCTCGTTCGTCGCCGGGCGGGAGGCGCTGCGCTACTTCGAAGATGACAGCTTCATGGAGGATGTAAAACGCAAGGGCGCGCTCATGGCGGACCGGCTTCAGGCCATGGCGGCCCGGGACCCGGCGCGTGGCTTCGAGGTGCGCGGACGCGGCATGATGCAAGCGCTCGATACCTATGACCCTGCGTTTGCCAAGGAGACGGTGGCGCGATGCTTCGACGCCGGTCTTCTGATTGGCGGATGCGGCACGTCGGGCCGTGTGCTCAAATTAATTCCGCCCCTCACCATTCCGGACGACGACCTCGCCGAAGGCATCGACATCCTTGAAAACGCCCTTGTCGGCGTACTGGAGGCGGCATGAGAGAGCGCGATGACATGACTTTTCCGTTCGAGGAGTACGTCCGGCGCCTCGACGGTCTCAGGGAACGGATGAAGGAACGGCTTCTCGATGCGGTGATCATATCGGACCCTGAAAACCTAATGTATCTCACCGATTATCAGACGACGGGATATTCGTTCTTCCAGGCGCTTGTGGTCCCTCTCGATGGGGACTGTTTCATGGTCACCCGGCAGATGGAGGAATCCAACGTTATTGCGCGGACCTGGGTCGACAAGACCCGGCCCTATGCCGACAACGGGGACGCCATTCAGAGCCTGATTGAGGCGCTGCGAGAATTCGGACTGTCGCGCGGCAGCATCGGGTACGAGCGGAACAGCTATTTCCTGCCGGCCTACCAGCAGGACCGGGTGCGCACCGGGCTCACCGACGGCCAGTTGATCGACTGCTTCGGCATTGTCGAGGAAGGCCGGATTCAGAAGTCGCCGGCAGAAATAGACGTGATGCGCAAGGCGGCCGCAGCCACCGAAGCGGGCATGAAGGCCGGGATCGAAGCCTGCGCGCCGGGCGTCACGGAAAACGAGATCGGCGCGGCGATCAGTGACGCCATGTTCCGCGCCGGGGGCGAGCCGCCGGCGGTAATGCCCTATGTGACGTCGGGCCCGCGGACCATGATCGGCCACGCCACCTGGGAGGGCCGGACCGTTCAGCCGGGTGAGCATGTGTTTCTTGAAGTGGGCGGCTGCTTCCGCCGCTATCACACGGCGATGATGCGCACCGTGTTTCTCGGCAAGCTGTCATCCTCGGTCAAGAATGCCGAGGTTCGCATGCTGGAAGCGCTTGAAGAGGTGGAAAAGGCCATCCGGCCGGGCCTGACGGTTTCCGACGCCGACAATATCGTGCGCGATATTCTCGCCGGCGGCCACCACGGTGGGCGGCTGATCACGCGCTCGGGGTACTCCATCGGCATCGCCTTCCCGCCAAGCTGGGACGAAGGTTATATGCTGAGCCTGATGCAGGGGGATTCCCGCACGCTCAAACAAGGCATGACATTCCATCTCATCCCCTGGCTCTGGGGCGTCGACGGCGACAAGACCATGGGGCTCTCCGACACCATCCATATTACCGAGGACGGCTGCGAGTCCTTTTTCAAGCTTGGCCGCGCGTTTGTCTGCAAGCCGGGGACGGAGAAAGCCAAGGCTGAGACCAGGAAAACGTCCAAGGCGGACAAAAAGGACATCGCCGCCGAATGATCCAAAAACAGGAGATGTATTGACGTGCTGACGGCGACCAATCCTACCAGCGGAGCGATTGTACGCGACGTAACCCCTGAGAATGACCGGACCGTAGAAGCCAAGCTCGCGGCCGCCGCCAAAGCTTTTCCGACCTGGCGCAAGACCAGCTTCGACGAGCGCGCCGAGGTGCTGCGCCGGGTTGCCGGCGTCTTGCGCGACCGGGTCGAGGAGCTTGCCCCCGTGATGACGGAGGAAATGGGAAAGCCCATCCGCGAAGCCCGGGGCGAAGTGGAAAAGTCGGCCTGGTGCGCGGAGCATTACGCCGAGCACGCCGAGCAGTATCTGGCCACCGAGACCATTGGGTCGGACGCGACACGCAGCTACGTGCAGTATCTGCCGCTTGGGACTATTCTTGGAATTCTGCCATGGAATGCCCCGTTCTGGCTGGCGTTCCGCTTCTGCGCGCCGGCGCTGATGGCGGGCAATACCTGTCTGATGAAGCACGATCCGCATGTTCCGGGTTGCGCCGAGGCGATTGCGGATGTGTTCGTAAGGGCGGGTGCGCCTGAGGGTATTTTCCAGTCCCTGCTGATCGAGACGCCGCGGGTCGAGGCGGTGATCCGGGACCCGCGCATTCGGGCCGTCTCCTTCACAGGCTCGGCCCGGGGCGGCAGCGCGGTGGCCGCCATTGCGGCGTCCGAGATCAAGCCCGCGGTGCTCGAGCTCGGCGGGTCGGACCCCAGTATCGTGCTCGCCGACGCCGACCTTGACAAAGCGGCGGGGGTGCTCACGCTGTCGCGCATCATCAATGCGGGCCAATCCTGTATTGCGGCCAAGCGGATCATCGTGGAAGAGGCCGTCTATGACCGGATGGCGGACCTCCTGAAGGAGAAACTCGGTGCGCTCAAAGTGGGGGACCCAGCCCGGGACGAAACCGATGTTGGCCCCATTGCGCGCGACGACTTGCGCCGGGAACTGCATCGCCAGGTGCAGGCGAGCATAGACGCCGGCGCGCGCTGCCTGATCGGTGGCGAGCTGCCCGATGGACCGGGATATTTCTATCCCGTGACCTTGCTCAGCGACGTAAAACCCGGCATGTGCGCCTTCATCGAGGAAACTTTCGGCCCTGTGGGCGCCCTGGTCCGGGCGCGCGACGCGGACCATGCCCTCGCGCTTGCCAACGATACCGAATACGGGCTCGCGGCCAGTGTCTGGACAACCGCCGAGCGGGGCGAGGCCATTGCCGCCGAAATCGAAGCGGGGCAGGTGTCCGTCAACGGGATCGTCAAGACCGACCCCCGGCTGCCGAGCGGGGGCATCAAGAAATCCGGCTACGGGCGGGAGCTCGGCTCCCACGGAATCCGCGAATTCGTCAACGCCCAGCAGGTCTGGGTCGGTCCCGCCAAAAGCTGACCGGATAGGGGATAATTATTCCGGCTCCTTCGCGGCCCGCGTCTTGATGAGCAAGAGGGCGAGCACGGGGAAGCATAGTGCAAAACAGATCAACCCGAGGACGGTGATAGCGTCGTAGCCGAAGTATCCGGCGACAACGCCACCGATCGCGGGGCCGATGGCCATGCCCACGGTCTGGCTGGCGACGCTCATGCCCACGACGCGCCCGGCCGGGTCCACCACCGCCATGGCGCCGCCGAGATAGGCCAGAAACAGCGGCCAGACATAGCTGAAGATGAGAAAGCCGACCGTATAAAGCGTGGCGGTGCCGCCCCAGCCGATCATGATGATGCTCACCATGCCGAGCGCGATGGATATGGCGAGCAGTGGGCCGCGGCCAAACCGGGTATGGAGCACCGATGCGGTTGCGGCGCCCGCGATGGAGGCGAGCGGACCGGAGGACAAGACGCCGCCAATCACGACCTTGCTCAGTCCGGCCTCGACGCCCATGCGTTCCACAAACGCCCACACCGCCCCAACACCGACCCAGTAGAGAAGCGATAGCCCCAGGCTGAGGACCGCGCCCATCCAGGGAAACGGGATCAGGACCTCGTTGGTCGGACCGCCGCGCAAACCGGAAACGGTTCCGGGGATTCTGAAAACCATGGCGTAGACCGGGACCAGAATCAGGGCCAGCAGGAAATAGGCGCCGGGGACGCCGAAGTGGCCAATGGTCCACACGCCGCCCGGAACGATAAGAGACATGCCGGCGTAGGTGGTCATGTAGTAAAGACCGAAAGTGCGATCAGGATCGCGGGTGGTGCCGATCACCGAAAGGATATTGGCCGCGATGAAACCGCTGCCGAGGCCGGCGATCAGGCGGGTAATGAAGATCGGCGTAAAAGCTTCGGTCAGCGCCGGAACGATCGAGCCCAGGATCCCGAGCGTGGCACCCACAATGATGACCATCCGCCGGTTCCATGTCCCGCCAAAGGCGGCGACAATGAACGAGGCGACACCGATTCCGGCCATTTCGATGCCGGCAATAAATCCGGCGTGCGCCGGCGTAAAATGATAATCGTCGATGAGCGCGCCGACGACGAGCGGTTTGATCGCAAGCAGACCGGCGGAGGCAAGGCCGGTCACAAAGATACAGGCGAGCGTGAAGGCGTACGAAAAGTCGAAGCCTTTACGCGCCGCGGCCTGCGTTTCACTCATACTCGAATTACCCCAATTGACCGGTTACGACAGATTATTGCGGACAAAGACCCCGCCTTTCATCACAAGGGGGATATTCTGCTCGGGTTCGCGGAACAGCGCAAGATCGCGGAACGGATCGCCTTCAAGCACCAGGATATCGGCAAAAGCGCCGGGCTTGATGCAGCCGAGCTCGTCCGGCATTTGCAGGATTTCGGCGTTGACGGAGGTCGCCGAGCGCAGCACGTCGACAGGCTTTGAAACCTCGCCCCGCAATTCAAGTTCGCCGCCCTGGTAGGGGTGAAAAGCATGATCGAGAAGGTCGGTGCCGAGGCCAAGCTTGACGCCTGCACGCTCACAAAGTTCGATCGCCTGTAGCATCTCGTTGCCCACGCCCTTGATTTTCTCCACCACCGGCGGGGGCAGGTCCAGATCATCCACGTTTCGCCTGAGCACATCGATCACCGACATGGTGGGCACCACATAAGTGCCGTTCCGGGCGATGATCTGGGCGGTCTCTTCCTTGTGAATAAGCGTCCCGTGCTCGATGGTGCGGACCCCGTATTCGGAACAGCGCCGCGCGGAATCGTCCGTGTGGCTGTGCGCCATGACGTAGCTGTTGCGGGTCGACGCCTCATAGACCGCGGCGCGGATTTCTTCCTCGGTGAACTGCGGCATCCACATCGGGTCCGACGGCGACAGGCCGCCGCCCGAGACGAAGATCTTGATCTGGTGGGCGCCCTTCCGGAGTTCCTCCCGCGCCGCGGCGCGCACAGCGTCAGCACCGTCCGCCACCAGGGAAATCGACCCGGCGTAGCCATTGCACCCGCAAAGTTCCCGCTCGTTGCCATGGCGCATGTCGCCGTGGCCGCCGGTCTGCGAGAGCGCCTTTCCGGGGAAATAAAAGCGCGGGCCCTTGATCAGTCCCTGCTCGATGGCCATCCACAATCCGATATCCCCGCCCGCCGCATCGCGCACGGTAGTGAATCCGCGGGTGAGGACCCCTTCAAGAATGCGGGCGGCATGAGCCACCATCAGCGGCTGCGGCAGCCGGTCGGCCGCCCCGATGTTCATGCTCGGCGAATAGGCGTGGAAGTGGCAGTCAATCAGGCCCGGCATCAGAATCCGGCCGTTGCACTCGATCTCTTCGGCGGCGGCAAGGTTACCGGCCTTGGCCCCGACCTCCTTGATGCGGTCGCCTTCGACGACCACATCGACGCCGTCCATGAGCTCCTCGTTCAGGCCGTCAAAGACCTTCGCGTTGCGGAAAACCTTTATCATGCCGCCCGAAGAGTCCCCGTTCGCTTTTGATCGATCACCCATTCGCCATTGTCCTCAACCACTGCAACTCCATAGACCTGTTCAGCCGTCTCCGGGTCGATGAACCCGTTGCGGAGGTCATAGAGCACCAGATTGGGGTCGCGCTCCCGCGGGTAACCCCACGCGCCGCCGCCGCCGGTGACGACGCGTAGAACCGTGCCCTTGTGGAACGGGCCGATGCTGGACACCCGCTTGGTCAAAAGCCGCTCATCGGGCTTGCCCGGATTGATCTTGAAATAGCCGGGCTTTCCGTTCTCGCCACCATCGACCCCTTTGGCGGTGACATCGGTGGTGTTTTCAATGACCAGTGAAACAAAACAGCCGTCACCAAGGAACTCGTAATCCTTGAGCACCCCGAGGCCGCCCTTGAACTTGCCGGCCCCCGCCATTTCAGGCGCGAACTCGACCCGCTTGATCAGCACCGGGTGGCGGGTTTCCATCACCTCGACCGGGTTTGTTGGCAGGTCGCCGTTACCGGTCAGCTGATTGGTGGGGCCGTCGCCGTCGAAGGTGGCGCCGTTCCCGCCGTGGACGGGATCGGTCATGACGAAGGGGGGGCCGTACTCGGTCTGGGTTCGGGTGATAAAGCCGCCGGTCAGCTGATAGCCGCCAGCGGGGCACCGCTCCGGCACGATATTGGCGAAGCAGCGGAACATCAGTTCCATCAGCGTCTCGACAAGATAGCCGTAGGAATCGGTAGGCGACGGGCGCTCCGGATTGACCAGGGACCGCGGCGGCAGCTCATAATCGAGGCACATGGTGTGCCCCGCATTGCAAGGGTCGAAGGGCATCAGGAGCCCCTTCATCGAGGACGCCAGAATGCCTTTCGTGCACGGCGCAGGCAGGTTGATCGGGCCTTGTGCGGTCGGACTCAAGCCATTGAGCGAGAAATGAACCTGGTCTTTGTCCACGGTGACCTTGAGGCAAACAAGGAACTCGCCGTCCGGGTTCACGCCGTCGCTATCGAGGCGGAGCGACGCGCCATACTCGCCATCGGGCATTTTTTCGATTTCCCGGCGCATGGACTTGTCGGTCTCCGCGATGACATAGTCCATGGAGTCTTTCACGACCTTCGATCCGTACTTTTCGCACAATTCCTGAACGCGCTTGACGCCTTGGCGGCAGGCGGCGATCTGGGCTTCGAGATCGCCCTTGACGATGACCGGAACGCGGACGTTGCAGGCGATAAAGTCCCAAAGCGCCTGGTTCTTCTTGCCGGCCTCGACAATCTTCTGGTGGCGGAAGCACATGCCTTCCTGGAACATATCAGTGGTGTCCGGGCACCAGCCGCCCGGATTCTTGCCGCCAATATCCGCCCAGTGAGCGGCATTGCCGCAAAAGGCGATCAGTTCGCCGTTGTAGAACGCCGGCATATAAAGGTTGGTGTCCGAGATATGGGTGCCGGTCTCGAACGGATCGTTGACGATCATCACGTCGCCTTCTTCGAACTGCCCGTTCCAGCGCTTGATGCCAGCCTTAACGGCTTCGGGAAAGGCCTGGCTGAACACGATAACGCCCGGCGTTTCGGCCCACATGTCGCCTTCGGCCGACATGATGGTGATCGAGAAATCCTGAACTTCGTACAGCAGCGGATTATAGGCCGTGCGGATCAGGGTCTGCGCCATGTCTTCGGTTGCGGCAACCAGGCGGTTGCGGACGATTTCGGACAGGACCACATCGATTTCTGACATTTCTCCTCTCCTAGCGGTTCGAGGGTTCAAGAATAAGGTTACCATAATCATCGACCGTGCACGCCCAATTCGGAGGCACGACGGTTGTCATGGTCCATTCGTCGACGATCGCAGGTCCGGCGAGAGTATAGCCGGGGGCAAGGGAATCGCGCTCGACAACCGTGGTTTCCACCGGGTCGCCTTCGCTCGCGAAGTAAGCCATCCGGGTTTTCGGCGCGGTTTTTTTGTCTGGCGCGGCAATCTTCGCCACCTGCGGGGCCCGGACATGTCCGATGGCCCGGCAGCGCACCGAGACCTGCTCCAAATTCGCGTCCGGATCGCCATGACCGTAAAGGCGAAGGTGGGACGCCACGAATTTCTCCCGCGCGCCCTTGAGAATGCTCCCGGCGTCCGTCCATTCGGGCTCAAGATCGACGGTGATGGTGTATTCCTGATTTTCGAACCTGAGATCGAGCCGGCGCAGGAGCGCAATCTCCTTGCGGTCAAATCCATAGCCCGCAACCGCCTCAACGGCGCGATCCGACAATTCCTTGAGAACTTCGATGGTCTCGTCGATTTTGTCGTCGTCAAAGCGCCCGACCTTGGTGCGGACCTCGTCTTCGATGTAATCGCTGGTGAGGATCCCCCAGGCCGAGAAGTTGGCAGGCGCCACCGGCACAATGACCTTCGGGACCTCAAGCTCTTCGGCGACCTTGCAGGCAAACAGGCCGCCCCCGCCGCCATAGGCCAGCGAGACAAACTCGCGGGGATCAAGGCCGCGGGCCACGGTCTTGGTGCGGATGGCGTTGGCCATGTTGGTCTCGGCAATGGTGACGATCCCGTAAGCGGCTTTTTCCACCGTAATACCCAGCGGCTTGGCGATTTTCTCTTCAATGGCCTTGCGCGCCCCGGCGAGATCGAGCTTCATCCGGCCGCCGAGGAAATACTCCGGGTCCAGCCGTCCCAGCACCAGGTGGGCGTCGGTGGTGGTGGGCTCTTCGCCGCCGCCGCCAAAGCACACAGGGCCCGGCGTCGCCCCGGCGCTGTGCGGGCCGACCTGAAGCCCGCCGCGGTGGTCGAGCCAGGCGATCGAGCCGCCGCCGGCGCCGATGGAGGAGACGTCGATCAGCGAGCCCAGAATGGGCCTTCTCGCGATTTCGGTGTGGCTGCGCTCCAGGATATTGCCGTTTTCGATGATGGCCACCTCGAAGCTGGTGCCGCCGACATCGGTGCAAATCACATTCTTGTAACCGAGTTCCGCCGACAGGAACTTGGCGCCGATCACCCCGCCGGCCGGTCCCGACATCAGGGTCCGGATCGGTTTTGCCGACGCCGTCGCCGTATTGGCGACGCCGCCGCTCGACTGCATGATGGCGAGCGAGCGGTCATAGTTGACGCCCGTCAGTTTGCCTTGCAATTCATCGAGATAGCCTTTTACCGCAGGCTGAATGAAGGCGTTGAGGACCGTTGTCGAAGTGCGCTCGAATTCCCGCCATTCCGAGGCGATTTCATGAGACACGGAGACCGGCAGGTGAGGGTAGCGGGCCAGGATCCGGTCCCGGACCGCAATTTCATGGGACGGGAAGGCGTAGGCGTGCAGAAACGTCACTGCGATGGCCTCCACACCCTTCGACAAAAGATAGTCCACTTCGCGGTCGACCTCGTTGAGGTCCACGGGTTCGAGAACCTCGCCGCGGAAATTTATCCGCTCCGTCACTTCCCGGCGCAAATAGCGCTCCACGATTGGCGTGGGGTTTTTCTGCACGAAATTATAGACCGGCTTGCGCCCGCCCCGGCCCATTTCGAGGATGTCGCGAAAGCCCCTGGTGGTAATCAGGCCGACCCGGGCGCCTTTTTCCTGCAGAAGGGCGTTCACGCCCACGGTCATGCCATGGAAAATACGGCCCATGCTCTCGATGCTGACATCAAAGGCGTTCAGGCCTTTCAGGAACTGGTCCGGAAGCTGTTCGGCGTAGGACGGGACTTTTTCGACCCTGATCGAGCCGGTCTCCTCATCCATCAGTACGAAATCCATAAATGTCCCGCCGACATCCACGGCAACACGATATTGGGGTTGCATCTCTACCTCCTCGCTGTAGGTCATTGCCTACGATCAGCACTTATGTTCAAAATGATACTCGACCGGACAATCATCAAGCAGGAAACTGAGGGATGACCCAAATGCGAAAAGATGCACATTGCATCCCCCAATTTTGATGGCATATCCCCCAATGCGGTAGTAGAAGAATCGGACCGGTCCTGATTTACTGATCGACAACTGGGGTGCCGGCCCCGGTGGTACGTAACGTTGATTGGTAACAACAATAATAAAAAAAATACCACCTTCATAAACATATAGGGAGAATTGAAATGTCCATCTCCAAGAAATTGACCACCATCCTCTATTCGACTGCGCTGGTTATGCCAGCGGTCATGATACCGCATCTGGCTCAATCGGCGGAAAAAGCCGCCGGGATTGAAGAAATTGTCGTCACATCCCGTAAACGCCAGGAAACCGCCATCGAGGTTCCTGATGCGATGACCGTCCTCACGGCGTCCAGGATTGAAGGCGCGGGAATCAAGAACGTTACGGACGTTGCCAACCTGGTGCCGAACATGTTCTTCACGCCGACCTACAGGCCGGCGGAAATGCAGATGACCATACGCGGCATTCCAACTGCACAGGGCGCGGAGGCGCCAGTGGCCGTCGTGATTGACGGCGTGCAGGTTTCCCACCCGACGTTCATCAATCAGGAACTCTTGGATATCCAGCAGATCGAGGTATTGCGCGGGCCGCAGGGCTCACTTTACGGCCGGAACGCCATCGCCGGCGCCATCAACATCGTAACCAAACAGCCGACCAATGACTTCGAAGGCATGGCGAGCGCGTCCTATGCGTCGGGCCATGACTGGGAGTTTAAAGGGGTTCTGTCCGGCCCGATCGTCAAAGACAAGCTGCTGTTCCGGATTAGCGGCATTCATCGCAGTTTCCGGGGGCAGATCAAGGACAATACCGCTGTTTTTGGTAACCGAAACGTCGATTTCGACCGTCATGACATCGTGCAGGCGTCGTTGATCCTGAATGCCTCTGAAAATCTCCGTATCGAGCTTCGCGGCAACTACCTGGACCAGCTTGCGGGCGCGACCAGCCTCGAGATTGTCAGCCGGGCGAACTTCGATAAGTACAGCCCGTCCACTTATAACCGTAACGTCATGACCCGTGATGATCGGACAGTGAAGGACTTCTCGCTGAAAGTCGACTACGACTTGAACGGTATGACCCTCACCTCGATCAGCGGGTACAGCCACAGCGACGCGACCGTGTTTGGCGACGCGGACTTCACGCCGGCTCCGGTTCTGCTGCAGGACGTGGAGTTGAAGGTAAAGGCGATTACCGAGGAACTGCGTCTTGCGTCCTCAGGCAACGGCCCGGTGCGCTGGCTGATCGGTGCATTTTACCAAAATCGCGACACCGATAACTTCCTGCAAATTCCCTTCGATGATGGGACCGGCCACCCACTGAATGTATTCGCCATTCAAAGCTTCGACGTGGGCAAGAGCAAGTCCTGGGCCGGGTTCGGGTCGGTGAGCGTGGATATCACCAATGATCTGGAGCTGACCCTGGGCCTCCGATACGATACTGACAAGCGAACGTCGGTTGACCAGGCCTTTGCCGGATCGGACGCGGCCGATACTTTCAAATCTTTGCAGCCCAAGGTCCAGCTTCGCTATCAGTGGACTCCGGAAGTCAACGTCTATGCCAGTTATGGACGTGGCTTTCTCTCCGGCGGGTTCAATGCCTTCTTTGCGGTCGGTGGTTCGGATCGCGAGTTCCCGAAAGAAGTTGCCGACAACTTTGAAATTGGCATTAAAAGCGAGTTTTTGGATGGGCGGCTTGCTTTGAATGCAGCAGCGTTCCATACCATATTCAGAGATCAGCAGTTCTTCTTTGTAACGGTCAATCCGCCTTCCCAGAATGTCACGAATATCAAAAAAGTGCACATTTCCGGGTTGGAATTCGATCTGACGGCCAGACCGGCTACGGGCTTTGATGTGACCGCCAGCTTCGGCTTTGTGGACGCAACCATCAAGGATTTTGACGGGACATCCCAGTACATCGACAACAAGACGCCTCAGGTGCCGGAATACACCGCTAGCCTGACGGCGCAGTACGTGGTGCCACTGACAAGTGCGGTCGATCTGCGTCTCTTCGGGTCCTATACGCGTCGGGGCAAGATCTTCTGGGATGCGGCAAACAGCCTGTTTACGCCGCCCAAGGACATCGTCAACCTTCGGGCGTTCCTGCAAACCGACACGCTCGAAATCGGCGCCTATGTGAAAAATCTGACCAATGCCCGTTACCCGACGCAGGCGCTGGCCGATTCCTTTGGCCCCGATGGAAATGCCCGCACTGCCAGCCCCAAGCGCCAATATGGCGTGGAGGCGACCGTCAAGTTCTGATTGAAGACACGTTAAGGAATGCCGGTGCGGTTTCCGCACCGGCATTTTATTATCTATTGCCTATCGACTATCCAGGGGCAGTACTCCCCGACCAGGGACATAGGACTGTTCTTCACCTCTCCCGCCAGGGGAGAGGGAAAAGTCGCAGCCGGAATGACGGATTATCGGATCCGGACCCTAGATAATGCTGCGCCGGCGTGCTTCGCCCACCGCCTGTTCGCGGTCGTGAACATCCAGCTTGGCATAGATGTTCTTCAGATGATGGCGCACGGTCTCGTACGACAGGTCCAACTCCCGCGCGATAATCTTTGTCGGATGGCCCTGGCTGAGGCCAATCAATACCTCTTTCTCGCGCGGGCTGACGCATTCGCCGTTCGTGCCTTGCGGATCGGGACTGGTATCGCGTGCGTCCAGAATGGCGCCGATCCGATCCTTGTGCGGCTGGCCTTTCTTTTTCGCCATACCCCTCATCACGGCGAGGGCAGCCGACGACAAGTCGAGGAACGGGCGTAGGGCGCGCGACGATTTCGTGTCGTCAAGCGCCCGTGTCAGCGCCATTTGCGCCGCGGCGCGCCTGTGTTGTTTGAGCGCCACCTCCACCAGCAGGCATTCGGCATGGGCCGCCATCAGATGCCGCCCGCTCTGGCGGGCCCGAGTGGCAAATTCATGAGTGGTGTCGTGGGCGCGCTCAAGGTCACCCTTATGCATCCAATAAAGGGTAAAGAGCCGCACCAGAACCCCGGTCTCGATCCATGGCCGGGTAAACCAGAGCTGGCTTTTTTCCAGCACCTTTCCCAGATTTTCGCTTGCAATCCATGTCTCGCACCCCTCAACGTCGCCGGCATTCAACAGCAACTCGGCAATCGTCGCCGCCGCCATCACCCGGAAATGCGGCAAGTGTTCGCGGACCGTGAACGCATAAATTTCCTCAAGGCTTGCGAGCGCCCGGTCAGTCTCCCCGCGCAAGACAAAGATGCGGGCCTCGTTGCAGACCGCGCCCACAAAGGTGGGAATAAGCGAATAGGCGGAGGTCTTGTTGACCTTGCCGAAATATTCGAGCGCCAGATCAAGCTCGTTCTTTTCATAATGGCACTGGCCCAGAATGGCATTGCAGTGCTGCCGCATGAGCGTGTTGCGGGTCTCACCGGAATCCCGAACCCGATCCAGGCAGACACGGGCATAATGCGCCGCCAGTTCGAGGTTGCCGCGCGCCAGGTTCAGATTGCTCATATGGTTGCTGAGCCAGGAAAAATTGGGTGAAAAGTTGGCCGAGGTAAAGAGCTCGGTCAGCTCGTCCATGCGCTCGTCGGCGAGCGTGAGAGACCCGTAGTCCTGCAGGAACATCATCTCCACGGGCAGGCCGATGCCGGAATATCGCGGATCTTCAAACTTCCGCTCAAGGCATTTCTGACGGATCTCGTCAATGCGCTTCCACGGCACTTCGACAAGGCAGTGGCGGTCTTCGACCACTTCGACCATGGCCCGGACAATATCCAGTTGCATGAGAAGATCGTCGTCCATCTCAGGGCTGGCCTTTTCAACCTGGTCGACGAAGTGCTCGAACTCGGCAATCCATTCCGCCGAGGAGCCTTCGGCCGCCTGCTGCAGGAGCCGTGTCAGATAAAGGCGGGGGCGTTGCGTGATAAAGGATGGTGGAAGCGCGGACAGGAAAGAGCGGACCCGGGCCTGACCTTCGCTGATGGTCAGCAGCGGTCCGCCGGCATTTTCCAGAATTTCCGCTGTCAGGTCGTTGGACTCCGTCCGGGCTGCGTGCTGGATCGCTTTTGAAAGATTGCCTTTCTCTGCAAAATACCGGGCCGCGCGCCGATGCAGTTCGTGGGCCGGGGTGACCGGGTATTTTCCGCTTTCATGGCGCAGGAAATCCCGCAGCAACGGATGAAACCGCACGGAAATCGGATCTTCCTCGATCACCGTAATGACGGGCCTGAGACTCAAAAGGTCGTAAAGCAGCTTCTCGGCGTTGGCCAGCGTCGTGACGGCCTGTGCCGAGCCAATATCCACCTCCGTGAGGACGGAGAGTTCCAGAAGGAAATCCCGCTCCGTCGGGTCCAATTTGCTCAAAATCTGGTCCGCCAGATAATCGAATATGCCGACCGACTGGCCGAGGCGCGGCGTGATCGCTGCGGCGACGCCCCTGGAACTTTGTGCGTCAAGCCGGGCAAGTTGCAGCATGACCGGCCAGCCTTCGCTTTGCCGGATCAGCTCGCCGTAGGATGGCGGCATATCGACGCCGGCAATCACGTGGCTGGTCTCGCTGTCATTGAAGCGCATCTCTGCGGCCTCAACCACGCGCACATGGCCGTCGAGCAGCAGCTTTGTGACGCCCACTTTCGGCAACTCGCGGGTCGCCACGATGAGGCGGCAGTCCTCCGGCAGGCTCCGGATCAATTGTCCAAGCACATTGTCCGAGCTCTCGGATGACGCATTTTCATATTCATCAATCAGCAGCGCCGCAGGCTTCTTTTCGGACAATGTCCGGGCGAGGTCGGCAACACCGTAATCGGTGACGCTGTCCGTTAGGCCGGCGGTGTGAAAGGCGCTGTTCAGATTGGCGATAAAAACGTCCGCGCCGCAGTCTTCGGCGGTACAGTTCAGCCAGGCGGTGCGCATACCCTGACGCGCCAATTCCTCCCGGAGTTGGCAAAGCAGCGTGGTCTTCCCATACCCCGCAGGAGCAGTAACCAATGAGGCCCGCGCGGATTCCGGAGGCGCACTCAATGCAAACGCAATAAGCCGCTCCCGCACCAGAGCCTCGCTGGCGGAGGTGTAAGGGGCAAACTTCATGGCCTGATGATAGCTTCAATGCACACTCAAGGGAACGGAATTTCTCTCAAAACCGCCGCGCTTACGACAGGCGGTGGCGGAACATCCAGGCCGCACCGGCGAGCGACACCATCGCGATCAGCGCCATGGGCCATAGCTGGTCATAGATGAGCGCGCCAGGCAGTCCCTCAAGGAACGTCCCTCTCACGATAACCAGGAAATAACGCATGGGGTTGGCGAGGGTCAGGTCCTGGATGACCGGCGGCATGTTGGCGATCGGTGTCGCGAAGCCTGAGAGAATGACGGCGGGCACAACGAACAGGAAAGCGCCGAGAATGGCCTGTTGCTGGGTCCTGGATATGGACGAGACCATCAATCCAATGCCAACCACAGCGAGGAGGTAAAGGAAAAGTCCGGCATAAAGCAGGAACAAGTCGCCGCGCAAAGGGATGCCAAACCACAGAACGGCGACAGCTATAATCACGGTCCCTTCCGCCAGTCCTATAACCAGGGCGGGCACCGATTTGCCAATCAGGATTTCGAACGGCCGGAAGGGCGTCACCAGAAGCTGTTCGAAAGTCCCGACTTCCCGCTCCCGCGCAACGGTCAGCGCGGTTACGACCATGGTCACCACCATTGTCAGCAGAGCGATGATTCCGGGCACGATGAACCATTGGCTTTCCAGGTTCGGGTTAAACCACGCCCGCATCACGAGGCGCGCCGGCGGCATGGCTTCGTCCCTGGCCTTGAGCCATTCATCGTTGAATTCGGCGACAATGCGGTTTGCGTAGCCGAGGATGATCAAGGCGGTATTGGATTCCCGGCCATCGACGATGAGTTGCACCCGGGCCGGGCGGTGGGCCATGAGGTTGCGGGTGAAGGTCTGATCGATGTGAATGACAAGGCTCGCCTTCTTGGTGTCCAGCTCGTCCCGGATTGACGCCTCCCGCGACAGGTGGGCGATGACCTTGAAGGACGGGGAGCCCTCGAACCGGGCGATGAGATCGCGCGCCGCGAGCCCCGAATCCTCGTTATAGATCGCGGTTGCGATGTGGTTCACGTCGAACGTTGCCGCATAGCCGAAGACCAGAAGCTGAAGAAGGGGCGGAACGATAATCACGGTCCGGCTCCTTTTGTCTTTCCAGACGGCCAGGAATTCCTTGGCGATCAGTGCGCGAATGCGGCCCCACACGGCAGGTTCTCCTATTCCAGCGACTTGCGCGTATTGCGCCGGGTCAGCCCGAGGAAGAAGACCGCCATCACCACAAGCGCAGCGCCGTTCGAGACGATGATGGGCCACACCGTGCCCGCCAGGAACAGCGTTTGCAGCGCCGAGACGAAATGGCGGGCGGGGATGATCTGGGTCAGCCACTGTACGACGGTCGGCATGCTGGTGATGTCGAAAATGAACCCGGACAGGATAAAGGCGGGCAGGAACGCGACGATGATCGCCACCTGGCCGGCGACGAACTGGCTTCGCGCGACCGTCGAGATCAGCAGTCCCATGCCCAGAGCGACCAGCATAAACAGGGCCGACACCACAAAGAGGACGATGAGAGAGCCCCGGAACGGCACGGCAAAGACCCACACTGCCATCGCCGTCGACAGCGCCATTCCGCCCATGCCCAACAGGAAATAGGGGATCAGCTTGCCAAGCAGGATTTCACTGATCCGCACCGGCGTGACCATAAGCGCTTCCATGGTGCCGCGCTCCCACTCGCGCGCGACGACCATCGCCGTCAGCAGCGTTCCGATCAGCGTCATGATGATGGCGATCAGCCCGGGCACCAGGAAATTGCGGCTGCGCACGTCCGGATTGAACCAGACCCGCTGCTCGGTGACCACAGGCGGGGTCAGATGCTGGCCCCTATCGAACGCATACTGTTCCAGCCATTTTTGCCATACGCCTTGCAGGTAGCCCTCGATGATGCGGGCGGTGTTGGCATCGGTCCCGTTGACGATAACCTGGATAGGCGCGCCGTCGGGCGACCAGATCCGCCGCGCGAAATCGCTGCGCAGCACAACGATCGCGTTGGTGTCGCCCGCGATCAGCAATTTTTCAGCGGTGTTGCGGTCGCGCACGACCGTGGGGGCAAGATAAGGCGAATTGATCAGCGAGACAGCGAAGCTCGAGGTCTCGGTCGTCGGGTTTTCGATCACCAGCGCCACCGGGACATGCTTGGCATCCAACGAGACGCCATAGCCAAACAGCAGGAGGAGGATCGCCGGAAGCACAAAGGCGATGGAAATGCTGCTCGGGATCGCGCAGGATCTGGAAGGTTTCCTTGCGGATTAGCCCGAACAGCCGCATGCGCGAGGGGCCGGTCATTGCGGATGCTCCCGGTCATAGTGTTCAATCAGATCGACGAAGGCGTCTTCGAGTGTCGGGTTGGCAAGGTCGTCCGTGCGGGCGTCGTCCCTGAGTTTTTTTGGCGTGCCGGTGGCCACCAGGCGGCCCCGGTAGATAATCCCGATGCGGTCGCAATATTCCGCCTCTTCCATGAAATGCGTGGTCACCATCACGGTCACGCCGGCGGCCGCCATGGCATTGATCCTGGTCCAGAATTCCCGCCGGACAAGAGGGTCCACGCCGGAGGTCGGCTCGTCGAGAAACAGGACGCCCGGCGCGTGCATGATCGCGCAGGCGAGCGCGAGGCGCTGCTTGTAGCCGAGCGGCAGGGTTTCGCTGATCGCGTCGGCGTAAGGCTCGAGCCCGAACCCGGCCAGGTTCTCGTCAATCTTGCGCTGCTGCGTCTGCCCGGCCAGTCCGTAGGCGCTGGCGAAGAACTGCAGGTTCTGCAGCACGCTCATGTTTCCGTAGAGCGAGAATTTCTGGGCCATGTACCCGATACGGCTGCGCGCGACGGCCGCCGCCCGGCGCAGATCGATACCCAGCACAAGCGCCTTGCCATCGGTTGGCGGCAGCAGGCCGCACAACATCTTGAAGGTGGTGGACTTGCCCGCCCCGTTCGGCCCCAGAAGACCGAAAATTTCACCGCGCTCAACCTTGAAGCTGACGTGGTCGACCGCCGTGAAATCACCGAACTTCCGCACAAGGTTGGCGACTTCGATGACGGCTTCGCCATTGTTGTTCTGTTGCTCATCGGGCCTTCGCATGTCCGCCGACACCGCGTCCGATGACGGCTCCGCGGTCCGGGTTTCAGCGCCTGAGATCTGCCCTTTCAAGAGGTCGATGAACGCGTCTTCGAATATCGGATCGACCTCATCTACTTTAAGAGAGACGCCATCCAAATGACTGCAAAAACGTGATAAGTATTCCGAATCGACGCCCTCGGAAAGCAGCACGTGCAGGTCATGGCCCTTGACGATGGCGTCGACGACATGGGGCAAATCACGAATTTGACGGAGCACCTCCCGCCGGTTCGCGTTGGCGACCTTCACCACGAATGTCCGTCCCTTGACGCGCTCGCTAAAGGTCCGGGAGGACCCGAGGCCAACAGTTGCCCATCGTTCAAAAGGAGAACGTCGTCGCAGCGTTCGGCCTCGTCCAGATAGGCCGTCGACCACAGCACGCTGATGCCTTCGCCGATCAGCGTCTGCACCATCTCCCACAGTTCGCGTCGCGATACCGGATCGACGCCGACGCTGGGCTCGTCGAGCAGCAGAAGCCGGGGCGGCCGGACCAGTGTGCAGGCAAGGCCGAGCTTTTGTTTCATGCCGCCCGAAAGACGTCCGGCCAGCCTTTTTCGGAACGGCCCGAGGCCGGTGAAGCTCATCAGGCGGTCGAACCGGCTGGCGCGGTCTGCGCCTGCCAGGCCCTGAAGGTCGGCGTAAAGCCCGAGGTTCTCGGAGACGCTCAAGTCTTCATAGAGCCCGAAGCGTTGCGGCATATAGCCGACGTTTGCCTGGATCTGCTGGGCTTGTGTGCGGGCATCCATCCCGAGGACGCGGATTGCGCCCGAATCCGCGTTGTGGAGGCCGGTCAGGAGCCGCATCAAGGTTGTTTTGCCGGCCCCGTCGGGACCGACCAGCCCGGTAATCCGCCCGGACCCTATGTCGGCGGACAGCCCGTCAATGGCCGTGATTGTCCGTTGTCCATCGATGAACCGCTTAGCGACGTCTCGCAGTTCAATAACGGGGGACGACATTGATGCGGTGCCTCACTGCGCTGCCGGCTCACCGGCTTTTCCGCCGCCGGGCTCCGGTTTCAGACGTACCGTGGCGGGCATTCCCTGGCGCAGGCGGTTATCCGGGTTTTTGACGTAGACCCGCAACCGATAGACAAGGCTGGTGCGAACCTCACGCGTTTCGACGGATTTCGGCGTGAACTCGGCAACCGGCGATATGAAGCCGACCCACCCTTCATAGGCGTTGCCGGGCGCGGAATTGGTCACGACCTCCGCCTTCATGCCGGGGTGGACCCGGCCCAGATCCGGCTCGGAAACGTAGGTGCGGACCCACACCGGGTCGGTCAGCGCAATGGTATAGACCGGTGACTGGGGGAGCACCACGGCGCCCGGTTCGGTGATCCGGGTCTTGATTATCCCGTGATCTTTGGCCACGAGCCTGGTGTAGCCGAGGCGCCGCTCGGCGAGCGCCAGATCCGCCTGGTCCGCTTGCAGGACCGCTCTGGCCTGAGCGATGTCTTCCTTGCGCGGGCCCTGAATGGCCAGCGCCAGCCTTTGCTGGGCGGCCTTTAACTGCGCTTCCAGGCCTTTGACGCGGGACCGGTCCAGGTCGAGCTTCTGCACCGAAGAGACCTGGTTCGTCGCCAGTTTCTCCGTTCGTTGAAGGTTTGTTTTGGCGTCTTCCAGGTCGGACTCTACGGCCTGGACATTGGCGCGGGCCTCTTTGATCTCCTCGGGCCGGCTGCCGGCAAGGAGCCTGTCGAGGACAGCGTTTTGGGCATTAAGGCGCGCCTTGGCGGCGTCGACCTCGGCCTGGTAGGTATCGGGCTCCAACGTGGCCAGAACGGTGCCCTTTTCGACCACGGCGCCCTCTTCGACCAGCATCTTGTCGATCCGGCCGGCGACATTGAAGGCAAGATCCGCCTCGCGAATATCGATATTGCCGTAAAGGACGATATCGCCTGGCGACGAATGGTTCTGTTTCCAGTAGTCATAGGCGACGTACCCGCCGGCGGCAGCCAGCGTGACGACTATAATGAGACCGATCAATCGCTTCTTCGGAATAGCCATTCGCACTCTCTACCTGTCCTCTCCGTGAGTTTCCCATTACCCTATCGAAGATGCCTGATAGAATAAATACAAAGTCTTGTGACATTGAAGTTCCATGATGCCCCTGGATCCTCACGACATTGATGCCCTGTTCCAGCGAACGGCGCAGGAGACCATCGCGGGACTGCCGGAGCCCCTGCGGTCGGCATGTGCGGACGTCGTGGTGATGATCCATGATTTTGCCGATCCGGAGACGTTACAGTCCCTCAAGATAAGCGATCCGTTCCGGCTCCTCGGCCTTTATCGCGGCGTCAGCATGGACCGGCGGTCGGTTTACGATGTGGCGCGGGAGCCCGACATGGTGTTTCTTTATCGCCAGCCGATCCTCACCTATGCCCGCGCCACGGGGGAGATCCTTGAGGACGTGGTGCGCCACGTGACCATTCACGAAATCGGCCACCATTTCGGCTTCAGCGACGGGGATATGGAAGCCATTGAAAGGAAGTCACCCTAAGCTTTTCCGGCGATGGCCTTCGCTTCTTCCATGATACGGATCACGTCGTCATCGCTAAGCTGGCTGAAATCGCCATAGAACCGGCTGATCGCCCCGAAAAAGGGCGGCTGGTCGAGGCAGACCACCTCGTCGGCGTGGCTCTTGAGGAAAGCCACGGCGTCGGGCGGGGCCACCGGCACGGCGACGATCGCACGCGCCGCGCCCGCGTTGCGGACGGACCCGAGCGCCGCCCGGACGGTGGCGCCGGTGGCGATCCCGTCGTCGATGATGATTGCGGTTTTGCCGCTCACGTCCACGCGCTCGCTATCGCCCAGGTAGGCCCGGCGACGCCGGTCAATCTCGGCAAGCTCACGCTCGGCTTCGCGGTCGAACTCGTCTTCCGAAATCCCGGCCATGGACAAAACGTCATGATTGATCACCCGTTCCGGGTGGGGGCCATCGGCCACCGCGCCCATGGCAAGCTCCGGCTGGTACGGGACGCCCACCTTGCGCACCATCACCAGGTCGAGCGGCGCCTTGAGCGCGCGCGCCACTTCGAGCGCCACCGGCAGTCCGCCGCGTGGCAGGGCGAGCACCACCACATCGTCCTTTTCATATTTCTTAAGCGCAGCGGCAAGCTGGCGGCCGGCGTCGGTGCGGTCCTGAAACATAGTCATTGGTTTTCGTCCGTTCCAAAGGGTTCGACTCTCCAGATTATTATACGCTGTTCCGGAGCCGAATCATCCTTCGACCGGATCGGCCTCCCGGCTCCGGTTCCAGACCGCGATTTCCTGGGTGATCCAGTCCCTGAAGCGGACTAGCGGCGGGTAGTCGCTCTTGTCGCGCGGCCATGCCAGGTAATACCCGCCGATTCCATACAAGGGGCGATCAAAGGCGACCACGAGCCGGCCTTCCTTCAATTCCCGCTCGATCAGGAAGCCGGGCAGAAGCGCAAAGCCGACGCCATGGACGGCGGCCTGGGCAATGGTCGAAAACTGATCGAACAGCATACCCCCGCCCGGCGTGGCCGATATGCCCTGCTCTTTGAGCCACAGCTGCCAGGCCTTGGGACGGGTCTCGATATGAAGGAGCGGGGCCTTGGCCACGTCCGCGGGGGTGTGCACATTGAGCCGTTCCTTGAGATCGGGGGCCGCCACCGGAAGCAGCGCTTCTTCCAGAAGTTTGATACTATCGGTGTTGGCGGCGGTACCGGGACCGTACTGGATGGCGGCGTCAAAATGCTCCGCAGCAAGGTCGAACGGGAGGATCCGGGTGCTGAGATTGACGGAAACGCCCGGGTTTTTGGCAAGAAAGTCATTCAACCGCGGGGCCAGCCAGCGGGTGCCGAAAGTGGGCAGGATGGCAAGGTTGAGCGTGCCGCCTTCGGGGTTGGCCTGGACGGTCAGTGAGGCCCGCGCGATCAGTTTCAAGGCCTCGCGGATATCCCGTGCATAGGCATGCCCTGCTGCGGTAAGGTAGACGCGTTTACGCTCTCGCCGAAACAGCGGCACCCCGAGCTGGTCCTCAAGCGCCTGGATCTGGCGGCTGACCGCGCCCTGGGTGAGCGACAGCTCCTCGGCCGCGGCGGTGAAGTTTTCCGTCCGCGCCGCCGCTTCAAAGGCTGTGAGCAGGCTGATCGAGGGCAGAAAGCGGCGTGGCGCAACCATGTTCATTCCGTTTATGCATCAATATGTGAATGAAATTCGGTTTACGCCGTCGCCCGTTTTATGTCAAAGGAAACCAGATTTTAAGGGCTGTGAGGGATATCGCCGAAAATCGGGCACCAGACTGAAGGATTACAATCATGAATATAGAAACGCCAGTTCTTAAGGCCAAGGACAAGCCGGATCTCGGCGCTTTCGTATGGGATGATCCGCTGCTCCTTGACGATCAGCTCAATGAAGACGAGCGCATGATGCGGGACGCCGCGCGCGATTACGCGCAGGAAAAACTGCAACCCCGTGTGATCGAAGCCTACCGCGACGAGGTGACCGACCCGGGGATCTTCCGCGAGATGGGGGCGATGGGCCTCCTTGGCGTGACCGTGCCCGAGGAATATGGCGGGATCGGCGCGGGCTATGTGACCTACGGCCTGGTCGCCCGCGAGATCGAGCGGGTGGATTCGGGCTACCGCTCCATGATGTCGGTGCAGTCGAGCCTGGTGATGTACCCGATCTATGCCTACGGCTCGGAAGACCAGCGCAAAAAATATCTGCCCAAGCTGGCGTCGGGCGAATGGATCGGCTGCTTTGGCCTGACCGAGCCTGATGCGGGCTCCGACCCCGGCGGCATGAAGACCCGGGCGGAAAAGACCGACGGCGGCTATCGCCTGACCGGGTCCAAGATGTGGATCTCGAACAGCCCGATCGCCGACGTGTTCGTGGTCTGGGCCAAGTCGGCGGCCCATGGCGGCAAGATCCGCGGCTTTGTGCTGGAGAAGGGCATGAAGGGCCTTTCGGCACCGAAGATCCAGGGCAAGCTTTCGCTCCGCGCCTCGATCACCGGCGAAATTGTGATGGACGGCGTCGAAGTGGGCGAGGACGCGCTGTTGCCGAATGTGGAAGGGCTGAAAGGCCCGTTCGGCTGCCTCAACCGCGCGCGCTACGGCATCGCCTGGGGCGCGATGGGGGCGGCGGAGTTCTGCTGGCATGCGGCGCGCCAGTACGGCCTCGACCGCCATCAGTTCAAGCGGCCGCTCGCCCAGACCCAGCTTTTCCAGAAGAAGCTCGCCGACATGCAGACCGAGATTACGCTCGGTCTTCAGGCCGCGCTTCGGGTTGGTCGCTTGCTCGATGAGGCCAAGGCCGCGCCGGAGATGATCAGCCTGATCAAGCGCAACAACTGCGGCAAGGCGCTCGACGTTGCCCGGCTCGCCCGTGACATGCACGGCGGCAACGGCATATCGGAGGAGTTCCAGGTCATGCGCCACGCTCAGAATCTGGAAACGGTGAATACCTACGAAGGCACCCACGACGTGCATGCACTGATCCTGGGCCGCGCCCAGACCGGGCTGCAGGCGTTCTTCTGATCATGTCTGCGCCCGCCCCGGATCTCTTGAAGGGCATCCGGGTTCTCGACCTCTCCCGTGTGCTCGCCGGTCCGTGGGCGACCCAGCTCTTGGCCGATCTCGGCGCGGAGGTGATCAAGATCGAACAGCCGGGGCGCGGCGACGACACCCGGCGCTGGGGTCCGCCTTTTGTGGCGCCGGCACGCGATGGTGCAGACGCTCTTGCTACCTACTACCTCTCGGCCAACCGGGGCAAGAAGTCGGTGACCGTGGATATACGGTCGGCGCAAGGCCGCGACCTGCTCCTGTCGCTCGCGCGCAAGTGCGACGTGTTCGTGGAGAACTTCAAGGTCGGCGGGCTCAAGGTCTACGGGCTCGACTATGCGTCGGTGAAGGCGGTCAGGCCCGATATCGTCTATTGCTCCATCACCGGCTTTGGCCAGACCGGCGACCTCAGGACCCTGCCGGGCTATGACCTGGTAGTGCAGGCCATGGGCGGGCTGATGAGCGTCACCGGCCCGGCGGAGGGTGAGCCGGGCTCCGCTCCGACCCGCGTCGGCGTGGCGGTGGCGGATCTGTTTACCGGCATGTACGCCAGTTCGGCGATTCTGGGCGCGCTCTTCGGCCGGACGCGGACCGGGGAGGGGCGCTATATCGACCTCGCGCTTCTCGACGTGGAAGTGGCGATGCTGGCCAATCTGGCGACAGCGGCGCTTGCCACCGGATCAGCCCCCCGGCGTACCGGTAACGCGCACACCACCATCGTGCCCTATCAGCCGTTCGTGGTTGCCGACGGTGAAATGATCATCGCGGTGGGCAACGACAGCCAATTTGCCAACCTGTGCGAGGTGTTGGACCTGCCGGCGCTGGCAGAGGATCCCGCCTTTGCCACCAATGCGGCGCGCGTCGAGAACCGCGACCGGCTGATCCCGCAACTGGCAAAGGTGCTGCTCACCCGCACCCGGGCGGAGTGGACCGAGGCGCTGAGAGCAAAGGGTGTGCCCTGCGGGCCGATTTAGGACGTGATCGAAGCGCTCAGTGACCCTCAAATCCGTAGCCGCGGCATGGTGCGCTCATTCGAACATCCGGATGCGGGCGCGCTCTCCCTTGTCGCCTGCCCGATCAACTATTCAGGCACCGCCACCACCAGCCCCGCGCCCCCGCCGACGCTCGGTCAGCACACGGACGAGGTGCTGCAGGATTTGCTCGGGCGATCATCTGACGACGTTTCCCAATTACGCGAGGCGGGTGTCGTTTAGGGCTCTTACCCTTAATCCTTGCTTACAGGCCCACGCATTCCCTTGATTTTTGCCCGGTGTTTCTTGGATTCGATCCGGCGGCGTTTGGCTCCGGCCGAGGGTCGGGTGGCCTTGCGCGGGCGCGGCGGAGTTGCCGCTTTTTTGAGCAATTCGGTTAGTCGTTCGAGCGCGTCGGCCCGATTCTGCTCCTGGCTGCGGAAGCGCTCCGCGGTGATGACGATCACGCCGTCCTTGGTCAGCCGCTTGCCGGCAAGTCTCTCTGCACGGATCGCCACGGCGCGCGGCAGGGACGGCGAGTGACGAATGTCGAAGCGCATTTGCACCGCGCTCGCCACCTTGTTGACGTTCTGCCCGCCGGGACCGGAGGCGCGGATGAAGCTCTCCTCGATTTCGTCCGGGTCGATGGAAAGGGTGCCGGTAATTCTTATCACCGGGCCGTTTCTCCGCGGGTCGCGCCGGCGGTGAGCGCAAACTTGAGCGCGCTATCCACCGACATGTTGATCGGCGTGATCTGGTCGCGGTGCACCACGATGGGGAAGCCGCCGATCTGGTAGCCCATGGGCAGATAGACGATCACGTCGCCCGGGTTCATGAAGCCCTCGGGCAGACCGGTCGGGTCTTCGCGGGTGACGAAGCCGAGGAAGCGCTGGCCGCCCCATTCCACCACCACGGTCGTATCGAAAGCCTCTGTACCTGAGCGCCCGAACAGACTGAACACATCTTCGAGCGCGCTGTATATGGTTTTGACGAGCGGCAGGCGTTCGAACAATGCGTCGAGGGCATGCAGCGCCTTTTGCCCGAGCCAGGTGGATGCACTCATGCCGAGCACCACAACGATGACGAGCCCAACCGCCAGTCCGAGGCCCGGAATATAATGGCCGCCCATCATCAGGCGCAATGGCAGGCCAAGCCAGTTCTCGATCGTCTCCAGAAGCCAGACCAGGATTGCCAGTGTCAGGATAATCGGCAGGCCGACCGCCAGGCCCCGGCCTAGAACACGTGTTACAAGTTGCATGTAAATTCCCTCCGATCCTGCGAGTTGCCGCGTGACCGCAGTCTACACGACGTTGCAGGGCAGGGGGAGGTCGATCAACCGGCGGTTCGGCTTTCCGCGCGGCGGCTGTCGAGCGAGCGCACCCCGGACATGGCGACCGCGCCGCGCCCGGCGGCCTTGACCGAATAAAGCGCCCGGTCAGCTGCCGAAATCAGCGCTGGCACCGTTGGCGCATGATCGGGATAGAGCGCGACACCGGCGCTTGCGCCGACGGTAATTTGATGGCCGTCCAGGGTGAGGGGGCTCGCAATGGCAGTGATAATTCGCTCAGCCACCTTTACGGCGACATCCGCGGCCTCTATCTTACGGAACAAAATGGCAAATTCGTCGCCGCCCAGGCGGGCGACAAGGTCGCTATCGCGGACGTGGCGCTTAAGGATTTTGGCAATTGCCACCAGCAGCTTGTCGCCGATCACATGGCCAAAGCGGTCGTTGACCGGTTTAAACCGGTCGAGGTCGATCATGGCAAGTGCGAACCGGTCATCATGGCGCCGCCGCTCTTTTACGGCCTCCTCGATTTCCTGGTTGAAGCGCGCGCGATTGGCGAGGCCGGTCAGGGCGTCATGGTGCGCCATTTCCCAAATGATGTCTTCGGCCTTTTTGCGCTCGGTAATGTCCGTGAAGGTTTTGATGAAGCCGCCACCGGGCATGTCCGTATGGCGAACGCTTAAAGTCCGTCCGTTAGCAAGCGTCCATTCCCGTTCCACCGCTTCCGATACCTTCGGGCCCGGTTCGACCGCGAACTGACTGATCTCCGCCATCAGAGCGTTAAAGGCGTCAGCGGACATGCCCTCGGCCAGCCGGGTTTCGGGAACCGACAGAATATCGCTCAACTGCCCATTCCATTTGATCAGGATGCCGTCCCGGCTGAACACGGCAATGCCCTGGCTGATATTGTCCATCACCACATTCAGGAACTTCGCGTTGTTTTCGGCTTGTTCGCGCGCAATATAGAGATCTTCGGCAAGCGATACGTTCTCGGCAGCCGCATCCTCGACCGCCGCGCGGTCGAACTGCAATTCGGCAAACTGGGATTCAAGCTCGCGGGTCTTCTCGGCGACTTTCTCGGCGAGCGCGCAATTCCGGCCCATTGTGCGGTGGAGGAGGACGCCAACGCCGGCTGCGATCACAAGGCTGGTTCCGAGAATTACCAAACTGGCCCACGCCGGTGCTGCAGGCGCGGCAAATGGCAAACCCGGCAGACCGGAGCCCAAGAGCCCGAGCACAACGATGGCTACGCATAAAACTGCGGGATATAGTTTCTGAGTGTTCAACCCCGATATCCCCAAATCCAAGCCGTCTGCACTGAGGTGCAGCGTATTTTTCTGGTCTAAGTGTTAGGCGGGAGACGTAAATTTCGGATTAATGCCGGTGATTTATCAACGCCTTGCCGAACAGGGTCACCCGAAGGTCAAGGGCTTCGGCCCAGAGCACCTCGAGCGCCTTTGCGTGAAAAGCCGGGGTGAACGCCGCGGTCGCCCCCGAGACCGAGAGCGAGGCGATGGCCCGGCCCGACGGGGCGAGGATCGGGACCGCGAGGCAGGTCAGGCCCGGCACCACTTCCTCCTCGTCCATGGCGTAGCCCTGCGCACGCGCCTGGGCGAGCGCGGCGCGCATGGCTTCGGGGTCGGTAATGGTGTGGTCGGTCAGCGCGATGAAGGGGGCGCTCGACAGGTAATCGTCAAGCTCGTCCCCGGGCAGGTAAGCCAGCAAGGCCTTGCCGACGCCGGAGCTGTAGGCTTCGAGCTGCGTCCCCTCCCGGGTCGGCACGATGGTCTTCTTGCGCGGGGTTCCTTTCACCAGATAGGTCACCATTTCGCCGTCAAAGGCGCCGAGGTGCACGACTTCGTCAAGCGCCTGAACAAGACGCTTCACCGGCGCCCGGGCAAGCGCCGTCAGCACGGCGGTGGCGTCGACCGCCCCCGCCAGATCGCCAAGCCCGGGGCTTAAGCTGTAGGCGTTGCGCTTTAGCCGGACCACCGCGCCCACATCCTGCAATGTGGCGACAAGGCGGTGGACGGCAGCCGGCGACAGGTCGAGCGCCGCCGCCATATCCGCGAGGCTCAGTTCAGGCCCCCGCGCGCCAATCAGGCGCAGGATTGCGAAGGCGTTCACCACCGATGCGTTCCTGGGTGTCATAATGCATTAATTTCACATAATGAGAAAAAAGCCAATAGCCCGCGTTGACGATTTTGTTGCCCGTGACACACTGGCAGTCAAATTTCATCCGCGATGGCAAGAGGACAGCAGCGATGACACAGTCAGCAAAGGTCGGGTGCGCCATTATCGGGTCGGGTAATATCGGCACCGACCTGATGATCAAGATTTTGCGCACCTCGAATATTCTCGAGTGCAAGGCCATGGTCGGGATCGATCCTGACTCGGACGGCCTCAAGCGGGCCGAGCGTATGGGCGTGCCGACGACCTTTGAGGGGATCGAGGGGCTGTTGAAGATGCCCGAATTCAAGGACATCCGGATCGTCTTCGACGCGACCTCGGCCAAGGCGCACTTCCATCATGACGAGGTGCTCAAAGCCTATCCTGACAAGACGCTGGTGGACCTGACCCCGGCGGCGATCGGGCCCTATACCGTGCCGGTGGTCAACATGGGCGACCATTTGGAGAAGCGCAACGTCAATATGGTGACCTGCGGCGGACAGGCGACCATTCCCATCGTGGCCGCCGTGTCCCGCGTGGCTAGGGTGCACTACGCCGAGATTGTCGCCTCCATATCATCAAGGTCGGCCGGCCCCGGCACCCGCGCCAACATCGACGAATTTACCGTAACCACGGCGCGGGCCATCGAAAAGGTCGGCGGCGCCGGGCGCGGCAAGGCGATTATTATCCTCAACCCGGCCGAGCCGCCCTTGCTGATGCGCGACACCGTGTTCACGCTTTCCGACTTCGCCGACGAGGCGGAGGTCGAGAAATCCATCGAGGACATGGTCAAAGACGTGCAGTCCTATGTGCCGGGCTATCGCTTGAAGCAGAAGGTGCAGTTCGAACGGTTCGGTTCCAACCGGCCCCTGAAAATCCCGGGTTACGGAGAGTTCACCGGGCTCAAGACCTCTGTTTTCCTGGAAGTGGAGGGCGCGGCCCATTACCTGCCGGCCTATGCCGGGAACCTCGATATCATGACGTCGGCCGCCATGGGTACCGGCGAGCGGATTGCCGAACTCAAGTATCAGCGCGAAGCGGCGTGACGGGAGAGGCAACATGACCACATTCGATCCCACCAAAACCAAACTTTACATCCAGGACGTCACGCTCAGGGACGGCATGCACGCGATCCGCCACCAGTACGGTCTCGATCATGTGCGCGCCATCGCCAAGGCGCTCGATGACGCGAAGGTGGACGCCATTGAAGTCGCCCACGGTGACGGCCTGACCGGCTCCAGTTTCAACTACGGTTTCGGCAAATGTACCGACTGGGAATGGCTCGAAGCGGTGGCCGAGGTTCTGACCCACGCCAGGCTGACCACGCTCTTGCTGCCTGGCATCGGCACCAAGGAAGACCTGAAGCGGGCCTATGATCTCGGTGTGCGATCGGTCCGGATCGCCACCCACTGTACCGAGGCGGACGTCTCCGCCCAGCATATCGGGGTGGCGCGGGAGCTTGGCATGGACACCGTCGGCTTCCTGATGATGAGCCACATGGTGACGCCAGAGAAGCTCGCCGAGCAGGCCAAGCTGATGGAATCCTACGGCGCCGAATGCGTCTATGTTGTGGATTCAGGCGGTGCGCTCGATATGGATGGCGTGGCCGCGCGGCTCAAGGCGTTCGACCGGGTTCTGGAACCGACAACCCAGCGCGGCATGCACGCCCATCACAACCTGGCGCTTGGCGTCGCCAATTCCATCGTGGCGGTACAGAACGGCGCGATTCGGATCGACGCCTCGCTTGCCGGCATGGGGGCGGGGGCGGGCAATGCGCCGCTGGAAGTGTTTATTGCGGCGGCCGACCGCAAGGGCTGGAACCATGGCTGCGATCTTTATACCCTGATGGACGCGGCCGAGGATCTTGTCCGTCCGCTGCAGGACCGCCCGGTCAGGGTGGACCGGGAGACGTTGTCGCTCGGCTATGCCGGCGTCTATTCCTCGTTCCTGCGCCATGCCGAGACGGCAGCCGAGACTTACGGCCTCGACGTGCGGGAAATCCTCGTCGAGCTCGGCCGGCGCAAGATGGTCGGCGGGCAGGAGGACATGATCGTCGACGTCGCGCTCGACATGCTGAAGGACAGAGAAGAGAAGGGCGCCGCTTGAGGCATCTTCCTTGCCGTAACGGCATGCGCGCCCCCTTTATTGTCATCCCGGACGAACGTCAGTGAGATCCGGGATCCACGAACACTGACATGGACCATGGATTCCGGCTCACGCCGCTCCCGCGGCGCGTCCGGAATGACGATAATGATCTACAGATAAATCAGAATATTCTTCAGCGGCAGGTCGCAGTTAATCAGGTCGACCCGCTTTTGACGGATCTTCCATGATGAGCCCGCGCTCACCAGGTCGTGGGCGGTGCGCCCGGCGAACACGGTCTGTTCCCGGCGCTGGAGCACCACGGCATGGAAGGTCGCGGTGACCCGGACCACCTCACCGTCCCAATCGGCAATGCGGACGTTGCCGATGATGTGGGAGGAGCGCACGGCATGTTCCATCATCGGTGACAGCGGATGGCCGAAATTGATCGCCCGAATCGACATCAATAGCCGGTCGTCATAAAACAGCGAAATTTCGGTTTCCGGGTCAGTCTGATCCGGCCGGGCCGGCATCCAGTAGCGCCCGTCTTCGGTGAAAAGATCGGTCCAGGCCTTGAGCTCGCCCCGGTCGAGAAGGTCGGCCTCGTCATTAAGGAAGGCCTCGATTTCCGCCACGTCGGGGGCGCTCGCCGCTTTCTTGGCCACTTTCGCAGTCATCACGCAGCCTCCTCTTTTGCGGCGCCCGTCGCGTCTTCTGTCATGTAGTCGAGCCAGGCGCGGTACTGGTTGCGGAACGACAGATCGCTGGTGCCGAACGAATGCTCCTTGTGATCCAGGTGCTCTTCCTTGCCGAGGCCGCGGCGCATGTCGACCCACTCCTGGGACTGGGAGGCCAGTCCTTCCTGCATGCGGGCGTAGCAATCCCAGTCGTCGGGGCCGACCATGGAGCCGTTGGAGTTGATCAGCCGCGAATAGAGAATGGTGCGCTTCAGCATATCCTCGGGCGCGCCCTTCAATCGGAAATGCCAGGTCTCGATAATCGTCTTGTTGACCGCGATCGGCCGCACGACGCGGACCGCCTGCACCGCGTCCTTGGCAGTGAAAGAGGGATAAAAAATTGTGTTGTGGCGGTTCTGGGACAGGATCTTCCGCGCCCCGTCCTCACCGTAGGACTTGACCATGGCGTCGAAGTAGCCGGGGATTTCGGAGTAATCGGTGTGAATGCTCATCTCGCCGCCCATATAGCCGTGGCCGTAGGGGAGCGTGGTCACACCCATATCGTCAAAGAACTTGTAGGACGAGCCGAACGGGAAGATGATCTCCGCCTCCCGCGGATAGGGCGCATCCTTGGGCAATTGGGCGGCATAGCGCCGGGCCGAGTCTCCGACCGAGCCGTGCGCCACCATCGGGTGCATGGCGTCGTTGAGGTTTTCGACCCACATTTTCCAGTTGCAGTCATGGACATACTGCAACGGCGGGCCCGCCACTTCGAGCGCGCCTTCGGGAGACCGGTCGGCCATGTTGTCGAGCGTCGCGGCGGCGTCGCCGAGGAAGGTCTTGAGGTCAGGCGAGTCCTTTGATGCGCACGCGAAGACAAAGCCGCGGTAGCTTTCGGCCTGGGCCAGCTTCTGCATATGGAACTGCGGGTCCTTCATGTCGAACCCGGTATCGGCATAACCCGCGCGCGCGGGCACTCCCTGAAGGCTGCCGTCGAGCTTGTAGGTCCAGCCATGGTAGGGGCAGCGAAAGCCCTGGGCGTTGCCGCAGCTGCGTTCCACCACCTTGGCGCCCTTGTGGGCGCAGCGGTTATAGATCACATGGACCGCGCCGTCTTTGCCCCGGGTCATTACGACGGGCTCGGCTCCCACTCTGGTGATATAATAGTCACCCACGTTCGGGACCTGGCTTTCATGGCCCACATAGATCCAGGCGCGGCCCCAGATCCGCTCCATCTCCAACTCGAAGATTTCGGGGTCGATATAGACGTGCCGGTGGACACGCTCGTCTTCCACCAGTCCTTTGATATGGTCGACACTGTAGGGTGCCATGGTCGCTCTCCTTAGCGATGGTTCAATCGAACTTCAGTCCCCCGAGGCTTCCCCCGCCGCAGACAAAAAGCGTCTGCCCGGTAATCCAGTCGTTCCGGGGATCGAGGAAAAACATCGTGGCCCGGGCCACGTCGTCGACGGTGCCAAGCCGCCGCATGGGCAGCGCCTGTGCGGCCTGCCTGGCCGCGTCGCTGTCGACGGGCACGACATCGGTGAACATGTCGGTCACCACGGGGCCGGGCGCGATGGCGTTCACGGTGATCCCGTGGGGTCCAAGCTCCATCGCCCAGGTCCGGGTCATGGCGATCAGCGCTGCCTTGGTGCCCGAATAGACGGTGCGGGTCGGCAAGCCGACCACGGCCCGCGACGACATATTGACCACACGGCCGAACTTGGCTTCCTTCATCGCCGGCAGCGCCGCTTGAAGGAGCGTGATCGCGGCCCCCATATGGAGATGGGTGAGGAATTCAAGGTCGTCGGTGGTGACATCCTCCACCAGCGCCGGGCGGATCACGCCCGCATTGTGGACGAGCGCAGTGACCTTATGGTCCGAGGCCAACTGGTCGGCGACCGCGGCGGTCTCCGCCACGTCGGAGAGGTCCACATTGTAGCTCGTCAACCGCTCGTGGGTGAAGTCCGGGTCGCGCCGAGCGAGTGAGATCACATTATGCCCGGCGTTCAACAGATGTTTGCAGATGGCCGCGCCAATGCCGGCGCTGCCGCCGGTCACCACGGCCGTCAATATCCTGTCACTGGCCATTCGATTTTTCCCTCTTCCTTGCCTTGGCCCGAAGCACGGCTTCGCCCGACTCGTCGATGCGGGCTTCGATCGTGACCCTTGTGCCGGTTTCCATGCCCGCGTCGCAAAAGGCATAGACGACGGGCCCGGCATCCATCTCAACAAGAGCCACATCAACCGGGAGGCGGTCCTTGAACCAGGGCTCGAGCGTAGCGTGTATGCGGGTGTAGCTCCGGACCACGCCACCCGTTGCGACAGGCTGCCATTCAAGGTCGTCGGACAGGCAACGGCTGCAAATTTCCCGCGGCGGATACTGTACTCGCCCGCACTCCATACAGTGCTGGAGCCGGAACTCGCCGGCATTTGCCCCGATCGTTACGTCACGCCAGAGCGGGGTGCGGGCCTTGGGTGGCAGGACTGTCTCGGTCATGAGCTTGCCCTTTCCAGAATGGCGGCGCCGGTGCAGAGACAACGATCGTAAATCGCCATGCCGTAGCCCGACACCAGTCCGAACCGGGCACCTTCGACGGCGTCTCCATTCGCCTGGCCGGTCAATTGCCGGATGGCTTCAACGAGGCCGAGGTAGCCGCCCGCCGCACCCGCCTGGCCCATGGACAGTTGCCCGCCGCATGTGTTGTGGGGCAGGTCGCCGGCCACTGTAAGATCGGTGTTGCGCAGGAATGCGGGCCCTTCGCCCTTGGCGCAGAACCCCAGGTCCTCAAGCTGCATCAGCGAGATCACCGGGTAATCGTCATAGGTCTCGACGAAATCCATGTCCTCGGGGCCAAGGCCAGCCTCGTTATAAAGCCGCTCCCGCTCCATCGCCCAGCCGCCGCGGGTGGGCACCGGATCGTCCGGGTAGGCGTTGTGGCGTTCGACCACCGCCCTGATTGTCACATGGGAGACGCCGAGCGATTTCGCCCGGTCGGTGGACATCACGAAGAACGCTTCCGCACCGGCGCACGGCATGACGCAATCGAAGAGGTGCAGCGGCTCGGCCACCGGCCGCGCGGTCATATAATCGTCGAGCGTCATGGGTTGCCGCAACAGCGCCAGCGGGCTGCGCGCTGCGTTCTGGCGCTGCGCCATGCACAGCCGGGCGAAATCCTCCCGGGTTGCGCCGAACTCGTCCATATAGTGCCGGGTGATCATGGCAAACACAGCGTTCGGCCCGGCCGCGCCATACGGATAAACGGCGTCCATAGAGAAGGTGGAAAAATTCGCGACCAGATCCTTGAACGCGCCCGGCTGGTTGGTGTCGGCGGCAATGCAGGCGACAACCTTGGCGTCACCGGCCTGGATGGCCCGGGCCGCCCGGCGCAGCGCCACCACGCCGCTCGCGCCGCCCATGGGGATGTGCTCAAGCCAGCGCGGGCTGAGGCCGAGATAGGACGTCATGGCAACCGCGGTGTCGGGGCCCATGGTCATCGACGACATGGCGAGGCCGTCCACGTCCGTTTTGGGAATTCTGATATTTCGAAGGAGACGGGCGAGCGCCGTTCCAGCGAACCACTGCGCGCCGTGATGACTGGTGCGCTGGTATTCGACGGTCACCGGCTTGACCACAGCCACGCCATCGAAATTTGCCGCACTTTGCGCCATGTCTACACTGCCTTCCTGGGGCGCTTTTTGAGCGCGCGCAGGTCGAAGGCCTCGCCTTTCTCGACCATGACCGTGCCAAGCGTCTTGAGCTCACCCCGTTGCAGTTTCTGGGACGCCGTCAGCGGCAACGCGTCCACGAAGGCAATATAGCCCGGGGCCTTGTAATAGGTCAGGCTTGCAAGGGCCCGGGTGAAAATCTTTTCGGCCTCGGCCTGATCCTGGTTCGCCGAGGCGTTCAGCACCAGCGCGGCGAAGACCTCTTCGCCGCGAATGTCATCGGGGACGGGCACGACGCCTACGGCATCAACACCGGGGATCTGGGAGAGTATGGCTTCGACCTCGAGCGACGAGATATTCTCGCCCGAGCGGCGCACGATGCTTTTCTTGCGGTCCACGAAATGCAGCGATCCATCCTGGCCCTCGCGCACCATATCTCCGGTATGGAACCAGCCGCCGGTCCAGGCTTTCTCGGTCTCTTCCGGCATGCCGAAGTAGCCCGAGAAAAAACCGTAACGCGGGTCCGGCCCTGCGCGGCGGACCAGAAGCTCGCCCGGTTGGCCTGGCTCCACATCCCGGCCGGCGTCATCCACCAGCCGCCATTCCATTGTGGCCTCAGGTGTGCCGAAGCAGCTGGTGCCCACATGGCGGGGCTCATGGTTGGCGATCACCGCGGCGGCGCCGCCCACCTCCGTCATCGACCATGCCTCGATCAGGGGGAAACGGAACCGATCCTCGAACGGCTTGTGGTGCTTGGGGTTGACGCCGGCGCCGAACCCGAAGCGCACGCTGTGCCAGTGCTCCGCCGGGTCGGGCTCCATGTTGAGGAGAATCGCCGGCAGCACGCCCAGGTAATGGACGATGGTGGCGCCACTTGTCGCCACCGTCTTCCACCAGCTCCGGGGGTGAAAGCGGTCAAGCTGGATGATGCAGCCGCCGCTCATGATCATGCACATGGCCGAGGTGGCGAGCGCGTTCATATGCACCAGCGGCAGGGGGGTGAGCAGCCGTTCGCTCCCGTCGCGGATGGCGCAAAGACCGCCAAGGCCGCGGTACCATTCGCCCATGACGATGAAATAGGCGTTCGACAGCATGCAGCCCTTGGGCTTGCCGGTGCTGCCGGAGGTATAGAGGAGGGCGCACTCGGTCGCTTCAGAGGGGGCGTCGGCAAAGACCGCATCAATGGCCGGCAGGCCCGCGGCCAGTTGCCTGGTCTGATGCGGCTCCCGTTGGTCCCCCTTGGATTCCCTGTTC
>CAVVCF010000007.1:0-270929 GCA_963746725.1 uncultured Alphaproteobacteria bacterium | reverse complement strand
GTGAAACGGAGAGTGCAAGCGACGAAATCCAGGGGCTGGTCGCGGCCGCGCAGAAGATTGGCGACGTGATCAATCTGATCAGCGATATCGCCAGCCAGACCAACCTTCTGGCGCTCAACGCCACCATCGAAGCCGCCCGCGCCGGTGAGGCCGGCAAGGGCTTTGCGGTGGTTGCGTAGGAGGTTAAAAATATGGCGAGCCAGACCGCGACGGCGACCGAGGAAATTACATCGCAGGTCTCCGGCATGCAGTCGGCGACCGATCCGCGGTGCAGGCCATCGCCAGCATATCTGGCGTAATCAAGAAGATTGACGAGACTGCGGTCACCATTGCCGCGGCGGTCGAGGAACAGGCGCCTCCACCCACGAAATTGCGCGCAACGTGTCCGAAGTTTCCTTGGGCACGCAGGAGATGACGTCCAGTATCACCTCCATGAACGACGGAGCGAGCAAGACCGGTGACGCCGCCGGCGAGGTGTTGACGTCGGCGCAGGAAGTGACCCGTCAGTCGGAAAGCCTTCGCCAGCAGGTCGAAGCCTTCCTCGCCCAGGATCCGCGCGGCCTGAGCCGGCGACCACGCCGAAAACAGCGAGCGGCGTCCGTCGAGGGCGCGCTTGCGTATTTTTCAGGACGCGGTGTTTCCCGCCAGTTTTTCATAGTGGCCGTCGGGGAACATGTCCTCGGCCGCCTTGAGCGCCGACGGATCGTCGGTCAGCAGGGCCTGCGGGTCGCGGCAATCCACCCATCCCAGATTGGGCCGGTGGGCCTGGTACCCGATCAGCCGCTGGAGCGATTCGGGCAGCCTTCTCGCGTTTTCGGGTGGCACCGCCAGGTACTGATTTTCCATCTGGCGGACCCATCCAAGGGCATAGCCGATGATTATGCCAACGCGCGTGGCTGCGGAACGGTTGGCGCCGCCGCCGTGCAAGGTCGCCCCCCGATAGATCAGAACCGAGCCCGGCGCCATCTCCGCGCTGACACTCTTCGGGCGGGATCGCCTGCCAGTCCGGGAGCCACAAATGGCTGCCGGGAACCACGAGGGTCGCGCCATTGTCGGCGGTGAACGGTGATATCGCCACATGCAGTTGGCCATGATCTCGAAACCGGGGTGAGGGAAGGGATAGAGGTCATCGTCGCGGTGAATGGCCTGGGGGTCCTCGCCAGGGTCAATGGCGATGGCCTGGGTCACATTGAGCTGAATACGGTCGCAGTGGGGCCCAAGCAGGCTCTCCATGGTGTCGAGGACGATCCGGTTCTCGATCAGCGCATGGAGGGCCCGCAGACAGGGCGACAAGACCCGCCAGGCGCCGGGTATGGCGGCCGCAGAATGACCCGTCGCCCGGTGGCGTCGCGTCGAGTAGCGGTGACAGGGCCTCGGTCACCGCGGCAATTTCCTCGGGGGGTGCGGCGCCTTCGATGATCACGCCACCGTCGGCGCTGAGGATGTCCTGAATACGGGATTGTGGCGTGTCCGGGTTGACTGTTTTTCATTGGGCTTGTCGTCTCAGAATAGGTCGTAGGAGATAAGCCTTTAGATATCGAATTTTTCACGCGATGTCAACCAGCAGTTGCACGAAAAATGAAATTTACTCGTAATATATTCCCTTGTTCAATCGAAGGTCAGCACGATTTTGCCCACATGACCGGCGCTGTCGATGCGCTTGTGGGCGTCCACCACACGCTCCACCGGATAGGTGGAATCGATGACCGGTTTGACTTTCCGGCCTCGATCAGCGGCCAGACTTGGCCTCTAGTTCCCTTGCGATGGCGGCCTTGAAAGGGATTTCCCGGGCGCGCAGCGTCGAGCCGGTAACCACCAGACGCTTCAGCATGACCGGCAGGAAATTGACTTCGGCCTTGGGGCCCTTGAGAAACGCGATCTGCACCAGGCGGCCTTCCACGGAAAGGGAGCGGATATTGCGGTCGAGATAATCGCCGCCCACCATGTCGAGAATGACATTAACGCCCCGACCTTCGGTTTCCCGCACGATCGCCTCGGCGAAATCTTGCGACCGATAGTTGATTGCGACCGTTGCGCCAAGGTCGCGGCAACGCTGGACCTTTTCGTCGCTGCCCGCGGTCGGCGTAGACCGTGGCGCCAAGGGCCGCAGCCAACTGGATCGCGGTGGTTCCGATTCCCGAAGTCCCGCCATGGACGAGGAAGTTCTCTCCGGGCCTGAGACGGGCGCGATCGAATACATTGGACCAGACCGTGAAAAAGGTCTCGGGGAGCGCGGCGGCCTCGGTCATGGTCAGGCCCTTGGGCACGGGCAGGCACTGGGCCGCGGGGGCCAGACAATATTCGGCACGCCGCCACCGGCCACGAGCGCACAAACCTTATTGCCCACCTCTACGCCGTCCACGCCTGCGCCCGCCGCCACGACAGTACCGGCTATTTCAAGCCCCGGTGTGTCCGGCGCGCCGGAAGGCGGCGGATACTTGCCCATGCGCTGTATGACGTCGGGGCGGTTGACCCCCGCCGCGACAACCTTGATCAGCACTTCGCCTGCACCGGGGCAGGGAACCGCGAGACGCGTGAGAGCCAGAACTTCGGGCCCGCCGAATTTGGTTATTGCGACCGCCCGCATCTCGTCGGTCAGGATACTTGTCATGGTTTCTCACTCCTTTTCTTAACAATCAAAGGTTTTGCGCGGCTGAGTTCGAGGCTACCCTTCGCGGTCATGTGAGACCAGTCCGGAAAATATCGAAGGAGAGGGACATGGATGAGGAAGACGAGAAACCGCGGCGCACCGGTCCGCTCGACGAGGTGGAACGGGAGGATACTGACAGCTTTTCCCGCAAGGACCTTGCGGAGCGGATCGAGCGCTTGAAGGCAGAGATCGCGCGGGCGGAGCAGGCGCTGAGCGCCAAGGGCAGTCTTCAAAGCGAGGCCGAGTCGCTATTCAGGCGTTGAATCCGGAAAAATCAGGCCGGTAACCTTTTCTTTACGATAAGCCATTACTCTACAACCATAGATTGGTAAAACAGGTCATGACCTCGCTTTTATTTTCTGTTTGACGCCTCCCTGTCGACTTGGGCCATATCATGAGGATATGGCCTTTCTTTTTTCGCCGAACAGAAAGGGCCGCCCATCAGGGTGGCCCTTCCGTCGTCGAGGGATGGAGTACCCGTCAGGCGGCGGACTTGGATGTCGCCTCCTCCTTGCCTTCGATCACGCGCGGTTTTGTCGCGTTACCGATCTCGATCTTGCGCGGCTTCATCTGCTCGGGGATCTCGCGAACGAGGTCCACATGGAGCATCCCGTTTTCAAAGCTGGCGCCGTGCACCCGGATGGTGTCGGCGAGCCGGAACCGGCGTTCGAACGCGCGCTGGGCGATGCCGCGATAGAGGAAGTTACGGCCTTCGTCTTCCTGTCGCGCGTTGCCGGAGATGGTCAGCACACCATCCTGAAGCGTGACGTCCAGGTCGCCTTCCGCAAATCCGGCGAGCGCCATGGATATCCGGTAATCGTCGTCACCGGCTTTTTCGATGTTGTAAGGGGGGTAGGCCGTGTCGGCGGACCCGTTGCCGGCCGCTGTCTCGAACAACCGGTTGATCTGGTCGAAGCCGATGGTGGACCGCAGAAGCGGTGTCAAATCAATAGAACGCATAGGATATATCCTCCTTTGAGCGATAGTCCCGTTTCATCAATCGCCCGCCAACAAGGCCGGGCGGCGTTTCACCGGACCCGTTAACGGCGACCGGCTTGAAATTAATTTGGGTCCGGTGTTATGGATTTCAAGAGGGGGCAGAGTCCGCAACGGAATGGATTTGTTAACCGTGTCGCTCTATCCTGCGGGCGAATGGAACTGCTGCCACAGGTTGTGAAAGGCACCATGACAGAGACGTCGAACGACCACAGACGCACACTCGATGCGCCATTCATCGAGAAGACCTATGGCGAGGCTATGGGCCTTGTCCATCAGGCGGCGGCGTATCTGGAAGGGGACGGCGCGCTCTATCGCGAAGAGCTCGGCGATGCGCTACGCCCGATCTACACCGCCGAATCGCTGCGCGTGACGACCCGCCTGATGCAGGTAGTGTCCTGGCTGATGACCCAGCGCGCCGTGTTGACCGGGGAGATGTCGGCGATGGAGGCTCGCGAATACAAAATCGCCTGGGTGCGCGCGGGATCTGCCTGGCCGAGCCGCTTGAGGGCTCGGAAGTTCTGCCCGACTATTTTCAGGATATGGCGGACGCGAGCCGCAGTCTTTATGAACGGATCGCCCGGCTTGAGGAGCATCTTCTTGAAGACGAGGGTGATAATCCGGTTCACAAACTGCTCAACCGCCTCGACCGCGGCTGAGGCGAGGGCGTATTTGCAATAGCCAGCCGAAGCCGGTGTTTACTTTTTCAAGCCGAAATTGGCGAACCGCTTGTTGAACTGGGCCACGCGGCCGCCTGCATCGAGAAGGCGCTGCGGACCACCGGTCCATGCCGGATGGGAATAGGAGTCGATTTCCAGCGTCAACGTGTCGCCTTCGCTGCCCCATGTCGACCGAGTCTCATAGGTTGTGCCGTCGGTCATCACCACCTTGATCGAGTGATAATCGGGATGTATGTCCTGTTTCATCTGCCTCTTACCTGCTGCGGCGAAACTTCGAGGCGCCTGTATAACGGAGGGTTGGCGGCAGCGCAAGGCCGAAGACGCCATTTTTCTGGGTCCCGGCATTGTTGAATATGGCGTCGGCTGCTATACCACAGCCAGCCCCGAGTCTGCGCATCAGCGCATGATTGAGTCCGCGCTCCCGCGCATGTTTCAGTTTCTGGTGAGGACCGATGGCACGCAAAGCCGATAGCAAGACGACAAAGAAGGACCGTCCACGCGCTCCTGTAGGGCGGCTCAGAATGTTATGGCCGTATCTCAGGTCCTATAAGGGGACGATGACCGGTGCGTTCATATCGCTCATTATAGCCGCGTCCGCGACCCTCGCGATCGGGCAGGCGATCCGGCGGCTGGTGGACATCGGTTTCTCCACCGACATGGCGAAGGTCGTGGATTTATATTTCCTCGCCCTGTTCGGCGTAGCGGCATTGCTTGCGGTGGCCACGTTCGGCCGGTTCTATTTCGTGTCCTGGCTTGGCGAGCGAGTGGTCGCCGACCTGAGACGAGCGGTCTACGATCACATTATTTCGCTCAGCCCCGAATTTTTCGAGACCACCAAATCGGGCGAGGTCACCTCCCGGCTGACCACTGACACAACCCTTATCCAATCGGTGGTGGGGTCTTCTGTGTCGGTGGCGCTCAGGAACGCCCTCTTGCTGATCGGCGGGCTTGCTCTTCTCATCTATACCAGCCCCGCATTGACCGCCTGGGTGGTGGTCGGCGTGCCGCTGGTCATCTCCCCGGTGATTTTCTTCGGGCGTAAAGTACGCCCGAAGAAAATCACCGGGAAGATGACAGCCGGCGGCACGCCGACCACCACCCAGGCGGTCAATGCGGGGCTGGTATAGATGAGAAGAGCAAGCCCGCCGATCAGCAAGAGGGCGTTCCTGATAGCGCCACCGACACCGAAGAACCCACCACCGATTGGATAGGTTGTGTCAGTGGTCAGCCGGGAGTGTCCTCGCCCGATTTGGTGGTCTCGAAAATTCGGGGCTGACGAAATAATGTGATCGTATGACCGCTCGTCTACCAGGTCAGGCGACCACTCGCTCGCCAAGCCAGGACACGAAATAGAACCGGCCGAACGTGGCCACCGCAAGCAATGCCGCTACGCCGAGCTGGGCGAGGAACATAAATCCACGACCTTCGCCATGTCGGTGGAGAAACCGATGTCCACCAGCCGCCGGATCGCCTGCCCGATCGCGAGGGTCGCGGACGCGGCTATAATGAGCGATATGAACGCACCGGTCATCGTCCCTTATAGGACCTGAGATACGGCCATAACATTCTGAGCCGCCCTACGGAGCGCGTGGACGGTCCCTCTTGTCGTTTTGCTATCGGCTTTGGGTCATCGGTCTCACCAGAAACTGAAACATGCGCGGGAGCGCGGACTCCATCATGCGCTGATGCGCAAACCGGGGCTGGCTGTGGTATAGCAGCCGACGCCATATTCAACAATGCCGGGACCCAGAAAATTGGCGTCTTCGGCCTTGCGCTGCCGCCAACCCTCCGTTATACAGGCGCCTCGAAGTTTCGCGCAGCAGGTAAGAGGCAGATGAAACAGGATATTCATCCCGGATTATCACGCAATCACCGTGGTTATGACGGACGGCACGACCTATAAGACCCGTTCCACATGGGGCAGGAAGGCGACACCTATGACGCTGGAAATCGATCCCATGTCCCATCCGGCCTGGACCGGTGGTCGCAGCGCGTTCCGAGCGGTGGTCGTGTGGACCAGTTCAACAAGCGTTTCGGCAATTTCGGCCTGAAAAAATAAAAAACGCTTCGCTGTTTTGAGAAATAGCCCTCGCCTCAGCCGCGGTCGAGGCGGTTGAGCAGTTTGTGAACCGGACTATCACCCTCGTCTTCAAGAAGATGCTCCTCAAGCCGGGCGATCCGTTCATAAAGGCTGCGGCTGCGTCGCCATCTCCTGAATATAGTCGGCAGACTTCCGAGCCCTGCGGCTCGGCCAGGCAGACATCCAGCGCCCACCCGGGCCATTCTTGTATTCCGAGCCTCCATCGGTCATCTCACCGTTAAACGGCGCGCTGTACCATCAGCCATGAAACGGTCTGCATCAGGCGGGTGGTCAGGCGCACGATTCGGCGGTGTAATCGGGCGTAGCGCATCGCCGAGCTCTTCGCGATAGAGCGCGCCGTCCCCTTCCAGATACGCCGCCGCCTATGGACAAGGCCCATAGCCTCGCCATAGGTCTTCTCGATGAATGGCGCACGAGGGTGCGTCTGTGGTCGTTCGACGTCTCTGTCATGGGGCCTTTCACAACCTGTGGCAGCAGTTCCATTCGCCCGCAGGATAGAGCGAACGGTTAACAAGTCCATTCCGTTGCGGCTTCTGCCCCCTCTTGAAATCCATAACACCGGACCCAAATTAATTTCAAGCCGGTCGCCGTTAACGGGTCCGGTGTAAACGCCGCCCGGCCTTGTTGGCGGGCGATTGATGAAACGGGACTATCGCTCAAAGGAGGATATATCCTATGCGTTCTATTGATTTGACACCGCTTCTGCGGTCCACCATCGGCTTCGACCAGATCAACCGGTTGTTCGAAGACAGCGGCCGGCAACGGGTCCGCCGACACGGCCTACCCCCCTTACAACATCGAAAAAGCCGGTGACGACGATTACCGGATATCCATGGCGCTCGCCGGATTTGCGGAAGGCGACCTGGACGTCACGCTTCAGGATGGTGTGCTGACCATCTCCGGCAACGCGCGACAGGAAGACGAAGGCCGTAACTTCCTCTATCGCGGCATCGCCCAGCGCGCGTTCGAACGCCGGTTCCGGCTCGCCGACACCATCCGGGTGCACGGCGCCAGCTTTGAAAACGGGATGCTCCATGTGGACCTCGTTCGCGAGATCCCCGAGCATATGAAGCCGCGCAAGATCGAGATCGGTAACGCGACAAAACCGCGCGTGATCGAAGGCAAGGAGGAGGCGACATCCAAGTCCGCCGCCTGACGGGTCTCCATCCCTCGACGACGGAAGGGCCACCCTGATGGGCGGCCCTTTCTGTTCGGCGAAAAAAGAAAGGCCATATCCTCATGATATGGCCCAAGTCGACAGGGAGGCGTCAAACAGAAAATAAAAGCGAGGTCATGACCTGTTTTACCAATCTATGGTTGTAGAGTAATGGCTTATCGTAAAGAAAAGGTTACCGGCCTGATTTTTCCGGATTCAACGCCTGAATAGCGACTCGGCCTCGCTTTGAAGACTGCCCTTGGCGCTGAGCGCCTGCTCCGCCCGCGCGATCTCTGCCTTCAAGCGCTCGATCCGCTCCGCAAGGTCCTTGCGGGAAAAGCTGTCGAGATCCTCCCGTTCCCCCTCGTCGAGCGGACCGGTGCGCCGCGGTTTCTCGTCTTCCTCATCCATGTCCCTCTTCCTCTTCGATATTTCCCGGACTGGTCTCACATGACCGCGAAGGGTAGCCTCGAACTCAGCCGCGCAAAACTTTTGATTGTTAAGAAAAGGAGTGAGAAGACCATGACAGGTTGTCCTGACCGACGAGATGCGGGCAGTCGCAATAACCAAATTCGGCGGGCCCGAAGTTCTGGCTCTCACGCGTCTCGCGGTTCCTGCCCCGGTGCAGGCGAAGTGCTGATCAAGGTTGTCGCGGCGGGGGTCAACCGCCCCGACGTAGTACAGCGCATGGGCAAGTATCCGCCGCCTTCCGGCGCGCCGGACACACCGGGGCTTGAAATAGCCGGTACTGTCGTGGCGGCGGGCGCAGGCGTGGACGGCGTAGAGGTGGGCGAGATAAGGTTTGTGCGCTCGTGGCCGGTGGCGGCTATGCCGAATATTGTCTGGCCCCCGCGGCCCAGTGCCTGCCCGTGCCCAAGGGCCTGACCATGACCGAGGCCGCCGCGCTCCCCGAGACCTTTTTCACGGTCTGGTCCAATGTATTCGATCGCGCCCGTCTCAGGCCCGGAGAGAGCTTCCTCGTCCATGGCGGGACTTCGGGAATCGGAACCACCGCGATCCAGTTGGCTGCGGCCCTTGGCGCCACGGTCTACGCGACCGCGGCCAGCGACGAAAAGGTCACGTTGCCGCGACCTTGGCGCGACGGTCGCAATCAACTATCGGTCGCAAGATTTCGCCGAGGCGATCGGGCGGGAACCGAAGGTCGGGGCGTTAATGTCATTCTCGACATGGTGGGCGGCGATTATCTCGACCGCAATATCCGCTCCCTTTCCGTGGAAGGCCGCCTGGTGCAGATCGCGTTCTCAAGGCCCAAGGCCGAAGTCAATTTCCTGCCGGTCATGCTGAAGCGTCTGGTGGTTACCGGCTCGACGCTGCGCGCCCGGGAAATCCCTTTCAAGGCCGCCATCGCAAGGAACTAGAGGCCAAAGTCTGGCCGCTGATCGAGGCCGGGAAAGTCAAACCGGTCATCGATTCCACCTATCCGGTGGAGCGTGTGGTGGACGCCCACAAGCGCATCGACAGCGCCGGTCATGTGGGCAAAATCGTGCTGACCTTCGATTGAACAAGGGAATATATTACGAGTAAATTTCATTTTTCGTGCAACTGCTGGTTGACATCGCGTGAAAATTTGATATCTAAAGGCTTATCTCCTACGACCTATTCTGAGACGACAAGCCCAATGAAAACAGTCAACCCGGACACGCCACAATCCCGTATTCAGGACATCCTCAGCGCCGACGGTGGCGTGATCATCGAAGGCGCCGCACCCCCCGAGGAAATTGCCGCGGTGACCGAGGCCCTGTCACCGCTACTCGACGCGACGCCACCGGGCGACGGGTCATTCTGCGGCCGCCATACCCGGCGCCTGGCGGGTCTTGTCGCCCGTCTGCCGGCCCTCCATGCGCTGATCGAGAACCGGATCGTCCTCGACACCATGGAGAGCCTGCTTGGGCCCCACTGCGACCGTATTCAGCTCAATGTGACCCAGGCCATCGCCATTGACCCTGGCGAGGACCCCCAGGCCATTCACCGCGACGATGACCTCTATCCCTTCCCTCACCCCGGTTTCGAGATCATGGCCAACTGCATGTGGGCGATATCACCGTTCACCGCCGACAATGGCGCGACCCTCGTGGTTCCCGGCAGCCATTTGTGGCTCCCGGACTGGCAGGCGATCCCGCCCGAGAGTGTCAGCGCGGAGATGGCGCCGGGCTCGGTTCTGATCTATCGGGGGGCGACCTTGCACGGCGGCGGCGCCAACCGTTCCGCAGCCACGCGCGTTGGCATAATCATCGGCTATGCCCTTGGATGGGTCCGCCAGATGGAAAATCAGTACCTGGCGGTGCCACCCGAAAACGCGAGAAGGCTGCCCGAATCGCTCCAGCGGCTGATCGGGTACCAGGCCCACCGGCCCAATCTGGGATGGGTGGATTGCCGCGACCCGCAGGCCCTGCTGACCGACGATCCGTCGGCGCTCAAGGCGGCCGAGGACATGTTCCCCGACGGCCACTATGAAAAACTGGCGGGAAACACCGCGTCCTGAAAATATGAAAGCGGCGCCCTCGACGGGACGCCGCTCGCTGTTTTCGGTGTGGTCCGCCCGCTCAGGCGGCGCGGATCTGGGCGAGGAAGGCTTCGACCTGCTGGCGAAGGCTTTCCGACTGACGGGTCACTTCCTTCGCCGACGTCAACACCTCGCCCGCGGCCTTACCGGTCCTGCTTGCTCCTTCGTTCATGGAGATGATACTGCACGTCATCTCCTGCGTACCCGAGGAAACTTCGGACACGTTGCGGGCAATTTCGTGGGTGGACGCATCCTGTTCCTCGACCGCCGCAGCGATGGTGACCGCAGTCTCATCGATCTTCTTGATTACGCCAGATATACTGGCGATGGCCTGCACGGCGCTATTCGGTCGCCGACTGCATGCCGGAGACCTGCGATGTAATTTCCTCGGTCGCCGTCGCGGTCTGGCTCGCCAGATTCTTCGACCTCGGACGCAACCACCGCAAAGCCCTTGCCGGCCTCACCGGCGCGGGCGGCCTCGATGGTGGCGTTGAGCGCCAGAAGGTTGGTCTGGCTGGCGATATCGCTGATCAGATTGATCACGTCGCCAATCTTCTGCGCGGCCGCGACCAGCCCCTGGATTTCGTCGCTTGCACTCTCCGTTTCACAGACCGCGCTGCGCGCGTTTTCGGTGGACTGGGCAACCTGGCCGCTGATCTCCTTGACCGACGCCGACAGTTCTTCCGCCGCACTGGCCACCATCTGGATATTGGCGCTGGCCTGCTCCGCCGCCATGGAGCACGGACCGAGGACTGCCGGCTGGTGTTTTCCGCCACCTGGGACATGCCCTGGGCAGCTTCTCCATCTGGCTCGCCGACGCCGACACCGAACCGACGAGCTGCATCACCGATTGCTCGAACTCGTCGGCGAGCGCGAGCATTTCCTCGCGCCGGCGTTCGTGCTCCTCCTGTTCGCGCTGCTGCTCGCGCTTGCGCTGTTCTTCTTCAGCTCCGGCGCGCGGCCTGTTCCTCGGCTTCCTTCGCCCGCCGGGCCTCCTGTTCAGTGCGCTTCTGCTCTTCTTCAAGCCGCAGATCGATCACTTGCGTTGTCCTTGAACACCTGAACCGCCGAGGCCATTGTCACCGATCTCGTCATGGCGGTCCGCGCCGGCGACCTCGATTTCAAGATTACCGTCGGCCAGTTCGGTCATGACCTCGCCGAGCGTCCTCAGCGGGCGGACGATGCGGACGGCACCAGCCAAAGGACGCCGCCCTGATCATTGAAGTGATGATCAGAATCGATGACCTCGACCATGACGGCGATGCTTGCGTCTTCCGCATGCGCTTCCGCAATGCTCTGCGTCGGCCCGGTTTGCAGTGTCGCTCAGCTTGACGATCGAGTTGGAGGCGGCCAGTCGCCCGGTTGATCCATTCCGCGGCGCTGAAAGGATAGGGATCCGTCCACGCTGCGCAGCGGTATAGACAGCTTCGCGGGTGTCCTGGAAGTCGCCGAAGAATGTCTTCTAACAGGTCTCACCAGGGCTGCAGCTCAGGCGACACAATTGATGAATTGGCATAGCCATTGACCGTCGTCCATGCCGTCTCAAGGGACCCCGATAGGGACAGGAGTTCCAGACGCATGGAGGAAATCGGCTTGCCGCGGCCATGTGCTCGCCAATCGCAGCCCATTCCTGCCCGGCATTTTCGCTCATCACCCAAAGCGTTTTGAGCTGCTGATAAGCGATAACCGTGGCATCGGTGTTCCGGTCTCATAGTTCAGGCCGATGACCCGCGCCTGCTGGGTCACGGTGATCAGATTGGTTACGGCGTGATAGAATTTTCGATCGATCTGATGAGCCCGCGCGTCCGCAGCGACGGTCAGGCCGGCATCCGCCTGCTTCCTTACGTTCTCGTATTCGCCATGCGTTTTCTTGATTTCGGCAATGAGATCCGCCTTATGTGGAAAATCCGGGCGTTCCAAGCCCTCGAGCCCCCGCTTATAAGCGGCTTCGGCCTTGGACCGGGCGTCCTCCATCATCTTGCGGAACACCGGGATCTGCGGGATCGGCAAAATTCAACGCCGTATTCATCGCGCCGCGCTCGACGGACCAGTGACGGGCCGCCACGAGAAACGCCTCTGAAATCTGATTGTCGGCGACCACGCGGCGGGCTTCGCTGCCCTTTTTCACGCCGTCGATCGCCGAGCTGACACTGAAAATCACGATAGCCGAAACGAGAATGCCGACGATCGCAAAAAGGGAATTGCGGATTGTCAAATAGCGCAACAGTTTTCCTCCGACGAGATCACCTTTATTAGCCATTTCCAGTTTTCCCCCTAACGTCGTGCCTAGAAAGTTTTCCGTGTATTTGCAAGGGGTAGCATCGGGACGTTAATGAAAGTTAAAATGGCTTATGCACGGAAAGAGCGGGTCGTCAACTCGACCGCATGCGCCAGGCCGAGACCACGTCCTGCACGATTTTGGAGCTCTGGATATCTTCCTGCCAATGGGCCGAGAAATGAGGGCTGTCGCTGGACGGCCGCTGGTCCTCGGGAAGCAGGTCCAGCAGAGCGCGAACCGGCGCCTTGACGCCCTCGCCCACAATGATCACCTCGCGATTTTTCAGCGACGGCAGGGCCGCCAGAAAACCGTCGGCCCCTTCGGGAAGGACGTGTTCGACAAAGGTCTGGTCGCGATCGTTGTTCATGCGCATGGCCAGGATGGTGCCGCACTGGGATAGCGCCGATTCGGACAGGTCCGCCGGGCGCTGGGATATCCAGGCCCAGGGACACGCCATATTTGCGGCCTTCCTTGGCGATGCGTTGAATCCCCTTGCGGGCAGAACTGTTGCGGCCTTTGTCGTCTCCCGGGATGTAGCGGTGCGCTTCCTCGCACACCAGCAGGATGGGCCGGGCATTGTCGCCACGGCTCCATAGCGCAAAGTCGAACACCGCACGGCAGAGGACCCCAACCACCACGTCGACAATGTCGCCGGGCACGGCTGAAAGGTCGATAATCGACAGCGGCTTGCCCGACACCGGAAAGCGCAGAAGGCGGGACAGAATGTCGGCCAGGTTATCGTGCAAGAGAAGCCCGGAGAACATAAAGCCGTAGCGCTGATCCTTGCGCAACTCGTCGATCTTGCTCTTGAGCCGAAGGTAGGGCAGCACCCGCTCGGGCTTTTCGAGCCGGCCCATTTCGTTGTCAATCGTCTGGGTCAGGTCTGTAATCTTGTAGGGCACGGGGGTATCCACCGTGACCCGGGCGAGCGAGCGGTTGCGCAAATCCTTGGTTCGCGCCGCCAGCAAGCAACGCTTGAGGATGTCGACCTCGACCTCGCGGCCCTCGGCGTTGCGGCCAACGAACACTTCAACATGTTCTTCGAAGTTCATCAGCCAATAGGGCAGCTGCAGGTTATCGGTGTTGAACCGCTCGGCCTGATGACCGAAGGCCCGGCCATATTCGTCATGCGGGTCGAGCAAAATGATATGGCCGGAGGGCAGTTTCTCGATCAGCCGATGCAGGACCAGTGCCAGAGTACAGGATTTACCCGTCCCGGTGCTGCCGAGGATCGCGAAGTGCTTGGACAGCAGATGGTCGGCCAGCATGATCGCCGGCGTCAAATGGTGGGGATAGACAGTTCCCACCTGGATCTGGTCGACCCCTTCGGACGCGAAGATGCTTTCCATCTCGTGGCTGGTGATCATCAGGACCTTCTGGCCCGGGATCGGAAACTCGGCAATACCCCGCAGGAAAGAGGAACCGTTGACGTCCTCCACAAAACTCTGGTGGCCCATGAAATCAAGGTCAACAATGACCTTGTTGCTGGCCGGATCGCCTGAGACAGAGGCTTCGCCGCGGTTTTCGGCAGCTCGGACCTTGCGCACGGTTGCGAACACGTACCCCGTCGGCACGCAAATCTTGACGATGGAGCCGATCTGCCCGGCAGACATGAAGCGGGTGTCCGGATCGTCGAGCGCCCAGTTCATGGTGGCAGGGTCGCAGACAGCGACGGCCGCGGCGCCCGTCACCTGGACGATGCTGCCGATCTCGCCCTCGCGATCGGTACGGAACGCGTACGTTTTGCGATTTGCTGCGGGAGGCTCCTTGGCAAGCGCTGGCGCAGGTTCAGATGGCGCTGGCTCAACCAGTTCGGCCTCTTTTGGCAAGGCCTCAGCTTCAACCGGAGCCGGGTCTACAGACAGCGAGTCCGGTTCCGGAACCGGGTCCGGCGTCGCCGCGAGCTCGAACTCGGGTTCGGCATGCACAGTATGGGCGCCATCCTCGTCGTGGCGCTCGGGCGTATGAGCCACCCGCTCCCGCAACTGCTTCAATCGGTTCCAGTTCTCGTTCACGCAATACATCCTTTTCGAGGCGTGAGCCCCGGCCATGCCCTTGATCAGGCCCCATTGTGCATCCGCACTGGTTACCGTTTCGATAATTTCCACCGCAATTGTAGCCGGTTACCTGAACCGGCGAGCCGCTCTATGGCGCGGTTGACAAGGCGCGCGGGGGCTTCTATGTTCGCGCAACTTTTTCGTTGGCCACCCGCCTTGGCGGATGGGTGACCAAGCCAGGATCGAGATGACCGATGAAAATTGTTAACTCCTTAAAATCACTGAAAAACCGGCATCGTGACTGCCGCGTGATCCGGCGCAAAGGCCGGACCTATGTGATCAACAAGACGAACCGGCGATTCAAGGCACGCCAGGGCTGAGCTTTTCCCTGCGCGTCACACACCGGCAATCGGAGATCCGGAACCGTGTCATCCCGACACGGTTTTTTTGGTGCAAAAGTTATTTCGCGTGGCGCGCTGTCACCCGGGCAATCCGTAAGGTATTGGTCTTGCCCGGCGACCCGAACGGCATCCCGGCCATAATGACAATCCGGGCGCCTACATCGACCATATCGGTCTTGAGCGCCCAGTGGCACGCCTTGTCGATCATATCCTGAAACGATCGCGCATCCTCGGTGTGCACGCAATGGAGTCCCCAGGTCAGCGCCAGTCGACGCGCGGTGCGCAAATTGGGGGTGAGCACCAGCACCGGTTTCTTCGGCCGCTCCCGCGCCGCCCGGATCGCGGTCGACCCCGATGTGGTATAGGTCACGATGGCGCCCGCATTCACAGTTTCGGACACCTGGCGCGCGGCGGCGGAAATGGCGTCGGCCGTCGTCGGCTCCGGAATGGTCAGGTCGCTGTGCGCTGCGCTCAGGTAAAGCGGATCTTCCTCCACCGTGCGCGCCACCCGGTCCATAACGCTGACCGCTTCTTCAGGGAAATCGCCGACCGCCAATTCCCCCGACAGCATGATGGCGTCCGCCCCGTCGAAGACGGCGTTCGCCACATCGGAAACTTCCGCGCGCGTCGGGATTGGCGCCTTGATCATGGATTCGAGCATCTGGGTCGCCACCACCACGGTCTTACCCGCCGCCCGGGCGCGCCGCACGATCCGCTTCTGCAGGCCCGGCACGTCTTCAAGCGGCAGCTCCACGCCGAGGTCGCCGCGCGCTACCATCACCGCGTCGGCGAGGTCGACAATCTCGTCGATGGAGTCGATGGCCGCCGGCTTTTCGATCTTGGCAACGATTCCGGCCCGTCCGTCCACCACATCCCGCACCGCGCGCACATCTTCGGGGCGCTGAACAAACGACAGCGCCACCCAGTCCACGCCAAGCTCCAGCGCGAAGTCGAGGTCCTTGCGATCTTTCCCGGTCATGGCGTCCACCGGCAGGATTGCGTTCGGCACGTTGACGCCTTTGTGATTGCTGAGTTTGCCGCCCACGGCGACTGTGGTCTCCACAAAGTCGTCGCCCACCTCGGCAACGGTCAGGCGGATTCGCCCGTCGTCCAGCAGCAACGTCAAACCGGGCTTGAGGACCGAAATAATTTCAGGATGAGGCAATTGCACCCGCTTCACCGAACCCGGCGCCGCGTCAAGGTCGAGCCGGAACGAGGCCCCTTCCTTAAGCGTCGCAGCGCCGCCATCGAACCGGCCGATCCGGAGCTTGGGCCCCTGAAGATCGACCATAACGCCAATCGGCCAGCTTGCCTCCTTTTCCATTTCGCGGATCGCCTGATAGAGCTTGGTCACATCCTCATGGGAGCCGTGGCTCATGTTGAGGCGGAAGACGTCCGCCCCGGCCTTGTGGAGTGCGCGGATACGTTCGGGAGTGGCGCTGGCGGGACCGAGAGTGGCAACAATCCGGGTACTTCTTTGACGGCGCATGACAGAACTCGATTATGTGTTATGACAAAGACTTGTCGAAGGACAGGCTCCAGAGGAGAAGTCGCTGATCTTATCGCATGCTTTTATGACAGACAACCGAACGACAGCAAGTTGAAATGCCGGTAGAGACCTTAAACCCCCACGGCCGAGGCCGCCTTTTGCTGGTTTGCGACCATGCCAGCAATCATATCCCTGCGCCCTATGACAACCTGGGCCTCGATGACGCCCGCCTCGGCGACCATATCGCCTGGGATATCGGCGCGGCGGAGCTGACGCGCGCATTGTCGGAAGCCTTCGACGCGCCTGCCGTGCTCGCGCGCTTTTCCCGCCTGTTGATCGACCCGAATCGCACGCCTGACGCTGACAGCCTGATCCCGGCGACGAGTGACGGCGTGCCGATCCCGGGCAATGAGGGCATCGACGAGGACGAGCGCCGGCGACGGATCGATAATTTCTACACGCCGTTTCATGACAGCGTCGCCCGGCAGGTCGGGGCTATGACAGCACGGGGCCAGGTGCCGCTGGTTGTGGCCGTGCACAGCTATACGCCCGTGATGGGTGGCAAACCCCGGCCGTGGCACGCGGGGCTTCTCTGGGACAAGGACCCGCGGCTCGCCCATGCCTTTCTCGATGCCTTCGGACGGCGCGGCATCCATGCCGGCGATAACGAGCCCTATTCGGGCCGGGAGCTGTTCCACACCATGGCGACCCACGGCGCAGCCCACGGCCTGCCCCAGACCACGCTAGAAGTCCGCCAGGACCTGATCGGCGGCCGTCAGGGCGCTGCCCAGTGGGCAAGCCTTCTCGGCGACATCCTCAATGAACTGCTGACCCTGCCGCATCTGGCCGAGGTGCGCTATTATGATGACCAACAGACACCAGAGACGGAGGAGGCCGAAAATGGATGACGCGACCCGCACAGAGATCGAAGCCGCCGCGTTTCGCCGGCTGCTCTCGCATCTGCGCCACCGCACCGACGTGCAGAACATCGACCTGATGGGGCTCGCCGGGTTTTGCCGGAATTGCCTGTCCAACTGGTACCAGGACGCCGCCGCCGGGAAAGGCATCGCGCTCGACAAGGCGGAAGCCCGCGAGATCGTTTACGGCATGCCCTACGGGGAATGGAAATCGAAATACCAGACCGAAGCCACGCCCGAACAGTTGGCGCGCATGAAGGCAAGCGAAACCAGGAATTGGGACGGATAAAGCCGGCGTCCGAGATCAGGCCCGGCGAGCCGGACCTATTTGGCGGCGTCAGATCACCGCACTCCCTCTCCTTAAATTCTCACCACGGAATTTAACAAACGCCTTCACAACCGCAGGCGACCGCACGTCTTTAGCCAAGGGTCTGGAGACAGTGTGAGTGAACCGCAGAAGCGGTTCGGGAAGTGTAATGTACCTGACGTCTCGCGACGAACTGGAAAGTTTTGCGGAAGCCTATGCCAACCACCCTGCACAACGCCGCGGGATCCGCCTGACCCTCAACGCAAACACCGCCGATATCCTTCTGGTGGTTTACTGGGGACAGGGTCGGTCCAGGACGGCAAAGGTCATCGAACGCGTGCTCGGCCGAGACGGCGCCCGCCCCCAGTTAACCGCCGCACTTCACGAGTTGCTTGCGTTCTCCCATTTCGATGACTGGGACGTGCGCGTCGCCTGCGAGAACACCGCCTACCTGATTGCCGCGGCGCTTGACCGGATCTGGGACGAAGAATAGCGCCGTCTGGACGCAGGCGGCCACGATGATTATTGTGGCAACCGGCGTCACTGTCATGCACCCTTGGCGCATGATGAGAGGCGGGTAATCGTTACTCCGACAGAGAAAGGGAGCGCTCTCACCTGGATGGCTAACCGGCAACGCAGCCTCTACCCCGAAATTGAACCCTACCGGACCCTGTGTCTGGTGGTCGGGCACGGCCATGAGCTTTATGTCGAAGAATCGGGCAATCCCAAGGGCGCCCCGGTGCTCTATCTGCATGGCGGACCCGGCGGCGCGACCCATCCCAACTTCCGCCGCTATTTCGATCCCGACCACTACCGGATTATCCTGTTCGATCAGCGCGGGTGCGGAAAGAGCACGCCGTCCGGGCACCTCGAGGCCAATACCATCTGGCACCTGATGGACGATATGGAGCAACTGCGCGAGACGCTCGATATCGAGCGCTGGCACCTGTTTGGCGGGTCATGGGGAAGTACGCTCGCCCTTGCCTATGCGGAACGCTACCCGAAACATGTGGCCTCGTTCGTGCTGCGCAGCATTTTCCTCGGCCGCAAGACCGAAATCGAGTGGCTGTTCAACGGCGGCGCGGGCGTGTTCTTCCCCGACGAATGGCAGAGTTTTTCCCAGTACGTCGGCGAGGCCGAACGCTCCGACCTGGTGCGCGCCTATTATCGCCGCCTGGTGGGCGCCGATGAAAAACTGCGCATGGAGGCTGCGCTCAGCTGGTGCCGGTGGGAAACCTCGCTGCTTCATCTGACCTATGACCCCACCGAATTCGAAGATCTTGACAAAGCCCACGCGGTCGCGCTCGCCCGGATTGAAGCGCATTATTTCGCCAACAACTGCTTCCTCAGGCTTGATGATCAGATCCTGCGGGAGATCCCGCTCATCAGGGATATCCCCGCCATTATCGTTCACGGCCGCTACGATATGATCACGCCGCCGCGCGCGGCCTATGACCTCATTGCCCGGTGGCCCGAAGCGCACCTTGAAATGGTCGCGCTTGCCGGTCACGCGGCAAGCGAACCTGCGCTGGTGCACCATCTGGTGGAGGCCACCGACGCCATGCGCAAAATTAAGTTCTGGTAACCTCTTCAATAAGCATGGCCACCCGGGACGTGGCGCTGTCGGGCGCTTCCGTCCGGCGCAGCATAAGGCTCCAGTCGATCGGCAACCGGTCCGGACCCAGGGACACGGAGACGAGCCGCTTGTCCGCCAGATAAGGCGCAGCGGTCCAACGCGGCATGATGGTGACGCCAAGCCCGCTTTCCACCAGCGCCGCGACCGCCTCCCCGGTCCCGGCCTGAATGACCCGCGCGGGCAGAATATCGTGGCGACGGAAAAAGAGTTCATATTCCCGCCCCCGCTCGGGCAGGGTATGGCGCGCAACATAGACCTCGTCGGCAAAATGCGCCGGCGTCAGGACGTCATAACCGGCGAGGCGATGGCCCGGCGCCATCACCGCCACCATCTCGTCGCGGTGCAAAAGCCGCGCCTCGGTTCGCCCCGTGGCCACCGGACCGGAAACCACGGTGAGGTCATAAAGGTTGTCGTCAAGCCCGGTTGCCGGCTCCACGCGGGCTTCGGGCACCACCTCCAGATCGATTTCGGGCTCGCGGTCGAGGAGCAGACGATAGAGCGCGGGCAGCCAGTGAAAAGGGGTGTAGCTCGCCGCTCCGAAGCGGACCTCGTGACGAATACCGCGGCCGAGCTTTTCAATCTCAAGCTCGGCCTGCTCCACCTCGCCGAGCGCCACGTCCGCCGCCTGAAGCACCCGCTTGCCCGCGGAGGTCAACGCCAGCCGCCGATTTTCCCGAAAGAACAGCGGCGTGCCCAGCCGCCGCTCGGCCTCCCGGATACGGTGACTGAGCGCCGACTGGCTGACCCCCAGCCGCTCGGCCGCCGCCGACACGCCACCGGTTCGGGCAATAGTCTGGATCATTTCGAGATGACGTAGGTCAAGCCGGATCATATATGCAATTTTCTCATCTATTTCCTGAAAATTATGAATTTTCCTCATTAAATATGCAAGTGTATTATGGTGATCGAGACGGGCGCGGATGGGCGCTCCTGAACGTTAAGAGGCGATCATGACGGCAGACAGAAAAGAAGGGGCGGCGGTCTCATTGGCCGGCGAGGATATCCACTGGGACCAGACGCTGAGCTATGGCCAGTATCTCGGCCTGCCGGCGGTTCTCGGCGCCCAGCATCCCCGGACCGATGAGCATGACGAGATGCTGTTCATCGTCATTCATCAGGTCTCGGAATTATGGCTCAAACTCTCGCTCCATGAACTGGCGGCGGCGGTCGAACAGGTGCGCAAGGATGAGCTCCGCCCGGCCTTCAAGATGCTCTCGCGGGTTTCACGCATTCAGCACCAACTGATTCAGGCATGGGAAGTGCTGAGCACCATGACCCCGGCGGATTACCTCAGGTTCCGCGACAGCCTTGGCGAAAGCTCGGGCTTTCAGTCCTGCCAGTACCGCACGCTGGAATTCATGCTGGGCAACAAGAACGCCGCCATGATCGAGGTTCATCGCGGCAACCCCGAGGTCTACGCCGCCCTCAAAGGCACGCTGACTGCGCCGAGCTTCTACGACGAAACCTTGCAGCTCCTGTGGAAGCGGGGATTCGACATCCCGGCCTCTCACCGCGACCGCGACTGGTCGAAGCCCTATGAGGCGAGCGCCGGGGTCGAGGCCGCCTGGGCCGAGATTTACCGCCACGTCGACAAGCACTGGGACCTCTACGAGCTCGCCGAGAAGCTGGTGGACGTGGAATATCACTTTCAGCAGTGGCGGTTCAGCCACCTCAAGACCGTGGAGCGGATCATCGGGCGCAAGCGCGGAACCGGCGGCACGTCGGGCGTGAATTATCTTGTCAAGGCGCTCGACCTGAAGTTCTTTCCCGAGTTGTGGTCGGTGCGGACCGCTCTTTGATGCGCAGAATCTGGGACATATCCCCGACGCTTTCGCCCGCAACACCGGTGTGGCCGGGCGACACGGCCTTTACGACCGAAGCCAACTGGCAGATCGGCCCCGAGTGCCCGGTCAATGTCGCGCGCATCACGCTCTCCACCCATACCGGGGCCCACGCCGACGCACCCCTGCATTACGACCCGGACGGAGCGGCCATTGCCGACGTGTCGCTCGCCCCCTACCTCGGCCGCTGCCGGGCGGTCGATGCGACGGCGGCAAAAGGCGTCGTCACCCTTGAGAATATCGGCGCCGCCCTCGATAGCGGCGTGGAACGCCTGCTCGTGCGCACCTATAACCGCGCGCCCGATACATGGGACGATGAATTCGCCGCCATCGCGCCCGAGGTGATCGAAGCGCTGGCGGGCGCGGGCGGCGTGCTGATCGGCACCGATACGCCGTCCCTGGATCCCATGACGTCCAAGACCATGGACGCGCACATGGCGGTAAAAGCCCATCGCCTCGCCATCCTCGAAGGCCTCGTCCTTGATGAAGTGCCGGAAGGAGACTACGAACTGATCGCGCTGCCCTTGAAGCTTGCGGACCTCGACGCCGCGCCGGTGCGCGCCATTTTAAGGAGCCTCAAATGACCCTGACCCGTTCTGACTGCGAAGCGCTCGACAGAGCCGACCCGCTCGCCTCCGTGCGGGAGAAGTTCATCCTGCCGGAGGGCATGATCTATATGGTGGGCAACTCGCTGGGCGCGCTGCCCAAAACCACGGCCGAGCGCATGGACACGGCGGTGCGCCGGGAATGGGGCCAGAACCTCGTGACGGGTTGGAACCGCGATCACTGGGTCGAGCTGCCTTACCGCGTTGGCGAAAAGATCGCCCGGCTGATCGGGGCCGAGCCGGACGAAGTGATTGCCACCGATTCCACCTCGATCAACATCTTCAAACTGGCGGTGGGCGCGCTTCCACTCAGGCCCGGGCGCACCAAAATCATCACCGAACCGGGCAATTTTCCGACCGATCTTTATATCCTTCAGGGCATTCGCGACCTGTTGCCGGATCGGGTCACGCTTGAAGTGGTGGAGCGGGACAAATTGCTGGATGCAGTGGACGAGGATACCGCGCTCGTCCTCCTCACCCAGGTGCACTACAAAACCGGCGAGATTTTCGATATGGCGGACGTCACGCGCGCGGTGCAGGCCAAAGGCGCGCTGATGATGTGGGACCTCAGCCACTCCACCGGCGCAATCCCGGTCGACCTCAATGGCGCGAACGCCGACCTCGCCGTCGGTTGCGGCTACAAGTTCCTGAACGGCGGACCGGGCGCACCGGCGTTTCTCTATGTGGCCAAACGCCACCAAAACCGGATCGCGCCGCCGATCACCGCCTGGTTCGGCCACGCCGACCCGTTCACCTTCGATGACGATTTCCGCCCCGCCCCGGGTATCGTGCGCAACATGACGGGAACGCCGGGCGTCCTCGGCCTCACCGCGCTCGACGCCAGCCTCGACCTCTGGGACGACATCGATATGACGGCGGTGCGGGCAAAGTCCCTGAAGCTCGGCGATTTGTTCATCGAGCAGGTGGAAGCGCGCTCTGCCGATCATGGCTTCCGGCTGGCGAGCCCGCGGGACGAACGCCGTGGCAGCCAGGTCTCGTTCTATCACGATGACGGCTACCCGATCATGCAGGCGCTGATTGCAAACGGCATCGTCGGTGACTTCCGCGCGCCCGATATCCTGCGCTTTGCCATCACGCCCCTCTATCAGCGTTACGTCGATGTCTGGGACGCGGCGGAAATGATTGGCGAGGTGATGGACAGCGGCTCCTGGCGGGCCACCGAGTTCGCCAAACGGACGGCAGTGACGTAGGCCGGTTCCGCTCCCCACTTTTCCCTCTCCCCTGGTGGGAGAGGTCATAATTGGCCGGCACGTCGGCAGTCGGGCTCAATCAGGTACCACCGCCGTCGTCTCGATCTCCACCTTGGCGGCGTCCTCCATCAGCGCGGTCACCTGCACCACGGCCATGACGGGGAAGTGCTTTCCCATGACTTCCCGATAGATACGGCCGATTTCCCGCGCGTTTTCCAGGTACTCGCGCTTATCGGTGATATACCAGGTCATACGGACCACGTGTTCGGGCCTGGCCCCACCGGCAGCGAGGATGGCGACGATATTCTCGAGCGCCTGGCGGAACTGGCCAGCCATATCAGTGTGCTCGAACACTTCGTCCCTGGTCCAGCCGACTACGCCGGCGGTGAACACGAGCCGTCCCTTCGCGGCGATGCCGTTCGAATAGCCCCTGGGCCTTGGCCAGCCCGGCGGATTCAGAAACTCCATGTCCCGATGGTCCCTCTGTTCTTTTCTGTCAACTTGCGGCGGCGGCCCGCGCCTGTTCCTGCTCCTTAAGCCTGAAGCGCTGAATTTTGCCGGTTTCCGTCTTGGGCAGAGCGTCCGCAAATTCCACAGCGCGGGGATACTTGTAGGGCGCAATTTCCGCCTTGACGAAGTCCTGCAATTCCCTGGCGAGCGCGTCGCCCGCCTTCGCATCCGGCTTGACCACGACGAACGCCTTGACCACCTGGCCGCGGGCCGCGTCGGGCGCGCCGACGACAGCGCACTCCTGCACCGCCGGATGGCGCATCAGCACCTCTTCCACTTCCGGTCCCGCGATGTTGTAGCCCGACGAGATGATCATGTCGTCGGCGCGCGCCAGATACCAGAAGTAGCCGTCCTCATCCATGCGGTAGGTGTCGCCGGTGACGTTCCAGCCATTGACCACGTATGTCGTCTGGCGCTCGTCGGCCATGTACCGGCACCCGGTTGGCCCGCGCACCGCCAGGAGCCCGGTAGAGCCCGGCGGCAGCGGCTCGTAATCCATCCAGTACGCAGGCTTCGTAGCCGGGCACTGCCTTGCCGGTGGCGCCGGGGCGGATATCGTCGCCCGATGTGGAGATGAACATATGAATCATCTCGGTCGCGCCCAGATCCGTCGATAATTTTGATTCCGGTGCGCTCGTACCACTCTTCCCAGGTCGGCCGGGGCAGGTGCTCGCCCGCCGACACGCATTTTCGCAGATTGCTCAGGTCCCGGCCGGCGAACTTGCCCATCAGTACCCGATACATGGTCGGCGCGGTAAAAAGCGTCGTGGCGCCATCCTCGATGGCGTCCAGGACCGCGTCAGGCGAGGGTTGTTCCAGAAGCATGGTCGTGCAGAAAAACCGCATCGGGAACACAAGTAACGCGCCGAGGCCGAAGGTAAAGGCAAATGGGGGGGAGCCGGTGAAGACCTCGTCCGGCTCCGGCCGGATCACATAGCGCGCCGCCGTGTCGGTCATCGCCATCACGTCGCGGTGGAAGTGGATTGTGGCTTTGGGAGCGCCCGTTGTGCCGGAGGTAAAGCCGATCAGCGCCACGTCTGTGGCCGCCGTATCGACCGGGGCAAACTTATCGGGCTTATCCTCCATCAGGCGCTCAAGCTCGCCATTGCCATAGCAGACAATGCGCTCCAGGTCCGGCGCGTCGGGTTGGGCTCTTGTCGAGTTCATCGCGCAAGCGATGATCACAGAGTGCGAGACCCACTTTGGCCTTGGCAATATATTTCTTAAGCTCCGGCGCGCGCAAAAGCGGCATGGTCGCCACCGCCACGGCGCCTGCCTTGAGGACGGCAAGCCAGATCGCCATGAACATGGCGTTGTTGGGCCCTCGGATCAGCACCCGGTTGCCGGGCACGATTCCAAGGTCATCGACCAGCACATGAGCGATCCGATTGACCGCGCGGGCGAGCTCGTCATAGCTCCAGGTATGATCGGCAGCGATCACGGCTGTCTTCGACCCATGACCGGCCTTGCGCGCCTCTTCAATGAGTATGTCGGCCGCATTCAGCCGTTCGGCATACTGCAGTTCAGGCAGGTCGAATTTCAAGACCGGCCACTGGTCACGCGGCGGGAGGTGATCCCGGACGAATGTATCAAACTGTGCTGTCTCTGCCATTCCTATCCCCGATAGTTACTGTTCCGGCGGCTGATGGTTTCTTATTTTGACGCTTCTGCCAGGGTCTGGCGGGCGATAATCACCTGCTGGACCTCTGAGGCGCCTTCGTAAATCCTGAGCGCCCGGATTTCCCGATAGAGGCTTTCGACCATGTTGCCGACAACCACACCGTGGCCGCCGAACAGCTGCACCGCCGAATCGATAACCCGCTGGGCGGCTTCGGTGGCGTGGAGCTTGGCCATCGAGGCTTCGCGCGTCACCCGTTGTTTCAACACGTCCTTGACCCAGGCCGCGCGGTAGACAAGAAGCGCGCTCGCGTCCACATCAAGCGCCATGTCGGCGATCTTGCCCTGCACCAGTTGCAGGTCCGCCATCGGCGCGCCGAAGAGCTTGCGGTTCATCGCCCGGTTCGTCGCCTCATCGAGCGCGCGCCGGGCGAACCCCAGCGCCGCCGCACCCACGGTGGAGCGGAAAATATCGAGCGTCGCCATCGCCACCTTGAAACCCTTGCCGGGCCGGCCCAGAAGGTTCGATTTCGGGATCTTGCAGTCGGTGAATTTGAGCCGCGCCAAGGGATGGGGCGCGATCAGCGGGATGCGCTCCACCACCTCAAAACCGGGCGTGTCGGCATCCACAACGAGCGCGGTCAGGCCCTTCGCGCCCTCGGCTTCGCCGGTGCGGACAAAGAGCGTGTAAAAGTCGGCGATCCCGCCGTTCGAAATCCAGGTTTTCTCGCCGTTGACCACATAATGGTCGCCCTTGTCCTCCGCGGTGGTGGCAAGAGCCGCCACATCGGACCCGGCCTCGGGCTCAGACAGCGCAAAGGCGGCGACTTTCTTACCGGCGGCCACATCGGGCAGGTACTTCGCCTTGATCTCGTCCGACCCGGCAAGCACGATCGGCCCGCTGCCAAGCCCCTGCATGGCGAACACGAAGTCGGCTAGACCCGAATAGCGCCCCAGCGTCTCACGGGTCAGGCACAGCGTGCGCACGTCATGGGCCTCAAACAGCCCGCCATAGGCCGCGGGGACGCAAGCCTTGAGCCAGCCGCCATCGGCGAGCCGCTTGAGGATTTCGGCGCAGTCAGCGTCCACGTCGTCGGAGTGCGGCAGGGGGCCGATCCGGTCGGCCGCCCAGGCGTCGAGCCGCGCCGCATGGTCGCGGTGATGATCCTCGAAAAACGGCCAGGTGAGAAAGCTCTTGTCAGCCATCAGTCGCCCTCGAACACGGGTTTTTCCTTGGCCACAAAGGCCCGGTAGGCGCGTTTGAAGTCTTCCGTTTGCATGCAGATGGCCTGAGACTGGGCCTCGGCCTCGATCGCCTGATCGATGCTCATGTTCCATTCATGGTTCAGCGCGGTCTTGGTGATGCCGTGGGCGAAGGTGGGCCCGGCGGCGAGCATGGCCGCCATGGCATGCGCCTCGTCCACGACCTTGTCCGCCTCCACGATCCGGTTGAACCAGCCCCAACGCTCTCCTTCTTCCGCGCTCATGAAGCGCCCGGTGAACAACAGCTCGGAGGCGCGGCCCTGCCCGATGATCCGGGGCAGGATGGCGCACGCGCCCATGTCGCAACCGGCAAGTCCCACCCGGGTAAACAGGAACGCCGTTTTGGCGTCGGCGGTGCCGTAGCGGATGTCGGCGGCCATAGTCACGCAGGCCCCGGCCCCGGCGCAGATGCCGTCCACCGCCGCCACCACCGGCTGCGGGCAGTTGCGGATCGCCTTCACCAGATCGCCGGTCATGCGGGTGAACCTGAGCAAGTCCTTCATATCCATCCTGGTCAGCGGACCGATGATGTCGTGAACGTCGCCGCCCGAGGAAAAGTTGCCGCCGGCCCCGGTGACCACCACGGCCTTGACCTCGTCGATGTAGACGAGCTTGCGAAACAGGTCGCGCATTTCGGCGTAGGATTCAAAGGTAATCGGGTTCTTGCGTTCCGGCCGGTTGATGGTGACGGTGCCGATGCCGTCCTCAAACGACCACAAGAAATGCTCCGGGTTTGAGATTTCCTCGAGCATTCAGCTTTCCCCTTCTAACTGTCCTAGACTCTCACTGTGCGCGACCAAATCCTTGGCCTTGGCAAGGAGGTCGATCAGGTCACTCATTTCCGCGGGGCCAAGTCCGCCAAAGAGCTCGGTGATCCAGCGTTCGTGCTCCCCCGCCCATTCCTCGAAAGCGGCGCGGCCCTTGGCCGTCATGGTGACGATCTGGCTGCGCCGGTCGGTGGGCGACGGCACCCGGCTGATCATGCCTTCCTTTTCAAGGCGCTCGGCAACGCCCGTCACGTTACCGTTGGAGACCATCAGCCAGTGCGACAACTCACCCATGCTGAGCCCCTTGTCGAAGCGGTAAAGCGTGGCCATGAAATCGAACCGTGGCAGGGTGGTGTTGAATTTGGATTTGAGCAAATGACGCATGCGATGCTCGATCATGGTGGAGCAGGACAACAGCCGGAGCCACAGGCGAAGCGCCTGCTTGCTCGCCGGAACCGCCTCGACCTTTTCATCGACGACCTGAAACTTGCTCGCCATTACATTACCTCTCCCCCGGAGACCGAAATGGACTGGCCGGTGATGGAGCCTGAATCCTCGGCGCACAGCCAGGCCACCGCAGCCGCCACCTCTTCGGGCTGAACCAGCCTCCCTTGAGGATTGCGGGCGGTCAGTTCGGCCATTGCCTCGTCTGCGCTGCGCCCGGTTTTGGCCATGATAGTGTCGATGGCCCCGCGCACGATCTCTGTCTCGGTATAGCCCGGACAGACCGCATTCACCGTAATCCCCTTCCTGGCCGTTTCCAGCGCCAGCGCTTTCGTCAGCCCGACGACGCCGTGCTTGGCGGCCGTATAGGCCGATACGTAAGCATACCCGATCAGGCCCGCCGTGCTAGCCACATTGATAATGCGGCCCCACCCCGCTTCGCGCATAGGGCCGATCACCGCGCGGGTGCAGAGATAGGTCCCGTTCAGATTGACACCGACAACCTGGCGCCAGTCCTTGTAGGTGAGCTTGTGGAAAGGCGCAGTGGGCGCCATCCCCGCGTTGTTGACCAGAATATTGACGGGCCCGAATGTTCGGACCGCTTCTTCGAACGCAGTGAAGACCTTGGCTTCATCGGTTATGTCACAGGCCACGGCCTGCGCCCTGGGCAGGCTCTCGGCCTTGGCCGCCAGCCGGTCGCGGTTGCGCGCCATCAGGGTGACGTGCGCGCCGAGCGCGGCCAGACGGTCGGCAATGGCGGCCCCGATGCCGGAACCGCCACCCGTAATCACTGCATGTCGGCCAATAAGACCGGCCGTTTCATTCATGGAACAAGGCCCTGCAATTGCGCCTCCCGCTCAAGGTTTTTCTCGAGCTGGTCAAAGCCCGACAGGTACTGCTTGGGACAGTCCACATTGTGATAATGCTGCTGGGCCGCGGCTTCAAGAGTCCAGTAGGGTTGCATCAGGTGCGGGCGGGCGAGACTGCACAAATCCGCGCGGCCCGCCGCAACGATGCTGTTGACGTGGTCGGTTTCGTAAATATTGCCGACCGCGATGGTTGGAATGTTGCGCGCGTTCCTGATCTCGTCCGAGAACGGCGTCTGGAACATCCGGCCATAGACCGGCTCGGCATCGGGCGTGGTCTGGCCCGCGGACACGTGGATGATATCGACGCCGGCATCATGGAACATCTGCGCGATATCCTCGGCCTCGTCGGGCGTGACCCCATCCTCGCCGACCCAGTCGGTGGCCGAGATGCGCACCGAAATCGGTTTTTCGTCCGGCCAGGCCGCCCGCACCGCCTTGAACACTTCCAAGGGGTAGCGCATGCGGTTCTCGAGGCTGCCGCCATACTCGTCGGTGCGCTTGTTAAGGAGCGGCGTGATGAACGACGACAACAGGTAACCATGGGCGCAGTAAATCTCGACCATGTCAAAGCCCGCGTCCTCAGCCCGCTCGGTCGCCTTGACGTAGGCCGCGGTGACCTCGTCCATATCGTTCCGGGTCATTTCGCGGGGCACCTGGTTGATCTTGGAATAGGGCACCGCCGAGGCCGACATAATCTCCCAGTTGCCCTCGTCGAGCGGCTCGTCCATGCCGTCCCACAGGAGCTTGGTCGAGCCCTTGGGCCCCGCATGACCGAGCTGCATCGCGATTTTCGCTTCGCTGTGGCCATGGACATAATCAACGATGCGCTTCCACGCCGCCACGTGCTCGTCCTTGTAGATCCCGGCGCAGCCCGGCGATATCCGCCCGTCGCGGGTGACGTCGGTCATTTCGGTAAATACAAGCCCGGCACCGCCCTGGGCGCGGGAGCCGAGATGGACCAGATGAAAGTCGTTCACCGTACCGTCGTCGGCTGAATACATGCACATGGGCGAGACCACGACCCGGTTCGCGACCTTCATGTCACGCAACGAGAACGGCGTGAACATGGGCGGTGTGCGCTGCTGCACCGGGTGCCCGATGGCCTTCTCCGCAAACCAGTTTTCGTAGCCTTCGAGCCAGTCCTTGTCGCGCAGCCGCAGATTGTCGTGGCTGACGCGCTGGGACCGGGTCAAGAGCGAATAGGTGAATTGCTCGGGCTCCATGGCGTCGAGGTAGCGCGGCGCATTTTCGAACCATTCCATGGAGTTGCGCGCCGAGTTCTGCAGCTTGAGCACTTCCAGGTGACGCACGTCCTTGTAGTTCTGGGTCGCCTTGTCGAAATCCGGTTCCTCGTCCAGCCGCTCGGCCAGGCAGATGGCGTCTTCGAAGCCGAGCTTGGTTCCCGACCCGATGGAATAGTGCGCGGTGTGGGCGGCGTCGCCCATCAGGATGATATTCTTGTAGCGCCAGTTATCGCACACCACGCGCGGGAAGCTCAGCCAGGCGGAGCCGCGAATGTGGCTCGCGTTGCTCATCAGGCTGTTGCCGTCGAGGTATTTGGCGAAGATCTTCTCGAGCAGCTTCGAGTTTTCTGCCTGCGACATGTTCCCAAAGCCGAACTTCTCGTAAACGTCGGGCTGACATTCCACAATGAAGGTGGAGGTATCCTTGTCGAACTTGTAGGCATGAACCCAGAGCCAGCCATGCTCGGTCTTCTCGAAGATGAAGGTGAAGGCTTCGAACAGCTTGTGGGTGCCGAGCCAGACAAACTTGTTGGGGCGCACGTCGATATCGGCCTCGAAAATCTCCTTGTATTTGTTGCGGATCTTGCTGTTGATGCCGTCGGAGGCAATGATCAGGTCGGCGTCGGGGTACCGGGTCTCCAGGTCCTCGGGCTCGACCTCGGTCTCGAAGTCGATCTTGACGCCAAGCTCCTTGGCCCGGTCCTGCAGGATCTGCAACAGCCGCATCCGGCCGATGCCGATAAAACCATGACCGCCCGAGGTGATGACCTTGCCCTTGACGTGCACGTCTATATCATCCCAGCGAACGAACTCCTTGAGGATGGTCTCCGCGCTCACCGGGTCGTTGAGGCGCAAGTTCTGCATGGTCTCGTCGGAGAACACCACGCCCCAGCCGAAGGTGTCGTCCGGCTTGTTGCGCTCGACCAGAGTCACGTCGTGGTCAGGATTCCTGAGCTTCATGGAAATGGCGAAGTAGAGCCCTGTGGGGCCGCCGCCGACGCACACGATCTTCATGGTCTGTCTCCTATCCGATTCGAATTTATTTTATACTTAAAGTAATTTTCATTGCAAGGAAGAATTTGGATCGTCGCCGGGACCGGAAAAATCGCTGGACGTGCGCCGCGCCGCTTCGTAGCCTGAGCGCCAACTCAATCTACAACCGGCGAAATGAGGGACCAGACAGATGAGACCCGTATTCCTGATGATCAAATGCGAGCTCGGAAAGTCCTACGAGGTGGCAGCGGAACTGGTCGATTCGATCGAGGAAGTCTCGGAGGTCTACTCCACCTCCGGCCAGTACGATTTGCTCGCCAAGTTCAACCTGGAGGACGGCCAGGACACCGGCCATTTCGTCTGCGAAAAGGTCCAGAAACTGCCCCACATCAAAGACACCTTCACGCTGATTACCTTCAAGGCGTTCGCGAGTTAGGGCCCCGAAGACGCCGTCATTCCCGCGACCTCTATCGTCATTCCCGCGACCCGAAGGGCAGCGTAAGCAAAAGCGGGAATCCAGTTTCTTTCTAAGGTGCTGGATTCCCGCCCTCTTCCTCGGCATGGCGAGAACCGGTCCTCACTTTAGCACAGGCAATCCGCACGCGCCCGGCAATTGCGCGACCTTCTGTGCCTGGCGGCAAGCATAATAGTTCACTTCATACAATCTGCAATTTTAGCGGCTTCTCTGATCTATCAGGACGCACAGCTGGACCAGCCAGCCCCCAAATCAGAGCCTCTAGCTCATCAGGTGGCAGGTTTACCTTTGCAGCAATGTCTCTCTTGGTGGTGCGCTCGCTCCAAAGTGCCGCCAGCACTTTACGCCAGATTGCAGATGTTTCTCTTTCAATTCCCCCTGGCTCGCCCTTGCGGAATCCCCGTCTGTTGAGCTCTATACAGGCAGACTTGTATTGCCAATCCGTCATCAGGCCCAACCGGTGGTGGATATGATACGCCATTGCCATTGCCGATACCCTCCAGCGGGTCTTTGCCTTAAGTATTACGTCAACGGTAATGAAATTGGGTAAGGTAGACCGAACATGATTGGGTGGCATCAGGAAGGCAGATGCAAATTCGTTGGCCTCGCGCTCGGCAGCACGCGATTGCTGTTCACCAGGCTGGGTGCCAGCATGACGATGCATAACCAAGTGACCCAGTTCATGGGCCGCGTCAAAGATGCTGTGCTCTGCACTCTTGAAGTTGTTTAGAAATACAAATGGGCGCTCATCTCTCCAGAATGAAAACGCATCAACGGTGCGTGTTTCTTCTGAAAGCGAGAAGACACGAACGCCCTTCACCTCAAGCAGGCCAAGCATGTTCGGAATCGGGCGCTCGCCAAGGCTCCAGTAGGTTCTCAGTGTTTTGGCAGCCGCCTCCGGACTGGTCTCATAGCTCAGATCAATAAGATCTGGTTCTGGTAGACTGAACTCGCTTTCAAGCCAATCGCTCAATTCTTTCCCCAAGCGCCCCGCCCCTATAGCTGCACCTTTTTCTTTGGCGGTCATCTTTGACAGACTACGGAAGCTTACAGCGGAGGTGTCTAGCTCGTCTGGATCGTCTGCAAAGAAGAAGCCTAGTGGATAGTTCAATGCTGACGCCAACGCGGCAACCATCTCGTCGTCTGGTTCCGTTTCCCCGCTCTCAAGGCGAGAAATCGCCATTGCCGACAATTTAGCAGCTTCGGCAAGCCCTTTTCCTGTCAGCCTCCGCCTCTGCCGGGCGAGACTGAGCCGCTTCGGATTGAACTTATGATCCATGATTACTTGCGCGCAACCTGTGGGTCGAATTCATCAGCGGGAACGTCATCGTCACCCACCTCAGGTTCCATGCCGAGGTCACTACCGTCGGACAGATAGATTCGCTCAACAAATCCCTTGAACTGGTGATGCTCAACAGTGGCGCGGCTAAGTTCAACAGCGCCATCAGGAGCAACCATCAAATAGAATGTGATCCACCCTTCATCATCGGGGCTATCATCGGTATAGCGCGGGAGATCACCAAACAGACCGTTCCCGGCACACAGACGCTGCGCCCCAGCCCCCTTGCCCGAACGGGCCTTGGGTTCGTGTTCATCGTTGCAAGCGACATCAACGTTCGCAAATACAACGCGAACACGGATCGCGTCGTTCTTTATTGCTTCAACGCCGTTAGGCCTGTCGGAATCCCAACCGTGATTGCCTACATTCTCCAAGCGAAGAGCGAAAGTTCCGTGCTGGTACGAAAAGGTGCCCGCTGCATTGGCTGGGTGAAACGGCGTCGCTTCTGCCGCCGCCCCAACAGCTGTTGCGCGAACGATCAAAAGCTTATCTTTGTCGAGCCGTAGTTCCTTAAGTCTGGGTTTAGCTTCCCAGTCCTCACGGAGAATTTTGGTTTTGGCCAGAGCCATATGCATAGCCTCCCGTTACAAACCTCACCATACTGTATGGTAAAATTTCTAACGAAGCAACTTTTTTTTGATTCTGCCTAAAGGTTACTGGATGCCCGCCTGCGCGGGCATGACTAGTGGGCTGAATGTCTTCCCCTTACCGGTACCGCTTCAGCACATAGGCCGCCAGATCCCGGCGGGCGGCGTCGGTCAGGTCAAACAGCGGCATCGGCGGTTGTGGCGCGGCGAGATAGGTGACGAGCGCGTCCATATCATATTTCCTGCCGAGATTTTTGAGCGCCACGACCGTGCCGCCTGGCGGTAAAGACTTTTCCTCATGGCAGCTGGCGCAGCCAAGCTGGGCGAACTGGCGCCGCCCATAGTCCGGGTCGCCGCCCTTGCGGGGGCTGAGCGGCAAAGGCAGCGCCTCCGCCGGTGCGTGGCCGGCCTTGCCGCCATAGGTCACGCGGTAGACGCTGCCGGTGAGATCGTCGGAAATATAGATCGCCCCATCCGGGCCCTGGATCACATCCACCGGGCGGCCGATGACGTCCTCGTCCGCCTCATACCCGGTCATGAAGTCGCGCTCGATAATGGTCCCGTCGTCGCGCCAATGCAGGCTGACCACGCGGTAGCCGGATTTCTTGCTGCGGTTCCACGACCCGTGGAGCGCCACCAGCGCGCTGCGCTGATAATCGGCAGGCAGGCCCCTGGCGTTCAGGAACGTCATGCCAAGCGGTGCCACGTGTGCGCCGAAACCATGGGCCGGCGGGATCGCGTTGGCAAGCAGAGCCCCCTTCCCCCGCCCCATATCCGGGTCCGGCACATTGTTTCCATTGGCATAGGGCCAGCCGTAGAAGCCGCCTTCGACAACGCGGTTAAGCTCGCACGGCGGATAATCGTCGCCCAGAAGATCACGGCCGTTATCGGTGGCGTACATCTGGCCATCCCATGGCGCCCAATCGAAGCCTTCGCTGTTGCGCAAACCCGTCGCATAGATCTCGGCCCCGCTGCCGTCAGCATGAAAGCGCATGATGGTGGCACGGCGCTGGTCCTTTTCCCTGCACACATTGCACGACAGCCGACACCCACATACATCCAGCCGTCGGGCCCGAAGCGAAGGGTGCGGGCCCAGTGGTTGCCACCACCGGGCAGGCCACTGACGACGGTCTGGGCCGAACCGGTAATAGTGGCGGTACCGGTGTCGAAGGGAAAGCGCAAGACGGCATCGGTTTCCGCCACATAAAGAAATCCGTCGTGGATATCGAGGCCTTGGGGGCGGTTGAGGCCGTCAAGGATTGTCTCAACCTTGTCGCTCTGCCCGTTGCCGTCCCTGTCGGCTGCAAGCCGGACGACCATGCCCTGGCGCGGCGATGACAGAAGCAGGTCGCCATTGCCCGCCATCACCATGAACCGCGCATTGGTGATGCCGGTCGCATACAGCGTCCAGCGGAAGCCTTCCGGCAGGCGCAACCGGTCCTTGAGCGCGGCGGCCTGAACGTCGGCGCGGCCGAACAGCGTGCCCCACAGCGGCATATTGAACTGGCTCATCAGGAAGATAACACCGCCCGCAACGATGACGACGGCAGCACCAACCACAGACAGGACAACACGTTTGATCATCAGCACCTCTCTTTTCGTCGACGGGGATCATAACAGATAATTCGACGGATAAAGAGAAAGGGCCGCCGGGGCAGGCGACCCTTTCACCGGGACATGATGGTTGCCTCAGAACAAGGGGCTACTGTCAGGGGGTGTAATCCCCATCATATCCACGGATAAGTGATCGTGAATCCAGGTCATCAGATCGGTGGTATGGACAGCCTGAATCACACTCTGGTGATCAGCGATCGCGGCGTCGGCGGCATGCACGCCATGATCGATCTGAGCGGCGGCGGCAACCGCACCGTCCTGCGCCTCCAGCGCGCTCGCGCCCCAATGGAACCGGTCAAGCGAGCTGGACCAGAGGTGATACTGGGTCAGGATATGGTCAGGCGAGTCGGGCGGCGTGGACGTGCCGCCGGAAGACACATTGGACCCGACATTGACCGTAGAATTAGGCGCGTCGATGAGAGGCGTGCTCTTGGCCGCGTTGACGTAGGCGGCGAGCCCGCCCCAGCCAAAGCCGAAGCCGGCGTGGGTCACGTTCGACTGGCTTGTCCCGCCGTCGCCACCGGATGAGGCCGCGCTGCCCGGATCGGAGGTCCCGGCGCTTGACCCGTGATCGACGGTTGGCGCATGCGAAATCTTGCTGTTGTTCAGGACATTCGCCAACCAACCGGCTGAAAGGCCAAGCCCGGGGAAGCCTGCACCGGCGCCAACCCAGGGGTTGTGCTGAATGCCGTGATCCGCAGGCGTGGTGACATCGCTGGTGGCCCAGTCGCTCCAGTCCTGGCCATCAAACACACGGAGCTGAACATGCTCCGTCGTGCCGGCGTCACCGGCCATCCAGGCGAGATGGCTGAGATCGCCGTCGCTGAGACTGACAACACCGCTCACCGCGTTGCCATCGAGCGTCCAGTGTCCGGTGGCGCCCGACTGGCTGCCGAGATCAACCTGGGTGATGCTGTCACCATCGGCGTCGCTCGCGACGAACATGGCCGAGAGCTTCACAAGGCCATGGGCCACGCCATTGCCATGGCTTGAGTTGACGGTGGGCTTGTTGTTTGAGCTCAGCACGTCGAGCGAGAACACGCTTGATGTGTTCGCCCCGGCCTGGTCCGTGGCGGTGACCCGGACGTCAAAGGTCCCCACGTCGCCGTTGGCCGGCTTGCCGGAAAAGGTGTGCGTCGCCGCATCGAAGGTGAGCCAGCTTGGCAGCGCCGACCCGTCGGCCTCGGTCGCGGTAAAGTGCAGCACGTCGCCCGCGTCCACGTCGGTGAAGCTGTTGTCCGGAATGGCGTAGCTGAAATTGTTATGCGTCTCGGCAGTCTGATCGGTGAGCGGGTTCGTAACCACGGGCGCATCGTTCACGTTGGCGACGCTCAGATGGAACACGTCGTTTGTGGTCGCCCCCGACGGGTCGGCGGCCGTCACCTTGATGTCCATTTGCCCGACATCGGCATTGACCGGCGTGCCGGAGAACGTGTTGGTATGCGGGTCGAAGGTGAGCCAGCTCGGCAACGCGGACCCATCGGCCAATGTGGCGTGAAGCGACAGCGCGTCACCATCAGCGTCCGTAAAGGTCCCATTGGGCACGGTGAACTGGAAGGCCGCATCTTCAGTCGCCGCCTGATCGGCAAGGGCAAGCGCCACTGTCGGGGCCGTGTTGATGGCGCCAACCGTCAGATGGAACACGTCGGACGCCTTGGCGCCCGCGGCGTCAGCGGCCGTCACCTTGATGTCGAGCCCACCCACATCGCCCTGGGTCGGTGTGCCGGAGAACGTGCCGGTCGCCCCGTCAAAATGCAGCCAGTCAGGCAGCGCGGAGCCGTCAGACTTGGTCGCCGTCAGGCTCAGGTTCGAATTATCCACATCGGTAAACGTGCCGTCTGCAAGCGTAAACACGAACGGCGTGTCTCCCGGTGTGCTCTGGTCGGCGATGGGGTCGGCAAGCACCGGCGCGTCGTTAACGTTGACCACGGTTATGGCAAAGCTGTCCGATGCGGCAGCGCCGGAGGGATCGGTCGCCGTCACCTTGACCGCAATGTCGCCAACGTCGCTGTTGCCGGGCGTGCCGGAGAACGTGCCGGTGGCCCCATCGAAGTGCAGCCAGCTCGGCAGCGCGGAGCCATTGTCGAGCGTCGCGGTGAGCGCCAGATGATCGCCATCCTGGTCGGTGAATGCGGTCGCCGGTATGGCGAACAGCAACGCCGTATCTTCATTAACCGACTGGTCGGCAAGCGGTTGCGCCAGAACCGGCGCATCATTCACATTGTTGACCGTCAGCTGGAACAGGTCCGAAGCTTTGGCCCCGGCCGGATCCGCGGCGGAGATCTTGATATCGATTACGCCCACGTCGCCCTGCGCCGGCGTACCGGAGAAGGTGTGGGTTCCCGCATCGAAGTGCAACCAGTCGGGCAGCGCCGAGCCGTCGGAGAGAGTTGCGGTTAGTGCAAGCGCATCGCCATCGGCGTCGGTGAATGTGCCCGCGGGTACGGTATAGCTGAACGGGGCGTCCTCGTTGGTCGTCAGGTCGGCAATCGCCTGCGCCACCACCGGCGCGGAATTGGTGGCACCCACCGTCAACTGGAAGCTGTCAGACGCCGCTGCCCCCGACGGATCGTTGGCGACAACCTTGATATCGAGGGCCCCGGCATCCGTACTTCCGGGCGTGCCGGAGAACGTGCCGGTGGCCCCATCGAAGTGCAGCCAGCTCGGCAGCGCGGAGCCATCGGCCAGCGTCGCTGCGAAGGCCAGGTGATCGCCGTCCTCGTCGGTAAAGGTGCCGGCCGGCAGTGCGAACTGGAAGGCGCTGTTCTCTGTCGCGGTCTGGTCGGCAATGGCCTGGGCCAGAACCGGCGCTTCGTTGACGTTGTTGACGGTCAGCTGGAAGATGTCCGAGGTGGCGGCACCCGATGGGTCCGCTGCCGTTACCTTGATATCGATCGCCCCGACATCGCCCTGCACCGGCGTGCCGGAGAAGGTGTGGGTTCCGGCGTCGAAGTGCAACCAGTCCGGCAGTGCGGAACCGTCCGCGAGTTTCGCGGTCAGTGCAAGGGCATCGCCATCGGCGTCGGTAAACGTGCCCGCCGGCACATGGAAACTGAACGGGGCGTCCTCGTTGGTGGCCTGGTCGGCAATCGCCTGCGCCACCACAGGCGCGGAATTGGTGGCGTCGACCGTCAACTGGAAGCTGTCAGACGCCGTCGCCCCCGACGGATCGTTGGCGACAACCTTGATATCGAGGGCCCCGGCATCCGTACTTCCGGGCGTGCCGGAGAAGGTGCCGGTGGCCCCATCGAAGTGCAGCCAGCTCGGCAGCGCGGAGCCATCGGCCAGCGTCGCTGCGAAGGCCAGGTGATCGCCGTCCTCGTCGGTAAAGGTGCCGGCCGGCAGTGCGAACTGGAAGGCGCTGTTCTCTGTCGCGGTCTGGTCGGCAATGGCCTGGGCCAGAACCGGCGCTTCGTTGACGTTGTTGACGGTCAGCTGGAAGATGTCCGAGGTGGCGGCACCCGATGGGTCCGCTGCCGTTACCTTGATATCGATCGCCCCGACATCGCCCTGCACCGGCGTGCCGGAGAAGGTGTGGGTTCCGGCGTCGAAGTGCAACCAGTCCGGCAGTGCGGAACCGTCCGCGAGTTTCGCGGTCAGTGCAAGGGCATCGCCATCGGCGTCGGTAAACGTGCCCGCCGGCACATGGAAACTGAACGGGGCGTCCTCGTTGGTGGCCTGGTCGGCAATCGCCTGCGCCACCACCGGCGCGGAATTGGTGGCGTCGACCGTCAACTGGAAGCTGTCAGACGCCGTCGCCCCCGACGGATCGTTGGCGACAACCTTGATATCGAGGGCCCCGGCATCCGTACTTCCGGGCGTGCCGGAGAAGGTGCCGGTGGCCCCATCGAAGTGCAGCCAGCTCGGCAGCGCGGAGCCATCGGCCAGCGTCGCTGCGAAGGCCAGGTGATCGCCGTCCTCGTCGGTAAAGGTGCCGGCCGGCAGTGCGAACTGGAAGGCGCTGTTCTCTGTCGCGGTCTGGTCGGCAATGGCCTGGGCCAGAACCGGCGCTTCGTTGACGTTGTTGACGGTCAGCTGGAAGATGTCCGAGGTGGCGGCACCCGATGGGTCCGCTGCCGTTACCTTGATATCGATCGCCCCGACATCGCCCTGCACCGGCGTGCCGGAGAAGGTGTGGGTTCCGGCGTCGAAGTGCAACCAGTCCGGCAGCGCGGAACCGTCCGCGAGTTTCGCGGTCAGTGCAAGGGCATCGCCATCGGCGTCGGTAAACGTGCCCGCCGGCACATGGAAACTGAACGGGGCGTCCTCGTTGGTGGCCTGGTCGGCAATCGCCTGAGCCACCACCGGCGCCGTATTGACCGGCGCCGCCCCGCCATACATGGAGGCGAGCTGGTCATAGCTATAGGTCACACCATCGAAATCGAATTTTTCGAAATGGCTGAGGGTATCGGTGCCTTCGTTGATGCCGTCCGGGCCGGTGAAGGTGACCTTGACCGTGGACGCGTTGACGATGGTCACATTGAAATGATCGAGGGAGCCGAAGAACTTCGCCGTATCGGTTCCGGCCCCGCCGTCAAGGGTATCGTCGCCGCGGCCGCCAAGGATGACATTGTCCACCGCGTTGCCGATCACCGTGTCATTGCCGTCACCGAGGTAGACGTTCTCGATCACCGTACCGGCGGCTATCACCATCGGGGTGCCGGCCAGCGTGCTGGTGGTCCCGGCGTTCAGGTTGATAAAGCTGTCGCTGGTGATCTGCGCGGCGTTGATGGTGTCGATACCGCCATTCGAGTCCACAAGGGTGCTGCGGGCAGCGTCGGCAACCGTGGCGTAGTCGTTGTTGTAGACGTAGGTATTGTCGTTGGTCACCGCGTCGCCGTTGAGGATCAGCGACCAGCTTTTGAGCGTTCCCACGTCCCCGGTGGCCTTGTCATAGACCGTGATGGTCCAGTCGCCGGTCGGGTGCTCACCCCAGAAGTTGTTGGCGGTGAGCTCGAAATTGATGTTGTTGGCGGTGTTGCCGGACCCGCCGGGGCGGTTCACAAGCACGGCCTGGGTGCCGTCCGGGGAGGTCAGAACCACCTCCAGATCGCCGATCTTGGTGTGGTCGATCTGGAGGTCGACCTGGACCGAGTTGATCTTCATGTCCTGAGTGACATGGATGGTGTCGGACACACTGCCCGATCCGTCCGGGATCGCCACGTTGGGCGCGCTCGACTTGGTCTGGGTGATCTGGTTGGCGAAAGTGTGCTGCAGGGTCCAGGTCTCGGCAAGCCGCACCGCGTTGGTCGCATCGACCTGGCCAAAGCCATAGTTATGGTTGAAGTGAAGCCCGCCGCCATTCCAGTCCCCGGCGCCGTTGAAATGCCAGTCGCTTTGCGTGGCGTCGTTGTACTGTGCCGAATAGGCGAGAATTTCCTGAACGTCCCGGGCACCAAGGTCCGGGTTCGCCTCAAGCATCAGCGCGACCACGCCCGACACGATCGGCGCCGAGAATGAGGTGCCGGACGCTGTCGTGTAGCCGCCGCTATCGGACAGCGTCTGAATGCTGTAACCGGGGGCGGCGACCAGAAGCGCCGCGCCCGGATCGGAGAACGAGGCATAGTGGCCACTCGACGTGGTGGCGGCGACGGCGATAGTATAGGGGCTGTTCTGGAAATTGTGATAATTGACGTTCTCGTCCGAGGAGCGCTCGTTGCCGGCGGAAAACACGAATACCGTGCCAAGCCCGCCGCGGCCCTGTATCGCACCGTCTGCGAGCGCCTGACCCGCCTGCGAATAGCCATAGTTCTTGAAATTGTCCTGGAACGCGGTGCTGTAGCCCCAGCTCGAGTTCACCACATCGCTGACCGCCCACGCCTTGGTAATCGCTGTCGTGATCTGGGAGATGCTGCCCGCGGAGCCATAGCCGATGCGGAAACCCGCGATCTCGGCATTATAGGCAACGCCCACCGGGCCTTCGCCATTGGCTTCGGCCGCAATGACGCCGGCGACCTTGGTGCCGTGCCCATCTCCAGCCGCCGTGGTGTTGGCGTCCGCGTCATTGTCCCGGGCGTCCCAGTCAATGGCGGTATTGTAGTTGGCGTCGAGATCCGTGTGGTTGTAATTGACGCCATCGTCGATCACGCCAACGGTCACACCGGCGCCGGTGTAGTCCGCCCACGCGCCGTAAATGTTGATTGCGCCAAGATGCCAACCGAAATTGGGGTCGGTCGGAATAGCGTTCGCATCCGCTAAGGGCCCGAGATACTCGTTCGAAGACAAGCTCCCGTTATGATCCCCATTGTGATCATCGTGTAAGCGGGCCTTTATGTCGGACAAACGCGCTGCAAGCCGAGCGTCGAGTCCTATCACGTCACACCTTCTTCAATTCGGTAGCCCCGCTATCCCCACTTTCTGTTATCGGGGACCGGAGGCTTTGCGTCCCGCCGTTGCCGACGGTTTGCCGTTATCGTCAAGAGGTCTGCGTATTCTTGTCCTTGGCCGGTCTTCTTCCGGCTGTTCTATTTGGCGCCCTTATTTTTTAACAAAAGGTTAATGCGGGGCCGCAGTTCTCAACGAACTCTTTACCTTTGACCTTGAGGCCTTCGACCTTCAGGACCGCCCATTCCCCGCTTCGACTGCGGCCTTGACCCGGAACCGCTGCTGGACACCAGAGTAGCCGCACAAAGTAAAGAGAGTGTTAGGAAGACGATAAAAAAGCCCCGAGGACAAGTGCCGTTGCGACGCAAACGATATATACTTTAACGGGTTTGCAATATAAGAAATACTTCCTATAATTGTATGATTCACATGATAGCCCCGAAGGAACAGGCAGTATGCGCATCCGTTTTATCGAGCCCATCGGCACAGACAGCTGGGTACAGCCCGTGGCCGAACACTTGAGGACAATTGCCAATCCGGGCACTGAAATCGAGGTGGTGTCGCTTGCCAATCCCCACTGCAAGCATCATCTCGAATACCATGCCTACGAAGGGCTGGTCGCCGGTGACATCGTCAAGGTCGTGCGCGACGCCGGGCTTAAGGGCTTTGACGCGGTGGTCATCGCCTGCTTCTATGACCCTTATTTGCGAGAAGCGCGGGAGGTCTCGGGCGAGGCCGTTGTGGTGGGCCCGTGCCAGGCATCCCTTGAAACGGCTACCGCGCTGGCGAACAAGGTCTCCATCATCGTCGGGCGGCGCAAGTGGATCAACCATATGGAGGAACGCGTGCGCAGCTATGGCTACAGCCACATGCTGGCCTCTTTCAAACCGGTGGAACTGGGCGTCGAGGACTTCCAGAGGGACCACCGCGAAACCGGGCGCCGGCTGATCGCGGCGGCGGAAGAAGCCATCCAGCAGGACGGGGCGGAGGCGATAATCCTCGGCTGCACGCAGGAGTTCGGCTTTTTCGAAAAGCTTCAGAACCACCTCGGGGTGCCGGTGATCGATTGCGCCTTTGCCGCCTTCAAACGCGCCGAGCACCTGGCCGACCTGAAGCTGCGCTTCGGCTGGAAACCGAGCCGCATGTGGAGCTGCGAAGCCCCGCCGGAAGAGCGCGAGATCAAGGCCTGGAGCGTCTTCGACGATACGAACCCGCCGATCGGCGGTCGTGCGCTGGTGCGCGCTTGAACCTTAAGAATTCGACATCACCTATTCAATCTGTATTATGATGATCTGCGTCGGTTAACTAATATAAAAAGAACAAGGCCACCTTAGACGCTGGAAGGAAAATGACCTCGTCCTCTCTCGGGAACATCGCCGGGCCGGAGAACGCGTCGCCCAAGGCGGCGGGGGACGAGGACCTTGCGCTCAACGACTCTGTCGTCATCACCAAATTCGATCCGACCCCTCAGCGGACCCACCTGATTGTCCGACCACGGCTGTTGGCGGCGCTTGACGCGCAACTTCAGACCCGGCTGACCCTGGTCACCGCCCCGGCGGGGTATGGCAAGACGACGCTTCTGACCGAATGGTACAACCAGCTCAAGGGTCGTGGGCTGCCGGTCGGCTGGCTCTTGCTGGACACGGACGATGGCGATGCTCCCCATGTGACAAAGTGTCTGGCCCTCGCTCTGGCCCGGGCGGGCGTCACCCGGGCGGCGAAACTTGCGGCCGCTCCCATCGTCCATAATGCGGGCATAAAACAGCACCTGACGGCGCTTCTCAATATAATCGCAACCGAAGACCGCGACGTTATCCTGATCCTCGACGAGTTCGAGCATCTTCCCATCGCCGTTGTTGAGGAGGTGTTTCTCCCCATTCTCGACAAGGCGCCGGCAAATCTCCATCTGGTGATTGCCAGCAGAGAGCCACCTCCCCTGAAACTGGGGTCATTGCGCGCTCAAGGCCATGTCAACGAAATTCACGCTGGAGACTTGCGCTTCGACATTTCTGAAATTCACGGCCTGTTCGGCGACGCCGTCAATAGCGCCGAGCTGAAACTCCTCGAATCCCAGACCTCCGGCTGGCCGGTCGCGGTACAGCTTCTGAGGGGCGTATGGTTCCAACAGGACCGCCGCGCCCAGGTTCTGCGCGACATCGGAACGCTGGACGACACGCTCACCGATTATTTGTCGGAGCAGGTCTTCTCGACGTTGCCACAGGATATTTTCGACCTCCTCGTCCACTTGTCGCCCATTGACCGGATGAGCCCGGGCATTAGCGAATTTATGGCGGGCCCGGGCGACGCCTGGATCCGGATCATGGCAGCCGAAAGCCTGGCGCCGTTCCTGATTCCGCTTGATATTGGTCTCAAGGTCTACCGCGCCCACCCCATCATTCGGGCCTATTTCAAGGCGCGCCTGGACGAGCGTCCGTCGACGGAGCGCAATCCCGTCTACCGGCGGGCGGCCGAATGGTATGCCACGGCTGGCCGGCTTGTCAGCGCCTTGAAATGCGCCACGGCTGCCAGGGATTCGGATCTCGCCGGGCGACTGATCGAGGACGCGGGCGGGATTACGATCTGGTTGCGGTCTGGACTGCCGCAACTGCGGGCGATCATCCAGGCGGTTGACGAGGATGTGCTCGGCGCCTTCCCGCGGGTCAAGCTTCTCAAGCCCTTCCTTTACGTAAAAGAAGGAAATGTCCGGGAAAGCCGGCGGCTTTTCGAAGAAATCCGCCGCGAAACCCACGGATTCGAGCAAGACCGCGAGGGTGGAAGTTTGTCGCTCCTGAAACTCGACAGCCTGGTGCTTGAGTCCACCCTGTTAGTCAACGAGTGCCAGACACCAAATGACAGTTATCTGGCCGATTACGAACGCACGATCATTAGTATTTCGGACGACGACGACGTCTTTCTGGGCAGCCTGAAAAATCGTCTGGCCATTTCCCATTGTCAACGTGGCCATTTCGACAGAGCAATAAGGGAAGCTATCGATTCCCTGGATCATTATCGCCAGTCCGGCCTCACACATGGAGAATTTTTCGCGCGCCTGCATATGGGAACCGCGTATTTTGCGCAGGCCCGGGTCCAAGAGGCACAGGATAGCCACGAAACGGCGCGAGAGATCTGGCGCACCGTGCTTGACGAAGAAAAAACCAAACAGGCGTTGCTACAGGCCCATATCCTGGAGCTTGAGTATGAGCGCGCCCAAAATCCGCTCTCGATGCGAAAGCTGACCGAAACCATGGGCGTCTTCGAACATTGTGAATGGTGGTACGACGCTTTTGCCGCTGCCGCCATTCCATTGGTCATGACACAGCGTGCGACACAGGGAATGGATGCCGCCCGCGACGCCCTCTCTCATTGCCGTGCGCTGGTGGAGCAGCGTCAGGCAGAAGGGCTTCTGCCGCTTTTAAACGCCATCGAAATTTCCTGTTTTGCGCTCAGCGGCATGGTCACAAAGGCTGGAGACCTGCTCGAGAAGCACGGATTTTCGCCCGAGCATGAGCTCCGCCAGGAAAATGAAGAAGTCGCCTGGCGCCAGCGCGAGGCCATCGCATCCGCGATTGCCCGCGTCTATATTCGTGATGGCCGGACACAGGCCGCCCGGGACCTTCTCCGCCAGCTTACGCAATGGTGCGGCGCACGCGGCGAGATTCGCTCCGCCATTCGCCTCGGTCTCCTCAAAGCGGTTGCGCACCATGTGGCAGGCGAGACAGACCAAAGCCGCCGCACCCTGTCCGAGGTGATCCGGTGGGCAGCGCCGGCCGGTTACGCCCGGCCGTTCCTGGAAGAGGGCGAGCTTGCCCGAAACCTGATCGAACAGCACCTCGATGCTCTGCGGTCAGACATCGAAGACGCGGCATTTCTCGATCGCCTCGTCACCCACCTTAGGGGCGCCAGAGGGGCCGAGAACGCTCCGATTCTGTCGGACCGCGAACTTATGGTCATTCAGCATGTGGCGCGTGGACTCACCGACAAGGAAATCGCCAGGGAGCTTGACGTCGCCCCAAACACCGTCAAGTTTCACCTCAAGAATATTTTCCGCAAGCTGGGCGCACGAAACCGCGCCCAGGCCGTCAGCTACAGCCAGACCCACGGCCTCATCAAACCCTGATCTTTCCCCTTTGACTACCCGAATGAGTAGGTCTCCCGCTTAATCCGTCTTTATGGCCCCCCTCACCGGAACCCCCCGCCTACTCTCCGGCTTCCTTGGCTTCCGCTGATACGCGACCTAACCCTGAAGACACTGCAATGGCAGATCTTGGGGGGTTCATGCGTATCGGCATCGATGTTGGAGGCACAAACACGGACGCTGTTCTTCTGGACGGCAGCCGGGTTCGGGCCTGGAAGAAGATGCCGACCACCGCAGACGTCCGTTCCGGCATCATCAACGTCATCAACGAGCTTCTGGGGAGCCCCGCAAACGGCGATTATCCCATAGACAGCGTCATGATCGGCACCACCCAGTTCACCAATGCCGTGGTGGAGCGCCGCAAGCTGCTGCCGGTTGGCGTCGTCCGGATCGCCCTGCCCGCCACTGCGGGACTGCGCCCCTTCGTCGCCTGGCCCGAGGACCTGAAGGACATCGTCTGTGGCGAAGTCCATCTGGTGCGCGGCGGATATCAGTATGACGGCAGCATCAACAGCCAGCTCGACGAGGCCGCGGTCGCCGACGCAGCCCGCAGCATCCGCGAAGCCGGCCTTGGCGCGATTGCTGTCAGCGGTTTGTTCTCGCCACTCAATGCCGACATGGAAATGCGCGCGGCGGAAATCATCCTGAACGAGCATCCGGACGCTCAGATTACGCTATCGCACAGCATCGGCCGTCTCGGCATTCTGGAGCGGGAAAACGCCGCGATTATCAATGCCAGCCTGAGCCGGCTTGCGACAGACGTGGTGAGCTCCTTCCGCAAGGCGCTTTCGGACCTGAAGATCGACGCGCCGTTTTTCATCAGCCAGAACGACGGTACCTTGATGAGCGCGGATGTGGTCGAACGGTTTCCCGTTCTCACCTTCGCCTCCGGCCCCACCAACAGTATGCGCGGCGCCGCATTCCTATCGGGGATCAGCGACGGGCTGGTGATCGATATCGGCGGCACCACCACAGACATCGGCGTGCTGGTTCACGGTTTCCCGCGTGAATCATCTCTCAATGTGGATATCGGCGGCGTTCGCACCAACTTCCGCATGCCGGATATCCTGGCGCTCGGCCTTGGCGGCGGGAGCCTTGTGAAAAACGACGGCCCCCTGTCCATCGGCCCGCAGTCGGTGGGCTATCGCATTCTGGAGGAAGCGATCATCTTCGGTGGCGAGACTTCTGACCGCCACGGATATTGCCGTCGCCGCCGGTTACGCGGATGTGGGCGACAGGGAACGCGCGGCTCATCTTTCCGGACAGTTCGTCGAAGCGGCGGTCGACCGCATCCATGCCATGGTTGAAGAAGGGATCGACCGGATGAAAACCAGCCCGGACCCTGTCCCGGTCATCCTGGTCGGCGGCGGATCGATCCTGATCAATCGGGATCTGGCCGGCGCGTCCGAGGTCATCGTGCCCGACCACGCACCCGTCGCCAACGCGATCGGTGCAGCCATCGCCCAGGTGGGCGGGGAGACAGACCGGGTCTACAGCTACGGCACCATGGGCCGGGACGCGGCCCTCGCGGACGCCAAGCAGCATGCCATTGACGCGGCGCTCGAGGCGGGCGCCGAAAAGAGTTCCATACGGATTTTCGATATCGACGAGGTTCCGCTGGCCTATGTGCCGGGCGGGGCCGTCCGGGTCAGGGTCAAGGCCGCAGGTGCGCTTGACCTGAGCCCGTCGATGACCGGCGCGTCGGAAACGGCGCAAATTTGATGTGTAAGTAACAATTCCACACCAACTCATAGGAGAAAGTCACATGTGGAAATTCGGGGAGAGCAAGATTCTCAGGAGCCTTCTCATTACAACAACCATCGCCAGCGCGGCGGGGGCAGTCGGAGCAGGAACAGCGGTCGCGGCTACGGACGCGGCAACAAGCAAATACAAGGCACTGGAAGAAATCACGGTGACGTCGCGCAAACGCGAGGAAAAACTGCAAGATGTGCCGGATTCGATCAAGGTATTGGGTGCTCAGCAGTTGCAGATATCGAACGTAACCGGCCTTCGCGGGTTTGTCGACCTGACACCGAACCTCATCGTGCGCGAAACCTTCCGCTCGAACGAGACCTTCCTGACCATGCGCGGTATTTCCAGCGCTCAAGGGTCGCTGCCGCCGGTCGCCTTTGTGGTCGACGGCGTTCAGTACGGGTCCAACGATTTCATCAACCAGGACCTGATCGACATTCAGCGGATCGAAATTCTGCGCGGTCCGCAGGGTGCGCTCTATGGTCAGGGCGCTATTGCCGGGGCCATCAACATCATCACCAAGCAGCCGACCAACGACTTCGAAGGGTTTGGCAAGCTGACCTATGGCAATGGCAAGTACTTCAGGGCGGCCGGCGCATTGTCCGGCCCCATTGTGAAGGACAAACTTTTCGCCCGTGCCAGTGGTTATTACAAGTATTTCGGTGGCCTGATCTACAACCACTACTTGAAACAAGATGTTGACAACATCGATCAGGGGTCAGGCCGAGCCCAACTGGAGTACAGAGGCGACCGTCTCAAGATTCGTCTGCAAGGCAGTTATACCAAAGGAATAGGGTCTGGCGCCTTCCTCGACCATGCGCCCAAGGACGCAGCCGGGAACTGGAACTTCATTGATGCCAACGGAAAGTATGTGACTATCGACAACGTCACCGATCCGGGTCCCGATACCAATATCAGGGGTAAAACATGGGACAATCTGTCAAGCGAAGCTTTAAAAATCGATTATGACTTCGATGGGTTCACGTTAACGTCGGTTACGGCTCACAACCACGTTCTACAGCACCTTTACGCGGACGGCGATTACACATCGGCGCCGCTGGTCGTGCAGGACGACTACTTCAGGACTAACGTAACCAACGAGGAACTACGCCTCACATCCAACAACGACGGGCGTTTCCGGTGGATTGTCGGTGGGTTTTATCAGCATCGCTTTGAGGCTCTCGATGCCCGGGTCGGGCCGCAACCCGCAGACCCTTACGACCTGGCGTCTGTCGTCCCAAGCTTAGCGCATATTGATACCGAAACGCGCAGCAATTTGTGGGCGGCTTTCGCGTCAATGGACTATGACCTCACCAACAAGCTGACGGCGACACTGGCTGGACGCTATGACCACGACAAGCAGAATTCTTTCGATAGGGGCAATTGGACCGGCACATACAAGGAAGCCACGTTCGCGAAGTTCCAGCCCAAAGCGGTCTTGTCATACCACTGGACGGACACCTTCATGACCTACGTCAGCTACGCTCAAGGGTTCCGGACCGGCGGCTATACCCAAACCGGCAAGTTCGACAATGAAGTGACCAAGAACTATGAAATCGGCTTCAAGTCAACGTTGTTTGAAGGTCTGCTGAGCATGAGCGGTGCTGCGTACCATATCGATTACTCCAACCAGCAGGTCTCGTTCGTAAACTTCTACTACGACGAAAATGGCGATTTCCAGACGGCACGCGGCGTCATCAACATCCGCCAGTCCCGCGTGGATGGGATGGAGCTGGAAATGTCCGCCGCCCCCACTGACAAGTTACGCCTGTCAGCTGGCATCGGCGTGTCTGACTCCGTGGCGTTGAAAATCGATCCCAACGCGCTCGTCCCGGCAGACCAGATCAACGCTGTCATCGGCAATAAATCTCCGTTTGTTCCGGCGTTCACCTTCAACCTCTCTGGAACCTACACCCAGCCGGTCAGCGACAATCTTAATCTGATTTTCCATGCCGACTTTCGCCGTCAGGGCGGTATGTATCTCGACATCGCTAACAAGGCGAAAGGCGGCGCTCATAGCTTCATCAGTGGAAAGATCGCTCTTGAATCCACTGACGGGTGGTCCTTCGCTGTCTGGGGCAAGAACCTGACGGATAACAGATATGCGCCGTACCTCAACCCGTCGTCCGGCGTTCGGATGCCCAACCAGCCGCGCTCCTACGGTGTAGAAGCGTCATACAGATTCTAGGTGGCAAACCTTTGTGCAGCTCTCTCTCAGGTCGCTCCGAGAGAGAGCTGCTCTTTTTTCACCTAAATCACCCTACCGATAGTAGACTTTATTAATCGCTGTTCCATCACCCCGGAGGCATGCATGACTGTCGATCCAACAGGCAATGAATTCGCCCGCGAGCCAGTGCCCGGGCACATCGGAATCAGCGGCTGGCGGATCGCCCTGATCAAAGTGGGCGTCCTGATCGCGCTTCCCGCCTTCATCATGGGGGCAAAGCTTGGCTTCACGATGGGTTTTGAACGCAGCGTCATAGCATTTTTCAGCGGCGGTGCGATCCTGTTCATTCTCGGAGCCGGAACTGCAACCGTGGGCGCGCGCACCCGTTTGTCCACAGCCATGCTGATCCAGTTCGTGTTCGGGCGACTGGGGGCGCAGGCGGTCAGCGTTGCGCTGGCGGCCACGCTGACCGGTTGGTACGCCGTTACGGCCGAACTGTTCGGCCAAAGCCTGGAACGTATTCCGGGCGATGTGCTCAACTTTCATCTCGGCTCTGCCGCGTATATTATCCTGGGATCCATCCTTATGGTCCTTACCACGATATACGGTATCCGCGGCCTGCAGCGCCTGGCGGACATGGCGGTTCCGTTGCTGCTGATCGGGCTCGCCATTATTGCCTACCTCGGATTTCAAAAGGCTGCGCCCGGCGCATTGACGGCTGTTCCAGCAAACCCCCTTGCCATTGGCGTTGGTATATCGGCGGTGGTAGGGGCGATGGCGGCAGGCGTCTCCATATTCCCCGATGTCTGCCGGTTCGCTCATACCCCGCCCCATGCCCGTCTCGCCGCGTTCCTTACGGTCGGCGCCGGGTTGCCGCTGGTGCTCTGCCTCACCGCGCTGCCCAGTGTCGCGACCGGCGAAGGCAACCTGATTGCCATCATGGTCGGTCTTGGTCTTGGCGTGCCGGCTCTGTTGCTTCTCGTGTTCACCGCATGGACAACCAATACCGGGAACCTTTATTCGTCGTCCCTGATGATGGGTACGGTAACCCGCCGGGTGAAACAAAAAACATTGGTGGTCATCATCGGCGTCATCGGGACAATCCTGGCGGTTGGCGGCATTACGACCTACCTTATTCCGGTCCTTCTGCTGGTCGGCTTTTCGGTTCCTCCCATCGCCAGCGTTTATATTGCGGATTTCTTCATCGTGCGACGCGGCCACATTGATGTGTCCACGTGGGCCGAGGTCCCGGCCTTCCGCATTCCAGCGCTCATCTCCTGGGCGGCTGCCATCGCGGTTGCGCTTCTGACGACCAATCACGTGTTTACTTTCACCACGATTCCGGCGTGCGATTCCATTTTGACGGCTCTGACATTGTATCTGGCGTTTTACCAGTTCGGATGGGCCCGCAGCGAGCCCCGGCCGGCTCCTGCGGAAGGACCGCGCAGTGAGATACCGGTAGGGACCGAGTGAATTTAATGTCACACTTCACCAGCGTCACCGTCCTCTGGACACCCATATAATTTGGGCATTCCTGTATGGAAATCCATACACCGACACCCATCGAACCAGAGGATTAAACCTATGAACGAAGATAGACCCCCGATCCGAATCAGAATCATCGGAACAAACACCAATGACCGGTCATTCAAGCTCCAGGCGTTCACGCAGTTCGCCGATCTGTTTGATATCGACATGGTCAAGCTGGACAGTGGCCCTCAGTCCATCGAGACCGAATTCGACGAAATGCTGAGTGCCCCTTACGTCGTAGCCCGGGCCATCGAAGCCGAACAGCAAGGCATCGACGCCGTTATCATAGATTGCATGGGCGATCCCGGTTTGGACGCGGCGCGTGAATGTGTCAACATCCCGGTTCTGGGGCCTGGCGAAACGGGCCTGCATCTCGCAGCCATGATGGGTCACAAGTTCTGCTTCGTCACCGTCGCTGACAGTGTTCGACCCATGATCGAAAAACATGCGCGCATCTACGGTGTGGCAAGACAGATGACACCGGTTCGGGTGGTTGATGTTCCTGTGCTCGACATTAACGACAGCCACGAAGAGCTTGTTGAGCGTATGACCAGGGAATCCCTGGCGGCCATCGATGACGACCATGCCGATGTGATCGTGCTTGGTTGCACCGGATTTATCGGCCTGGGGGCAGAGCTGGCGAATAACCTCAGAAATGCAGGCAAGGCGGCGCCTGTGATTGATCCACTGCCTGCCACGGTGATGACCGCATTCGCTCTTGTCAGGGCGGGTCTGTCGCACAGCCCGCTCGCCTACCCGGGTCCGGGGAACAAGAGCTTCACGGGTTACGGGAAATTTCCGCTTTCGCCGAAGCTTTAAGCGGTTGACTAACTAATCGGGAGCTGCACCTTCGGCATGGCCGACAGCATCCGCGAAAAATCTTACGAGGAAGCATGAGCTGGAAACTTGGTATCGAAGATCTTGAATGTCTCGCCGAAGGTGCGGCCTTTCTGGGAACGGGCGGCGGCGGCGACCCCTATATCGGTCGCCTGATCGTCCAGCAGGCGATCGAGGAGCATGGCTCGCCCACGCTCCTCGACCCGGCCGAGATCGACGACGAAATGAACGTGTTCTCCATTGCCGGATTCGGGGCGCCGACGGTGCAGATGGAGAAACTGATCCATGGCGACGAGGTGCTGTTCGCGCTCTCCAAGCTCGAACAGGTTACCGGCCGCAAGGTCGACGCCCTCATTCCAGCGGAAATCGGCGGCGGCAACTCGATGACGCCGATCATGGTCGCCGCTACGCGTGGCATTCCGGTGATCGACGGCGACGGGATGGGCCGCGCCTTCCCCGAATTACAGATGAACAATTTCAGCGCGCTCGGTATCAGGGCGACGCCGCTGGTGGTGGTCGACGAGCACCTCAACTACGCGGTGATCGAGGCCGAAACGGACAAGATCGCCGAGGACATGACCCGGGCGCTCGCCATCCGGATGGGGCTTCGGGTTTTTATTGCCGGCTTCCCGATGACCGGCCGCCAGGTCAAGGACACGGCCATAGCAGGCACGCTCCGGATTGCCTTTGAAATTGGCAGAACGCTGCGGGACGCGCGGTCGAAACTGGACCCGGTCGATGCACTGGTGAACTACCTGCGCACCACACCCTACTATTTCCATGCCAAGGTGGTGTTCGACGGCAAGATCAACGACCTGGAGCGCAAAACAGCGGCGGGATTCTCGGTTGGGCACTGCCATCTGACGTCGCTCGGCGCGGAGGATTCCAAAGCCGAGGTCGTTTTCCAGAACGAGAACCTGTCGGTTCGGGTCGACGGAAAGCTCAAGGCCATCGTGCCCGACCTGATTTGCATCGTCGATCGGGAAACCGGTGCGCCGATCCCGACCCAGGCGCTGCGCTACGGCCAGCGGGTCAAGGTCCTGGCCATGAGCGCGCCGCCGCAGCTCCGGGACGAGAAATCGCGGGACTTCTTCGGCCCGGCGAGTTTCGGTCTGACCGAGCCGTATACCCCCGTCGAGGCCCTTTGACGGCGGTTCACCAGCCGCACTGGCGCCCCTTGTTCTGCTCTTCGAGCCAACGCCTGAGTGGCGCGAAATATTCCATGAGCGCGGCGGCGTCGATCTCCCGCCTGCCGGTCATGGCGTATAGCGCGTCGCGCCACGGCCTCGATTGGCCCATTTCGAGCATGGCGTTGAGTTTCTCGCCGGCGGCCCTGGATCCATAGATCGAACATTCATGAAGCGGCCCTTTCCAGCCCGCCGCATCGCACAGCGCCTTGTGGAACTGAAACTGCAGGATGAACGATAGGAAATAGCGGGCGTAGGGCGTATTGGCCGGGATATGATACTTGGCTCCGGGGTCGAAGTCGGCGTCGGACCGGGCTACCGGAGGCTCGATCCCCTGATATTTGCGGCGCAGATCCCACCAAGCGCTGTTGTAATGGTCCGGTGGAATGGCACCCGAAAACACACCCCATCGCCACTGGTCTACCAGCTTGCCGAAGGGCAGGAACGCGATCTTTTCGAGCGCCAACTGCATCTCGGTGTTGATCACCGCGTGCGCGCCCTCGCTCGCGCTGTCGGCAAGGCCAATGGACTTCAGGTAGGCAGGCGTGATGGATAGCGCGATGGTGTCGCCCACCGCCTCGTGAAAGCCATCGTTCGCCCCCGACTGGTAAAGCACCGGAAGAGCATCGTAGGCCCGCTGGTAATAATTGTGACCAAGCTCGTGATGAATGGTCACCAGATCTTCATAGGTCGTCTTGATGCACATCTTGACCCTGAGATCGTCACCGAAGTTGAGGTCCCAGGCGCTGGCGTGACACACCACCTCCCGATCATTCGGCTTGGTGAACATCGAGCGCTGCCAGAACGTCGCGGGCAGCGGGGCGAAGCCGAGGGACGAAAAGAAATTCTCGCCGAGCCTGACCATGCGAATCGGATCATAGTGCTGGGCTTTCAGCGCCGCCGTGGGGTCTACGCTCACCGCGTCCGGATAGGGCTCCACAATGTCATAGATATTGCCCCAGCTCTGCGACCACATGTTGCCCAGAAGATGCGCCGGAATGCGCCCCTGGGCCGGCGCCACGGCGTCGCCATAGTACCCATTGAGCCGGGCCCGCACATAGCAATGGAGCGATTGATAGAACGGGGCCACTTGCCGCCACAGCCGGTCGACTTCCGCCGAAAACTCTTCCGGCGTCATGTCGTAACCTGACCGCCATAGCGCGCTGAGGTCAGCAAACCCGATCTCCTGCGCTCCTTCGCTGGTGAGGGCCACGAAGCGCTCGTAAAGCGGCTTGATCCTGGGCGATATGGTGCGCCACTCGACCCAGGCTTTGCGGAGCTCGTTCGGGTCGCGGCTCGTTGCCATGACGTCGCTCAGGTCCTCAAGCGTCCGGCATTTGCCGTTCTCGCAAACCTTGCCCTCGCCATAGATCGCCTCCATCCGGCTCATGATATCCGCAAGCTCGGCGACCTTTTGCGGGTCCGCAGGGGCGGGCGACGATGACATGATCTTGATGAGTTCGAGCTGGCGCCGGGTATCGGTGTCGGTCTTCACACCGTTAAACCGGGCGGCACCGCGAATGGCTTCTGCTTCGGCGGCGAGGACCTTCGCGTTGGCCGCCGCCTCGGCGGCCACCGTGGCGTCGGTAATGTTCGTCGCCTTGGCCCAAGACGCCTTGGATGCGGCAATCCACAGCGCCTTCAGTCTGGCGCTGGTCTCGGCGACAAAGGTCCGGGCGGCGGCTGCATTCGCCGGTGGGGCAGCCGAAGGGTCGGCCCGGGCCTGTTCGGGCAAGCCATGGAGCAAGACAGCCAAACTCAGGGTGAGGCAACAGCCGCGAATGCCATACATGAGGAATGCCTTAAACTACCCAGGGGACGACCAGTGTAATGACCAAACGGGGTTCGGCAAGGAAGATCTGACCCTGACACATGGCGTTGGACGGCGGATATTCCTACCGCCAGTCCAACTGTCCTGTTATGCTCAAGCACAACGTCCAGGTCGTGCTGGACTCACGGTCGCCGCCAGGCTCGTCGTGCGCGCTACCCGCAAGATTTTAAATGAAGAGACACCATGATCCTGAAAAAATATCGAATTGCGGCACCGACCGCTTTTTGTTTCGCCGTTTTCGTCCTCGCCTTCGCGGGCGCGGCCTCGGCGGGGGAAACCCTGATTGCGCGCGTGCTCGATCCCTTCGCCATGCCAAAGGCTGTCGCTATCGACCCGCTTGACGACAACGATGAAACCATGGCCGCCGTGGCGGTGGTGAAAGCGGCCCTTAAAGAGCGCAGTATTACCGTCAACGAAGACGCGACTCATGTTTTGGAAATTGAAGTCGACCCTTCCGCGCGCACCCCTTATCTGACTGACGACGTCGGTCGCGCCGAAGCAAATGACCGCCAGGACGTCAGCGCGACAATCAGGTGAACCAACTGTCCCCCTCACCGGACCTGACCCCGAAAGGGCCGGAGGTCTCGCCCCCTCGGGGATTTACCGTGGTTCCCCGTCTGGCCATTGTTCTGATGCTGTACAAGCGCAAGGAACCTCCCGGCTGGATGGCGCGCGCCGCTGCGCCGCGGGACAGCCGTCCGATTACGGAACAGGTCAGCGCGCTCACCGGGCTTGCCATGTCACACCTTGGCGAAAACGCAGTGATCGGGTTTGACGAAGGAAAAGAACGAGAAGGATAAAGGCGACCTCAGCCGAGGGCTAGCGTCAGCGGCGATAGCGCGGCGGATGCTTGGGGAATATGCCGACCACAAGGCCGATAATCTCGGTTTCGATAATTCGCCGGTGCCCTCTGGTGATTCGCTCCCGCTTGGCCGGCAGTCTGATCGCATCGATAGTCCTGATCGGTCGAATAAGGCACTAGCCAGACCTGCCCTCCGACTGTCGACTTCATATCCGCGCGCCATCGCGCTCCACCAGACCATCGGCGGAGCGGCGCTGGACGATAATAAGATTTCCAGCGCCAAACCCCGCTTGTCCAGTCAACCGCGCAGACGATCAGCTGTCGCCAGCGACAAACACCTGGTCCATACTGTTATCGCGCACCGCGAGCGCCCTCAATGACTTGTACGCGACCCCCGTCAGGCCAACCGATCAGATAAGTTTCAGCGGGATCCAGATCCGGGCGCGCCACCCATCGTCCGGTCTCGACAAACTGGGTCACCGTCAGCGGATTGAGATACGCAAGATCAACACCCTCTGCCGCTCCCTCCCCGGTCAGCAACCAGGCCAGAGAAATCCTGAGCGCGCGGGCGTATCGAGCCGCGGTTTCATAGGGGAGGCCGCGCAGTCCATTTTCATGGCTACGATAGGTAACATCGCTAACGCCAATACGCTCTGCGAAACGGGCCGCGCTGGAGTAGCCGGCGCGTATCCGCGAAGCCCTGAGCCGTTGGGCTATATCCTCTTTGGTGACCCCCGTCATAGCGATGGCTATAGCAGCACAATCGATACAAATGGTATTGACCAAACTGGTTACGGCGAGTAAAACGCCATCAGTCTTTAGAGGGAACTTTTGTCACGTATGCCCCAAATCACGAGCACTTGGGACGACGTGGCGGCTTGAGGGGCGGTGTTGTATGCGGTCCAGACCCCGCATATGAAGCCGTCCCTTCTTTTTGCGGTTCCCGGAGAGACAAACGCCGAACCGGCAAGGCCGATCCGGCGTTTGAGTGGTATTCAAGAGTGTCCGTCATATGGGGCTCCGGATGGTGCACCGCAAGGGTTTGGGCGCAGAGCACGAATCCGACCTCAAATGATTGGCAGGCTGAGCAGAGCCACCAGGGCGGCATAAAACCCGAAACCGACCACGCTGGTAACGAACAATTGGCCCGCCGCTTCCTCTTTCCTGAACATAGGTCCTCTCCTTTCATCTCAAAGACCCGCCACCATTGGCGGGATGAAACGAAGAATAAGAGAACCCTGAGGCGCCCGCTGTGACCTGGGTCACAGGATTTTCATCGACCAATTACGAATCCCTGACGGTATCGAAAATATCGTCCTGACCGAGCCAAGCCCCGAGATTCTGAGTTCATAGGCGCCCCCCGGCGTTACCGGCACCATGGGGCCAAGCGCGCCGGAGAGGATGGTGTCACCGGCTTTGAGGGGGCGGCCCACCTCGACCATCTTGCGGGCAAGCCAAAGGGTTGCGGTCAGCGGATTTCCGAGACAGGCGGCGCCGGTGCCTATAGACACCAGCTCTCCCTTGTGCTCGATCACCATGCCGCAGGCCCACGGGTCAAATGAGCCGAGCGTCCGGGGCTCCGAGCCCAGCGCATAGAGCCCCGACGACGCATTGTCTGCGATGGTGTCCATAATCTTGATCTGCCAGTCTGCGATTCGGCTATCGACAATTTCGAACGCGGCAACCGCATAATCCACCGCGCTCATCACATCGGCCGGGGTAAGCCCCTCCCGGTCGAGGTCGCGGCCAAGCACGAACGCGATCTCGCCTTCGATCTTGGGCTGAATGAGGCGGGACATGGGAATTTCCTCCCCATCCCCATAAGCCATATCGGCAAACAGCATGCCGTAGTCCGGCTGGTCAACGCCGAGCTGGTTCTGGACGGCTTTCGCCGTCAGGCCGGTCTTGCGGCCCACCAGTCTGCGACCATCAGCAATCCAGAGGTCGGTGTTGATATCCTGGATGGCGTAGCCGGCCTCGAGGTCATCGGCCGGAATGTCCTTGTTTAAGGGCGCGCAGGGCTTGCCCGTCTCGCGTGCGTCCCGCAGCTTTTTCGCCGCCGCCTCGATGGCCTTGTTGTCGACCTTTGCCATGTCGTCCTCTCTGTTTACCCGAGTTCGCCGCACACGGCCGGGGCCTCATGATTTGCGATGACAATGTCTCAGCCCGCACAAAATCGTCAACTGGCTCTCCTGAGGAATTTCTCACACTATGAGAATAAAATGGCCGTTATCAAAGAAGGTCCACCGGCAGCTTCAGGTAAACCACGCCGTTGTCCTCCGCCGGGGGCAGGTGACCGGCGCGCATGTTGACCTGTACCGACGGCAGGATCAGCACCGGCATGTCGAGTGTCTTGTCGCGCTCGGTCCGCATGCGAACGAACTCGGCCTCGCTGACGCCCTCGTGGATATGGATGTTTTTGGCCTTCTGTTCGCCGACCGTGGTCTCCCACGCGGGCTCCCGCTCGCCCGGCTGATAATCATGGCAGAGGAACATGCGGGTGTCGTCCGGGAGTGCAAAAATCTTCTGGATCGAACGGTAAAGCGTCGCCGCGTCCCCCGCCGGGAAGTCGCAGCGTGCGGTGCCATAATCGTGCATGAACAGGGTGTCGCCGACGAATACCGCGTCGCCGATCACATAGCTGAGACAGGCCGGCGTATGACCGGGGGTGTGCATCACCCGGGCCTCCAGATTGCCGATTTTGAACGTCTCGCCATCCCGGAACAGGTGGTCAAACTGGCTGCCGTCCGTGGCAAAGGCAGGCTCGGCGTTAAACACCTTTTTGAACGTTTCCTGGACCGTCGTTATATGCTCGCCAATGGCGACCTTGCCCTGGCCCAGCTTGTCCTTGAGGTAGGGCGCGGCGCTCAGGTGATCGGCATGGGCGTGGGTCTCCAGGATCCATTCCACATCAAGCCTCTTCTCCTTCATATAAGCCAGCACGTCGTCCGCGGATTTGGTCGCGGTGCGCCCGGACTTGGGATCGAAATCGAGGACGGAGTCGAGAATCGCCGCCTTGTTCGTCGCGGGATCGGAAATAACATAGGAAATGGTGAACGTATCGGGATCGAAGAACCCTTTCACGTCAGGATTGGTGGTCATGCTGCGCTCCTTCCATATTCTGTTCCGGTCCATGGTGGTTGGGCATCTTCATCTGTGGGTGCTTGCCGGCGTCGGCCGCTCCCGTCACGTCCGGGTCAAGTTCCGCCATGGCCGCGTGCTGACTGAGGAATACCTCGCCGGTCAGCCGGTCGAGGAAGTTCACCCGGATCAGCTTGTCCATGACCGGCCCCTTGACCTCCGACAGGTGGAATCGCACGCCCGCATGGTCCAGCCGCTCGATGATGGCTTCAAGCGATTCGAGCGCGCTGGCGTCGATGTAATTGACCGCCGGGCACATCAACACCACGTCCGTCACTGTCGGATGCTCGGCCACAAGGCGGGCGATGGCGTCTTCAAGATAACGCGCGTTTGCAAAATACAGACTTTCGTCAACGCGGACGGTCAGGACCTTCTCGCTGGTGACCACGTGATGGCGCAGAATGTTGCGGTAATGCTCGGTCCCCGGCACCTGTCCCACAATCGCCATATGGGGCCGGCTCGAATGCCACAGGAAGAAAAAGACGGACGTTGCGACCCCGGCAAGGACCCCGGCGACGACCCCGACGGCAAGGACCACCACGATCGTCACAGCCATGGCGGCGAAATCGGTTTTGGAGTATCGCCAGGTTCGCACCATGGCCTTGACATCGACGAGCGAGAGGACTGCGACAATGATCGTGGCGGCAAGCGTTGCCTCGGGCAGGTCATAAAAGAGCGGCGTCATGAACCTGGCAATCAGCGCGATCCCCACTGCGGTCATGACGCCGGCGAGCGGCGTTTCCGCGCCGGAATCGAAATTCACCACCGAACGGGCGAACCCGCCTGTCACCGGAAAGCCGCTGGTGAACCCGGCAGCCAGATTGGACACGCCAAGCGCCACCAGTTCCTGGTCCGGATCGATGCGCTGACGGCGTTTGGCGGCCAAGGTCTGGGCGACCGACACCGAACTGACAAACCCGATCAGACTGATAAGCACTGCAGCGGGCAACAGGGTCAACAGCCACTCGCCATCGAGCCTCGGCAACGAGAGCGGCGGCAAGCCCTTGGGAATCGTGCCGACGGTGTGTACGCCGGCGGCCCCAAGGCCTGAGACCGCCACCACGCAAATGGTGGCAATGACGGCGATCACCGGCCCGGCCTTGGCGATAATGCCGGCAAAGCGTGCGTCCGTACCGAGACGGATCAGAAGCGGTTTCAGCCGAGAGCGCGCCCAGAACAGGAATACGATGACGAGCGTCCCGAGCAGGACCGTCGGGATGTTGATTTCTGTGCGATGGGCGGCCAGCGAGGCGGAAATTTCCACCACCGAATGGCCCGACGCCTTGACACCCAGGATGTATTTGAGCTGGCTGACCGCAATCAGGATCGCCGAGGCGGAAATAAAACCGGAAAGCACCGGGTGGCTCAGATAATTGACCACAAAGCCCAGCCGCAAGACACCCATGGCCACAAGAACGGCGCCCGAGAGGACCGCCAGCGCCACTGCCGCCGCAATATATTCGGCAGTGCCCGGTTCGGCGACCATGCCCGCTGCCGCAGCAGTCATCAGAGAGATGATGGCAACGGGGCCCACCGCCAGGGTCCGGCTGGTGCCGAACACCGCATAAGCTACCAGCGGCAGGATACTGGCGTAGAGGCCGACCACGGGCGGCAGCCCGGCAAGCATGGCGTAGGCCAGGCCCTGGGGAATCAACATGATTGTGACGATGACCGCGGCCAGAAAGTCGCCCTGGAAATTGGCCCGTCCGTAGCCCTTGAGCCACTCCCCGGCTGGTATCAAACGACGCAACGCCATGGCTGGTTATTACCGCTTCTGGTCATCGCTTGCCGCGTCGGCCTTCGATCGCATCTTGGGCTCGGCAAGCCAGTTTCGCCCTTTGAGCAGGAGCTCCCAGTAAATATAGGGAAGAAGTTTCGCCTTCAATATCCACCAGATCCAGCGCGGCTTGGCGGGATCCAGCGGGAATGTGGGTTGCAGCTCGCCGCCATAGCCGAATTCGGCGAGGATCACCTTGCCCCGCTCCACCGTCAGCGGGCATGAACCATAGCCGTCGTAGACCGCGCGCAGACTTTCTCCGCCAAACATGGCGAGCAGGTTGCGCACCACGGTCGGAGCCTGTTTGCGCACCGCCGCCGCGGTCTTGGCATTGGGCGCGGAACAGGCATCGCCCAGAGAGAAGACATTTTCGTAGCGGACATGCTGGAGCGTGACCTGGTCCACTTCGACCCAGCCCGCCGCATCCGCCAGCGGGCTTGCCTTGATGAAATCCGGCGCGGTCTGCGGCGGGCAGACATGGAGCATGTCGAAGGACTTCTCCACCAGGGACTTGCCCCCATCCTTGTCCGTCACTTCGAACCAGGCCTTTTTCGCCGGACCGTCCACCTTCTTGAGATTGGCGTTGAAACAGAGCTCCGCGTTATAGCGCTTGACGTATTCCATCAAGGGCGGGACGAAGGTTTGAACGCCGAACAGAACCCCGCCGGCGTTGTCAAACTCCACATGGATGTCCTTGAGCACGCCCTCCTTCTCCCAGTAGCTGCACGACAGGTACATGGCCTTCTGGGGCGCGCCGGCGCATTTGATCGGCATTGGCGGCTGGGTGAAGATCGCTCTACCGGATTTCAGGTTTTGCACGAGCGACCAGGTGTAGCGCGACATATCCACCATATAATTTGAGGTAACGCCGTTTTTACCGAGCGTCTCCTTGAGCCCTTCGACACCGTCCCAATCGAGCTTGATACCGGGACAGACCACCAGCGCCCGGTAACCGATCACCTCGCCATCTTCCAGCGTCACCATGTTGCCATCGGGGTCGAAACTGGCGGCCGCGGCATGAAGCCATTTGGCGCCGGCGGGGATCAGGCCCTTCTCCGGGCGCTTGCTTTTGTCGAAATCGAAGACACCGCCGCCGACCAGAGTCCACGACGGCTGATAGTAGTGATCTTCCTTGGGCTCGATAATGGCGATACGGAGTTTGTTGGCTTTTTTGAGAAGACCCGAGGCCACAGAAATCCCGGCGCAGCCACCGCCCACAATGACCACGTCATAGTCGGCCCCGGCCGCTTTTGGTTTTGCTGCCTCGGCGGATGCCCCGCTCCACGCGGCTTCGAGGTGCCCACGCAGACCACCAAGGTCATAGCCGGCCTCACCCGCGGCGTTAAGGATACTGTCGGGCGACAGATGCTCCGCTTGGGCGAGCGCCCACAACGTCGCCGACCGCGTGCCCGACCGGCAATAGGCCAGTATCGGTCCCCTGAGCTCCGCCAGCGCGACCTGGGTATCCTCAACATTTCCCTCTGTCAGCTTGCCGGAGACCACCGGGATTTCCCGGTATTCGAGACCGTGCTGTTCGGCAGCAGCCGCTATCTCCGCTCCGGGCGGTTGTTCCTCGGCCTCGCCGTCGGGGCGATTGTTGATGATCGATCTAAATCCCGCGGCGGCGGCAGCTTCCACATCCGCCGGCGTTATCTGGGCGGCGACGGAATAGGACGGGCTGAGCTTGGCGAATTTGGTCACGGGGGAGGTTTCCTTTCCAATTCAGGCGTTGGCAGAGGCCCGGCTTATCGGTCACACTGGTAAGCCACCGGCGCCGGATCCGAGGTAAGTTGACACCCAATAATACACTATGGTTATGTAGAAACCGCTTTACTGCTGGTCAAGCCGAAAGACAAAATAATTTGAACCGGCCCCTCACTGTAACGCGGAAAACGGGCCATAAGATTTTTCCGCGATCTCTGGTAAGCTTACCCCGAGCAGTGCCTGGTAACAACAACCGAGCGACTTATGCCGGAAAAGCAGAAACGAACGAGAGCATGGAGTCCCCGCTTTGAACCACCGGCGGAGCAGATGGCGCTTTGGCCCGACATTTCGGGAAACGCCGTCAATGGACTGGGCGAGACAACCGGGCGCCGGCCGTCACATGTCTACTGGTGGGACCCTGAGAAAACCGCGCACGGGCGGCTGCAACTCTATTTCTACGAACGCAACTCCGCGCCCGAATTGAAGGCGGCTCAGGCGCGACGTAAGCCAATTCTCGATGAGCCCCTGGTCGGCGTCGCCGACGAAAAGACCGCCACGGCGCCGGCCGCTGCCGCTGACGCCGTCAAGGCGGAAATCCGCCGCCTCAGCGCTGAGGACGTTGGTATTGCCACGCTGTCGCCCGACTGGGTGTTCGAAGACTGTACCGTCGATCTGCCGTGGCTGGTGGTGTTCGCGGTCGCCATGGATTACGTCAAACTGAGCCAGGCGCCGGATGTCATCGCCGGGGCCGAAGTCGTCGACCAGTACGCCCGCGCCAACAAAATTGCGAAAGGTGTGACCAACTGGATCCGTGACCGGGGCTACCGGGCGGAGCCCATGGCCGGGCCAATGGCGGAATCCGTCACGCTGATCCCGGCGGCCATCGCGGCGGGTCTTGGCGAACTGGGCAAGCACGGTTCGATGATCCACCCCGAACTCGGATCGTCGTTCCGGCTGGCCGCGGTGGCGACCGACCTGCCGCTTGTCGCCGACGCGCCCATTGAATTTGGGGCCGACGAATTCTGCACCCGCTGTCAGGCCTGTTCAAACGCCTGCCCGCCGCAGGCTATATTCGAGGAAAAGCAGTTGGTGCGCGGCGCACGCAAGTGGTACGTGGATTTCGACCGCTGCCTGCCCTACTTCAACGAAACGGCGGGCTGCGCCGTCTGTCTTGCCGCCTGTCCGTGGAGCAAGCCCGGCGTCGCCGACAAGCTCTTGGTCAAACTTGCGCAAAAAGCTCAGGCCAGCAGGTCCGAATAGGGAATAAAGTCGACGGGGTCGCCGACCTCCACCCGGGTCAGGTCCTCAGGTAATTCAATGAGACCGTTGCCGGCCGTGAGCGAGGTCAGAATGCCCGAACCCTGACGCGCGAAGCGTTGGGCTATTACGCGCCCATCCTTCCCGCGCGCGGCAGAGCCCCTGATGAATTCCCGCCGTCCGGGCTTCTTGGTCATGGCGAACCCGGCGGGCAGCGGATACGGCACAGGGTCCATCCAACCGGCCCCGGCAAGCGTAAACAGGGCCGGGCGCGCGATCCGCAACAGACAGACGGCAGCGGCCACCGGATTGCCTGGCAGGCCGACATAGGCGGCACGGCCCAAGCGCCCGAACGCCATCGGCCGGCCCGGTTTGACCGCAATCCGCCAGAAATCGAGCCGGCCCAGATCGCCGACCACGCGGACCACATGGTCTTCCGCGCTTTTCGATGCGCCACCCGAAGACAGGATGACGTGGTGGCTTGCCGCGGCTTGTTCCAACGCTGCACGGATGCGGGCAGGCTCGTCTGGCAAAATGCCAAGATCGGTCACCGAAAACCCCCAGCCTTGGAGGATCGCCCGCAGCATCGGGCGGTTTGCGTCGTAGACGCCGCCGATTTCCAGCACTTCGCCGGGCTCGACGAGTTCATTGCCGGTCGAAAAGATCGCAACCCTCAGCCGTTCGCACACTGCAACCTTGGCCAAGCCAGTCGCGGCAATCACGCCCAGATCCTGGGGCCGCAAGCGTTTCCCGGGCTCGAGCGCAACCGCGCCCGCGGTCATGTCCTCCCCGGCCCGGCGCACATTGGTGCCCGGCTTCACGCCCGCCGGAAAAATCACCGCGTGGCCGTCGCGCCGGGTGTCCTCGATCATCACCACGGTATCCGCGCCCGCCGGTAGCGGCGCGCCGGTAAAGACCTCCGCCGCCGTGCCCGCCGCCAGCGGCTCGGACATGGCCGCACCGGCGCGCGCCACCCCATACAATGGCAAACGCGTCTCGCCTTCCTTCGCCATATCACGGTGAGCGAAGGCAAATCCGTCCACCGCCGCATTATCAAAGGCCGGTACGTCACGGCAGGCGCGGACCTCCACGGCGAGCACCCGGCCCGCTGCTTCCCCAAGGGAGATTTGCTCGACACCCACCACTGCGCTCAACCGGGCGCGAAGGCGGCCAAGGGCCTCGTCCAGGGGTATCAGCGCGTCGCCAATGGCGAAACAATCGTCGCTTAGCCCCTTCTCGTTCATTTCGTCATGTGCGCGTTGGGGGTAAAAAGCTGCTGGCCGTCGACCCGGTAGGCCGCAATCAACGCCTGGCCTTTCGGGGACACCAGCCAGTCGGCAAGCTTGCGCGCCTTGGCATGCTGGAGATCCGGGTAGCGCTTGGGGTTGATCGAGAATCACGCTGTACTGGTTATAAAGCCGCGGGTCGCCCTGCACTTCCGGCTTGAGCGTGCTCCGGTTGCGGAAAGCGAGCCAGGTCCCCCGGTCGACCAGCGTATAGGCATCCATCCCGGCCGCGATGTTCAAGGTCGCGCCCATGCCGGCGCCGGCGTCCCGATACCATTTGGCGTCGAAGGACTTAGGGCTAAGCCCGGCCGCCGCCCACAGCCTGAGTTCCGCCTTTTGGGTCCCGCTGTTGTCGCCGCGCGACACGAACAGCGCGTGCTTTTCCCTGATCTGTTCGAGCGCTGTGACGGCGTCCGCCATACCGGCAACGCCCGCGGGATCATCCTTGGGCCCGACGATGAGAAAGTCGTTATACATGAATTCGCGGCGCTCAAGGCCCCAGCCATCGGCCATGAATTTGAGCTCTGAGGGCTTGTCATGGACGATCAGAATATCGGCGTCGCCGTTGCGCGCCATGCGCGGAGCGCCTGGCCCGTCCCGTAGGCGGCAAGGGCCGTCTTGAAGCCTGCCTCTTTTTCAAATTTGGGCAGCAGGTAGGGCATCAGGCCTGAGTTCTGTACAGACGTGGTCGATACGATCAACAGTGGCCGCGCCATCGCCTGAGGCGTGCCGGCGAGGAGTGCGACAGCCAGCGCCGCCACGACTGCAAATAACTTGAAACAGGACTTCATTCGAAAATCTCTCCCATTAAAAAATGCCGCGCTTCCGCTGATCGCGGACTGTCAAAAAACGCCTTCGCCGGCCCCGCTTCGACCACCCGGCCGTTGTGCACGAATACCACATGATCGGCAACCCGGCGGGCCTGCGCAAGGTCGTGGGTGGTCAGAATGATCGTGGCCTGCCGGTCGTGAATGACCGAAATCATATTCTCGATATCGCGCGTTGCGGCAAGGTCCAGGTGCGCGGCGGGCTCATCGAGAAACAGCACATCGGGGCGCAGCGCCCAGGCCCGCGCCAGCGCCAGGCGCTGCTTCTGCCCCGCAGAAAGTGTCGATGCCGGCTGGCGCGCCCGATCCTGAAGCCCGGCCAGGGAAAGGGCATCGTCGACGCGTTGTTGACGGGCCGACGCAGGGACGCCGGCGGCCGCCAGCGGATAGCGGATATTGCCAGCCACCGAACGCCGGAGCAACACCGGCCGATCAAACACCATAGACTGGCGCGCAGGCGTACCACCCTGCCCCAGCCGCCAATTGACCCGCCCCGACGTGGGCGCGATCAGGCCATGACAAAGCCGCATAAGGAGGCTTTTGCCGGCCCCGTTCGGCCCCAGCACCACGGTCCGCGCGCCTTCGGGAAAGGTGACACTGACACTATCGATCAGCCGTTTGCCATCGACCTTCAGCGTGACCGCGTCGAGCGAGAGGAGCGGTTCGGATTCAGACACGCGCCAGACCTTCCGCCGGCCCGGCAGCCCGGCGCACCGCGTGTGATAGCGCGTTCACGAGAAGCGACATTGCCAACAGGATAATGCCGAGCGCCATGGCGAGATCGAGGTCACCCTTGGAAGTCTCCAGCGCGATCGCCGTGGTCATGACCCGGGTCAGGTGATCGATGTTGCCGCCGACGATCATTACCGCGCCGACCTCGGAAATGGCGCGGCCGAAGCCGGCCAGCAGCACCGTCGTCAGCGCCACCCGGGCGTCCCAAAGAAGCGTGGGCACGGCCCGAACGGGCGCAATCCCCAGGATTGGAACTGTTCGGCATAGCCCTGCCACAAGTCTTCGACCACCTGGCGGGCAAGCGCGGCAATCAGAGGGGTAATCAGGATGGTCTGGGCGACGATCATCGCGGTCGGGCTAAACAGCAGGTTGAACACGCCGAAGGGACCATTGTGGGTCAGCATGAGGTAGACGATCAGACCGATCACCACCGGCGGCAGGCCCATCAGGGAATTGAGCATCACGACGAGCGCGCCACGCCCGCGGAACCGGGCGAGCCCGATCGCAGCGCCCAGAGGCGCACCGATCAGCGCCGATATGGCAACCGCGCTCAGGCTGACCTGAAACGAGCGGCCGATGATCTCGAGAAGATCGGGGTCGAAACTGACGATCAGGCGGAAAGCCTGGGCGATGGCGTCGCCAAAATTCATGAGGCGGCCTCCGTATCCGCCGCGAGGCGCGCCGCCACATCAAGGTCGCCCGGCGTGTTGATGTTGAAAAAGGGATCGAACGGCGCGACCGGGAACGCCACCCGGGCAACCCCGAGACGGTCGGTCCAGGCGACGATCTTGCGCACCCCTTCTTCGACAACGGCCTTTTCAAGGTCTTCAATCAGGTCGAGCGACCACAGGCCGAACACCGGGTGGCGTCGGCCATCCGATTCCGCCACCGCGAGCGGGGCTTTGGCCTCCGCCGCCGCATCCATAAGACGAACCACCAGATCGCCCGGCATGAAGGGCGTGTCGCCCGCCGCCGTTGCCAGCCATTTGCAATCGGGAAAGTCTTTTCGGGCCCAGTCCATGCCGGTCAGCACCCCGGCAAGCGGCCCGGCAAAGCCCGGCACCACATCGGCGATGACGGGAAGCCCAAACCGGGCAAAGCGGTCCGGGTCGCCATTGGCATTGATCGCGAGCGCCCGCACCTGCGGCTCAAAGCGTTCGATCACGTGAGCCAGCAAGGGCTTGCCGGCGGCATCGAGCAGACATTTGTCGCCGCCACCCATGCGCCGGGCGAGCCCGCCGGCGAGGATCACGCCTACCGCGTCCGGCGCCTCAGTCATCGTGGCCACCGGTGCGCGGGTCGGCGTCATAGACGATGCGGTCCACGCCCGAGAGCGCCACGAAGCGATGGCCGCGCGCGCGCCCGATCAGGGTCAGGCCGGCGCGGCGCGCCAGGTCCACCCCCCAGGCGGTAAAGCCGGAACGGGAAATCAGGATGGGGATGCGCATCTGAACGGTCTTGATGATCATCTCGGAGGTCAGCCGGCCGGTGGTGTAGAAGATCTTGTCTTCGGGCCGGACGCCATGCATCCGCATGTAGCCGGCGATCTTGTCGACCGCGTTGTGGCGGCCCACGTCTTCCATATAGAGGAGCGGTTTGTCGCCCTCGGCCAAGACACAACCATGGATCGCGCCCGCGGTCAGGTAGAGGCTCGGAAGGCGGTTGATTGCGCCCGTGAGGTAATAAAGCCAGCTTGTCTTAAGCGTTGCGGTATCACTGAGCTTAATGTCGTCAAAAGTCTCCATAATATCGCCGAACACGGTCCCGACCGCGCAGCCCGAAGTGCGGATTTTTTTCTTGAGCTTCTCCTCGAAATCGGTTTCCCGCTCGGTCCGGACCACCACGACGCCGAGGTCCTCGTCATAGTCAACGCCGGTGACGGGATTGTCGGGCGGCAGCATGTTCTGGTTGGCGAAATAGCCCACCGCCAGGTACTCGGGGTAGTCTCCGATGGTCATGACGGTGACGATCTCGCGCGAATTGAGATAAAGCGTGAGTGGCCGTTCAGCCACCACCCGGATGTCCACCGCCTGCCCGTTCTCATCGGTGCCGGTCACCGCTTCGGTCAGGCGCGGATCGTCCGGATTCGGCCCAACGATCAGTGACGCCGATCCGTCCTCATTCTGCGGTTTGTGCTGCGCCAATTTTTTCCACCTTCGCTGCGCAGAACTTGAATTCGGGGATCTTGCCGAACGGATCGAGCGCCGGATTGGTCAGGATATTGGCCGCCGCCTCCACATAGGCGAACGGGATAAAGAGCGCGCCGTGCGGCACCCCCCCGTCCTCGCGCACCAGAAGCTCGATGGAGCCGCGCCGCGTCGTGACCCGCACCTGGTCCCCGCCCTTTGCGCCCAGCGCCTGCATATCCCGCGGGTTCAGGGAAACGGTCGCTTCCGGTTGCAATGCATCCAGCACCACGGCGCGGCGCGAGATGGCGCCGGTATGCCAGTGCTCAAGCTGGCGGCCCGTCATGAGAATCATCGGATATGCGTCGTCGGGCTCTTCGTCCGGCGGCAGCACGTCGGCGGGCGCAAACGTCGCGCGGCCATCGGCCGTTGGAAAGCGGTCGCCGAACACAATGTCCTCGCCCGGCTGGTCGGGACCATGGCACGGATAGGTGACCGAGTTTTCGCGCTCCAGCCGGTCCCAGGTGATATTGTCCAGCGACGGCATAGCCTGTTTCATTTCGGCGAAAATCTCGCTCGGGTGGCTGTAGTTCCAGTCCATCCCCAGGCGCTGCGCAATGGCCTGTGTTATTTTCCAGTCTTCGCGCGCCTCGCCGGGCATGGAGAGCACTTTCCGCCCCATCTGCACCTGGCGGTTGGAATTGGTCACGGTCCCGGTCTTTTCGGGCCAGGCAGAGGCCGGCAACACCACGTCGGCGAACATCGCCGTCTCGGTCAGGAAGATGTCCTGCACCACCAGATGATCGAGCTTGGCGAGCGCCGCGCGCGCATGGGCCACGTCCGGGTCCGACATCGCCGGGTTTTCGCCCATGATGTACATGGCGTTGATTTTCCCGGCGTAGATCGCGTTGATGATTTCGACCACGGTCAGGCCCGGCTTGTCGTCGAGCTTCTCTCCCCACAGCGTGCTCAGATGGTCACGCACTTTTACGTCGTCCACCGCCTTGTAATCCGGGAACATCATGGGAATAAGCCCGGCGTCGGACGCGCCCTGCACATTGTTCTGACCGCGCAACGGGTGGAGCCCGGTGCCCGGACGCCCCACCTGCCCGGTCATCAGGGCAAGAGAAATGAGGCAGCGGCAATTGTCGGTGCCGTGCACATGCTGGGAGACCCCCATGCCCCAGAAGATGATCGCAGCCTTTGCAGTGGCGTATAGGCGCGCCACTTCGCGCAAGCGGTCGGCCGCAATGCCGCAAATCGGCGCCATGGCTTCGGGCGTGTAGTCGCCAAGGTGCTTTTTGAGGGCCTCGAAGCCCGCTGTCTGGGCGTCGATATAGGCCTGATCGTAAAGCCCCTCCTCCACGATCACATGCATCAGGGCATTGAGGAGCGCGACGTCGGAGCCCGGACGGAACTCCAGCATATCGGTGGCATGGCGTTTGAGCGCCTGGCCGCGCGGGTCTATCACGACGAGCTTGGCGCCGCGCTTGACCGCGTTCTTGAAGAATGTGGCGGCCACGGGGTGGTTTTCGGTCGGGTTGCACCCGATCACCACGATCACGTCGGAGTCCTTGACCGCGGTGAACGGCGCGGTCACTGCGCCCGACCCTATGTTTTCGAGAAGCGCCGCCACGGAGGAGGCATGGCAGAGCCGGGTGCAATGATCCACGTTGTTGGTGCCAAAGCCGGCGCGCACCAGTTTCTGAAAGAGGTAGGCCTCCTCGTTCGAGCACTTGGCCGAGCCAAACCCGGCAAGCGCATTGCCGCCCCAGCGGTCGCGCACGGTTTTGAGCCCGGCGGCGGCTTTGTCGAGTGCTTCTTCCCACGTCGCTTCGCGGAAATGAGTGTATGGATTGGCCGGGTCAATGTCCGGGACCGGGCCCTTGGGCGCATTCTCGCGGCGAATAAGTGGCACCGTGAGGCGATGGGGATGGGTTACATAGTCAAAACCAAACCGCCCCTTGACGCAGAGCCGGTTGTGGTTGCCGGGGCCATCCGCTCCTTCCACATAGGCGATCCTGTCATCCCGGATCTTGTAGGTGATCTGACAGCCGACCCCGCAGTAGGGGCAAACGCTCTGCACCTCGCGGTCGACGGCGCGAGAGCCTTTTCCCGTCTCGTCCACCAATGTCGCCGGCATCAGCGCGCCGGTGGGACAGGCCGCGACGCACTCCCCGCAGGCGACACAGGTGCTCTCGCCCATCGGGTCGTCGAAATCGAACACCACCTTGGTGTCGGCCCCGCGATTGGCCATGCCAATCACGTCGTTGACCTGAACCTCCCGGCAGGCGCGCACGCACAGGTTACAGTGAATACAGGCGTCGAGATTGACCCGCATGGCCGGGTGGCTCGCGTCAGGCGGAGGCGCGCCGCGTTCGGGAAACCGGCTCGCTTTCACCCCCATGGCGTCGGCCCAGTTCCAGAACGACGAGATCTGGTCGTGGGCGTCCGCGTGGGCCGGCTGGTCGGCCATCAGGAGTTCCATGACCATGCTTCGCGAGGCCTTGGCGCGCTCGCTCGCCGTGTTGACCACCATCTTGTCTTCGGGCTTGCGCAGACAGGACGCGGCGAGTGTGCGCTCGCCTTCAATCTCGACCATACAGGCCCGGCAATTGCCGTCGGCGCGGTAGCCGGGCTCGGGCCGCCAGCAGAGATGTGGGATCGTGGTTCCTTCCCGTGCCGCCACTTGCCAGATGGTCTCACCGGGCGCGGCGGTCACCGTCCTTCCGTCGAGGGTAAAGGTAATCTTTTCTGTCATCATCGCCCCCCTTTCACGGGGAGTTCGTCACGAAAAAATTTGAGCACCGAGGTCAGCGGATTGGGCGCGGCCTGGCCGAGCCCGCAAATGGAGGCGTCCCGCATCGCCGCCGACAGCTCGTTCATCAGCGGCTCGTCCCAGGTCCCCGCCTCCATCAGCTTGATCGCCTTTTCGGTGCCGACCCGGCACGGCGTGCACTGGCCGCAGCTTTCATCTTCGAAAAACCGCATCAGGTTCAGCGCGGCGGCCGGCATCGGGTCCTTGTCGGAGAGCACAATCACGGCGGCCGAACCGATGAAACAGCCATGCTCTTCAAGCTTGCCGAAATCGAGCGGCACATCGCCGAGCGAGGCCGGCAGGATACCGCCGGACGCCCCGCCCGGCAGATAGGCCTTGAATGCGTGCCCGTCTGCCATACCACCGCAATAGTCGTCGATCAACTGGCGAACGGTGACGCCCGCCGGGGCGATTTTGACGCCCGGGTCGCGCACCCGGCCGGAGACCGAGTACGCACGCAAACCCTTGCCGCCGTTCGCGCCCTCCGCGGCGAACCAGGCGGCGCCCTTGTCGAGGATTTCCGGGACCCAATAGAGCGTTTCCACATTGTTCATCAGCGTCGGGCGGCCGAACAGCCCGACCTTCGCCACATGGGGCGGGCGGTGTCGGGGCAGACCGCGCTTGCCCTCGATGCTTTCAATCAGCGCGGATTCTTCGCCGCAGATATAGGCCCCGGCCCCACGGCGCAGATGAATGCCACCGGGCGGCGCAAGTCCGGCCTCTTCCACCTTGGGGATTTCCGCCGCAAGAATCCTGTGCGCCGCCGGATATTCGTCGCGCAGATAAATATAGACCGCTTCAGCCTCCACCGCCCAGGCGCCGATCAGCGCGCCTTCCAGCACCTGGTGGGGACGGGATTCAAGAAAGTGGCGATCCTTGAACGTGCCGGGCTCGCCTTCGTCGGCATTGACCACCATCAGGCGCGGGCCCGGCTCCTGGCGCACCAGACTCCATTTCAGCGCGGTCGGAAACCCGGCCCCGCCGCACCCGCGCAGGCCGGCCTCCTTCAGGGTTTCGATGACATCCTCGACCGGCCGCGCACCGTCCGTGCAGGCGCGCAAGCTCTGATAACCGCCCCCGTCATGGCAGGTCCGAAAATCCTGATAGTCGGGCACCACCGCCTCGGACACGCCGGCGCTGACCGCCTCGGCAATTGACGCCGCCGTTGCCTCGTCCATGTGGTAATGACCAACCTCTGCGACCGGCGCACTGGCGCAACGCCCCATACAGGGCGCGCGCACCACGCGCACTTTTCCGCCGAACCGCTCCCCGAGATCCTTGAGGAGCCCTCCGGCCCCGGCCATTTCGCACGCCAGGCTGTCGCAAACCCGGACCGTCAATGGTGGTGGCGGCTTGTCGCCTTCCCTGACCACGTCGAAATGGGCGTAAAAGGTGGCCGCCTCGTAAACCTCCGCCATGGCGAGGTGCATTTCCTCGGCAAGTGCAGCGAGATGGCGTGCCGAGAGGTGACCATAGCGGTCCTGAATTTTATGAAGATGTTCGATCAATAGATCTCGCCGCCGGGGCGTGTCGCCCAGGAGCGCCCTGACGTCGGCCAGCGCTTCCGCCTCCACCTGGCGGCCCCGGCGTTTATAGCGCCGCTTTTTTTTGTTCGGGTCGCGTGTACTGACAGGTTCTGAAGTCATCGGGCATTCCCAACCTCGGGACGTTAATGGGCCGAGAGTGCCGGGTGCGGCTCCACCTGTCAACGACGCCCGGGGAGGATTTCTGCTCGCTCGACTATTTTCTTCGCTCGGCCCCATGATACCGGGCATTGGCCCTGAGGTAAGCGACGACATCTGCGCTATTGGCCGCCAGCTTCTCAACAAGAGCGCGGGCAACAATGGCCGCCGCCGTCGCCACCGCAAAACTTGCCCCGCCGGCGATGGGCTTTCCGGTGCCGTCAACGCCGGAGGGCCAACTGTGGGCCCCGAATACCGGGCGCTCCGGATCCAGCGCCGAGATTTCACCGGGGGCGAGGCGCGCATCGCCGGACACAGCAATGACATCCGGGTACGCCGCAGGAAAGACGGGACCACCGCGCGCCGGTGAGGACGCCAGCAGAATGACACCGGCCTCGTGGGCGCGGGCGCAGGCCGTTCGCAACACGTCCCGGTCGGCCCGCAATCCAAAGCTCATGGTGACAATGCGCGCGCCTTGCTTGCACAGCCAATCGAGCCCGGCAGCGGCGGCGGCAGGCGTCGTGACCATGCGGTCATGAAAAATCTGCGCAGCCAGAAACCGGGCTTCGGGTATCAGATCGGCAATCGTCCGCGCGATAACGGACCCGTGCGCCAGTCGGTCCGGATGCGCCACCGTCTCGACAACGGCCCCATCGCGTTGGCCGACGAAACGCCGTTTGCGCAGCCACAGGCGCGAATGCGTCTTCGACGCCGCTATCAAGGACACCAATCAGAATGGGCGAATCAGTCATGGGCGTTCATCAGGCCGCGTTCTCGAAACCACTCCAGTGCCGCCTTGGCGGCCGCCGGGGCGACCCCGAACCGTTGCGCAAGATGGTCAATGCTCGGTGTGCCCTGGCGCAGCAAGCTCCACAGACTGACGGCCGGCAGGCCGGCCACGTGCCAGACCCCGCGGGGCTGGTCGGGCGTTACCAGAACATCCGCCTCTTCCACATAATTGTCACGGGCAACCGCACGCCGCTCGACCGTCATCATGCCCGCCTTCACGTCGGGATGGGCGGGAGCGAAATCCGGCCACGCGCGACGCGCCGACCAGAACGGCCGGTCGGACCAGCGCCCCTCTTCGGCATAGAAATCGCGGGCGATCCGCGCCGAGGTCCAGAAATCATCGGCAATCCGGTCCCGGTAGAAGCCCCCGGCAAGCGCCGCATCGCCGGGGCGGGCGAGCAGCGTATTGACGACCGGCACCGCGGCAAGCGCGCTTGATATTGCCTTGTAGACGCCGTGGCCGGAGAGCGGATCGATGGCCATGGCGGCGTCACCCAGACGCAGATAATCGGGTGCCGAAAGCGTGCCGCTCAGGACCATGCCGGCATGGCGCGCGCGCATGGGGCCTGATGGGTTTGCGCCCCCAAGCCAACCTTGCGCCTCAGCTATCTGCCCAATCGCGTCCTGGTAGAATGCCCCTAACTGACGGCGTGGCGGTAATCCGTCGCCGGGATCGACGAAAATCTGCAACACGGCGTCTCCGTGCCGCGGCCTGACAAACCACGCCCACCCGTTCTCGAAAGCGGCAACGGCGGCCTGTTCCGGGCCCCGGTCCGAAAACCCCCAGCGCCGGGAGAGACAGACCAGCGCCGGGCCGCGCACCTGTCCGCCCCGGCCCAGCGGCGCCGACCGCCCTCTGGCTTCGACAAGGAAGCGCGCCTTCAACACGCCCTCTCTGCCGCCGCGCGTGCGATACCCTATATGCCATTCGGCACCGCTGCGGGCGGTCGTTTGAACCCGGCCATCGATGACATTCACACCAAGCCCTTCAGCGTCGGCGACAAGCGCCTGGTCGAAGGCGCACCGGTCGATCAGAGCCTCGCGGTTGGCGGCGCCGACTTCGCCGTTCCAATAAACCGTCCGGGAGATCAGACCGGCCTGCCCGGAGTCGCCGCAAAACCGCGACACCAGATCCATCGTACGTGGAGAGAAGCCTTCCGTCGCCGCAAACGGGCGCGGCCGGGTAACAACTGTCGGGCGAAGCCCGAGGCCTTTGAGCTGGCGGGCGAGCACCACCCCTGCCGGCCCGCCGCCGACAATTACCGTGTCGCAAAGGTCGCTCATTCCGTCATTGCTTCGTGCCCAGGGCCAATGTGACGACTGACCTTAGCCCGACAGAATGATCAAAGAAAGCCCGGGCTGCGAAGCGGGAACGGCCATGCAAATTGGTCAAATTTCTGAGTCAAACAGACATAGGAAAAATCGCTTCGCCAGTTCCATTAACGATAGTTTTACGACTTCATTCTAATAACATAGATCAGTAATCGAATTTTATAAAACGCGCAATTACCGGAGCACATTTCTATGTCATCGAATGAAGATCTCGAAACGCGGCTTTCATTCCTGGGAATTGACGCCGCCGCCAGGAACCATCTCAAAACCGCCAGCGCCCAGATCGACAAGTATCTTTCCAGTGCTCTCGACGGGTTCTACACCCACATCGCGAAATTCGGGGATGTCGACCGTCTGTTTTCCAGTCAGGACGTCAAAGACCACGCAAAATCCGCCCAGCGTCGCCACTGGGGTCTGATTGCCGCGGCGGAATTTGACGGCCAGTACGTGGATTCGGTCCGACGCATCGGCCACGCCCATCACCAGCTCGGGCTGGAGCCGCGCTGGTATCTCGGCGGGTACGCATACATTCTGGCGGACGTTGTCACCGCCTGCGCCGAAGAATTGCATGAAACGCACCCCGGCGCGGAAATGGCAGACACCCGCAAGGAAACGCTGGCGGCGCTGATCAAGGCTGCGTTCCTGGATATGGATTTTGCGATCTCCATCTACCTCGACGAAGGCAAGAAGGAAAAAGCCGAGGCGCTGGAAACCATGGTCGCCACCTTCGAGGAGACGGTGGGCGGTTTTGCTCGCAGCCTTGCCAAATCGGTGAAGGAATTGCAGGACGCATCGGGCGCCATGTCGCAGACCGCCAATGTGACCAGCGAAAAATCGGCCAACGTCGCCGCCGCGGCCGAGCAGGCAACGAGCAATGTCTCGACCATTGCCTCGGCGGTCGAGGAAATGACGCAGTCGATCAAGGAAATCTCGGGCCAGGTGCATAATGCCGCCCAGGTCACCCGCCGCGTTGCTGACCGGGCTACCGATACCAACACGACCGTAAAGGGACTGGTCGAGGCCTCGGAGAAAATCGGCGCCGTGGTCGGGCTGATCAAGGACGTGGCCGACCAGACCAACCTCCTTGCTCTCAATGCCACCATCGAGGCGGCGCGGGCCGGCGAGGCCGGACGGGGCTTCGCGGTGGTGGCCTCAGAGGTCAAGACCCTTGCCAACCAGACTGCGTCGGCAACTGAAGAGATCCGCGAGCTGGTGGTCGAAATGCAGAAGGTGACAAGCGCGTCCGCCGCTGCGCTTGGGGATATCAGCACCGAGATCTCCGAAGTCGACACCCTGTCGGCATTGATCGCATCGGCGGTTGAGGAGCAGTCTGCAGCAACGAACGAAATCGCGCGCAACACCCAGGAGGCGTCCACCGGCACCCGTATAGTCTCGGAAAGCATCTGCGAGGTTCAGAATTCAACACAGGAAACCGGCTCTGTCGCGGAACAGGTCCGGACAGCCGCATCGGCCCTGGCGGAACAGTCGGAAGCGCTTGAACAACAGGTCTCCGCGTTCCTGGATAAGGTGCGGGCTGCATAATCCTTCCTAACCTGAACGTGGTTCGATCCTGCGCCCGGCCTCAGTGCCGGGCGATTTTCTTAAACCCGCCGATAACCATTTAACTTTTTTCAATAATTTCGCTAGAGCCCGTGTGATTGCGCACCCCATATGCGCACGCCCGGAAACCACGTTAGGGTTGCAAGCGTAACCGTTTTAGTAGATATCAGAATTTCTTTATTCTTTTATTTGTTGATCTCTTTTCTGGCTTCCACAGCCAATCCACCGGTCTGATCCATCGATTCGTCACACTATCTTCCCCGCTGCGTCTGGAAAGTAGAGAAAATTTTTAATAAATTTTTAACTTTTAATTCAACCGGTTCGAAGGTAATAGTTAAACAATGGCGTTAAGTCGGCGGCAAAGGGCGGACAAATCGCAGCCCTGGTAACGCCTGTAGAAAGGATTTGCTCCGTTTGGTAGTGGGGCAGTATCGGGAGGATCGCATGAGGACCTACGAGGAGTTGAGTGGCGGCCAGGGTCGCCGTGTGTTCTTCAGGGCGGAACGGTACAAGGCGCGTGATCTGTTTCGTAATTCTGTGCCGGATTTGCGGCTCAACCAGACCCCGCACCGGCTGGCCGACGTTTCCCTGAGCGGCCTTTCGGCCTATGCCAATCCCAATGCCGAGGACATGCTTCAGTCCGATCAACGTGTCTCTGTCCATCTCACCCTTGATGAGAGCACGCTGTTCGAAGGCGAAGGTCAGGTGGTGCGTAGCGAACCCACACAGTTCGGCACGAAATTCGGCCTGCAACTCCTGGACCGCAGTTTTGATGTCCCCAAGGTCGTCTCTAAGTACAAAGAGCTAATCCTCAGGAACGATATCTCCGACTTCACCACGATCACGCCCGGTGGTGGCGTCAGTGAGGAATACAGGACGCTCGTCGCCGACACACTTCATCTCTTGAGGTCCTACCGCGCCGGCCTCGAAGAGATTGGCCAGAGCCATATCGAAGAAAAGGCTGCGGCCGAGTTGCTGGCATCCTGCGAAGAGAAAATACTTCTGCAGTGGAGATCCCTCTGGCACCGCGGCAATGCGCTTGCCGAGGCGATTATGAACGACCCGCAAGCCTTGAAAGACGCCAAACGCTTTACCGAGCTGGTGCTGACGCCGGAGATCAATGCCGGCGCCATCTGGCGGCGCAGCTACGAGAAGCCGCTCGGTTATCCCGGCGACTATCAGATCATGAACATGGTCTATGACTGGCAGCGCGAAGGCGACAGCCTCTATGAAAAGCTGGTGCACCGGCTTGGCCTGGACGTGGCCGAGTGCATCGCGACGCGGATGGTGATGATGCGCCAGACCATTGCCAAAACCATTCTCGAACCGAAAAAAGATACCGTCCGGATTACCTCCCTTGGCTGCGGTCCGGCGCGCGAAGTGATTGACTATCTGAAAATCCGGGACATCCCCCAGCATACCCACTTTACGCTGATCGACCAGGATCACGGTGCGCTCTCCCAGGCCTATGAACGCACGCACCCTGACGTGATCCGCCTCCATGGCAAGGCCAGCGTTACCTGCCTGCATGCCTCGTTCAATCAGATCTTCAAGACCAACGAGCTGTTGGCCAGGCTCGGGCCCCAGGACCTGATCTATTCGGTGGGTCTGATCGACTATCTGCAGGCCAAGCGCGGTAAAGCCTGGGTCGAGTCCCTGTTCTCCTGCGTCGCGCCCGGCGGCAAGCTGATCATCAGCAATATGTACAAGACGCCGGGCAGCAACCTGTGGCCAATGGAGTTCCTGGCCGACTGGACCGTGATTTATCGCGATGAAGCGGAAATGATGGCATTTGCCGAGGACTTGCCGGATGCGATGGCCGAGACCAACCTCGATCCCACTGGCCGGGTTTGCATGCTCACTCTGACCAAGACTGCCTAGTGTGGTGGAACTGAAGTTCGCATCATAGAAGCTGCAGGAGTGGAAAGCGTACTTCAGTTCCCAAAACCACACTAGAATCAACCAAATGGCTAGTACCCCTTCGAATCCGAAGTTCGTTAGGTTCCGGCCGCAGTAATGTGACGAACTTCGGATTCGGTGTACCGGCGTCCCTACGCGGCGCCCGAACTTTGATCGGCCAGCCGGACCAACCGGCTGGCGGGCAGGTCGATGGTAACGGTGGTTCCGGAGCCGAGCGTGCTTGCGACGCTGACCTCGCCCTCATGCAGCTCGATGATGCGCTTGACCAGCGGCAGGCCAAGGCCGGTGCCGCCGTACTTCCGGGCGAAGGTGCTCTCCACCTGAACGAACGGTTCCAGCACTTTCTGCAGATTTTCCTCGGCAATCCCGATGCCCGTGTCGGTGAACCGAATCGTACAGCCTTCGCCAGACTTTGCACTGACCGAGATATTGACCGACCCGCCGGACTGGGTGAACTTGATCGCGTTGCCCAAAAGGTTGATAGCCACCTGTTTAAGCATCCGCGGATCCGCGCGCAGGATTGGCCGGACGTCGTCGGATTGAAGTGACAGGCGCAAGCCGTTTTCCGCCGCATGCTCCCGCAAAAGCCGGCAACATTGCTCAAGGAGGTCGACCAGGTCCACATCCTCTTCAACAATTTTGAGCTTGCCGACCTCGGCCTTCGACAGGTCAAGGACGTCGGAGATGATGTTGAGGAGGTGCTTGGCGGCCTCGTGAATATCGTCCACATAGGCCGCGTAGCGGTCCGACCCGATGGGGCCGAACATCTTCTGCTGCATGATCTCGCTGAACCCGAGGATCGCGTTCAACGGCGTGCGCAATTCGTGGCTCATGACGCCCAGGAAATCGCTCTTCGCCCGGCTGGCCGACTGCGCTTCATGCAGCAGCTCGTCCGACCGCTCCTTTTCAAATTGCAGCATTTCAGTGTGGAGATAGTCCCGGCGGACGTAAAGCTCCTGCGCGTAGCCTGAGAATACGCCCACCGCCGTCGACATGCCGAGGAAGAAGTTGTTGCTGAGAATCATACTGGCCGGAATCGGATTGATCCACAGCGCTATGGGCTGATACATCGCCACAAGAGCAATGGCGACCAACGCCGCAATGGTCCACCGGATATGCAACAGGGTGGAGCAGTAACTCACCACCATGATGAGGCCGGCGTAGTAAAGGCCATTCCCCGGTGATTCCGCCATGGCAATCATCGCGATGATGCCGAAGCCGGCCCAGAACATTGCCGTCGCCAGTATCCACTGACCGTACCGGATAAACACCGGGAAATAGGTCATGACAAGGATGATAATGAGCGGCGGGATCACCGCGCCATAACGGATCGTCCAGATTATGTTTACCGTCTTGGGAAGGACATAGTAGTCCAGAATCCCGAACAGCGAATAGAGGAGCGCACCCGCCAGCAGAAAAATGCGGATGGAGAACATGCCGCGCACAACAAGATCGACGGCGAAGCGCTTCTCCAACACATCGTCGGAGAAGCGCAGCGAGATGGGCCGGATAAAATAATCCGGCGGGACGCCGTCGTCTTGCCAGTCAGCCGTCATCGGCATGCGCTTCTACTCGTTAGAAGGACCCGCGCAGGCCTATGCCAAGAACATTGGAGCTTGTCCTGGTCGTCGCCACGGTCTCAACCGTCGTTGCCAGCAGCGGGAATGCGTTTGTCCGGTTGATGGGTTCGCTTTTTACGAACATATGGACGTAAGACAGGTCTACCGAGACCGCATCCGAAAGCCGGTAGGTTGCCCCGAGGGCCGCCCAGATCCTGTCAGCGTCCGGAATCCGCGTCGACCGGTAGGCGTCGCGGGTCGGCGTCTTGTCGTATTCAAGGCCGCCGCGCAACGTCCAGTCCTCGGTCGCCTTGACCTCAGCCCCGACGGAGGCTCCCCAGACATTCTTGAAATCCTCCGTGGTCGCCGCTTCGGTGCCATCCTCGAATTTGAGCCGGACTTCCTTGAAGCTGCTCCAGCCGTAATAATTGAACTGCGCCATCAGGGTCACGTCCGGCGTCGCCTGATAGGCCAGGCCGGCGGAGATAATGTCGGGCAGCGTTACATCCGCCGTCACACCCTGAACCGTTGTCATTCCGGCAAATTCCGTGGTGGCGTCGCCTTTAAGGGTGTGCTTGACCTTCGACCGGTAACTTACGCCAACGCGCAGGTCGGGCGCCGCCTGAAACAGGATGCCCGCGGTAAAACCGACGCTCCAGTCACTCGCCTTGGCGGTGAACAGTCCGTCGCTCGCCGGGCTCGGTCCGCCGGGAGCGAGCGGGTTGGGAAGCGCGTTCGCCAGGGTTGCATTGGCGCGCTGAATGTTAACCGATCCCCCGATCGAAACCTGGTTATTCAGGCGGTAGGCCAGAGTGGGCGCTATATCTACGGCAATAAACGTTGATTTGGTCGAATTGTAGCGACCGAAATAGTCCGGCTTGTAATTATTCTTCAGACCGAACGGCACGGTAACCGCAATCCCGGCCCAGAGCCCGTCAGCAACGGGCGCAGCGCCATAAAGATAGCCCGCCGGCTGGGCGCTGAAGCCCTGCTCGCCGGACAAGCCACCGACCGGCATGGCCGGATATGGCCCGACGGTCATGGAACTGCCGGCATCCGATAGCTTGGCGCTCGGAATAATCGCATAGGCGCCCGCATAAGCCTGCGGACCTGAAAGCTGCGTTAGACCCGCCGGGTTATAGAACATGACGCTGGCGTCGTCAGCCATCGCTACTTCGCCGGCGAATGCCCGGCCGCTGCCCTTCACGCTCTGCTCCTGCAAGGCGAAACCGGCCGCATGAGCCGATGCCGATACAAGGAGAACCGTCACGGCCACTGGGACTGACACCAGTCCGTATTTAAGTTTTGTCACCCTTCAACTCCCAAAAATCTTGTTGCATTCACGGTGCAGCTTTCCTCGCCGCAGCGTCAAAAACCTTGCGCTTATATGAACAGGCACAGAGTTTTGCGCATTCATTAAAGCGTCTCTTGGTTAATTTTTTCATAAAATCCTTAAGCTATCATGGGTTGGGGTAAACAGGTTGTAGAACGCGCGGCGCTGGCGCGTGCAGCCGCCTACCCATTCGCGAGGGTAGTCAAATTGCCAGAAGTTCGTTCAGAATCTAGCGGAATACGACCGTTTTGCCGTCGTTCGGCAAAACGCGGCGTTCCAGATGGAGACGTACCGCGCGGGCGAGGACCCGGCGTTCGATATCGCGACCGGCAGCGATTAAGTCGTCTGGCGTCATGGCGTGGGTCACCCGCTCCGCGTCCTGCTCGATAATCGGGCCTTCATCCAGGTCGGGGGTTACATAGTGCGCCGTCGCCCCGATCAGTTTCACGCCCCGGGCATGAGCCTGGTGATAGGGCCTGGCACCCTTGAAGCTCGGCAGGAAAGAATGGTGGATGTTGATGGCCGGGCACGGCAGCGCGGCGCACAGCTCATCGGACAGAATCCGCATGTAGCGCGCCAGCACCACCAGATCGGCCTTGCTTTCCCCAATGAGGTTCAGGAGCTTCTTTTCCTGCTCCTTTTTGGTGTCTTTCGTCACCGGCAGGTGCCGGTAAGGAATGTTGTGGGATGCGGCCAGCTGATAGCTGTCCGGATGGTTCGAGACCACAGCTGGAATATCCATGGCAAGTTCTCCGATACCATGGCGGTAGAGGAGGTCGGCGAGACAATGATCGAGCTTGGAGACCAAAATCAGCACCCGCGGGCGCACTGCCTGGTCATAAAGCGCCCAGTCCATCCGGAATGCGTCGGACACCGTTTCAAAACCTTCGGCCAGTCCCTCGCGGGTCACCGGTTTGTCGGTCGCTGCGAAGGCGACGCGCATGAAGAAACGCCCGGTGCCCTGATCGTCGAACTGGGCGCTGTCGGTGATATTGCAGCGTTCATCGAGCAGAAAATGGGACACCGCATGCACAATCCCGATGGTGTTCGGGCAGGAGAGCGTGAGAATGAACCGGGCGTTGAGCGCAGGGCGGGAACTCATTTCAGACAAACCTTAACTTTGGGCGACATCATCGGCGATGGAGGAGAACCAGTCCCAGGCGAAGCGGGAAAGGCTCTGATCCACGGTCAGCCGGTATTCCGGACCATCGCACGTGTACTCGAATAGGACGGGTAGACGGCCAAACAGTGACCGCACCGCCGCGCCGGGCGCAAAGCCCTCTGCCTCCACATCAATACTGGAGGTGCGCCGCAGAACGTCACTGGCAGGCCCGCCCGACAGCTCGAACGTGACATACTGGTGCGAGACGTCCGTCATCATATAGGCAAGGCCGCCGAACTCCTGGACGAGCCGCGCCTCCACCTGTTGGATGCGATCGAGCGGCGCCCGGACCAGCCATTGGCGCGGGCCAAGCCAGATAACGGTTGTTTCGCCCGCTTCGTTGAACCTGTTGATCTCGGGAAGGGTTATTCCGGTAGCTAATTTGACGGCACTCACCAGCTCTTCGGGCCTGCCCTGAAGACATAGCACGCCCTCGCGCGGCAATTCGGACAGGTGCAGCCCATCCCGGTTCAAAACCCTGGGGCTGAATAACGCGTCCGCTTTCGCCAGCGGTGACTTGTCCAGAAGGTCAGCCATCGATCCGCTCCCCCTCCAGGTCATAGAAGCCGGGCTTGACCACCCGCGCCTCAAACCACCGCCCCTGGGCATAGACCCGCACATCTTCGCCGGTGCGGCTGCGCCCCGATTTGAGGAGCGCCAGCGCCACCGGGCGGCCGAGCGTCGGGCTCATGGCGGATGAGGTAACGAAACCTTCGGTCGGGGCCGGAACGCTCCGGACGCCGGCATGCACCAAATGCCCACCCACCGGGAGCGCCGCCGATGGATCACGGGCTTCCAGCCCCACCAGTTGCAGGCGGTCCTCACGCATCGCGTCCGGCCGCATGAGCGACCGCCGGCCAACAAAGTCCACCGTCCTTTTGCGCGCCACGGCGCCGAACCCGATATCGTCAGGAACCGTGGTGCCGTCCGTATCCGAACCCACATGGATGAACCCCTTCTCGAGCCGCATCACCAGCAGGCTTTCGAGCCCGAACGGCGTGATGCCAAGGTCCTTGCCAGCTTCCATGCAGGCCTGCCAGAGCGCGTCGGTATAGCCCACCGGGACCGAAATCTCGTAAGATACCTCGCCCGAAAAACTGACCCGGTGGACGCGCAGCGGCACACCGCCGAGCGACCCGTCGCGGACCGTCATGTGCGGGAAGGCCTCGGCCGAGAAGTCAATATCACTGCCGAGGCGGTCGGCAACGGTGCGGGCATTCGGGCCCGACAGCAGGATCACGCCCCAGGCCGTGGTCTGGTTGTCTACGAACACGTCGAAGTCCACCCACTCGCACTGCAACCACTCCTCGAAGCTGGCGGCGGCGCGGGCGGCGCCGCCGCTGGTGGTGCCAACGAGAAAATGGTCTTCGCCGAGCCGGGTGACGATCCCATCATCGATGACGGTCCCGGTCTCACTCAGCATCAGGTTGTAGCGCGCGCGCCCGACCTTGATGGTCTCGGCGTTGGTGAGCAGCATCAGATTCAGGAATTTGGCCGCGTCCACGCCCTTGACCTCGATCTTGCCCAGGGGTGTGTAGTCGGTGATGCCAACCCCCTCGCGCACCGCCAGCACTTCGCGGCGGATCGCGGCGGCCTCATCTTCACCTGCAACCGGAATGTATGCCGGCCGCAGCCAGCCGCCATAGTCTTCCATTGCCGCGCCCAATGCGGTCAGCCGGTCATGGGTCGGCAAATAGCGCATCGGCGCGAAGAGCGCGCCCCGGCGCGCGCCACGGAACGCACCAAAGGTCATAGGCGCATAGGGCGGCCGGAATGTGGTGGTGCCCACGGCCTCAGGGTTACGCCCGGTCAACAGCCCCATAGCCGCCAGGCCATTGACATTGCTGGTCTTTCCCTGATCGAGCGCCATACCGAGCGTGGTATAGCGTTTGAGATGCTCGACCGCCTGAAAATTCTCCCGCGCGGCGACGCCCACGTCCTTTGAGGTGACATCATTATGAAAGTCGATCCACTGGCGGCGCGACCCCGCAATGTCCGCGGGTGTCATCCAGAACGGCGCGGGGGGCGAAGCAGGATTTTGCCCGGAAACCGTCGGGAGCGGCGTTTCGTCTTGGCCTTCAAGGCCGGCCGCAGACCGCCCTGCCCTGAATCCGTCCTCAAGGCATTGGGCAAGGTCGAAATGACCGGCTGCCGCGCCCACAGAATGCTCCCGCTGGACGGAACGGTCGGGAACGAAGCACTGGCTCTGTTCCTCAAATTTGAGCTTGCCGCCGGACTGGCTAAAGAGATGCACGGTCGGGTTCCAACCGCCCGCCACGGCGACGACGTCACATGCGAGGCGCTGTCGGGCGGCCCCATCCAGCGCCTGGACCGTAATGCCTTTGACACCGTGGGCTTCGTGAACCCGGGCGACGCAATAACCCGTGAGAACAGGCACGTCGCCGACGAGGGCACGTGGCCCCTCGCCCACTGCACTCCTGACATCGACGATGGCAGCGACCGCGATACCGGCGGCGATGCAGTCGGCGGCGGCCCGGTATGCCCCATCGTTATTAACGAAGAAAACCATCCGCCGGCCCGCAGCGACCCCGTACTCGTTCAGATAGCGCTGCACCGCCGAGGCCAGCATCACGCCCGGACGATCGTTGTCCGGGAAGACCAGCGGGCGCTCGATCGCCCCGGTGGCGAGGATGACTTCGTGCGCGCGGATCTTCCACAACCGCTGGCGCGGGCCTTTGCGGCTATCTTCGGGAAGGTGATCGGTCAGGCGCTCCAGCGCTGTCAGCACGTTATGGTCGTAGTAGCCGGCAAGTGTCGTCCGGGTCAGTACGGTTACATTGTCCATGGCGGCGAGCGTGTCTGCTATCTTTTTTGCCCACTGGGCCGCAGGCAGTCCGTCGATTTCCCCGCCCTGCCAGACAAGGCTACCGCCGAGCGCCGGCTCCTGTTCCACGAGCATGACCCGCGCGCCTGCCTCTCCCGCAACAAGCGCCGCCATCAGGCCGGCAGGACCGGAGCCCGCCACCACCACGTCCGCATGGGCGTGGGCATGCTCATAACGGTCCGGGTCCGCTTCGCCGGACGGCTTTCCGAGCCCGGCCGCGCGGCGGATGAGGCCCTCGAACAGGTGCCAGTCAGGCCACATGAACGTCTTGTAATAGAACCCTGCGGGCAGAAAACGGCTCAGCCGGTCCAGCACGCCGCCAAGATCAAAGCGCGGCGACGGCCAGGCGTTGAGGCTCCGGGCGATCAGGCCGTCGTAAAGCTCGACCTCGGTCGCGCGGACATTGGTGTCAAGCGCCGCGCCCACGCCCACGGCGACAAACGCATTCGCCTCCTCCGTGCCGGCGGCCATGATGCCGCGAGGCCGGTGAACCTTGAAGCTGCGCGCCAGGACGCGCACGCCATTGGCAAGCAGCGCCGACGCCAGCGTATCGCCCGGATGGCCGGTCATCGCCCGCCCGTCAAAGCTAAAGCGGATGGTCCGGCTGCGATCGACGCGCCCGCCTTGGTTCAATCTCAAAGGGCCTGCCATCACTCCACCTCCGGGCGCGGGTCGGTCATCCTGTAGACGCCACGGATTTCATGGCTGACGGTATGGCGGGCCACATTGAACCACTGGCCGCAGCCGGCCACATGGCACCAGCGCTCAAAATGCCAGCCCTTCGGATTGTCCCGGACAAACAGATACTCGCCCCAATCCTTGTCGCTAACCTCCTCGGCCGGGCCGGGCCGGGAAATATGAGAGTGCCCGCCGCAGTGAAATTCGGTCTCGTCGCCGACCCCGCACCAGGGGCATTCGATTCTAAGCATCGTCCGCTCTCCTAATGCGCCACCCCGGCGGCCGCGCCTTCATCGACGAGCGCGCCTGTTCTGAACCGGTCAAAACCGAAGGGCCGGGCAAGATCGTGTGGCTCGCCGGTTGCAATGTGATGGGCCATGGTCCAGCCGCCGACCGGAATGGCCTTGAAGCCCCCGGTCCCCCAGCCGCAGTTGATGTAAAGACCGCCCATGGGCAACTCATCGAGAATAGGGCTGGTATCGGGCGATATATCCACGATACCGGCCCAGTGCCGCATCAGCCTGAGCCGCCCGAAGGACGGAAATAATTCCACCAACGCCGCCGCCGTCTCCTCAATGGTCGGGAAGCTGCCACGTTGGGCGTAGGACACGTAACCATCAGCCCCGCCGCCAATCACCAGCTCGCCCTTGTCCGATTGGCTTACATAGCAATGCACGACGGGCGAGAGGACCAGGGTATCGAGCACCGGCTTGATGGGCTCGGAGACCAAAGCCTGCAGCGCACGGCTTTCTGTGGGCAGGCGGAAGCCCGCCATTTTTGCAATGGCGGAAGAATGACCTGCCACGGAAATCGCCACCGCGCCGGCGCCTATGGCGCCTCTGGTGGTCTCCACCCCGGTGACCCGCCCGCCTTCGGTTTGAAATCCGGCGACCTCGCACTGCTGGATGATATCGACGCCAAGCGCGTCCGCCGCCCGCGCATAACCCCAGGCCACCGCGTCATGGCGCGCCACGCCGCCCCGGCGCTGGATAAAGCCGCCATAGACGGGATAGCGGGCGTCTCTGCTCATATTGAGACGGGGAACGATTTTGGCAATCTCGTCCCGCGTCAGAATCTCGAAGTCGACCCCGTTCATCTGCAACGCGTTCGCCCACCGGCTCATGAACTCCATGTCGTGGCGGCTGTGGGCGAGCGAGAGAACCCCCCGCTGGCTCAGCATGATGTTGTAGTTGAGGTCCCGCGAAAGGCCCTCGTAAAGCTTGAGCGAGAAATCGTAGAGCGCGGCACTCTCGGGGTAGAAATAGTTGGAGCGAACCGCCGTGGTATTGCGCCCGGTGTTACCGCCGCCAAGCCAGCCCTTCTCCAGGATAGCAACATTGGTGATCCCGTGGTTCCTGGCGAGATAATAGGCTGTGGCGAGCCCGTGCCCACCGCCCCCGATAATGACCACATCGTAAGACGTTTTGGGCTCCGGATCACGCCAGTAGGGTTGCCAGCCTTTATGGCCGGTCAGGCCGTTCCGGATCAACGACCAGGCTGAAAAGCGAGTCATCCATCTGTCTCCATTACTATACAATAGTGTATTTTTATAATTTGCTCCTGTCCAGAAAAAATTCAGGTCTGTATTTTAATATGCGGGGCCGCTATAAAGCGAGTGACTATCCAAGGATTGCAATGGTGACGGAAACAAGACCCAGCCCCAAGAAAGGCAACTTCAAGGTCAGCCGGGAGGAGTGGCTGGCGCTGGCGCGCAAAACCCTCATTTCTGAAGGAGTTAACGGCGTCAAGGTGGAGCGGCTTGCCGCGAAACTCGGGGTCACGCGGGGCGGCTTCTACTGGTTTTTCAAGAACCGTCAGGAGCTCCTGGACGCGCTATTGGAAGATTGGAAGACGGCCAACACAAAGCCGTTTTTCGATGCCGTCGCCAACGCTGGACCGGATGGGCGTGACCAGTTCGATGCGATCACGAACCTTTACGTGAGCGAAGAGGATTTCAGCCCGGCCTACGATGCGGCGGTGCGGGACTGGGCGCGGACATCCCTCAAGGCGCGGCACGCCGTCGAGGCGGCGGACGACGCCCGCATCGCCCTGCTGACCGATATCTTCAAGACCATGGGATACGACGCCGAGGAAGCCTTCATCCGCGCCCGGGTCACCTATTTCCATCAGGTCGGGTACTATGCTTTGGGCATCAAGGAATCGAAGGAAACGAGGGAACACTACCTGCCGCTTTATTCCAAAATACTGTCCGGAAAATCGTAAGCTCCGCCTGCGGGACAAAGGGGTCAGGCATCGCCGCGGTCATGATCTCAGCGCTCGGGTAAAGGCTGGATTTATCTTGAAGTGCGAGATGGTGGGCGCGGCTGGGATCGAACCAGCGACCCCTGCGATGTGAACACAGTGCTCTACCACTGAGCTACGCGCCCTTCGGGGTGGTTCTCCGGACGTCTGCGCCCGGATCGCGGCGCAATCTAGCAGCATGCTTCAGGTGAGACAAGCGTCCTCGATACCGACGCCAGGAGGGCTCGCGCCCCGCCAACAGTCCCTGCCTCAAGAATTTCACATTCGGCCCCTATCCTGCACGCGTTGGCATTGGAAAGATCAAGCTTTATTCAATGGCGGCCGCGCATTAGACTACGTGCCATCGCCGCCAAATCGGGAAGGAACGCCATGAAAAAGACACTGATTGCACTGCTGGTAATCTGCGTGGCAGCCGCCGCGCCTGCCGCTTTTGCGAAAGGCCGGCCCGACCTTGATCACGACGTAAGCAAGGCCGTCAAGAAATTCTACGAAATCAGCCCCAGTGGCAAGGAGCTTGCTCAAAAAGCGAAAGGCATGTTGGTCTTCCCCAGTATCGTCAAGGCCGGCATCGGCATTGGCGGCGAATATGGCAAAGGTTCGCTCCTGGTGAATGGCAGGACCGTGGGCTATTACTCGACAACCTCAGGCTCAATCGGTTTTCAGTTGGGCGCACAGAAACGCACCCAGATGCTGCTCTTCATGACCAACAAGGCGCTTAGCGATTTCCGAAAATCCGACGGCTGGGAAGTGGGCGTTGACGGCAGCGTCGTTCTGATCGACCTTGGGGCCGGCGCGGACGTCGACACCAACAGTGCCAAGGCCCCGATCATCGGAGTCGTCTTTGGAAACAAGGGGCTGATGTATAACCTCAGTCTTGAAGGCACCAAGATTTCCCGAATCCACGACTAAAACCATAGCGCACAGGGACTGGCCATGACCGACCAAGATCAGGAAACTGCCTCGTCGACACCTGAGTACTCGCGTGTCGCAGTCCTGAGCGCTGCCGTGGCGGGCGCGATCGCACTCATCGTTGTCCTCTCCGGGCCGGCCCATCGCTTTGGCCTTATCGGCTACCGCACGGCCATCAATGCGCTGATTTTCGGCGCCTTCGCCAGTATGGGCGCTGCCGCCCTTGCCTTTGGCGGTATGTTTTTTGCGCGCCCGTCCCGCCATAAACGCGGCATGGCGCTTGCCGGGGCGGCCCTTGCCGTCAGCCTTGCGATCTCCGTCACGCTGTTTGTCATGGGAAGCAACGCCGCCAAGGTGCCGGCGATCCACGATATTACTACCGATATTGTCGATCCGCCTGCATTCCACGCCGTTGTCGGGCTGCGCGCCCCCGGTGACAACAGCACCGATTATGCCGGGATTAACAAGGTCGGCCGCTATCAGGCGGAGGCCTATCCCGATCTGGAGACGGTCTATCTGATGGAACCGGTCAAGGCCGTATTCGACCGGGCGCTGGCCGCAGCGCGCGCACTGGGCTGGAAAATTGATGACATTGACCGCGGCCACGGCCGGATCGAGGCCACCGCAACCACCTTCTGGTTCGGGTTCAAGGATGATGTGGTGATCCGGGTCGTCAAGGCCGAAGCCGGCGCGACGGCGCTCGACGTGCGTTCAGCGTCACGCGTCGGAGTCAGCGATATCGGCACCAACGCGGCCCGGGTCCGGGCGTTCCTCAAGAAAATGCACGATCTGTCGTGATCCGCCCGGCCTATTCAATCTGCAACATATCGTGGCGCCACCATTCACGAAGCCCGAAAACGCTGGCCGACTGAAACTCCAGTTTCCCGAAGGTCTGATACAGCGGATCGAAGGCCTCTTCCGCCGTTTGCGGCAAGTAGACCCCGCGATAGCGCGTCGCGGCCACGAGCTGGGTCGCGGACTGCCAGCCATATTTGACAGAGATCTGATCGAAGTCGAGGTACCGGTACCGCTTACCCAGGATCATGCCGAAATTGCTGGTGTGCAGCGTTAGCTGCTGGGTCTCGCGATCTTCGGGCGGCGCGGAAAAGTCGAGATCGAACAGAGCGCCTCGACCGTTCTCGTACCCTTCCTTGGGCCGGATCAGCCATTCATAGAGAAACATCAGCCGGCCGTCCGCCGAGCGGATCACAAGGTCGTAAAGCGGCGGCGGCACCTCGGACGGGCGCGGCCGGATGGTCACTTTAAGCGCGTCCTGGTCTTTGGCGGGTGTGGTTCGCGGCGGTTGTCTGTCTGGCCGGGGTTCGGGCTGCCGCCCTTGCGCAACAGCCGAACAACTGAACCAGAAGACCAAGGGAAGAATCAGACACCCTGCACTCAGCAATTTCATTGCGCACCCTCAAACGTAGCCCCGAACTCGCCAAACGGCCCATCTATGATGGCATAGATGAAAGCGCTTGCCCATGGTGCAAAAATCACAAATTGCATAGCAACCCAAGACCGTCATAATGGCCGGGAGATCAAACGAGGTAGCCATTTGCAATGCGGTTCTGGATATTTGTCGCAGCCATCAACGGAATGATTGCCGTCATCATGGGCGCGGTCGGCAGCCACCTGTTGCCCGAGACGTCTCACCACGCCCTGGTGTTGCTCGACCTCGGCTCCGACTACCAGCTCTGGCATGCGCTCGGCCTCGTCGGCGTGGGTCTGCTGACTCCCTATGTCCACAAGGAGATGGGCCTCCGGCTGATGAAAGCAGTGGGAATCGCGTTCACCATCGGCATTGTCCTGTTCAGCGGCGGCCTTTATATTCTGGCGTTCATGGGCCCCGGACCGGTGCAGTGGATCGTGCCCGTGGGTGGCGGCCTGTTGATCCTGGGCTGGCTGGGCCTTTCGGCGCTGGCGCTTTTCATAGAGCCCCCGCGCAGAGACCCGTCGTGACGAAAAAGCGCCACGGCGGGACATACCAGACGGTGGTCGCCGCAGACAATGCGGACGAAGCCATTGCAATCGCCGCCGAGGCTCTGCCGCCGGGGGCCGAAACCACGGACGGTGAGGCAGTGCGCACGGCTGACGGGATTTCGGGAACCTGGCAGGTCACATTGACGTTCAAACGGGGAAAAAAGCGTATCCCCGACCCGCCGGGGTTAAGCGGGTCGGGGACCGAATGACGGCGATTTCGGGCGTGCCACTAGGCACAGAGTGGGGAGGGAGAGAGTTAAATCCGAAACCGCCGATCTCGTAAAATCACAAATTTTATCGTCCGATAATCTCCCAGCTTCCATCGGGCTTGCGGCAAGCGGTGCCATAGGCCTGTTTGGTCTCGCCACCAACGTTGATGGTCTGGGTGTATTCCCGGCAATATTCGCCGGGCGATTGCTCATAGGCCGGCTGCGGCGTGACGTCGCCCGAGTGCCCGCTGTCGGGGTTATACCAGTGCGACGGCTCGCCCGACCGGTTGTATTCAAGCGCCTGGTAGTTTGCGCGGGACATGGCCTGGCGGTCGGCCCGGTCGAGGTCACGGCCGATGCTGCTGCCGACGAGGCCGCCGGCAATGGCGCCAAGCACGATGGCTGCGCCGCTCGGTCCGCCGCCGCGGCCGCGCCAGCCGTGATGATGATCGCTCAGCGCCGCGCCCAGAATAGCCCCCGTCGCGGCCCCGAGAACGGCCCCGCTCTGTTCACGCGGGCCCGGGTTCGAACTGCAAGCGGCAAGCGCCAGCGAGCAGGCTATAATCAAAATCTTTTTCATGTGCTGTCCTCCGCCAGCTCAGTGATCATGACCCCGATTATTATCGATGGCGCCTGAACCGCGGATGAATGACGGGTTCAGGAAACCGGGGCGCGGGGAAGGCGCAAAATCGCCTTCAGGCCGCCGAGGTCGGAGCGGTCAAGTGTGACCGCTCCGCCGCAGATTTCGGCCAGATCCTTGACAATGGCGAGTCCGAGACCGCTGCCCGGCACCGACTCGTCAAGCCGCTCGCCGCGTTCGAAGACCTGGTCCCGGACCTCTTCGGAAATCCCCTCGCCATCATCCTCGACAACAACCCTGAGGTTGTCGCCGTCGCCGGTAACCGTCACGCGCACCCTGGCGCGCGCCCATTTGCTGGCGTTGTCCAGGAGATTGCCAAGCATATCGTCGAGGTCCTGGCGTTCCCCCCTGAACGCAATGTCGTCCCGCACGGTGGACACGTCAAAGCTGAGCTCACGATCGGGATGCAAACGCTCCATCACGCGCACCAGATCACGCACGGCCGGGGCCACCGCCGTGCGGGCGCCAATCACGCCACCACGGCCCGCCGCCCGCGCCCGAGTCAGATGGTGATCGATGTGGCGGCTCATATTAGTTGTCTGCTCGGTAACCAGCCGGGCAAGCGGGCTTTCGTTCGCTTGCGCCTCGTTACCCAGCACGCTGAGCGGCGTCTTGAGCGCGTGGGCAAGGTTGCCCACATGTTCACGCGCCCGCGTCACCACCGCTTCGTTATGATCGAGAAGCGCGTTGAGTTCCCGGGCGAGAGGCTCGATTTCATTGGGAAAGCTGCCCTCGAGCCGGCGCGTCCGGCCCGACCGGATCGCGCCAAGCGCCGCGCTGATTTGCCTGAGCGGGCGCAGGCCGAATCGCACCTGAATCGCCATCGCCAAAAGCAGGATTCCGCCGAGCGCCGTCAGCCACCACGCAAGCGTCCGGTTGAAATCCGAAATCTGGTCCTTGAGCTCGGAGACGTCGCCGGCGACAGCAAAATGATAAACCTGGTTGGAGCCCGGCAAACTGATATCGCGTTCGATCACCCGCAAAACCTGGCCTTCGGGCCCGGCAGTCTCGAACACCCGGGCCTTGAGCTGAGAGTGCGCCTTCCCGATGTCGAGTTCCTGGTCCCATAGCGAGCGGGAGCGAAAGGGCGACTTGCCGGGCCCGGAAATCTGCCAGTACCAGCCCGAATAGGGCCGGTCGAAGCGGGGATCCATCATCGAGCGGTATAGGCTGACGATACCCCCGTCATCCACCGTCGCTCCACCGATCAGGTTATCGAGAAGCATGGTGAGGCGGGCGTCGAAGTTGCGCTCCATGGTGTCGCGAAAAAACACCGACAACAGTATGCCGCCCACGGCAAGCGCCAATGCCAGCCACACCCCCGCCGCGATCAGCATACGGCTGGCCAGCGACTGGCCGGCTTTCAGCGCCTTGTCGTCCGTGCCCGTTTGCGCGCCGTCGGCCATCAGGCCGCATCACCCTCGGGGGCTTCGATGCGATAACCGAGACCGCGCACCGTCTTGATTATGTCGGCGGGGATTTTCTTCCGGATCCGGTTTACGAACACTTCGATGGTGTTGGAGTCGCGGTCAAAGTCCTGATCATAGATATGTTCGGTAAGCTCGGTCCGCGACACCACCTTGCCGGCATGGTGCATCAGATAGGCCAGAAGCTTGTATTCCTGAGCGGTCAGCCTGATCGCGCTGCCGTCCATCGTGACCCGGCCGTTGCGGGTGTTGAGCACCACCGGCCCGCAGGTGATTTCGGGTGACGCCTGACCCGCGGCCCGGCGGATCAGCGCACGCAGACGGGCCAGCAGTTCCTCCATCTGGAACGGCTTGGCAAGGTAATCGTCGGCCCCCGCATCGAGGCCCGCAACCTTGTCGCTCCACCGGTCACGTGCCGTGAGGATCAGCACCGGCGTGTCAACGCCCTCCCCTCGCCAGCGCTCCAGGACACTGAGCCCGTCGAGCACCGGCAGCCCGAGGTCGAGGACCACGGTATCGTAAGCCTCGTTGGCGCCGAGATAGTGGCCTTCCTCGCCGTCCGCCGCATGGTCGACCACATAATCCGCGTCCTCAAGCGCGGTCTTGATCTGGCGTGACAGGTTGGGATCGTCTTCAACCAGTAGTATCCGCATTTCAGCGCCTTCCCCTGACGCCCATCACCGCGCCCGTACGGGCGTCCATTTGAACGGCAATGACGTTCCCTGATTTGTTCAGCACCCGCACATCGTAGATCCAGCTTCGGCGGCCTTCATAGAGCTCCACGCCGACGATGCGGCCGGGGAACTGCCGGCTGACGCGCTGGCGTATGGCGGATAGCGACTGGATCTTTCCGGCTCTGACGGCGTCGCGGGCCCGGTCATGGCGCATCAACTGCTCAAGCGCTTGTTTCCTGCGCTCATCGCGTGGATAAAGCCCGCGCGGCCTCACTTTGGACTGCTGCTCGGCGGCGCCCAAGTGGCGACCATGGCGCGGTGGATCGAACGCCCAGGCCGCCGGTGCCTGGGCCGCACAGAGCGCGACAATGATCGCGATGGCTATGGTTGTCATTCCCCGCTTCATAGCCGAAAATATAGAAAAATCCACTTTAACACCACATGAACGCCGGTCTCACAACCGGTTCAGTTTAGACCTATTAGGATGTCATCGTCATGCTCTCAGTAACACAATGGTCAAGGGAGGTATCCGGAGGTTGCCGAGAGCCATTAGGACAAGGAGAAGACGATGAGGAAATTCATTTTGATGGCGATCGTAACCGGAAGCGTTGCGCTCGGCGGGGCGAGCTCGGCATCCGCACAGGGTGTATCCGCCAGCATCTATCTGGATTTCGGTCCCTATGGCTGGTACAGCCCGGCGCCATATGGGCCTTACGGATACTGGCGCTACCCCTATTATCCATACAGTTATTATTATGGCCCCCGGTATTATTACTACGTGCCCCGAAATTACGGGAGGCCTCCGAGCCATTGGCGCGGTGACCGGCGGGACAATCGCCGCTTCGACCGTCATGATCGGCGCGACGACCGGGATCATAACCGAAGCGGAAGCCGTAGTCATGACCGAGGCGGCAGCCAAAGTCATGACCGGCGCGGACGATAGCCGGCCAAAACCTGAAACAGTGAGAATCCCGCCCCTCAACCGGGGGCGGATTTTTTCGCCTAACCTTCAGAGGGCCGGACGAAGGTGCTTGAATAAAGCGCGAGGCCCGGCAGAAAAAAGCCCGCCAAACACCAGACAGAACATGAGAAAAATGGCGGCCGGCTCCACCAGGAAAAACATCACGGCGCTGGCGGCCCACCATAGCAGCGCCAAGAGCAGGATCCCCAAACTCGCCACCAGAAGCGCCGAGACGAAAAACCCCACGCCGACGATCGCCGCGAGCGCGCCCGAGTGAGCGGGATGCGGCGCAAGTGCGGTCGCGCCGCCCAGAAAACCGACAATGACCAGTGCAACCCCGAGCCCGATCCAGAGCTGAATGAGAAGGCGGGAGAGGATATTGGTCGGGCTGATGGCGTGGTATCGCTCAAACAGGAAGGACACCAACACCGCCACCACAACGGTGATAGTCCAGATCCAGCCGTCGAGCCCGGACACCGGCGGGAGATAGCCGAGCGTAACCGCGGATTGAACGCCATACAGCGCCGACAACAGCGCGCCCCAGATCAGCAAATGAAAACTGCGCTGGCGAAAGAAATCGCGGTTTTCCGAGATCATCCGGTCGGTGGCCATGCTGTCTTCGTCTTTGTGGTGGCTGCGCATCGTCTCCTCCCGCGGGTCCAGCGCTAACTCGCTACACCCAGCCTCTTCTGCAATTCCGAATTGGTGGTGGTGTAGCCGGTCACCATTTTTTCATCCGGCCGGGCATAGGAGAAGGCGGCATGGGCCATCACTGCTGCTTCGTGGAAGCCCGACAGGATCAGCTTGAGTTTGCCCGGATAGGTGCAGATATCGCCGACCGCGTAGATGCCCGGCTGGTCGGTGGCAAAGGTTCCGGGGTCGACCAGAATCCGGTTGTGATCCCGATTGAGCCCCCACTCCGCAATCGGCCCGAGGTTAATCTTGAGACCGAAAAACGGCAGCAGGGCATCGGCCTCGATGCGCTCTTCCCGGTCATCGGCATTGTGCTCGACGGTCACCGCGTGCAATGCGCCGTCCTCGCCCTCCAATTGCTGAATGGTGCCGGTCACCAGCCGGATCTTGCCGGCGTCCGCCAGGGCATGCATCTGCGCGGCTGAAATCGGGCGCCCCGCGAAACTCCTCCCGCCGGTGTATCAACGTCAGTTCGGACGCGATCGGCGCCAAACTCAATGTCCAGTCCAGTGCGGAGTCACCCCCGCCGGCGATCACCACCCGACGCCCGCGAAAATCCTCCATCCGCCGCACCGCGTAAAATACGGATTTCTCTTCGAAGGCCTCAATCCCCTGGAGCGGCGGCCGCTTGGGCACGAAACTTCCGGCGCCCCCGGCGATCACAAGGATGGGCGCCTCGAACACCAGACCCGTCGTCGTGGTCAGGCTCCAACTGCCGTCGTCAAGGCGCTTCAGTCCATCCGCCTGTTCGGAAAAATGAAAGACCGGGTCAAATGGTTTGGCCTGTGTCAGGAGATCCTCGGTCAGTTCCTGCCCTGTGCATTTCGGCCGGCTCGGGATATCGTAGATCGGTTTTTCCGGGTAAAGTTGGGTGCACTGCCCGCCGGGCCGATCGAGGTTGTCGATCACATGACACTTGAGACCAAGCAAACCAAACTGAAATATCGTGAACAGCCCAACCGGGCCCGCCCCGATAATAACCACATCGGTTCTAACTGTATTTTCCGTCACGCGACTGCCTCGCCCCCTAACCTGTTCCTTATCGAGACTGCCGCTTCCACCCCATTCTTCCTTGACGACACGGCAATCAGATATGAGGGTTCCATCGAAAGAGTGTTGCAAAACGAGTGAAAGTGCAAACAAAAATCCGGACTTTGAGCGGCATCGCCCTGCTCGCAACTATACTCGTTGTCGGAATACCAGGCGTTCCGGCGCTGGCGGCCAAACGATTCCTGACGATCGCCACCGGGCCGCTGACCGGGGTTTCCTATCCGGCGGGACGCGCGCTCTGCCATATCATCAACCGCCGCGTTCCAAACACCCGCTGCGCCGCCTGGCGGACCGCCGGATCGGGTGCAAACATGGACGCCCTGATGGATGGCTCGGCAGACCTTGCCATCGTTCAGAATGACGTGGCGCGGGCCCGAAAGGCTCCGAACATTGTCCAGGTCATGCGGCTCCATCAGGATTACCTGACGGTGATCGTGCGCGCCGACGATCCGGCGGCCACCCTCGCCGACCTGCCGTTTCGCAAACTCTATAGCGGCAGTCTTGAAAGCGGCCATCGGGGGTCAGCCGTTATCATCGCAAAAATTCTGGACCGCAAGCTGCGCAAGCCTTCGAAATCCCAGGCTGACCTGATCTCGCCGCCGCTCTGCGCCGGAACGGTGCGGGGGCTGATGCTGATGGTGGGCCAGCCCGCCGGTATGGTGCAGGAAGCCATCCGCTCGTGCAACACGCGGCTCGTGGGGCTCGGGGAGCCGATGATTACCCAACTCACCAAGGCCAACCTGGTTTACACCAGGGTGACGATCCCGGCCGGGCTCTACCGTGGCCAGACTCAGGGGGTCACCACGGTGGGTCAAGCCTCCCTCCTGTTGGCGCGCAAGGACCTGCCGACGGCTCTGGTGAAGGCCATTGTCGCGGCGATTTCCGCCGATCTCGATACGCTCAGGGCGGCGCATCCGGCCCTTAAACACCTCGACAAACGCCAATTGCGCGCGCTTGACACGGCATTGCCGGTTCATCCCGGGGCCGCGGCGTACTATACTGCGACGCGCTAAACCCCGGACCACGGAGCGGCTGATGATCCGCCTTGCCATTCTTCTTTCCGTTTGCCTGACCATACTGCCAACCGCAGGCACCCAGGCCGATGTGCTCATTCACCTGAAAGACGGGCGCACCATACGGGTGCCGGTGGCGGTCGACGACGTGACCGGGATCGAGTTTGAAACAACGGGCGCCAAAACCACCGCCAGGCCCGAAGCGAAAATCGAAGCCAAGGCCAAGGCCAAGACAGCACCTCCCGAACCAATGAGCCGGGAAAACCCCATGGGCGCCCGGGTTCTCAAAGTGGGTCCGGGCACGTTTTATGCGGCGCCAAGTGCCGCCGCCAAAGTCGCCCGGGACGGCGACATTGTGGAGATTGCGGCCGGCACCTACCGCGGCGACGTGGCGGTCTGGACCGCCAACAACCTCACCATCCGGGGCGTGGGAGGCAAGGTACAGCTGCTGGCAGCGGGACGCTCAGCCCAAAGTAAGGCGATCTGGGTGCTGCGCGGCAACAACTATCATATCGAGAATATCAGCTTCTCGGGCGCGCGGGTGCCTGACCGAAACGGCGCAGGAATTCGGCTTGAAGGCGCGGGGCTGGTGATCGACAATTGCGACTTTCATGACAATCAGATGGGCATTCTTGCGGGCACCAATCAGGCCAGCGACGTTGTCATCCGCAACTCCCGCTTCATTCACAATGTGGTCGAAGGCACACAGTCGCTGGGCCATAACATCTATGTCGGTCAGGTCAACTCGCTCACCGTGACCGACAGTCTGGTGGAAGGCGCGGTTCGCGGCCACAACGTCAAAAGCCGCGCCCGCGTCACTATCCTGATCGGCAACAAAATCATTGACGGCGACAGGGGCGCGTCGAGTTATCTGGTGGATCTGTCCGATGGCGGGATCGGCATTCTCAGGGATAACTACCTGGAGCAGGGCCCGCGCGCGGAAAACTACACCCTGGTCAGCTACGGGGCGGAAAATCTTGTGCACAAGGAAAACCGCCTGCTCGTCGTCAATAACGAATTCGTCAATCAGGCGCCGAATGGCACCTTTATCAGGAACTATACCGATGCGCCCGCCGAAATCACCGGCAATCGGTTTGAGGGGTCAGGGACTATCCTCAGCGGCCCCGGCGTCGTCACGGCCCCGGTTGACGGATCGAGCCCGGTCGCCGCTCATCATCTCCCCCATGATCAGGGTGGTGAATAGCAGGAGATAGAACAGCAATGTCAGGCGAGGCACATCGAACAGACTGCCGATAACGCCGACAACCAGAAAGCCGGTCAGCGAAGACAAGAGCACCGCAGAATAGCGCTCCCCCTTGAGGATCTGGCCGAGAAGCCGGGCCACCACCACGCCCAAGAGTGCCACGAACAGCACCAGCCCCACCAGCCCCTGATCGAACCAGACCCCGACGAACAGGTTCTTCACGTGCCACGGCAGGTGATCGTCCACCGTGAAGTACCAGAAGTCCATGCCATGAACGAAGTCGCCGTTGTCGACCCGGTTTTGGCCCTCGGGATCCAGAAGCCGAATGTCCGTCACATCGACGGCTTTGGCGGTTCCCGGATTGTAGAGCGTGAGCTTGACCGGCCGCGCCCCGATCCAGCCGCTGCGCCCTTTGGGCGCCGCCACCGTGCCGGTGTTGATCGTCTTCTTGAAGTCGCGCCACGCCCCGCCCGTGTTGCCAAGCGTCAGGGTGGACCAGGCACAATCGAAGGAATCGGTGACCCACTTTTCGCATATAGGCACGGTCAGCTTGGCGTTGTCGGTCCAGGTCCGGGCCCGGAAGCGCAGGCTGTAGGAGGTGTGAGGACGCACCCGTACGAACTGCGAGACATAGATTGTCCGCCCGCCAACCAGGCGCAGGTAATGCTGCCCGCCATCCTGACCCAGCGCAAAGGTCGCCATCGGCATCGGTTCGGGGTTGCGCTCCTTATAAATTGCCGGGAAGCGCCCCGGCCCCATGCCGAACAGAAGCCCGCCCACGTCCTTGTCCATCATCGAGAGCGCTTCTTCCCAATGGGTAAAGCGAATTTCGCTGTCCTTGGTGACAGTCTCGAACCGCTTGGCGAGGAACGACCCGCTGAGGAACGGGACGGCCGCCGCACCGGCGAGACCGAGCCCCACCACGCCGAGCGCAAAGAAGCGCACAACGCCGCCTTCACGGCCGCGCGACGCGACCCAGATGCCGATGCCAAGCACGGCCGCAGCCGCCAGGGTCGCCAGATAAGGCCCGCGCGAGAAAGTCACGAACACCGCATAAAGCCCGCCAACCAGCAGAATCGCGGCTGCGACCCGCGCGATCCGGGCCCGGCTTGCCATCACCATAACGGCAATGAACGGAAGCGCCGTCGCCAGGTAGCCATCGATGTGAGCGCCGCCGGTGCGCATGGTGGTGAACGGCCCGACCACACGGTAGCCGCTCGCCCCGACGCTAAAAAGCCCGGTGAACAGGAACCGCTCCCACACCACGACGGCGACGGTCAGTGCAAGTCCCGCGATTATACCGTAGGCGAGAAGCAACAACGCGCGCGGATCGTTTTTGAGAAAGCGGGCCAGAAACGGATAAAGCGCCAGCGCCCAGAAGAAGCCCTTGGCCACCTTGAGGGTCTGTGTGCTCGCCCAGGGCGAGGTCCAGAAGTTGGCGTCGAATGGCGGCAACGGGAACAGGCCGAAAAGCACGCTGACGAGATAGGAAACCGCGAGGGCCCCAATCAGCCAGGGTGCAGCGCCATGAATCTTCACGTCCCACCAGCGTGGCGGCCGGCGCACCAGCAGGACCGCGACCGTCACCAGCAGCACCGCGTCAAAACTGTCGACAAAATCCCGGCCGGTCAGCACGGAGAAATCGAGCACCGGCAGCACCGCCGGCACCACAACCAGCCATGCCGAGGGCTGACGCCAGAGGAGGACCGCATAGGCGATCAGGGCGGCAAGCAGCCAGCCATTGCCTTCGGGAAAGGCAAACACGAAAACGAGCGCAGCCGCGCCCAGCAGCAGGGCTGCCAGATGACGCATGCCAAGGTCACGGATACCGCGCCCGGCACCCGGCATTTCGGTCTCGGTCGCCGGAGCACGAATCAGTGACGCCATCAGCCAGCGCCACACCGCAGCGCCCCCTGCGCCGCCAATGGCGCCGCCCGCCGCCGCTAACCAGATATTGCTGGGGTCAGGCCTGAACCCGGCAAACAGTAAGCCACCGAATTCAATGGCCGCCGCCAGAATGGCCGCCAGAATAGCAGCTGGCCAGGCGACGGGGCGGCGCACCGTAATGCCCCTCAGCACCCAGACAGCGACCCCGGCCGGCAGATAGAGCGCGATGACCGAAAGCGCGCTGACCAAGGTGAAGATCTCGTTACCCTCATAATGGTAATAGAACGGCAGCCAATTGACCTCGCCGAGACGGGCAATGGCTGTTCCGAGACCGATGGGCGCGCCCTTTTGCCAGCCGTCAAGCGCGACCAGCAGCACGACATAGAACGGCAACGACAGCAGGGTCATAATCTTGACCACCAGGCGCGACCGGCCTTCGTTCACCACACCGCGCGCAACCAGCCGCCTCAGGGCGTCGATCAGCCACCAGCCGAACAGCACTCCGACGCTCCGGGTTACAGCGCCCATTAACGTGCTCTGGCCGGTCTCGACAAAAAACTGGCAGATTTCGGTGCCGAAGCCGATCGCCACGGCAAGCGCAGCCACGCGAAGAAGCGCGCCCCGGCCCCGCCAATGGGCCACCAGAAAGCCGATCGGGGCGGCCGTCACCACCTCGAAAGCCGCGCGCACCAGAATTCTGACGGCGCTCTGGTGGACCGCATCGGGCCCAAGCATGGCCTTGCCGTTGGCCACAAGATGCGCCACCGCGCTCGACGACAACGCGAAGTCAAACGGGAACAGCATAAAAATCGCATAGAGAATGGTGTAGAGCGCCGCTCCGGCACGCAGCGCGCGCGGTCCCGCCGCCCCCGCTTCAAAGCCCAAAGCCAGCAGGTTGCGGCCGAACAGCGCCCACGACGACAGGCCGATCAGGACGCCGACAACACCCGCCGCCACATCGTTGGCCGATACGTCGCGGCTGATGACGAAGGCCTGAAGGATTTCAGCCCCGAAAATCGCCGACAGACAAATCGCCAAGGTTATGACGGCGCCGGCAATCCATCCGGAAACATTCCCGCGCACCAGACCGGCGGCAAGAAGAAAGCTTACCGTTCCGTATGCGACCGCATGGCCGGTCCACTGGTCGTCATACCAGGTCAACGGATCGATGCCGGGCGCATTGGCAAAAATCCTCAGCGCCTCGCCAAAACTGATGGACCGGATGTCAAACGGAAGAAAGGACCCGAACAGGGTCGCCGCCAATGCGAGGAAACCCAGCCGGAACAGGGCGCGGCGCGCGTGTTCCTCGCTCTGGCCCATACGGACCGCTTCGAATTGCCGACGCGCGTAGGCTTTGCGCATGGCATCGACCCCCTTTTTTAGTCGCGCTCGCGGCGCGCGGATACATTGCCTCAAGGCAGCCGGACTGTCAAAACACCGCTCGGACCTGCTTTCATTCAACGGCGATTCTGATATGGTCGGGCCCAATCGATAGCGTACAAAAAACGGACTAACAGAGAATGAAAGACTTGCAGGACTTCTGGAACCTTGTGGTCGACGTCTGGAAGCATGGCGTTTACGGCGTAAATGTCAGTGAAATACTGATTGCTCTCGCCATTCTGCTGGTATTCGTGACGCTACGCCGGCTCATTGCCCGGTTCTTTGTCAATCGGCTCAAACGGTGGGCGGGGCGCACCGAAACCAAGTTGGACGACGAAGTCATTGACGCGCTGGAGCGCCCATTTGCCTTTATTCCCATCGTCCTGGGCGTCTTCCTTGCAACCCAGTATCTGTCGCCACAAGGCAACGCGGCGGTGTTCATGGGCAACCTCAACCGGTCTCTGGTGGCGTTCGCCATCTTCTGGGCGCTTTATCGCCTGGTGGAGCCGTTTTCCTTCGTCATGGGCAACCTGCAGGAAATCTTTACCGAAAGCATGCTCGAATGGCTGATCAAGGCGATGAAAGCGGGCTTTATCGCGCTTGGCGGAGCAACCATTCTGGAGATCTGGGGAATTGCCGTCGGCCCGGTTATTGCGGGGCTGGGGCTGTTCGGTGTGGCCGTCGCGCTCGGCGCGCAGGACCTGTTCAAGAACCTGATTGCGGGAATTTTCATTCTGGGCGAACAGCGCTTCGAACCCGGCGACTGGATCAAGGTTGAAGGCGTGGTCGAGGGCACCGTGGAAGTGATCGGCTTTCGCACCACGCGCATCCGCCGGTTTGATCGCGCGCCCGAGTTCGTGCCGAATTCGAAGCTTTCCGACAATGTGGTGACCAACTTCACCCAGATGACCCATCGCCGGATTTACTGGACGATCGCGCTCGAATACCGCACCACGCTTGAGCAATTGCGGGAAATCCGCGACGCCATTGAAAAGCATGTTCTCGAAAGCGACGATTTCGCCCACCCGCCGGAAGTCCCGACCTTCGTGCGCATCGACAGCTTTAACAACAGCTCCATCGACCTCATGCTCTATTGCTTTACCAGAACCACGGTGTGGGGCGAATGGCTGGAGATCAAGGAGCGCCTCGCCTACGCCGTCAAGAAAATTGTCGAGAACGCCGGCGCCGGCTTCGCCTTCCCGAGCCAGTCGGTCTATGTGGAAACCTGGCCCGAGGTTGAAGGCAAACCGGAGCCTATTCCCCTGCCGGAACCGAGCCATGACAACGGGTAAGAACGTCTACCATCCGCCGGGGGAAGACGGGCGCATGCATGCGCCCGCGACCGAACGCAACCGCGATTATATCCTCGACGTGCTCAAAGGAGTCCTGCCCGAAGATGGCACCATCCTCGAGGTGGCAAGCGGCACCGGCGAACATGCGGCCTTTATGGCCCCATTGCTGCCCGGCCGCCTGTGGCTGCCCACCGACATCGATTCCGGCCGGTTGGAAAGTATTCGCGCCTGGATCAGGGCGGACCCAGCGGCCAATCTGCTCCCGCCCATTCTGCTCGACGTCTGCGCCCGGCGCTGGCCGATTGAGGACGCACCGCCGCCCGCGCCGGTGACCGCCATCCTCGCCATCAACCTGATCCACATCGCGCCGTGGCAGGCGTGCCTCGGCCTGATGGCGGGCGCGGGGCGCATTCTGCCCGCAGGCGGCGTGCTCTATCTTTATGGCCCGTTCATGCGGGACGGCGCTCACACCGCGCCCAGCAACGAGGCCTTCGACTGCAGCCTGCGGGCCCAGGACCCGGCCTGGGGCGTGCGCGAGCTCGGCGCAGTGGAAGCCGCAGCCAATGACGCCGGCCTCACCCTTCAAGAGGTGATGGACATGCCGGCCAATAATCTTTCGGTGATTTTCAGAAAGCCGCGATCAGCTGCCGCCTGACGATCAGGAAGCGGCTGATCAGCATTACCGCCGCGCTCATCGCCCCGATCAGCATGGCGATGACCAAACCCCTGACGCCAAGGCCGAAGGTGAAGGCCAGCACCCACCCCGCTGTCACCGAGATGAAGAAGAACGCCAGCACCTGCAGCGCTGACGCCATCCACTGGTCGCCCAGCGCCCGCAAGGATTGAAGGACGATCATCTGCATGGAATTGAATGGCAGTGCGATGGCTATAATGAGAAGCAGGCTGCTGGCAAGGGCGACCACCGATGGGTCGGCAATAAAAATCCGGGCGAAGGGTTCAGGAACCAATACATAGCCGACCAGAAACGGGCTCATACTGATAAAACCCAGGGATATCCCGGAGACCACCACCATCGCCACATCGCCGGTCTCCCGCCGGCCCACTGCGTTGCTGACGCGAACCGCGGTCGCCGACGCCACGCCGATGGTCACCACGAACGCCAGCAGGTGCAGGTTAAACGCCACTTCCAATGACGAAATGGCGAGCGCCCCGATGCGCCCGGCAAACATTATAAGCGCGGTCATGCCCGTAAATTCGAGCGCGCCCGCAGCGCCCACCGGCACGCCAAACCGCCGGATCATGCGGCCGTACCGCCACATACCGGCGAAGCTGCCCCAGGGGCGAAATTTGGCAAGCGCCTTTGACCGGCTGATGAACAGGACCAGGCAGACCGCAGACAGGCTTATGGTCATCGAGGTTGCGAGCGCTGCCCCCGCCGCGCCCATGGCCGGTGCGCCAAGATTTCCGTAAATGAAAATCCAGTTAAGGACAAAATTGGTGGGGATGGTCAGGCTCTGAATCAGCATTGCAGGTTTGGGATGACTTACCCCCTGCAGAAAAAGACTGCAGGACGTGGCAATGTAACCGGCGAGCGCAGCCGGGGCCACCATCTCGAGATAACGTGTACCGCCTTCGCGGACCCCCTCGGCCACGCCGATCAGGGTCAGCAGTTCACCGCCCCCCAGCGCAAGCAGGACCATGCCCACCGTCCCGGTTGCCATCGCATAGACAAGTCCGGCACGCCAGACCCGGCCACAATCTTCCGGCGTTCCCGCGCCGTCATAACGGGCAGCATAGACCAGGATGCCGTTCAGCAGGCCAAGACCAGTAACCAGCACCATGATAAAAAGCGACCGTCCCGCGCCCAAAGCGGCAAGCTCTGCCCGACCGGCATGACCGACCATGATGGTATCCACGAAGATCGAGGACATGCCAAGCGCCTGCGCCGCGACGATGGGCCAGGCCAGCGTCACCGTGCGCCTCAGGTGTCCAAAATAGCTGTAACTGACGGGCGCAGTTGTCATTTTTCCCGGAAGCCTTGAAAGACGGTAAAGTCGTCAACCGGGGCGCGGTCCGTCTCCAGCCGGTTGATCACGGCGCCCTCGTCCGCATAGCCGAGCGCGAGACCGCAGAATAGCAATTCATGATCGGGAAAGCCGACGACATCGCGGGCGGTGTTGTGAAACTGCGCCCAGGCTTCCTGCGGACAGCTGTGGAGGCCATGTTCGCGGGCGAGCAGCATGATATTGCCGATAAACATACCAAGGTCGGCGAACTGGCCCTCCCCCATCTGGCGGTCGATGGTGAACAGCATGCCGACCGGCGCGTCAAAGAAGGCATAGTTGCGCGCCATCTGGCGGAGCTTGCCCGGCCGGTCGCTGCGCGCAATGCCGATCAGGTCATAAAGATCCACGCCCACCTTGCGCCGACGACTACGGTAGGGATCTTTCAGGTCCTCGGGATAAATGGGGTATTCGGTACCCTCACCGTGGGGATAATCAGGCAGGCGGGCGGCCACCGCGTCCACCAGGGCCTGACGCGCGTCCCCAGCCAGCACGTAAACATGCCACGGCTGCAGATTGCCGCCTGACGGCGCGCGCCGGGCCACGTCCAGAATATCGCGCACCGTCGCTTCGGGCACCGGGTCGGGCCGGAACGCCCGGATCGAGCGCCGGCTCAGAATTGCCTCGTGCACGTTCACTGCACTCCCCCTTGAAATCAAATGCTCAGGCCGCAGGGGAACCTATGCGCGCTCGTGCATTAAGGCAAGAACGAGTGAAGAAACGCGCTAATAATCCATTCCGGTCCGGCCGGCGCGGTCAAAACAGACCACTTTCGGGGCCTGCTCGTTGACAACTTTGCAGAACAGAACCTTGCCGCTGCTGGTCAGCGCCCAGGTCCCGTCTTTGGTGGCATTGATGCTTGTCACCTTTTCCGCGCTGACGATACTGGGATCGAATGCGCGTTCTGCAAGGGTGGGAAGGGCAACGGCCGATACAACACCGGCAACGATCAGGCTGACGACGAGAGATTTGCGCATGGGTGAGTCTCCTCTGTTCCATAACTGCCGGCGCGGCAACTGTGCGTGACGCCGCGCTTCTGCTCAACTATGCTATCATGAGATGACGGTTCAAGTGACAATGGACGGACAATCATGAAACTGGAGCGGGCGATTGGCGAGTTGAAAGCGCTCCTTGGCGAGCGGCTGTCGACCGCCGCCGCCGTGCGCGAACATCACGGCACCGACCTTTCCTATCACACGCCGCACGCGCCGGATGCAGTCGCCTTTGCCCACACCACAGAGGAGGTGGCGGCGATCGTGCGCATCTGCGCCGAAAACGGGGTCCCGGTGATCCCCTTTGGCACCGGGACTTCGCTCGAAGGACATATCACCGCGCCCGAAGGCGGGGTTACCATTGATCTCAGCCAGATGGACCAGATTGTCAGGGTGAGCCCGGAAGACCTCGACGTCACCGTCCAGCCCGGCGTTACCCGAAAAGCGCTCAACGAATATTTGCGCGACACCGGGCTGTTTTTTCCCATAGACCCGGGTGCGGACGCGTCGCTCGGCGGGATGGCGGCAACCCGGGCGTCCGGCACCAACGCGGTGCGCTACGGCACCATGCGCGAAAATGTGCTGGCGCTGACCGTGGTCCTGGCCGACGGACGGATCATCCGGACCGCACATCGGGCGCGCAAGTCCGCGGCGGGCTATGATCTCACCCGTCTGTTTGTCGGCTCGGAAGGGACGCTTGGCGTCATCACCGAGGTCACGCTTCGGCTTTACGGCATTCCGGAGGCAATCTCCGCCGCCGTCTGCCCGTTCGAAACGCTGGAAGGCGCGGTCAATACGGTGATCGCCACCATTCAGTCGGGCATCCCGATCGCCCGGATCGAACTGCTGAACGCGACCCAGGTGCGCGCTGTCAACGCTTATTCCAAAACCGATTACGCCGCGGTCCCGACTCTGTTTCTCGAATTCCATGGGAGTGCCGGGGGCGTGCGCGAACAGATCGACGCGTTCCGGGCGCTGGCTGAAGAGTTCGGCAGCGGCGACTTTGCCTGGGCCGAAAAGACCGAGGACCGCAACCGGCTGTGGCAGGCCCGCCACGATGTGGCCTATGCCTGCGCCGCCATGCAGCCGGGCAAGGCGCTAATGACCACGGATGTGTGCGTACCCATTTCGCGTCTCGCCGACTGCATTCTGGAAACCGAGGCGGATTTCGCGGAAGCCGGCGTGGACGCGCCCATCGTCGGCCATGTCGGCGACGGCAATTTCCATGTCACCTTTGCCTTCGACAAGAACGACGCCGAGGAAATCGCTCTGGTCAAGTCACTCAGCAACCGGCTGGTAGAACGCGCCCTTGCCATGGACGGCACCTGCACCGGCGAGCATGGCGTGGGGCTCGGCAAGCGGGAGTTCCTGATTGCCGAACATGGCGACGCGGTCAGCGTCATGCGCGCGATCAAAAACGCCCTTGATCCCGAAGGCATCCTCAACCCCGGCAAGATCCTGACACCATGAAGAAGCGTTTGTTCGTAACCGGCGAGCTGATGCCGGAAGCGCAGGCACGTCTTGGCGCCACCTACAACGCAACGTTTCACGAAAGCGGCGGGACCCTCTCGCCGAACGATCTCGTTGCGGCGGCCAACGGTATGGACGGTCTCCTGATCTATCCCAATGCCGATTTGACCGCAGATGTCATTGCCCGGTTGTCTCCAACCTTGCAGATCATTGCCTGTCACGCGGTAGGCTATGACAACGTGGACCTGGATGCGGCGCGGGCGCGCGGCATTGTGGTCACCAACACGCCTGAGGTGCTGTGCGCCGCCACCGCCGAAATCGCCATCCTGCTGATGCTTGGCGCGGCCCGGCGCGCCGGGGAAGCCGAGCGCCTGTTGCGCCGGGGCGGCTGGAAGACCTGGTCGGTGGATTTTATGGTCGGAACGGAGATTTCCGGCCGCCGGCTCGGCATCATCGGCATGGGCGATATCGGCCAGCTTGTGGCAAAGGCCGCCCGCGGCTTCGATATGGAAATCCACTACCACAACCGCCGCCGCCTTCCCGAAACCCGCGAACAGGGCGCGGTCTTTCACGAAACGGTCGAATTGCTGCTGGCGGTCGCGGACGTGCTTTCGCTCAACTGCCCGCTGACCCCTGAGACGCGCGGCCTTCTGAATGCCGAGCGGATCGCGCTCCTGCCCGAAGGCGCCATTGTGGTCAATACGGCGCGCGGCCCCATCGTCGACGACGCGGCGCTGATCGCGGCGCTGAAATCGGGCCAAGTGGCGGCCGCCGGCCTAGATGTCTTTGATGGGGAACCCAATCTCAATCCCGGCTATCTCGCGCTCGAGAACGCGTTTCTGCTGCCCCATATCGGCAGCGCCACGGTGAAGACGCGCACAGCCATGGGTATGCGGGCGCTCGATAATCTGGACGCCTTTTTTGCTGGCGAAGACCCGCCTGATCGCGTCGCCTGAACGGCATTTGCAGGCGCCCGCGAAGAATTCCACAAGACGCTCTATTGAACCGCAGTGTCAAATGCCTAAAATCGGCGGCACGCCCGCAGGATTTAATCACGCATCATAAAAGTACCAGGAGTACGGTTTCATGGAACGACGGAAGTTTTTGGGGGGCACCGCGGCGCTCGGCGCGGCGGCCATGCTCACCGCGTGCGACGGCGGCAAGGGCGAGCAATCCAAGCAGGCACAGGGCCCCGCCATCGCAACAAAAAAGCGCCATCTCAAGATGGTGACGTCCTGGCCCAAGAACTTCCCCGGCCTCGGCATGAGCGCGGAACGGCTCGCGAAGCGCATCACCGACCTGACCGATGGCGCGCTCACCATCAAGGTCTATGCGGCTGGCGAGCTGGTCGGCGCATTCGAAGCCTTTGACGCGGTGTCCAGCGGAACCGCCGATTGCTACCACCTGGCGGATTATTACCAGCTCGGCAAATCGAAAGCCTTTCCGTTTTTCACCGCCGTTCCCTTCGGGCTTATCTCCGACGAACTTTACGCCTGGGTGCAGTTTGACGGCGGGCAACAGCTTTACGACGAGCTTTGCGCGAAGTTCAACATCAAGTCCCATCTTGCCGCCACCACCGGCACCCAGATGGGTGGCTGGTACAAACGGCCGATCAACAGCCTTGAGGATTTCAAGGGAATGACGGTCCGCATGCCCGGGCTTGGCGGGGAGGTTCTGCGCCGGTTGGGTGCGGCGACCGTGGCGCTGCCCGGTAGCGATATCTATCTCTCGCTGAAATCCGGCGCCATTGACGGGGCCGAGTGGGTGGGCCCGTGGAACGACCTCGCGTTCGGCATGCACGAGGTCGCCGACCACTATTATTATCCCGGGTTCCACGAACCGGGCGCCGCGCTGGCGCTTGGCTTCAACATCAACGTCTGGAACAGCTTCACGGACACGCAGCAGAAGCTCATCAAGCAATTGTGCGACGCCGAGTACATCTATTCCTGGTGCGAATACAAGGTGCGCAACGCCGAAGCCCAGGTCACTCTGGCCAAGAAATACGGCAAGTTTCCCAAGCCCTTCCCGAAAGACGTCATCCGCGCGCTCAAACGGGTCTCTAAAGAGGTCCTCGCCGAGGTCGCCAAGACTGACGACATCACCAAAAGGGTTTATGAAAGCTGCATGGCCGCGCGCGACAAATATCAGGCCTATGAAGAGACCGCCGAGGAGGCCTTCATCGACGCGCGGCGGCTGGACACCAGGCCCACATACGGGTAGGAAGAAAACAGCGTCCGGGAGGTCATAAAAAAGGGGGACGGCCTTGAACGCACTGACCGTGCTGGCAAAGGCAATCGACGCCATCAACGAACGGATCGGCCGCGTTGTCGCCTGGGGAACGGTGCTCCTGGTGCTGATTCAGTTCGTGGTTGTGGTGATGCGCTATGTGTTCGGCGTCAGCTTCGTCTTTGTCCAGGAATTGCTGATCTACATTTTCGCATCGCTCTTCATGCTGGGCGCCGGCTACACGCTTCTCCACAATGGCCATGTGCGCGTCGACCTGTTTTACCGCACCGCCCCGGCCAAAGCCAAAGCCTGGGTCGATCTCCTGGGCGTCGTCTTCATGCTCATTCCGGTTTGCGTCGCCGCGTGGATCACCGGCTGGCCCTATGTGCTGGCGTCCTGGGCGGTGAAGGAGGGATCGCGGGAAACCTCCGGAATTCAGGCGATTTACCTTCTCAAAACCGAAATCCTGATTTTCACGGTTCTTGTCGGTCTGCAAGGATTGGCGCTTGCCGTTCATGCGGTCCGCGCCCTCCTTGGCCTCGAAGAAGTCACACGGGAGGAGGCCCCCCGCTTTTAGCGGCGGGTAACAGAGCACGCAGATATGGTTCTTGGCGAATTTCTCGATCTTCTCATGTTCCTGGCCGCCTGCGGGTTTTTGCTCGCCGGCTTTCCGGTGGCCTTCACACTGGCCGGCACCGCCCTGATTTTTGCCGGGATCGGCCATCTTCTGGGGGTTTTCGATGTGTCGTTCGTCGGCGCATTCCCGCAGCGCATTTTCGGCACCATGACCAACGAGGTGCTGATGGCGGTCCCGCTGTTTGTGTTCATGGGCGTGATGCTGGAGCGATCCAAAGTGGCAGAGGAGCTCCTCGACAGCATGGGCAAGCTGTTCGGCAATTTGCGCGGCGGGCTCGGCATCTCGGTCACCATCGTGGGCGCGCTTCTGGCGGCGTCCACCGGGATCGTCGGGGCGACCGTGGTGACCATGGGCCTGCTCGCCATGCCGACCATGATCAAGCGCGGTTACGACCCGGCGCTGGCCGCCGGCTCGATCACCTCGGCGGGCACGCTCGGCCAGATCATTCCGCCCTCGATCGTGCTCGTTCTTCTGGGCGATGTGCTGTCCTCGGCCTATCAGGCCGCACAGCGCCAGCTCGGCAACTGGGCGGCCCAGCCGCTGTCCGTCGGTGACCTGTTTGCCGGCGCGCTGCTGCCCGGTCTCGGACTTGTGCTCCTCTATATCCTCTATCAGATCTTTGTCGCCATTGTGCGGCCCGATGCCGCGCCCGCAATTCCGCGCGATGAGGCCGTGTCCGACCATGCCCGCCGCGACGCGGTCCGTCATATCGTTCGCGCCGTGGTGCCGCCGGTGGTGCTGATCATCGCGGTTCTGGGCTCGATCATGGCGGGCGTCGCCACCCCCACCGAAGCCGCCGCCGTGGGGGCCATTGGCGCGACGCTGCTCGCCGGGCTTCGTATCGAAGGCATGGCGCGCTCGCCGATTTATGCGGGGGGCGCGGCGCTGATCCTGGTGTTGGCGCTGACGGCGCTCGTCGATCTTCGCCTTGGCCGGGACCAGATTTCACTGACCCAGGAAATCTCAATCGCCGTTGCCACCATCGCCTGCCTCATTCTGGCATGGAGCATTATGGTCAGCCTGAAGCGCATTTACGCGACCGGGACGCTGACCGCGGTATCGCGCTCCACGCTGGAAATCACCTGCATGGTGTTCGTGATCCTGATCGGCGCGGCGATGTTTTCGCTGGTGTTCCGGGGCCTGGGCGGTGACGTTGCGGTCCAGCAGTTGCTGTCCAACCTGCCCGGTGGCGCGGTGGGCGCGATCATCGTTGTCATGCTGGTGATGTTTATTCTCGGCTTCTTTATAGACTTTATTGAAATCACTTTTGTCGTGGTGCCGATCGTTGCGCCGGCGCTTTTCCTGCTCGGGGTCAATCCGATCTGGCTCGGCGTGATGATGGCAATCAACCTCCAGACCTCGTTCCTGACGCCACCATTCGGATTCGCACTTTTCTACCTGCGCGGCGTGGCGCCCGAATCCGTGACCACAAAAGACATTTATCGGGGTGCCGTACCCTTCGTGGCAATTCAGATCCTCGCACTTGTGATCCTGGCGCTGTTCCCAACCATTGCGACATGGTTGCCCCATATCATTTTCGGCTGATCTCTTGTGCCCGCGCCCGGACTGGTTCATGCTGATATCCATGAGATCGCTGGAGGTTGGCATGAAAGCAGCCGTGGGAGTTTTTTCCGCCATTGCCCTGATCGCCTGCACCGGGTCGGCGCCCGGCGCTGACAAGAACGCGCTGATCGCCGAGCCTCAAAGCAAATATGCCCTGACCTGGCGCGAAGATGGCGCGCTTGAGCTTGACGCTGAGGTGCTGACCCCGAACGGATGCTACTTCGCCAGGGGACCGGCGGAAATCGGGACACCGGACAATGTGGCCCCCGTGGCCCACAGCCTGGCCGTGCAACTGCCCATCGGCACCGAGAGCGGCGTTTGCACCATGGCGCTCAAATACGTACCATTCAAGGCGGTATTCAAGACGGTTCCCGTCGACACGGTTGTGGTGATCGCCTACGAGCTTTGGCCCAAGGGAGACCCCGTGCGGCCGCAAGCGCTGGCCCTGCCACTACAGTAGCTGGCGGTATGTGGCGTCGCGTTCCCGAAACTTTCTCCGTCCTCTGTATCGTTGCGCTGTCGCTGATCGCCGCGCCACCGGCACATGCGGAAAAAACGCTTACGCTGGAGCGTCTGTTCGCCGATCCCCCTCTGGTCGGTAGCCTGCCCAGGGGGCTTCAGTATGCGCCAGACGGAAAAAGCCTCGCCTACCTCAAAGCCGCAACCGACTTGCCGGGCCGATACGATCTCTGGACAATGGATGTTGCGAGCGGGAAGCAGCGCCCGGTCTTTACCATGGCGGCCCTGCTGGCGAACCAAACCCTGAAAACGCGTGCCGTCTCTGCCGCCCTGATCGAGGATTCCACGGCGCTGACCCTCAACGATTTCCAATGGTCGCCCGATGGCCGCGCCATCCTGTTCACCCTGGCCGGTGACATTTTCCTCTACGACCTTGACGAGGACACATTGCGGGCCGTTACCGATACGCGCGACGCGGAAGCGGAGGTCCGCTTCGCCCCCGACGGCGAGCATCTTGCCTATGTCCGGGACGGGGACCTGCGGCTCCTTGATCTGGCGAGCGGCCGGGAACAGCGTCTGACCGAGACCGGGCGCAGCGGCGGACCCGTTCGAAACGGCCTGCCCGATTTCATCGCAACCCATGAAATGCGGCGGGAATCAGCCTACTGGTGGTCACCGGACGAACGCGACATCGCCTTTATCGAAACCAATGAGGCGGGTCTTGATACATCCTCCCGCATTGGCCTCGGGGCTGACGGGTTCACCAAACTCGAGCCGGCATTTCCGCGCGCCGGACAAAAAAATGTCCGCACGCGGCTCGGCATCGTGTCCACCGGCCGCCATCGAATCCACTGGGCCGAACTGCCCGATGACGGCTATATCGTGACGGTCCGCTGGCTGCCGGACGCCAGCGGTCTGGCGGTGGTCTACGAGTCGCGCGACCAGAAAACGGTTGACCTCTTGCTCCTTGACCGCAGGGGGCATTTAAAGAAAGCGCTGCTCCGCGAACAGAGCGATACCTGGATCAACCTCCATCAGGATCTTTACTTTTTCCCGGACCGCCCGCAGTTCCTGTGGATGTCAGAGCAGGGCGGCGCGCCGGAGGTCTATCTCTACAATGGCGACGGCACCAATCTGGGGCCACTGACCACCGGAATGGGCTTTATCGATGACATCGCGGCGGTAAGCCCGAAAACCAACCGCCTCTTTGTGGAAGGCTGGGCGAAAAGTCCGCTTGAGAAGCATTTGTTCGTGGTGGATCTCGATCCCACAACGACCGCGCCCCCTGAACGCGTAACCAGGGACGGAGACTGGCACAAAGCGCTTGTTGGACCCCGCGAGGAAACCTTCGTCGATGTGGCGACTGACCCGACCCGGTTACCTACCGTGGCGCTTCGCACCACAGGCGATACGCTGCTCCACTGGATCGCGGAAAACCGGCTGACCCCGGACCATCCCTACTGGCCCTACGCTTCCGCCCATGCGGCGCCCACGTTTGGGACCCTTAAAGCGGCGGATGGCGCCACGCTGCATTATCGCCTGGTCCGCCCGAAAGGCGACGGCCCGTTCCCGGTCATCATCCACGTCTATGGCGGGCCCAAGGGGCAACTGGTGCGCAAAAGCTGGATGCCGCTCTGGTATCAGGTGGCGGTGTCCCAGGGCTACGCGGTGTTCAGTCTCGATAATCGGGGGACGGCGCGGCGCGGCCACGCGTTCGAAGAAAAGCTCGCCGGCGAGCTGGGCAAGGTGGAGGTGGCCGACCAGATACTGGGGCTCGACTGGCTTCGCCGCCAACCCTTCGTGGACCGCGACCGTATTGCCGTCTACGGCTGGAGCTACGGCGGTTATATGGCGCTGAAGATGATTCTTGCCGCGCCTGACAAACTGGCGGCGGCTGTCGCCGGTGCGCCGGTGACCGACTGGCGGCTCTATGACACCCATTACACCGAACGCTATCTGGGTCTTCCCGGGGACAATCCGGACGGCTACGGGGCGAGCGACGTGTTTCCGGAGATTACCGGTCTAAAACGCCCACTGCTCCTGCTCCACGGGCTTGCGGATGACAATGTCAGCATCATAAACAGCACCAGGGTGATGGCCGCGCTTCAGGAAAACGCCGTCCCGTTCGACGTGATGGTCTACCCCGGCGCCAGCCACAGCATTCGCGGCAACGGCAAAGAGCGACACGTCTTTGAAACCATTTTCCGCTTTCTCGATCGCACGTTCAAGAAAGCCGATTGAGCGGTGCGGGTTGGCGCCTTGCGCAACGCCGATTTCATCTCGTCGCTCACGTTCAAGTCATAAGGAATTTGGAACTCGCGATGGCTGTTGGAACGTTATATAACTGGTCACGAAATTGAAATACTGTAGTCCAAATGGGATGGTGCCTCGCGTGAAGGCGAGTGCGGAAGAATGACCCAACAGCATTTTCATTACGATGAGATGGTCCAGAAGGCGCTCCTCGGTGTCGTGCGGGAAGTCCTTGAGGATACCGCACGCCATGGCCTGCCTGGCTCGCACCATTTCTATATTGCGTTTAGAACCGACCACCCCGGGGTCTCGATCCCCAAGCATCTTCGGGAACGCTACAAGGAGGAAATGACCATCGTCCTCCAGAACCAGTTCTGGGACCTCAAGGTCGAAAAGAACCATTTCGAAGTGGGCCTGAGCTTCAATCACAAGCCCGCGGTCCTGAGCATTCCGTTCGACGCGGTCACCGGTTTCCTTGATCCCAGTGTCGAATTCGGACTTCAGTTCCAGCGCCAGGAAGATGCGCAGGAGCAAGCGGAAGAGACCCCGGCTGAGCCGGCTGCCGAAGAACCCGCGGCCGACAATACCGAAAGCGAAGACGAACCCAACGTCGTCACGCTGGACGCGTTCCGCAAGAAAAAGTAAAACCCTGCCTGAAACGCATTACTCCCGGTGTGGTCCCGAAGAGGACCGCGCGGGGCATCTGCATTGTGCCGACTGGAGGAGACTGCCCGATGAATAGCCCCGCCGAAGTCCGGACCGAAAAGGATACCTTCGGTCCCATTGATGTGCCTGCCGACCGTTACTGGGGTGCGCAGACCCAGCGTTCGCTTGAGAATTTTCCCATCGGTTGGGAAAAGATGCCGAAACCGGTGGTGCGGGCTCTGGGAATCATCAAGAAAGCGGCGGCACGGGCCAATCAACGCCTCGGCAATCTGGATGATCGAATTGCCGACGTCATAGACCAGGCGGCCCAGGAGGTTATCGACGGTAAGCTCGACGATCATTTTCCGCTTGTGGTGTGGCAGACCGGATCGGGCACCCAATCCAACATGAACGCCAACGAGGTGATCTCCAACCGCGCCATCGAGATTTTGGGCGGCACGCTCGGGTCCAAGGATCCGGTGCACCCGAACGACCATTGCAACCGCTCGCAGTCGTCGAACGATACCTTCCCCACCGCCATGCACATCGCCGTTGCGGAAGAAATTCATCACCGCCTGTTGCCGGCGCTCGAGCATATTCACGGCGTCCTTGCCGGGAAGGCGAAGGCGTGGGCCGACATCATCAAGATCGGCCGCACCCATATGCAGGACGCGACCCCGCTGACGCTGGGCCAGGAGTTCTCGGGCTATGCCCATCAGATCGCCAACGGCATAGACCGGGTCAAGGGCGCGCTTCCCCGGCTTTACGAGCTGGCGCAGGGCGGCACGGCGGTCGGCACCGGGCTGAACACGCTGCCCGACTTCGACGTCACCGTGGCGGAAGAAATTTCCAAAATCACCGGCCTGCCGTTTGTTACCGCCCGCAACAAGTTCGAGGCGCTCGCCGCCCACGACGCGATGGTTGAAGTATCGGGCGTGCTCGGTACGCTGGCTGCCAGTCTGTCGAAGATCGGCAACGACGTCCGGCTCATGGGCTCGGGCCCGCGCTGCGGCCTTGGCGAGCTTAAATTGCCCGAGAACGAACCCGGATCCTCGATCATGCCGGGCAAGGTCAACCCGACCCAGGTGGAAGCGCTGACCCAGGTCTGCGCCCAGGTGATGGGCAACCAGGCCGCCGTCACCTTCGCCGGCAGCCAGGGCCAGCTTGAGCTCAACGTTTACAAACCGATGATCGTCTACAACGTGTTGCAGTCGATCCGCCTTCTGGCCGACGCCGCGCGGAGCTTCACCGACCGCTGCCTCGAGGGCATGGAACCTGACCGGGACCGCATTGCCGACCTGATGAACAAGTCGTTGATGCTGGTAACCGCGCTTGCCCCCGCCATCGGCTACGACAATGCGGCCAAGGTCGCCAAGAACGCGCACCAGAAGGGAACCACGCTCCTTGAATCGGCGCTCGAGCTGGGCCTTGTCACCGAGGAAGAGTTCAAGAAGGTGGTGCGGCCCGAAAACATGATTGGTCCCAAGGCCTGAGAGCAGCTTGGCCGATGACCCGCGAGGCGTGGAAAGAGAGTAGCGGCAGGGTCCGCAAATACTCCGTCACCATCGCCGGTCACCGCACCAGTATCTCGCTGGAACCACCGTTCTGGGAGGCCCTGCAAACACTTGCAGATAAGCGCCGCATGACACTCGCGGCGTTAATAACCGAGATCGATCGCGACCGCGGGGGTAACCTGTCGAGCGCGCTCAGGCTTTATGTGCTGGAAAACCGGGCCCTCATTGACAGTCCCTAACAACGCCTACTGCTGCTTTTCCTGGTCTTTCTTCTCAAGCGACTTCAGGATGCCCTTGAACAGCTGCATGCCGGGATCTTCCTTGGGCTTCTGCTCTTCGGTCGGCGTCGCCGGCGCGGGGGCCGACTGGGGTTGCGCTGCGCCGGGCGTCGCCGGGGACTCTTTCTTGGGGATTCCGAGAAGCTGGTCAAGTCCGCCGCCGGTCGCCTTGTTGAGAAGCGCCTTGCCGATCTCGGACGCCATGTAACGCTTGATTTCGTTGGTCTGGTAGCTGACCGCCGGCGTGCTGAGACCGCCCGCAACATCAACCCCGATGGGCGGCGCCAGCGGCTGGTCCGTCAGTTGCAGCCGCCCCTTGGCGTCAACCAGCCATTTGAACAGGTCGACGTGGCCACTGAGCAAAGCCTTGCCGGCGTCAAGCTGGACGACAAGATCATTAAGGTTGAACGTGCCATCCTTCGTGGTGACCGTCGTGTCAAAGCCTTCGTGCTTGGTGGTCCCGCCCGACAGCGCCGAGCCAAGCACCCGGCCAAAGGCTTCGACGCTGTTCATGGATTTCATATTCTCGCTGAGCTTGGGCAGATCGATCCCGCGCACAATGCCCTTGCCAAGCGAGACCTGGGTGGCGCCATCGAGCCGCCGCACCAGATCATAGGGGCTGGCCCCGGTGCTCGAGAGCTTGCTTTTGAATCCGACCGTTCCGGTGATCGCTTTGACGTCGAACGCCGTGTTGAGCGCTTTTTCCAGTGACGCCCCGGTGAGCGACATATCGAGCGACAGGCCGGAGGTTTTCGCCCCGCCATACGTCATGGCAAGGGCAACATCACCGTCAAACATCTTGCCGGTCAGATCGCGCACCTCGAGAACGCCGTTGGAAACCGCCAGGGTGAATTTCGGCTGGTCAAAACGGTAATTGTCCAGCGTCACCGCGTTGGCGCGGACCCTGAAATTGGCGTCGAACGCCTTGAGCCAGTCCTTGTTGAAAGGCTCGCGCGACCATTGATGCGCGCCCGCTTGCTTCTTGGCGCCTTTCGGCGAGGGTGCCATGAAACGCTCGAGCGGCACGTCGCCTGCACGGATATCCCCGGTAATGGTGGGCCACTCGCCGGTAAAGGTCATTGTCGTCGCGCCATTGAAGACCACCGGGCCGGTCTGACCGGAGGGGATCTTGAGCGCAAGCGATTCTGCCCGCCGCTCAGCGCGGCATTCATCTTGACCGGCCCAAGCTTGGGGTCCGCCGGCTCGAAGTCGATGCCAAGACCACGCACGAAAGCCGTCAAATCCTTGCCATTGAGGTCGAGCGCCAGGTCATAGGTGGGCTTGGTATCGACGTTTCGCATGGTGCCTTTGGCGGCAAAACCGGCGGTTGCGATCCGGCCCTTCAGATTGACGTTCATGGCCGCCATCGATCCGGAGAGCGTGCCGCCCACCTCCAGCGGACGATCGTCTTTGGTCGGGGGCGGTGTCAGCGGCAGGTCCCATTGCTCGATAAACTGGGCTAGGCTCGCGGCCTTGAGCGTAAAATCGGTATTGAGCGTCTTGATCCCGGACGCTTTGGCATTCGCTTTTTTGTCGCTCTCCTCGAACGCCACATCCGCGTGGCCGGCGAGTGTAGTCCCGCCCAAATCCAGCGTGCCCTCGGCTTCAAGCTTGAGGGGCGTTCCCGCAATCTTGCCCGAGAACCCGACCGCGCCAAGCTGGTCTGCCGGCTTGGGCAGGGTACCGGGGAACAGCCGTTCCACCTCGCCAAGCGACTGGCCGCCGGCGTCAAGCGCCAGTTGAAAACGGGGTGTGGTGGCAAGGTCCTGTATCCGACCACTTGCCGCCAGCTTGAGCCCGGCGGCCCGATCGGCACTGAATTTCCTGAGCGTGAGCACGCCCTTCGATATGCTGGCGTCCACCACGAGACCGTCGATCCTCGTTTCGGGACAGGTCAAGCGGCCAATGGTCAGAACCACGTCGCCGTTGACTGCCGCCAAAGGGTCGGGCTTCTTCCCTTCCTTGCTGGACCCCAGGCATTTCGCCCCCTTGGGCAGATAATAATCGAGGTCCAGGCGATCGAGCGCGCCATTGACGCGAATCACCGGCGGCGTGCCCGGCCGGAACGCAGCGTCGCCCTTGAAGTTCGCAGTATCGAGACGGACCAGCGCCTTGGTGACACCGGCCTCCGCCTTGGTCAGATATACGCCACCGTCCACAGCGAACGACGACAGGCGGCCCGGCTCCAGCCCCTCCGGTGTAACCTCAAGCCAGTCCAGAAGCCCGCGCAGGTTATTTGCGGAGGCGTCAATTTTACCGTCAAAGCGGGCGCCCTGAGCCGTATTCGCAACGTGGCCTGCAAGCTTCACCTCCGCCCCGCCCGGCAAGAGCGCATGTAACTGATCTATATCGAGGCGCCTCTTATCAGCCTGGGCGGTAAGTTGCACCTGGCGCATCACCCGCTTGCGGTAGCGCAGCGCTTCGGCCGACAGAACAAGCTTGCCGCTGATGTCACCCGGCAACAGGGTCGCCGGATCGGGCAACGCGAACGCGGCGGCTTTTGCGGCAGGCTGTGGTTTCGATTGTCCGGCTTCTGTCAGCAGTTCATCGGCGTCAAGCGTGCCGAACGCCAATGCGATATCAAACTGAGAGGCACCCTCCCAATTTACCGCGATATGGCCATCTGCATTGGACGAACCGATGCCAAAGGTCATCGCCGTGGTGTGAAAGCTGGTTTCGTCCGCGACAAAGGCTGATTCGAATTTTATCGGCTGGTGAATGGGGACAGACGTGGCCTTACCCGTAACCGCGCGGCTGACGGTTTCGGCAAGCGCGCCGACATCCGTGGCGTGCACCTTGAACGTCCCCTCGGCGGAACGGGGTTCGTTCAAGTCCACCAGGCCGCGGAACGCCGCGTCGGCAGACCCGCCGCTGAAGGTCGCATCGAGACTGACCGGGATTTTCCCGTTGCCGGTTTTGCCCACGGACAGGGCGAAGGCAAGCGGGGTCGCCCGCGCCACCAGATCGCCCTTGACCTTGTACGGCCCGTCCAGGGTTTCGGCGGAGATAACGGCATTGAGCGATTCGATCTTCTCCAGCGTGCCGGTGGTGTCGTCGCGATAAATGACCTCCCCGTCCTCGATCACAAACTGATTGACCCGAACGTCCGCAGCGATGCCGCCCCCTTCTTTTTTGGTCGATCCCTTCTCCTCACCGGCGAAATCCCAGTTGCGCCGCCCGTCAGAGAGCACTTCGAGGTTTATGCGGGGCGCCACGAGGACGATCTTGTCCACGTCCACATTGCCGCGCAGCAGCGGCAAGAGATGGATTCGGACGTTCAAAGCGTCGAGGGTGACCATATGAGCCACCTTGCCACCGGGCGCGTTGGCAAGTGACAGCTTCTCCACACTGAATGCCGGCGCGGGCAGGATGGTCAGCGCAATGTCGCCGTCGATGCTGACGTCGCGGCCGGTCGCGGCTTCGATGGCGTTTTCAATTTGGACCTTGTACTGGTTCCAGTTCAGAAAGCTTGGGATCACCAGCGCGGCGACCACCAGAACCGCAATCACGCCTCCCGCAATAATCAGGGCTTTTTTCAAGTTGCCTGTACCTTCTTTCTACCCGTACCTCCGGAACGTCACGTCCGCGCGTTCCTTGTTTCGGCCCAATTCTAGTTTATAAAGGCGGCTATGGACCAGATAGTAACCGCTATTTTTGGCAAAAGCTTGACAGGACCTGACAGGAGGCGACCGGGTTCCGGCCGTGGACGCCGATGAACGGTTCCGGACGATCGGCCATGCGCCCGCCAGGCCTGACCATGGAGTCGCTTCTGACCGCCATGCCGGTCACACTCTATGAAACGCAAGTTAACGATGACTGGGTTGATTTCAACGGCCATATGAATGTGGCCTATTACGCAATCCTGTTCGATCATGCACTTGATGCCTTCCTCGACATCGTGGACCTTGGCCACGCCTACACGCGGCGCGAAGGGGGATTTTGTTCGTGGTGGAAAGCCATTTCACCTACCAGAAAGAAGTGCTCTCGGGCGATCCGCTAGCCGTCCGTCTCCAGCTTCTCGATCGGGACCGCAAGCGCATCCATTGCTTCATGGAGCTCTATCAGGTCAAGGACGATTTTCTCGCTGCAACATCAGAACAGATTGCCGTTCACGTCGATCTGGCGGAGCGTACAAGTATGTCCATGCCCGCGGTCGCAGTAGACCGGCTCGGTGATATCCTGGCCGCGCACCGCCGAATCGCCCGGCCCAAGGAGATTGGTCACAAGATTGGAATCCGGCGCAAGCCATCTCTCGACTCACCAGTAATGTAGGACGGAGCGTTATGTTGATTCGAAGAATACTCAAAGTCGTCGTTATGGGATGTTCGATCGCCCTGTTGTTTTCCGGCATTGCCCGCGCGGGCTGCACCGATGCGGCAGCGCCCGGCGTCGACTGGCAGGACTGTTTTCAGGACGGGCGCACCTTCAACAAGGTCGATATCCACGGCGCTAACCTTGAGGACATTCACCTCACCTGGACGAATTTTAATGGAAGCAACATGGCGAAAGTCGATGCGCGGCGCGCCAAGTTCTTCGGGGCCAAACTGGTGAAGGTGGACCTTTCGGACGCGAATCTGGCCAAGGCCGACCTGACCCAGACGGATCTCAGCGGTGCATCGCTCAAAGGCGTTAATTTGCAGGAAGCGCTTCTCTATCGTGCTATGTTACGGGGTGCGAATTTCGCCGGCGCCAATGTCCAGGACGCCGACTTCACCGGCGCCGATTTGTCAGGCGCCATCTGGACTGACGGCAAGAAGGTATGCGCCGAAGGGTCCATCGGCCACTGTAAATAACGCGGGCGGAGGGAGCCGTGCCGCACCAATTCCTGAGCGCGCTGGCCCGAGAGCTTCGCACTCACGATAAGATTGCGTCGGCGGTCATGGCCGGCGTTGTCGGGCTTGCTGTTGCGCTTGCGGCCATCGCCTTCCGCGAAGTCATTCTGGCCACCCAGCATTTGGTCCTTGGCACTGCGGACGAGCGGATGCTCGCCTTTGCCCGGTCCCTGACATGGTGGCAGCGCGCCGTCGGACCAATTGCCGGCAGCATTGTGGTGGCGCTTGCTCTCAAATATCTGCTGCCGAACAGCCGCCCCTACAGCATCGCCGAGGTGATCGAAGCAAACGCGCTCAAGGAAGCGCGCATGCCACTTCGTACAGGGCTCGTGAGCGGCCTGATCTCTGCGTTCTCCCTCGGCGCCGGCGCGTCGACCGGGCGCGAAGGCCCGATCGTCCATCTCGGCGCAACGCTGGCGTCCGCCACCGCCAGGAAACTCAATTTCTCCCCGGCCTTCGCCCGTACCCTTCTCGGTTGTGGCGTCGCGTCGGCCGTCGCCGCCTCGTTCAACGCGCCGCTCGCGGGCGTATTCTTTGCGCTTGAGGTTATCCTCGGCAACTATGCGCTTCACGCCTTCGCCCCCATCGTCATCGCCAGCGTGGCCGGTACCGTCATATCGCGCTCCTATTACGGCGACTTCCCCGCCTTCATCATCCCGGATTACTACATTGCCACGCCCTGGGAATTTCCCGGGTTTGCCATATTGGGCGCAGTGTGCGCCCTGGCCACATTCCTGTTTCTACGCGCCATCTTCCTGACCGAAGATATCGCCGACCGGATCAAGCGCGTCCCCGCCTGGGCGCGCCCGCCGGTGGCCGGCCTTGTGGTGGGTGCGCTCGCCATTGCTTTTCCCGAGGTCATAGGTGTGGGCTACGACGCCACCGACCATGCCCTCAAGGAACTGTTCCCACTCTGGCTTCTGCTGGCTTTAGTCGGGGTCAAGACGGTGGCGACCGCCATATCGCTGGCCTGCCGGTTTGGCGTTGGCCTGTTTAGCCCGTCCTTGTTCATTGGCGCGATGGTGGGCGCAGCCTATGGTCTGATCGCTGCTGCCGCCATGCCCGACGTCGGCATAGACACCGGCCTTTACGCCATTGTCGGCATGGGAGCGATGGCCTCGGCGGTGCTGGGCGCGCCGATATCCACCATTCTTATCGTGTTCGAGCTGACCGGCAATTACCAGGTGACGCTCGCCTTGATGATTGCCACCGTGGTCGCCAATCTGGTGACCCGCCACTTCACCGGGAGCAGCTCGGTTTTCTACCGCCAGCTCGAACGGCGCGGGCTTTATCTGGAGGGCGGGCGCGCACAACGGCTGTTGCGCAATACGGTGGTGCGGGACCTGATCGACAAGGCGGTGGTCACCATCCGGCAGGACGCCCGCATCGCCGAGATTCGAGACCGCATGTTCGACACGCCGCTCGGGACCCTGGTCGTGGTCGACCTTGACGACCGGCTGGTCGGCCAGATCCGCCTTGCCGATCTGCGCGAGGTAGCGCGGACCGATACTCTTGACGAACTGGTGCGCGCCATCGACATCGCCCGGCCGGTGACCCATCTGGTCACCCCCAACGATTCCATGGAAACCGCCCTGAAGCTGATGGAATCCAGTGGCGAGGAAGTGATCCTGGTGGTTTCCGACACAGACCACAAGACGGTCTGCGGCCTGCTCCATGAAACCGACATTCTTCTGGCCTACAACCGCGCCCTGGTGGACTTCTGACGACCTCAGCGGACGGTAACCGTTTCCCCGGCCGCCTCTGTCCGCTATAAAGCCCTTATGTCCGACCCATTTGATCTCGATACATTACCTGACACGAATTCGGGGGCCCCTGAGGTGCCCGATTATCTGAGCACGCTCAACCCGGCCCAGCGCGAGGCGGTCGAAGCACTCGACGGTCCGGTGCTGGTACTGGCCGGCGCGGGCACCGGCAAGACCCGGGTGCTGACCACGCGGCTGGCCCACTTACTGACAACCGGGCGCGCCTATCCCGGCCAGGTGCTGGCCGTGACCTTTACCAACAAGGCAGCCCGGGAAATGCGTGACCGGGTCGGCGCCCTGATTGGCGAAGGCGTGGCCGAGAGCATGAACTGGCTTGGCACCTTTCATGCCGTATCGGCCAAGATCCTGCGCCGACACGCCGAACTGGCGGGACTGAAGTCCAACTTCACCATTCTCGACACCGACGACCAGATCCGGCTTCTGAAGCAACTGCTGGCGGCGGCAGAGGTAGACGAAAAGCGCTGGCCCGCCCGCCTGCTGGCGTCGCTTATCGACCGCTGGAAGAACCGGGGCCTCATTCCGGCGCGCGTACCGGCAAGCGAATCGGAAGCCTTTGACAACGGCCGTGGGGCCGAGTTCTATGCGCTCTACCAGGAACGGCTGAAGATGCTGAACGCCGCCGATTTCGGCGACCTGTTGCTGCATTGCCTGTCAATCTTCCAGACCCACGCTGACGTGCTCGCCGAATGGCAGCGCCGCTTTCGCTATATTCTGGTCGACGAGTACCAGGATTCGAACGTGGCCCAGTACCTGTGGCTCCGGATTCTGGCGCAGAAACATCACAATATCTGCTGTGTCGGCGATGACGATCAGTCGATTTACGGCTGGCGCGGGGCCGAAGTCGGCAACATCCTGCGCTTTGAAAGCGATTTTCCCGGCGCCAAGGTGATTCGGCTGGAACAGAATTACCGCTCAACGCCGGAGATTCTGGGCGCGGCCTCGGGGCTCATCGCCGCCAACAAGGGCCGGCTTGGCAAGACGCTGTGGACGGACGCCGGGGGCGGCGACAAGATCACCGTTAAAGGGGTCTGGGACGGGGCGGAGGAAGCCCGGGTCGTCGGCGAAGAGATCGAGGCGCTGCACCGCGCCGGCCACCGGCTTGACGAGATCGCCGTGCTGGTCCGCGCGGGTTTCCAGACCCGGGAATTTGAAGACCGCTTCCTCACCCTTGGTCTGCCCTATCGCGTTATCGGCGGTCCGCGGTTCTATGAACGCCAGGAAATCCGCGATGCGCTCGCCTACCTCAGGATCGTGGCCCAGCCTGCCGATGACCTGGCGTTCGAGCGGATCGTCAATCTTCCGAAGCGGGGCCTCGGCAAGGCCGCCATGCAGGCCTTGCATCATCTGGCGCGGGCTGAACAGGTACCTCTGTTGCGCGCCGCCACGCAGCTTGTGGAAACCGACGAGCTCAGGCCCCAGGCCCGGCGCAGTTTGGCCGAGTTTCTCGCCGATATTGCGCGCTGGCGCAGCCAGATCGACACCACGTCCCATGTGGAGCTGACCGAAACGATTCTTGAGGAATCGGGCTATGTGGCCATGTGGCAGCAGGACAAGTCGGTGGACGCACCGGGCCGGCTTGAAAATCTCGCCGAACTGGTGCGCGCCATGGACGCCTTCGACTCGCTCGCCGGATTCCTCGAGCATGTCAGCCTGGTGATGGAAAACGAGGAAAGCAAAGGAGAAGACAAGGTCAATGTCATGACCCTGCATGCCGCCAAGGGGCTCGAATTCGATACCGTGTTCCTGCCGGGCTGGGAGGAAGGGGTGTTCCCCAATCAGCGCGCGCTTGACGAAAGCGGCACCGCAGGGCTCGAGGAAGAACGCCGCCTGGCATACGTGGGGATCACCCGCGCGCGCAAACGGGCGCAAGTGCTGTTCGCCGCCAACCGCATGGTGTTTGGCCAGTGGCAGAACGCGCTGCCGTCACGCTTTATCGAGGAATTGCCCGGCGAGCATGTAACGTTCGAGAGCCGGCCGGGGATTTACGAAGGCCCTGTACGGCAGGTGGATGAGCCCCGCTGGTCCGGCGGGCAGCGTGCCACCGGTGGCTGGTCGACATCCCGGCGGCAACGTCGGCCCCAGATGATCGAAGGACAGGCACAGCGTATGGAACCCGAAAAGGCGCCCTACGCGAAAGGCGACCGGGTGTTCCACGACAAGTTCGGCTATGGCGAGGTGATCGCCATCGACGGTAACAAGCTGGAGATCGATTTCGAGCACAGCACGCCCAAACGCGTTATGGCGAGCTTCGTCAAGCCGGCATGAGCGGAAGCTGGAAAGCGAGCCTCGACGTGCCCATGAGCGCAGTGCCAGCCATCGAGGCGGCGCTTGAAGCCCTTGACCCTGACGATCCCCCGGCAGTCACCAGTTTCGAGCTGGACGAGACGGCGCAGGTCTGGCACGTGGAGATTTATGTCCCGGCCGAGCCCGCTGGTCAGACCATAGAGAACGCCCTGGCCACCGTTGCCGCCGCTTCGGGTTTTGTTCTACCGGAATTGAATTTCGCAGCGGTCGAAGACCGCGACTGGGTGGCTGAATCCCAGCGCCAGCTAGTCCCGATCCGTGCAGGGCGTTACTTTGTGCATGGCAGCCATGCAAGGGATGCAATTCCCGGGGGTCTTATCGCGCTTGAAATCGATGCGGGCCAGGCCTTCGGGACCGGAAGCCACGAGACGACCCATGGCTGCCTGTTGGCGCTCGATCATCTGGCCCGGCATTTCACGCCCCGGAATGTGCTGGATGTGGGATGCGGATCGGGGATTCTGGCGCTGGCGGCGTGGCGGACCTGGCGCTGCCCGGTCATCGCCACCGACATCGACCCGGTCGCCGTCCGGGTCGCCCGCGACAATGCAGTGGTGAACGGCGTGCCGCAGTCTCCGCCGATGCCCGCGCAAAATACGCTTCGGTTCGCTGTGGGCGCGGGCCTCGGGCTGCCGCTGGTGCAGGGCAGCGCGCCCTTCGACCTCGTGCTCGCCAATATCCTGATGAAGCCGCTCTGCATGCTGGCGCCCGCAATTACCGGGGCGCTGTCTCCGCGCGGTTTCGTCGTCCTTTCGGGCCTGCTAAATGATCAGGCCCCGGCGGTACTGAGTGCGTACCGGAACCGGGGCCTGAAACTTGAAAGACGATTTGTGCGCGGGGCTTGGTCTACCCTGGTGCTGCGCCGTTGACGGCCTTACGCAGCGATGTGGGTGGCCGGCCAGTTGTCGTTGGCGCCGTCGCGCTCCGGCGCCGCGATCGCGGCTGCCGCCGGAACATGGCCCTTGGCTGCCAGAAGATCGAGGAAGCCGAACTCCGGCTCCGCAAGCCAATCATAGGCCTCGCGGATCATGTGGCCGATTGAAATCACCGCCGCCACCATGGCGACTGCCGCCTTCTCCAGGCGTGTCTCGACCTTCGGCTCCGCGGGAACATAACCCTTGTCGTCGAGAAGGTCGAGAAAGCCCAGTTGCGTGCGGCCGGCCGCCTTCAGTCCTTCAACAAGACGTTCGGCTTTGCGTTGTGCAACATACTTAGTAAACATGGCTTTGACCTTTCTAGTTTCTGGGCCGGGCCTTATCTGGAAATCGTCCCGAAAAAGGCCCAACCGTTGGTGCCCCCTTTATATGCGCCGCAACAAAGTCTGCGGTACCCCTCGCAACCGCAGAACATCCATGCATAAAATGCATGGCTTAGCGTTAACATAATTGTAATATGCAGGGCTTAGGGGCGGGATTTTTCCAGGAGGTCCAGCCAGGCGTCCTCATCGATGACCCTGACACCGAGTTCCTCCGCCTTTTTGAGCTTGGAACCGGCGCCGGGGCCGGCCACCACCAGATCGGTCTTGGCCGAAACCGAGCCCGATACCTTGGCGCCGAGCGCTTCAGCCGTGGACTTGGCTTCGCTGCGGGTCATCTTCTCCAGACTGCCGGTGAACACCACAGTCTTGCCGGCCACTTCGGACCCTGCGGTCCGGGCCGGCGCCACATCGGTGACATTCACCTGCTGAAGAAGCTTGTCGAGTTCCTCAAGGTTATGGTCCTCACCAAAAAAATCGATGATCGACTCCGCCATCTTGGGGCCGACGCCGTCGATGTTGAGAAGTTCGGCGCGCGCGCCCTCATCGCCGTCCGCTGCGGCGGCCATAGCCTCACGGAAGGCTGTAAACCGGTTGTAGCGCCGGGCCAGCAGCCGTGCCGTCGTTGCCCCCACATGACGAATGCCGAGCGCATAGAGAAAGCGGTCGAACGGGAGCTCGCGCCGTTGGTCGATGGCGTCGAACAGGTTCCGGGCTGATGTTTCGCCCCAGCCCTGACGCTCCTCGATGGCCGCGACCTCCCGGCCGTTGCGCTCCTGAAGTGTAAAGATATCGGCCGGCGACTTGATATCGCCCGCCTCCCAGAACGCCTCCACCTGCTTTTCGCCGAGCCCTTCGATATCGAAGGCGTCGCGGGAGACGAAATGGCGCAGCCGCTCTTTAGCCTGGGCCGGACAAGTCAGGCCCGCCGTGCAGCGGCGCACCACTTCCCCTTCCTCGCGCACCGCATGGCTGCCGCATACCGGGCAAGTGTGCGGGAAGGTGAATTTCTCTGTTCCGCCCGGCCGCTTGTCCTCGACGACACTGACGATCTGCGGAATCACGTCGCCGGCGCGCTGCACCACCACCGTATCGCCGATGCGGACGTCCTTGCGCGCGATCTCATCCTCGTTATGGAGTGTGGCGTTGGAGACAACCACCCCGCCCACAGTCACCGGACGAAGCTTGGCGACCGGCGTCAGCGCGCCGGTGCGGCCGACCTGTATGTCGATGTCCTCGAGCACGGTCTGGGCTTTCTCCGCCGGAAATTTGTGGGCGATGGCCCAGCGCGGTGCGCGGCTCACCGTGCCCAACCGCTCCTGCCAGTCGAGGCGATCGACCTTGTAGACCACGCCGTCGATGTCATAGTCGAGGTTGGCGCGCTCGGCCTCGATTTTGGCGTAGTGGGCGATCAGCGCCTCCACCTCGTCGGTCAGAGAGCGCAGCGGATTGACCACGAACCCCCAGCTCTCGAATTTTTCCATGATCTCGGACATACGCTTGCCCAAGGGCGCGCTGATCTCCCCCCAGGCGTAGGCGAAAAAGCGCAAGGGCCGCTCAGCCGTGATGGCAGGGTCAAGCTGGCGAACCGATCCGGCGGCCGCGTTGCGTGGATTGGCAAACGGCGGCTTGCCGGCCTCCTCCTGCCGTTTGTTGAGGGCGAAGAAATCCGACTTCGCCATATAGACTTCGCCCCGGACTTCGAGCACCTCGGGCCAGCCTGCGCCCTTCAGGCGCTTTGGAATGTCGCGGACTGTCTTCAGGTTCGCGGTAATGTCTTCGCCTTCGCGCCCGTCGCCACGGGTGGCGCCGACCATAAGCTCACCCTTTTCATAACGCAGCGCCGCCGACAATCCGTCGATCTTGGGTTCGGCGGTCAATTCGAGTTGCTCGTTCTCGCCAAGCCCCAGAAAGCGCCGGATTCGGCCAACGAAGTCGCGCACATCATCGTCATCGAACGCATTGCCGAGCGACAGCATGGGCACCCGGTGGCGGACCTTGCGAAAGCCGCTGGCGGGCGCTGCGCCAACGCGCGCGGACGGGCTGTCCTCGCGGATCAGTTCGGGGAAGTGGGCCTCGATGGCCGCGTTGCGATGGCGCAGCGCGTCATAGTCCGCGTCCGCGATAACCGGCGCATCCTTCTGATAATAGGCCGCATCATGCCGGGCGATCTCCTTGGCGAGCCGCGCCAGTTCCTCTGCCGCCTCTTCCGCCGTCAGATCCTCAACCACACGTCTCTCAGTCCCAGCCTCGCTCACACCAGGCCCTCGCTCAAATTTTCGCGGCGCATCAGCCGGCCGGCCGCGGCCCGCGCCTCGTCGGTAATTTTTGCACCGGCCAGCATTCGGGCGATTTCCTCCTGGCGCTCGGCCCGATCGAGCGGCACCACGCGTGTGACCGTCGCGGCCGCGTCTTCCTCCTTCAGGATCTTCCAGTGATGGCTGGCGGCGGCGGCCACCTGGGGTGAATGGGTGACGACCAGGACCTGCGACTCGGTCGCGAGCCGGGCTAGGCGTTCGCCTACCGCATCCGCAACCGCGCCGCCAACACCACGGTCGACCTCGTCAAACACCAGCGTGGGCGCGCTGCCCTGGCGCGCCAGCACGACCTTGAGCGCCAGAATGAACCGGGACTGCTCGCCCCCCGACGCGATCTTCATCAACGGTCCGAACGGCGCGCCGGGATTGGTCGAGACCTCGAATTCCACCCGCTCGCCACCGCCGGGGCCCCAGGCCTCCTCCTCGAGCGCGATCACATTCACCCGGAACGTCGCCTTGTCGAGTTTCAGGGGCGCCAGTTCCTGATTGACCGCTTCACCGAGACGAATTGCCGCGCTGTCCCGCGCCGCGCCGAGCCGTCGCACGGCGTCAGCAAAAACCGCCCGCGCCCGGTTCTCCACCCTACGCAAATCATTGAGGCGGTCTTCGCCTTGCTCGAGCGCATCGAGACGGGCCTCGAAGGCCGCACGCAAAGGCGCAAGCTCGTCCACCGGGCACTGGTGCTTGCGCGCCGCGGCCCTGAGGGCGAACAGGCGCTCCTCGGCCCGGTCAAGCTCGTGGGGGTCGAAATCGAGCGCGCCGAGCAGCTCCTTCAGCCGGGCAATGGCCTCCCCGGCTTCGACCGCGGCACGCTCAAACCCTTCGAGGACTGGTTCGAGCGCCGGGCCCAGGTCCCCGGCACCCCGTTCAAGCCGGCGCATGGCGCCGCGCACCAGCGCGTCGGCCCCGCCGTCGGCAGTCAGGTCGGCAAGCACCTCGTCGAGCGCGCCGCGCACCTTCTCGCCCTTCATCATCAAGGTGCGCCGTGCGGCAAGCGCCTCCTCTTCCCCCGGCTCGGGCGCGAGCGTCGCGAGCTCTTCAAGATTATATCTGAGGTACTCTTCATCGGCGCGCGCCGCAGCGAGCGCCTGTTCCTCCGCCGCGCGGGCCTGCCGCGCCGCGCTCAGCGCGTCATGGGCCGCCTTAACCGACGCAAGCACCGCTCCGAGCGCGCCGAAGGCATCGAGGAGAGCACGGTGGCCTTTAGGGTTTACGAGACCGCGATCGTCATGCTGGCCGTGAACCTCGACAATCAGGTCGCCGATTTCGGCCAGCAGCCCCACGCCCACCGGCTGGTCGTTGACAAACGCCCGGCTCTTGCCGTCGGCCGACACCAGACGACGCAAAAGAAGGCGTCCCTCACTCCGCCCTTCATCCAGCCCCTGATCGGCAAGGACGTCCCAGGCCGGGTGCGTCGCATCGACGGCGAATTCGGCGCTGACCACGCCCCGGTCCGCCCCCTGGCGCACCAGTGTTCGTTCACCACGCTGACCAAGGGCCAGGCCAAGCGCATCAAGCAAAATCGACTTGCCGGCCCCGGTTTCTCCGGTAAGCACGCACAAGCCATCGGCAAAGGCCAGATCGAGCCGGTCGATGAGGACAATATCGCGTATGGTCAGGGTCCGCAGCATTCACATCGCGCCGCATTAGGGTCAGGCCCTCAAGCCTCAAAAAATGGTGTCCCACATCTGCCCGAACCACGACCGGCCGCCGGATTTGGCTGATTTCAATTTCTTCTTCGTCATCAGCGCATAGGCGTACCGGTACCATTTGCTATCGGGATAATTGTAGCCGAGAACGGCAGCCGAGCGCTGCGCTTCGTCCACCATGCCGAGCGCCAGGAACGATTCGGTCAGGCGCTCCAGCGCTTCGGGAACGTGTGTGGTGGTCTGATATTTCTCGATCACGTTGCGGAACCGTCCGATGGCAGCCAGGTAGTCCTTATGTTTGAGGTAAAACCGCCCGATTTCCATTTCCTTGCCGGCCAGGTGGTCACGAGTCAGCTCGATCTTGAACCGGGCGTCCTTGGCATAGTCGGACCGAGGATAGCGACGAACCACTTCCTGGAGCGCATCGAGCGCCTGCTCGGTCATTTTCTGGTCGCGGCCGACGTCCGAAATTTGTTCGTAATAACACAACGCGGTGAGATAATAGGCATAGGGCGCATCCCGGTTACCGGGATGGAGCGCGAGGAACCGTTCCGCAGTCAGAACCGCGTCCTCATATTTGTTAGCCATGTAATAGGAATACGCCGCCATGAGCTGCGCGCGGCGCGCCCAGGCGGAATAGGGATGCTGGCGCTCAACCTCGTCAAAGGAGGTGGCCGCGTTCCGATACTGCCCGTCATCGAGATAGCTGGTGGCCTCATTGTAGATGGAGACCACATCACGCTCCCGGTAGGGTTTGTCCTTGTCGCTACTGCAAGCGCCAAGCAGAATCATCGGCGCAATCAACGCAAAAGCTATACCATTAAGTCGTAGGTCTACCACTTTCGATAGAAAGTGATGTATCCTGAAATACTTGCAGCGAAACATCAAACGCAAAATTCCCTGTTTTCCTTGCAACTTCTGCGTGCGCAGAGTATAAAGTTATCATTACCGTGTATACAGCATATTTCTATAACATGAGTCGTTTGCCGCAAATCAAATCTTTTGGCTGCTTAAATTATCTAAACCAAATTTTTTTAACGGAATGATTTTGAAACGGGGCAATGCGCATGTCTACCGACAGGGATGCTGTTGTCTCGCCAACGGCGCCATAAATATAAAACAGAAACCACTACAACCATAAGAGTTACAGAAGAAAAGAACAAAAAGAAATCGAGCACAAACCAATGTTGGAGCGACACAATGGCAAAAACTACGCATATGACAAAAAAGAGTGCAGCAGCGCCCCCGGCGCCTAAGCAAGCGAAACGGGGCCGCCCGCGTAAAACCGGCTCAAGACAAAGCCCGTTCGCCAAGAAAGTTGACGTTCACGTGGGTGAGCGGCTTCGCGAACGCCGCAGTTTCATGGGGTATACCCAGGAATCGCTGGCCAAACAGCTCTCGCTGTCTCACCAGCAGGTTCAGAAGTACGAAACGGGTGCAAACCGGATTAGCGCCGGACGTCTGTATGAACTTGCCGAAACCCTGGGCGTCGAGATTTCCTATTTCTTTGAGGGATTCGACGAGAATATGCCGGCCCGGGAGCCAAAGCACGGCGGAACCAACCGTGCGGCCATCGAAATTGCGCAGAACTTTAGCGACATCCAGGATCCTACGGTGAAGTCCACGCTGGCGAGCCTGGTCAAGATGCTCGCCGCGAAGGAACGCGAAGCCGCCTGATTCGGTTTTAAGCCGACCTCAGAAAATGAGAGAGGGCCCGCCTCAATCGAGGTCGGGCCCTCTTGCTTGGACAACCGTCACGTTGCCGCCCGCGTCTACGGGAGATCGCCATCTCGGACGCGGGCGGGCGTTTCTGTTCGCTTCTCCGGTCGCCTGCTTCAGTTGGCCTGGCGTCGCAGAAACGTCGGGATCTCCAACTGATCATCGATCTTGCGCTTGGGCGTAATGCGGTCCTCTGCGGTCATACGGCCGAGCGTCGGCGCAGTCCGCTCGAGAGCTGGTTGCGTTGCGACGCTTTCCATCTCGGGCTCCTGAGCCGGCTCGGCCCCGCGGCCCTGTTCAAACAGGTCGGTTACATCCTGGCGCTCGTCGCGGCGGCGGCCGACACCGGTAACCCGTTCGAACCAGGACCGGGCTTCAAGGCGCGACCCGTTACCCGGCCCGGCGCCGTTGGTAAACGCCGCCTCGGCGAAGGGGTCCGGCTGACCACTGACTTCGGCGACCGGTGCCTCGGGTTCCATGGGTTCAGGCGCGATGAATGCAGCATCCGCCGTTTCCATTGCGGCAATCTCGACCTCGGCCTCATCTTCCGTATCTTCCGCAGCCGCCTCGCCGGGTTCGACCAGGTCCGCCGCCTCCGCCTCGGGTGCGGCTGTTTGGGGCTTTGGCACTTCCAGGAAGGTGCGAACCGAGACCACGCGTTCGCATTCCTCCGCTTCGATCCCGGTGGCGACCACGGACACCCGCATGCGGCCATTGAGGCTCTCATCGAGCGCCGAGCCCACAAGGATATTGGCTTCGGGATCGACCTCGTTCCGAATGCGGTTGGCGGCTTCATCCACTTCGAACAGGGTGAGGTCCATGCCGCCTGTGATGTTGATCAGCACGCCCTTGGCGCCCTTCATCGAAACTTCGTCGAGAAGCGGGTTGGAAATCGCCGCTTCGGCGGCTTCGAGCGCCCGGTTGTCGCCTTCGGCTTCGCCGGTGCCCATCATCGCCTTGCCCATCTCGCTCATCACCGTGCGCACATCGGCAAAATCGAGATTGACGAGACCCGGCATCACCATCAGGTCGGTGACCCCGCGGACGCCGGAGTGCAGAACCTCGTCAGCCATAGCGAAGGCGTCGGCGAAGGTGGTCTTCTCGGTGGCGATCCGGAACAGATTCTGATTGGGGATGATAATCAGGGTATCGACAAATTCCTGAAGCTCCTGAATGCCTTCGTCGGCAAGCTTCATGCGTTTGGAGCCCTCGAACTGGAACGGCTTGGTGATCACGCCGACGGTGAGGATGCCCTGTTCGCGGGCAAGCCGGGCGATGATCGGCGCTGCCCCCGTGCCGGTTCCCCCGCCCATGCCGGCGGTAACGAACACCATGTGACTGCCGACCAGATGTTCCTGAATTTGCTCCAGACTTTCCTCGGCCGCAGCGCGGCCCACGTCGGGACGGGCGCCGGCCCCAAGCCCCTGGGTCAGTTTGGCCCCAAGCTGGACTTTTTTCTCGGCCTCGGAATGGATCAGGGCCTGTGCGTCCGTGTTGGCGACCACAAAGTTGACCCCGGGCAGGTCCGACACGGTCATGTTATTGACCGCGTTGCCGCCGGCGCCCCCGACGCCGATTACGGTAATACGCGGCTTGAGCTCGGTGAGCTCGGGCATTGAGAGAGTGATAGTCATGGCGATCTCCTTCTTTTACTCTCCGGTTAAATCCAAGTTGCAACGTTCCGTCCGGGCCAACCGTGAAAGGACCCGGTTCAGAAATTCTCCTTCAGCCATCGCCCGACCTGGGCGAGTTTTCCCTTGGGCACCATCGGCGCCGAGGCCGGGCATAGGCCTCGATAGGCGCGGATACTGCGTAGGACAGCAGGCCCGCACAGGCGGAAAAAGCAGGCCCCTGCGTGGCGTCCGCCAGTCCGGTCACATTGTTCGGCTGGCCCATGCGGACCCGCGCGTCGAGAATGCGGCCCGCCAGCTCCCGGACCCCGGGTAACTGGGAGGCCCCGCCGGTCAGCACCAGCCGGCGGCCGGCCAGCTTGTCGAACCCGCTTTGAGCCAGACGGTCGCGCACCAGCTCGAGGGTCTCCTCGATGCGGGGCTGGATGATCCCGGTCAGCATCGACCGGGGAATCCGCGACATACTGTCCTGATCGGCCTCACCCATATGCGGCACCTCAAGCATTTCCCGGGTGTCCGAAGGGCTCGGCAGCGCGCTGCCGTAAAGGGTTTTCATCCGTTCGGCGAAAGTCACCGGTGTAGGAGACCGCGGGCGATATCATTGGTCACGTGATTGCCGCCGACCGGAATGATGTCGGTGAACACCATGTTGCCCTCGGCAAACACCCCGATCGACGTCGTCCCGCCGCCCATATCCAGCAGGATGACACCAAGCTCCCGCTCGTCCTCCACAAGGGAGGACAAGGCCGAGGCGTAAGGGGCGAGGACAAAGCCCGAAACTTTCAGGTGGCCCCGGTTGACGCAGACCTCAGAGGTTGCGCACCGGGCCGGGCGCAGCGGTCACCACGTGCATGTCGACACCAAGCCGGTCGCCGACCAGTCCCCGCGGATCCTTCACGCCGTCCGTCCCGTCGACCGAATAGGCCACCGGCAGCGCATGAATAACGTCGCGGCCCTCGTCGTCGAAGTCCGCGCGCCCGCGATCAAGCACGTGCTGAATATCAACGGCGCCGATTTCATGACCGGCCACCGACACCTCGCCGGCAATCATCCGGGACATCGGATTGCCGGCTGACAGACTGACGAAAACCTGCTCCACGGGCGCGCCGGCCATACGCTCGGCGGCGTCGACCGCGCTGCGAATGGAGACTTCCGTCTCCTCCATATCAATGACCGCGCCACCCTTCATGCCGCGCGACAACTGGTGGCCGATGCCAACCACCCTAAGGTCATTGTCATGGCCCGCTTCTGCAATAAAACAACAGACCTTCGACGTTCCCACATCGAGCGCTGCAATCAGCCTGTCGCGTGCCGTCGCCATCAGACCGCGTCTCCGTCACTGTTTGTCAAAATACTGTGTTCCTGTTCCTGCTCCTGCTTGGCCGCGTCCCTGGTCAGGCGAAGCACAATGCGGTCCTTTTGTCTGAGATCGACGATGTGAACCGCCCGCGCCAGGAGATCATGTTTGCGCACCAGCGCCGCCAATTGCCGCCAGGCGCGCGCCTCTCCGCTTTCGGGAAGTCGCGCCCGCATGCCATTTTGAAAAATCACGTCCCACCGCCGCTCGCCGACGCGGACTGCGGAGCGCACTTTACCGGCGAGCGTCGGTTCGCTGGCCATCATGTCCACAAGAGGCGCCGCCGCCGTGTCGGCGCCGTCCCCGACCACCACTGGCAGGCCCGAGAACTGGCCGAGGTCGTGCGTTGCAATCACGGCGCCGTCCCGATCGATGAGATGAAACGCGCCGCCCTGCTGCCATAGCGCGAAGGGTTTGCGCTCAACGATTGCGACCGCAACGCTATCGGGGAGCTCGCGGGCCACGGCCGCCGACTTGACCCAGCCCAGCGCCTCGATCCGCGCGCGGGCGGCGTCCATATCGAAGGAGAAGATGGGCGCGCCTTCCCGGATCCCGAGCGCCTGGCGCACTGTCGCATCCGGTATCCGCGTTGTCCCGCTGATCTCAATCCGGTGAACCACAAAACCCGCATTGGCCGCCGCACTGGCAAATCCGGCGTCGAGGTCCTGGAGCGCCGCGTCGGCAAGCCCGCTCCGGTAGGTAGCAACGGACCCGACGACCAACAAGCTGGCGGCAACAGCGCGCAGGATGCGGCGCAAACGATAAATCCGGCGGCGGCGGACCAGGGTCTTTGCTTCCCGCTCCCCGCGTTTCGGCGATGGCGCGGGTCTGTTGGACTTTGGCCGCCGGGCGGAACGTCCGGGCCCGAACCCGATGTCGCGTTTTGCCCTCATCGCTGGACCCCCGCGTCTTCGATCAGCCGGATCACCAGGTCCTCGAACCCGATGCCGGCGTGGGCAGCGATCTCGGGGACCAGCGACAAAGGCGTCATGCCGGGCTGGGTATTGGTCTCGAGGATATAGAGCGCGTCGCGCTCTTCGTCATAACGGAAGTCGGACCGGGTCACCCCGCGACACCCAAGTACGTCGTGAGCCCGAACCGCATAGTCGAGCACGCGCCCGTAGGCCGCCTCCGCCATCGGCGCCGGCATCAGGTGCTCGGCCAGGCCCGCGGTATATTTGGCGTCGTAGTCATAAAAGCCGCGCTTGGGGCGGATCTCGATCGCGCCCAGCGCATCGCCCTCCAGAACGGCCGCCTGAATTTCCCGGCCCGGAATGTAGGTCTCGACCAGAAGCTCATCGGCGAGCGGCCAGCCTGCCTCCTCGACACTGTTTTCGCCTTCGCGCACAATCCGCACGCCGACGCTGGAGCCCTCATTGAGCGGCTTCACCACAAAGGGGCGCGGCAAGGGTTCCGCGGCCAGCAACTCCTCGCGGCTGACCACGACACCGTCGGCCACCGGAATATCGACGGATTGGAACAGCCGCTTTGCAAGCGGTTTGTCCATCGCCGCGGCCGAAGCCAGAATTCCCGAATGAGTGTAGGGCAGGCCCAGAATTTCGAGCATACCCTGGATGCTGCCATCCTCGCCCCAGCGGCCATGGAGCGCGTTGAACACCACGTCCGGAGCGAGAGCGCCGAGCGTCTGGGCAATATTCTGGTCGACATCGATCTCGGTGACCTTGAAACCGCGATTGCCGAGCGCTTTCGACACCGCCTTGCCCGAGACCAGCGACACATCGCGTTCCGCCGACCATCCGCCCAGGAGCACAGCCACATGAGTCGTCATGACTGCCCCCCTTCGCCGGCGCGCCGGCCGATAATCCGGATCTCCCAGTCAAGGCTGACGCCGGTCTTCTCGAGCACCCGCCGGCGCACCTCTTCGCCCAACGCCTCGAGATCAGTGGCGGTAGCCGCGCCAGTATTGAGAAGGAAATTGCAGTGCTTTTCCGAGACCTGGGCTCCACCGACGCAAAGGCCCCGGCACCCGGCCGCGTCGATCAGTTCCCAGGCGCGCCGTCCCGCTGCCTTCGCCGATGACGGGTTCTTGAAGGTGCTGCCGCCGGTTCGGGTTCTGAGCGGCTGGCTGTCTTCCCGCGCTTCGTTGATTTCGGCCATGCGCCGGGCAATGGCGGTGGGTTCGTCCGGGCTGCCGGCAAGCACGGCGCGGGTGAAAATCCAGTCGGCTGGAACAGCGGACCGGCGATAGCTGAAGCCCATGTGCTCGAGCGTGAGCAGGTGCCGTTTGCCGTTGCGGTCGACGGCCTCGGCCTCGACCAGGACGTTTGCGATCTCACGCCCGTAAGCGCCCGCATTCATCCTGAGCGCGCCGCCGATGGTGCCCGGAATGCCACGCAGGAACTCGAGACCGGCAAGACCGGCATCGCGCGCGGCGGCGGCCACGCTGACGTCGCTTGCTCCGGCGCCCACATGAATTCGGGTCCCCTCAACCTTTATTGCGCCAAAGGTCTTGCCGAGACGGATGATCACGCCCTCGACCCCGCCATCGCGGACCAGAAGATTGGAGCCGACACCGATCACGGTCACCGGCACATTGGCGGGCAATTGAGCGAGGAAGGACGCCAGATCGTTGGCGTCGGCCGGGCGGAACAGCACGTCGGCGGGGCCGCCCACCCGGAACCAGGTCAGGGGCCCGAGCGGCGCGTTCGCCTCGATCCGGCCGCGCACGCCGGGCAAGAGCTCAATCAGATGGGTGGGCAGGGTCTCGGCAGCCATCATGACACCCCTCCCTCCGTCACCAGCGGTTCGCCCAACTCGTCTGAAAGCTGCTCCGGCAGGGCATTGGCCCAGGCCGAGATCGAGCCCGCACCCAGACAGACCACGATGTCACCAGGCCCCGCCACCTCCGCGACCACACGGGCAAGATCTTCGGGACTATCAAGCGCAGCCACCTGGCGATGGCCGCGCTCGCGCAGTCCCGCGATCAGGGCGTCCCGGTCGATGCCCTCGATGGGGTCCTCGCCGGCGGCATAAACGTCCGCCACGATCACCGCGTCGGCGTTGTTGAAACAGGTGCAGAATTCCTCGAACAGCGCTTTGAGTCGGCTATACCGGTGGGGCTGGACAACCGCGACGATCCGGCCCGCGTAGGCTTCCCGCGCGGCCTTGAGGACGGCGGCGATTTCAACCGGATGGTGGCCGTAGTCATCGACAATGGTGATGCCGTCAACTTTGCCCACTGTGGTGAATCGGCGCTTGACCCCGCCGAAGCTGTTGAACGCGCGGCGCACCACGGTGTCGTCAATGCCCATTTCGGCGGCGACGGCCACCGCCGCCAGCGCATTGAGGACATTGTGCCGGCCCGGCATCGGCAGGGTGAGGTCTTCGATGACGCGGGTCGTTTCGGCCAGCCGGTCGCTGATCTCGGCGTCGAAATGCGCCGCGCCATCGCGGAACTCGACATTCATACCTCTCACATCCGCCTGTGGGCTCATGCCATAGGTCACCACCTTGCGATCGGAAATACGGCCGATCAGCGCCTGCACCTCCGGATGATCGATGCACAAGGCAGCAAATCCATAAAACGGGACGTTCTCGACAAACTGGATAAAGGCTTTCTTTTCAGTCTCGAAATCGCCATAGAAATCCAGGTGCTCGGGATCGATGTTGGTGACCACCGCAACGGTCGCCGGCAGTTTGACGAAGGTGCCGTCGGATTCGTCGGCCTCCACCACCATCCATTCACCCGCGCCAAGCCGGGCATTGGTGCCGTAAGCGTTGATGATTCCGCCGTTGATCACGGTCGGGATCGAATCCGGCCGCATCAAGGAGAGCAGCCACCAGTGACGTCGTGGTCGTCTTGCCATGGGTCCCGGCGACCGATACGCACCATTTGAGCCGCATCAGCTCGGCCAGCATTTCAGCCCGGCGCACCACGGGCAGCCGCTGGTCGCGCGCCGCCTTCAGTTCGGGGTTGTCCGCCCTGATCGCGGACGAGATCACCACGACTTCAGCGTCGCCCAGATTGTCCGCCTTCTGACCGATGGCAACGGGAACGCCCAGGTGCTGGAGGCGCTGCACATTGGCGTTTTCGGAAATGTCGCTGCCCTGCACCTTGTAGCCGAGGTTGTGCATGACCTCGGCGATGCCGCTCATCCCGATACCGCCGATCCCGACAAAATGAATGAGCCCGATGTCGAAGGGATGCTTTTTCATGACGCCCCCCCTCCACTGAGCGCCGCAACCGGCCCGCTGACCAGAACCATGCGCTCAATGGCATCGGCGAGCGACCGCGCGGCGTCCGGCCGGCCGACCCCGCGCGCCGCAGCAGCGGCAACATGCAACCGTCCCGGCGAACGGGCGAGCCCGGCAATACATTTGGCAAGCGCCGCGGGGGTAAAGTCGCGCTCGCTCATGACCCAGGCGCCGCCCGCTTGCCCGAGTTCGCGGGCGTTGGCGGCCTGATGGTCGTCCGTTGCGATGGCGAGCGGGACCAGCACGGCCGGGCGCCCCGCTGCGGCAAGTTCACACACCGTGGACGCGCCCGCCCTCGCGACCACCAGATGGGTCCACTCCAACCGGGCGGGCAGATCGTCGATGAAGGTCATGACTTCAGCAGCCACACCGAGCGCGGCATACTTGTCACGGACCTCGGCCATGTCCTCCTCGCGGCACTGCTGGGTAACCTGCAGACGATCGAGAAGCGCGGGCGGCAGGGTTGAAATCGCAGCGGGCACCACTTCACTCAGGATCCGCGCGCCCTGGCTGCCGCCGATCACCAGGATCCGCATCAGCGAGTCCGCCGAAAAGTCAGGAAAATTCCGGTCACGAAGCGCGGTCACCTCGGCCCGGACCGGATTACCGGTGACAATGGTCCGCTGCCCGCGCGGCAGGCGTTTGGTCCCCTCGAACGACAGCGCAATCAGCTTCGAGAACCGGGCGAGGAACCGGTTGCTGCGGCCGAATACAGCGTTTTGCTCGTGGAGGCAAAGCGGCGTTCCGGTCCAGAAAGCGGCAAGGCCCGCAGGCAGCGATGGATAGCCGCCGAAGCCAACCACAGCCGCCGGGCTAATGCGCCGGAAGATCCGCTTGGCCGCAAAGGTTCCCTTGACGACACCGGCGACGGCTTTCAGGCGGCCGAGAAGTCCGCGGCCGGCGCGCCCGCTCGCCACCTCGAAAATGGCGAGGCCACTGAACAGCCCGGCAAACCGCATGCCGCGGCCGTCGGTAACCAGAGCCGGCTTGTGGCCGCGGCGCATCAGCTCGACGGCAAGCGCCTGGGCCGGGATCATATGCCCTCCGGTGCCGCCAGCGGCGAGCATAATATCAAGCCCCTGCCCTACCATGCGGACCTCCGCGACAGGGTGGAATTGCGCGCGCCATGGGTATCGCGGCGGGTCAGCGCCAGCACCATGCCCAAGGCAATGCACAGCGACAAGAGCGACGAGCCGCCATAGCTGACGAACGGCAGGGTCATGCCCTTGGCCGGAAGCACCGCCAGATTGACGCCGATATTGATAAAAGCCTGAAGACCGAACTGGATGATCAGGCCGGCGGTGGCGAGAAAGACGAAATAGTCCTCTTCCTTCAGGAGATTGAGAAGCGCGCGGACCACGATCACCGCGAACAGCGCCACCAGCCCGACACACATCAGCGCGCCGAATTCCTCGCCGGCAACGGCAAAAATGAAATCGGTGTGGGAATCGGGCAGAACCCGTTTCACCAGCCCCTCACCGGGCCCACGGCCGAACAGCCCGCCCGCCCGGAATGCGTTGAGCGCGGTATCGATCTGGTAGGTGTCCCCGGTGGCCGGGTCGAGGAACCGGTCAATCCGGCTGGCGACATGGGGGATCAGGCTGTAGGCCGCCACAACGCCCAGAAGCCCGGCAAGCGCAAACCCCAACACCCAGAACAACGGCAGCCCGGCGAGGAAGAACTGGGCAAGCCAGACCACGGTCACGAGCACGGTCTGGCCGAAATCCGGCTGGGAGATGAGGAGCGTCACTACCAGGAGGTAAAGCGCGGTCGCAATCCGCCAGCCGGGAAAATCGCGGATACGGTCCTGCTCGGCAAACATCCAGGCGCTGACAATGACAAAGGCCGGTTTCAGGAATTCCGACGGCTGAAGGGTGAACCCTCCAATCGGCAGCCAGCGCTGGGAGCCCTTTATCTCGGGCCCGAACACCGTGGCGGCGGCCACCAGCACCAGGAACAGCGGGAACATGACCACAGCCATCCGGCGCACCGTTTTCACGGATGCCAGCGAGATGGTGAACATCAAACTGAGCCCCACAACCAGGAAGGCCATCTGGCGCTCGGCAAAGTGGAACGACGGAAGCCCCAATCGTTCCGCCACCGCGACGCTGGCGGCAAAGGTGAGGATCAGGCCGACGCCGATCAGAATAAGGAGCGAGAACAGCAGCCAGCGATCCACGGTCCACCACCAGCGGCCGAGAACACTTGTGTCTGTGCGGGCGAACGCGGTCATCCCTGCCCTCCTCCCGCTGCGGCCGGCGCGTCGCGCCCGAGAACCGCATTGACCGCGGCGGTAAACGCCGCGCCCCGGGCCTCGAAATTGGCGAACTGATCGAACGACGCGCAGGCAGGCGACAGCAGGATCGCCGCCTTGCCGCGCCCGCGTGCGTCGGCCCATGCCCGCGCCACCGCCGCGCTCAAATCTCCGGCGATCACCCAGTCCACGTCACGCCCGAGCGACTGGCCAAATCCGTCGGCCGCCTCGCCGATCAGGTAAGCCCGGCGAATGCGGGGAAAGAAAGCGCGAAGGGCTGAGAGGTCCGTGGTCTTGGGCCGCCCACCGGCGATCCAGTAGATCGCATCGAAGCTGGCAAGCGCGCGCGCCGCCGCCTCAACGTTGGTGGCCTTGGAATTGTTGATGAATTCAATGCCGTTGGCCGTGGCCACCCGCTCCATGCGATGGGCAAGGCCTGGGAACGTTTTGAGGGCATCCATGATTTCCGCCGATTCAAGCCCGAGCGACCGGCACGTGGCATAGGCCGCGGCGGCGTTCTGGCCGTTATGCTGACCGCGCAAGCCGGCCGCTTCAGCGAGCGAGCCCACCGGCATCAGTTTGCCGTCGATCTGATCATAGAGCGTGCCGCGATCGACCGTGACACCGCCCGGCACCAGCCGCTCGCCCGAAATGGGGATAATCCGGGGTCCGCCCAGCGCATAGAGCCGGTCGGCAAAGCGCAGGCCATGCGCGTCGTCAACGCCGATAATTGCCGTCTGCCCGGCCCGCGCCCGAGTAAACAGCCGGTCCTTGGCCGCCGCGTAACCCGCCATGTCGCCATGGCGATCGAGGTGATCGGGCGTGAGGTTCAGCAGCACCGCCACATCGGGCGCAAAGGTTTCGGTCAGATCGATCTGATAGGACGACAGTTCCAGCACATAGGTTCCGTCCTCAGCAAGCGGATCGAGCGCCAGCACCGGGTCCCCGATATTGCCGCCGACGGCGACAGACCCGCCCGCCGATTTCAGCACATGGCCGATGAGCGCCGTTGTGGTGGACTTACCGTTGGTGCCGGTGACCGCAACCACCTTGTGAGCGGGAAGATCGCCCCGAGCCATCTGGAAAAGTTCCATATCGCCGAGAACCGAAACCCCCGCCGCCTTGGCTGCCGCGACCACGGGGTGGGGTGCGGGGTGCGTGAGCGGCACGCCGGGGCTGAGAACAAGGGCGGCGACGTCTGACCAGTCGAGGGTGGTGATATATTCGACCCGGAACCCGGCCGCAACCGCCCCGTCACGCTGATCGGCGCTGTCATCCCACAGCACAGGCTCGGCGCCGCCGGCCTTGAGCGCCGCGGCCGTGGCAAGGCCGGAGCGGCCAAGCCCGAAGACCGCCACCCGTTTGCCCTTATATCCCTTAACCGGTATCACTCGGCCCTACCTCAGTTTCAACGTGGACAAACCGACAAGCGCCAAAATCACCGCGATAATCCAGAACCGGATCACCACCGTGGATTCGGCCCAGCCCTTTTCTTCGAAATGATGATGCAGCGGCGCCATGCGAAAGACGCGCCGCCCGGTGAGCTTGAAAGAGGCGACCTGAACCACCACGCTCACCGTTTCGAGGACAAAGAGCCCGCCGACGATGGCAAGTACGATTTCATGCTTGGTCACCAGCGCGACCGCGCCGAGCGCGCCGCCGAGAGACAGGCTGCCGGTGTCGCCCATGAACACCATGGCGGGCGGAGCGTTGAACCACAAAAAGCCGAGCCCGGCGCCGACCAGGGCCCCACAAAATACGGTGAGCTCACCGGCGCCTGACACAAAGGTTATCTGCAGGTAGTTTGAAAACACCGCGTTGCCGACCAGATAAGCGATCAGCGCGAAGGTGGAGGCCGCGATAATCACCGGCACAATCGCAAGTCCGTCGAGACCGTCGGTCAGGTTGACGGCGTTCGACGCGCCAACGATCACCACCAGCCCGAAGACATAGAAGAACAGGCCAAGGTCGAGCAGTACGCCCTTCACCAGCGGAATGGCGAGCTTGCCACCGAGATCGCTGCCGGAGGCCCGCATGATCCAGGCGATCGCAGCCAAGGCGATACCGGCTTCAATCAGCAACTTCAGCTTGCCGGAAAGGCCGCGGCTGTTGCCCCGGGTGACCTTGAGATAATCGTCCGTGAAGCCGACCAGCCCGAACCCGGCGGTCACCCACAGGCAGGCCCAGACGTAAGCGTTGGTGAGATCCGCCCACAACAGCGTGGCAACAAGCAGGGCGAGCAGGATCAGCACCCCGCCCATGGTCGGTGTGCCCTGTTTGGTGACGATATGGCTTTGCGGCCCGTCGGTGCGGATCGGCTGACCGCGCTTCTGTTTGCGCTTGAGCGAGCGGATCACTGCCGGGCCAAACACGAAGGCGACCAGAAGCGCGGTAATGATCGCGCCGCCGGTCCGGAACGTCAGGTAGCGGAACAGGTTAAAGGCCGAGATCTGGTCGCTCAACGGATAGAGGAGATTGTACAGCATGATTCCGCCCCTACCCGTTCGCTGCCCGTTTGGACCGCTTGTCGGCAAGCGCGTTCAGGCGTTCCACCACCTTGGCCATACCCATGGACTGGGAGCCCTTGACCATAATCATGTCATTGGGCTCTATGATCGGGCGCAGAAGATCCATAACCGCGCCTGCATTGGCCGCGTGACCCACCAGGACATGCCCGGGCAACGCCCGGGCGAGATGCGCCATCAGGTCCCCCACCGTGATCACCAGGTCGATCCCGTTGTCGGCGATGGCGCCCGCAAGATCCCGGTGGAAGCGGTCGGAGGCCGCGCCGAGTTCCTTCATGTCGCCGAGCACGGCGATCCGCCGTCCGCCTCGACCCTGGCCCTGGCCCTGGCCCTGGCCCTGGCCCTGGCGCGTGGTCAGACCGGGCGTGATATTGCCGAGGGTTTCCAGTGCCGCGCGTACGGACGCCGGATTGGCGTTGTAGCTTTCGTCGATGACCCAGAACGCCGAGCGCGGACCGAGTGGCACGCGATGGCGCTGGCCGCGGCCCTGCACCGGGGCCATTTCGGCAAGCGACAGACCGGCAAGGCCCAAGTCGCCATCCACAGCATGGACCGCCGCAAGCACAGCCAGGCTGTTCATCACCCAGTGCCGACCTGGCGCGCCGACCTTGTAGGTGACGATCAGGTCACCAATGGCGGCGCTCACACAACTCATGTCGTCATGCATCTTGTGGCGGATGGGGCGCACGTCGGCATCATCGGAAAAGCCGAAACTCAGCACCCGGCCAACGCCCACATCGCTGGCCGCCGCCTTGAGGCGGTCGAACAGCGGGTTGTCGCGATTGAGCACCGCGGTCCCTCCGGGCTCGAGCCCGGCGAAGATTTCGGCCTTGGCGTCAGCGATCGCCTCTATCGAGTCGAAGAATTCGCGGTGCGCGTCCTCAACCGCCGTGATCACCGCCACATGGGGCCGGATCATCTGTGAGAGCGGCGTAATCTCGCCGGCATGATTCATACCCACTTCGAACACGCCGTAAGCGGTGCCTTCAGGCATCCGGGCGAGGCTCAACGGCACGCCGATATCGTTGTTGTAGCTCTTGTCGCTGGCGTGTGTGGCGCGCGCGCGGCCAAGCGCATAGCGTAGCGCCTCCTTGGTGCTGGTTTTGCCGACACTGCCGGTGACCGCAATGACCCGGGCGCCCGTGCGCGCCCGCGCCCGCCGGCCAAGCGCTTCAAGCGCGGCTTTCGCATCTTCGACAAGGACGCAGGGGACTGAACTGTCGATATCCCGCTCGACCAGAAGCGCCGATGCACCGGCTTTGCTGGCGGCGCTCAGGTAATCATGCCCGTCCGCGTTCGGACCCTTGATCGCCACAAACAAGTCTCCGGCCTCCAGCGTGCGGCTGTCGATTGAGACGCCCGTCACCGCCCAGTCCTGCGCGCCCTTTGGGGTTCCGCCGGTCGCGTCCAGAATCTCCGCCGCTGTCCAAAGATCGCTCCGGGTCAAGGTGTGGGCCCTCCCGGTTTGTCAGTGAGGGCGTCAAGCGCCGCGCGCGCTTCCGAGCCGTCACTGAACGGCAATATCTCGTCGCCGACAATCTGACCCGTTTCGTGGCCCTTGCCGGCGATCACCAGAACGTCACCCTTGGCGAGACCGCTGACAGCCTCCCGGATCGCCTGCCGGCGGTCCCCGACTTCGATGCCATCGGGGCAGCGGGCGAGAATTTCCTTGCGGATTGTTGCGGCGTCTTCGCTGCGCGGGTTGTCATCGGTCACATAGACCCGGTCGGCCTCGGCTGCTGCAATGGCTCCCATGACCGGGCGCTTGCCCTTGTCGCGATCGCCGCCACAACCGAACACGACCACCAGCTTGCCCTCAACATGGGGGCGGACCGCCCGCAGCACAGTCTTAAGCGCGTCCGGGGTATGGGCATAGTCCACATAGACCGGCGCGCCGGTGGGATGGCGTCCAATCAGCTCGATCCGGCCGGGAACCGGTTCGAGGCCCTCGACCGCTTTGAGCGCAGCGGCTGGCTCGGCCCCGCAGCCGATGGCAAGGGCGGCCGCCACCAAAGCGTTTGACGCCTGAAAGCCACCAACCAGTGGCAGGGTGAGATCATGGACATCGGCCCCATAGGCCACGGTCAAATTCTGGTATCCGTCGCCCGGACGACTTTCGAGAAGACGAATATCGCCCTCCTTCGTGCCTACCCGAATGATCTTGTGACCGCGTCCCCAGCACAGACACTCAAGGTCGCCAGCATAAGCGTCGTCCATGTTGAGCACAGCGACACCGCCCGGCTTCATCACTTCGCCGAACAGCCGGGCCTTGCTATAGAAATAGTCGTCCTCGCTTTCGTGATAGTCGAGGTGATCGCGGGTGAGGTTGGTGAAAGCAGCGGCCCGGACGTTCAAGCCGTCCAGGCGATACTGGGCAAGCCCGTGGCTCGACGCCTCGCAGGCCACATGCTCCACGCCGCGACGCTTGAGCTCGCGCATCTGTTCGTGGAGCGTGATCGGGTCCGGCGTGGTCAGCGACAAGGCATAATCATAATCCCGCGCCTTGACGCCAAGAGTGCCCACAGAGGCCGCCTTGAGGCTGAGCGCTTCCCAAATCTGCCGGGTGAAGCTCGCGACCGAGGTCTTGCCGTTGGTGCCGGTGACCGCTGCGATGGTGTCGGGCTGAGGCCCATAGAATTTGGCGACCATGGTGGCAAAGCGCCGGCGCGGATTGGGTGCAGCCACGCGGAAGACAGGGGAGTCCGGCAGGTCGACACCGTCCTTGATCAACACGGCAACGGCACCCCGCGCAATGGCGTCCGAGAGAAAGTGGGAACCGTCGGTTTGCACGCCGGGGAACGCGGCGAACAGATAGCCCGGCTTGACATTCCGGCTGTCGATGGCAAGCCCCGATATTTCGATCTTCCTCGCGGAATCGTTCTGCTCGATAAGGTCCGACAAACGCATGGCTCTACCCTCCATGTTGCAACATCTGAGCTGCGCGGCCGGTCAATACCGGTTCCGCGCGCGGGGTGACGCCAAGGATCGGCGCAATGCGGGCGATCACCTGACCGACCGCGGGCGCCGCCGTCCACCCCCCTGTTGCGTAATTGAAGGTCTCAGCCGTGCCGTTCGGCTCATCGAGCAGGACGAACACAACGTAGCGCGGATCATCCATCGGGAAGACGCCGGTAAACGACGAAATCAGGGCATGCTGCCTGTAACCGCCAGCCGATGACTTCTCGGCGGTCCCGGTTTTTCCGCCAACCCCGTAGCCCGGCACGTCAGCCTTGCCGCCTGTGCCTCTGGTCACCACCAGGCGCAAGAGATGGCGCATGGCGCGACTGGTTTCGGGTGAGATAATACGCTCGCCTCGGATATCCCGGCGTGCGGCATCATCTTTTCTGAGCAAGGTGGCGGGAATAAGGCGTCCGCCGTTCACCAGAGCGGCAAAACCGGTCACCATCTGCAGCGGCGTTACCGCTATCCCATGGCCATAAGCGACAGTCATCGTGGTGACATCGCGCCAGGGGTAGGGAACGATGGGATCTCCGGTTTCCAGCAGTTCGAGGCGCGGCGAGCGCATCATGCCAAGCCGCTCGAGGAACTTGCGCTGGACGTCGCCACCCACATCGAGCGCCATCTTGGCCGCCCCGATATTGGACGAGTAGACGAAAATCTCCGGCACGGTCAGCGGGCGGTTCTTGGGGTGAAAGTCGCGGATCAGAAAACGGCCCACATGAATGGGCTTGGACGCATCATAGACCGAGTTCGAGCCGCGCCACGCCGGTATTGAGCGCCATGGCAACGGTAAAGGCCTTGAAGCCAGAGCCCAGTTCATAGACGCCCTGAACGACACGGTCGAAAAGCGCGTCCTTGGGCGCCGCGCCGGGATCATTGGGGTCAAAGTCGGGCAACGAGGTGAGCCCGAGAATCTCACCGGTGTTGACGTCCATAACGACACCGGCGCCGCCAATTGCCGTGAATTGGTCAACGGCGTCGGCCACGACCTGGCGCAGAATATGCTGGACCCGCATATCGAGCGACAGGGCAAGCGGCTCGCCGCGGATTCCGGTTCCACCAAGACGATGATCAAAGAACCGCTCGACCCCGGCGAGGCCGTTGCCATCGACGTCGACGAAGCCCAGAACATGAGCCGCGAGACGCCCCTGAGGATAGACCCGGCGGTCCTCGTCCTCGAACGCGAGGCCCGGGATGCCGAGGCTGTTGACCCGCCACTCTTCCTCTGGCGTGAGATCGCGCTTGATCCATTCAAACCGGGTCGGGCTTTTGAGCCGGGCCAGCACGTCGGCCCGATTGAGGTCGGGCAGCGCCACCATCAGCTTGTTCGCCGCATCCTCGGGATCGAGCACAAGCTTGGGGTCCGCGTAAAGGGACGCTGTGCGCAGGCTGGTGGCGAGAAGAACCCCGTTACGGTCAACGATATCGGCCCGCCCGATGGTGGCGACTGTCCCCGCGTCGCGCCGGACCGGCGTTTCCACCACCCGCTCAAACAGGCCGAGATCGATCAACCTTACGGCCAACAGAAAAAAGCCAAGCGAAAACAGCGCCGCCGCCACAAGAAGACGGCTGCGGGCCTGTTCCATACTCGCCTTCCCCACACCGTCGATCTGAAAATGACGCACCGCCCGGCCAGGGCGGCCGGGCGAGTGCGTGGAGTGAGACGAGTGAGGTAGTGAGAATGGACGATTTAAGGCCATGCGGAGGCGGTCATTCATTACCGCCCTCCATGAGAACCAGCTTTATATGCTCAAACAGCGATGTCTTCTGATCGGTCTTGGCTTCTCTGATCGGCGTGTCATTGGCGGCCTCTCTGACAGGCGGATCCGTTCGGGCCGCAACCTGGTTCGGGCGCGTCGTGGGCGCCCTGGCCAGAACAATCTCCGGCGCGCGGAAATCATCGACCTGCGCCATTACGGCGCTGGGGTCGTCGCGCCGCGCGATCACGTCCACCGAGGGAACAATCTGGTCCGCGCTGGTCGGCTTGAGATCGAGGTAGCGCTTGCTCAGCATGGCGAGCCGCGCAGGCCGGGTCAGATACGTCCATTCCGCGTTGAGCACGCGGATCGCCGCCCGGTCGGTCACCAGCTGGTGCTCAAGGCCGCTCACATCCTCCTGCAAGCGCTGGGTCCTGTATTTGAGCTGATAGAGCCCGGCGCCCGCAACCAGCACCAGGATCATCGCCACCGCTTTCGCCAGCCGGTTCATGCCGCCACCCCCTCGTCCCAGGCGGGGGCATGGGTACGAACCGCGCCGCGCAGCCGGGCCGAACGGGCCCGGGGATTGGCGGTGAGTTCGCGGTCGTCGGGCCGGACGGCTTTGCGGCCGATCGGGCTGAAGCTCGGCGCGCGGGTCACTTCGACCTCGGGCGCGTGGCGGGAGACGCCGGCTCTCTCCCCGCTGCGCTCCTTGAGGAAGGTCTTGACGATCCGGTCTTCGAGCGAATGGAAGGAGACCACGCAAAGCCGGCCTTCAGGGCTGAGCAGGCGTTCGGCCGCCGCAAGCCCGCGCTCAAGCTCGCCAAGCTCGTCGTTGACATAGATCCGGAGCGCCTGAAAGGTGCGGGTCGCCGGGTGAATGGTCTTGCCCGGCTTGCGACTGCCCGTCTTACGACCGATGGTGTCCTCGATAACCCGGGCGAGCTCGCTCGTTTTGCTGAAAGGCCGGTCGGCGCGCACCGCCACGATCGCCCGCGCGATACGCCGGGACAGCCGCTCTTCTCCGTACTTGTAGATAATGTCGGCGAGGTCTTCGGCGCTCGACGTGTTGACGACGTCAGCGGCGGTTGGCCCCTCGCCTTCCATTCGCATATCAAGCGGCCCCTCGGCCTGGAACGAGAAACCGCGCCCGGCTTCGTCGAGCTGCATGGAAGAGACGCCGATGTCGAGGACCACACCGTCGACCCGGTCAACGCCGGCCTCGGCCAGCAGCGTATCCATATCGCCGAACCGGCCGGCGCAAAAATGAAAACGGTCGGGAAATTCCTGACCAAGCGCGGCGGCCACGGGCGCGACGCCAGGGTCGCGGTCGATCCCCCACACCGTGCAGTCGGCCGCTTCAAGAATGGCGCGGCCGTAACCGCCCGCGCCAAAGGTGCCGTCGACGAAGACTTCGCCATCGGTTGGCGCAAGCATGGCGAGGACCTCGTTTAGGAGGACGGGAATGTGAGCCGCGGTCATGACGCCCCTCCCTTGCCGCCTGAAAGCATCCCGCCCTTCAGGTTGTCGCGGACCATGCCGAGGGTCCTGACGGTGTCGGCCTCAAGGGCATCGGGCTCCCAGATTTGGAAGGTCTTGCCGCGCCCGACAAACGACGCGCGGTCGGCGATGTTGGCGTGGTCCAGAAGATCGGCAGGCAGGAGAATCCGGCCTTCCGGGTCGAAGGCGAGCTGGCGGCTGTCGGCCAGAATGGTCGCCGACAAAGCCTGGTGGGGATCCTCAAGCGCCTGGAATTCGTCCACCGCCTCGGAATGGCGGAGCATATATTCGAGATCGCAACCGACGATCGCCGGCAGCAGTGGAGACCGGTAGAGCACCACGCCCGCCCATTCCTGTCCCGACAGGGCGGCGCGATAGGACGCAGGCACCGAGACCCGGCCTTTGCGGTCGACCTTGTTGGTAAAGGTGGACAAAAACAGTGGCATGGCCTGCCCTCGAAATCGGAAGATTGGCGGCGGCCCCTGCCGACAATCTCGTGTTCCCTTTTTTGGCGTCTCGCCTCCCCAACCGGCACGTCCTGTTGAGATCCGGACGCAGCAACGAATTGGACCTTTATGGAGTACCATGGGATAGCATGGGCGTCAATGGGATAGGATGGTATAAAATGGTGGTTAAGAAGAAATTAACGCCGCCGCGGCGGACGCCGGACACAAGGCGAAATCCCGGTCATTTCAAGGGCTCACAGGGCGCGAGCATCGGGGGGACATGCGATCCCACGAAATCCCAAGGTCAGGGCACACCGATGGCAGCGAATGGGAAATCATGGGCAACGGGAATCGAAAGAGGGGCAGCCAAACGCGATGGTCTGGCTTGCCCCTCCATCCTTTATCCCGGTCAGATGGCCTGTAAGCCGGGTTCTGTCCCTGGATACCAGGAGACGGCCATTCATCTGGGACGCCCGTTACCGGACGCCTCGTGCAACCTACCCGGACGACGGCCCGGAAACACAGCCTGCCGCCCGAGGGCGGCACGTCGTCCCTATTTGGTCTTGCTCCCGGTGGGGTTTACCCTGCCACCCCTGTTACCAGGGGCGCGGTGCGCTCTTACCGCACCCTTTCACCCTTACCCGACCGGCTCCGAAGAGCACGCTCAGGCGGTTTGCTTTCTGTGGCACTTTCCCTGAAGTCGCCTTCGCCGGACGTTATCCGGCACCGTGTTTCCGTGGAGCCCGGACTTTCCTCCCGACTGCATATGCAGCCGAGCGGCCGTCCGGCCATCTGACACTGCATAGATGGCCCCTCTCACCGCTTGCGTCAAGCGTGGCAATGCTTTAGGAAATTGGGTCCCTTCGACATTTTTGGGTGAGGCGGAATGGTGCGGCGTCAGAGTATATTGATTATCGGATGTGTCGTCATGGGGCTCATGACCGCGGCATGCAGCAATATCGGCAATATGTTCAGCGGCGGCGGGCCCGAACACCCCTTCGATACCCGCATCGGGCCGGATATCAAAGAGGTCCTGAAGAACCGGCCCGAAGGCCTGATCGCCGACACTGCCAACGCCCACTACACCACCGTTATCAACCCTGAAGATTGAGGAGCGCGCTCACGCGCGCCCTTGTCTCGCCGTCGGCAACACCGTCCACCCGGGCCCGGCGATAGTGGCGCTGGAACGCGCTCACCACCAGTTCCGTGGCTTCGTCATAAACACCGGTTTCCGCAATGTCGTACCCTATGCGGGCGACCGCGGCCTGCAATGCGCGGACCTCATCACCTTCAACACCGACGCCAAGATCAGGCCCCGGAAGGGCTGCCGGCGCTTCAGGCATCAGGGCAAGCCCCGCCGCCGCGAGGCGCTCCCAGTCGAACAGTTCGCCGGGATCTTTTTTGCGCGCCGGCGCCACGTCCGAATGACCGAGCACACGGGCCGGTGAAATCTCATGGCGCGCCATGATATCGCGCATGAGCGCCTCGAGCGCTGCCATCTGCGCCTCCGGGAACGGGCGGTACCCACCGGCATATCCCGGGTAGGCATGGCCCGGATTCACGAGTTCGATGCCGATGGAGACGCTGTTGATGTCCCGCTCCCCGGACCAGGAGCTGACGCCCGCGTGCCAGGCCCGCCGCTCCTCGTCCACCAGCCGGTAAAGCGTGCCGTCCTCGTCGATCATGTAATGCGCGCTGACCTTGGCGGAAACATCCAGCATCCGGCCAAGGGCCGCCGCCATGGACTCCATACCGGTGTAATGAAGAAGAACCATATCAACGGCCTTGTCCGCCGCGCGCTCGTCAAAATTGGGCGACAGCGCCGAAATCGCAGAGACAGTCATCGCCCCACCTCCAGCGCCCGGCGGCGCTCCCGGAAGGTGACCACGGCGATCCCCGCAAAAGTCGCCAGCGCGCCCGCAATCATGCGCGGGGTCAGGGCCTCATGCAGAATCATTACGGAGAGCAGGACGCCGAAGACAGGCGTCAGCAGGAAAAACGGCATGACCGTCGATACCGGATTACGCTGGAGAAGGAAATAGCCGAGCCCATGACCGAAAAGAGACGCCATGACAATAGTATAGGCGAGGAAGAAATAACCTTGTGGCTCCAGGGCCCTGAGCTGGTCAGCCTGCCCGGTTTCAAGCGCGAAACTCATCCCCAGAAATATCGGCGTGCTGACCGCCGCCATCATGGCCTGAAGCTCGAACACACCAACATTTCGAAGCTGCCGGATTCGAATTGCCGCCATGGCATACGCGAATGCGGAGCAGGCGATCAATCCGACACCCGGCGCATCCTGAAAGACCCGCGGTTCAAACATCATGATTGTGACACCGACAAAAGCCAGAACAATACCGGTGGTGCGCCAGAACCGAATTCGCTCCCCCAAAATCACAACGCCGAGGATAGTTGCAAAGGGCACACTGAGCTGGCCCAAAATCGCCGCGACGGACCCGGTCGAGACCATGTTCATACCGACGAACAGCATGCCGAAATTGAGTGGACCCAACAATAGCGAGATGGCAAGCAAAGGCCTCATCTGTCCCCGACGCCAGCGCAGCCAGGGCAGCGTAAGCACGAACAACGCCAGAAATCTGAGTGCGAGGAACAGAAACGGCGACATTTCCCGGAGCCCCAGCTTGACGACCGGGATGTTTCCGCCCCAGGCCAGCGTCGCCAGAATCGCGAGCGTGATGTGTGCCGGACTCATGAACGCCTCGCCCACCTTGCCAGGGCCCTGTTGATTATAATCGGTTGCTCTCGGGTCATGGGTCAACTCCGCGTCCCTCATAACATAACGCCTCGCTGACGCCAGCCATCAAAAATCAGGCAGCCCAAAAGCTTTTCCTCGGCCGCCGGACCAATTAAGGTCTCCGGGGATATTGAAAAGCGGAGACCATGGCAAAATCCGGCGGCGGCAAATGGCAGTTCTGGATCGACCGGGGCGGAACCTTCACGGACATCGTTGCGCGCGACCCCGATGGCCGGCTGGTCACCCACAAGCTGTTGTCCGAAAACCCCGAGCGCTACCTGGACGCCGCCCTTCAGGGTATGCGGGATCTGTTGGGTGCCGCGCCGCACGATCCCCTGCCCCACGACCGGATCGCGGCAGTCAAGATGGGAACCACGGTCGCGACCAATGCGCTCCTCGAGCGCAAGGGGGAGCGCACTCTCCTGCTGATCACCCGGGGCTTCCGCGACGCGCTCCGGATCGGCTATCAGGCGCGACCGCGCCTGTTCGATCTCGACGTCAGGCTTCCGGACCTCGTCTATGACCGCGTGGTCGAAGTGGACGAGCGGGTGACCGCCGAAGGCGAGGTGCTCATCTCCCTCGACGAAGCCGCCGCCCACGCGGCGCTCGTTGACGCGAAGGCCGACAGTTTCACGGCCGTCGCCATCGTGCTGATGCACGGCTATCGCTACCCGGATCATGAGGCTCGCCTCGGTGAAATTGCAGCCGAGATCGGCTTCACCCAGATATCGCTCAGCCACCAGGCGAGCCCCTTGATGAAGCTGGTGGGGCGCGGCGACACCACGGTGGTCGACGCCTACCTCTCGCCTATCTTGAAGCGCTACGTCAATCAGGTGCGCGCCGAGTTGGAGGATACGCCGCTCTATTTCATGCAGTCGAGCGGCGGGCTCGCCGAAGCGACCCATTTCGAAGGCAAGGACGCCATCCTGTCCGGCCCGGCGGGCGGCGTGGTTGGTGCGGTCAAGACCGCCGAGGCCGCCGGCTTCAGGAAGATCATCGGCTTCGACATGGGCGGCACGTCGACCGACGTCACCCATTATGACGGCGCTTACGAGCGCCGGTTCGAAACCGAAGTCGCCGGCGTGCGCATGCGGGTGCCGATGATCTACATCCACACCGTTGCGGCGGGCGGTGGCTCGATCCTCGGCTTCGACGGCGCGCGTTTCCGTGTCGGGCCGGAAAGCGCCGGGGCCTGGCCTGGCCCGGCCAGCTACCGGAACGGCGGACCGCTCACCGTCACCGACTGCAATGTATTGCTCGGCCGCATCCAGCCAGATCACTTCCCCAAGGTGTTCGGACCGGAGGGCGATGAGCCCCTTGACGCGGACACGGTCCGCGAAAAATTCGCCGCACTTGCCGAAGAGATTTCCAAGGCCACCAATGAGCCCCGCACGCCGGAATCCGTTGCCGAAGGATTCCTCGCCGTCGCGGTCGAGAACATGGCCAGGGCGATCAAGAAAATCTCGGTCGAGCGCGGCTATGACGTCAGCAAATACTGCCTGGTCTCGTTCGGCGGGGCGGGCGGACAGCATGCGGCGCGCGTGGCCGACAGGCTCGGCATCGAAACCGTGCTCCTCCATCCCTTCGCGGGGGTGTTGTCGGCCTATGGCATCGGGCTCAGCGAGGTCCGGTCTATCGAGGAACAGGCGGTGGAGGAGGAACTCGGACCCGACATGATGTCGGACCTCGGCGATACGGTATCGAAATTGACCCGCAAGGCGTTCGGGACGCTCCTTACCCAGAATCTTGCCAAGCGCGACATTCATATCGAGGCCATGCTGCGGGTCCGCTACCAGGGCACGGACACCGCGCTTCTCGTGCCCCACAACAAGGAGGAAAATATCCGCCTCGCCTTCGATGCCGCCCACCGCCGCCAGTTCGGCTTTGCCGACGAGGGCCGCCCGCTCATCGTCGAAGCAGTGTCGGTCGAAGCCGTGGGCGGCGGCGAGAAGGCGGAGACGGTGAAGACGGCGCCTGACACAAGCCATGCCGCGCGTGGTGAAGCCCGCATGGTGGTCGATGGCGAATGGCAGACGGTGCCGGTGATCGAGCGCGGCGCCATCGGGGAGGGCGAGCAGATCGACGGCCCGGCCATCATCCTCGAATCCCATGGCACCAACATTGTCGAGCCGGGCTGGCGCGCCGAGGTCCGGGATAATGGCGCGCTGGTGCTGACCCGCCACGAGCCCCGCGCAGACCTGACCTCTGGCACCGCCGTCGACCCGGTGATGCTGGAGATTTTCAACAATCTGTTCATGTCCATTGCCGAGCAGATGGGGGCCGCGCTGGAGAACACGGCGCATTCGGTCAACATGAAGGAACGACTGGATTTTTCCTGCGCCGTGTTCGATGACAAGGGCCGGCTGATTGCCAACGCCCCCCACATGCCGGTGCATCTGGGCTCCATGGGGCTGACGGTCCAGACCGTGATCGAGCGCAACGCCGGTGGCCTCCGCCCGGGCGACGTCTACGCGATCAATGACCCCTACAATGGCGGCACCCACCTGCCCGACATGACGGTGGTCACACCGGTGTTTCTTGAAGGCGAGGATGCGCCGCTCTTTTACGTGGCAGCGCGCGGCCACCATGCCGACATCGGGGGGACCACGCCCGGCTCCATGCCGCCTGACTCGAAAACCATCGACGAGGAAGGCGTGCTTTTCGACAATGTGCGGATCATGCGCGATGGTGCGTTCCGGGAAGACGATGTTCGTTCGCTTCTCACCGTCGGCCCATTCCCGGCCCGCAACCCGGACCGGAACATTGCCGACCTCAAGGCGCAGGTGGCGGCGACGGAGCTGGGCACGCGCGAGCTCAACCGCATGGTCCGCGAATTCGGCCGCGATGTGGTGACGGCCTACATGGGTCATGTGCGCAACAACGCAGCGGACGCGGTGCGCCGTGTGATCGACGTCCTGACCGACGGGTCCTATCGCCTCGGGCTCGACACCGGGGGCGAGATTGCGGTCGCTATTTCCATCGACAAGGACAGGCGCCGGGCCACCGTCGATTTCACCGGCACCAGCCCCCAAGAGCCGAGCAATTTCAACGCGCCGGGCGCGGTCACCACCGCCGCCGTCCTCTACGTGTTCCGATGCCTGGTGGCTGACGATATCCCGTTGAATGACGGCTGCCTGGAACCCTTGGATATCATCGTGCCCGAAGGCACCATTCTGAACCCGCGCCCGCCGGCAGCGGTGGCGGCCGGCAATGTGGAAACCTCGCAAGCGGTGGTGAACGCGCTCCTTCTGGCGCTTGGAGCGACGGCGGCGGCCCAGGGCACCATGAACAATGTCACCTTCGGCAATGACCGCTGGCAGTATTATGAAACCATCGCCGGCGGCATGGGCGCGGGTGATGGGTTTGACGGGGCCTCTGCGATTCAGTGCCACATGACCAATTCGCGGCTCACCGACCCGGAAGTGCTCGAATCCCGCTTTCCCGTCCTTGTCGAGCGCTTCGAAGTCCGCGCGGAGAGCGGCGGCGACGGGCAATGGCGGGGCGGCGATGGCGTGGTCCGCGCGCTCCGCTTCCGGGAAGGCATGACGGCGGGCGTGCTCACCAACAGCCGGATTGTCGCCCCGCCCGGCCAGGCGGGCGGCGCGCCGGGTACGGTCGGCCACAACCGGATCAGACGGGCCGATGGGACAGTTGAGGAGCTCGCCCACGCCGCGGTGGCCGAGCTTCGCTCCGGCGATATTCTGGAGGTAGAAACCCCAGGCGGCGGCGGGTTCGGCGCGCCGTAGACAGACAAGGAGTCCGGTTTGCGGGACTTAAGGGTCATACCCCAGATTGGGGCTCAGCCAGCGCTCCGCCTGCTCCATGCTGACGCCGCGGCGGCGGGCATAGTCTGCGACCTGGTCGCGGCCGATCTTTCCGACGCCGAAATACTGCGCTTGTGGATGCGCGAAGTAGTAACCCGAAACGCTGGACGCCGGCCACATGGCGAAGCTGTCGGTCAGCGTAATGCCGGTGTTTTCGGTGGCGTCGAGCAGGCGAAAGAGCTCCGGCTTTTCGCGAATGGTCCGGGCAGGCCGGGTAGCCGGGGGCGGGGCGGATGCCCCGGTATTTTTCCTTGATCATCTCGTCGTTCGAAAGGTCCTCGTCGGGCGCATAGCCCCAGAATTCCGTGCGCACCCGTTCGTGCATCCGCTCGGCGAGCGCCTCGGCCAGCCGGTCGGCAAGCGCCTTGAGCATGATTGAGTTATAGTCGTCGTGCGCGGCCTCGAATTCGGCGAGCTTTACCTCGATGCCGTGGCCGGCAGTGACAGCAAAGCCGCCGAGATAATCGGCCAGCCTCGCATCCTTGGGCGCGACGAAATCGGCGAGGCAGATGTCAGGCCGGCCTTCGCGCTTGTCGATCTGCTGGCGGAGGAAATGACAGGTGCTGAGCGTTTCGGTCCGCGCCTCGTCCGTATAGAGCTCCACATCGTCACCGACTGCATTGGCCGGCCAGAACCCGATCACCGCCTTGGCCGTGCAGCCATTTCTCCCCGATGATCCGGTCGAGCATGTCCTGGGCGTCGGCGAACAGGCTGCGCGCGCTTTCGCCCACCACTTCATCCTGAAGGATCTTCGGGTAATTGCCCGGCCAGCTCCCAGGTGCGGAAAAACGGCGTCCAGTCGATCCGGTCGCGCAGTTCCGTCCAAAGGATAATCGTCGAACATCTTGAGGCCGGTGGACGTGGGCCTGGGCGGCGCGTAATCCGACCAGTCGACATTGCCGGCATGCTTGCGCGCGTCCTCGATCGAGAGCAGCCGGTCGGCCTGTTTCGTTGCTTTGCCGCCGCGCGCGCACTTCGAGCATATTCGTTGCGCGATGTCTTCGGCGAATTCGTCGCGCTGGGTATCGCTGAGACAGCGCACCGGCCACGCCCACCGCGCGCGAGGCATCGAGCACATGGACCGTCGGCCCCGAGTAATTGGGCGCGATCTTGACCGCGGTGTGGACCTTGGACGTGGTCGCCCCGCCGATCAGCAGCGGCATGGTCAATCCCGCGCCGCTCCATCTCCGCGGCGACGTGCACCATTTCGTCGAGCGACGGCGTGATCAGCCCCGACAGCCCGATGATATCCACCTTCTCGTCCTCGGCCGTTTCGAGGATCTTGTCGCACGGGCACCATGACGCCCAGGTCGACGACCTCGTAGTTGTTGCACCGCAGCACCACGCCGACGATGTTCTTGCCGATGTCGTGGACGTCGCCCTTGACCGTCGCCATCAGGATCTTGCCCTTGGGCCGGCTGTCCCGGTTTGTCGCCTTCTCCGCCTCGATGTAGGGCAGCAGGTGCGCCACCGCCTGCTTCATCACGCGGGCGGACTTGACCACCTGCGGCAGGAACATCTTGCCGGAACCGAACAGGTCGCCGACGACATTCATGCCGTCCATCAGCGGCCCTTCGATCACCTCGAGCGGCGCGTCGGCCTGTCTGCCGCGCCTCCTCGGTGTCTTCGACGACATGGCTGGTGATGCCCTTGACCAGCGCGTGCTCGAGCCGTTCTTCGACCGCCCATCGCGCCAGGCGAGGTCTTCTTCGCGTGCCTTGCCGGCCTCGCCCTTGTAGCGTGTCGGCGATCGCCAGCAGCCGCTCAGTGGCGTCGTCCGCGGCGGTTGAGCACCACGTCCTCGACCCGCTCGCGCAGTTCCGCCGGGATCTCGGTCGTAGATCTGCCAGCTGGCCGGCGTTGACGATGCCCATGTCCATGCCGGCCGCGGATGGCGTGGTAGAGGAAGACCGAGTGCATCGCCTCGCGCACCGGGTTGTTGCCGCGGAACGAGAACGACACGTTGCGACACCCCGCCCGAGATCATGGACGTGGGGCAGGTCCGCCTTGATCCGCCGGCGTCGCCTCGATGAAGTCGACGGCGTAGTTGTTGTGTTCCTCGATGCCGGTGGCGACGGCGAAGATGTTGGGATCGAAAATGATGTCTTCGGGCGGAAAGCCGACCTTCTCGGTCAGCAGCTTGTAGGCGCGGGTGCAGATCTCGACCTTGCGCTCCGCGGTGTCGGCCTGGCCCTCTTCGTCGAAGGCCATCACCACCACCGCCGCGCCGTAGCGGCGGATTTGCCGGGCCTGATCGATGAACGGCTCCTCGCCTTCCTTCATGCTGATCGAATTGACGATGCCCTTGCCCTGCATGCACTTGAGCCCGGCCTCGATCACCGCCCACTTGGAGGAGTCGATCATCATCGGCACGCGGGCAGATGTCCGGCTCGCGCGGCGATCAGGTTGAGGAAGGTGACCATGGCCTTCTCGGAGTCGAGCATGCCCTCGTCCATGTTGATGTCGATGATCTGGGCGCCGGCTTCCACCTGCTGGCGCGCGACATCCAGCGCCTCGGTCGTAGTCGCCGTCGCGGATCAGGCTTGCGAACTTGGCCGAACCGGTGATGTTGGTGCGCTCGCCGATGTTGACGAAAGCGGTGCTGCTCATGACGTGAACGGCTCCAGACCGGAAAGGTGGCAGGCCGGTTGGTGAATGTCCGGTATCGCGCGCGGCGGCTACGCCGGCCACCGCCTCGGCAATGGCGCGGATATGCGTCCGGCGTCGTGCCGCAGCAGCCGCCGACGATGTTGAGGAGCCCGGCTCGCGGCGAACTCGCCAATGACGCTGCGCCATCTCGTCCGGCGTTTCGTCGTACCCGCCGAATTCGTTGGGCAGGCCGGCGTTGGGGTGGCGCCGACACATGGGTGTCGGCCATGTGCGACAGCTCTTCCAGATGCGGGCGCAGCTCCTTGGCGCCGAGCGCGCAGTTGAGGCCGATGGAGATCGGCTTGGCGTGGCGCCACCGAATTCCAGAACGCCTCGGTGGTCTGGCCGGAAAGGGTGCGGCCGGACGCGTCGGTGATGGTGCCGGAAATCATGATCGGCAGGTCGACGCCCAGCTTCCTCGAACACACTCTGCACGGCGAAAATCGCCGCCTTGGCGTTGAGGGTGTCGAAGATGGTCTCGATCAGGATCATGTCCGCGCCGCCTTCGATCAGGCCCCGGGTGGCTTCGCTGTAGTTCTCCGCAAGTCGTCGAAGGTGATGTTGCGGAAGCCGGGATTGTTGACGTCCGGCGACAGCGAGCAGGTGCGGCTGGTCGGGCCCAGAACGCCGGCCACAAAGCGCGGGTTGATCCAGGCCGTCTCGAATGGCGTCGGCCACCTCGCGGGCCAGCCGGGCGGCTTCCACGTTCAGCTCGCACACCAGCGCCTCCATGCCGTAGTCGGCCTGGCGACATGGTGGTCGAATTGAAGGTGTTGGTTTCGAGGATGTCGGCGCCCGGCCTCGAGATATGCCACCTGGATATCGCGGATGATGTCGGGCCGGGTCAGGGTCAGGAGGTCGTTGTTGCCCTTGACGTCCTGGCCCCAGTCGGCAAAGCGGTCGCCGCGATAGCCGGCCTCATCGAGCTTGTGGCCCTGAATGGCGGTGCCCATGGCGCCGTCCAGCACCAGAATCCGGTCCTTCAGCAGGTCAGGCAATTTCGCCAGTCGGTCTTCGCGGGTCATGATTGTTTTCCTTCGCCCCTGGGGCGCAAGCCCAGGGTGTGACAGATGGCGTAGGTCAGCGCCGCGCGGTTGAGGGTGTAGAAATGAAATTCGGTCACGCCCTCGTCGTAGAGCCGCCGGCAGAGCTCCGCCGAGACCGCCGCCGCCACCATCTGGCGCGTGGCCGGGTGATCATCGAGCCCCTCAAACAGCTCGGCGAGCCAGTCGGGCACCGTTGCCCCGCATCGCTTTGAGAAATTGACGATGCCATGGAAGTTGGTCACCGGCATGACGCCGGGCACCAGCGGCACATCGATCCCGGCCGCCGCCACCCGGTCGCGGAACTTGAGGAACAGGTCCGGGTCAAAGAAATACTGGGTGATGGCGCGGGTCGCCCCGGCGTCGACCTTGGCTTTGAGGTTATCGAGTTCCACTGTCCAGTCGGGGCTGTCCACATGGCGTTCGGGATAGGCCGCGACGCTGATCTCGAAGTCGGCGATGCGTTTGAGGCCGGCGACCAGATCGGCGGCGTTCCTGTATCCTTGCCTGTGCGGCCGGTAGCGGGTCTCGCCTTCGGGCGGGTCGCCCCTGAGCGCCACGATATGGCGCACACCTTCGCCCCAGTAGCGGCTCGCGATCTCGTCCACTTCCGATTTCGGTGACCCGACGCAGGTCAGGTGAGCCGCCACCGGAAGTTGTGCTTCCTGCTGGATACGGATCACGGTGTCGTGGGTCCGCTCCCGCGTGGTGCCGCCCGCGCCATAGGTGACCGAGACAAAAGAGGGGTTCATGGGCGCAAGCCTGGTCACAGTTTCCCACAGCGTCTCCTGCATCTTTTCCGTCTTGGGCGGAAAGAATTCAAAGGACACCTGCACGTCACCCCTGGCAAAGGCGAAAAGATTTGGGCGGAACGCGCCCGTCGATGCGATATCCCGGCTCATGCCCCTGGCTCCCCACCCGGCTTGGCCGCCGACCACACGGTCACCGTCAACTGTTTGTCCTTCCCTTCGAGATGTCGTGGAGCGCCAGGGACCAGCCCTGCCGCCCGGCACCATCCCTGCACCTCCTCGTCGCCAAACCCGAGCCGGCGGTGGGCATGGTCGGTGCGCAAAAACTCTGCGTCGTGGGGCGCGAAATCAGCGATCACCATGAGGCCGCCCGGCCGAAGCACGCGCGCGCATTCGGAAATGGCGGCCTGCGGGTCGTCGGCGAAGTGCAGAACCTGATGAAACAGCGCCACATCCATGCTCTCGCCATCCACGCCGAGACGATACATGTCGCCGTGGCGGACCTGACAATTGTGCAGCGCTTTTGCTTCGATATTGGAGCGCGCAACGGCGAGCATGTCCCGGCTGAGGTCGATGCCGAGCGCCCGCTCGGCCTCGCCGGCGAAAACCTCCAGCATCCGCCCGGTGCCAGTGCCCACGTCCAGAAGGTCGCCAATGGTGCGGGTCCCAACGGCCGCGACGAGGGCCTCTTCCACCCGTCGTTCCGGCACATAGAGAGACCGCAAGCGGTCCCAATCGGCGGCATTGCGACGAAAATACGCCGCCGCCACTTCTGAGCGGCGCTCCCTGACCACCTCCAGCCCTGCCCGGTCCGCCGCGATGGACCGGTCCTCCCTGGGAATGAGAGACACCACGCGCCGGGCCAGCGACGCCTCATCGTTGCCGCCATCGGCCAGCCGATAAAATACCCACGTGCCCTCGCGAAACCGGTCGAGGAGTTCTGCCTCGCATAACAGCCGCAAGTGGCGCGATACGCGGGGCTGGCTTTGGCCGAGGATTTCGGTTAATTCAGTGACGGTCAGCTCGCCATGATCGAGAAGGGCAAGGATGCGCAGCCTTGTCGGCTCGCCCGCCGCCTTCAGGGCTGAAATCAACTGATCCACAGATTTCTGTTCCTCGGCCATTCAGAATACATATATAAAGATATCTTTATATTTGATCTTCTAACTGGATCCCCGATTAATGTCAAAGGACTTTGTTAACCCTGTTATGCCAAGGTCCACGCCGTTCCGCCCTCTGGCTTCGAGGGACGAGCTATGTTAATCAGAGCGTCGTCTCGCACGACAACGCGCCAAAAAGCGGAAGCCGCGGTCCAAAGGGTAGAGTAATGAACATGAAAACGTGGCGCGGGGCGCTTCTTAGAATTGTGCTGGTCGCCATGGTCGGATTGTCGATCTCCGCCTGCGCTCATCGCCCGCCGGCAGGCGACCCGGCGGCGCTTGCCGAGTACAAGCGGATCAACGACCCGCTGGAGCCAATGAACCGCGCCACCCACAGCTTCAACATGGGCTTCGACAGGGTGTTCATGAAACCGCTGGCCCAGATATACCGCGCGGTGTTTCCCCGTCCGATCCGCCACGGCATTACCAATGTCCTGAACAACCTGCGTGAGCCCTGGACCCTGCTCAACGACGTGCTGCAAGGCCAGGTCAGCCGGGGCGGTGAGACCATTGCGCGATTTGCCATTAACTCGACGGTTGGTATCGGCGGCATCCTCGATCCGGCAACGGGCTGGGGGATCAAGAATCACAAGGAGGATATCGGGCAGACCCTCGCGGTCTGGGGCGTCGGCGAAGGTTTCTATCTTGAAGTGCCGTTCTTCGGCCCCTCCAATCCGCGTGATTTCTTCGGCACCGTGGTCGAGTTTTTTGGCGATCCGGTTGATATTATCCTGGACAATCATAATCTCAAGGAAGTCCACTATACCCGGACGGCGCTCAGGATCATTGACTTCCGCCAGCAGAACCTGGAAACGCTGGACGATCTGAAGCGCAACTCAACCGACTACTACGCGACCTTGCGCAGCGCCTACCGCCAGAAACGGGCATTCGAAATTTCGAACGGGAAATCGAAGGAAAGCAAGAACGAAGAGGACCTGTTCGACACCGAAATGGACGATAACTAGGCGCGCTGGAACTTGCGGTAACGGATGCGGTGAGGCCGGTCGGCCTCGCTTCCAAGGCGGCGGTGGCGATCCTCCTCGTAGGCCTGGTAGTTCCCTTCGAACCACACCACCTGGCTGTCGCCTTCGAACGCCAGGATATGGGTCGCAATACGGTCGAGGAACCAGCGGTCGTGGCTGATGATCACCGCGCACCCGGCGTAGGCCTCAAGGGCCTCTTCAAGCGCCCGCAAGGTTTCCACGTCGAGGTCGTTCGTGGGCTCATCGAGCAGCAGAACGTTACACGGCTGCGACAGCAGCTTGGCCATATGGACCCGGTTGCGCTCCCCGCCTGAAAGCTGCCCCACCTTCTTCTGCTGGTCGGAGCCCTTGAAGTTGAACGCGCCGACATAGGCGCGGGTCGGGACCTCGCGCTTGCCGTAGGTGAACATGTCGAGACCGCCCGAGACTTCTTCCCATACCGTCTTCTTGCCGTCGAGCGAATCGCGCGACTGGTCCACATAGCCGAGCTCCACCGTGTCGCCAACGGTGAGCGTGCCCGCGTCCGGCTGTTCCTGCCCCACAATCATGCGGAAAAGCGTGGTCTTGCCCGCGCCGTTGGGTCCGATCACGCCGACAATGCCGCCGGGCGGCAGGCGGAAGTCGAGATGCTCGAACAGCAGCATGTCGCCAAACGCTTTCATCAGGTCGTCCGCCACGATTACGGTATCGCCGAGGCGCGGCGCCGGCGGAATGACGATCTGCGCGCGGGTCGGCGCGGCCTCCCGGCTCTGCTTCACCAGCTCATCGTAAGCCTTGATACGGGCCTTGGACTTGGCCTGGCGCGCCTTTGGCGACTGCCTGATCCACTCAAGCTCGCTCGAGAGCGCACGTTGGCGGGCCTCCTCGGCCCTGCCTTCCTGTTCGAGCCGTTTTTGCTTCTGCTCCAGCCAGGACGAATAATTGCCTTCCCAGGGGATGCCATTGCCCCGGTCCAGCTCCAGAATCCAGCTCACCACGTTGTCGAGGAAATAGCGGTCGTGGGTGACCAGAATCACCATCCCGGGATAATCCTGGAGGTGATGTTCAAGCCACGCCACCGATTCGGCGTCGAGGTGGTTGGTGGGCTCATCGAGCATGAGAATTTCCGGGCGCTCCAGCAACAGGCGGGCCAGCGCCACCCGCCGCCGCTCGCCGCCTGACAGCTTGGCCACCTCCGCATCGCCCGGAGGACAGCGCAGCGCATCCATCGCCACCTCGACCCGGCTGTCGAGATCCCAGGCGTCGGCGGCATCGATCTGTTCCTGCAACTCCCCCTGTTCAGCAATCAGCGCATTCATCTCGTCGTCGTCCATGGGCTCGGCGAATTTGGCGCTCACCTCTTCGAAGCGCTCGACCAGCGCCTTCAAAGGCGCCAGGCCCTCCATCACATTGCCGAATACGTCCTTGCCCTCGTCAAGCGCGGGCTCCTGCGGAAGGTAGCCCACCCGCACCCCTTCGGCGGCCCAGGCCTCGCCGGTAAAGTCCGTGTCAATGCCGGCCATGATCCGCATCAGGGTCGATTTACCGGCGCCATTGACGCCGATAATGCCGATCTTGGCCCCAGGCAGGAACGAGAGGGTTATGTTCTTGAACACCGGTTTGCCACCCGGGTAGGTCTTGCCCAGGTCTTTCATCACATAGACGTACTGGTAGGAAGCCATGATCACATCCGTTTACTGCGCCTGAAAATCCGAGCCCTTAGATAGAGCGTCTCGGCTCCGGTTACAATGGTGGCAGTGTGATTGCCAGCATTTCAGGCGGGCGCACCCTAACGGAACCTTAATTTATTCCCTGCTAGAATAGTTCGGTGGAAAAGTCTCCAACAGGGTGCGGGAGAGGGAATTTTGCTGCTGTTTTTGACACCGGGCGCCGTCCCAACGGTAGCAATCAGTGACTGGTCGCGGGATGTGAAGGCACCGGACCAGGCGACGGCTGCGTCCCGTCGCAAGGCGGCGCTGTCACAATGAAAATGCGCCTTCGGGAAAAGTACGCCATCCTGCTGGGCGGCACCACCCTGCTCACCGTGCTTGTGGTCAGCATCCTGTTCCTGCTGTTCGAACAGATGACGGCAAACCGGCTTTATGACTCCACCGCCGCGACCATGACCCGGGAACTGGCCAAACAGTACGAAGATCGCGGTCGCAATATCACCTCCATGCTGAGTTCCACAATCGCCCTCCCGCTTCACTGGGAAAATTACCAGCAGATCGATGATCTGTTGAGCGCCGCGCGGGCGTTGAAGGGCGTAACCGACGTCCGCCTATATGATCAGAACGGCAGGCTCCTTAATGGTGGCGAGCCCCAGACGCCGCAGGTTGCGCAGCCGGCCTCAGAGGACATTCGGAACTCCGTCCTCAAGGATCGGAAATGGCTTGTTGCTCACACCGGAAAGGAGACCCTGATTTCCGCCCCCGTCATCGCGGGGAACAAAGTCATCGGGGCATTGTCCCTTCACCTGGACGAAAAAGCCATTGCCGCGGATATTGCAGCCCACCGGCAGGTTTTCGCCGCGGCCTACGACGCCAGCGAGCGACAGTTCATCGGAGCGATCTCGCTGGCCCTCCCGCTTTTTCTGATTGTCAGTATGCTCCTTGGCATCCGGGTCGCCGGTCGCTACAGCCGGCCCATTGAGCGTTTGCAGAAGGCGGCCCAAGACATTGCCGCCGGTCATCAGCACATCGACTGGCCACCTGATCGTGACGACGAACTGGGCGATCTGGCGACAAGCCTCAACCAGATGGTCGCGGCATTGCGCACCAAGACTGTATCGGCAAATTACCTCGATGACATCATCAGCAGCATGTTCGACTGCCTGGTGGTGACGGACGCGCGCGAGCGCATCGAAAAGATTAATGCCGCCACCTGCCGGCTGATCGGGTATGAGCGCCATGAGCTTATCAACCGCCCGTTCGCCATGCTGGTGACGCCGCCGGCAAATATGGCGAACATAGAAGACGCGGACGAGATCGCTCACCCGCGCAGGGATCCAAACGAATCAGTTATCTACTCGAAATCCGGGCATCCCATACCGGTCCAGATGAGCCGCTCCGTCATGCGCTCTCATGTGGACGGTGGAGCGCGCAGGGTTACCATGTTTCGCGATATCTCGCTTCAGAAACAGCGAGAGGCCGAAATTGAGGCCGCCAGGGAAGACGCGGAGGTCGCCAACGCCGCCAAATCGCGGTTCCTGGCCAACATGAGCCATGAGCTGAGAACGCCGCTCAACGCCATCATCGGATTCTCGTCCATTACCAAGGACGCCCTCAAGGGCCCGCTGAGTGACGATTACAAAGGCTATTCCCGGGATATCCTGGAAAGCGCCGAGCATCTGTTGGCCATCATCAATGACCTCCTCGACATTTCCAAACTCGAAGCCGGCAAGATGGAAATCGTTGAATCAGAGGTGGACCTGGAAGATGTGCTTGAGACCTGCATCCGCATCGTCCGCCATCGCGCGGGGGAACGGCGGATCGCCATTGAACGGATCGACGACACCAAGCTGCCCATTGTCCAGGCCGACCAGCGTATGCTCAAGCAGATGGTCATCAACCTCCTGTCGAACGCCGTCAAATTCAATGTGGAGGGCGGCCGGATCGACCTAGATGGCGCGCTAACCGCCGATGGCGGGCTATCGCTATCGGTTCGGGACAGCGGGATCGGCATGCGCCCGGAAGATATTCCCAAGGTTCTCGAGCCTTTCGCCCAGGTCGATTCAAATCTCAACCGCAACTACGAAGGCACCGGGCTTGGCCTTGCCATAACCAAGTCCATGATTGAATTACACGGCGGCCGCCTCGAGGTTCAGAGCGCCGTCGGCGACGGGACCACCGTAATATTGATCCTGCCCGCGGCCCGGGTCATCGATCTCGATCGGAAATGGGGCCATCCTGCGTGACGCAATGTCACCAAATTGTTTGGTCGAGTTATTAAGAAACAAGATGACTACACGTTCTCGGTCAAGCAGTCGGCGTAGCGGTCCCTGAGGACATTCTTCTGCACTTTTCCCATGGCGTTGCGCGGCAGTTCGTCAATCCAGACGACCCGCTTGGGATGCTTGAACCGGGCGAGGCGGGGGTCAAGAGCGGCCTTGACGGCCGAATCGACCGCGCCCTCGCCCTCAGGCACCAGAACCGCCACCACCGCTTCACCGAAATCCGGGTGCGGCACGCCGATCACCGCCGATTCGGCAACCCCCGGCACATCGTCCAGCACGCTTTCAATCTCTTTGGGGTAGATGTTGAGCCCGCCCGATATGATCAGGTCCTTGCCGCGCCCGACGATAGCCACCCGGCCGTCATCGGCCATAGTCGCCATGTCGCCGGTGATAAAAAAGCCGTCGGACCTGAATTCTTCGGCCGTCTTCTCGGGCATTTGCCAATAGCCTTTGAATACGTTGGGCCCCTTGACCTCGACAACACCCACCTCTCCGCGCGGAAGGTCCCGGCCGTGATCGTCTGCAACCCTAACGTCTTCCCCGGGCAGAGCATAGCCAACGGTGCCGGCGACCCGATCCCCATTGAGCGGATTGGACGCGATCATACCGGTCTCGGTCATGCCGTAGCGCTCGAGAATTTTATGTCCGGTGCGGTCCTCGAACGCCCGGAACGCGACCTCGGTCAGCGGCGCGGAGCCCGAGATGAAAAGCCGCATATGGGCCGCCGCGTCCCGGGTAAAGTCAGGTCGCTCGAGAAGCCGGGCATAGAAGGTCGGCACCCCCATCATCACCGTCGCCCCGGGCAGCACGGCCATCACCTGGTCCGGATCGAAGCGGGGCAGAAACAGAACTTTTGAGCCATTCAGAAAGGCGCAATGAAGCGCCACGAACAGGCCGTGGACATGGTAGATCGGCAAGGCGTGAAGGAGGACGTCACCGGGGACAAAGCCCCATAATTTATGGAGCGTGAGCGCATTGCTGGCGAGATTGCGGCAGGTCAGCATGGCGCCCTTGGAGCGCCCGGTGGTGCCGGACGTGTAACAGATCGCGGCGAGATCATCGTCGCCCCGCACGGCGATAGCCTCGTCAGGGGCGGTCGCCAGGGCCTCGCTCCAAAGCGCGCTGTCGGCCGTCGTCGCCATCACCTTGACGCAGGCAACCCCGGCGTCTGCGGCCACGGGCGCAAGCGCCGCCTCGGCGTCCGGCCGGCAGACCAGCACCCGGGGCGTCGAATCGCTCAGGAAATAGCCGACCTCTGCCGGCGTATAGGCCGTATTGAGCGGAACAAACACCGCGCCCACGCGCAAACAGCCGAGATAAAGCGCAACCGCGCCCGGAGACTTGTCGACCTGCACCACCACACGGTCGCCGGCTTCTACGCCGGCACCGCGGAGCACCGCCGCAAAACGCGCCGACAGATCGTCCATGTCACGGTAGGTCCAGCTGTCACCCCCGGGCGTCACCAGGCAGGGCGCGTCCAAGGTCGCAGCGAACCGGTCTTTGAACAGAGTATAAAGGTTGGCAGTCATCGCGAGTCCGGAGTTGTTGTCTTAATCCTGCCCACTGACTACACCGCCTGAGCTCCAAAAGACAAGCCGGGCGCGATTGGCCCGGCTCATCCCGGTCATTTCAAATCCGCCCCTAACGCCACAGACGCGGAAACAGCATTGGTACGTGCGAGCGGTACTGACGATAGGTTTCGCCGAAATTGGCGATCAGGTCCTTTTCCTCATAGGTGACGCCGATGAGGATATAGACGGTCATGCCCACGGCAAGCACCAGATGACCCCACGTCATTGTGGGCGCCACCCAAAGGCCGATCAGGAGCCCAAGGTACAGCGGATGACGGACTTTTCTGTAGAGCCAGGGCTGCTGAAACGGAACTTGCTCATAGGAACTGCCCTGGAGATGGAACCAGCCCTGACGCAGGCCAAAGAGATCGAAGTGGTTGATCAGGAAGCTCGAGAGGAGGAGCAGTGCCCAGCCCCCAAGAGATACCACATAGAGGACAATCCGCGCGGTCTCGTTCCCGACATGCCAGAATACGCCCGGCATGGGTTGCCAGAAGACGACAATGACCGCCAACACAACGGTGGACGCCAATACGTAGATGCTGCGCTCCATCGTTTCCGGCACAACGCGCATAATGGCCGCCTTGAAGGGCCTGCGTGCCATGATCGAGTGCTGCAAGCCGAACAGCAGGATCACCACAACGTTGTCAACGATGGCCGCCCCCAGAAGGGGCGCGTTCATGGCACCGTAATCCACAGATTTCCACGGCACGAGACCTTCAACAAAGGCGATGAAATAGACGAACACGATGAAGAATGCGAAATAGGCGAGAACAGAGAACAGGAATCCGAGAGTTCGCATGACTTTATTCCCCCAATTGCGAATCGGTGACCGAAAGCCCGGAGGGGGACCTTTACCGCCACCGTTTCGGCAAGCAACGCAGTGTACCAATTTTCCCGGCTATACGCACCCTCGCAGCCTCGGAGCACGCCTGGCATATCGTTAACTGCAGTCGCAAGAGATCAATAAAAACCTGACGCGCGACGGTCGAAAGATCGCTTGGACACCGCCGATGTCCGGGTTATATGGCTAACCCCCTCCAGCCCAACAAATCCGCCGGTTGGGCGGCACAACGGTTAACAATGCCGGGGCTTGCGATCCGATCCGCTACAAAAATTACATAATCACGACTTGGCGATAGCAATCGAAACCTTTGACTCTGGCCAAGATACAGGTTAGCCATCACATTAAAGCCTGTGATATAAAACTGTCATAATTCCTTCCATCATACCTTGCTCAGTTTCTGGAGAAATGCGGACTATGTCGCTAGAAGAAAAACGGTCAGTCAATGTGGCGATCATTGGAGTCGGCAATTGCGCCAGTTCTCTTGTTCAAGGCATTTACTTCTATAGTGCGGATCGGGCGGGGGATGTGCCCGGCCTGATGCATTATGACCTGGGGGGGTACCGCCCCAGTGACATTCATATCGCCGCGGCGTTTGATATCGATCAGCGCAAGGTGGGAACGGATGTATCGGAAGCGATTTTTGCGCTCCCCAACTGCACCAAGGTCTTTAACGCCGACGTCCCGCCGACGGGTGTTGTGGTGCGGATGGGGCCGGTTCTCGACGGATATTCGCCCCACCTCGACAACTACCCTGTGGAACGTCGTTTCCTGGTGGCGGACGCCGCACAGCCCTCAAAAGACGAGGTGATAAAGGTTCTTGAAGACGCCAACGTTGATGTCATGGTGAACTATTTGCCGGTCGGCAGCCAGGAAGCGACAGAGTTCTATGCGGAATGCGCGCTCGAAGCCGGCGTCGCTTTCGTCAACAACATTCCCGTCTTTATCGCCAGCAACCCGGTCTGGGCCGAGCGCTTCAAAGCGGCGGGCGTACCGATTATCGGGGACGACATCAAGTCGCAGGTCGGTGCGACAATCCTGCATCGCGTCCTGGCCGACATTTTTTCGAAACGTGGCGCGGCGCTTGACAGGACCTACCAGCTCAACACGGGTGGAAACACCGACTTCCTGAACATGAAGAATCAGGACCGGCTGGTTTCGAAGAAGACCTCGAAAACGGAGGCCGTCCAGTCGGTGGCCAGAAATCGCCTGAGCGACGAGAATATCCACATCGGCCCCAGCGACTATGTTCCCTGGCAGAACGACAACAAGATCTGCTTTATTCGCATAGAGGGGCGGTTGTTCGGCGACGTCCCGATGAATTTGGAAATGAGGCTCTCGGTGGAAGACTCTCCCAATTCCGCCGGCGTCGCCATCGATACCATACGCTGCGCCAAGGTGGCAGTGGATCGGGGAATAGGCGGCGTCCTTGAAGGACCATCCGCATTTTTCTGCAAGCATCCGCTGGCGCAACGGCCCGATGACGTGGCGTGGCGAATGACAGAGGCCTTCATAGCCGGCACCGATCTTCCTGCATCCTCGGCCCCGTTGAAAGGCCTGAAGGCCGAAAATGACGAAATCGTGGAAAGCGCGAGATCGTCTGCCAGGGGCTGACCTTTTGTGGACCGTCCAACTGGTTCCGGCGATGGTGTGACGTCCGGGTTTCGTCACGCAGGGCAGGAGCGTACAGGCATGGCCACAGCAGCAGCACCGTTGAACACTCCAAGCGTGCCGGACCATGGCAGACCCGACTCCATTGAAGACGCCAGCAACCGGTTCTTCATTCATCCGATTTCTGACAGGATTGTAAAACTAGCCATCGCGGCACGCATCAGCGCCAACGCCGTGTCCTTGATCGGCCTTGGCTGTGGTTTCCTGGCCGCGATCCTGTTCTGGTTCCAGCCCAAGCCCCCGTTTGTGCTCGGCGCTTTCTTCGCCATGATCTGCTGGCACGTATTTGATGGCGCGGACGGAAAACTGGCGCGGGCGACGGGAACAGCCAGCGCGTTTGGCCGTTTCGTGGACGGCGCATGCGATCACCTTGTTTTTACCGCGATCTATATTTCTCTCTCGCTCCATCTTATGGCGACAGGTTATTCCGCCTGGATCTGGGTACTGGCGTTTGCCGCCGCCTGGTCTCACGCCTTTCAGGCGGCAGGATACGAAGAGCGGCGTCACAAGTTTCAGCGTCGATGGGCAGGCATCCACCGCACGTCCATAGAGCCCGGATGGACGAACTTCAATGGCCGCCAGTCGTTTTGGGCAACGCTTTATAACAACGTGCAAAAGCTGGCGGCCGGTCCCGATCACGGACTTGATGAAGCGCTGGCCGAGCTTCAGAAGACGCCGGGACACCAACAGTTAGTCGCGAAAATCCTCGACCGCACCAAGCCTACGGTACGGGCGTGGGGGATCCTGAACGCCAACAACCGCACGCTGCTGATTACCATTTTCGCATTTTTGGGCAAACCGCTCCTTTATTTCCTGTTCGAACTGACCATCTTCAATATTGTCATGATCATCCTGATAATTGTGGAATCACGTCAGGACAAACGCCTGATCGAGCTTGCCCATAATGCGGGAAATGAGCAGCCATGAGCGGAATCGCCGATCGCAAGGATATCATGCGTGGAGCCATTGCCTCGCTTGGCGGGTTTGGTGGGCGGATGCTGGCGCGCATCGCCCTGTTGATCGGCGCGGGACATCTCTATGGCGCGTCCAATGTCGGTTTCCTTGGCGAATTGGCCGCAGTTGTCGAAATTCTCGCCGCGATCGCCATATTGGGCCTGAAGCGGACCCTCCTCGATTTGCTGAACCATGCCGCCAAGCGCAAATTGCCAATCGGAGAACCGATCGCAACCGCGCTTCTGCTGTCGGTCGGCTTCGCGACGCTTCTCTCGCTTGGCCTTTACATCGCCTGGCAATACGTATTTCCCCGCGAAATGCCGCTCCTGGTATTTTTTGCCATACCGGCCACCGCGTTTGCCGACGTGGCCCTGACCGCAACCCGCTTCCGCCGCGTGATCCGCTGGGAGGTCGTGGCCCGCTGCATCGCCGAACCCTGGGGATTTCTGGCGGCGACCCTGATCTTTTACGCGCTCGGCATGACCAATGAGGGGCTGCCGATGGCTTACAGCGTGTCGCTGGTAATGGCGGCGGCCGCAGCCATATGGGGGCTTTGCAGCACGTTCGGAGCGCGCGAGATTTTGCGCTGGCGACCCAGGCTCGCGAACCTTCCGGTCGTGTTCCTTGGCAGCCTGCCCGTAGGGCTCAGTGATATTGGCGTGATGATGCTGCGCCGGATCGATATCCTGATTCTCGGCCTGTTTGTCGATCAGCGGATCACCGGGTTCTATTTCATGGCCCAGCAGATCACCACCGTTCCGCACCGCATCTACCGGCTGTTCGAACCCATGGTCGGCCCGGTCATCGCCAATCTGCACCACAACCAGGATATTGCCGCCATGCGGTCAAAGCTCGTCAGCCTTTGCCGCTGGGTTTTCATTTTGCAGCTGGGCGTCACCGTGCCCCTGGTGATCTTCGGCGACCACGTGCTGGGCCTGTTCGGCAGCCAGTTCAGCGCCGCCACGATGGTCCTTGTCATTTTGCTCGTGGCCGAACTGGCGGATGGCAGCTTCTCGCTCGCTGAAACGCCATTGGTCTTTGCGCGGCCCGGAGTGATGCCGGCGCTGATTACGGTTGCGCTTGTGGTCGAGGTGACAACCATTTTCACGTTTGCGCCGCTTTGGGGGGCGGAAGGCGCCGCGCTCGGCTTCCTGTGCACGACCATCACATTAGCCGCCGGTCGGCTTTTTCTACTGGACCGCACGCTGGAAATCAGTGTTCCGGACCGGCAGTATCTGGCGCCGATTGCGATCGGCGCCGTGGTCGGAGTGAGTTTGTGGACCGCACGCCTATACATTCCCGCAAATGTGCCGATGCTCGTGGGCTTCGCCATCCTGGCGGGGATTGCCACATTCCTCCTGCTGGTCTCGGTCCTTGCGGCCTCGGAGGAAGACCGGCACATGCTTAAAAGGCTGCGATCCCGTTAGTCTGAATCCAGGCGGTCGCGAGGTCGTGCATCGCCGGGCTGTCCACATCAATCCAGCACACATCGCCAATATCGATACCGATGGCACGGTCCCCGGCTGCCAGTTTCCTCATGCCGCCCGAAATACTGTTGTCACCGTCATCCCGACTGCTGGCCTCCAGCGCGTCAAACAGAGCCGGTCCGGCGGCGAATATGCCGGTATCGAAGGCGTTGTAACGTGCCAGGCCCTTGCCAATATTGCGAATAGTGCGGCCCTCCAGCTCGACACGCGTGACGTCGTCCAGATCGACCAGCGGATTGTCGAGACGGGAATCCACGGCCAAGGCGACGCACCCGGCCGGGATATCCGCGCCAAGAAGCGCCCGGTAAAGCCGGGGTTCGACAAAATGGTCACACATGGCAAGGCAGAACCGGCCGCCAACGTAACCACGGGCTTGCAGGACAGAGAGACCATTAGGGGCTGAAAAATCGGGATTATAGACCGTGGCGATGCGCCAATCATGCTTTTCGCTGAGGCCATCGAGATGGGCCTCAAGCTGCGCCGCCTTGTAGCCGGTAACCACGACCGCGCGCTTGAGACCGGCAGAAAATGCGCTCATGAGCGCCCATTCGATCAAGCTCCGGCCAGCAAGCCTCACCATGGGTTTCGGCTCCCCCAGACTTCTCAGCCGGGATCCCTCGCCCGCGGCAACAATAACGAGATCTTCAATCATGGGGCCGTCGGTGGGTAAGCAAATTCATCATAGAAAAGTGGTCCGTTGAATGTTGCGGGAAATGGTATCGCTGACATCGCCAGCATACGCAAGACGCGCAAAATATCCAGCATTCCCGGACCGCTAAACAGTAGGTTTTTGGACAAAACCGCGGGGCGTGACGCCCCTCGCTTCCTCCACCTCCACATGATCGACACAAGCGGCTGGCGGGCCGTCGTGACAAAGCGATATCAGATGCCCGATCGCGTCTGCCTCACCCACGGCCAGGACTTCCACGGTGCCGTCCCTGCGGTTGCGCACCCAGCCGTCCAGATTGAGTCCGCGCGCCTCCTGCACGGTCCAGGCGCGGAACCAGACGCCCTGGACCTTACCGGAGATTCTAAGCCGCACCGCTTTGGTGTTGTCGTTGCGCATCCCGTGACCTCGAAACGAGAAAAAGGCCCCGGCACACTTTACCGGGGCCCCTATGGTAACCCCTCCCCAGGGGCCACTCAAACTGATGCGCGTTTATTCGAATTCCATGATGACATCGTCAACGGCCAGGCTGTCGCCCGGTTTTGCATTGATTTTGGCGACGATTCCGTCGCGCTCGGCGCGCAGGATGTTCTCCATTTTCATAGCTTCGACCACGGCCATGGCCTGGCCGCCCTTGACCTCGTCCCCCTCCTCGACATCGATGCTGACGACTAGGCCCGGCATCGGGCACAAGAGCATCTTCGAGGTATCGGGCGCAACCTTTTCCGGCATCAGCTTGGCCAGTTGAGCCGCCCGAGGGCTGCGCACCACCACGGGCAGACTTACCCCGTCGTGGGTCAGGATATAGCCCTCCTGCAGCCGGTCGACTTCGACCGCAACGGCACGGCCGCCGACCGTTCCGTGCACCACAGGCTGGCCCGGCATCCAGTCGGTCTCTACGGGCACCAGCGCGCCCTCGATCAGGATCTGGCAGCCGTCATCGGTCAGGCCAAACGTCACGGGAACGTCCTCTCCATCGATCGAGACCACCCAGTCGTTGCCGTAGCTCGGTGCGTCGTCGCTCATCTTTCCGGAAATCTGCCCGGCGCGGCCCACTTCCACGGTGTTCATCATGGCTGCCACCGCAATCAGCGTGGTGCGCCCGTCGGCGCTCAGCGCTCCGCCTTCGAAACCATCCGGGTATTCTTCGGCAATAAAACCGGTGGTCAGCCGGCCTTCCAGAAAGCGCGGATGGTTCATGATCGCGCTCAGGAAGCTGATATTGTGGCTGATCCCTCGTATGTAATAGGCGTCAAGCGCCTGGCGCATGGCCGCAATGGCTTTGTCACGGGTCCCGCCATAGGTGATCAGCTTGGCGACCATCGGGTCATAGAACATGCTGATCTCGGACCCTTCATAAATGCCGGTATCGACGCGAACGGTATCGCTTTCCTCGGGCGGGCGATAGCGGGTCAGCCGGCCGATGGACGGCAGGAAACCTCTGAACGGATCTTCGGCATAAACCCGGGCTTCCACCGCCCAGCCCCTGAGCTTCACGTCCGCTTGCTTGAGCGCGAGCTTCTCGCCGGCGGCGACCCGGATCATCTGCTCCACGAGATCAATGCCGGTGACAAACTCGGTCACCGGGTGTTCGACCTGAAGGCGGGTGTTCATCTCCAGGAAGTAGAAGTTCCGGTCCTTGTCGACGATGAACTCCACCGTGCCGGCAGAGCGATAATCCACCGCCTTGGAGAGCGCCACCGCCTGCTCACCCATAGCTTTGCGGGTCTTCTCATCCAGGAACGGGCTCGGCGCTTCTTCAATCACTTTCTGGTGGCGGCGCTGGATTGAGCATTCGCGCTCTCCCAGGTAAATCACATGCCCGTGGGAGTCACCCAGCACCTGAATTTCGATATGGCGGGGCTGTTCGACGAATTTCTCGATAAACACGCGATCGTCCGCGAAAGAGGAGCGCGCTTCGTTCTGGGCCGACTTGAAGCCCTCGCGGACCTCGCCCTCGTCGTAGGCGACGCGCATACCCTTGCCGCCGCCGCCGGCCGACGCCTTGATCATCACCGGGTAGCCAATTTCCCCGGCGATCTTGACCGCCTCGTCAGTGTCGGCAATGACGCCGATGTGGCCCGGCACGGTATTGACGTTGGCCTTGGCGGCAAGCTTCTTCGATTCGATCTTGTCGCCCATGGCCGCAATGGCCTTCTGGTTGGGGCCGATGAAGACGATACCCGCCTTTTCCAGCGCCTTGGCGAAGGCGGTATTCTCGGACAGAAAACCGTACCCCGGATGAACGGCCTCCGCCCCGGTTTGCTTCGCTGCGGCAATGATCTTGTCGGCCAGAAGATAGCTTTCGGCGGCGGGAGGCGGGCCGATCAGCACCGCCTCGTCGGCCATACGCACATGGAGCGCGTCGGCATCCGCCTCGGAATAGACCGCGACGGTGGCAATCCCCATTTTCTTCGCGGTTTTGATGACCCGGCAGGCGATTTCGCCGCGGTTGGCAATCAGAATCTTTTTGAACACTTATTTTTCCTCCGCAGACCGATTTTCTTCCTGCTCCACACAACAAGATGAGGGATGCGAACGATTTCAGAACGTTCAGAATTGTCTCAGTCACACCATCAAAGTTTACCAAGACATCATTATTCCAGAAACGCAGTATCTCGTACCCTTCCCGGATCAGAAACACCGTACGCTCCGCATCCTCCTTCAATTGGCGGTTATGCTGGCCGCCGTCAAGCTCGATGATCAGCTTCACCTCGTGCGACGCGAAGTCAACGATGTATGGACCAAACGGGACCTGGCGCCGAAATCTCGCACCGGCAGCTTTTCGCCGACAGAGCACGGACCAGAGCTTCTTTTCCGCCTCCGTCATGTTCTTACGCAACCGGCGCGCGCGAAGAACTGAACCCGCAACGGCGACACTTTTTATCATTGTTTCCCCATCTTCATAGGTGCACTTCCCCTCCCCCTCGATGGGGGAGGGCCAGGGTGGGGGTGATCCCAGACCGAAAGCGTGCAAACACCCCCATCCAAACCTTCCCCCATCGAGGGGGAAGGCTTTAGGGCAACCATGATCATGAAACTGCCGCACTCCGGTCATCACAATGGAATATTGTTGTGTTTTTTCCAGGGGTTCTTGAGCTTCTTGTTTTTGAGCATACGAAGCCCCCGGGCAATCCGGCGGCGGGTTGAATGCGGCATGATCACCTCATCGATGAAGCCCCGGCTGCCGGCGACGAACGGATTAGCGAATTTCTCCGTGTATTCCTTGGTCTTTTGCTCGATTTTTTCGGGGTTCTTGATATCCGCCCGGAAAATTATCTCGACCGCGCCCTTCGGCCCCATCACCGCAATCTCGGCGGTCGGCCAGGCATAATTGAGGTCGCCGCGCAGATGCTTGGAACTCATAACGTCGTACGCGCCGCCGTAGGCCTTACGCGTAATCACCGTGATCTTGGGCACAGTGGCTTCGCCGAAGGCAAACAGCAGCTTGGCGCCGTGCTTGATGATCCCGTTCAACTCCTGGGCTGTCCCCGGCAGAAAGCCCGGAACGTCAACAAAGGTAATGATAGGAATGCTGAAGCAGTCGCAGAACCGGACAAAGCGGGCCGCCTTGCGCGACGCATTGATGTCGAGGCAGCCTGCCAGCACCATCGGCTGATTGGCGACGATACCGATGGTCTGGCCTTCTATCCGGCCGAAGCCGATGACGATGTTCTTGGCGTAGCCCGGCTGAAGCTCAAAAAAGTCGCCCTCATCCACCACCTTCTCGATCAGCTCGAGCATGTCATAGGGCTTGTTGGCGTTCGCCGGCACCAGGGTGTCGAGCGACATATCGAGCCGTTCAACATCGTCGTAGATCGGGCGGACCGGCGGTTTTTCCCGGCTGTTCAGGGGTAGAAAATCGAAAAACCGGCGGACCTGATGAAGCGTGACCACATCGTTCTCGAACGCCTTGTCCGCCACGCTCGACTTGGTGGTATGCGTGCTGGCGCCGCCAAGCTCTTCCTGGGTCACCACTTCGTTGGTCACCGTCTTGACCACGTCGGGCCCGGTCACGAACATGTAGGAGGTGTCCTCGACCATGAAAATAAAGTCCGTCATGGCCGGCGAATAAACCGCCCCGCCCGCGCACGGTCCCATGATGACCGAGATTTGCGGGACCACGCCCGACGCCTCGATGTTGCGCTGAAACACATCGGCGTAGCCGGCAAGCGAGGCCACGCCTTCCTGAATCCGCGCGCCCCCTGAATTGTTGAGGCCGATCACCGGTGCGCCCACCTTGATCGCCATATCCATGACCTTGCAGATCTTCTCTGCGTGGGTTTCGCTCAGCGAGCCGCCGAACACCGTAAAGTCCTGACTGAATACGAAAACCAGGCGGCCGTTGATCGTGCCCGAGCCGGTAACCACGCCGTCGCCCGGATATTTCTGATCTTCCATACCGAAATCGGTGCAGCGGTGCTCGACGAACATGTCGTATTCTTCGAAGCTGTCCGGGTCCAGAAGCAGCTCGACCCGCTCGCGCGCCGTCAGCTTGCCGCGGCCATGCTGGGCCTCGACGCGGCGCTCTCCGCCGCCGGCGCGCGCCTCATCCCGTTTTCGCTCAAGTTTGTCCAGGATCTGTTGCATCGGGTCCTCGTTATTGTTCTTGGTCGCTATCGCATCTCTAATCGCGGCAACGTATAGCGTCAAATGCGCTCGGAATCTAGACAGGCTTTCGAACGCTTGTTTGTTTTTCGGCAGACTTTTGGTCTGGCGCGAGCAGAGTAAAAAGCCGGCCAGCCGTACTCATCTCGGCAGCAAGCCTGTTCCGTCGGGCTTCGGCCTCCGCGTCAGTTCCCCATCGTTCGGCCTGGTATGCCTCATCGATCTGACTCAGGCTAAAGGCGTCTTCTGCTGAAATGCGGTCGTCAGCGACCGCCAGCGCCAGCACCAGCGAGCCCGAAATGGTGGTCACTGTATGAAGGGCGGCAAGCGCGAAGACGTCGCGTTCCGCGACCGCCGCCCTGAGCGCGGCGACGGCGTCTTCGGGCTGGTCTTTGTGCATGATGCCCTCGACCACCACCAGCTTGGCACCGTAACGCTCCTCCACCCAGCTAAGCAGCGGCATCCACGCCTGGGCCTGGCGCTCCACCAGGTCGCGTGGTTCCGCGGCCCAATAACAAAGGTGATCGGCGGCCGCAAAGCCGGCAATTTCGTCAATGACAGGTTCGGCGTTCAGGCTGATCCGGTCGATGGCCGTGTTCGCCATACGGGTGAGCGGCATATCGTCCGGCTTTATGGTTTCCGCCTGATCGTCCCATTCCTCAGCCACGGCCCGGGCCAGCGCCTCCGTCGGCAGAACCAGGGCCGCCTTTGCCGGCGTCTTTACCCCCCGGCCGTCAAGCTCGACCTGAAATCCGCCACCCGCTTGCCTAACGCTGACGATCTTGTAGAACCGTTTCATAGCCGCAGGTCCCCGATCGCCGGCACGATCTCAGGCACGCTGTTCAGCACCCTGGACGCGCCTGCCGCCAGCAATTCGTCGGGTCCATGATATCCCCAGGACACACCAAGCCCTCGCGCGGCCGCCGCCAGCGCCATTTCCATATCGAACGTGGTATCGCCCACGATGACCGTTGTCCCGGGCGCAGCCCCGGCTTCGATCATGGCATGTTCGACCATGCCGGGATGCGGCTTTCCCGGGTGATCGTCCGCCGTCTGCAAGGTGGTGAAATAAGCGCCGAGCCCGTGAAGGGCGAGCACGGCTTTGAGGCCTCGCGTCGACTTGCCGGTCGCAACGCCCATTGCGTAACCGGCCGTCGCCAACGCTTCGAGCATTTCACCAACACCATCGTAAAGGGGTTCCTCCCGCCCCTCCTTGCGCAGGCGCTGGAACGCCTTCTTGTAGGCTTCCGTCACGTTACCGATCATATCCATGTCCGCCGCGCCGTCCGGCAATAGCCGGGCCACAGCCGGGGCAAGCGACAAGCCGACCACCCGGCGGACCTCAGGTCCGGATGGCGGCGCGAGGCCGCAGCCTGCGAACGCTTCCGCCATGGCCGCCGTGATCATGTGCTGACTGTCTACCAGGGTCCCGTCGCAATCGAACAGGATCAGCGTGTTCGCCGCCATCAGAGCGCCTCCGGAAACGGATCGCTCCGGTCTTCGGCATCGAAGCCGAAGAACCGCCAGGTTTCCGCCATATGGGCCGGTAACGGGGCCGTCACGTCGATCACACCGCTCCCCGGATGATCGAGCACGATGCGCCGCGCATGAAGGTGAAGCTTTCCACTGACCTGGCCGGCGAGATGCGCCGCCTTGCCGCCATACTTGCCGTCGCCGACAATGGGATGGCCCATATGGACGCAATGGGCGCGCAACTGGTGGGTGCGGCCGGTGAGCGGCATCAGCGCCAACCAAGCGGCCTTGCGCGCCGCGCGATCCATGACGCTGTAGAGCGTGACCGCCCGCTTGCCGTCCTCGGACACTTCCATGCGCTCTCCCCGGGGCAGCGCCTCTTTGGCCAAGGGGGCTGAAATCTTTCCCTCCGCCATATCGGGAACGCCCACCACCAGCGCCCAGTAAATCTTGCGCGCACTCCGGCTTTTGAACGCCCCGGCGAGCTCCGCCGCCGCCTTGCGGGTTTTGGCCACGACCAGAACCCCGCTGGTATCACGGTCAAGACGGTGCACCAGAAGCGGTCGCTCGTCACCCCGGCGCAACGCTTCCAGCATGCCGTCAACGTGGCGCGTGGTGCCGGTTCCCCCCTGCGTCGCAAGCCCCGGCGGCTTATTGAGCACCAGCACGTCATCATCTTCATAAAGGATCATATTGCGGATGGCGGCGGCATCCTCGGGCCGGACGGCGGCACGCTTGGGCGACACGGGGGCTGGCGCATTAAGCGGAGGCACCCGCACTTCCTCGCCCGATTTAAGCCGCTGGCCGGCCTTGGCGCGCTTGCCATCGACCCGGACCTGGCCGGTTCTGAGCAGTTTGGCAAGGCGCCCGAACGGCAAATCCGGATAATGGCGCTTGAACCACTTGTCGAGGCGCAGGCCATCGTCGCCCGCGGCCACAGTGACCCGCTCGACGCCACTCATGCAATCAAGGAGCGGGAAAAGGCCAGGCCAGCGAACAGCCCGACAATCCCGAAAAACAGCGACCCGCCAACGTAAAGCGCGGCGTGACCGTATGCGTGGCGCTCCATCAGCAGCCCGGCTTCGAGCGAGAACGTGGAGAAGGTGGTGAACCCACCCAACACACCGGTCACCACGAACGCCTGGGCGGTGGGACCGAGGTGGTAGCGCAGCGCCAGCAGTTCCACCAGGACCCCCATCAGGAACGAGCCCAGCACATTGACCACCAGCGTACCGAACGGAAATCCGCCGCCGGCAAGCCGCATCACCCAGTGCGTTGCCAGATAACGGGTCATTGCGCCAAGCGCGCCGCCCGCGCCGATGCTTATCAACATTTTGAGCATGTGCATGCCTGTCCCCTTAAACCACACCGAAGGTCCAGCCTTCGGTGACGCGGACTTTATCCGATAACTCCGGCGGATTCCATATCCTGGGGTCAGGGTGTGAAAGTAAGTGACGCAAGCCCGCAGCGGAAAGGAACGCGTCCGTCTCGTGATCATTAAGCCAGCGCCCACTTTCGCCCCCGTAAGATGCGCTTTCCAAGGTTTCAAGCGCACCGTCAAGCGTCGCCCGATCCCTTGCTTTTGTGGCGCGCAGGCCGGCGCGATTGAGAAAGAGCCGGGTATACATTTCAACAAAACAGCTCCGCCCCGCTTCGGGCATAGCGAACGGCCATACGGCGAGGTCTGACCCGGTCCGGTCAAGCGCAGCCAGCAGCCGCATGCCGGAAAGCGAACCCAGGCCCACCTGCGCCGCGCCGACAAGGTTGTAGGCGCTTTCGGCCCGGCCGTACCCGGCGCTACGGCAGCGAGCCTCGGTCACCCGGAGGCGCGGGCGGAACGCATGACCCACGCCCCCCGGCTTGCGAAAAAACCGCGCGTAGCACGCGTCTTCCACAAAGCTCCGGGCATAGAGGTGAGCATCACCGGCGCAGATGTCATCAATGCGGCGCCACAGCTCCCGAGCCCTTTTGCACCGGTCATCCACCGCCGGGAAATAGGAATTTTCATCCAGATAAGGCAGGCTGAAGGAAAAATCCGCCCCGACCAGCGCCTTGCCATCCCGGGCAAGATCGTCAAGAAATGCCAGAACGTCGAGGCGCGACCAGCCCTTGCGGTCGGCTGGCTGAACGAGGTGCGGCGCAGCGTTGCCGGCCTCGGCGACTGCTATGGCGACACCGGGAAGCCGTTCGCCCCTGGCCCCGCTCCAGTCGATAGCGACGAAGCGATCGAAGGTCATTGGTCGCCGTCGCTCTCCGCCTCGCTGCGCAGCTTCTGCCAATAGCTCAACCGTTTGAGAATTTCGCGCTCGAACCCACGTTCGGGCGGCGCATAGAAACGTTCGCGCGCCATGTCGTCGGGGAAGTAGTTCTGTCCCGAAAACCCCGCTTCGGTGTTGTGGTCGTAGGTGTAGCCCTTGGCGTAATCGAGCTCCTTCATCAGCTTGGTCGGCGCGTTCAGAATATGCTTGGGCGGCATCAGCGACCCGGTGTTGCGCGCCGCGCCCTTGGCGGCCTTTTCGGCCTTGTAGGCGGCGTTCGACTTGGGCGCGGTGGCAAGGTAAATCACCGCCTGAACGACGGCGAGCTCGCCTTCGGGACTGCCGAGAAAATCATAGGCGTCCTTGGCCGCCAGCGCCTGCACCAGCGCCTGCGGGTCGGCAAGGCCGATATCCTCGGACGCAAAGCGCACCAGCCGCCGGGTGATATAAAGCGGCTCCTCGCCCGCCACCAGCATCCGCGCCGTCCAGTACAAGGCCGCGTCGACGTCGGAGCCCCTGAGCGACTTGTGGAGCGCGCTGATCAGATTGTAGTGCTCTTCGCGATCCTTGTCATAGACCGGCGCGCGACGTTGCACGGCGTCGGCCAGATCGCGCGGCCCGAGCGGTTCGGCAAACGTCTGGGAAAGCAGCGCCTCGGTCATATTGAGAAGGTAGCGCCCGTCACCGTCCGCCATGGCTTTGAGCGCCACCCGGCCGTCATCAGTCACCGGAATGGCCCGGCCTTCGAGCGCTTCGGCCCGGGTGAGCAGCGCGTCGAGCGCCGCGTCGTCCAGGCGATGAAGCACCAGCACCTGAACCCGTGACAGCAGCGCCGCATTGAGCTCGAACGACGGGTTTTCCGTGGTTGCCCCCACCAGCACGATGGTTCCATCCTCCACATAGGGCAGGAAGCCGTCCTGCTGGGACCGGTTGAAGCGGTGGATCTCGTCCACAAAGAGCAGCGTACCCCGGCCCATACGCCGGCGCTGGCGGGCTGCCTCGAATACCTTGCGCAGATCGGCAACGCCCGAGAACACCGCCGAGATCTGAACGAATTCCAGATCCACCCCGTCAGCAAGCAGCCGGGCAATGGTGGTCTTTCCGGTCCCCGGCGGCCCCCAGAACACGATCGATCCCAGATGACCGGCGTCGAGCATCCGGCCGAGCGGCCCGGCCGCGCCCAGGAGATGGTCCTGTCCGACGACCTCTTTGAGGGACGCGGGGCGCAGACGATCGGCCAGAGGGCGCTGTCTGTCGGACTCGCCGGCCGCAGCGTCCGTGCTAGACTCGAACAGGTCGCTCATAGCCCTCCTATTGCCTGCAGGTGAACCCGTTGTTTCCGGTCTGGGCGCACTCGATGACCCGGTTGCCGCGGCGTATACGATAGCTGAACCCGTCCTTGATCTCGAGCGCCGCTTTAAGGTCCTTGACGGTCGTCACCCGTTTGTCGTTGACCTCCACGATAATGTCACCGGGCTGCAACAGGCCATAGTGCAGCGCCGGGCTCTGGCGCGCGAGGCCAAGCACCACCACACCGCTCTGCATCGGGTCCATATTCAGCTCTTCGGCATAGGCGGGCGACAGATTGGCAACCTTGATCCCGTTGAACAGGTACTCGCCTTCAAGCACGGTCACATTGCGGGGCGGCACCTCGGGCGCGGCTTCGATTTTGACCTTCACCTCGCGCTTAGCGCCTGAGCGCAGGAGCGTGACCGGCACCTCGTTCCCGACGTTCTTTTCTCCGATGCGCAGCCGGAAGCGTAATCCCTCTGGCGAGAAGACCTCTTTACCATTAACGGAAATGATCACATCGCCGTCCCGGATACCGGCCTGGTCGGCCGGGCCGCCCTTGTAGATTTCATCAACCAGCACGCCCATCGGCCGGTCGAGCCCAATGGATTTGGCGATGTCCGAGGTCACCGCCTGGCCCGAAGCGCCGATCCAGGGTCGCACCACCTTACCCCCGTGCATGGCTGCGGTTACGACGGTGCTCACCATGTCGGACGGGATCGCAAAGCCGATACCGATCGAGCCGCCGGAGCGCGAATAAATCTCGGAGTTTATTCCCACCAGCTTGCCGTCAAGGGTCACCAGCGCTCCCCCTGAATTACCCGGGTTAATGGCGGCATCGGTCTGGATAAAGGACTGGTAGTCGCTGACACCGACGTTGGTCCGCGCAACCGCCGATACGATCCCGCTGGTGACCGTCTGGCCGACGCCAAAAGGATTGCCGATGGCAAGCACCAGATCGCCGACTTCGATCGTATCGGAATCGCGCAGCGTGAGATACGGCAATTTCTCATCGCCCACGTCGATTTTGAGCACAGCGAGATCGGCGCTTTTGTCGGCCATGACAACCTTGGCTGGAAATTCCCGCCGGTCGGCAAGGGCCACGGTGATTTCGTCGGCGTCGCCGATCACATGGTTGTTGGTGACGATCACGCCATCGGCGCTAACAATGACGCCCGATCCCAGCGAGCGCTCGATCCGTTCTCTCGGCACGCTCGATCCCAGATCATCACCAAAGAAACGGCGGAACAGGGGGTCGTTGAAAAACTGGGAGAACGGACTTTGGGTCTTGACGACCCGGCGCGTGTAAACGTTGACGACCGCGGGGGCCACCTTCTTGACCACCGGCGCGAAGGACAATTGTATCTGCGCTTCACTGCCCGGAACCGTTTTTTCCGCCGCCGCCGCCTGGCCGCTTACCGTAACAAATGCAAGAATGGCGCAGCCGATTACACGCCCTAGGTCTTTTTTTGTCACCAAACGTCTCATCGCGTTAACACCTTCAATTCCAACCATTTCCTGCGGCAAACCTTAGAAACAAAAAAGGGCAGCCCTGAGGCCGCCCCTTATTTTTTGTCGCCTTTGTCAGACCGGCATTCCGATCACGCCGCCTCGTCAGCGTCCTGAGCAGGGCCTGAATCCTGGCCCTTGGCCTCGGTATCGCGGTCCACCAGTTCGATCACCGCCATATCGGCGGCGTCACCGTACCGCAGCCCGGCCTTGAGCACACGCGTATAACCGCCGTTGCGGCCGGCATAGCGCTCGGCCAGCGTCGTGAACAGTTTGTCCACAATCTGCTTGTCGCTTTCAGGCAGCTTGGAAAGAGCCTGACGGCGCGCATGGAGCGTACCGCGCTTGCCAAGCGTAATCAGGCGCTCGACCACCGGGCGCAGTTCCTTCGCCTTGGGCAGCGTTGTGGTAATCTGTTCGTGCTTCAGCAGCGCAGACGCCATATTGGCGAACATGGCCTTGCGATGTTCCGAAGTGCGATTGAGCTTGCGGCCCGCCTTACCGTGGCGCATGTGTCTTCTCCGTCACGGGACTCATGGGTCCCCTAAATGTCGTTTTCCAGTTTCTTGGCCATGTCCTCGATATTCTCGGGCGGCCATCCCGCCACTTCCATACCGAGGTGAAGACCCATCGTCGACAGAACTTCCTTGATCTCGTTCAACGACTTGCGCCCGAAATTGGGGGTGCGCAGCATTTCCGCCTCGGTCTTCTGAATGAGATCGCCGATATAGACGATATTGTCGTTCTTCAGGCAATTGGCGGAGCGCACCGACAGTTCCAGTTCGTCGACCTTGCGCAGAAGGTTGCGATTGAACTTGGGCTCTTCGGATTCCTTTTCGGCGGCTGCCTGCTGCGGCTCCTCGAAATTGATGAACAGCTGCAACTGATCCTGGAGAATCCGGGCGGCATAGGCCACCGCGTCGTCCGGCGTGATGGTGCCGTCCGTCTCGATCGACATTGTCAGCTTGTCATAGTCGAGGATCTGACCCTTCCGGGTGTTCTCCACCTTGTAGCTAACCTTGCGCACCGGGCTGTAAAGGGCGTCCACCGGAATGAGCCCGATCGGCGCGTCTTCCGGCCGGTTGCGATCCGATGCCACATAGCCCTTGCCGGTATCCACCGTCAGCTCGAGCTTGAAATGCGCACCCTCGTCGAGCGTGCACAGCACCTGATCGGGGTTCAGAATTTCAACGTCGGCGACTTCCTTGATCCGGGCCGCCGTAACCTCGCCCGGCCCGTCCGCTTCCAGCGTAAGCCGTTTCGGCCCCTCGCTGTGCAGCTTGATGGCCAGTTGCTTGACGTTGAGGACGATGTCGGTGACATCCTCACGCACACCCGTAATCGACGAGAATTCGTGAAGAACGCCGTCAATCTGTATGGCCGTCACCGCCGCGCCCTGCAACGAGGACAGCAAAATCCGCCGGAGTGCATTACCAAGCGTCATGCCGAACCCGCGCTCGAGCGGCTCGGCAACGATGCTGGCGCGACGCGCATCCCCTTCGGCCGCCTGAATATCAAGCTTGTTCGGTTTGATCAGCTCTTGCCAGTTCTTTTGAATCACGATCGAGACCTCGTGCTAAAATTGCAATATGGACCGCCGGCGGCTTAGACCCGGCGACGCTTGCGCGGACGGCAGCCGTTGTGCGGGATCGGCGTCACGTCACGAATGGAGGTAATGGTAAAGCCGACGGCCTGCAACGCCCTGAGCGCCGACTCCCGCCCGGAACCCGGGCCCTTGACGTTCACTTCGAGCGTCTTCATGCCATGTTCCTGGGCCTTGCGGCCAGCGTCCTCGGCCGCCATCTGAGCGGCATAGGGCGTTGACTTGCGCGACCCCTTGAAGCCCATACCACCGGAGCTCGACCAGGAGATCACATTCCCTTGGGCGTCGGCGATTGTCACCATGGTGTTGTTGAAGCTCGCATTCACATGCGCCACACCGTTGGTGATGTTCTTGCGTTCGCGACGGCGTACTCGGCTGCGTTCCACTGCCATTGTCTGCTACCTTGTCTAACCTTACTTCTTCTTGCCGGCGATCGGCTTGGCCTTACCCTTGCGGGTGCGGGCATTGGTGCTGGTGCGCTGACCGCGGACAGGCAAGCCCTTGCGGTGACGAAGACCGCGGTACGTGCCGAGGTCCATCAACCGCTTGATGTTCATCGCCACATCGCGGCGCAGATCGCCTTCGACCATGCAATCGGAGTCGATGATCTCGCGGATCTTGATGACCTCGCCTTCGGCCAGGTTATTGACCCGGGTATCCGGGTCTATCCCGGCTTTTCCGCAAATTTCCTTAGCTCGGGTCCGACCGATCCCGTGGATATAAGTCAATGCGACTTCCACACGCTTCCCGGTCGGAATGTTCACGCCAGCAATACGAGCCACGATCCGTTCTCCAAATCGCTCTTAAAATTAGTCCCTGCGCCCCTTCCGGCCTGGCCGGGAGTTGCGCGATTATAGATACTCGCCCTTGACAGTCAACCTCTGCAACGCGCGCTTACTGCGCTGCTTCGAGACCGCCCAGAACGTCTTTCAACTGGCGGGTGACGTCATCAATGGATGCCATCCCGTCAACCGTCTTCAGCTTCCCCCGCTTGTCGTAATAGGGCAGCAGCGGCGCTGTTTGTTCATGATACGCCTTCAACCGGGACACGACTGTTTCCCGGTTGTCGTCCGCGCGGCGAACAAATTCCGTCCCGCCGCACTTATCGCAGACCCCGTCGACCTTGGGCCGGTGAAACTTGTCATGGTACCCGGCGCCGCATTTCGCGCAAGCGTAGCGCCCGGTAATGCGTTCCACCAACGCGGCGTCGTCCACTTCCATCTCGACTGCGGCGTCAAGGGTCAGGCCCTTTTCGCCAAGCATCGCATCGAGCGCTTCGGCCTGGGCCACGGTGCGCGGAAACCCGTCGAGGATGAACCCGTTTGCACAATCAGGCTCGTCAATGCGCTCGGCGATAATGCCGATAACCACCTCGTCCGGCACAAGCGCGCCCGCATCCATGAACCCTTTGGCCTGCTTGCCAACGTCTGTACCCTGTTTCACGGCGGCGCGCAACATATCCCCAGTGGAAAGCTGCACCACGCCAAGGCTGTCCACCAGCCGCTGCGCCTGGGTGCCCTTGCCGGCGCCGGGCGGGCCCAACAGGATGATGTTCATCGCCGGCCCCCGCGCAGCTTCGCCTTCTTGATCAGTCCTTCGTACTGATGCGCCATCAGGTGGCTGTGAATCTGGCCAACCGTATCCATGGTCACATTGACGACGATCAGAAGCGAGGTGCCGCCGAAATAGAACGGCAAAGCGTACTGAGTGATGAGCATCTCCGGCAGCAGGCAAACCGCAGCCAGGTAGATGGAGCCCACAACGGTCAGCCGTGTCAGCACGTAATCGAGATATTTCGCCGTATTCTTGCCGGGGCGGATACCGGGGACGAAGCCGCCATATTTCTTCAGGTTGTCGGCCGTATCCTCAGGGTTGAAGACCACCGCCGTGTAGAAAAAGCAGAAGAAGATGATGCCGGCGACGTAAAACGCGATGTAGAGCGGCTGGCCATGACCCATCAGCGCGGTCACGGTGGTCAACCACTCCGGCCCGCCCTGGGCCGAGAAGTTGGCGAGCGTGATCGGCATCAGGAGCAGCGACGAAGCGAAAATCGGCGGAATCACGCCGGCCGTGTTCAGCTTCAGGGGCAGGTGCGAGCTTTCGCCCTGGGTCATTTTCATGCCCACCTGACGCTTCGGGTACTGGATCAGGATGCGGCGCTGGGCGCGCTCCATGAACACAATAATGCCGATTACGGTCACCACCAGCAGCAGCAAACCGGGGATCGCAAAAATGCTCCAGTTCTGGGCAACCGAAAGCTCGAAAGTGCCGGCAAGCGCCCGTGGCAATTGGGCCACAATGCCCGCAAAGATGATAAGCGAGATCCCGTTGCCCACACCGCGCTGGGTGATCTGCTCGCCGAGCCACATCAGAAACATGGTCCCGCCGATCAGGGTAATGACCGTGGTTGCGCGGAAGAAAAAGCCGGGATCCATAACCGCACTGGCGCCGCCCGCGGTCATGCGCTCCAGACCGACGGCAATACCGTAGGCCTGCAACGCGGTCAGCAGGACCGTGCCATAGCGGGTATACTGGTTGATCTTCTTACGGCCGCTCTCGCCTTCCTTCTTGAGCTGGCCGAGCGTTGGCGACACCGAGGTCAGCAACTGAACGATAATCGACGCCGAAATATACGGCATGATATTGAGCGCGAAGATGGTCATCCGCTTGAGCGCGCCGCCGGCCAGCATGTTGAACATGCCGAGAATACCGGTGGAATTCTGCTGAAAGACGTGATCGAGCGTGACCGGATCGATGCCGGGAAGCGGGATATAGGTGCCGAGCCGATAAATCACCAGAGCGCCGAGCGTAAACCAGATACGCTTCTTGAGCTCGGTGGCTTTTGCAATGGCCCCGAAATTGAGATTTGCGGCCAGTTGTTCGGCGGCAGATGCCATACCCTATGCGGACTCCTCGGCCCCGGCCTCAGCCGAAGACGGTTTCGGTGCAACGACGTCGATTTTGCCGCCAGCCTTTTCAACGGCTGCGACCGCGGACTTGCTGGCGCCGGCAACCGTGATGGTGACTTTGGCTTTGAGCTCGCCCTTGCCCAGAAGCCGGATACCGTCCTTGATCCGCCGGACAACGCCGGCTTCTTTCAGAACGTCGGCATCGATGGGCTTCGAGGCGTCGACCTTTTTCGCGTCGATCGCTTCCTGCAGCCGGCCCAGGTTCACTTCGGCAAACTCGGCCGCATTATACATATTGAAGCCGCGCTTCGGCAGCCGGCGATAAATCGGCATCTGGCCGCCCTCAAAGCCCTTGACGGCCACGCCTGAGCGCGACTTCTGGCCCTTCACGCCCCGACCGCCGGTCTTGCCCTTACCGGAGCCGATACCGCGACCAACGCGCATGCGACCCTTGCGTGCTCCCGGCTTGTCGGCGAGTTCGTTGAGTTTCATCGCAACACCTACTCTTCCACTCGGACCATGTGGCTCACTTTCCGGATCATGCCGCGCACAGCGGGCGTGTCCTCGAGCTCACGTGTCCGGTTCATCTTGTTGAGACCGAGACCAACCAGCGTCGCCCGCTGGCTCTTCTCGCGTCGGATCGGGCTCCCGATCTGCGTCACTTTAAGGGTCTTCTTGGCCGCCATGATCGCTCTCCGCCTTATTCCTCGCTGCCGCCTTCGGCGCGCCGCGCGGCAAGATCGCTGACCTTGATGCCACGCCGCGATGCCATCTGCCGCGGCGACATCTGTTTCGCAATGCCGTCGAAGGTGGCCCGGACCATGTTGTAGGGGTTCGACGAGCCCAGCGACTTGGCCACCACATCATGGACACCCAGCGCTTCGAACACCGCGCGCATCGGCCCGCCGGCAATAATACCCGTGCCGTCAGGCGCCGAGCGCATCAGCACCCGGCCGGCGCCATGACGCCCTTCGTTGTCATGGTGCAGGGTGCGACCTTCGCGCAGCGGCACCCGGATCATCGTTTTCTTGGCCGCCTCGGTCGCCTTGCGGATGGCTTCGGGCACTTCGCGCGCCTTGCCATGGCCGAACCCGACCCGGCCCTTGCCATCACCAACCACCATCAGCGCGGCGAACCCGAAACGCCGGCCACCCTTCACCACCTTGGCGACACGGTTGATGTGCACCAATTTCTCGATGAAGTCGCTTTCTTCTTTTTCAAACCTGTCCGGGCGTGCCATGAATCCGCAGTCCTTCTCTCTTGTCTCGTCTAAAACTCGAGTCCGCCTTCACGCGCCGCTTCCGCCAGCGCCCGGACCCGGCCATGATAGAGGTAGCCGCCACGATCGAATACGACCTCTTTAATTCCGGCCGCCTTGGAGCGTTCCGCAATCAGCTTGCCGACCGCCGATGCCCCACCCACATTGGCGCCCGAGCTTTTGCGCAGCGCCTCGTCCTGGGTCGATGCCGCCGCCACCGTCACCCGCTTCTCATCATCGATGATCTGGGCGTAAATGTGCTTGTTGGAGCGGTGGATCGAAAGCCGCGGACGATCATTCCTCCGCTTGCCGATCTTGTTACGAACCCGCTGCCGCCGCCGCTGAAACTGGCCTTTTCCACTCGCCATCGTTCAATACCCTATTTCTTCTTGCCTTCCTTGCGGAAGATATATTCGCCGGCATATTTCACGCCCTTGCCCTTGTACGGCTCGGGTTTCCGGAACTCGCGGATCTTGGCCGCGACCTGCCCGACTTGCTGTTTATCGATCCCCGAGACCACAACCTTGGTCTGCTCGGGGCATTTCACCTCGATGCCTTCCGGAATCGGGAAATTGATGTCGTGGCTGTAACCAAGCTGGAGGTTCAGCTCCTTGCCCCTGACCGCCGCGCGGAAACCAACGCCGTTGATCTCCAGCTCGCGGGTGAACCCTTCGGTCACGCCGGTCACCAGGTTGTCAACCAGGGTGCGCTGCATGCCCCACATGGCGCGCGCCCGCTTGCCCTGATTCTTAGGCGCAACCTGGATCTCGTCGTTGGCGTAGCTGATATTCACCTCGTCAACGATGGACATTGCCAACTGGCCCTTCGGTCCCTTGACCGAGAGCGTGTCGCCGCCAAGGTCCACGGTCACGCCCTGGGGTACTGCTACGGGTTTTTTGCCAATCCGAGACATCATTCAAATCCTAGAATACGGTGCACAGAACCTCGCCGCCGACGTTGGCGTCACGAGCTTCGGCATCGGACAGAACGCCCTTGGGCGTCGACACGATGGAGATCCCGAGGCCGTTGCGCACGCGCGGCAGGTCCTTAACCGAGGAATAGACGCGCCGACCGGGTTTGGAGACCCTTGAGATCGCGCTGATCACCGGTTCGCCTTCGTGATACTTCAGTTCGATCAGGAACACGGGCTTGCTGTCATGCTCGCCATCTTCGTAGCCGCGAATAAAGCCTTCGCGCTTGAGCACCTCAAGGACGCGCGCGCGCATCTTCGAAGCCGGCGCTTCAACAACCCGCTTGTTCGCCCGCTGCCCGTTACGGATCCGGGTCAGCATATCCGCGAGAGGATCAGTCATGGTCATCGGCTGCTCTCCTCACCAACTCGACTTCACGACGCCAGGGATATGCCCGGCCGAGGCCAGGTCCCTCAGCGCGATCCTGGACATCTTGAATTTACGATAGAACGCGCGCGGCCGGCCGGAAATCTCACAACGGTTCCGAATCCTGGTGGGATTCGAGTTGCGCGGCAATTCCGCAAGCTTCAGGCGGGCCTGAAACTGATCTTCAGGAGACAGACTCGCGTCCTTGGCCATCACTTTCAGCCGCGCCCGTCGCGCCGCCGTTTTCTTGGCCATAGCAATCCGCTTCCTGTTTCGTTCAATGGCGCTTTTCTTTGCCATTCGCTTTCGCTCCTTTGCGAGCCCGTTAACCTGCTCAGCTTGTAAACGGCATCCGGAAACCGGCGAGAAGCGCTTTGGCTTCCTCATCGGTCCGCGCCGTCGTACAAATCACAATGTCCATACCCCGGATCTTGTCGACCTGATCGTAATTGATTTCAGGGAACACGATCTGTTCCTTCAGGCCCAGGGCATAATTTCCGTTGCCGTCGAACGACTTCGGGTTGACCCCGCGAAAGTCCCGAACCCGCGGCAAGGCGATGTTGACGAGACGATCGAGGAATTCGTACATCCTGTCGCGGCGCAGCGTGACCTTGGTTCCGATCGGCATGCCCTCGCGGATCTTGAAGCCGGCCACCGAATTCTTGGCCCGCGTCACCACCGGCTTCTGACCGGTTATCCGCGCCAGTTCGCCAACTGCGGCCTCGACCTTCTTCTTGTCCTGAGAGCCTTCGCCGACACCCATGTTGATGACGATCTTCTCAACGCGCGGAACCTCGAGCGAATTCTTGTACCCGAACTCCTCCGCCAGTTGCGACTTGATCTCTTTTTCGTATACGTCCTGCAGACGGGGGCGATAGTCAGCCATCGATAACCTCCCCGGAGCGTCTTGCAATTCTGACCTTGCGGCCATCATCCAGAAACTTGTAACCGACCCGGGTCGCCTTACCCGTCTTCGGGTCCTCAATCGCCAGGTTCGAGAGATGAATCGGCAATTCCTTGTCGACGATTCCCCCGGGGCCCTGGGCGCCAGGCTTGGTGTGGCGTTTGACCTTGTTCACACCGCTGACGACAGCCCGATTATCCGAGCGCACCACTTCGAGGACCTGGCCGCGTTTGCCCTTGTCCCGACCGGTCAGCACGACGACCTTGTCGCCTTTCTTGATTTTAAACTTTTGCGCCATTACAGCACCTCCGGCGCGAGCGAGATGATCTTCATCAGGTTGCGCCCTCTGAGTTCGCGGGCCACCGGGCCGAAAATACGGGTCCCGATCGGCTCGCCCTGCTTGTTCACCAGCACCGCCGCATTCTTGTCGAAGCGGATGACGCTGCCATCCGAGCGGCGGATATCCTTGGCCGTGCGCACGATCACGGCGCGATGCACATCGCCCTTCTTCACGCGACCCCGCGGGATGGCCTCTTTGACACTGACGACGATCACGTCGCCGATGCCGGCTGTCTTGCGCTTGGAGCCACCGAGAACCTTGATGCACTGCACGCGGCGCGCACCCGAGTTATCGGCAACCTCAAGATTTGTCTGCATCTGAATCATGGGTTTATTCCCAACTTCCTCGACCGGCTGCCATCGTCCCCGCGGAGCACGCGACAGTCAGGGTCTACTCCTGATACTTCAAGCCTGCGCCGCGCCGCCGTCGCCGACCACACGCCACGATTTGCTTTTCGAGATCGGCCGGCACTCCTCGATGCGCACCGTGTCACCAACCTTGCACTCATTGCCTTCGTCATGGGCATGGTACCGTTTCGAGCGGCGCACCACCTTACCCACCAGCGGGTGGTTGAAGCGGCGCTCGACGCGGACCACGACCGTCTTGTCGCTTTTGTCGCTGACCACCACACCCTGCAAAATACGCTTCGGCATACCTTCGATCCTTCCCGCTTATGCCTGCTGCTGCGCAGCCTGACGCCGCTCGTTGAGCAGCGTTTGGACGCGCGCAATGTCACGCCGAACTTCGCGCACCCGCGAAGTCTTCTCGAGCTGGCCTGTCGCTTTCTGGAAGCGCAGGTTGAACTGCTCTTTCTTGAGCTTGACGAGCTGATCGTTCAGCTCGTCCACGCTCTTGTCTCTGAGATCCACAATCTTCATGGCCATACTCCTCAGAGGCTCTCGCCAAAGCGGGCGACGATCTTGGTCTTGATCGGCAGCTTGGCCGCCGCACGCTCGAACGCGCCCTTGGCCACTTCCGTCGTGACGCCATCGATCTCGAACATTACGCGGCCCGGCTTGACACGAGCGGCCCAGAATTCGGGCGAGCCCTTACCTTTACCCATACGCACCTCGGTCGGCTTCTTGCTGACCGGCACGTCCGGGAAAATGCGGATCCACACTTTGCCGGCACGCTTCATGTGCCGTGTCATGGCGCGCCGCGCGGCCTCGATCTGACGCGCAGTCACCCGCGCCGGCTCGAGCGCCTTGAGGCCGTAGGACCCGAAATTCAGATCCGTGCCGCCTTTGGCGTTGCCATGAATGCGCCCCTTGTGCGCCTTCCTGAACTTTGTCTTCTTGGGCTGAAGCATTGCTGCTGCCTTTTCTCTCTACTCAGTCGTTAACCGCGGCCGCCACCGGGACGCTGCTGGTCGGATGACCGCTTTTCCTGTGCCTGAGGGTCATGGGCCATGATCTCTCCTTTGAAGATCCAGACCTTGATCCCGATGATGCCGTACGCTGTCTTGGCTTCCGATTCGCCGTAATCGATATCCGCCCTGAGCGTGTGCAGCGGTACGCGCCCTTCGCGATACCATTCGGACCGCGCAATCTCCGCGCCACCCAGCCGGCCGCCGGCGTTGATCCGGATGCCTTCGGCGCCAAGACGCATGGCGCTTTGCACCGCACGCTTCATCGCCCGGCGGAACGCCACCCGGCGCTCGAGCTGCTGAGCCACATTGTCGGCAACCAGCTTGGCATCGATCTCGGGTTTGCGGACCTCGACGATATTGAGGCTCACGTCGCCTGCGGTCGTCAGTTTGGTAAGCTCGCGGCGCAGTTTCTCGATATCCGCGCCCTTTTTGCCGATGATAATGCCGGGGCGCGCCGAGTGAATGGTGATCCGCGCCTTCTTGGCCGGCCGCTCGATGATGACTTTGGAAACACCCGCCTGCGGCAGCTTCTCCACAATATAGCGGCGCATCGCCACATCTTCATGCAGAAGATTGGCGTACTCCTCGCCATCCGCGTACCAGCGGCTGTCCCAGGTCCGGTTAATACCGAGACGCAGTCCGATCGGGCTGACCTTCTGGCCCATTACAAATTCTCCTCAACCTGCCGGACCACAATCCGCAACCGGCTAAACGGTTTCAAAATCTTGCCGACCCGGCCGCGGGCGCGCGCCCGAAAGCGTTTCATCACCAGCGCCTTACCGACCGAGGCCTCGGCGACGACCAGCTGATCCACATCGAGCTGGTGGTTATTCTCCGCATTGGCAATCGCCGACTGGAGTACCTTCTTCACATCCTGTGCGTGCCGCTTCTTCGAGAAGGTCAGATCGGCAAGCGCCTTCTCCACCGGTTTCCCGCGGATCAGACCCGCCACCAGGTTGAGCTTTTGCGGGCTCACCCGGATCATGGTGCCGACCGCCAGAGCCTCGTTGTCGGGAAGCGCGCGCGCTGCAGCTTTCTTACCCACGGCTATTTCCTCTTTGCCTTCTTGTCCGCCGCATGCCCGTAATAGGTGCGGGTCGGAGAGAATTCACCGAACTTGTGGCCTACCATGTCCTCGGTCACATGGACCGGGATGAACTTCTGTCCGTTGTGGACGTCAAACGTCAGACCGACAAACTGCGGCAGAATGGTCGAACGCCGCGACCACGTCTTGATCGACGATTTCTTGGCCGATCCTTGAGCCTCTTCCGCCTTCTTCAGCAGAAAGCTGTCAACGAACGGGCCTTTCCAAACTGAACGAGCCACGACTTAACCTCTTCTCTTGCGCGCGTGACGCGACCGCACGATATAGCGATCCGTCGCCTTGTTCTTGCGGGTCTTCTTGCCCTTGGTCGGCTTGCCCCACGGCGTCACCGGATGACGACCGCCCGAGGTGCGGCCTTCGCCGCCGCCATGGGGGTGATCGACCGGGTTCATCGCAACACCGCGCACCGACGGACGCTTGCCCATCCAACGCGACCGACCGGCCTTGGCGAGCGTGGTGTTCTGGTTGTCGGGGTTCGACACCGCACCCACCGTCGCCATGCATTCGCCGCGCACGATCCGCTGCTCACCCGAGGTCAACCTCAGAATGGCGTAATCCTGATCGCGGCCGACGAGCTGTGCATAGCTCCCGGCCGCCCGCGCCATCTGGCCACCCTTGCCCGGCTTCATTTCTACGTTGTGGACGATGGTGCCCACCGGCATGCTGGCAAGCGGCATGGCGTTGCCCGGTTTGACGTCAACCTTGCTGCCGGCAATCACCTGGTCCCCGGCCGCAAGCCGCTGGGGCGCCAGGATATAGGCGAGCTCGCCGTCTTCGTACTTCACCAGCGCAATGAACGCGGAGCGGTTGGGGTCGTACTCAAGCCGCTCGACCGTCGCCGCCACATCCCATTTGCGCCGCTTGAAGTCCACTTTGCGGTAGGTCCGCTTGTGGCCCCCGCCGCGACGGCGCGCCGTGATCCGGCCGTTGTTGTTGCGCCCGCCGGCCTTGGTCAGGCCTTCGCTCAGGCTCTTGACCGGCTTGCCCTTCCAGAGGTCGCCGCGGTCCACAAGCACAAGCCCGCGCTGGGACGGCGTTACCGGTTTATAGGCTTTAAGCGCCATATCTAAATCCCCGTCGTCACATCGATGGACTGGCCTTCCTCAAGGCACACCATCGCTTTCTTCCAATCGGACCGCTGGCCCATCCGCCCCCGGAACCGTTTGGCCTTACCCTTGACCCGGATCGTGTTGACCGCTTTGACCTTGACGTCGAAAAGCGCTTCAACCGCCGCCTTGATCGCCGGCTTGGAGGCGTCGAGCGGAACCCGGAACACAACCTGGTTATGCTCCGACACCAAGGTCGACTTTTCGGTAATCACCGGGCCGAGAATGACATCGTAATGGGCGAGCTTACTCATTTAAGCCTCTCCATAAGACCTTCAACCGCCGCTTTGGTCAGCACCAGCTTGTCGCGGCGCAGAATGTCGTAAACGTTGGCGCCCTGAACCGGCAGCACGTCGAGGTTCGGCAGGTTCGCAACCGCGCGCTTGAAGTTCTGATTGACCTCGGCGCCATCGACGAACAGCGCCGACGTCACACCGAGCTTGGCGAGCGCTTCGCCAACCGCCTTGGTCTTCGCGTCCTTCAGCGCCAGATCCTCGATCACGATCAGGTTGCCGATCGCCTGCTTCGACGACAGCGCCGTCTTCAGCCCGAGGCGCCGGACCTTCTTGGTCAGGTTATGCTCGTAAGAGCGCGGCTGGGCTGCATGCGCCTTGCCGCCGCCGCGGAAAATATTCGCCTTCCGGCTTCCGTGCCGGGCGGTGCCGCCGCCCTTCTGCTTGCCCCACTTCTTGGTGGTCCCGGTGACTTCGCTGCGGCCCTTGACCGATTGCGTTCCGGCGCGGCGCCTGGCCAATTGCCACACCACCACACGCTGGAGGATATCGGCGCGCTCCGGCAGGCCGAACACACCGTCGTCAAGGTCGATGGTGCCCGCCTTTTTGGCGTCAAGCGTGAGAACGTCCGTTTTCATCGCTTAGTCTTCCTTCTTCTCGGTGTCGGCATCCGCTTCGGCCTCAGGCTCAGCGGGGGCCTCAGGCTCGGCCGGTGCTTCAACAACGGCCTCTTCTGCAGCCGGCGCCGCCTCTACGGCTTCCGCTTCGGGCGCTTCCGCCTCGGGAGCCGGCTCCTCGGCCTTGGGCTCTTCTCTACCCCGCAGTCCCGCCGGCTTCGGAGCATCCTCCGGAAGCGTCTTCTTGACGGCGTCGCTGACCAGGATCCAGCTTCCCTCATGGCCCGGGACAGCGCCCCGGATCAGGAGCAGCCCGTCTTCGGGAATGGTCTTCACAATGGTCAGGTTCTGAACGGTCACCCGCTCGTCGCCCATGTGCCCGGCCATCTTCTTGCCCTTGAACACCTTGCCCGGGTCCTGGCTGTGGCCGGTGGAGCCGTGGGAGCGGTGCGAAATCGACACGCCGTGGCTGGCCCGAAGGCCGTGAAAGTTATGCCGTTTCATCGCGCCGGCGAAACCCTTGCCGTTACTGGTCCCGACCACGTCGACGAACTGGCCGGGCACAAAGTGGTCGACCGAAAGCTCGGCGCCAACATCGACCATGCAATCCTCGGACACCGGAAACTCGGCGACCTTGGCCTTGGGCTCAACCTCGGCCTTGGCGAAATGCCCGCGCATCGCCTTGGTGGTCCGCTTTACCTTGGCCGCCCCGACACCCAGTTGAAGCGCGCGGTAGCCGTCCTTTTCAGGGAGGCGCTGCGCCACCACCTGACAATTCTCAACCTGGAGCACGGTCACCGGAATATGCTCGCCATTGTCGGTGAACACCCGGCTCATCCCCAGTTTTTTTGCAATCAAGCCTGCCCGCATCATCGCTATCCTTAGAGCTTGATTTCCACGTCCACGCCGGCCGCGAGATCGAGCTTCATCAGCGCGTCCACGGTCTGCGGGGTCGGTTCAACGATATCGAGGAGCCGCTTATGGGTGCGGATCTCGAACTGCTCACGCGACTTCTTGTCGATGTGCGGCGAGCGCAGAACCGTGAACTTCTCGATATGCGTCGGCAACGGAATGGGCCCGCGCACCCGCGCACCGGTTCTCTTTGCGGTATTGGCGATCTCGCCGGTGGCCTGATCCAGGATCCGGTGATCGAACGCCCGCAAGCGAATGCGAATATTTTGCGTTTCCATTTTGGTACTACCCGTTCATGGCCGCCTCGGCGGCCCAATCCGTATGCTCGCGCTACTCGATAATTTTGGAGACGACGCCGGCGCCGACGGTGCGGCCGCCCTCGCGAATGGCGAAGCGCAGGCCCTGGTCCATGGCGATCGGCACAATCAGGTTCACCGTGATCGTCACGTTATCGCCCGGCATCACCATCTCCTTGCCGCCCAGATCCTCAACATTGCCCGTCACGTCCGTCGTGCGGAAGTAAAACTGCGGACGGTAGTTGGAGAAAAACGGCGTATGACGCCCGCCCTCTTCCTTCTTCAGGATATAGGTCTCGGCCTCGAACTTGGTGTGCGGCGTGATCGATCCCGGCTTCGCCAGAACCTGGCCGCGCTCAACGTCCTCGCGGTCAATACCGCGCAGCAGCGCGCCGATGTTGTCGCCCGCCTCGCCACGGTCAAGAAGCTTGCGGAACATCTCGACGCCCGTCACCGTCGTCTTGCGGGTATCCTTGATCCCGACAATCTCGACCTCGTCGCCGACGTTGACAATGCCGCGCTCGACACGGCCGGTCACAACCGTGCCCCGGCCCGAGATCGAGAACACATCCTCGATCGGCATCAGGAACGGACGGTCAATGTCACGCTCAGGCTGCGGAATGTACTCGTCAACCGCTTCCATCAGCTTCAGGATCGACGGCGCCCCAATCTCCGAGGTGTCGCCCTCCAGAGCCTTCAGCGCAGAGCCCCGGACGATCGGGATCTCGTCGCCCGGGAACTCGTACATGTCCAGAAGCTCGCGGATCTCCATCTCGACAAGCTCGAGAAGCTCCTCGTCGTCAACCTGATCGACCTTGTTCATGTACACGACAATCCGCGGCACACCGACCTGACGGGCCAGCAGAATATGCTCCCGGGTCTGCGGCATCGGGCCATCAGACGCCGACACAACCAGAATCGCCCCGTCCATCTGCGCCGCGCCGGTGATCATGTTCTTCACATAATCCGCATGGCCCGGGCAGTCGACGTGCGCGTAGTGACGGTTCGCCGTCTCATACTCAACGTGAGCCGTCGAAATCGTGATCCCGCGAGCCTTCTCCTCCGGCGCCTTGTCAATCTGGTCGTACGCCATCGCGGTCCCGCCGCTGCTTTCCGCCAGCACCTTCGTAATCGCCGCCGTCAGCGTCGTCTTGCCATGGTCAACGTGACCAATCGTTCCAATGTTCACATGCGGCTTAGACCGCTCAAATTTCGCTTTCGCCATTGTCTTCTTCCTTTCGGACCAATCCCGAAACCGCCCGCAGACGGTGGTTCAAATTATCCAGTCGCTCAGGCGAACTTCGCCTTGATTTCCTCGGCCACCTGCTGGGGCACTTCGTCGTAGTGGCTGAACTGCATGCTGTACTGCGCGCGGCCCTGGCTCATCGAGCGCAATTCGTTCACATACCCGAACATGTTGGCCAGCGGCACCGTGGCTTCAATCACCGCCGCGTTACCCCGTGACTCGGTTCCGCTGATCTGACCGCGCCGGCTATTCAAGTCGCCGATCACATCGCCCATGAAGTCCTCAGGCGTGACCACCTCAACCTTCATCACCGGCTCGAGAAGCTTGATACCGCCCTTGGCCGCGGCTTCGCGCATGGCGCCGCGACCGGTGATCTCAAACGCCATGGCGCTCGAGTCGACGTCGTGGTAGGCGCCGTCGATCAACTGGACGCTGAAATCGATGATCGGGAAGCCAACCAGCGCCCCGCCTTCCGCCACGTCGCGGATACCCTTCTCGACGCTCGGGATATATTCGGTCGGAATGTTGCCGCCCTTGATCTTGTTAGTGAACAGGACACCCGATCCACGCTCACCCGGCGTAACCACGATCTTTGCGCGGCCGAACTGACCGGAACCGCCGGTCTGCTTCTTGTGGGTGTAGTCAATCTCGATTTCACGGGCGATGGTCTCGCGATAGGCCACCTGCGGCGCGCCGACGTTGGCCTCAACCTTAAACTCGCGCTTCATGCGGTCGACCAGAATGTCGAGGTGCAGCTCGCCCATGCCCTTGATGATGGTCTGACCGCTCTCGTGATCGGTGGAGACCCGGAAGCTCGGGTCTTCCTGAGCGAGCCGGTTGAGCGCGATGCCCATCTTTTCCTGGTCGGCCTTGGTCTTGGGCTCGACCGCAACCTCGATCACCGGGTCGGGGAACTCCATACGCTCGAGGATCACCGGCTTGTTGGACGCACAGAGCGTATCGCCCGTGGTCGTGTCTTTGAGGCCCGCAAGAGCGACAATTTCACCGGCGCGGGCTTCCTTAAGGTCTTCCCGGCTGTTGGCATGCATCTGCAGCATGCGGCCGATCTTTTCCTTCTTGCCCTTCACTGAATTCAGAACCTGGCTCGCGGATTCAAGCACCCCGGAATAGATCCGCACGAAGGTCAGCGAGCCCACAAACGGGTCGGACATGACCTTGAAGGCGAGCGCCGAGAACGGCTCGTCATCGCTGGGCGCACGCTCGATTTTGATTTCGGGGTCGTCCACGTCCACGCCCTTGACGTTACCCACATCGGGCGGCGCCGGCAGAAAATCGACCACCGCATCGAGAAGCGGCTGCACGCCTTTGTTCTTGAACGCCGATCCGGTCAGCACCGGAACGAAAGCACCTGCAAGCGTCCCCTTGCGAATGCACGCCTTGAGCGTCGCCTCGGTCACTTCCCCGCCATCAAGGTAGGTTTCCAAGGCCGCGTCGTCCAGCTCAACCGCAAGCTCGATCATCTCTTTGCGTGCGGCGGCAGCTTCGTCAGCCAATTCGGCCGGGATGTCCACATACTCGAACTCGGCCCCAAGGTTTTCATCCTTCCAGATGATCGCCTTGTTCTTGATCAGGTCAACGACACCCTTGAAATCGGCCTCAGCGCCGATCGGCAGCTGGATCACCAGCGGCACCGCACCAAGGCGCGTTTTCATCATGTCCACGCTGCGGGCGAAGTTGGCGCCCATGCGATCCATCTTGTTGACGAAGCACATCCGCGGAACGTGGTATTTGTCGGCCTGACGCCATACGGTCTCGGACTGCGGCTCGACCCCGGCGACGCTGTCGAACACCGCCACCGCGCCATCGAGAACGCGCAAGCTGCGCTCAACCTCAATGGTGAAGTCGACGTGGCCCGGCGTGTCAATGATATTGATCCGGTGATCTTTCCAGAAGCAGGTGGTGGCCGCCGACGTAATGGTAATGCCGCGTTCCTGCTCCTGCTCCATCCAGTCCATGGTGGCGGCGCCCTCATGGACCTCGCCGATCTTGTGGCTGCGACCGGTATAATAAAGAATGCGCTCGGTCGTCGTCGTCTTGCCGGCATCAATGTGGGCCATGATGCCGATGTTACGGTACCTTTCGAGCGGGGTTGTGCGTGCCATAACTGCCGTTCCTGCTTCCCAGACCCTACCAGCGATAATGCGAAAAGGCCTTGTTGGCCTCCGCCATGCGGTGGGTGTCTTCGCGCTTCTTGATCGCCGAACCACGATTGTTCGCCGCGTCCAGCAATTCGCCCGACAGCCGCTCCGTCATGGTGTTTTCGTTACGCTTGCGCGCCATATCAATCAGCCATCGGATCGCGAGCGCCTGGGCGCGGTCCGAGCGCACCTCGACCGGCACCTGGTAGGTGGCGCCGCCAACGCGCCGCGAGCGCACTTCGAGGGCCGGCTTCACATTGTTCAGGGCCTCATGGAACACGCCCACCGGCTCCTGCCTGGTCTTGCCTTCAATCATATCGAGCGCGCCGTAGACGATGCGCTCCGCGACGGATTTCTTGCCATCGTTCATCAGGCAATTCATGAACTTGGTCAGCACCTCATCCCCGAATTTGGGATCAGGCAGAATTTTACGTTTTTCAGCTCTATGACGACGCGACATATCCGATTGCCCTTCCTGCGCTTACTTCGGCCGCTTGGCGCCGTACTTGGACCGCCGCTGGCGCCGGTCGCCGACACCCTGGGTATCCAGCACACCGCGCAGAATGTGATAGCGCACGCCCGGCAAATCCTTCACGCGGCCGCCGCGAATAAGAACCACCGAGTGCTCCTGCAGGTTATGACCCTCACCAGGAATGTAGGCGGTAACCTCATGACCGTTGGTCAGGCGCACGCGCGCAACTTTACGCAGCGCCGAGTTCGGCTTTTTCGGCGTGGTGGTGTAGACGCGGGTACACACGCCGCGCTTCTGCGGATTCGCCTGAAGCGCCGGAACCTTGTTGCGCACCACCGGCCTCTTGCGTGGCTTGCGGATTAGCTGGTTAATCGTCGGCATTCACTCTCGGTCCTCGATTTAACGACATAGCGGAGCCAGACCGCCTGTTTTCTTCAAGAAAAACAACCACATGGCGTGACGCAAGAAAGCGTCACCCCCGTGACGGCCTGGCAAAAACCAATATGTACTGTCGTGCCTAAAATTCGCAGGGCAGCGTTTAGACCGTGAGGTCTACCACCTGCCCCCGAAGATTGGGCGCATACTAGTGACGGGCTGATACCCAGTCAAGCGTTAAATCCCGCGTCCCTCCGGCCTTCGACAACGCCCTGAATCTTCCGGCCGCCAATAGAGAACGGGCCGGACGATCCGCCCGGCCCGACACCAATTTCCTAAAGCTCGAGACCGGTCTCAGGCCTGCCCTTCGGATGGCTGCGGTGCTTCGGCCGCATCGGGTGCAGGCGGCAGCACGTCTTCGGCCTGTTCCTCTTCGCCCTCGCGCTCGGCCAGGAGCTCGCGGTCGCGCTCCTTGGCAATCCGGCGGAACTCGCTCATGGTGGTGCCCGTCCCGGCCGGGATCAGACGGCCGACGATGACGTTCTCCTTGAGGCCAAAGAGCTTGTCGACCTTGCCGGCAACCGCCGCCTCGGTCAGCACGCGGGTTGTCTCCTGGAACGAGGCCGCCGAGATGAAGGACCGGGTCTGCAGCGATGCCTTGGTGATGCCAAGCAGCACAGGCTTGCCCATAGCGGGCAGTTTGCCGTTGGCTTCGACCTTGGCATTGACCTCGTCGAATTCCTCACGGTCTACCTGTTCGCCGACCAGGAAGGTGGTCTCGCCCGACGATTCGATCTCGACCTTCTGCAGCATCTGGCGGACGATCACCTCGATGTGCTTGTCGTTGATCTTCACGCCCTGAAGCCGATAGACCTCCTGGATTTCGTTGACGAGATAGGCGGCGAGCGCCTCAACACCCAGAGTCGCCAGAATATCATGCGGCGCGGGGTGGCCATCCATGATGTACTCACCGCGTTCAATGAAGTCGCCTTCCTGAACGCTGATGTGCTTGCCCTTGGGGATAAGGTATTCGACCGGCTCGCTGTCTTCCTCCTTGGGCTTGATGATGATGCGGCGCTTGTTCTTGTAATCGCGGCCGAATTCGACCACACCGTCGATCTCTGCGATAATGGCATGGTCCTTGGGCCGGCGGGCTTCAAAGAGCTCGGCAACCCGCGGCAGACCGCCGGTGATATCACGGGTCTTGGCGGCTTCACGCGGAATACGGGCGACCACGTCGCCGGCATGGACGTTGCTGGCGTCGCCGACCGACAGAATGGCGTCGACCGAAAGGAAGTAGCGCGCCTCGAGGCCGTTGGCGAGTGTGACCACCTCACCCTTGTCATCACGCAGCGTGATGCGCGGGCGGAGGTCGGAGCCCTTGGGCTGCGACCGCCAGTCGATCACACGCTTCGATGCGATGCCGGTGGTCTCGTCCACGGTCTCGCTCATGGAGACGCCCTCGACCAGGTCAACATAGTGGGCGACGCCGCTCTTTTCGGTGATGATCGGGATCGTATAGGGGTCCCATTCCACCAGCTTGCCGCCTTTCTTGACCCTCTCCCCGTCGTCTTTCAGGAGGTTCGAGCCGTAAGGCACCTTGTGCGCGGTCCGCTCGCGACCGTCATCATCAACCACGATCACTTCCATGTTGCGGCTCATGACGATCTTGCGGCCCTTCGAGTCCTCGACCACGTTGCGGTGAGTGATCTTCACCGTCCCGTCGGTATTGGATTCATAGGCCGACTGCTCGGTCACCTGCGCGGTCCCGCCGATGTGGAAGGTCCGCATGGTGAGCTGGGTGCCGGGCTCGCCAATGGACTGGGCGGCGATAACGCCGACCGCCTCGCCCATGTTCACCGGCGTTCCACGCGCCAGGTCACGGCCGTAGCACTTGCCGCAGACCCCACCCTTCGACTCGCAGGTCAGCACCGAGCGCACCTTGATGGACGAAACGCCGGCCTCTTCGATGGTTTCGGTTTCGATTTCGTTCAATAGCGTACCGGCCTTTACGATCACCTTGCCGGACACCGGGTCGTCGATGTCGACCGCGGCCGTGCGGCCCAAAATGCGCTCATTCAGGCCGACGATCACGTCGCCACCCTCAAGCACCTCGCCGACGGTAATGCCGTCTTGCGTTCCGCAATCGGGCTCGATAATGACGCAATCCTGGCTGACGTCGACCAGGCGGCGGGTCAGATATCCCGAGTTGGCGGTCTTGAGCGCCGTGTCGGCCAGGCCTTTCCGCGCACCGTGGGTCGAGTTGAAGTACTCGAGCACGCTGAGCCCCTCCTTGAAGTTGGAGATGATCGGCGTCTCAATGATCTCACCGGACGGCTTGGCCATCAGGCCGCGCATGCCGGCCAGCTGTTTCATCTGGGCGGCCGAGCCACGCGCGCCCGAGTGCGCCATCATGTAGATCGAGTTGATCGGGCGTGACTTGCCGGTGTCGGGATCGACGCCGATGTCGGAAATTTCCTTCATCATGGCGTCAGCCACCCGGTCGGTGCACTGGGCCCAGGCGTCAACCACCTTGTTGTACTTCTCGCCCTGGGTGATCAGGCCGTCGATGTACTGCTGCTCGTACTCCTTGACGAGCTCGTGGGTTTCCTGAACCAGCTTTTCCTTGGCCTCCGGAATGACCATGTCGTCCTTGCCAAACGAAATGCCGGCCTTGCACGCCTCGTGGAAGCCAAGCGCCATAATCCCGTCACAGAACAGCACCGTCTCTTTCTGGCCGCAGATCCGGTAGACGGTGTCGATGACCTCGGCAATCTCGCGCTTGGTCAGCACCCGGTTCACCAGATCGATGGAAATCTCCGGATCCTTGGGCAGGATTTCGGCCATGATCATACGGCCCGGCGTGGTCTCGACCCGCTTGACGATCGGGTTGCCATCGGTGTCCACCGTATGCCAGCGGGCAAGGATCTTCGAGTGCAGCGTGACAACGCCGTTGTCCAGCGCCTGGCGCAACTCAGCCATGTCGGCAAACGCCATGCCCTCGCCCACTTCGCCGACCCGGTCCATTGTCAGGTAATAGATCCCGAGCACGATATCCTGCGACGGCACGATGATCGGCTTGCCGTTCTGCGGGCTGAGGATGTTGTTGGTGGACATCATCAACACCCTCGCTTCAAGCTGGGCTTCCAGCGACAGCGGTACGTGGACCGCCATCTGGTCACCGTCAAAGTCCGCGTTAAATGCCGCGCAGACCAGCGGATGAAGCTGAATGGCCTTGCCTTCAATCAACACCGGTTCGAACGCCTGGATGCCAAGCCGGTGCAGCGTCGGCGCCCGGTTCAACAGGATCGGGTGCTCACGGATCACCTGATCGAGCACGTCCCAGACCTCGCGGCGCTCTTTCTCCACCAGCTTCTTGGCCTGCTTGATGGTGGTGGCGACCCCCATCTTGTCGAGGCGCGAATAGATGAACGGCTTAAAGAGCTCGAGCGCCATCTTTTTGGGCAGGCCGCACTGATGGAGCTTGAGCTCGGGCCCCACCACAATCACGGAGCGGCCGGAATAGTCGACCCGCTTGCCGAGCAAGTTCTGGCGGAACCGGCCCTGCTTGCCCTTGAGCATGTCGGACAAGGATTTCAGCGGCCGCTTGTTGGCGCCGGTGATGACCCGGCCGCGCCGGCCGTTGTCAAACAGCGCATCCACCGATTCCTGCAGCATGCGCTTTTCGTTGCGCACGATGATATCGGGGGCGCGCAGCTCAATCAGCCGCTTCAGACGGTTGTTCCGGTTGATCACCCGGCGATAAAGGTCGTTCAGGTCCGAGGTGGCGAACCGGCCGCCATCCAGCGGCACCAGCGGGCGCAGCTCGGGCGGGATCACCGGGACCACGTCGAGGATCATCCATTCGGGCCGGTTACCGGACTCGAGGAACGCCTCGATGACCTTGAGCCGTTTGACGATCTTCTTGGGCTTCAGCTCCGACTTGGTTTCGGCCAACTCCACCAGAAGCTTTTCTTTCTCGGCTTCAAGGTCGATGCTGTTGAGGAGCACCTTGATCGCCTCGGCCCCGATACCGGCCGAAAAGCTGTCTTCGCCGTACTCTTCCTGCGCCCGGTAATAGTCTTCTTCGCTGAGAAGCTGGAACTGCTTCAAGGAGGTCAGGCCGGGCTCGACAACGACGAAATATTCGAAATACAGAATCCGCTCGAGATCCTTGAGCGTCATGTCAAGAAGGAGGCCGATGCGGCTCGGCAGAGATTTCAGGAACCAGATGTGGGCCACCGGCGCGGCGAGCTCGATATGGCCCATGCGTTCGCGGCGAACCTTGGAGAGCGTGACCTCGACACCGCACTTCTCACAAGTGATCCCGCGATATTTCATACGCTTGTACTTGCCGCACAGGCACTCGTAGTCCTTGATCGGACCGAAGATCCGCGCACAGAACAGGCCATCCTTCTCCGGCTTGAAGGTCCGGTAGTTGATGGTCTCCGGCTTTTTGATTTCACCGAAAGACCACGACCGGATGCGCTCCGGACTGGCGATCGATATCTGGATATGATCGAAAGTCTGGGGCTGTGCCGCCGGATTGAAGAATTTCATCAGCTCTTGGTTCATAGCCGCTAGCTCCTCGTCGCTTGTGTCTCGTTGTCGTCGGTCAGCAGGTTCCTGTCACTCATGAGCCGCCGACAAGCTCCACATTGAGACCGAGCGAACGCATTTCCTTGACGAGCACGTTGAAGGATTCGGGAATGCCCGCCTCGAAGGTATCGTCGCCTCTGACAATGGCTTCGTAGACTTTGGTTCTGCCCGCCACGTCGTCCGACTTGACGGTCAGCATTTCCTGCAGCGTATATGCGGCACCGTAGGCCTGGAGCGCCCACACCTCCATCTCGCCGAAGCGCTGGCCGCCGAACTGCGCCTTGCCGCCCAGCGGCTGCTGGGTCACCAGGCTGTAGGGGCCGATGGACCGGGCGTGGATCTTGTCGTCGACCAGATGGTGCAGTTTGAGCATGTAGATGTAACCGACGGTCACCTTGCGGTCGAACTGCTGGCCGGTGCGGCCGTCATACAGATAGACCTGACCAGAAGTATCAAGACCCGCCAGTTCCAGCATCTCCGCCACGTCGGCCTCCCGCGCGCCGTCGAACACCGGCGTCGCGATGGGCAGACCGGTCTTGAGGTTGTTGCCAAGCTCGAGCACCACGTCGTCGTCAAGATCGGCGATCTCGTCCTTGTACTGCTCTTTGCTCAGGATGGCCTTGAGCCGGTCGCGGACCTGCTTGGCCTTTTTGGTGTTGTCATCCATGGACTGCAGGATCGCGCCGATCTGCTCACCCATGCCGCGCGACGCCCAGCCAAGATGAGTCTCCAGGATCTGCCCGACGTTCATGCGCGACGGCACACCGAGCGGATTGAGCACGAGATCGATGGGGGTTCCGTCCTCAAGGTACGGCATATCCTCGACCGGCATGATCTTGGAGATAACGCCCTTGTTGCCGTGACGGCCGGCCATCTTGTCGCCGGGCTGCAACTTGCGCTTCACCGCGACGAAGACCTTGACCATCTTGAGGACGCCGGGCGGCATTTCGTCGCCGCGCTGCAGCTTCTCGATCTTTTCTTCGAAGCGCAGGCGCAACCTGGCCTTGGATTCCTCGAACTGTTTGTTCAGGGCCTCCACATGGGCCATGGACTCCATGTCGTCGACCGCAATCTGCCACCATTGCCCGCGGCTGAGCTGGTCGAGAAGCTCTTCGGTAACCTTGGCGCCCTTCTTGATACCGGTCGGGCCGCTGGTGACCTGCCGATCGAGGAGGAGCGGCTTCAGGCGGCCATAGATATTGCGCTCAAGGATGTTCTGCTCATCCTCGCGGTCCTTGGACAGCCGCTCGATCTCTTCGCGCTCTATGGCGATCGCGCGCTCGTCCTTGTCAATCCCATGGCGGTTGAACACCCGAACCTCGACGACCGTGCCGGCCACGCCGGGCGGTAGGCGAAGCGAGGTGTCGCGCACGTCCGCCGCCTTCTCGCCGAAGATCGCGCGCAGCAGCTTTTCCTCCGGCGTCATCGGGCTTTCACCCTTGGGCGTGATCTTGCCGACCAGAATATCGCCGGGGTGGACCTCGGCACCGATATAGACGATGCCGGCCTCGTCGAGGTTGCGAAGCCCTTCCTCGCCCACGTTCGGAATATCGCGGGTGATATCCTCGGGCCCGAGCTTGGTGTCACGGGCCATCACCTCGAATTCCTCGATGTGGATGGAGGTGAACACATCGTCGCGCACCATACGCTCGGATATCAGGATCGAATCCTCGAAGTTGTAGCCATTCCACGGCATGAACGCGACCATGGCGTTCCGGCCGAGCGCCAGTTCGCCAAGATCCGTCGACGGCCCGTCGGCGATGATATCGCCTTTCTGGAGCTCGTCACCCACCTTCACCAGCGGGCGCTGGTTGATGCAGGTATTCTGGTTGGAGCGCTGGAACTTCTTGAGCCGATAGATATCGACGCCCGACGAACCGGGGTCCACGTCCTCGGTCGCCCGGATCACGATACGGGTGGCGTCCACCTGATCGACGATCCCGGACCGGCGCGCCACGATAGCGGCGCCTGAATTGCGCGCCACCACCTTTTCCATGCCGGTTCCGACGAACGGCGCCTCGGCCTTGATCAGCGGCACCGCCTGGCGCTGCATGTTCGATCCCATCAGCGCGCGGTTGGCGTCATCGTTTTCGAGGAATGGAATAAGCGAGGCGGCCACCGAGACAAGCTGCTTCGGCGACACGTCGATATAGTCGATGCTGTCGGGCGGCGCCAGATGCTGCTCGCCCGCCTGGCGGGAGACCACCAGATCCTCGGCGAAACTGTTGTCCTTGTTGAGCGGCGCATTGGCCTGGGCGATGATGAACTTGCCCTCTTCCATGGCGGAGAGGTAGTGCACCTCGTCGGTCACCTTGCCGTCCACAACCTGACGGTAGGGGCTTTCGATAAAGCCGTATTTGTTGACCCGCGCAAAGGTAGCAAGGCTGTTGATCAGCCCGATATTCGGTCCTTCCGGGGTCTCGATCGGGCAGATCCGGCCGTAGTGCGTGGTGTGCACGTCGCGGACCTCGAAGCCCGCGCGCTCCCGCGTCAGGCCGCCCGGCCCAAGCGCCGACAGGCGACGCTTGTGGGTCACTTCGGACAGCGGATTGGTCTGGTCCATGAATTGCGAGAGCTGGGACGAGCCGAAGAACTCGCGCACCGCAGCCACCGCCGGCTTGGCATTGATCAGGTCGTGCGGCATCACGGTGTCGATATCGACCGAGCTCATACGCTCCCGGATCGCCCGCTCCATGCGCAGGAGCCCAATGCGATACTGGTTTTCCATCAGCTCGCCGACCGAGCGCACCCGGCGATTGCCGAGGTGGTCGATGTCGTCGATCTCGCCCTTGCCGTCCTTGAGGTCGCACAGCGTCTTGACCACGGCCATGATATCGTCTCTGCGCAGAACGCGGATCTCGTCGTCGCATTCAAGGCCCAGGCGCATATTGATCTTGACCCGGCCCACGGCGGAAAGGTCGTAGCGCTCAGGGTCAAAGAACAGACCGGTAAACAGGGACTCCGCGGTCTCCCGGGTCGGCGGCTCACCGGGCCGCATCACCCGGTAGATTTCCGCCAGCGCGTGATCATGGTCGTTGACCTTGTCGGCGGCCATAGTGTTGCGGATATAGGCGCCGATATTGACATGATCGATGTCGAGAACGCGGATTTCACCGACGCCGCCGGCCTCGAGCGCCTCGAGATGCTCGGCGGTAATCTCGTCGCCGGCTTCGATAAAGATCTCGCCGGTCTTCTCGTTGATCATGTCCTCGGCGGCATAGCGCCCGTGGATGTCCTCGACCGGCACCAGAATTTCCTTGACGCCGTCTTTGACCAGTTTGCTGGTGAGCCGCGGGGTTACCTTCTTGCCGGCTTCAACGACCACTTCACCGGTTTTGACGTCGATGACGTCATAGGGCGCCTTGACACCACGCCATTTCTCCGGCGTGAACGGGATTTTCCAGCCGTCCTTGGTGCGCACATAGAGAATCTTGTTGTAGAAGTGATTGAGGATGTCCTCGGAGCTCAGCCCCAGCGCGTAGAGGAATGTGGTCACCGGCAGCTTGCGCCGGCGATCGATCCGCACATGGACAATGTCCTTGGCGTCAAATTCAAAATCGAGCCACGACCCGCGGTAGGGAATCACCCGCGCCGCAAACAGGAACTTGCCCGACGCATGGGTCTTGCCCTTGTCATGGTCGAAGAACACGCCCGGCGAGCGGTGCATCTGGGAGACGATCACCCGCTCGGTTCCGTTGATCACAAAGGTGCCGTTGTCGGTCATCAGCGGCAGGTCGCCCATATAGACGTCCTGTTCCTTGATATCGAGAACGGACCGCGCCTCGGTCTCCTCGTCGACCTCGAACACGATCAGGCGAAGCGTGACCCGAAGCGGCGCCGCGTATGTCATATCGCGCTGCTGACATTCGTCCACGTCGTATTTGGCAGGTTCAAGCTCGTAGCGCACGAATTCCAGCGATGCCGTATTGCCGAAATCCTGGATCGGGAACACCGACTTGAACACACCGTGCAAACCGGTATTCACCCGCTCTTCATGCTCCACATCGGCTTGAAGGAACTGGTCATAGGAGCTCTTCTGCACCTCGATGAGATTGGGCATCTCGACGGCTTCGGCGATGGTGCCGAAGTTCTTGCGGACCCGTTTGCGACCAGTGAAGGAAGTTGCCATGCTTCTTCGTCCTCGATTGAGCTTCGTTGCCCTTCGTTATGTCTCGCCTCGGACCTCGGGGTCCCAGAGACGGCGTATGCGGGCGATGGATGGGCGTCGCCGCTCCGTCCCTTCAACCCGCATTTATCCGGGAAAAGGCCAGCCGGTCCACGAAGGACGGACCGGCCGGCCAGAACCCGTTCGGTCTACTTGAGTTCGACGCTCGCGCCGGCTTCCTCAAGCTTCTTCTTGATCTCTTCGGCTTCCGCCTTGTTCACGCCTTCCTTGACGGACTTGGGCGCGCCTTCAACGAGATCTTTCGCCTCTTTGAGGCCGAGGCCCGTGATGGCACGGACTTCCTTGATCACGTTGATTTTCTTGTCGCCGACCGTCGCCAGAACGACGTCGAACTCATCCTTTTCTTCAGCCGCTTCACCGCCGGCAGCCGGCGCACCAGCCGCCGCAACCGCAACCGGTGCGGCCGCCGAAACGCCCCACTTCTCTTCCAGAAGTTTCGACAGTTCAGCAGCTTCGAGAACCGTCAGGTTCGAAAGCTCTTCAGCAATTTTCTCAAGATCAGCCATTTTTAAGTTCCTTAAATCCTTGAATTGATTGAATTGACCTTCAGGCGGCGTCCTGTTTCGCCCCGTAGGCCCCAATAACACGTGCCAACTGACCGGCCGGCGCCTGGAGGACGCCCGCAATCCGGGTTGCCGGAGTGTTGAGCATGCCAACGATCCTGGCCCTGAGTTCGTCAAGCGACGGCAGTTCGGCAAGTGTCTTGATGCCGCTTGCATCAAGGGCCTGACTGCCCATGACGCCGCCGAGAATCTTCAGATTCTCGTTGCCTTTGGCGAACTTGGCCAACACCTTGGGTGCTACCACCGGATCGTCCGAATATCCGATCGCGGTGGGCCCCGTCAGCAAGTCGGCAATGCTTTCGCACTGGGTACCTTCGAGGGCGAGTTTGGTAAGCCGGTTCTTGGTCACCTTGAAGGCTCCGCCTGCCGCACGCATCTGCGCACGCAGGTCGGAAATCTCCGCGACGTTCAGCCCGGTGTAGTGTGTTACCACCACCACGGACGTGGTCGAAAAGACGTCCTTCAGAGAGGCGACCAGCTCCTTTTTCTGGGCTCGGTCCATTCTCGTCTCCGATAAAATGAAACAGATCCGGCCGAAGCCTTCGCTGTTCCGGTTGAGTCACGACACAACCCACATGAGCTCTGCCATACGATTGTCCTGCCCGACGGATCGACATGCCGCGCGGTTGCCCGCACCATCTACCGTCCCGCCCGGAACGCCGGCGCCGAAGCGCTGCGCCCGGAAACCACCGCATTCTTCCCGAAGGAATCCAGCGGCGACCTCGTCTATTGCAGGCCATCCCGAGGGAGGATTAAGTCACGCCAATTCGCGACGCCTGCAGTCTCGGACAGGGTGGGCGTCAGGACCGATACGCAACTCTGGTCCTTCAGCCCGGTTTCCGCAGGTCCCGGTACGGTTGCCCGTAGGTCGTGACCCGACGGAATCTCTTTCCCGTTCAGCCGGTCAGCCCGCCTGAACGCTCGATACATCCACCTTGACGCCCGGCCCCATGGTGGAGCTCAGCGCAAGACGCTTCAAATAGGTTCCCTTGGCGCCCGACGGCCTGGCCTTGCTGATGGCGTCCAGCAGCGCCCGGATATTCTCGAGGAGCGCGTCCTCGCCAAAGCTCGCCTTGCCGACGCCGGCATGCACGATGCCCGCCTTCTCGACCCGGAATTCGACCTGGCCGCCCTTGGCGCCCTTGACCGCGGCCTCGACGTCCGGCGTCACGGTGCCGAGCTTGGGGTTCGGCATCAGGCCACGCGGTCCCAGAACCTTACCCAGACGGCCAACGATCGCCATCATGTCCGGCGTCGCGATGCAGCGGTCGAAATTCATTTCGCCCTTCTGAATCCGTTCGGCCAGATCCTCGGCGCCCACGAGGTCCGCACCGGCCTTTTTGGCCGCCTCGGCCTTGTCGCCCCTGGCGAACACAGCAACCCGGACCGTCTTGCCGGTGCCGTTCGGTAGCTGGACCATGCCACGCACCATCTGGTCGGCATGGCGCGGGTCCACGCCGAGGTTGAGCGACACTTCGATAGTCTCGTCAAACTTGGCGGTAGCCCGCTCCTTGACCATTTTAACGGCGTCGGTCAGCGGATACGACGCGTTGCGATCGATGCCTTCACGGTTGGCGCGAATTCTTTTTCCCTTTGCCATTGCCTTACCCCACAACCTCGAGACCCATGGACCGCGCAGAGCCTTCCACGATCTTCATCGCCGCGTCGATATCGTTGGCGTTGAGATCGGGCATTTTGGTCTCGGCAATTTCCTTGACCTGGGCCCGCGTCACCTTGCCGGCGCCGTCACGCCCCGGCTTCTCGGATCCCTTTTTCAGCTTGGCGGCCTTCTTCAGAAGAAAGCTCACCGGCGGAGTCTTGGTCACAAAGGTAAAGCTTCTGTCCGCATAGACCGTGATGGTCGTCGGGATCGGCATACCCTTCTCGAGAGTCTGCGTCTCGGCATTGAACGCCTTGCAGAATTCCATAATGTTCACGCCCCGCTGACCGAGCGCTGGCCCGATCGGCGGCGACGGATTGGCGGCGCCCGCAGGCACCTGCAGCTTGATATAGCCGGTTATCTTCTTTGCCATCTCGTCCCTTCCTGACCCCTTGGGGTCGATTGCACGTCACTTAAGGGTCGTGGTGCGGCCATGGCGGGCCTCCCACGAAACTGTCCGGCTAATATCCCGCCCGACAGCCGGGGCCGAAGCCCCTGGACCAGATTCCGAAACCTCAGGATTTCGAGACCTGGCTAAACTCCAGTTCCACTGGCGTCGCACGCCCGAAAATGGAGACCGAAACCTTGAGCCGGGCGCGTTCCTCGTCAACCTCCTCGACCTTGCCGTTAAAGCTGGCAAACGGCCCGTCGGTGACCTGGACATCCTCGCCCACCTCGAACATAACCGCCGGACGGGGACGCTCCACACCTTCCTGCACCTGGTGCAGGATGCGCTCAGCCTCCGCCTCGGTAATCGGCACCGGCTTGTTCTGGGCTCCCAGAAAACCGGTAACCTTTGGCGTATTCTTGATCAGGTGAAAGCTCTGGTCGGTCAAAACCATTTTCACCAGAACGTAGCCCGGCAGGAATTTGCGCTCGGCGCTGACCTTCTGACCGCGGCGTACCTCGGTCACTTCCTCGGTCGGCACCAACACCTGCTCGATAAATTGATCGAGCCCTTGATTCTTCGCGTGCTCACGGATGTATTCCGCAACCTTCTTTTCGAAACCGGAATAGGCGTGAACAATGTACCAGCGGGCCGCTGTCACCGTCGTATCCGTCGTCATCGTTCAGCCCCCAAGCCCGAGAACGGCTTTAACACCCATCGACAGCGTCTGATCCACAAGCAGGAAAAAGACCGCCATAATCGCCACCAGAACGAAAACCATGACAGTGGTCACCACGGTCTCCTTCCGCGTCGGCCACGTCACCTTGGACGTCTCGCGCTTGACCTCGCGCACAAATTCTACCGGACTGGTCTTCGCCATCAGAATTCAAAACCGCCTTTTAAATGTCTCAACTCACCTCGAGGACCCGGCATTACCCGCCTGCGAACACCCGCCTCACCCAATATTCATCGCCAGAGGGCCGTGGCAGGAGTGGCAGGGACTCGAACCCACAACCCCCGGTTTTGGAGACCGGTGCTCTACCAATTGAGCTACACTCCTAATCTCGAGCGCTTTATTTCGGGCCAGAATCGGCAACCGGGGTATCCCGTGTTTTCCCAAACAGATACGGGGCCGACTTGACGAGCCGCCCCTACGTTCGCTTTATACAGGGCCACGCAAAGAAAGCAAATCTTTTCTCGAACCTTAAGCGCGCACGGTGCGGCCGCCGGTCACACGGCAGCCGCCCCCGAACGCGTCCTACTCGATAATTTTGGAGACGACGCCGGCGCCGACGGTACGGCCGCCTTCGCGGATGGCGAAGCGCAGGCCCTCGTCCATGGCGATCGGCACAATCAGGTTCACCGTGATCGTCACGTTGTCGCCCGGCATCACCATCTCCGTGCCGCCCGGATGCTCAACCGTGCCCGTCACGTCCGTCGTGCGGAAGTAAAACTGCGGACGGTAGTTCGAGAAAAACGGCGTATGACGGCCGCCCTCTTCCTTCTTCAGGATATAGGTCTCGGCCTCGAACTTCGTGTGCGGCGTGATCGAACCCGGCTTCGCCAGAACCTGGCCGCGCTCAACGTCCTCGCGGTCAATACCGCGCAGCAGCGCGCCGATGTTGTCACCCGCCTCGCCACGGTCCAGAAGCTTGCGGAACATCTCAACGCCCGTCACCGTCGTCTTGCGGGTATCCTTGATCCCGACAATCTCGACCTCGTCGCCAACCTTGACAATGCCGCGCTCAACACGGCCGGTCACAACCGTGCCCCGGCCCGAGATCGAGAACACATCCTCGATCGGCATCAGGAACGGCTTGTCAATGTCACGCTCAGGCTGCGGAATGTACTCGTCAACCGCTTCCATCAGCTTCAGAATCGACGTCGTGCCCAATCTCCGATCGTGTCGCCCTTCCAGAGCCTTCAGCGCAGAGCCCCGGACGATCGGAATCTCGTCGCCCGGAAACTCGTAGCATGTCCAGAAGCTCGCGGATCTCCATCTCGACAAGCTCCAAGAAGCTCCTCGTCGTCAACCTGGTCGACCTTGTTCATGTACACAACAATCGCGGCACACCAACCTGACGGGCCAGCAGAATGTGCTCCCGGGTCTGCGGCATCGGGCCGTCAGCCGCCGTCACAACCAGAATCGCCCCGTCCATCTGCGCCGCGCCCGTGATCATGTTCTTCACATAGTCCGCGTGGCCCGGGCAGTCCACGTGCGCATAGTGACGGTTCGCCGTCTCATACTCAACGTGCGCCGTCGAAATCGTGATCCCGCGAGCCTTCTCCTCCGGCGCCTTGTCAATCTGGTCATACGCCATGCACGTCCCGCCGCCGCGTCTCCGCCAATACCTTCGTAATCGCCGCCGTCAGCGTCGTCTTGCCATGGTCAACGTGACCAATCGTCCCAATGTTCACATGCGGCTTCGTCCGCTCAAATTTCGCTTTCGCCATTGTCTTTATGCCACCTTCGTCCTCAGGTTAAGCTGTTCAACGTCTATCACATTCATTCTGCCGTGCTCGCTCACGGTGGAGCGGGTGATGGGAATCGAACCCACGTCACCAGCTTGGAAGGCAGGAGCTCTACCATTGAGCTACACCCGCACAAACCTGCAACCGGCACCCGACGCGCCGCTGGTGGAGGGGGAAGGATTCGAACCTTCGTAGGGATAACCCGACAGATTTACAGTCTGCTGCCTTTGACCGCTCGGCCACCCCTCCGGAACGCACAGCCACGCACGGGCCGAGGTTTGCCGCACTATCAGCAATCCTCCCTCCATGTCAACCTGAAACTGCCTCTAATTAGAAGGCGTTACGGGCCGGACTCGATGACGAGCACTGGCAGCTTGCGCCGGGTTGCGCGGCGGACTATACGAAGCGCCATGGCTAAAGGCAAGCACCACCGCCCAGGCGGTCAGAAAGACCATTCACCTGGCCAAACAAGGCGCGGGCGACAGGCCCGTGACAGGGGCCGCGGCGACAATCGCCGCGAGGGCACGGTCTGGATATACGGCCTTCATGCCGTCTCCGCCGCGCTTTCCAACCCCGAGCGCCAGGTTCGCAGGCTGGTTTTGACCCGGAACGCCGCCGACGTGCTGCGCGAGGCCGGGTCGATCTGCCCGACGACCGGGAAATCGCCGGTCCCGAAGACATCGCTGTGGTGGTCGGACCGGACGCCGTTCATCAGGGAGTGGCTGTTGAAGTCACCGCCTTTCCCGAACTCGCACTCGATAACGTTGCGGCGATTTTGGACGCCGAACGCCCGGCCCTGGTAGTGGTGCTCGACCAGGTGACCGATCCCCATAACGTGGGCGCGATCCTGCGCTCCGCGGCGGCCTTCGGCGCGGCTGCGCTTGTGACCCAGGACCGCCACAGTCCGCCCGAGACCGGCAGCCTGGCGAAGGCGGCCTCCGGCGGGCTTGAAGTGGTGCCCTGGGTCCGCGTGACCAATCTTCCCGCGCCCTTGATGAACTGGCGGACAGGGGATTCTGGCGCATCGGCCTTGACGGAGAGGCCGAACAGGCGCTTGCCGACCTCGATTTCGGCAACCGTATCGCGCTGGTGCTGGGCTCGGAAGGAAAGGGCCTGCGCCCCAACACCCGCGTCCACACCGACGCGCTTGCCCGCCTGCCGATTACCGACAAGGTTGCAAGCCTCAATGTGTCCAACGCCACGGCGGTGGCGCTTTATGAGCTCGCCCGCCGCCGGTGAAGACCTCCCTATTCGAAAGCCGCGTCCGGTGGAGGCTCAAAACGTTCAGGCCGCTTCATAATGGCGACGAACGGCAAACACATGAGCGACACGATCGCCATCACCATGAAGATGTTCATGAATGATATGGTGGCCGCCTGCCGCGTGATTTCAGCGTCAATGATCGCCAGACTACTGGTACCGAAGATCTTGTCAAACCGGCCGAACAACGACAATCCGTGCAGTATCGGGTTATATGGGTTTATATGCTGAACCAGGACCGAATGATTGACCTGCGTTCCCCGTGCTACGAGGGTGAACGCCACGGATATTCCGATGCTGGAGCCAATGTTCCGCATCAGGCTGAACAGGCCGGCAGCTTCCGTTCGCAGATTCGGCGCCAAAGTGGCATAAGCCATGGTCGTCATCGGCAGGAAGACCTGTCCCAACCCAACTCCCTGGAGAAATCCCGTCCAGATAACCGGCCCGAAGTCAACGTACATGTTGAACTTGGACATTTCCCAAAGCGATAGCGCGACCAGAAAAATACCCATGGCAATCAGCTTGCGAGGGTCCACCTTGTTCACAATGCGTCCGACGACGAACATGGTGATCAGCACGCCGACACCGCGCGGCATCAGAAGAAGCCCGGTCGTTTCCACAGGGACCCCCCTGATGTTCTGGAGAAACGGCGGCAACAAAGCAGCGACGGAAAGAATCAGCATCCCGATCACAAAGGCAAGAAGAATGCCAACGACAAAATTTCGGTCCTTGAACACCCGCCGGTCGATAAAGGGATGTTGGCTGGTAAACATTCGCCACGCAAAGAAATAAAGTGCGATAGCGGCGGCGGTTACCTCGATAACAATTTCGGGCGATCCCAGCCAGTCTTTGTTGTTCCCCCGGTCAAGCGCCAATTGCATCGCGCCGATGGCAACGGCCAAGAGCGTGAAGCCCACCGCATCGAAAGGCCGTTTCCAGTCGCGATCGCTTTCCGGCATAAGGGCGGCAATGCCAAGGAATGAGATAAGCCCCAACGGTACGTTGATGTAAAAGACCCAGCGCCAGTTCATATACTCGGTCAAGTAGCCGCCCAGCGTCGGTCCCAGGATTGGCCCGAGCATAAATCCGACGCCCCAGAATGCCATTGCTGAGCCATGCTGCTCCTTGGGATAGCTGTCGAGCAGGATCGATTGCGAGAGCGGCATGAGAGCAGCTCCGAAGCAGCCCTGGATCAGTCGAAACACAACCATCTCCGCAAGGTTTTCCGAAATACCGCACAGCATTGACGAAACCGTAAACCCGGTTATGGCGATCAACAGGAAGTTCTTTCGCCCGATCCGACCGGCAATAAACCCGGTCGGCGGAGTCATGATGGCGCTCGCCACGATATAGGAGGTCAGCACCCAGGAAATCTGCTCCTGGGTTGTGGACAGCGCGCCCTGCATGTGCGGGAGCGCGACATTGGCGATGGTATTGTCCAACGCCTGCATCGTCGCCGCCAGCATCAGGGTAATGACCATAAGCAGCCGCTGGCGGGGGTCCATTTCGAGCAAGCTCATGCTCTTCAGGCTCCCTATTTTCCGCCAAAGAAGGAACGGATGGCCCGTGGCAACGCGTAGTAGGCACCGACGTCAATGCTGATCGACGTGCTCATGCCGGCGCGAAGATCCGCATGATCGGCCGGGTTCTCGAATTCCAGTTTCACAGGGATACGTTGCACCACCTTGACCCAGTTACCGGTCGCATTCTGGGGCGGCAGAATAGCGAATTCAGCACCGGTGGCCGGCGCCACCGAGGCCACCACCATCTTCCAGTTCCGTCCCGGATAGGTATCGACAACGGCCGTTGCCTTCTGGCCCACCTGAACGTGCGTCAGGTCAGTTTCCTTCAAGTTCGCCTCAATCCATAAATGGCCGGTCTTCATCAAGCTGGCCATGGGCGCACCGGCAAAGGCATAGTTCCCGACCTGCAAGTTCCCGGTCTTGGCAATAATGCCGTCCGCAGGCGCCACAACGCGGGTATGGCTGAGGTCTAGCTTGGCGCGTTCAAGGCCCGCCTGAGCATCCCGATAAGGTGGATAAGACGCGAGCGGAAGGTCGGGATTGCCTTCGAGTTCGGCAAGGATTTCCTGCAGCTCCTGCTCCAGCTTCGCCTCGTCCTGACGCGCGGCCTCGTAATCGTGGCGGGTCTGGTCGACCTTGGATTCCGACGCCACCTTGGACCCCGCAAGATCCTTCTGGCGACGGTATTCATGGTCGAAGTACGCGGCATCGACTTGCGATCCCTTAAGCTCCGCCTGTTTCTGCCGATAGCGTGCACGCAACGTATTGAGGTCGATGGTCGCCTTGCGCACCGCCGCGCGGGAGCGCTCCAGCGCGATCTCATAGGGCTGGTCATCGATGGTGAACAGAAGCTGGCCTGCGTGGACGTGCTGGTTTTCGCCGACGGCAACCTCGGTGAGCTGGCCCGAAACCTCGGCGCTGATCGCCACCCTGTCCGCCTTGATGTAGGCATTATCCGTCGAGGCGTAGTGGCTTCCATGTACGAAGTAAAATACCCCCGCAAGAATCAGGACGAGCGGCCCGGCGATGGCAATCCAGATTCGCGTCGAAATCCTTTTACGCGTCGCATTTTTTGTACCGTTATTCGCCATCGGCCGGTCCTCTTACGCCGCACCTCAACACAACGGCCCGTTCTTTCTCAGAAAGGTTGGCCTTGACCCTTTTTAGTAGCAAACTCAACATTTCTTCCTCTTTGGGAGAGAGTCCCTCAAGCGCGTCCGTCCGGGTCTGCATTCCCATTTCCCAGATCCTGTCCAGCGTGTCCTCTGCCGAAGGTTGGAAATACAACAGGCGCGCCCGGCGGTCATTGGGGTCAGCGCGCCGCTCCACCAGCCCTGCCGCCTCGAGCTTATCGAGATGGCGGACCAGAGATATCGGCTCGATCTCCAGAACGTCGGCAAGCGCCGCCTGGTTGATGCCCTCATACCGAATGAGCTGAACCAGCACCCGCCACTGGCTCCGGGTCAGCCCAAGCTCCTTGGCGCGCCTGTCAAAATTTCTCCGCCACAGCCGCATGACGTCGTGAATCAATCCACCGACGCTTTGCTCGACCTCTTTCAACCTATCCATAAGCAATCCATATAATATACAATGCTTATTATTTCAATAATTTTTGAGCCTCGGTCGCAATGGTGGAACTGTGTCCAGATTTGGGCTTGATTCGACCACCGGCCCGCCATACTCTGCCGGCGCCTCGGAACGTCCCAAGGCCGGCATAGCTCAGTTGGTAGAGCACCTGATTTGTAATCAGGGGGTCGCGGGTTCGAACTCCTGCTGCCGGCACCACGCTTCCATTCCTTTCCTTGTGCGCCTCACAACACTATTATGGTCGTGACAATCCGCAAAAGGAGCACCCATGACCACGCCCGGGATTTTCCAGACCCTCGCCCGCTACAATCAGTGGATGAACGACAAGCTTTATAACGTCTGCGCTGAGATGACGGACGGGGATCGCAAAGCGGACCGGGAGGCGTTTTTCGGCTCCGTTCACGGGACACTCAATCATATTCTCTGGGCCGACTACGCCTGGCTCAACCGGCTGGCTGGATACACCTATTCTCTTCCCCCGATCGGCCAGCCGGTTCATGATGATTTCGAACAGCTCAGGGCAGCGCGCATCGAAGCAGACAAAGTCATAATCGACTGGACTGACAGCTTCACGCCTGAGCGGCTGGAAGAAGAGGTGGTCTGGACCGCAGGGTCGGACAAGGTTGAGCGCCGCCAGCCGCGCTGGCTGCTGGTTACCCATATGTTCAATCATCAGACACACCACCGCGGCCAGGCGACGACGCTCCTCTCTCAGGCCGGGCTTGACGTGGGCGTGACCGACCTGCCACGTATGGACTGAACAGATTTAGGAGCGCGCGACTTATGGCGAAACTCGACATTGTCCAGATCCCGGTTCTGAGTGACAACTATGTCTATCTGGTGCGGGAACCGGACAGCAAAGCGACCGGAGTTGTGGACCCGGCGGTGGCCGGCCCGGTATTCGAGGAGCTCGATCGCCGCGGCTGGACCCTCACCCATATCCTCAATACCCACCACCACATGGACCACGTCGGCGGCAACCTTGAAATCAAGAAACGCACGGGCTGCACCGTCGTCGGCCCGCGCGCGGACCGCGACCGGATTCCCGGCATCGACATCGAAGTCGGCGACGGCGACACCTACGCATTCGGCAACGAGACAGCCCAAGTCTTCGACGTGCCCGGCCACACCCGCGGCCATATTGCCTACTGGTTCAAGGACTCGGACGCGCTTTTTTGCGGCGACACTCTGTTCGCCATGGGCTGCGGACGGCTGTTCGAAGGCACGCCCGCGCAAATGTGGACCTCGCTCCAGAAGTTCCGGGCCCTGCCCGCCTCGACCCGGGTCTATTGCGCGCACGAATACACCATGGCGAACGGTCGCTTTGCGCTGTCGGTGGAACCGGACAACCAGGCGCTTCAGGACCGCATGAAAGACGTTGAACGGCTCCGGGCGGCAGACAAACCGACCGTCCCTTCCACTATGGGGGAAGAAGTCGCCACCAACCCGTTCCTGCGCCCGGACAGCGCCGACCTTCAGCGCACCATTGGATTTTCGGGCGGGCTTGAAGGTGCGGACCTGGTGGACGTGTTCGCTAAGACCCGCGCGCTGAAAAACTTGTTCAAGGGTTAATCTACGTCCACCGCTTCAGGCAGGAAGCGGTCGAGGACAGCCGCGCCCACCGCATCGCCCCACACATTGATCGAGGTGCGGAAGCGGTCGAGGAACCAGTCCACCGCCAGCAACAGCCCGATGCCTTCCAAGGGCAGGCCCACGGCTTTGAGCACAATAACCAAGGTTACCAGCCCGGCTTCGGGGATACCCGCCGCGCCAATGGCGGCGAGCGTCGCGGTGAGAAAGATAATGACCTGATGGCCGAGCGTGAGCGTAATGCCGTAGGCCTGGGCAATGAACATGGCGGCACAGGCCTCGTAAAGCGCGGTGCCGTTCATGTTGACCGTGCTCCCGAGCGGCAGGACGAAGCGCACCGCCCGCTTGTCGATCCCGGCTTCGCGCGCGCATTCCATGGTGAGCGGCAAGGTGGCCGACGAGCTTGCGGTGCCGAACGCAATCAGCAACGCGCGCATCATGTCCATCAGGTACGGCAGGCCGCGGCGCGCCACAAACACCAGCGCCAGGAACAACAGCACGAAATGAATGCCAAGGCCGGCGAGCACGGTGACCACGTGAAGGCCCACCGCCTTGACCTCAGTCAGGAAGGCGTCACCGCCGCCGGCCTTGCCGAGCCGCGCCGCGATCAGGGCGAAGATCCCCACCGGCGCAAAATACATGATCCAGACCACCACCTTCATCATCGCCTCGTTGAGGCCGTTGAAGAACTTGATGACGTGCTCGCCCGTGCCACCGAGTGTGGTCAGCGCCGCCGACAGCAGGATCGCAAACAGAATGAGCGGCAACAGCTGGGTGTCGGCGGCCGCGGTAATGAGGTTCGGGGAGACCAGCGACAGCAGGATATCGCTCATCCCCACATCGGCCTTGGCGGCAATGCCTTCGGCCAGCGCACCGGTCGACCAATGAACCCCGGCGCCGGGCTGAATAAGGTTGACCATAATGAGCCCGATCAGCACCGCCACCCCGGTCGAGAGCGCATAGTAGCCGACCGTGATCCCGCCGATCCGGCCGAGCTTGCGGATGTCGCCCAAGGACGCCACGCCGCTGATCACGGCTGCAAAAATGAGCGGAATGATCAGCATCTTGAGCGCATTGAGAAACAGCGTGCCCAGCCATGCGACACGGAGCATGGCGTCGCCCCAGATCCAGCCCGATAGCACCCCGAGAACGACGCCCGCGACAATAAACCCTAACAATATGACGGCGTGGCGATGCGGCATAATGACCCCCTCTCCTTCTCACGCAGATATGACTTGTATTTTTGCGCCCGGTTGTCACCATAGATCAAGTTGAACTCTGGAGGTACCCCATGAGCCAAGAGGAAAAAGACCTGAAGGCGGAACTCGACCCGCTGGAATATCACGTGACCCAGGAAGCGGGGACCGAGCGCGCCTTTACCGGCCGCTACTGGGACGAAAAGCGGCCAGGCGAATATCACTGCGTGGTTTGCGGCGAGCGTCTGTTCGACGCCGGGGCCAAGTACGATTCGGGCACCGGCTGGCCGAGCTTCTATGCCCCGGTAGAGAACGAGGTTGTCGCCACCCGGACCGACGACAGCGCCGGCCGGACCCGCACCGAAGTCGTTTGCGCCAAATGCGAGGCGCATCTCGGTCACGTGTTCCCGGACGGGCCCGAGCCCACCGGGCTCAGATACTGCATGAATTCCGCCGCGCTCAAGTTCGAGCCCGAGGAAAAATAGCGCCTCGATGATCCGGGAATTTAATCGGCGTAGGAAAAGCCCTTGGCGACCCAGCCGAAGACAAAACCCAGGATGAGCGCCGCCCCGATCGGACCGATGATCAAGATGCCTGCAAGCTTGAGGCTTGACAGCGATTCCTTTTTACGCGCCAGCGCCTCCTTCATCACGTCGCGGGTCGCCTGCGCGCGCTGCCACTCGGCGCTCATGCAGCCGGCATCGAGCGAACCGTCAGGCCGCTTGCAGCGCGCCTCGTCAGGCTTCACCTGAGCTGCGATGTAGGCGTCGTCCAGAGAGCGCAGCTTCCAGTAGCTCATGGCGTCCTTGTCGGGGCGCATGACCCAACCCACGGCCACGATCCAGATGACCGCCAGGACCAGCCACAGCCTCACCAAGCCACGCCGCCAATTGAAAGCCCGCATAAAACCATCCCGTTGTTCATTTCGAACAACAGTCATCATAGGTCAATGAAAGCGGCAAAACTATGAATGATAAAATAAAGGCCACGCGTCCCCGGGCGTGGCCTTCCAATTCTGGCTGGCTGTCCCCTCAGGCAGCGCGATCCTTCACGGCTCCGAAATATTTATCGATCTCGGCGCGCAGTATGGCCTGGTTCGTTGCGTAAACTCCGAGGCGGCCGTCGAGAACGGCGTGAGCCTCGTTTCTGGATTGTGGCCGGACATGGCGTAGCAACACGCTTGCGACGCGGCGCACGCCTTCACTGTCGTACTCCATTAGCGGTTGTTGTGTCATCATAAAGCCTCTGCTTAGTGTCCTAGCGGGGATACTCACACAGCGACGGCAGTATACACAATTCGCGATCGGAATTCTTGACTTTCCTGTGACAAAATTAAGAAAAAATAGAGCCGCCGGGCACCAACCCATGCGGCTCGCAAAAACCATCGCCAGCTCTTTCAGGCAGCGAGGCTCTCATCGCCCCCGAAGTAATAATCGATCTCCGCAGCGATCACCGTCCGGTCAAGGGCATAGACGCCGAGCTGCCCGTCAAGAAGCGTGAAGGCATCGCTGCGGCTTTGCGGTCTCACATGGCTCAACAGGGTGCGTGCAACCCGGCGTACGCCTTCCGTGTCGTACCCCATCGGCGTCAGTCGTCTCATCAGTCTGGTCTCCAGTTTCATTCAAACACTGGAGAGACCATAGCACGTGATTGTTACAGATTTTGGTGCGCCCATATGTCATGACTTGGACTTCTTCTCCTTGGCAATCCAGTCGTCCACCTGCTCTTGCAAAATCGGCAACGGCACCGCTCCGTCGCGCAGCACCACGTCGTGGAACTGGCGAATATCAAACCGCGGCCCGAGCGCCTCTTTGGCTTTGCGGCGCAGCTCGAGAATTTTGCGCATGCCGATCTTGTAGGTCGTGGCCTGGCCGGGCATCACAAGATAGCGCTCAATCGCCCTGACGTTGTCAGCGTGAGGGTTGGGCGTATTTTTGTCGAGGTAGGCAATGGCCTGCTCGCGCGTCCATTTCTGCGCGTGAATACCGGTGTCGACCACAAGGCGCGCCGACCGCCAAATTTCCATGGCCAGCCGGCCGAAGTCGTTATAGGGATTTTTGTAAAGCCCCATTTCCTTCGGCAACTGTTCGGAGTAGAGACCCCAGCCCTCGGTATAGGCGCCGAAGTACGCCAGCTTGCGGAATCGCGGCAGGTCCTTGATTTCCTGATTGATCGCGATCTGCATGTGGTGGCCGGGAATGCCTTCGTGGTAGGCGAGTGCGGGAAGCTGATAAGTCGGCATCTGGGACATGTCATGAAGGTTCACATAGAAGATGCCCGGCCGGCTGCCATCCAGCGCCGGCTGCTGGTAAAACGCCTTTCCGGCCGACTTTTCCCGGAACGGTTCCACCCGTTTGACGATCAGATCGGCCTTGGGTTTGAGGTCAAAGACGTCATCGAGCCGGCCTTTGACGGTGGCGATAATGTTCTTGGCGTCACTCAGATAGTGTTCGCGGCCCGCGTCCGTGTTGGGATAGTAGAACTGCTTGTCGGTCCGCATGAACGCGAAAAAGTCCTGTAGCGTCCCCTTGAGCCCGACCTTCTTCATGATCGCGCGCATCTCGTTGTGAATGCGATCGACGTCCTTCAAGCCGATCTTGTGGATGGTGTCCGCGGTCAGATCGGTCGTGGTGTAATAGCGCAGTTCGTAGTTGTAGTAGGCCTTGCCATCGGGCAGCGCCCAGACACCGTTATTGCCTTTGGCGAGCGGCTCCAGGTCCTTGAGTTCCGCAATCAGGGATTCATAGGCCGGCTTCACCGAATGAAGGAGCGCCTTGCGGGCGTCATCGACCAACTTTTTCTGCTCGGCGGCGTCAAGCTTCAGCGCGGCAACTTTTTTCTTGAAGTCGGCATAAAGCGGGCTGTCGTCGCCCTTGGTAAACGGCGCACCGGTGATAATGTTGCGGCTGTCGCTGATCACCAGCGGAAAAGTGAATTTGGGCGCGACGACGCCGTCCCTGGCGCGAATCTTGAGGCTCTGAATGACCTCATCCATCAGCGCTTTCACGCCCTCGAGGCGGGAGATGTAGGCTTCGGCGTCCGCCTTGTCCGTCACCCGGTGCATGTTGATCAGGAAGGACGGAATGTTCGACTGCCAGCCGAACATCTGATTGACCGGATAGTCGTAATGCCGCCAGCGGTCGCCCTCAAGCTGGCGTTCGTCCTGCAACTCAAAAATCCGGTAGCTGAGATAAGCCTCATGGGTCAGCTTCTTGGGGTCGAACTCATGGTGGAGACGGGAAAGATCGTGGCGCACCAGCGCAATGTCCTCGTCCTGATGCTTCTCGCTGATGTCATCCCATTTGCCGTAATCGGTCTTGATCCCGAGATAGGTCTGCGACATCGGACTGCGCGCGAGATCGCGGTCGAAGACCTCGGCGAAGAACGCATTCAGGCGCTCGGATTCGGTTTGCTTGGCGGCGGGTGACGACGCCTTGGCGCTCGTTTGCGCGGCCATGCCCGGCGCGCCCATACCGGCGGCGGATGCCAGTAACAGAGCGGCCATGATCGAGGCGGAATTACGCTTGGTTATCGAAAAGAATGCACGCACTTTGGGAGACCTCCGTTGAATTCAGAAAAGACATCGTCGCGCATGCGATCCTATATTATGATTTCAGAAGGTGGCCTAATCTGGGCAGTGGGGTGAGAAAAGGCATTATGTTTGGAGAGAAATTTTTCGACACCATCAACCTACTCGTCAGCATCAGCGCCGGCCTGTTCATATTTGCCATCGGCGCGCTGGTGCTGGTGGCTGCAGTCCTTTACGTCGTCGACATCACCCAGACTACGCACGCGGTGCGGCGCAATTACCCGCTGATCGGGCGCTTTCGCTATGGATTCGAACGTCTCGGTGAATATTTCCGCCAGTATTTCTTCGCCATGGACCGGGAAGAAATGCCGTTCAACCGGGCGCAACGGTCGTGGTGCTACCGGGCCGCGAAGGATGTGGACAACACGGTTGCGTTCGGGTCGACCCGCGACATCGCACCGCCCGGCACGCTGATTTTCGCCAATACAGCGTTCCCGACGCTGGAAGAGGATTCGGTGCCGCCCAAACCGGTGCTGATCGGCAAGTTCTGTAAAGCGCCCTACGAAGCGCCATCCTTTTTCAACATCTCGGGCATGAGCTACGGCGCATTATCAATGCCAGCGGTCCGGGCGCTGTCGCGCGGCGCCAAAGTGGCGAACGTCTGGCTCAACACCGGCGAAGGCGGCCTCAGCCCCTATCATCTGGAAGGCGGCGCCGACATCGTCATGCAGATCGGGACGGCGAAATACGGCGTGCGCGACCGGGACGGTCATCTGAGCGACGACCGGCTCCGGACCCTTGCCGCCATGGACCAGGTGAAGATGTTCGAGGTCAAGCTGAGCCAGGGCGCCAAGCCCGGCAAAGGCGGCATCCTGCCGGCCATCAAAGTGACGCCCGAGATTGCCGAGATCCGCGGAATTGAGCCGGGAAAGGCCTCGATCAGCCCCAACCGCCATGTGGAGGTCGATTCTGTCGATGACCTCCTCGACCTGATCAACCGCATTCGCGACGTCACCGGCAAGCCCGTCGGTTTCAAGACCGTGATCGGAAGCGCCGACTGGCTCGACGAGTTCTGTGAGGTGGTGCTTCGGCGCGGGATCGAGTCCGCACCCGACTTCATCACCATCGACAGTGCCGACGGCGGTTCAGGGGCCGCGCCCATGAGCCTAATGGATTACATGGGCCTTTGCATCTCCGAAAGCCTGCCGATCGTTGTGGATAAATTGATGGCCGCCGGTCTCAAGGACCGGATACGCGTCGTCGCCTCCGGCAAGCTGATCACGCCGTCGACAGTGGCGTGGGCACTTTGCGTTGGCGCTGACTTTGTGGTCTCGGCCCGCGGGTTCATGTTTGCGCTCGGCTGCATCATGGCCATGCAATGCAACAAGAATACCTGTCCGACCGGCGTCACCACGCACGACCCGAGGCTGCAGCGCGGCCTGGTGGTGGGCGACAAAACGGTGAGGGTCGCACACTACGCCGCCAATATGATGAAGGAGGTCGGCATCATCGCGCACTCATGCGGCGTGCCCGAGCCCCGGGGGTTGAAACGCCATCATGCCCGCATCGTGCAGGCGAACGGCACTTCGGCCGGGCTCGACGAGCTGCATCCCTACCCCAAGGCCCACTGACCCCGGTCAGGCGAACTTGCGCAGCTCCAGCTTGGCGATGGCGTCGCGATGGACTTCGTCGGGCCCATCGACGAACCGCATGGTGCGGGCGTCGGCATACATACGAGCAAGGGGAAAATCTTCGGAAAGCCCGCCGGCGCCGTGGGCCTGAATGGCCCGGTCAATGACGCGCAGCAGCATGTTGGGGGCCACCACCTTGATCATAGCGATCTCGGCGCGGGCAGCCTTGTTGCCCACCGTGTCCATCATGTGCGCCGCCCGCAGCACCAGCAGCCGGGCCTGATCGATCTCAATCCGCGACATGGCGATATCGGCGCGGATCGTCCCCTGTTCGGCGAGCGGCTTGCCAAAAGCGACCCGCGCCTTGACCCGCCGGCACATGTATTCGAGGGCGCGTTCGGCCTGACCGATGTTCCTCATGCAGTGGTGAATACGCCCCGGCCCCAAGCGCCCCTGGGCGATCTCGAACCCGCGGCCTTCGCCCAAGAGGATGTTGGTCGCCGGCACCCGCACATCCTCGAACGCAACTTCGGCGTGGCCCTGGGGCGCATCGTCGTCACCGAACACGGTGAGCGGGCGGACGACGCGCACACCGGGCGTGTCCATCGGCACCAGGATCATGGACTGCTGCTGGTGGGTGGGCGCATCCGGATCGGTCTTGCCCATGACGATGGCGATCTTGCAGCGCCGGTCAGGCGCGCCGGTGGTCCACCACTTGCGCCCGTTGATCACATAGTCGTCGCCGTCGCGGCGGATTTCCGCCTGAATGTTGGTGGCGTCCGACGAGGCAACGGCGGGTTCGGTCATGGCGAAGCAGGAGCGGATCTTGCCTTCCAGGAGCGGTTCCAGCCACTCCGCCTTCTGCGCGTCGTTGCCGTAGCGCTCTATGGTTTCCATGTTACCGGTGTCGGGCGCATTGCAGTTGAATACCTCTGGTGCCCAGTGGACCCGGCCCATAATCTCGCAGAGATGCGCATACTCGAGGTTGGTGAGGCCCGCACCGCGCTCGCTTTCGGGCAGAAACAGGTTCCATAAACCTTCGGTCCGCGCCTTCGCCTTGAGCTCCTCCATGATGGGCGGCGATTCCCAGCGGTCGGCAAGGGCAGCGTGTTCCGCGCGGCGGCGCTCTTCGTTCGGATAGATGTGGCCGTCCATGAACGCGGTCAGCTTTTGCCGCAATTCTTCAACACGCGGCGACAGTTCGAAGTACATAGTTCCAGCCTTTCCAGTATGGCACAAACGAAAGTTTCAAACGATCGTTTTATTTTTGGACGAATGCGGCCTCGTGTCAATGATATTCGCCGACTAACAAACTCAGGGAAACAGCAGGACGATGGACTGGAACACGCAGGCCGGTTTCGGTTCGTCCCCGACCTCGATGGCGATGTTGCTGATGACCTTGGCGCCGCCCCCGGGCAACCGGCCGACGTCAGCCACTGTGCGCCGCCCGCGAATCCGTGCGCCGGCCCGCACCGGAGCCGGAAACCGCAAGCCCTCAATGCCATAATTGATTCCCCGCCCCACAGGCAGGTTCTTCGGTGTCAGCTCAAACAAGGTGGTCGCAAAGGAGAGCACCAGAAAGCCGTGAGCGATGGTCGTGCCATAGGGCGATTCCCGCTGTGCCCGCTCCACATCCACGTGGATCCATTGGCGGTCCCCGGTCAGGTCGGCGAAACTGTCGATCATGCCCTGGGTAACGGCGAGCCAGTCGCTGACCTCGATCTCCTGACCGAGGCGCTCATGGTACCAGTCGAAGATGGGCGACGCGGCCACTTAGATATCCTTCCAGTCGGCGAAGGTCTTGCCCGCCTTCGCCAGCGTCTCGAGCAGGGGCGACGGCATCCAGAACCGATCTCCGTAGCGCGCCCGGAACTCGTCGATGCCGGCGAGCACTTTGTCGAGGCCCAGTTCGCCGCCAAAGAACATGGGACCGCCGCGATAGACCGGAAAGCTGTACCCATTGAGCCAGACGGTGTCGATATCACCGGGCCGGAGCGCAACACCCTCTTCGAGAATGCGGGCGCCTTCGTTGATCATGGCATAGAGGCAGCGCGCCACGATCTTGACCGGATCGAAGGACCGCTGCTCGATGCCGAGCTTTTTCGCTTGTTCCCGGATCAGGGTCTCGACCTCCGGGTCGGGGATGGGTGTTCGGCTTCCTTCCTCATATTTGTAATAGCCCTTGCCGGTCTTCTGACCATAGCGGCCCATTTCGGCGATCAGGTCGCCGATGTGGTAGTACATGGGGTCCCGGGGCGCACGGTCACGGTGGGATTCGCGCGTCTTCCACGCCACATCCACGCCGGCCAGATCGAACATGGCGAACGGCCCCATGGCCATGCCGAAGTCATAAAGCGCGGTGTCCACCTCTGCGGGCGTCGCCCCTTCAAGCAGCATCAGCTCCGCCTCCCGTGCGTAGGCGTCGAGCATCCGGTTGCCGATAAAGCCGTAGCAGACGCCCGAGAGGACAGCGACCTTGCCGATGCGTTTCGCCATCTTCATGGTGGTGGCGATCACGTCGTCGCCGGTTTTTTCCTCGCGCACCACTTCCAAAAGCCGCATCACATTGGCGGGTGAAAAGAAATGCAGACCGATCACGTCGCCCGGCCGCGCCGTCGCGGCGGCAATTTCATTGACGTCGAGGGTCGAGGTGTTGGTCGCCAGGATCGCGCCCTGTTTTGCGACCCCATCGAGTTTGCCGAAGATCTCTTTCTTGAGGTCCATATTCTCGAACACCGCTTCGATCACCAGATCGGCCGCAGCGAGATCGGCATAGTCGGTGGAGCCCTTGATCAGCCCCATTCGCTCCTCCGCCTGGGCCTCCGAAATCCGCCCGCGCCTGGCCGAGCTCTCATAGTTGCGGCGCACGACGGCGAGCCCGCGCTCGAGCGCTTCGTCATTGACCTCGACGACCGTCACCGGCAGGCCCACGTTGGCAAAATTCATGGCAATACCGCCGCCCATGGTCCCGGCCCCGATCACGGCAACCGATTTGATCTCCCTGAGCGGAGTTTCCCTGGTAATGCCCGGGACGCTTCCGGCTTCGCGCTCGGCAAAGAACGCGTAGCGCTGGGCGCGCGATTGCGGGTTTGCCATGCACTCGTTAAACAGTTCGCGCTCGCGCACCATGCCTGCATCGAACGGCAGGTTTACGGCGGCTTCAATGGCATCGATGCAGCGCTCGGGCGCAAAGAACCCGCGGCGTTCCCTGGCAATGCGGGCCCGGTATTTTGCAATTGTTGCCTCGGTCTCGGCACTCTTTTCCACCGGCAAATCACTCACTTTGCGCAAGGGTGCACCGCTCGCCACCAGCCGCTCGGCATAGGCGATGGCGGCGGCTTCAAGCTCGCCGTCTGCGATTTCGTCTATGGCGCCCATCGACTGCGCCTTGGCCGCTCCCACCGGCCGGCCGAACACCACCAGTTCCAGCGCATTTTCCACGCCCACCACGCGCGGCAGGCGCTGGGTGCCGCCGGCGCCAGGCAGGATCCCCAGGTTCACCTCCGGCGTGCCGACCCTGGCCGAGGGCACGGCAATCCGATAATGGCAGGCGAGCGCGGTTTCGAACCCGCCGCCGAGCGCCGTGCCGTGAATGGCGGCCACAACCGGCTTGGGGGAAGCGGTAATAACCTCGTGGACACGGCGCAAGGGCGGATCCAGCGGCGGCTTGCCGAATTCCTTGATATCCGCCCCGGCAAAGAAGGTGCGCCCGGCACAGCGGATCACCACGGCCTTGACCGCTTCGTCCCCGGCTGCCCGCTCGATACCGTCAACCAGACCCTGGCGCACCGCCTGCCCCAACGCGTTGACCGGCGGGTTGTCGGCAGTGAGAACGGCAATCGCGCCTTTTCGCTCGTAGGAAACGGATGAGGCCATGGGACCGGACTCCAACTTCTTGTTCGGACAATACACCGACTTTCCATATCGTGGGCGGCGGCCCGTGACAACCGCCCTTTTTTCCACCGGCAAATTTGCGTGACCTTGGCAACCGCTTTCCAGTATGGTCTTTTGTTATCGTGCGTTAGGCAGCAAGTGGGGGCGTTTGTGCAAAAACCGGTGCTGAAAGATGAAGCGCCAATGCGCGTGGAAGAACGCGATGGCGTCCGCGTCATTCACGCCACCGGAGCATGGACCATCGACCACAGCGCCGCGCTGGCAAGCGCGCTCAACGCGTTGTCCCCACCCGGCGACCGCGAGACGGACATCGACCTCGGCGGCCTGACCGCGCTTGACACCACCGGCGCCTGGCTGCTGTACCGGCTCCGGCGCGATCTCAGATATGCGGGCTTCGAGGTCGCCTTCAGCAACGTCGCGGACGCGTATCAGGGACTGATCAAGTCGGTCTCCGAGCATGACGCGCCCTGCCCCATCGAGCCTCCACGGCGCCATTCGCTGATCAGTCAGATTGAAGACCTGGGCCGGGGCGCGGTTAACACCTTCCACTCATTCATCGAACTGGTGGGCTACACCGGGCTCGTAACCGCAACCTTTTTCCGGACCGTCGTCAAACCCTGGCGGATGCGCTGGCCGTCACTTGTGCACCATATGGAGCATGTGGGCCTTAAGGCCATGCCCATCGTCGGCCTGATGTCGTTCCTGATCGGCGTGGTGATTGCCCAGCAAGGGGAATTCCAGCTCCGCCGGTTCGGCGGCGAAGTCTACGTGGTCGACCTTCTCGGCATTTCGATCCTGCGGGAGATTGGCATTCTGCTGACCGCGATCATGATCGCCGGGCGTTCCGGCAGCGCATTTACCGCCCAGATCGGGACCATGGTGCTGAATGAAGAAGTGGACGCCATGCGTACGCTTGGCATCGACCCTATCGAAACGCTGGTGCTGCCGCGGGTCCTGGCGCTGGTGATCATGCTGCCCATACTGACCTTCTATTCCGATATCGTGGCGCTTCTGGGCGGCGGGATTTTTGCCTGGCTTTCCCTGAACATATCGCCGAGCGCCTTTATTCGAGGGCTGAATAACGCAATCACCCTCGACACGTTCATGATCGGAATGTACAAGGCGCCGTTCTTCGCGGCCGTCATTGCCATTGCGGGCTGTTTCGAAGGCATGCGGGTCCGCGGCAATGCCGAAAGCGTGGGCGAGCACACCACCCGCTCCGTCGTTGAATCGATCTTTTTGGTGATCGTGCTTGACGCATTATTCGCCATCTTTTTCTCCAGCATCGATATGTAGTGAGGGCGATTGGTGAACGAATCCGACACTGATACCGTTATCCGGGTGGAGGGCCTCAGGACGGCCTTTGGATCCCAGGTGGTCCATGACGGGCTCGATCTCAGCGTGCGCAAGGGCGAAATCATGGGGGTCGTCGGCGGCTCGGGCGCAGGCAAGTCCGTACTGCTGCGCGCGATTATCGGGCTGATCACGCCGGTCGCGGGCGAGATCGAAGTGCTTGGCCAGGATATCCGCACCATGGACGAGGCCGAATTTCGCACGCTGGCAACGCGGTGGGGGGTGCTGTTCCAGGACGGCGCGCTGTTCTCGTCGCTGACGGTCGCCCAGAATATCCAGGTGCCGATCCGGGAACACCTGAAGATGCCCCAGGACCTGATGGACGAGATCGCAAGCTACAAGATTTCCATGGTCGGCCTGCCGCCGGACGCGGGCGCCAAGTTTCCCGCCGAGCTTTCAGGCGGTATGCGCAAGCGCGCCGGGCTCGCGAGGGCGCTCGCGCTCGACCCGGAAATCCTGTTTCTTGACGAGCCCACCTCGGGCCTTGATCCCATTGGCGCGGCAGCGTTCGACCACCTGATCCGGCAACTCAGGGACGCGTTGGGGCTCACCGTCTTTCTCGTGACCCACGATCTCGACACACTGCACGCAGTGTGCGACAGGATTGCGGTGCTGGCCGAGAAACATGTTATTGTCGTTGGCACCATGGAGGATATGCTGCGCAATGAGCATCCCTGGGTGCGGGAATATTTTCACGGGCCGCGCGCCCGGGCCGCCCATGTGGCGGTTGAATAAGAAATTAAGCAGATAACGGCGGAGCACGGGAGGCAATGGAGACAAAAGCACACTACGTCCTGATCGGCAGCTTCGTGCTCCTGGTATTCGTCGCCATCCTTGGCTTCATCATGTGGATCGTCAAGGTCGACATTGATAAGGAGGTCGCGAAGTACGATATCTATTTCCAGGAATCGGTGGCCGGTCTTTCCGTTGGCGGCGTGGTCAGCTATCACGGCGTCGATGTGGGCAAGGTCGACGCCATAAAGATCGATCCCGAACAGCCTAACCGCGTCGTGGTGACCATCAGCGTCGACAGCGAAACCCCGATCCGCGAGGACGCGGTGGCGTCACTCCACTCTCAAGGGTTCACCGGCGTCGGCTATATCCTGATCGAGGGCGGCTCGAGCGCCAAGCCGCTCAAGCCCAAACCGGGCGAGGAACGCGCCGTTATTACCTCGCGCCCGTCGCCATTGTCCGAGCTTTTTGCTGATGCGCCGACACTGATCGGCGAAGCGTCGGTCACGCTCACTCAAATTCAGGAACTGCTGAGTCAGGAGAATCGGGACTATGTCACCAAGATCCTCCACAATATGAGCGACGTCACCGGCGCAGTTGCCGAACAGAAGAACGATATCAAGTCGATTATCAAGAACCTGGACAGCACCCTCGTCGAGTACCGCAAGCTTGCGGTCTCTCTAAACAAGCTTTCCAAGTCGATGAACGGCACAGTCAATACGGAGCTCAATCAGGCCCTGACCAACATCAGCAAGACGGCGAATTCGATTGAGCAACTGTCCAATCATCTGGACAGCGTCGTCACCGATGCCCAGGGCCCGGTCAATACATTTACCAACAACACGCTGCCGGAAATTTCCGAAATGGTGTCGGAAACCCGGCGCCTGGCAGCGACACTGTCGCGGATCGCCGAAAAACTTGAGCGTAATCCGAGCGCGTTTCTGTTCCACGGCAAACAACCGGAGTACAAGGCGAAATGAGGACCGAAGGCCGTTCGCGCGGGTGGCAGGACAAAGCCCGCACCGTTCTTTTCCTGCTGACCGCTGCTGCCGTTGCGGCCTGCGGTCCGCTTGTGAATCTGTCGGGCGGGAAGCCGGCGAACCTATATGCACTGACTTCTGCCAGCGGTCTCGCCGCACCCACCACCTTTCCCGACATGGCCCTTATGGTCGAGGAGCCCAAGACGTCTGCCGCCTTTGATACCCAGGGCATTGCGCTGATGCCCGAGGCGCGGGAAATAAACTATTATGCCGGGGCGAAGTGGGTCGACCGCGCACCCAAAATGGTCCAGACCCTGCTGATGACATCATTTGAGGGAACGGGCGCCTTCCGCGATGTGGGCGGAGAGTCCATGGCGCTCGCCGCAAACTATCGGCTAAGCACGGACTTGCGCGCCTTCAATGCCGATTACACCGGCGGAGGCTCCCCTGTCGTGCACATTTCGATCATGGGCAAGCTGTTTGCAACGCGCCCGCTCCATCTGGCCGGAACCAGGCTGATCAGCGTCGAGGAATTGGTGGGATCCGATAAACTTCAGGATATCATTGCGGCGTTTGACCGCGCCAACGAGAGCGCGACGACCAAACTGGTGGACTGGACCATCAAAACTGTCGCCGCCTCCAAAAGCGATCAGAGCACCGCGCCGTAGGCTTTTTCGGAATCGGATTCATCGGCCATTTCGAGGGCGCGATCCATCAGTCTGGCGATAAGCCGGTCAAGGACAACCTGTTCCTCGGCCGTGAGCGAGGCCAGCAGACGCTGTTCCATGTCAAGAGCCAGTGGTACGACTTTCCCGTAGACCGACCAGCCATCATCGGTCAGCGCGAGGACGGATCGCCGGCGGTCCTCGTCAGCAAATTCGCGCGCCAGCAGGCCTTCCTTGATCAGGTGCGCGACCGCCCGGCTGACCGCCACCTTGTCCATGGCCGTGCGCTCGGCCACTTCGCTGGCGGACAGACCCGGGAAACGGCCAAGGATCGCCATCACGCGCCAGGCCGGAATGGTCAGATTGAACCGCTCGGCATAAAGCTGCGCGATGTCGCGGCTGACGGTATTTGACAACACCGACAGGCGATACGGCAAAAACGCCTCAAGGGTCAGGATGGGTCCGGTCTCAGCCACAATCGATGTTCTCCGCCGCTGCATAAAAAAGTCTTGCAATTAGTTTCACTGGAAACTATTATACCTTCAAACGTAACTATAAGTCAAACAGGGGCGGACGCGCGAGGCGGCGCCCCTTTCCATAATTTCAAATTCTGCGAGGCCTGGCTATGACCGATTTGTTCGAGAACCCAATGGGGACCGACGGGTTCGAGTTCGTTGAATTCGCCGCACCCGATCCTGCGGTGCTGGACAAGACGTTCCGGACACTTGGTTTTGAGCCGGTGGCGCGCCATCGCTCCAAGGACGTGACGCTTTACCGCCAGGGCGACATCAATTTCATCGTCAATTCCGAACCCAAAAGCCCGGCCTACTATTTCGCCGAGGAACACGGGCCCAGCGCCTGCGGCCTTGCCTTTCGGGTCAGGGATTCGCACAAGGCCTATCGCCGCGCCATCGAGCTTGGCGCCCAGCCCATCGAGATTCCGACCGGCCCGATGGAGCTTAAACTGCCCGCCATCAAGGGCGTGGGCGGCGCCGCGCTTTACCTCATCGACCGCTATGAGGACGGCGCCAGCATCTATGACATCGATTTCGAATTCTTCGCCGACACGCCGCGCCATCCCGAAGGCTGCGGGCTCACGGAGATCGATCACCTGACCCATAACGTCTATCGCGGGCGGATGAACTTCTGGGCCGACTATTACACCAAGCTCTTCAACTTCAAGGAAATCCGCTACTTTGACATCAAGGGCGAATATACCGGCCTGACGTCGCGCGCCATGACCGCGCCCGACGGCAAGATCCGCATCCCGTTGAACGAGGAAGCCTCCCAGGGAACCGGTCAGATCGAAGAATACCTGATGCGCTACAATGGCGAGGGCATTCAGCATATCGCGCTCCATACCGACGACATCTTCAAGACCTGGGACCAACTGAAAGCCGCCGGCGCGCCGTTCATGTCCCCGCCGCCCGAGACCTACTACGAAATGCTGGAGGAACGGCTGTCCGGTCATGGCGAGCCGGTGGAGGAATTGAAGAAGCGCGGCCTTCTGCTCGACGGCTCTACTGGAAGCGAAAAGAAGCTCTTGCTGCAGATCTTCACGGAATGCGTGATCGGGCCTATCTTTATAGAGATCATCCAGCGCAAGGCCGACGAAGGATTCGGCGAAGGCAATTTCCGCGCGCTGTTCGAATCCATGGAACGCGACCAGGTCCGGCGCGGCGTTATCGAAGCCAAATAGAAACGCGCTGAAACACTCCAATTTCTAAGGAGAGCCACCAGATGAAACAATGGATTTCTTTCCCCAAAGTCGAGGGCAATGCGTCCCGCCAGGCCCATGCCGATTTCCCCGAAGGCACCTTTGAGCGGGAAATGGGCAAGGAGGGCTTCTTCGGCCCGGCCGTGCACCTTTACCACGCCCATCCGCCGACGGCATGGACCTCGTTCGAAGGCCCGCTGCAGCCCCGCGCGTTCGACACCACCAAGTGGAACTACACCGGCGCTAGCCCATGGGACGCCAAAAAGCTCTTGGAGAACGGCGACTGCAAGGTGCGGTTCTGGAAATGTATCGAGAACATGGACCACCTGGTGCGCAACGGCGACGGCGACCAGTTGCTGTTCGTCCATGAGGGCGCAGGTGACCTCTATTGCGATTTCGGCCAGATGGAATACCGCGACGGCGACTATATCGTGCTGCCGCGGGGTACCATGTGGCGGCTCGAGCCGAGCGCCGACACCCATCTCCTGATGGTCGAGGCGACGGGGTCGAGCTACGTGCTCCCGGACAAGGGCATGCTCGGGCCGCACGCGGTGTTCGATCCGGCGATCCTCGACACGCCGGCAATCAACGACAAGTTCAAGGCCCAGCAGACGGAAGAGGAATGGCGCGTGGTGGTCAAAAGCCGCGACCTGCTTTCCACCATCATCTATCCGTTCAGTCCGCTGGACGCCGTGGGCTGGAAAGGCGACCTGTCGGTGGTTCGGATCAACTGGCGGGATATCCGCCCGGTGATGAGCCACCGCTATCACCTGCCGCCGTCCGCCCACACCACATTCATGGCAGGCGGGTTCGTCGTGTGCACCTTTGCCCCGCGCCCCATCGAGTCCGATCCGGGTGCGCTCAAGGTGCCGTTTTATCACAATAACGACGACTACGATGAGTTCATCTTCTATCACAAGGGCGAGTTTTTCAGCCGCGACAATATCCATCCCGGCATGACCACTTTCCACCCGCGCGGCTTCACCCACGGGCCGCATCCCAAGGCGTTCGCCAAGGGTGCGAAGTTCGCCCGCAAGGAAACCGACGAGGTGGCGGTGATGATCGACACCCGCCGCCCCATCGACGTGGACGCGGAGGCCGAAGTCATCGAATGGAAGGATTATGTGAATTCGTGGAAGGCGGCTTGATCCGCCTTCCCGTCCTTTCCTATTGTCAATGCACGGATTGTTTAAGGGGATAAGCATATGAAACTCGCATCGCTCAAGGGCGGGCGCGACGGTCGTCTTGCCGTGGTCAGCAGAGATCTCAAAAAAGCCGCCTTGGTGCCCGACATCGCGCCCACACTTCAGGCGGCGCTTGACGAGTGGGAGACGATGGAGCCGCGCCTTCGCGAAGCGACCAAGCGCCTGGAAGACGGTGGTCTCGACGCGTTCGACTTTGATGAAGCGGCTTGCGCTTCCCCGCTGCCGCGCGCCTATCAGTGGGCCGACGGCTCGGCCTACGTCAATCACGTGGAGCTGGTGCGCAAGGCCCGCGGCGCCCAGATGCCCGAAAGCTTCTGGACCGATCCGCTGATGTATCAGGGCGGCTCCGACAGTTTTCTCGGCCCGCGCGACGCCATCCCCATGGAAAGCGAGGACTGGGGCATCGATATGGAGGCCGAAGTCGCGGTCATCACCGACGATGTGCCCATGGGCGTAAGCCCGGAGAGGCGCGGGCGGACACATCAAGCTCCTGATGCTGGTCAATGACGTCTCGCTCGCAACCTGATCCCGGCCGAGCTTGGCAAGGGCTTCGGCTTCTTCCAGTCCAAGCCGTCGAGCGCGTTCTCGCCCGTGGCGGTGACGCCGGACGAGCTGGCGCGATGCTGGAAGGACGGCAAGGTGCACCTACCCTTGCACGTCACGCTCAACGGCAGCCTGCTGGGCGCGCCAAACGCCGGCGTCGACATGACGTTCAATTTCCCCCAGCTCATTGCCCACGCCGCCAAATCGCGGCCGCTCGGCGCCGGGGCGATCATCGGCTCGGGCACGGTCTCCAACGTCGACCGGTCCAACGGCTCCTGCTGCCTTGCCGAGGTGCGGATGCTGGAAACCATTGCCGACGGCAAGCCCAAAACGCCGTTCATGCAGTTCGGCGACCGGGTGCGGATCGAAATGCTGGACAAGGACGGCAACACGATCTTTGGAACGATTGACCAGAAGGTCGTCAAATACTCGCCACCCGGGTAAGGTTCTGTCTCCCGAATGTCATTTCCGGGCGGATTGTTGTGTTCTTTTGTATATCTGGGGAAGATAGATGCACAGATCAGGCTGGTCCTGTATCCTTCTGACCTAATGCTGTTCATAAGTTGAGCGAGGGAAATCATGAACGCGCTGTTCCCACGTCCGGGCATTCTGGACATCACGCCCTATAAGCCGGGCGAATCCAAGGTTCCTGGGTTTGATGATCCGATCAAGCTGGCATCCAACGAGTCTCCGCTGGGGCCGAGTCCAGGGTCAGGGAAGCAATCGAGGCCAACTTCGGCAAACTGCATCTCTACCCCGATGGAGACGCCACCGCGCTTCGCCATGCCATTGCCAAAAGCTATGACGTCAATGTAGAGGGCGTCATTTGCACTGCGGGGTCGGAACAACTCCTGCACCTCCTGGTGCGCGCCTATGCCGGACCGGGCGACGAGGTGCTCTATCCCCAATACGGTTTCCTCGCCTATCCGCTGGCCGCCAAAGGGGCGGGCGCCACCCCGGTGGAAGCGCCGCAGTCTGTGGATCACACCGATGTGGATGTGATCCTCAATCACGTCACAGCGCGCACCAGGGTTGTGTTTCTCGCAAATCCCAACAACCCGACCGGCACCTATATCACCGCCTCGGAAGTCCGCCGCCTGCGCGACGGCCTGCCCCGCGGCGTGCTCCTGGTGCTTGACGAGGCATATGCCGAGTATGTGGACCGACCGGATTATGAAAGCGCGCTCGGCATGGTGGAAGAGGGCGACGCCAATGTGGTGGTCACCCGAACCTTTTCAAAGGCCTATGGGCTCGCCGCGCTTAGGGTCGGCTGGGGCTATTGCCCGCCGTCCGTGGCCGACGTGATTCGCCGAGTCCGTTACAGCTTTGCAGTCACCACGCTGGCCCAGGTCTCGGCGATTGCCGCCCTTGGCGACAAGGAGCATCTCGCCAAAGCGAAGGCGCACAACGACACCTGGCTGCCCTGGCTGAAGAAAGAGCTTGAGGCGCTGGGCCTGAAAGTCACGCCGAGCGTCGGCAATTTCGTCCTTGCCCACTTCCCGGGCGGCCCGGACGAAGCGAGGGCGGCCGACGCCTACCTCCGCCGGGACGGTATCATCGCCCGCCCGGTGGCCGGCTATGGCCTGCCCCAGTGCCTGCGCATCACCATCGGCAGGGACGACGAGAACCGGAAGCTTATTAAAAGTCTGAAGGCGTTTCGTGGGCGGTGAAGCCAAGGCCGTGTACAGCGTTCTCGCCTGGACGTCGGCCGAGGGCGAGGCGGCCTTTATTGAATGGCTCGACGGAAAGCACATCCGCGAAGTGGTGGCCGAGCCCGGCTTTTTGAGCGGGCGGCGAATTGCCCTTTCGCAGCGCGACGCAGAAGGCTGGCGCGGCCACCTGACCCTCTATGAACTGGAAAGCCGCGCGGCGCTCGACGCCTATCTTGAAAGCGCCGCGCGCGCAGCCTTCATCGAGGAAGGCCTTGCCTTCGATGGCGTGCGGATGGAGCGGCTTGACGGCGAGGTCGTGTACGCGGCTACACCAGCGCCACCGTCTCCCTGACCCCGTCGATGACGTACTGAACCGCGAGCGCCGCCAGCACCAGGCCGAGCATCCGTGTCACCACGGTCGTCACGGTTTCTCCCAGCAGGCCCATCATCCGGCCGCTCGCCAGGAACAGCACCAGGCAAACCACCATGACCGCAGCGAGAGCGGCAAACAGCAAACCGATTTTTGCCGGTGCACCCCCGGCCATCCCCATCAGCAGAATGATCGAGGTGATGGCCCCGGGCCCGGCCAGAAACGGGATCGCCAGCGGAAAGGCGGACACATCCTCGGGACCGTGATGGTCCTCCGCCGTCGCGGACGCATGGCCGCTCCGGCGTTTGGTGCGCAGCTCGAACAGCATCTCGAAGGCAATGGCAAACAGCAGAAGACCGCCGGCGATCCGGAACGCCGGCATGGTGATCCCGAACACGCCCATAAGGCCCGGTCCGCCGAAGGCGAACAGGACCAGTACCACAGTGGCGATCACCACCGAGCGCCACGCCATGCGACGCCGATAGGGGGCATCTCCCTCTGCAGTCAGAATCCCGAACATGGGCACCAGACCCACCGGATCGATGACCACAAACAGGGTCACCAGCGCATGAATGAAAAACACGTCCATAGAAACTTCTCAACTGCATTTTACCGCTACGCGGAATGCGCCAGCCAGTAGTCCTCAAGGTCGCAGCCCGCAGCAAACACCTCCACCGTCACCCCATGCACCAGCACCAGCGAGCGCAGCTTGTGGGTGATGATGTCAATGCGGTCGTCAGACAGACCCCTCACCTTCAGATCGATAACCATAGAGCCGCCGTTGAAGCGGCGCGCCTTCACGGAGTCAGGGACCACGTTCAACACTGCGAAATATTCGATCACGCGTGACAGCGTGGCGGGATCCGCTTCGGCGCGCAACGAAAAGCAGGCCGTGGATCGGTGGACAGACGATGATTCTGAAAAATTCGGCGTGGACATGACACGCACCTCTCTTAAACGAATAAAGGGATAACCAGTCGAGTTTCTTCCCGACCCTACGCCAGGGCCGGGCCAGTAATTCGGGTTATCCGCATTCGTTTAAGGTCGTGTGTCATGTTTCTGCTTCTAGCTCATGGCGGACGGACTGTCAAATCGATCATTGCCCGTCTGCCCTTTCCATCATTGGGCAATTCCTTTTATAAGACGTAAAGAATGTGAGGTCTGTGACCCCGGTCACAGGCGAAAAGAGAAATGATCTTGCTTAAGGAGAGCGCAGTGGCGGACCTCGACCCCATGGACGTCAAAATTCTGACCGCGTTGCAGCAGAACGCGCGGATTTCCAACCATGACCTGGCCCAGCGCGTGGGATTGTCGCCGTCGCCGTGCTGGCGCCGGGTCCGCCGGCTAGAGGAGGATGGCGCGATCCGCCGCTATGCCGCACTTCTTGATCCGGAACAGGTGGGACTTCACCTGACCGCGTTCGCGCACGTGAGCCTGGAAAACCACCACAGCTCGACCGTGCAGCAGTTCAATGCCGCCATTCAGGCCCAGGATTTCGTGCTCGAATGCTTCTCCACCAGCGGGGAGTATGACTACCTTCTGAAAGTCATCGCCCCCAGCATGGCCGACTATGAAATGTTCCTGAGCGGCGTCCTGATGCAAATCTCGGCGGTACGGTCCGTGAACACCAGCTTCGTGCTCAAATGCAACAAAAGCACGACGACGCTGCCTCTGCCAGCGAGCTTCCCGTCGCGGAAATGAAATCGCGCTAGATCACCGTCAGCATGGACGCCACCAGCGGATGGCGCACGATGTCGCGGTCGCCAAGCCTGATGACCGCTACATCCTCCACCCGGTCCAGACGCTCCGCGACATCCCCCAGTCCCGACATGCCGGGCAGCAGATCGGTCTGTTCAGGGTCGCCGGTGACCACCATGGTGGAATGCCAGCCGAGCCGGGTCAGCAGCATCTTGATCTGTCCGTAGGTGCAGTTCTGCGCCTCGTCCACCACGATGAACGCGTTGTTGAGCGTGCGCCCGCGCATATAGGCGACCGGGGCAATTTCTATGGTGCCGTCAAACAACAGCTTTTTCAGCTGCTTGCCGCCAAGCCGGTCGGAAAGCGCGTCATAAAGCGGGCGGAGATACGGGGCCAGTTTGTCTTCCACGTCGCCGGGCAAGAACCCGAGACTCTCGCCCGCCTCGACGGCAGGGCGCGACAGGATCACCCGGGCGACACTTCCGGATTCCAGCGCTTCGACCGCCTTGGCGACCGCCAGATAGGTCTTGCCGGTGCCGGCCGGACCGAGCGCCAGCACGACGTTGTGTGCGTCAATAGCCTCCATAAGCTGGCGCTGGTTATCGCTTTGCGGGCGCACGTGGCGAATATAGCGCTGGTCGCGTTGGCCATTGCCAGACAGGGGATCCCAACCTCCGGAAGCAGGTTCAAAATCGTGAACATTGGGTCCGTTGTGGTTGGCCGCGTGGGAGCGACGGGCGGCGCGTTTAGCCATGGCTCTCTCCTGTACACAAGTTGGGGGACTGAACGGCGGGTTTACCGTTCGGCCAACGAAAAAGCGCCTCTCTCAGGAGGCGCTTTGAAAATTCCGGGCTGGGATGCGGTGCCGGTGCGGGGGTCGCTGCCCCCGACGGGGCCGGTTCAGGAGATCCTGTGGGTAGGTCGTCCACCAAATGCTCTCACCACCGAGCAGTTATGACTGGAACAACTGTAGGTCCTGCCCACGCCCCTGCACAAGAAAATTTTGCGGTTTCATGAAAGATTCACACAAGATCTGGTGCCGGCAAGGCAACGCCGGAGCCCAGGAGGGCTCCGGCGGCCTGTCGCTTTTCTACGTCAGACGTCAGAACCGGTAGCCGACCCCGAAACCGAAGATCCAGGGGTTGATATCCACATTGGCCGTGATCGCGCCGCCGTTAAGGCTTGCCTTGGTGTTGATCCAGACCCGCTTCAAGTCAGCGTTGACCATCCAGTGGTCGTCGATGGCGAAGTCGACACCGGCCTGAAGGGCGACGCCGACGCTGTCGTCGAGCGTGAGACTGGTCACCGTTCCGCCAGCGGCATCGACACTGAAGAAATGGGTGTAGTTGACACCCACGCCCACATAGGGACTGATCTGCTCGCGCGGGAAGAAGTGATATTGCAGGGTCAACGTCGGCGGCAGAAGCGTGGTGTTTCCGACCGGCACATCGCCAAGCGCCGTGTTGACCGCCGTGATGTTGTGGGGCGACACGGCCAGAAATCAGCTCGGCGGCGATGTTATCGGTGAAGAAGTAGGAAAAATCGAGCTCCGGCATCACCTTTGTGTCTATATTTACGTCACCCCCGATAACCGAAATATCGGCGGATTTATTGGGCTCGACGACAATGCCGCGGGCGCGGACCAGAAAGTCTCCCGCTTCCTTGGCCATAACCGGTGTTGCCGCGGCCACTAGTGCCAGGGCGGAAACAGCCGTCAACAGATGCTTTGATGCAGTCATGAGCGTATCCTCTTTAAATAGTTGTACCGTGTGATGGAGGGATGGGTATCCCCGCTCACATCTTCAAACCTTGATTTCAGTCAGGTTTGTACGCTTTTCTTAGTATGGAATTTTGACGAGAAAGGGGCGGGCCCGAGGCCTACCAGCCACCGCCGCCACCGCCACCGCCGCCGCCGCCGGAAAATCCGCCGCCGCCGGACCCGCTCGACGAGCCCGGCGCTGTGGCGGACGCAATAACCGCCCCGGCGAGACTGCCTGAAAGGGAAGAGCCAAAATGCCCGAAGTCGGAGGAAAACCCGCGCGAGCCCACATACCAGCCGGGATGATAATTCTGCTCGCGCACGGCGCGCTCCAATACGTCCTTGAACTTGGCCCCCCATTGCGTTTCCACATCAAGCGCCATGGCGTAAGGTAGAAACTTCTCGAACAGTTCGGGCGTGCGCTCGGGCTCGTGGGCGCGGTCGAGTCGATCCTTTTCCGCTACCGAAAGATAAAGCCTGAAGCCGTCAAGCGCATCCCCGACCTGCCGTCCGAGCCGGGTCGGCCGTTTCATCAGCTCGTAAAAGAGCACGTTGACGCCAAACAGCAGGGCGATGATCACCATCACCGGGATCGGCATGGCGTCACGCATCTGATAAAGGGCAAACAGCACAGCGGCCGTGAACGGGATCAAGATGGCGCTGGCGAAGAGCGCCCTGACGAAAGTGAGCGGATGACCGCTGCGCGCCGCCGCCCAGGTCCCGCCGAGGCGGGCCACCAGTCCGTAACCACCGACGATCCAGACAGCCACCCACACCGTCATGAAGAGGGCAGTGCCCGGGTCCGGCAGGGCAAGCGCCACCCACAGCGCCACCAGAACGGAGGCGGCTGCGCCCGGGATCAACCAGGCCCGGTTGCGGAAAAAGTAGATCTTTTCATAGTCAGTCCCAAGCCGGCCCTCCAGCGCCTTGATCGCGCGCTTGAAGGTGCGGTAATTTTTCTGCTCCATCACGATGCGATCGATGCCAACGGGCAAGAGAACGCCGACCATAGCAGCCTCGCCAGGGGAGAGACCCTTGCCGTCGCCAGCCTTGATGAGGGTGAATTGCCCGTCATCGTCTTCCTCGATCCGGAGCGCGCCCTTGACCGCGAGGTTGACGAGCGCCGCGGCAAACCCCTTGCGATCAAAACCCATGCGGTGAACGAAGCGCGCGGCAGCCGGCGAAAACCCGGGCGGGGGCTCATAACGGGGATAGATCGAGCCGCCTTCCGGGTCGCGGCCGACCTTGACCCAGATCACCAGCGACAGACCGAGCACAACAAGGAGACCGGCAAGGCCCCGGCCAATCAGGTCGGCCCCACCCCATCGGTCGAGGAAGCGCTCCAGCTCGGTGGGCCGCGCCACAAAGCCCCGCGGCCACGAGACGGCGATGGTCAGCCCTTCGTGGGGCCCGAGCCCCCGGGTGGTCTCGAACACCAGCTTGCCGGACCCGGTGTAGGTAGAGGTGGCATTCTTTCCCCTCGCACCTTGGCCCCCCGTGTAATAGGCGGTCTCGAGAGGCTTCGCCCCCTTGGGCAGGTCGACAATCGCCCGGGCCCGGTCGATCGGGAAGATCCAGTCGTTACCGGTCACGTTCCAATAGAGTTCGTCCTTATCCTTGAAATAGCCGAGCTGGCGGGTGGTGCGATAGGTGATGGTATAATGGTGCTCGCCGGGGCTGACGAAGCGGTTCTTATCCCCGGCGTAAATCCTGATGCCGTTGCTCCGCGACGCGATGTGGTGCGGCTCGGACCGCCCGTCGCGAGTCACGCCCAGGAGCTTGAACCCCACATGTACGGTACGCCCCTCGGGTGTCCGATAGTCGGTCGGGAAGTCCCGGTAGATGCCATGGCGGATATTCCGGCCTTCGGCATTGACGGTGATCGCCTCGGTCACGAGGAGCGCGCCATCGGACTCGAACGCGGATGCGGCTTTCGAAATCGAGAATCCGCTCCGCCGCCTGGGCCGCGCCCGCCACGAGCGCCAGAAGGGCAACAAGAACGAGCCTGCGCATGGATCAGAACTTGACCGCCACGGGGGCGCGCGCCGCATCGTCTTCAAGTTCGAAGAACTCGGCGGGCTGGAACCTGAACAGGTTGGCGATCAGGTTGCTCGGAAACTGGCGCACATAGGTGTTATTATCCCGGACCGTGCCGTTGTAATAGCGCCGCGACGCCTGGATCTTGTCCTCGACCTCGTAAAGGTCCTTCTGCAGCGACAGGAAGTTCTGGTTGGCCTTCAGTTCAGGATAATTCTCGGCAAGGGCAAACAGATGGCGGAGCGCGCCGGTCAGCATATTCTCGGTCTTCGCCTGTTCCTCGGGCGGGCCCTCGTTGGCCATGGCGGCGTTGCGGGCCTTGACCACCTCCTCAAACGTGCCGCGCTCGTGCGCCGCATAGCCCTTGACCGCCTCCACCAGATTGGGAATCAGGTCGTAGCGCCGGCGCAGCTGGACGTCGATATCGCTCCAGCCTTCCTCGACCTGGTACTTGAGCTTGGTCAGCTTGTTGAAGATGGCGATCCCGTACAGCAGCGGCACCACCACAAAAACAAACAGGAAAATCAGACCGGTCATGGGCATCCCCCTAGCCGTTGGACCCTGATGGACAGATTGACGCAGAGCTTACGCGGTTCGGGCGCCGGGAACAATCACCCTTGGACCGCACCGAAATCTTGCCGGGCACGGAGGCCAAATCCTTCCTCGCCAAAGGCCGCTTTTTCTTTTAAGAAAGGGGCAAAAGACAAACGAACAGAGCGCCCCATGGATACCGCTACCGTCGACCTGATCGACCGCAAAAGCCACCCCTTGCGTAAACAGCTGACGGCGGAGATGCATGTCCGCCTGTTCCCGGCGTTCAAAGCGCCGGCCCGGCTTTGCCAGTTTCTTACCCTGTCGGATGAAAAGGGCGCCGACGCCGACCGCGCCCACGCCGACGAGCTTTGCCGCCACTACGGTGTGACGCCGCCCGAAAACGGCCGCTATTTCGTTGTCCGGCTCGGCGATATGGATTTCGTCTGGGAGCGCCACACCGAATTCACCACCTGGACCTTCATCAGGCAGGACCCGATCGCTGAGCCTTTCGCCGAATCGCTTGCGGCCGCGTTGCCGGACGGCTGGATCGACGACCTCCCTGGCACGATCTTTCGCGGCACCGAGATCGACGTCCTCGACCGCAACACGCCCGAGCCCTCGGAAGAGGTGCTCTCCCGGCTTTTCAGCCAGACCGACCTGGTAAGCTGTGAGGTTAACAGTGGCGAGGCGCGCGTCTGGTCCGACTTCCGCCTGCACAAGGAGAGCATTGGCCGCCTGCTCATCCACGACCGTGGCCTCGTCGGCCGGGATACGTCGCGCCTAGTGCAGCGCCTGCAGGACCTTGGCAACTATCGCAAAATTGCCCTTCTCGGACTGCCTTTGGCGCAGAGTTATACGCCCCGGGTGTCCGAGCTCGAGCGCCGGCTCGCGCATTTGAGCAGTGAGATTGCGGGCAGCCGCGAAAAGGATGAGGAGCTCCTGGAAGAACTCTCGGCGCTGACCGCGGAGCTTTCCAAAATATCGGCCGAGACGAGCTATCGCATGAGCGCGACGCGCGCTTACGCCAATATCGTCTCCGACCGGCTCGGAGAGCTTGATGTCAGGCGCGTGCGCGGCTTCCAGACGCTGACCGATTTTACCGAACGGCGGCTGACCCCGGCGGTCCGGACCTGCGAAGTCCTTTACCCTGCGGCTCGACGACCTGTCGCAGCGCGCGTCCTGGGCCTCGAGCCTGATGCGCACGCGCATCGACACCGCGCTCGAGCGCCAGAACCGGGACCTTCTGGCCTCGATGAACCGGCGGGCGCAGACCCAAATCCGCCTTCAGGAAACGGTGGAAGGCCTGTCGATTGCGGCCATCAGCTATTATTCGGTGGGCCTTATCGGCTATCTGGCCAAAGCAGCAGAAGCCGACGGAATGACGATCGACCCGAAATTGATCATGGGTGCCAGCGTGCCCCTGGTGATTCTTGTGATCTGGCTGGTCCTGCGACGTGTGCGCAAACGCATCGGCCCTGACGGCAGACCGACTGACAAATGACCACCCCTATTGCTTTCAACCGCAACTTCGATCCCGTCTACGGCGCGGTGGAGGAAGTGAGTCCGCTCGTCCGCCGGATCGTGGCGGAGAACCCGAGCCCGTTTACCTTTACCGGCACCGGCACCTATATCGTCGGGCGTGGAAAGGTGGCGGTGATCGACCCGGGCCCGGACCTGGAAAGCCACGTCTCGGCGCTGAAAGCTGCGCTCGCGGGCGAAGAGGTCAGCCATATCATCGTCACCCACACCCACAGCGATCATTCGCCGGCAAGCGCCCCGCTGAAGGCCGCCACCGGTGCGCCGATTTACGCCTTCGGCCCCCATGCCACCGGCCGGGGCGACGACAGCGACGTCGAGGAAGGGGCGGACCGCGCCTTCACGCCGGATGTCACGATGCGCCACGGCGACGTGATCGAGGGCGACGGCTGGACCATCGAAGCGGTGCACACGCCGGGCCACACGTCCAACCATATCTGTTACGCGCTCCGCGAAGAAAAGGCGCTGTTTCCCGGCGACCATGTGATGGGCTGGTCAACCACCGTGGTCTCGCCGCCCGACGGTGACATGGCCGCCTATATGCGCAGCCTCAAGCTCCTCTTGTCGCGGCCCGACGAGATCTATTACCCGACCCATGGCGCCCCGATCCGGAACCCCAAACCCTATGTGGAAGCGCTGATCCGCCACCGCGAGCAACGCGAAGCGGAAATTCTGGCCTGTATTGCCGGTGGCATTGAGACGATCCCCGACATGGTCGCGCGGATCTATGCCGACGTGCCCGCATACCTCCACCCCGCCGCCGGGCGGTCCGTGCTCGCCCATCTGATCCATATGGCCGAAACCCGGCGGGTCGAGACGGACAGGCCGCCGACGGCAGGGAGCCGCTACCGCCTGCCCGGCTGATCGTGCTTTGGCGCCGTGATCGCGTCGTAGCGCGCCTCCACCAGCGGCCACAAGGGATGGTTTCGCCCCCATTGGGCCAGCATGATCGAACGGGCCGCCGCCGCGGCATTCCGGGCCTGGCTTTTCCGCCCGCGTCCCGCTTCGAATTCAGCACGCGCGAGAAGAACCGGCACCAGCGCGGTGCTGCGCGGACCGAAGCGGTCGGTCAGCTGTGCACTGACATCGTCGTACAACAGCGCCGTCGCGTCGCTGGCCGGATCGCCGGACGCCTGGCCTTTCCCTTTGAGCGATCCGAACACCCGATCTATAAGCCGGTTTCGGCCGAACGATGAAACCGCCGGGGGGGCCTTTGGGACGGCCGCCGCACCTTTGAGTGGGAACAGCCGGCGGAACTCCGCCTTGAATTTGATCCCGCAAATTCCGGGTCAGTTCACGTAAATTGACCATCGCTCGGCCCCATAGTCCGTTCCGGGATGACATACCCCGACAAGATGACGCGCGAGCGGGCCCGACAGTGACGCCTCACAAATATAGGCTTGCCTTGAATTCTGTGGCAGATGAAAGATATATGACAATAAGAGTTTTGTGGGATACTTAGGACCGATGACCGAAAGCACTGAAACCATTGATATTCCGGGTGCGGCGCAGCCATTGCGGCCGCTTGTTGACCCGAGCCTTGACCTTGAGGCCGAGATCAACCGGCTCAGGACGGAAAAGAACGCAGTCATCCTGGCCCACTACTACCAGGACCCGGAAATCCAGGACATTGCGGACTTTGTCGGCGATTCCCTCGACCTCGCCCGCAAGGCCGCCGCCACCGACGCCGATATCATCGCGTTTTGCGGCGTGCGATTCATGGCGGAAACGGCCAAGATCCTGAGCCCGGAGAAAAAGGTGGTGCTGCCTGACATGGAAGCGGGTTGCAGCCTCGAGGATAGCTGCCCGGCCGACGAGTTCGCCAAGTTCCGCGAGGCGCACCCGGACCACATCGCGCTCACCTACATCAACTGTTCGGCCGAGGTGAAAGCGCTCACCGATATCATCGTCACCTCGTCGAATGCCGAATACATCATCAACCAGATCCCCGAGGATCAGCCCATCCTGTTCGCGCCGGACCGCCATCTTGGCGGCTATATCGCACGCAAGACCGGGCGTAAGATGACGCTGTGGCCCGGCACCTGCATCGTCCATGAGCGGTTTTCCGAGCGAGAACTGATCAAGCTCAAGGCGCAATATCCCGACGCGCCGGTGGCCGCCCACCCCGAATGCCCGGACCACATCCTGGATTTGGCCGACCATGTGGGTTCGACCTCCTCGATCCTGAAGTTCGTGCTCGGCTCCGAGGCCAAAACCTTCATCATCGCGACCGAGCCCCATATCATGCACCAGATGGAGATCGCCGCACCCGACAAGACCTTCATCGGCGCGCCCGGCGCCGACGGTAACTGCAACTGCAACATGTGCCCGTTCATGGCGCTCAACACCATGGAAAAGCTTTATCTGGCGCTCCGTGACGAAAAGCCGGAGATTATCCTGCCCGAGGACATTCGCCTGAAGGCATTGAGGCCGCTCGAACGGATGCTGGAAATGTCGCCGCCGATGGCGCAGAACCGGCCCGATGCTGCGCGGCCCGCCATGGTCTCCTGACGGCTATGATCGACAAGGCAGAGATTGAGCGCGTGGTCGCACAGGCGCTGGCCGAAGACATAGGCGACGGTGACCTTACCAGCCGCGCCACCATCCCTGAGGATCTCAGCCTCACCGCAACCATGAATGCGCGGGAACCCCTGACGCTGGCCGGGTTGCCGCTGGCGGCCGCCACGTTCCACGCCTGCGACCCCAACTGCACCTTTGAAGGCCTCGCCGAGGACGGCGACCGGCTGGACGCGGCCGCCATCATCGCCCGGATCACCGGCAACGCGCGCGCGGTGCTGACGGCGGAGCGCACGGCGCTCAACATCTTGCAGCATCTCTCCGGCATTGCGACACTGACCCGCGCTTACGCGGACCGGATCGCCCACACGCAGGCCAAGCTCCTCGACACCCGCAAGACCATTCCGGGCCTGCGCAAACTCGCCAAATACGCGGTGCGTATGGGCGGCGGGCATAACCACCGCATGCGGCTCGACGACGGCGTGCTGATCAAGGACAATCACATCGCCCGGGTCGGCAGCGTGGCGGCTGCTGTCAAGGCGGCCAAAGCGATCGATACCAGCGCCAGCGCCATCGGCATTACGGTGGAGTGCGACACGCTGGCCCAGGCCGAAGAAGCCATTGCCGCCGGCGCCGACCGGCTGCTTCTCGACAATATGAGCCTTGATGCGTTGCGCGACGCCGTCGCGCTTGCCGCCGGCCGGGTCGCGCTCGAGGCCTCGGGCGGGGTGACGCTGGAGACCATCGCGGCGATCGCCGAGACCGGCGTCGGCTATATTTCAGTCGGCCGCATCACTCAGTCCGCCCCGGCCGTGGATATCGGCCTCGATTACAGCAAGGCCTAGGGTCTGGACCCTAAGCCTTCAGCCGGGAGCAGACCTCGGCAATCTTGGCATCCAGGTCATCGCCGACCCCTGAGCCCTTGTGCGCAGAGAGGCTGGGCAATTGGTGATTGACAAGATCAAGATGACAGCCGGTTTGCGCGGCATACCACGCGGCCATGTCATCCAATATTTTTGCGGGGTTGGCGCACAGGTCCTCGTAACCCAGGGTGAAGGAGCGGCCCTTTCCGAGATGCGAGAGGTCGCGTTCGATCTGACGATCGATCAGCACGGCCTGATAGGACACCTGTTCAGTCGGCGAAAGGTCTGCGACGGGCGGCATTTCTGATGGACGGACCGAATACCACCGGTGAATGTCACCATTCAATTCGAGTTTGCCCTTGAGCAGGGACTGGGCGATATAAACCGGGTCTCGGGTCACGCGCACAAACAACGCCTCGGGAAAGATGGTATCGAGCGCCTCGATCCGTGCCGCATTGCGCTGCCATTTGTTGACGAACGGGCCGCCGCCAATGGCTTCGATTCCCGCGATCATCCGCCGCAGCCCAAGGCGCTTCGCAGAGGTAATCTCGTCCGGCGGTATGTAATCCCTCTCCGTCGGGAACCATTCGTTCCAGACCCGGTAGCCCTGGTTGGGGCCGCGCCATCCCTGGGTCTCGCCATAGCGATTGAAGAAGCTCCGGGGACCTGCCAGCGGATGGAACGGTTTTGCAATTTTTCCCAATAGCACCGGGCTCTTGGGCGTCATGACGAGAAAATTCGAAATGTAGCTTGTCCGAAAGCGGTGGGCGAGGAGCAAATAGAGAAGCGTCGTTCCCGACCGTGGCGGACCGACAATGAAAAGCGGCGCATATTTCAGTGCGCCGGAGTCCGGCAGCGCGATCCGCTCCAGATGGGCCAATACCCAGCGTATTGCGTTCTTGACCAAGGTGTAGGCACCCTTGCTTCTACACTCAACTGTTGCATGATTTTTTGATTCGCGCAAACCGCCCGCCCGGGCTCTGGAGCAGTCCACGCACAGGAGGTTTCGGTCTCACGCCATTACATCCCATGAATGGAAAACGGCGGGGCTTGAGGCCCCGCCGTTTGTTGTTGATCATTGGCAGCGAACGTCACGCACCCGGCGCGCCGCCGTCGCCCTTCTTGAAGAAAGAAATCACCCACAACAGGACAACCGCGCCAATCACAGCGGTCACCAGAGAACCGATCAGGCCGTTGCCGACATGGATGCCGAGCACGCCGAACAGGAAGCCGCCGACAACCGCGCCGATGATGCCAACCACCAGATTGCCTACCAGCCCAAAGCCGCCACCTTTCAGAATCTTGCCGGCAAGAAAGCCGGCCAAGGCCCCGATAATCAGAAAGTAAATGATATTCATGAAGCATTCCCTTTTTTCTGACGGACGCCCCCAAGCGCCCAGAGAGACGTTGATCCTAACCGTTTTTTAACCATAACGATAGCTGGCGGGAAAAAACGGCCGCCGAACCGGCTTCTTCCCGCGCCCGAAACAGGTTAGAAGGACCCCATGACTGACAGCACCATTCACATTATCGGCGGCGGGCTTGCCGGATCGGAAGCGGCGTGGCAGGCGGCGCGGGCGGGCGTGCCCGTCATGCTCCACGAAATGCGCCCGGTGCGCGGGACCGACGCACACGAAACCGACCGCATGGCGGAACTGGTATGCTCCAATTCATTGCGCTCCGACGACCCGGCCAACAACGCGGTCGGGCTGCTGCACGAAGAAATGCGCCGCGCGGGATCGCTGGTTTTGGCCGCGGCCGACGCCGCCCGGGTGCCGGCCGGCAGCGCGCTCGCCGTCGACCGGGACGAATTTGCAGGCCGGGTGACAAAGGCACTCGGTGACCACCCGCTCATCGAAATCCGGCGCGAGGAAGTAACCGGCCTGCCGCCCGCCGAGTGGTCGTCGGTCATCATTGCGACGGGGCCCTTGACCTCGCCCGCACTTGGCGACGCAATCCGCGCGCTTACCGGCGAAGATTCGCTCGCCTTCTTCGACGCCATCGCACCCATCATTTATACCGACTCGATCGACTTTGACGTGGCCTGGTTCCAGTCCCGCTACGATAAGGGCGCCCCCGGAAGCGATGGCAAGGATTACATCAACTGCCCGATGACCGAAGCCCAGTACAATGCTTTCATCGACGCGCTGATCGAGGGTGACAAGACCGAGTTCAAGGAATGGGAGAAAGACACCCCCTATTTCGACGGCTGCCTGCCGATCGAAGTGATGGCCGAGCGCGGGCGGGAAACGCTGCGCTTCGGCCCGATGAAGCCGGTGGGCCTGACCAACCCGCGGACCGGCGGCCACGCCCACGCGGTCGTCCAGCTCCGCCAGGACAACAAGCTCGGCACGCTCTACAACATGGTCGGCTTTCAGACCAAGCTCAAATATGGCGCCCAGACCGGGATTTTCCGCACCATACCGGGTCTGGAGGGTGCCCGGTTTGCGCGCCTTGGCGGGCTTCACCGCAACACCTTTCTCAACAGCCCGCGGCTCCTTGACGGAACGCTCCGGCTCAAGGCGGACCCGCGGCTTCGCTTCGCCGGCCAGATCACTGGGGTCGAGGGCTATGTTGAATCCGCCGCGATCGGTCTGCTGGCCGGGCGTTTCGCCGCCGCCGAGCGCACAGGTGACATGATCTCGCCGCCACCTGCGACGACGGCGCTTGGCGCGCTCCTCGGTCATATCACCGGCGGCGCGGAGGCCGAGACTTTCCAGCCCATGAACGTCAATTTCGGATTGTTCCCACCCCTTGAGACCCGGGTCAAGAAGCGGGAGCGCAAGGCCGCCATGTCCGCGCGCGCCCTTGAGGACCTCGGCGGCTGGCTCCAACCGGAACTGGAAGCCGTTTCATGATACCCGCTATCACCGAAGATAGCCCAGCGGATTAACCGCCTTGCGCCCACGGCGGAGCTCGAAGTGAAGCTGCGGCGTGTTGACCCCGCCAGTTTCGCCGGCCAGAGCAATTTTCTGGCCGCGCCCGACCTTCTGCCCGCGCCTGACCAGAATGCGCTCGGTATGGGCGTAGGCGGTAACCCAGCCGCCGGCATGCTGTAGCAGCACGAGGTTGCCATACCCCCTGAGCCCGTTGCCGGCATAGGCGACGACACCCGATTCGGACGCCCTGACCGCAGCGCCCCGGCGCGCGGCAATGTTGATGCCGTCGTTGTGGAGCCCGCCCTTCTTGGGCCCGAAGGCGGAGACGATGCGGCCCCTGAGCGGCCATGCAAATCCATGGCCCGAACGGTGGGGCGGCGTCGGCAACGCGGCCCGCTGCAATGAGCCTGGACTACGTGTGGCGCGCGACGGCAGTTTGAGCTTCTGGCCCGGATAGAGGGTATAGGGCCGGCGAATACGGTTGAGCCGCATCAGTTCCGCCAGGTCCACATCGTACGCGCGCGAGATCGAGTAGCTGGTCTCCCCCTTCCTGACCACGTGCACCACCGCCGACGGGATTATCAGCCGGTCGCCGGGCTTGAGGAGATAGGGCGGGCGCAGATGATTGCGCACGATAATGCTGCGCACATAAACGCCGGTGCGCCGTGATATGGCGTAGACCGTGTCGCCTTTGCGGACCCTGACGCTGCGCGCCGCCGCGGTGGAGGCGTGATGGCGGGTGGTGTGGGCCGGCGTGTGGGGTCGACGACTGGGATGAGGGACCGGCACCGGCGCATTGCGCACCACCCAGACCGGGCCCCGGTAGCCATAGTCGTCATATCCCCCCGAGGTGCAACCGGCAATCGCCAGCGCCCCGATCACCGTCCAAAGAAACCCTCTTGCCGTGCCTGCCCGCGCCATAACCCGAACTATAGGCAATTACGCGTCTTCTGCCACCCCCTCCACCAGGGGCACGAAGCGGGTGGGCAGAAGCTCCTCCATCTCCACCCCGTCCGCAGTCCGGGTCAGGCGGATGATGACCTGCGTGCCGGGGCTTTTCTCAAGCGGAAAGACCATGATGCCGCCCTCCCCAAGCTGATCGACCAGCCCCTCGGGCACCGAAGCCGCCGCGGCGGTAACCAGGATCCGCTCGAATGGGGCCTGTTCGGGCCAACCCTTCATGCCATCGCCATGGCGGGCCGTGATGTTGTGGATGTTGAGCGCGGCGAACCGCGCCTCAGCCTTTTCAAGAAGGCTTCTGTAGCGCTCCAACGAGTAGACCCGGCGGCAAAGTTTGGACAAGACCGCCGCCTGATAGCCAGACCCGGTCCCGACTTCGAGCACCTTCAGCCGGGGTCCCAGCCCAAGCGCCTGGGTCATGAAGGCGACCGCGAACGGCTGGCTGATGGTCTGGCCGCTGGCAATGGGCAGCGCCGCATTCTCATAGGCGCGGGCCCGAAACGGCCGCTCCACGAACAGCTCCCGGGGCAGGGTTTCGATGACATTGAGGAGGCGCGAATCATGGATGCCGCCGCGGCGCAGCTCCATGATCAACTGGATTTTGGCAGGATCATGCGTCTCCACCGGCGTCACTCAGAACCTTGTCTTAAGGGGCGCTTCGAGCCGTTCACGCATGTCGTAGTGGGTCAGGTCGAGATGCAGTGGCGTGACCGCAATCAGGTTGTCCCGCACCGCCCAGAGGTCCGTGTCCTCCTCGGGGTCGCCATAAGCGCGCCGGAGACCGAACCAGTAGTAGGGAACGCCGCGCGCATCCACCCGCTCGTCCACGATGACATCACTCTCATCGCGGAATCCCTGGCGGGTGACCTCGATCCCCTTGACCTCACCGACCGCACAGGGCGGGAAGTTCACGTTGATCAGCACGCCCCGGTCCCAGCCCGTCTCCAAGAGCCGCGCGAGCACCATGGGCCCGAACTTCTCAGCCACCTTCCAGTTTTCCTGCTCGTCCCCTTTGCGGATGGTCTGACTGAAGGCAATCGAGGGGATACCGCACAGCACGCCTTCCATGGCCCCAGCGATGGTGCCCGAATAGGTTACATCCTCGGCGAGATTCGCCCCCCGGTTAACGCCCGAGAGCACCAGCGTCGGCCGCCGGTCCCTGATGATGTTGTGCACCGCCAGCATCACGCAGTCGGTGGGCGTGCCTTGCACGGCATAGCGCTTTTCCTCGACCTGACGGATGCGCAAGGGTTCCGAGAGCGTGAGGCCATGGCCCGCGCCGCTTTGTTCGAACTCGGGCGCGACCACCCAGACGTCGTCGCTGACGGTGCGCGCCATCGCTTCGAGCACATCGAGCCCATAGGCATGAATGCCGTCATCGTTGGTGATCAGGATACGATACGGCTCAGCCATCGGCGGCAATCACTTTCTGCCCGCCCATATAGGGCCAAAGCGCCTCCGGGATCGCCACGCTGCCGTCGGCCTGCTGGTAATTCTCAAGCACGGCTATGAGCGTGCGCCCGACCGCAAGGCCGGACCCGTTCAGGGTATGGGCGAAGCGCGTCTTCTTCTCGCCCGCACCGCGGCAGCGCATGTTCATGCGCCGGGCCTGAAAGTCGCCGAAGTGGGAGCAGCTTGAAATCTCCCGATAGACGCCCTGCCCCGGCAGCCACACCTCGAGGTCATAGGTCTTGCGCGCCGAGAACCCCATATCGCCGGTGGAAAGCTGCATCACCCGGTACGGCAGATCGAGCCGGCGCAGCACCTCCTCGGCGCAGCCGGTGAGGCGTTCCAGTTCATCCTCGGCGATCTCCGGCGTGGTGACGCTGACAATCTCCACCTTCATGAACTGGTGCTGGCGGATCATGCCGCGGGTATCCTTGCCCGCCGCCCCGGCTTCCGAGCGGAAACACGGGGTAAGCGCGGTGTATCTGAACGGCAGCGCCTCCTCGTCCAGGATTTCCTCGCGATGAAGGTTGGTGAGCGGCACTTCCGCCGTCGGTATCAGCGAATGTTCGGTCTGGGTGCGGAAGAAATCCTCGGCGAATTTGGGCAATTGCCCGGTGCCGAACATGGCCGCGTCGCGCACCAGAAGCGGCACCGAGACCTCGCGATAGCCGTATTCGCCGGTGTGCAGATCAAGCATGAACGCGCCAAGCGCGCGCTCAAGCCGGGCCAGATCGCCGGTCAGCACGACAAAGCGCGAGCCCGAGAGCTTTGCTGCCCGCTCAAAATCCATTTGTCCCAGCGCCTCGCCGATTTCGAAGTGCTCCTTCGGATCGAAATCGAACTCACCAGGCTTGCCCCAGGTCCTGACCTCGCGGTTGGCGGAACTCATCCTCGCCCACCGGCGTGTCTTCCGCCGGGATATTGGGCAGGCCGGTGAGTAAACCGTTCAGGTCCTCGCCAAGTGTGCGCTCGCGCTCTTCCAACTCGGGCATGCGGGTCTTGATCTCGCCCACTTCCTCAATCAGGTCATCGGCGTCTTCGCCCTGGGCCTTGCGCTGGCCGATCAGGCGGGAGATTTCATTGCGCCGGGCCTGAAGCTCCTGCAACTCGGTCTGGCAATCGCGCCGCCAGGCATCAAGCTCGATGACGCGGGCCGCCTGGGGTTCGAGCCCGCGGGCGCGCCAGCCCGCGTCAAACAGCTCGGGGTTGTCCCGTATCGCTCTGATATCAAACATTTAGTCTTTTCTGGTTAGGGTGTTGATATCGCTGGCTTGCCGTCGTCGCTTTCGCTCGGAGAGTCGGATTATCCAAATGGATACTTCATAGAGGGCCATCATGGAAAGGCCCATTCCGATCTGGGAAAACGGATCGGGCGGGGTCAGCACCGCCGAGACGGCGAAGGTAATGACGATGGCGTATTTTCGTTTCTCGACGAGCGTATCGGCCGTAATCAGCCCTGCACGGCCGAGCAGCACCAGGAGCACCGGAAGCTGGAAGGCAAGGCCAAAGGAAAACATCAAGAGCGTGACCAGCGACAGGTATTCGTTGACCTTGGCCTCAAGCTCAATGGGCAGCATGTCGGGACCCGGCGGGCGCTCGAAGCTCAGGAAAAATTTCCACGCCGCCGGAAAGATAAAATAGTAGACCAGCGCCGCCCCCGCGATAAACAGGATCGGGGTCGCAAACATGAACGGCAGAAAGGCCCGGCGCTCGTTCTTGTAAAGGCCCGGCGCCACGAATTTCCAGATCTGGATGGCGATAATCGGGAACGTCACCACAATCGCGGCAAAGAACGCCACCTTCACATAGGTGAAGAACGCCTCGTGAAGGCCGGTGTAGATCATGCGGTGGCCGGAATGGGGGCCAAGGACTTCGGCCAGCGGCCTGACCAGAAATTCGTATATGTTACCGGCAAAATAATAGCAGACCAGAAACGCGATGGTCAGCGCGATCAGCGACCGGATCAGGCGCTGGCGGAGCTCGATCAGATGGTCCAAGAGGGGAGCCTTGCTCTCCTCAAGTTCGTCGTCATCGCTCACCCCCCATCTCCCTTGCCGTCATCGAGCGCGCCCTTTCGGGGCGCCGCATCGGGCGTCTCGCCAGCGGTATCCGGGCTTTCGTCCTCGCTCTCTCCGGCTGCGGTATCCGTGTTGCCGGGCGCGTCCTCAGAGGCGTCTTCGGATATATCAGGGGACATCGCGTTGGGCAGGGCCTCGGCGCCGCCAGTAGGATCGATGACGGTGTCGCCGCGGGCCTCGGGATCGTAATTGCTCACATGGTGGATCGAGTTCTTGACGTCGTCCAGCTCGGCTTCGCGGATAAACTCTTCGATGCCGCCCTGAAACTCCCGCGCCATCTGACGCACCTGTCGGACAACGCGGCCGGCGGCTCTCAGAAACTTGGGCAGGTCCTTGGGCCCCACCACCACGATGGCCACGATGGCGACCACCAGAATCTCGCTCCAGCCAACGTCGAACATGAAGGATTAGCTCGTTTTGTTGTGTTCGCCCTCATGCTCGGAAGCCGTTTCGGGCTTCTCATGCGTGATGTTCTCATGCGTGATATTCTTGGGCGGCTCCCGCCGCTCGGGCTTGTCGTCTTCAGCCATGCCCTGCTTGAAGCTCTTGATGCCCTTGGCAATGTCGCCCATGAGGTCGGAAATCTTGCCGCGCCCGAACAGCAATACGATCAGGATAACGACAATCAGAATTTGCAGGAAACTGGGACTCATCTATTTGCTCCGCTTAAAAAGGGTCGGGTACAGTACCCGCACTTGGCGCGCAGTTTGGCAAAATGCCCGGCCTGCCGCAATGTTTAGACCAAGTTGCGGGAAGAGGGAAATGATTCCGTTTGTCGGCGGATTAGGATTCTTCCTCCGCCGCATCTTCCAATTCCGGCAGGTCCGGCTGGTCCTCCTCCTCATCGCCGTCGACAGAAAAATCGACCATGCCGATATTGACGTTGTCGAGGAGGCCCGCCGCCTTCAATTCCTCGAGCCCGGGCAGGTCTTTGACACTTGAGAGCCCGAAGTGGACAAGAAAATCCTCGGTTGTGCCGTAGGTCACCGGCCGGCCGGGGCTCCGCTTGCGCCCCCTTGGCTTGACCCAGCCCGCCTCCATCAGCACATCGAGCGTGCCTTTGGACAGCGACACGCCGCGCACGTCCTCGATCTCGGCCCGGGTGACCGGCTGGTGGTAGGCGACGATGGCCAGCGTCTCGACCGCTGCGCGGGACAACCGGCGCGGCTCCTCGAGTTCTTTTCTCAACAGGAACGCAAGGTCGGAGGCGGTGCGGAACATCCACTTGCCGCCCAATTCCACCAGATTGATGCCGCGCCCGGCGTAGTGCTCCGCGAGGGTGCCCAGAACATCCGCCACATTGACGTCGTCGGGCACCCGGTCATTGAGCTCCTCGATGCCGAGGGGCCGGGCCGAGGCAAACAGCAGCGCTTCAATCATGCGGGCGAACTGGTCCGCCATTCCCTGGTTACTCCGTTCCCAATCACTGGTCGCATTCACTCGGGGTGCCGGGCGCGCAACTGCAAGGGCCCGTAAGCCTCGGCCTGACGCAGATCCGCCTTGCCCTGGCGCGCCAGTTCCAGCGACGCCACAAACATGCTGGCGGTGGCCGATTTCATGGTCCGCCCCCCCTCACCCGGAATCTCTGGCAGAATTTCAGGCAGAAAATGCTGCAACGTGGTCCATTCCACAGCCTGGCCGATCATCGCTTCAAGGCGCTCCAGCGCCTGCTCCAGCGAGTAGACGTTGACCCGCGGGATATGAATCCGGGTCACCCGGCTGCGGACGTTCTGCTCGGCATAGGCCTTCAAGAGCTCGTAAAGCGTCACATCGTAAAGCGCCTTGCGCGTCACCCGAATGCCTTCCGGCGCGCCGCGGACGAACACATCGCGGCCGACCTGGTCGCGCGCCATCAGTTGCGCGGCGGCTTCCCGCATGGCTTCGAGCCGGCGGAGCTGATGAGCGAGCCGCGCCGCCATTTCCTCGGCGGAAGGTTCATCCTCTTCCTCCTCGGGCAGCAACAGGCGCGACTTCAAGTAGGCGAGCCAGGCCGCCATTACGAGATAATCGGCCGCAAGTTCGAGCCGAAGCCGGCGCGCTTCCGCCATGAAGGCAAGATATTGCTCAACCAGGTCGAGGATGGAAATTTTCAGAAGATCGACCTTCTGGTGGCGCGCCAGTTCCAGGAGCACATCCAGGGGCCCTTCGAACCCGTCGATGTCCACGACCAGGCGCTCAAGCGCCCCCTCCCGCTCGCCCGCGGGCGACATGAACGCGTCAAATTCCGGATCGTCAGTCATGGCTGTTCCCGTGTTATCCCGGCACGCCCACCACGTACGTCAGAATCAGACTATACAGAAATTCCACCGGCGGCAAAATGAGCCAGGCAAACACGTTCCAGTTTTGCCCGATCAGGCTGCCGAGCATGGGTAAAACGAAGATCAGGCCCAAGAGAATAAACATGCCGTAGCGTTCGCTCCGGGCGAGGCTGGTGGCCAGCGGTTCGGGCAGCAGCCCCACCGCCACCCGGCCGCCATCCAGCGGCGGAATGGGCAGCATGTTAAAAAGCGCCAGCAACAGATTGATCTGCATCGAATGGACGAGATTGCGGATCACCCAGTCCTGCGCCACATCGGGCAACAGCACCACCAGATGCAGGAGCGCGCCTGAAAGCACCGCCAGCGCAAGATTGATGCCGGGCCCGGCGAGCGCCACCCACATCATGCCCCGGCGTGGATTGGCAAGCCGCATCGGGTTGACCGGCACCGGTTTGGCGTAGCCGAACAGGAAGGGCGAGCGCATGGCGAAAAGCAATAGCGGCAGAAGGACGGTGCCGAACGGGTCCACATGGCGGGCCGGGTTCATGCTGAGCCGCCCCATGCGCTTGGCGGTATCGTCGCCGAGCATATTGGCCACATAGCCGTGGGCCGCCTCATGCAGCGTGATCGCAAACAGGAGCGGCAGGATCCAGGTGGTTACAGTAACTATGGTTTCGTTCATCCGGCCTCACACCTTGCAAGAAGTGACGAAAGTTCGTGGGCCCCCGCCTCCCCGTCAAACGGTTCGGCCCCGGATGGCGTGAACGCCGCCGTCACGCTCACCGCTTCGCTGCCGCCCATGGGCTCCATGGCCTCGAGAACCACGCGGCGATCCTCAAACGAGGCATTGCAGAGAAGCGCCGCGTCGCAGCCTGCGTCGATCGCCTGAAGTCCGAGCTCCGGCAGCGAGCCTGAAAGCGCTTTCATGGTGATGTCATCGCTTATCAGCACGCCGTTAAATCCAATCTCACCCCGGATCACCTCGGCAATCACACGGGGCGACAGGGTCGCGGGCCGCTCAGGGTCAAGCGACAGGTAAGTGATATGGGCGGTCATGGCAAGGGGCAGATGGTTGAGCGCCCGGAACGGTGCGAAATCCGCCGCCGCCAGCGTGTCGTGGTCAGTCTCCACCACAGGCAGCGCCAGGTGGCTGTCCATGGTCGCCCGGCCATGACCCGGTATATGCTTGATCACAGGCAGCACGCCGCCCGCCATCAGCCCGTCGGCCGCCGCCCCGCCAAGCGCCGCCACCAGCGCCGGATCGGACCCGTAGGCCCTGTCGCCGATGATGTCGTGCGCGCCCTCAACACACAGATCCAGCACCGGCAGGCAATCCACCGTAATGCCGAGATTGCCGAGTTCCGCCGCGAGCAGCCGGCTGTTGAGCCAGGCCGCGCGCTTTGCCGTCTCCATGTCGGTTTTCGCCAGGACCCCGAAGACCGCCGCCGGCGGGGCTGCCCGCCAGGTGGGCGGCTTCAGCCGGGCGACCCGCCCGCCTTCCTGGTCGATCAGCACCGGGGCGTGCGCGCGGTCCACGCTTTTACGCAGATCGTCCACCAGCGCCCGGATCTGATCCGGCGTCTCGCAATGGCGGGCGAACAGGATAAAGCCCAGCGGGTCAAGATCGCGGAAGAGTGCGCACTCGTCGGCCGTCAGCCGTGGCCCGGTACAGTCAACGATAAGGGGCCGCGGCATCTCTCTCCCTTGCGCTCAGCCGGCCCTAGCGCTCGGCCGGGAAGCAGTCCTGGCCCTGGGCCTTGAGCTGGCCGCAGGCTTTCTCGGCCCCATCATGGTCGGTGAAATAGCCGGCGCGCAACCGGTAAAGCGTGCCGCCTGCCCGCTTGAGCGGTTGATAGTCGGGTGTCAGCGCGCCGAGCACGGCCGGATGCTTGCCCTGCATGGCCTTCCAGGTCCGCTCGGCCGAATCCCGCGATCCGTAGGCGCCGAGCTGGATCACGAAGTTGCCTTGCGTGACTGCGGGCGCCGCGGCCTTGGGTTCCGCCGCCGGGGCCGGCGCGGCTTCGGGCTTGGCCGCCGCCGAACTCGGTTTCGGTCTCAGTTGCTGTTTGGGGCGCAGCGGCAGGTTCAGTCTTTTCAGCCGGCGGTTCCGCGGGCAATTCGGGCCCGGCTCCAAGGGTTACGTTAGAATCGTCTTCCTTGTCCCCGCTGACCTGGTTGTAGACCTGCTTGTCGCGATCGGGCACCTGCATGCCGCCCGGTTCCTCGGGCTTTTCCTTGACCGCGCTTTCGGGCCCGCGGATCACCGGCACCTCGCCGGGAGTTCAACTCCCTGCCGCTCTGATAGGCATAGAAAATCAGCCCCAGAAACGCCACCACCACCACGGCACCCGCCCCGAGCAACTGCGGGCGGTACTTGTTGAACACACCATTCTCGCCGGTCTCCGCCGGCACTTCCTCGAGCCAGGGTTTTTCCTGTTCGTCAGTCATCAGCCGCCTCCTCGGTTTCTAACCGCCCCCGTCAAGGGTTAAATCCCTAATTCAACTCATTCACCGGCTCCACGCCAAGCACCGTAAGCCCCGATGCGATAATAGTGGCCACCGCACGGGTCAGCGCCAGCCGGGCGCGGGTCACCGCCTCGTCCCCCTCGATCAGGAACCTCATGGACGGATCGTCATTCCCCCGGTTCCACAGCGCATGGAACTCGTGGGCGAGATCATACAGGTAAAATGCCACTCTGTGGGGTTCATGTGCGCTCGCCGCCGCTTCAACGAGGCGCGGCCAGCCGGTGAGCGTCTTGATCAGCGCGATTTCCTCCGGTGTATCGAGGGGCGATAGATCGGCTTTGGCGAGCGCGGCGTCGCTGAAATCGGCTTGCCCGAATGCATCCACCGCCTTACGCATCACCGAGGCGGCGCGGGCGTGCGCGTACTGCACATAGAAGACCGGGTTGTCGCGCGATTGTTCGGTCACCCTGGCGAAATCGAAGTCCAAGGGCGCGTCGTTCTTGCGGGTCAGCATGATGAAGCGCACCACGCCCTTGCCCACTTCGTCGACCACTTCGCGCAATGTGACGAAGCTGCCGGCGCGCTTGGACATCTTGTAGGGGTCGCCGCCGCGGAAAAGCTTGACGAGCTGGCAGATCTTGACGTCGAGATCGGCCTTGCCGTCGCTGAGCGCCCGCACCGCCGCCTGCATGCGCTTGATATAGCCGCCGTGGTCGGCGCCCAGCACATCGATCAGGTGATTATAGCCGCGCTCGATCTTGTCCCAGTGGTAGGCCACGTCGGCGGCGAAATAGGTCCAGCTGCCGTCGGACTTCTGCACCGGCCGGTCGACGTCGTCGCCGAATTCGGTGGCCTTGAAGAGGAGCTGCGGGCGCGGCTCCCAGTCCTCGGGCGTCTTGCCCTTGGGTGGCTCCAGCACGCCGGTGTAAAGCAGGTCCTTGCCCTTGAGGTAATCGAGCGCCGCATCCACCCGGCCCGACGCGTGCAAGGTTCGCTCCGAAAAGAACACCTCGTGATTGATACCAAGCGCCTCAAGGTCGCCCTTGATGAGCTGCATCATGTCGTGAATGGCGATGTCGCGGACAACGGGCAACCACTCGCTCTCGCTCTGGTCGCGGAGGGTGTCGCCGAACTCGTCGCGGAGCCGTTCGCCCACCGGCACCAGATAATCGCCGGGATAGAGCCCTTCGGGGATCGCGCCGATATCTTCGCCGAGCGCCTCCCGGTACCTGAGAAAAGCAGAGCGCGCGAGCACATCCACCTGCGCGCCGGCGTCATTGATGTAGTATTCGCGCAGGACCTCATAGCCCGCCTTTTCCAGAAGCGAGGCCAGCGCATCGCCGAACACCGCGCCCCGGCAGTGGCCCACATGCATCGGTCCGGTCGGATTGGCGGAGACGTATTCCACATTCACCTTCTCGCCGTGGCCCATGGCGGAGTCGCCGTAGGACGTGCCGGCGTTGAGGATTTCGGGCACGCGGGCGCGCAAAAAGCCCTTGGTCAGGCGCATGTTGATGAAGCCCGGCCCGGCGACGCTGACTTCGGCAATCTCGTCGCGGGCTTCCAGGGCGGGCGCAATCAGCTGGGCAATGGCGCGCGGGTTCTGACCCGCAGGCTTGGCGAGCACCAGAGCGGCGTTGGTGGCAATGTCACCGTGGGAGGGGTCGCGCGGCGGCTCCACCGCCACCGGGCCGAGGTTCATGCCGTCGGGCAGGTCCCCGGCGGCGATGAGTTCGCCGATGACGCTATGCAGAATTTGAGTGAAGTGATTGAATACGTTCATAATTCATACGTTGAGATGTCAAAAAGGCGCTTGTGCTCCAGGAGCGCGTAGCTGTCCGTCATACCGGCAATGAAGTCGGCCACCACCCGGGCGGTTCCGGCTTTATCACAAGCTTCCGTTTTGGCAAACCATTCCGTGGGCAGGCAATCGGGTTCGGAAAGATAAAGGTCAAAGAGTTCGCGGACCACGCGCCGCGCCTTGCTCGCCATGCGGTTGACCTTGTAATGGCGGTACATGTTGGCGTGCAGGAAGGCCTTTAGCGCCTTGTCATGGGCCGCCATCTCCTTGGAAAAGGATGCCACTGGCCGGTCCCAGCCGCGGATATCGCCCGCGGTCTCGGGTTTCAACTGCCCCAGCCGGCGCACCACCTCGTCAATAATGTCCTGCACCATCACGTCGATCAGCCGGCGCACCACCTCGTGGGTGAGCGTGGTCTCGGTGAGCCCAGGATATTCGGCTTCCACCTCTTCGATTACACCGCGCACCACCTCGACGCCACGCAGGTCGTCGATGGTGAACAGCCCGGCGCGGATCCCGTCGTCGATATCATGGTTGTTATAGGCGATATCGTCGGCAATGGAGGCAATCTGGGCTTCCGCCCCGGCATAGGTGTGAAGTTCCAGATCGTGGCGTCCGGACATAGTCGCCAATGCCGACCGGCAGGTCCGCCGTCGCCTCCCCGGCCTTCAGCAGCGGGCCGTTGTGCTTGGCGAGCCCTTCGAGCGTCTCCCAGGTCAGGTTCAGCCCTCGAAACTCGGCATAGCGTTGCTCAAGCTTGTCACGACGCGCAGCGACTGGGCGTTGTGGTCGAACCCGCCGTAGGGCGCCATGCACCGCGTCAAGCGCATCCTCGCCGGCATGCCCGAAGGGCGTGTGGCCGAAATCATGGGCCAGCGCCACGCCTCGGCCAGATCCTCGTTCAGCCCGAGCACCCGGCACACGCGTGCGGGCGATCTGGGCAACCTCGATCGAATGGGTCAGCCGGGTGCGGTAATAGTCGCCTTCGTGATGCACGAAAACCTGGGTCTTGTGCTTCAGGCGGCGAAAGGCCGAACAGTGGATGATCCGGTCGCGGTCGCGCTGAAAGGGAGACCGGCTGCGGCTTTCGGGCTCGTCGTAATACCGCCCGCGGCTTTCCAGCGGGCGGCTCGCGTAGGGCGCGTACCGCTCCGTCGGGAAGTATCGAAAGGCTTTGGACTTTTTGGTCATCGCGCGCAGAGTAGCCGTCAACCGGGAGCGACGCAATTGAAGTTGCCATCGACAAATTGACAAAAATCCCAAGCGTCTTACATGTTATAGAGTGATTTGCACCAGAGAAGAGGACAACAAGGCTCATGGCCACCCAGAACCCGGTATCGGTCAGCGACAACGCCGCGAAACGCATTGGCGTGATGCTGTCAAGGGAAGACAACCCGGACAAGAAACTGCGTGTCGCAGTCTCGGGCGGCGGCTGTTCGGGA
>CAVVCF010000006.1:0-332387 GCA_963746725.1 uncultured Alphaproteobacteria bacterium | reverse complement strand
AGGAAAACCGCCCCCGACACTTGGCGCATGTCAAGACACTGGGGGGTCGGTTGAAGCTCGCCGGCCCTCATCTGAACGAACCGGGTGGAACGCCGCGCGGCAGCTTTCTGATCGTCGAGGACAAGAGCCAGGACGCGGTGGAGGCCTTCATGCGGCGGGATCCCTATTGGGCGGCGGGTATTTTCAAGGACGTGGAGGTCCGCCCCTTTACCGGAGTCATTGGCGCGTGGTTGCCGGAAGAGATGAGGCAGTTCTGAGCGGGCCGCGCGCAGTCTCGCTTGCCTCTGTGCCGGGCGGGCCCGCGCCGGGCACGGCGCTTTGCGCCGTCGACGACATTGCCGATGGGACAAGCCGGGTATTCACGTTCCGGGACGACGACGGCCACCGGTTTGAGATGTTCATCCACCGCAACGGCGAGCAGGTGGTGGCCTACGCCAACAAATGTCCCCACGCTGGCCTCCCGCTGGACTGGACGCCGGGGCGGTTTCTCGATTTCTCGGGCACGGTCTTCCACTGCGCCTCGCACGGCGCGCAATTCCGGATCGAAGACGGACTTTGCGTTGCCGGCCCTTGCCCGGGGCGCGCTCTGACGCCGGTCAAAATGGAGGTCCGGGACGGCGTTATACGATCCGTTTGACGCCTACGCCCCGGCGCGCCGTTGCGATGCCCGCCAGAACCAGGGCCGCCCCGGCAATTTCGACAGGCCCCAATCGCTCCCCGAACAGGACCCACGCCAGGATCGCCGCTGTTATCGGCTGAACCAGCAGGCTGACCGCACCGAACGCTGCCGGCAGGTGGGCGAGGCCAAAGGCGATCAGGCCCTGGCCGGTGACGTGAGAAAGGAGGGCGAGCGCCAGGAGCACGCCCCAGCCATAAAGGCTCGCAGGCCACATCGCTTCGCCGGAGAGTATGGTCATCGGCACAAGCACCAGCGCCGAGGTGACGGCGGTCCAGGTCATCACCGTCGCGGTGGAAAAGGAGGCTCTGAGCCGCCCCACGCTGACGATATAGCCCGCATAAAAGAGCGCTGCGACCAGCGCCAGCACGTCGCCGGTCAGACGAACGCCACCCACTTCCAGGTTGCGGGCCATCAGGGCGAACGAGCCCACGATGGCAAGAGTGAGGCCCGCAAGGAAGGCATATCGAAACCGTTCCTTGAACAGGATAAAGGAGGCGAGCGCCACGAACACCGGCGCCAGATTAACGAGAAGCGTCGCGTTGGCGACGCTGGTGCGCTGGATCGACCAGTGCCAGATCGCAATGTCACCCGCGAAAAACAGCCCTGCCAGAATCAGGGACCAATAGTCCCGGCGTGTCGCGGGCCGGCGGTACCGCGCATTTCCCTGTGATTCGAGTCGCATCCAGGTCCACAGGAACGGGACTGCCAAAACGAGCCGCCACATGGCCGTCGCCGTGGGCCCGAGTTCGCAGATGCGCACGAAGATGGGGGCAAAGCCAATGACCGCGGCGCCGGCCAGCAGCGCGACGAGCGCAACGCGGAAGATGTGTTTGTCCTTGTCCGGCGACAGGCTGATCTGCATGGCCTCTTCCCGCGGGATTGCCTTATTCCGAGTAGCACCCGCTGTGGCCTTGGGTCCAGCACTCTCTTTTTGCGGGGCGGAGGCCTTGCAACGCCTGTCTCCTGACGTATGATCGCCAGAGGCTGCAAACATACGAATCGCAGAAGCCATCTGAGAGGACAGCAATGAGTGAAGAGATCGTGATTCCTGTTCCCGAAGCGCTTGCCAAAAGCGCACTTGTGGATGCCGCCAAATATGAAGACATGTACCGCCGCTCCGTCGAGGACCCGGAAGGGTTCTGGGCCGAACACGGCAAGCGGATCGACTGGATCAGGCCCTACACCAAAGTCAAGGACGTCACCTACACCGCGCCCGACGTGTCGATCAAATGGTTCGATAACGGGACGCTCAATGCCTGCGTCAACTGCGTGGACCGGCACCTGAAAGACCGGGGCGATCAGGTGGCGCTGATCTGGGAAGGCGACGACCCGGCGGCGTCGAAGGCGATCACCTACAACGAGCTTTACGATGAGGTCTGCCGGTTCGCCAATGTATTGAAAGACCGCGGGATCAAAAAAGGCGATCGGGTCACCATCTACATGCCGATGATCCTCGAAGCGGTCTACGCCATGCTGGCCTGCGCGCGGATCGGCGCGGTGCATTCGGTGGTGTTCGGCGGGTTCTCGCCCGATTCGCTCGCCGGGCGGATTGCGGATTGCGATTCGCATGCGGTGATCACGGCGGACGAGGGCGTTCGCGGCGGCAAGCATATTCCCTTGAAGGCCAACACAGACGCCGCCATCGCGCGGCTCGACAATCCGGAGATGGTCAAGACCGTCATTGTTGCGGAGCGCACCGGCGGCGATATCGGCTGGGTCGAAGGCCGTGACGTCTGGCTCCATGAGGCGGCGGAAAAAGTGTCCGCCGAGTGCCCGGCTGAAGAGATGAGCGCCGAGGATCCGCTCTTTATCCTTTATACGTCGGGCTCCACCGGCCAGCCCAAGGGCGTTTTGCACACCACCGGCGGATACATGGTCTACGCCTCGATGACCCACGAATATGTGTTCGACTACAAGCCCGGCGACGTTTACTGGTGCACGGCGGACGTGGGCTGGGTCACCGGCCACAGCTATATCGTCTATGGGCCCTTGGCCAACGGCGCGATCTCTCTGGTCTTCGAAGGCGTGCCCAATTACCCGAGCTACTCCCGGTTCTGGGACGTGGTCGACAAGCATGAAGTGAATATCTTCTACACCGCGCCGACCGCGATCCGCGCGCTGATGCGCGAAGGCGACCAGCCGGTGAAGAAGACCTCGCGCAAGTCGCTCAGGATTCTGGGCTCCGTCGGCGAGCCGATCAACCCGGAAGCCTGGCTCTGGTACTACAAGGTGGTGGGTGACGAGCGCTGCCCCATTGTCGACACCTGGTGGCAGACAGAAACCGGCGGCATCCTGATCACGCCGTTGCCGGGTGCGACCGCGCTCAAGCCGGGCTCCGCCACGCGGCCCTTTTTCGGGGTCAAGCCTGTCATCGTGGACGCCGACGGCAACAAGCTCGACGGTCCGTGCTCCGGCAACCTCTGCATCGCCGACAGCTGGCCCGGTCAGATGCGCACCGTCTACGGCGACCACCAGCGCTTCGTGGACACCTATTTTACCCACTACAAGGGCATGTACTTCACCGGCGACGGTTGCCGGCGCGACGAGGACGGCTACTACTGGATCACCGGCCGGGTCGACGATGTCCTGAACGTCTCGGGCCACCGCATGGGCACGGCGGAGATTGAAAGCGCGCTCGTCGCCCATGCCAAGGTGGCCGAAGCGGCGGTCGTCGGTTTCCCTCATGACATCAAGGGCCAGGGCATCTATGCCTATGTCACGCTGATTCAGGGGGAGGCGGATTCCGACGAGCTCCGGGCGGATTTGGCGAGCTGGGTGCGCGCGGAAATCGGCGCCATCGCCAGGCCCGATTTCATTCACTTTGCGCCCTCGCTCCCCAAAACCCGGTCGGGCAAGATCATGCGCCGGATTTTGCGCAAGATTGCCGAGAACGAGTTCGGGTCGCTGGGCGACACCTCGACGCTGGCTGACCCGTCCGTCGTTGACACGCTGATCGAAGACCGGATGAACCGCTGACCGTCGACCTCGGCGAACACAACAGGGCCCCGCACGGTTTGCGGGGCCTTTTTCTTTGCACAATCGATAAATTTTACGGCCACAGATCGTGGGGCCCGGACGTCAGTGAAGTAAATCGCCGATGTATGTCCTCTTTTTTCGAGTTCCCGATGACCCGCTTCACTCTCCGATTTTCGCGCGCACTGGCAGGAAAGGTTCACACCCTGCAGGATCCCGATGCCATTCGCACCGTGCTGACCGACAAGGCCGGGGTTTACGGCCGCAGCCGGCTTCAGCATCGGCTGTTGGGGCCCCTTCTGGGCGACGGGCTGCTCGGGAGCGAGGGAGAGGCATGGAGCCGCCGCCGACGGGCGCTCCTCGGCTACTTTCGGGCTGGCGCACTGAACCCCTTCCTCGACCGGTTGCAGGCGCGCGCCGAGGCGATGGCGCAATCCTGGCGGGCGGGCGTCCGGGATATCGATCCGCCGCTCCGGGCGCTCGCCTTCGACGCCCTGACGGCGTTTCTGTTCGGGGCGCATGGCCCGGACCCGAAAGCGCTCCAGACCGCAATCGAGGATTATCTCAGCGCGGTGGGCGGCGCGGCGCCGGGCCCGATGATGAACGGGCCGGCCTGGCTATCGCTCAAGGGGGGACGCAAGGGGCGCGCCGCAATCGCCCGCCTGCGCCGCGAGATCGAAGGCGCTCTTGGCGAATCCGACACGCCCCTGATCCGCACGCTCAGAGACATTCATGACGGCAGCGACGGTGTTATCGACGAGCTCGCGACGCTCCTGTTCGCGGGCACCGAGGCGCCGGCCGCCGCTATCGCCTGGGGGCTTTATGGCCTCAGCCGCACGCCCGAGGCTCAGGCGGCGGTGAGACGCGAGCTTTGCAAAGGCGGCGCGGGCGCGATGCCGCTCGGCCGGGCCGGCCGCGCCCATGCGGTAGGCCGCGTGTTCGCCGAGGCGCTGCGGCTTTATCCGCCGTCGCTGGTGATCTCAAGGGATTGCATGAAGGCCCATATGCTCGACGGCCGCGAGATCCGGCGCGGCGATACCGTGATGATGAGCCAGTGGGTGGTCCATCGGCACGAGGATCTCTGGCGTGACCCGGAATGCTTCGATCCCGACCGCTTTCTGCCCACGTCATCCGAATTGGTGCACAAGTTTGCCTATTTTCCCTTCGGCGGCGGGCCCCATGTTTGCGTCGGCGCGGCGATGGCGGAAGGCATGTTCCGGACCGTCGCGGGCGCGGTGCTGGAGCGCTTCGACCTCACGCCCGGTCCGACCGAGGCCGTCCCCACGGCCCGAGTGACGCTTTGCCCCGAAGACGGAATCCTCTTGGTGCTCCGACCGCGTTGACGATCCTGGCTCGGCGGCGTATCCCTTGGGAATGAACGCCGATTTGCCTCATCTCTGGACCGGACGCGGCAACAGCGGACCGGTTCTCATTCTGGCCCATGGTGCGGGCGCGCCCATGGACAGCGCCTTCATGGACACCATGGCCGAGGACCTGGCGGAACGCGATCTGCGTGTGCTGCGCTTCGAATTTCCCTATATGGCCAAACGCCGCGCCGACGGAAAGAAGCGGCCGCCCGACCGGATGCCTGCGTTGCAGGCGGCGTTCGAAGACGCCATCGCGCTGGCCGGGAAGGCTGGCGACGTGGTGATCGGCGGCAAGTCCATGGGCGGCCGGGTTGCTAGTATGATCGCGAGCCTGATCGCGGGCGAGGTCGGGGTTCGCGGCGTCGCCTGCCTTGGCTATCCGTTTCATCCCCCGGGCCGGCCGGACAAGCTCCGGACCGAACATCTCGAATCGATGGCGACGCCGACGCTCATTGTGCAGGGCACTCGCGACCCCTTCGGCAAGCCGGATGAGGTCAAGGGCTACCGGCTTTCATCCAAGGTCACCGTGCGCTGGATCGAGGACGGCAACCATGACCTGGCGCCGCGCAAATCCTCCGGCCGCACAGCCGAGCAGAACTGGCGCGAGGCCGCCGAGGCCATTGCCGATTTCGCGCGCGGGCTTTTCTGAAAGGACATGTCCCATGCATCTGACCCTGTTTCAGGTTGACGCCTTTGCTGACGAGGTGTTCCGGGGCAACCCGGCGGCGGTGATGCCGCTCACCGACTGGCTGCCGGACGCCACGCTTCAGGTGATCGCGGCCGAAAACAACCTGTCCGAGACCGCGTTCTTCGTGCCGGCGGCGAGCGGCGACGCCGACTTCGAACTCCGCTGGTTCACGCCGGTGACCGAAGTCGATCTTTGCGGCCACGCGACACTGGCCTCCGCCCATGTGATCCTGAACGAAATGGAGGAACGCTTGAGGCCATTCGTTTCGCACCCAGAGCGGAATCCTGACCGTGCGCCGGGGCGGGCAAGGCCGGCTCGCCATGGATTTCCCGGCCCGCCCGCCGACGGTGGTGGATGACGAGAAATTCAAGGGGAAAGTGGGCTTTGCGCTTGGCCGTGCGCCGGAATCCCTGATGAAATCCCGCGACCTGGTGGCTGTGTTCATGGAGGCCGACGAGGTCCGCAATCTGGAGCCTGATTTCGCCGCCATTGCCGGGCTCGACGAGTTTGCCGTGATGGCGACCGCGCCCGGCGACGAGGACGGGCTTGATTTCGTCTGCCGGTTTTTGCGCCGGCTCAGGGCCTGCCAGAGGACCCGGTTACCGGCTCGGCCTACTCGACCCTTGCACCCTACTGGGCTGCGCGGCTCGACAAGCGGGAGATGGTGGCGGAGCAGGCGTCCATGCGCGGCGGCATCCTGTGGCTCTCCCACGAGGCCGGGGCCGAGCGGGTGGAGATCGCCGGCCATGCGGTGACCTACCTCAGGGGGACGGTGGAGATTTAGCAGGTTCCATCGAGGCGAGGAACGTCCGGGTCTCGGCGATGACCTCTTTCAGTCCCACCCGCGCGACGGCCACGTCGGGCGGAAAGGCGGTCAGCAAGCGCGACGGCGTTGCCCCGTCCAGCATTACGAACACGCCCGAATTGTCCGCCCGGCGCACCAGCCGGCCATAGGCTTGTTTAAGCCGGAGCCGGGTCAGCATATCGTCGTACTCCCGGCCCGCCGAAGGCGTCGCGGCGCACCCGGTGCAGAATGGTCGGGCGCGGCCACGGCACCCGGTCGAACAGAATCAGCCTCAGCGCCCGGCCCGGCACATCGACGCCGTCGCGCACCGCGTCGGTGCCCAAGAGAGAACTGTGTTCTTCCGCGCGGAAAATATCGACCAGCGTGCCGGTATCCATGGGCATCACATGCTGGCCGTAAAGGGGAAGGCCCTGTTCATGGAGCGCCGGCTCGATCCGCTCGAACACGGCCTTGAGCCGTGCGATGGCGGTGAAAATGCCAAGCGCGCCGCCGCCAGAAGCCCGGATCAGTTCGCGGCAGGCGGCCGCCACCTGGTCGGGGTTGCGCTTCGAGACGTCAGTCACGATGAAAATCCGGGTCCGCGCGCCATAGTCGAAGGGCGAAGGCAGCGACAGGCGCGCCGCCGGCATCACCAGATGGCCCGCCCCGGTGCGCACTTCGGCGCTCTGCCAATTCTCTGTTTCTTCGGCCGTCGCCTGGTCGCGCAGCGTGGCGGACGTGATCAGCACCCCGTCGGCGGGTTCGATCACCGCCTCAGTCAGGGGCTTGGTCGGGTCGATCCAGTGGCGGTGCATGCCGACGTCAAACTCCCGGCCCTGGGCGCGGGCGAGCGCGAACCAGTCGACAAAGTTCTCGGACGGCGGGTCGCCCACGGCCTTGAGCATTTCCCGCCAGCCGCCGGCCACGATATCCGCCCGCCGGGTGATCGAGCGGGCAAGCGATTCCATGCGGTTGCGGGTTGCGGTGTCGAGCTCGTCGGCGTCTTCGTCCAAACGTTTGAGCAAGCGCTGGGCGAGCGAGTGCAAGGGTTTGACCAGGTCTTCGAGCGCGAAATCGAATTCCATGGCGGCATCAATCAGTCCGGGGACGGGGTCGGAGGCCGGTACCTCGAGGCCGTGCTGGTCTTCCGGCCGGTGCGCCCGGGCGCGGATCTGCTCGCGCATCAGATAAAGGAACCGTTCGGCGGGTCCGTAAGGGTCGCCCGCCTGCAGCCGGCCGAGCCAGCCGTCGGCGGGCAGCGCACGGGCTGCGTGCAGCGCTTCGCGGAGCCGCTCTTCGGCGGTCTCGTCATCGACCAGCAGGTCCCCGAGCCGGGCGCGCAGGCCCCGGGCCCGGCTGCCCGCCGTCTCCGCCCCCCGGAGCCAGCGCCGAAGCTCCACCGCTTCGGCGCCGGACAAGGCGACGGCAAAGGCGCTGTCGGCGGCGTCAAACAGGTGATGGCCTTCGTCGAACACGATGCGCCGCGGCGCTTCCCGCTCGCCCGCCCGGGTCACCGCCTGGACCATGACAAGGGCGTGGTTGGCCACCACCAGGTCGGCCTTGCGGGCCTTGCGGGTGGCGCGCTCGATAAAGCAGCGGCGATAATGCGCGCAGGCGGCATAGATGCACTCGCCGCGCCGGTCGGTCAGGCTGGCGACGCGGCCCGGCCCGTAAAGGCTCGCGAGCCAGGCCGGGAAGTCGCCGCCGACCATGTCGCCGTCCCGGCTGAACCGGGCCCAGCGCTTGACGAGGCCGTTGAGAATCCGGTCCACCGGCGCGCCCGCCCGCCCCGCGCGTTCCTGAAGGTTCAACAGACAGAGATAATTCTCACGGCCCTTGCGAATGACGGCGCGGCGCGCGCGGATCGCCGGGTCGGGGTAGAGCCGGGCAAGCTCCTGGTCCAGTTGGCGTTGCAGATTCTTGGTATAGGTCGACAGCCACACCGTGCCGCCGTTCTTTTCCGCCCAGAGACTCGCCGGCGCGATGTAGCCGAGCGTCTTGCCGATGCCCGTGCCCGCCTCGGCCAGCACCACCCGGGGCGCGCGTTCGCGGTTGGGCGGCGCAAAGGCTTCGGCGGCCGCGCGGGCGTAGGCGACCTGATCGGGCCGGTCTTCCGCGCCCGGACCAAGGATCGTTTTCAGGCGTTCTTCGGCGTCTGCGGCGCTGACCGGGTTGGTGCCGGGCGGCGGGGGCGGGGCCTCGTCTTCCCATTCAGGCAGCGCGTCCCACACCTCGCGTTCGCGCCGGCTCTCGTTGCCAAGGGCGTCCATCACCGCCTTGCCCCACGGCCAGCCGGCCTCGGCCATTTCCCTGGCGACGCCCGACGCCCCGGCGGCGTGAGCGTAATCGGGCTCTGCCACTTCCGCCAGCAGCCGCGCCGCCGCCTGATGGAGAAGCACGGCGTCGCTTTCGAGGTTCTGGCCGCCGCGATCGAGCCCAAGCGCTGTAGCGACCCCGCCGGCCGTGGGCAGGCAGGGCGCGGCGGGCCGGGCGAACAGCATCAGCTCCAGCACATCGAACAGCCGCGGCGCGTTGAGTTTAAGGCGCCGCGCCACCACCGCCTGATTGCACACCAGCGCCGGGCCCTGCCCCAGCCGCCGGCGGGCGGCCGCATGGCTCATCTCCTCCACCACGCCGTCTGGGGTGAGGAACAGGGCGCGGGCGGGCCCCACGGCAAGCGCGGGCAGATCGGCGAGGAGGGCGGCGGGATCGGATGACATGGGGCGGGAGTATAGAAAGCGCGATGGTCTCTGGCTACGGTCCAGTTGACGCACACACGTGTTCCGCTTAAGTGTCTGTCCTCGTATTCGCACTGTTTCCAATGGAACCCGTATCATGACGTCGGACCGAGAGATTGCCCTTGAAGCCAAGGCCTGGCCGTTCGAAGAAGCGCGCAAGCTCGTGGACCGGCTCAAACGCTCGGGCAAGGACAGTGTGCTTTTCGAGACCGGCTACGGGCCGAGCGGGCTGCCGCATATCGGCACCTTCGGCGAAGTGGCGCGCACCAGCATGGTCCGCCACGCGTTCTCGACGCTGTCCGACGCGCCGACCCACCTGATCGCCTTTTCGGACGACATGGACGGGCTCAGGAAAGTGCCCGACAACCTGCCCAACCAGGACATGCTCCGGGCGCATCTCGGCAAGCCGCTGACCGCGATCCCCGACCCGTTCGGCACCCACGAAAGCTTTGCGCACCATAACAACGCGCGCCTCATGGGCTTTCTCGACCGTTTCGGTTTCGACTATGAGTTTTATTCGGCAACGACGTGCTACAAGAGCGGCCGGTTTGACGAAACGCTCCTCAAACTGCTCGCCCACTATGACGAAGTGATCAACGTCATCCTGCCCACGCTCGGGCCGGAGCGGCGCAAGACCTACAGCCCGTTCCTGCCCGTTTGTCCGAAGACGGGCCTCGTGCTTCAGGTGCCGGTTGTCGAGCGCAATGTGGACGCCGGCACTATCGTTTACCAGGACGAAGACGGATCAAAAGTGGAAGTGCCGGTCACCGGCGGGGCGTGCAAGCTCCAGTGGAAAGCGGACTGGGCGATGCGCTGGGTGGCCTTGGGCGTGGACTATGAAATGGCGGGCAAGGACCTGATCGATTCGGTCAGGCTTTCCGGCCAGATCGCCCGTATTTTGGGGGCGACACCGCCCGAAGGCTTCAATTACGAGCTCTTTCTCGACGAAAAAGGCGAGAAGATCTCGAAATCCCGGGGCAACGGGCTCACCATCGAGGAATGGTTGCGCTATGCCTCCCCCGAGAGCCTCTCACTCTACATGTTCCAGTCCCCGCGCAAGGCGAAGCGGCTTTATTTCGACGTTATCCCCAAAGCGGTGGATGAGTATGCGAGCCACCTCGCCGCCTATCCGGACCAGCCGCGCGACCGCCAGGTTCAGAACCCGGTCTGGCATATTCACCGCGGCGACGTGCCGGGCGAGACCTTGCCGGTGACCTTCAGTCTTCTCCTGAACCTTGTCGGCGCGGCGCATTCCGAAGACAAGACGGTGATCTGGGACTATATCAGCCGCTACGCGCCGGAAGCCTCGCCCGAGAATCATCCGCTCCTCGACCGGCTGGTCGATTACGCCGTCGCCTACTATGAGGATTTCGTCAAACCGACCAAGGCCTACCGCGCGCCGGACGAGCGGGAAAAGCTGGCCTTCGCCGACCTCCTGAAACGGCTCGAGGCACTGCCCGATGATGCCGACGGTGAGGTGATCCAGACCGAGGTTTATGCCGTCGGCAAGGACTACGGGTTCGAGCCCTTGAGGGACTGGTTCCGGGCGCTTTACGAAGTGCTGCTCGGTCAGCCCCAGGGCCCGCGCATGGGTAATTTCTTCGCGCTTTACGGCCTCGCCGAAAGCCGGGCGCTGCTCAAGCGGGTGGTTGCGGGCGAAGTGCTGTCCTAGTCAGTGCAGCGTTTCTTCCGGTCTGATTTCGATGTCGCGCAAATCGAGCGGCACTGGCGCCATATCGCCATCTTCCGCTGACGGGCGATAGCGCCGGTCTGGCCTGGCGGACCGGGCGGCGAGCGTGCGGCTGGCATAGATGTGATGGCCAAACAGCACCGGGATCGCCAGCCCGACGATGGTGTGGCTGAGGCTCGACCAGAGGCTCAAGTCTTCATTGCCGAAGTAGTAGATGCCGAGGCCGGTCAGGGTCAGCGTCACCAGCAGGGCGGCGAGCAGGGCCCCACCGGCCCGGTTTCTCCGTCGCCGCCAATTGCTGCGCATATGCGCCATCCACAGCGCCCCGAAGAAGGTCGCCATGATGAAGGCCGCGCCGACATGGAGCGCCGCGACGCCGATCCGCCCGCTGCCGGGCAGCCGCCACGGCATGTCCCAGTAGAGCTTCAGGTCGAGCATGGTGGGCACCAGCAGACAGCCGGTGAGGAACAGCGTCGCAAGGACGCCCATGACAAGATAGCGGAACCCTTTAGAATAGCCGTTCATGCCGCCTCCTTCATCATGGGTACTACAAGGTATCCGCCGAGGCGGGCAATCATGGCGGCCCGCTCCGACGGGGGCGCAAGGCCTGCGACTTTGGTCAGCGCGTCGGCGCGCCAGGCCATGGCGGCAAGCACGGTCCACACGCCCGCCGTGGGTGTTCCTTGGTCGCCCGAGACGATAAGCGCCGGAAAGCGGGGGCCCACCTGTTCGCGCGTTTGGGAGGTCGCGATCGCGCCGCCCCGCAAATCGCCCAGGGGCGTCAGCCTGCCATCCGCTTCACGGCGGTGAACGGGCAGCGCGGCCTCGCCGAAGACTCGGATATCGCCGCCTGCATTGACCCATCCCGAGGCAATGCCATGCGCGCGCAGCGTCCTGACCGCGAGATCGACGGCAAAACCCTTGGCGACGCCGTCGAGCGTGACGCGGACCGGCCGTCTGAGCCGAGCGCCCCCGCCTTCAAGCTCCACATCGTCGGCGTGACCGCAATCGAGAGGCATTGGACCACCATGGTTGGGCAAGGCCCCGGCCGCGACCAGCCGTCCGCCCACGGTGCAGTTAAACAGTCCGGCGCTCGCCCGGGTCATGGCAAGCGCGAGGCGCAGCACCCGGACCGTCAACGGATCAAGGGTGACCCAGTCTCCGTCCGAAGCGTTCAGGCGGGACAGCTCGCTTGCCGGGTCCTGAAAGCTCATCAGCCGATGGACCTTTTCGATGGCGTTGAACGCGGCGCTAATGGCGGCATCCAGAGCGGGCGTCCCGGCGGTCGCGCCGATCTCCACAAAGGTGCCCAAAAGCGGCCGGCTGCGCCTCCGTTCAGTCATGGAGCCCCACCGCTTGCTGGAACGCCAGCAAACGCTTCACGCCGTCGGTCAGATTGCGGCAGGACAGCGTGGCGCCACTGATATTGGGGATGTCCTTATCGAGCTTGAATTGATCGCCGAGCGTCTTGCCGGCGAAATTTTGCCGCCACGAGGCCCGGCGGACCTCATCGCCGTGGGTCTCCCGGTAGCTCATGATTTCGATGCCGATGACCTTGCCTTCAGGCGACAGGGCCGCGCCATAGGTGATGTATTCATGCTTGCCGACGACGTTGTCGACGATGAACCAGCCGAGCGTGCCGTCCGGACCCTCGGCCCGCCACACCGCCTGTTTGTCCCAACGCTGGCGCAGGCCAGAGAGTTTCCTGATCTGCTTTTTCTGGACGTCGCTGAGCGTCACCGGCGTTTCGACAAAGGACCGGGCATCGGGAAACAGGATCTTCTGGGCTTGCGCCGCGGTCAGATAGTCGGCGGCATGGGCCGGTGCGACCACCGCGACGGCGGGGGCAAGGAGAACGGCCGCCCAATCTCTATGCATGATGGACTCCTTAGAAATCAAAGCCGATTTTGAACCGGAACTCGCTTTTGGTTTTCTCGACCAGGTGCAGACTGCTGGTCTGGCCTTCGTACCGCTCGCCGCCGCCGTCCAGTTGCGGGAACCAGGTCAGCGTCGCCCACCACCCCCTTCCGCCATAATGGATCGACGGGCCGGCGAAGACCGACCAGCGTTCCTGACCGATTTCGGTCTCGAATTCGGTTTGATAAACGACTTCGCCGCCGACGAACCAGTTCGGCGCAAAGCGGTAGCTCAGCCCCGTGCCGGCGGTGAACTCGATCTCCATTTCCGCACTGGTCGGCCAGTCGAACCCTTCGGGAAGCCCGGCGATGAAATGACGGTCGGCAGAGGTGCTCTCCATCCCGACATTGCCCAGCCAAATCAGCCGGCCTTCCATGAAATATTTCTGCATCAGGGCGGTGACTTCCACATGCACGGCGTCTTTGGCCTGGCCGGAATGGGGGTCGACCCAGTCGTAGCTGAGCGCGAAATATCCGGTGAGGCCGAAGTTATCCAGGGCGGGGCTGAGGAAGTTGTATTTGCCGCTAAGCTCCAGGCCCGACGGCTTGGGGCCGACGTTATTGTCGCGCGGCAGATAGCCATCGATGACCAGACCGGAGGTATCGATCGCCGTGGCCTTGATTGCGGCCGAGGCGGAGAAGCGGTTGGTGACGCCGTATTCGATCTCGGTTTTGCTGTCCCAGGCCTCGTAATGGCCCTTGTCTTTGCTGCTGCGCAGGGTCACCCATTGATAGACCTCCCAGGCCCCTTGGGGCATGGTTTCGGCGCCTTTGACATAGCCCAGCAGATTTTCGCCGGCATGGGCCGCAGATGCGGCGCCGGTCATCAGCGCGAGCGCAAAAAGGGGGATACGGGGTAGGGTCATTACGGTTTTTCCTCACTGTAAATTGTCTGTTTTGGTCAAGAACGCCGGAGACCCTATCCGAGAAAAAAAGTAATTGCAAGTGATTCGCAGAAGCATTCGCAAATTAGATCTGGAGTGGGCTGAGACAGCCGGTCAGGAGGGTAATTTCCATGTATGGAATTAGGGGGTCAAGCGCCCGCCATCGATCCCGCGCTCAGGCGTCGGGTGCTGTTCCGAGGTCGCATTCGAAAAACACCACCCGGTCCGGCGGATTGGGGTTGTAGGGCGCGCAAGGGCGAAACCCGAGATCGGTGTAGAGCGCAATCGCAGCCTCCAGCTCGGGCAGGCTGTCGAGCCGCATGGTGGTGTAACCGGCGCCCCTGGCCCAAGCGAGCGCCGCCTGCCCAAGCGCGCGGCCGAGCCCAGCACCGCGATAGGCGGGGCGCACATACATCCGCTTCATCTCGCACGCCCCCGCTTCGGCGAGCGGGCGGATGCCAAGCGCTCCGGCGGCCTCGCCCCCGGGCCCACGCGCGACCAGCAGTACCCCCTTCGGCGGCACGTAGGGTACGGGAAAACCGGTCATTTCATCGTCGAAATCATAAAGGCAGATTTTGGGCGCGACAAAGGCCGCGTACTCGCGGAACAGCGCGCCGGCGTCGGCGATATCGTCCCTGGTAAGGGCTTCTCTGATCTCGAACATGCAAATCTTCCCACGCACAAAGATGTGAGCGAACCATCGTAGCGTCAAATGCAATCTTTGGTATGCTTGGTCTCGGGGGCAGGGTTGAGAGGTTCCTGCATGAGAGGACGCTTCGTCGCGCGCGGGTTCTGTGTTGCGCTTGTCCTGACGGTTCTGGCCGCCTGCGCCACCCGTCCGCCCGCATGGCGGGACGGCTGGGCAACCGACGCGCCAGATCTCGCCCGATGCCTCTCGCTTTATAACACGGTGGACAGGGCGGTAAGCGATGCCGGCGTCAGTGATGCCGAATGGGCGCGGGTGGCGGGCTTTCCCTATCTCCGCGTCTCGCGCTTTCTCGCCTCGTTCCGGAACGAGGTTCAGGGCGACGCCTTCGACGCCTGGGTTCAACGGATGCGCATGCTCGACCACCGCGCCCGGGCGATCGAGATCGCCAACCTGCCTATGCATGCGCGGCGCGCGTTGGCGCGCTCCGTGGGAGGCCTGATGGCGTCCCTTGACGATTGCGCCCGAAGACTGGCGACACGTGATTTCGCATTGGCGGAGGGCCGCGCCACGGTGCTTCGGAACGCCCGGGTGGATGACGATTATGCCGACTGGCAGCGGGTGGTCGGGCTCTATCCCCTGACAGCTCTTCCCATCGCCTGGGGTTCCTTTGCCTGGCGGCAGGATCAGGCAGCAGACTTCAACAAACCGGGGCCCGGCGGGGAGGCCGTCACCATCTATGCGCCCGGCGGCACGACTCTCGATGCCGCCGCGGTGGCGGCGATCCTCAAGCGATCAGGCGACAATCCGCTCGATATCCCCGAACCCAATGGCGATGATCTCGACGCGCTTTTTTCCGCCTTTGCCCCGGTCTTTGCGGTTGCCCGGAATTCGCCTGCCGACCGGATCGGGGAAATGGCCTGGCAGGGCGGCGAGAGTGTGGTCGATACTGACAGGCCCGTCGCCTATCGCCTCGTCTCCCACACCCGGGTGCGGGGACGCGTCCTCCTCCAGCTCAATTACATTGTGTGGTTCCCGGCCCGGCCCAAATCGGGTTGGTTCGATCTGCTCGGCGGCCACCTCGATGGTCTGATCTGGCGGGTGACGCTTGCGCCCGATGGTCGCCCGCTTGTTTATGATTCGATTCATCCTTGTGGCTGCTATCATGAGTTTTACCCGGTGGCGGCCATGACCCGGACCGACAGATGGTCGATCTGGCACGAAGGCGCGGCGGCGCCCGGACGCGGCCCCCTGCCGGGATCGGGCGAGCGGGTCGTCGTGCATCTGGATGCCCGAACCCATTATGTGAGTGGGCTTGGTCTCACCGCTGATGCCAAGGGGAAGGGCTATACGCTTCTCCCTTATGACACGCTGCGCCACCTGCCATTGCCGGGTGGTGGAACCCGCAGCCTGTTCGCGCCCTCAGGCCTGGTGCGCGGCACCGCGCGGGGCGAGCGGTTCCTGTTCTGGCCCATGGGCATTGCCAGCCCCGGCGCCATGCGGCAATGGGGCAACCATGCGATCGCTTTTGTCGGCAAGAGCCATTTTGACGATCCGGACCTGATCGAGCGCAGCTACCGGGTGGACCTGCCATGAAGCGGGCGCTGGCGATCATCGGATTCCTGCTTCTGGCCCTGCCGGCCTCGGCGGCCACCCTTGATGTGGCTGTCGCGCTGTTCAATGCTGGGCAATACCAGCGTGCGGCCAACGTGGCGGCCTCGCTCGAGACGGCTGACGGGGATGCGCTTGCCGCCCGCGCGCTGCTGCTGCGCGCCGCTTATCTCGCGCCCGAGGGGACGGCGCGGGACCTGCTGGTAGCCGGCAAGGCGGCGGCGACGCGCGCGCTTGCCCGCGATCCGGAAAACGTTCAGGGCATGCTCTATCTGGTGATAGCGCTTGGCTACGAGGCGCGGCTCGAAAAGCCGATGGCGGCGCACGAAGCGGGCTATGGGCGGGAAGCCAAGGACCTCCTTAACAGGGCTGAAAAGCTGGACCCCGACAACCCCTGGGTGTGGGCCACCTGGGGCGGATGGAACGCCGAGATTGCCCGTTCCGCCGGCGGATTTTTCGCCAGCCTGTTCTATGGCGCCTCCGCCGGCCGGGCGCGAAAGGCGTTCGAGCGGGCAATCGCGCTTGCCCCCGACAACCCGGCAATTCGGGTGGAATACGCCAAGGTGCTGTTGCGGATGGGCGACAATTACCGGGGCGCGGCCCGCGCCGTTCTCACGGCGGCCGAGGCCACCCCGCCCCACAATGCGTTCGAGTCGCTTGTCAAAGCGCAGGGGCAACGGCTGCTCACGGCCATTGGCGACGAGGCGGCGCTCAAGGCGGTCCTGGCGGACGTGATTCCGTTTGAACGCTGATAGGGATACACCATTTCAACATATAAAGATTTCTTTATGCTTGTATTTTGATCGCGTTCTCGGTTAATCAGGGGAGCGGTACAGGGCGGCGCAGCGCGACTGCGTCCGTCCGTTGATTGCGACAAGGAGCTGGTTGTGACCCACGAACGATATCTGTTTACGAGCGAGTTGGTGTCCGAGGGGCATCCCGACAAGGTCGCCGACCGTATCTCGGACGAGATTCTGGATGCGTTCCTCGCCTCCGATCCCCACGCCCGCGTGGCGCTGGAGACCATGGTCACCACCAACCGGGCCATTCTCGCCGGCGAGGTGCGCAGCACCTCCAACATCACTGCCGGGCGTATGGCCGAAATCACCCGCGATGCGGTGCGCGCCATTGGCTACGAGCAGGCGGGCTTCAACTGGAAGACCCTGGACATTGAATGCTACGTCCATGAGCAGTCGGCGGATATTGCCCGCGGCGTCGATTCGTCCGACGGCAAGGACGAAGGCGCCGGCGACCAGGGCATTATGTTCGGCTATGCCTGCCGGGAGACCGAGGACCTGATGCCCGCGCCGATCTCTTTCTCCCACCGGATTCTGAAATCCATGGCGGACGCCCGCCATGCCGGCAATCAGGACCTTGGCCCCGATTCGAAAAGCCAGGTGACGCTGTTGTATGAAAAGGGCAAGCCGGTCAAGGCGACCTCGGTGGTGGTCTCGACCCAGCACCGCGACGGCATGAGCCAGCAGGAAGTGCACGACTTGGTCATGCCCTATATCCGGAACGTGCTGCCCGACGGCTGGATGCCCCCGTCGGATGAGATCTATATCAATCCCACCGGGCAGTTCATCATCGGCGGGCCCGACGGCGACGCCGGGCTTACCGGCCGCAAGATCATCGTCGATACCTACGGCGGGTCGGCGCCCCATGGCGGCGGCGCGTTTTCGGGCAAGGACCCGACCAAGGTCGACCGCTCGGCGGCCTATGCCGCGCGGTATCTCGCCAAGAACGTGGTGGCGGCCGAGCTTGCCGAGCGCTGCACCATCCAGCTTGCATACGCCATCGGAGTCTCCAAGCCGCTCGCGGTCTATGTGGACCTGCATGACACCGGCAATGTGGACGAGGCGAGGCTGGAGACCAAGCTGCGCGAGCTTGTCGACCTGTCGCCACGCGGCATCCGGGAACACCTGAAGCTCAACAACCCGATTTACGCCCGCACCTCGGCCTACGGCCATTTCGGCCGGGCGCCCGATGACACCGGCGGCTTCACCTGGGAGAAGACCGACCTCGTCGAGCCGCTCAAGGCCGCATTCGGGGCGTGACTTTCTCCGTCGTGTCCGAATCGGAACGCGAACCCAAGTTCTACGGCCGGCGCAAGGGCCACCCCTTGCGCGCCCGGGCCGAGCGGCTGGTCGCCGAGCTGTTGCCGCGCGTGGCGGTACCCGACCCGGCCCCCGGCGGCCTTGATATCGCGACCCTGTTTTCGCCCGATTGCCCGGACCTGTGGATGGAAATCGGCTTCGGCAAGGGCGAGCATCTGGCGGCCCAGGCCGCCGCCCACCCCGAAGTCGGGTTCATTGGCTGCGAGCCTTTTATCAACGGGGTGGCCGGCGCGCTTGCCGAGATCGAGGACCGGGGCCTCGGCAATGTCCGCCTCTTTGCCGATGATGTGCGCTATCTTCTACCGGCGCTGCCGGACGTGTCGATCGGGCGGCTTTTTCTGCTGTTCCCCGATCCATGGCCAAAGACGCGTCATCACAAGCGGCGCTTTATCAATCTTGAAAATCTCGACGCGCTGGCCCGCATCCTGAAGGACGGGGCCCAGTTCCGCTTCGCCACCGACCATATGGGGTATTGCCGCTGGGCTCTTGCCCGTCTGATGGCCCATCCGGCGTTCGAGTGGCTGGCCGAGGGCCCGGATGACTGGCGCGCCCGTCCCGCAGACGCCGCCCCGACCCGGTACGAGCAAAAGGCGCGTCGAGAGGGCAAGGCCTGCGTCTATCTGACCTTCCGCCGCCGTCCGCGCTGAATTCTCCACCGAATCCGGGCTCGCAGCCTTTGCATTTGTATGGCCAAATCCTATATATTAAGGGCTTGCAGTAAGGCGCAGCATCACTATTATTACGGCCCAGTCGACTCAGACAAATTGGTGCTTCGGTAGGAAGTGGGTCAGCGGCCCACTTTTTTGTTACCTGGGCCTTTACTACTGGGGCCATGGCTCAACGGTTCCGAGCCGGTAAGAAGGTAGGAGGCAACGTGTCGGTCGACAGTGGTACCATCGAAGAGGTGGCCCGGCCGGTGGTCGAGGGGATGGGTTTCGAACTCGTTCGTTTGACGATCGGACAAGGCGCCGGGCGCGGCGCGCCCACTCTGCTGGTGTTGGCGGAGCGGCCCGATGGGACCATGAGTATTGACGATTGCGTGCGGCTCAGCCGGGCGTTGTCGGACGTGCTTGAAGCGGCCGATCCGGTGCGTGGGGCATACAGGCTCGAAGTGAGCTCCCCGGGCATCGACCGGCCGTTGGTTCGTCTGGGGGACTTCGACCGCTTCGGCGGACGAGTTGCTAAGGTTGAAACGGCGGAGCCCATCGACGGGCAGCGGCGTTTTAAAGGGCGCGTTCTGGGAACGGAAGGCGGCCAGGTGAAAATGGATGTGGATGGCGAGACGATCGCCATCGATTTTGAAGACATCGTCAAGGCCAAACTGGTGTTGGACGATGATCTGGTGGCGGGCGCCAAGGGGCGGCCCAAGGCCCGATGAGGATGGAGTAGGCAACGATGGTTACGGCAGTCAGTGCAAACCGGCTTGAGCTGTTGCAGATCGCGGACACAGTCGCCCGCGAGAAAAGTATTGAAAAGGATCTGGTTCTGGGCGCCATGGAAGAGGCGATCCAGAAGGCGGCGCGCTCGCGCTATGGCGCCGAGCACGAGATTCAGGCCCAGATCGACCGCAAGACCGGCGAGATCCGCCTGTTCCGGATCCTCGAGGTGGTTGAAGACGTGGAAAACCCGTCGACCGAGATTGACCTTGAAGGCGCCAAGGCGCGCAAGCCGGATGCCGAGGTCGGCGACTTTCTGGCGGACACCCTGCCGCCCATGGACTTCGGCCGGGTCGCCGCGCAGACCGCCAAGCAGGTGATCGTCCAGAAGGTCCGCGACGCCGAGCGTGAACGCCAGTTCGAGGAATTCAAGGACCGGGTCGGTGAAATCATCAAGCGGCGTCGTCAAAAGGGTCGAATACGGCAACGTTGTGGTCGATATCGGGCGCGCGGAAGGCATCATCCGCCGCGACCAGACCATTCCGCGCGAACATTTCCATAACGGCGACCGGGTGCGCGCCTATATCTATGAGGTCAAGCGCGAGCAGCGTGGACCGCAGATTTTCTTGTCGCGGACCAAGCCCGAGTTCATGGCCAAGCTCTTCATGCAGGAAGTGCCGGAGATTTACGACGGCATCATCGAGATCAAGGCGGTCGCCCGCGATCCGGGCAGCCGTGCCAAGATCGCGGTGATTTCCAACGATCACAGCATCGATCCGGTGGGCGCCTGCGTCGGTATGCGCGGCAGCCGGGTCCAGGCCGTGGTTGGCGAGCTTCAGGGCGAGAAAATCGACATCATCCAGTGGTCGCCGGACGCAGCCACCTTTGTGATCAGCGCGCTTGCGCCCGCCGATGTGGTCAAGGTGGTGCTCGACGAGGATAGCCAGCGCGTTGAAGTGGTGGTGCCTGACGACCAGCTCAGCCTGGCCATTGGCCGGCGCGGCCAGAACGTGCGGCTCGCCTCCCAGCTTTCCGGCTGGACCATCGATATCCTGACCGAAGAGGAAGAGTCCCAGCGCCGCCAGGAGGAGTTCCGGGTTCGCACCGCCGAATTCGTCGAACATCTTGACGTCGACGAGACCCTTGCCCAACTGTTGGTGGCCGAAGGGTTCACCGATCTTGAGGACGTCGCCTTCGTGGACCCGGAAGAATTTCTCGGCATCGAAGGCTTTGACGAGGCCCTGATCGAGGAATTGCAGCGCCGCGCCAATGCCGCGCTCGCCGTGCGCACCGAAAAGGCCGAGGAACGCCGCATCGAACTTGGCGTTTCCGATGAGATCGCGGCGATCGAGCACCTTACGCCGGAGATGCTGGTGGCGCTTGGCGACGCCGGGATCAAAACCCTTGACGATCTGGGCGATCTCGCCGCCGACGAACTGAATGCCGGCTCGGACGGAATTTTGCGCAGCTTCGGTCTGTCGGACGAGGACGCCAACGCGATTATCATGGCGGCCCGCGCCCACTGGTTCGAGGACGAGGACGCAGAAGCAGAAGCCAGGCCCACCGAGGCCGCAGCGGACGATGACGGGGCGTCGGCGCCGGAGGAGGCGCAGAGCTAGGAACGAGAGGCGCGGCTTATGGCAAGCGCAGGAGTGGCGACGGTGACCACCAGCGAGGAGCCTGAACGCAGTTGCCTCGTTACCGGGGAAGCCCGGCCGGCAAGCGGCCTCTTGCGATTTGTCGTCGATCCCGAGGGCCGGATGGTCCCGGACATCTCGGCCAAGCTTCCGGGCCGGGGCTATTGGGTGACGGCGCGCCGCGCCAGGGTTGATGAGGCGGTGAAAACGCACCGGTTCGAGCGCGCGGTGGCGCGCGGGCAGAAAGGCAAGGGGTCGGGGCCGGTCACGGTCGACCCGGGGCTTGGCCAGTGGGTCGAGGATCTGTTAACCAGGCGGTGCCTTGACTATCTGGGGCTCGCCTGCGGCGCCGGCCAGCTGGTGACCGGGTTCGAAAAGGTTCGTGCCGCGCTCGGGCGTGATCCGGGTGCGATCGTCATCGAGGCCGGCGACGGCAGCCCTGACGGTTTGCGCAAGGTGATGCAGGGGGTCGGACCCCGACGAATCGTTCGACGTTTCAGCCGGGAGCAATTGAGCTTGGCGCTGGGGCGGGAAAATGTGGTACATGCTGCCCTCGGAGCCGATGGCCTCGGGGCGCGGTTTGTTGAGATGATTGATCGGCTGGAGCATTATGCGCCGGTTGGCGCGGATGAAGACAACGCGATTTAAGGCAAGAACGTATGAGTAAGACGGACAGCCAGCAGGACGACAACAAGACGGAAGGCCGTCGCACGCTGCAACTCAAACGGCCCGTCCATGGCGGATCGGGGGCCGGCGGAATGGCAGGCGGGCGCGGCAAGACGGTTGTCGTCGAGCGCAAGCGCAAACGTGTCGTCGTCAACAAGGACGGCGGGCCGGCGCGGGCGGAGGCGCCTGCGGCAAAGCCCCAGCCCACCTTCGATGCCTCCGTGCTCAAACCGCGCAAGGTCAAGGAGCCGGCTGCCCCGCAGGAAGAACAGGCTGCGCCTCAGGGCGCCGGCGGTCTAACCGACGAAGAGCGTAAAGCCCGCTTGCAGGCCGTTGAAGGGGCAAAGGCCGTCGAACAGCAAATGCGGCGCGAAGAGGGAGAAATAGCCCGCCGGTTTGCCGAGGACAAGGCGCGGCGCGAGGCCGAGGAACGCGCCGCGAACGAAGCCCGTCGCCGGCGCGAAGAGGAAACGCGGCGCAAGGAAGAGGACGAAATCCGGCGTCACGAGGAAGAAGAGCGTCTCAAGGTAGAGGAAGAGGCGCGCCGCAAGGCCGAAGAGGCCGAGCGCAAGGCCGCCGAACAGGCAAAGCAGGCCGAGGCGCCGGTAAAGCCGATCGCGCGTCTCAAGGACGAAACCGACGAGGAATTCGACAAGCGCGGCCGCGCGGCACCCAAAACGCCGAGCCGCCGGGGCGAGCCCAAGCGCCGCCAGCATAAGCTGACCGTCAACACGGCCATGTTGAGCGAGGAAGAGGAAAGCCGTCAGCGCAGCTTGTCTGCGCTCAAGCGCAAGCGCGAGAAGCAGCGCAAGCAGGTCGAGCACATGCCGCCCGAAAAGGTGGTGCGCGAGGTGGTCGTGCCGGAATCGATCACGGTGCAGGAACTATCCAACCGGATGGCCACGCGCTCCAGCGATGTGATCAAGGCCCTGATGAAAATGGGCGTCATGGCGACCATCAACGAGCCCCTGGACGCCGATACCGCGGAACTGGTGGTCGAGGAATTTGGCCACAAGATCAAGCGGGTCAGCGAGGCCGACGTGGAAATTGGCATCGGCGGCGCGCCGGATGACGACAAGGATCTGAAGCCCCGGGCTCCGGTGGTCACCGTCATGGGCCATGTGGACCACGGCAAGACCTCGCTCCTCGACGCGCTCCGGGCCACCGACGTTGTGGCCGGCGAGGCCGGCGGCATTACCCAGCATATCGGCGCTTACCAGGTGACGCTCGCGGGCGGCGACAAGATCACCTTCCTCGATACGCCGGGCCACGAGGCGTTCACCGCCATGCGCATGCGTGGTGCGCAGGTGACCGATATCGTGGTTCTGGTGGTGGCCGCTGACGACAGCATCATGCCGCAGACCATCGAGGCGATTAACCACGCCCGTGCGGCCAATGTGCCGATGATCGTCGCCATCAACAAGATCGACAAGCCCGGCGCCAACCCCGACAAGGTGCGCCAGGATCTGTTGCAGCATGAAATCGTGGTCGAAGGGATGGGCGGAGACGTGCTCGATGTGGAGGTCTCCGCGCTCAAGAAGACCAACCTTGACAAGCTCGAGGAGGCGATCTTGTTGCAGGCCGAACTACTGGATCTCAAGGCCAACCCCGACCGCGGCGCCGAGGGCGTGGTGATCGAGGCCGAGCTCGACAAGGGCCGCGGGCCGGTCGCCACCGTGCTGATCCAGCGCGGGACGCTGAATGTGGGTGACATTTTCGTGGCCGGGTCCGAATCGGGCCGTGTGCGCGCGCTCCTCGATGACCGCAATCGCCAGGTCAAGTCGGCGGGCCCCGCCCAGCCGGTGGTGGTTCTCGGCCTCAACGGCACGCCGTCGGCGGGTGACGATTTCGCCGTCGTGGACAACGAGGCCCGGGCCCGTGAAATTTCCGACTTTCGCCTGCGCCAGAAGGAAAAGGTCCGTCAGGCCGCGGGCCGGCCGGCGTCGCTCGAAGTCCATGTTCGACAAGCTCAAGACCCAGCAGGCGTCCGTCCTTCCGGTTCTGGTCAAGGGCGATGTGCAGGGCTCGGTGGAAGCCATATCGAACGCGCTCGACAAACTCTCGACCGAGGAAGTGGAAGCCAAGGTCATCCACTCCGCCGTTGGCGGCATTACCGAAAGCGACGTGACCCTTGCGGCCGCGTCCGAAGCGCCGATCCTGGCGTTCAACGTGCGCGCCAACAAGCAGGCCCGCGAAGCTGCCGAGCGCGACGGTGTGGAAATCCGCACCTATTCGGTGATTTACGATCTCGTCGATGACGTCAAGGCGGCAATGAGCGGCCTGTTGTCGCCCGAGCAGCGGGAGACCATGCTCGGCCTTGCCGAAGTGCTCCAGGTGTTCAGCGCAGGCAAGACCGGCAAGGCGGCCGGCTGTCTGGTCACCGAAGGACTGGTCCGGGCCGGAGCCAAAGCCCGGTTGCTGCGCGACGATGTGGTGGTCTATGAGGGCGATCTCGGGTCGCTCCGCCGGTTCAAGGACGAGGTCAAGGAGGTCAAGGCCGGCACCGAGTGCGGCATGGGCTTCGTCAACTACAACGACATGAAGGTGGGCGACGTCATCGAGGTCTACGAGGTCGAGGAAATCGAGCGCACGCTCTGACCGTTGACGCCCCGGCGGGCCGCGGCCCGCGCCTGCAGATAATCGGACGAAACAATCATGACGCGATCCCATCATGCCCCGGCTGGCCAGAGGCTCTTGAGGGTCGGCGAAGCTATCCGCCATGCCCTTGCCGAAGTGCTGGCGCGGGGCGACCTGCGCGACCCGGCGCTTGAGGGTGTTTCGGTGACGGTGAGCGAGGTTCGGGTAAGCCCCGATCTGCGCCATGCCCAGGTTTATGTCATGCCGCTTGGCGGGCATGACGTGGACCAGGTGATCGAAGGGTTGAACCGGTGCGCGGGCTACCTCAAAAGTCAGGTTTCCCATAGTGTTCGCCTCAAATACTTCCCCCGGCTCTATTTCAAGGTCGACGAGACCTATGACGAGGCCGACCGCATCGAGGCCCTGCTCAACGATCCGCGGGTGCGCCGCGACCTCGGTCCTGGTGACGGCACGGACCGGGACTGAAACGGTTTGGGACGCAGGCAGCGCGGCAAGGCCATTAACGGCTGGTTGATTATCGACAAGCCTCTGGGCCTGACCTCGACCCAGGTGATCGGCCGGGTCCGGCGGTTGACGGGGGCTGCCAAGATCGGCCATGGCGGCACCCTCGACCCACTGGCCACCGGCATCCTGCCCATCGCGCTTGGCGAGGCCACCAAGGCGCTGCCCTATGTGGTGGATTCAACCAAGGTCTACGAGTTCGTGGTGCGCTGGGGCGAGGCCACCGATACCGACGACGCCGAGGGCACAGTAATCGAGACGTCTGACGTGCGCCCGACCGGGGCTGAAATCGACGCCGTGCTGCCGCGATTTACCGGTGAGATCGACCAGGTGCCGCCAGCTTACTCCGCGATCAAGGTTGACGGCGCACGGGCCTACGATCTCGCGCGCAAGGGCGAGATCGTGGCGCTAAAGGCGCGCGAGGTTATGGTCTATGAGCTTGAAATATTGGATGATTCCGCGCTCGCCCCCGACGAGACCGCGTTTCGCCTGGTTTGCGGAAAGGGCACCTATGTGCGCTCTCTGGCCCGCGATCTGGCGGTCACGCTCGGCACCGTCGGCCATGTCGCACAGCTGCGCCGGGCCCGGGTCGGACCGTTCGACGAGGGCGCCGCGATTTCTCTGGATATGTTGAATGATATGGTCCATAGTGCGCCGCCTGAAAAGGCCGTGCTTCCGGTTGAAACCGCGCTGGACGACATCCCGGCGGTGGCCGTGACCGGAGGAGAGGCGTTACGCCTCAGGCAAGGGCAGACCGTCCATGTTCCCAATCGGCGAGAAGGCGTGGTCCGCGTTATGGCGGACGACATCCTGATTGCTCTTTGCGACCTTGTGGACGGGCGTTTGAAGCCCTTGCGTGTGTTTAATCTCTAAATGTTGGAGACATGACCGATGTCGATTACTGCAGAGCGCAAACAGGCGCTGATCAAAGAATTCGAGACCACGTCCGGCGACACCGGGTCGCCCGAAGTGCAGGTTGCCATCCTCACTGAACGGATCGTCAACCTGACTGAGCACTTCAAGACCCACAAGAAGGACAACCATTCCCGGCGGGGTCTCCTCAAGCTTGTGAACCAGCGCCGCCGGCTGCTGGATTATCTCAAGGCGAGGGATATGAATTGCTACGGCGAGCTCATCCAGCGCCTCGGGCTGCGCAAATAGGCATGGGCTGGGTGCGCATGGCTGATGACGCCTGCGCTGGTTCATGGCAGCACAAGTATTGACGACAGGGAGCTCCGTGTTCCCTGTCGCCATTTGCATTTATGGTATGGCCTCGCGCAGGGTGCGTGGGGAAGCCGGCACAGGACAGACCGGAATAGGAAATAGAAATGTTCGATATCTATCGTAAGGAAATTGAGTGGGGCGGGCGCAAGCTGACCCTTGAGACCGGGCATGTGGCCCGGCAGGCCGACGGCGCAGTGCTGGCGACCTACGAAGGGACGACGGTGCTGTGCGCCGTTACCGCGGCGAAGCAGCCGCGGGCTGACCTGGACTTCTTCCCGCTGACCGTGAATTATATGGAGCGCGCATACGCCGCGGGTAAAATCCCGGGCGGCTTCTTCAAGCGCGAAGGCCGCCCGTCGGAGAAGGAAACCCTGGTTTCCCGTCTCATTGACCGGCCGATCCGCCCGCTGTTCCCGGGCAGCTTCAGGAACGAAACCCAGGTTATCTGCACGGTGCTGAGCCACGACCTCGAAAACGACCCGGACGTGGTCGCCATGGTCGGTGCCAGCGCCGCGCTGACGCTGTCGGGAATTCCCTTCTTCGGCCCGATCGGGGCCGCCAAGGTGGGCTACAAGGACGGCGAATATATTCTCAACCCCAAGGTCGAAGAGCTTCTCGAAAGCACCCTTGAACTGACGGTTGCCGGTACCGGCGACGCGGTTCTGATGGTCGAATCCGAGGCTAAAGAGCTTGCCGAGGACGTGATGCTCGGCGCGGTGATGTTCGGTCACGAAGCCATGCAGCCGGTGATCAATGCCATCATCGAGCTTGCCGAAGCCTGCGCCAAGGACCCCTGGGATCTGCCCGAGCCGGCGGATACCAGCGATCTTGAGGCACAGATCCGCAAGATGGCCGAAGCCGATATGCGCGCCGCTTACGGCGAGACCGTAAAGCAGACCCGCGCCCAGGCCCTTGAAGCGATCCGCACCAACGTCAAGGAGACGTTCGTTAACGAGGAGGAAAATGACTCCAACCTCGTCGGCGGCGTCATCAAGAAGATCGAGAAGGACATCGTCCGCAACGCCATCCTCGACACCTCCAGGCGCATTGATGGCCGCGATCTTGAGACCGTGAGGCCGATTGTCGCCGAGGTCGGTGTGCTGCCGCGCGCGCACGGCAGTGCGCTCTTCACCCGGGGCGAGACCCAGGCGCTGGTGATTTCCACGCTCGGGACCGGGCGACGACGAGCAGATCATCGACGCGCTCGAAGGCAACTATCGGGAAAACTTCCTGTTGCATTACAATTTCCCGCCCTATTCGGTGGGTGAGACCGGCCGCGTCGGCTTTACCAGCCGGCGCGAAGTGGGTCATGGCAAGCTTGCCTGGCGCGCTGTCCGGGCTGTTCTGCCGTCCAAGGAAGACTTCCCCTATACGCTTCGTGTGGTGTCCGAAATCACCGAATCCAACGGCTCCTCCTGCATGGCCACGGTTTGCGGCAGCATCGCTGTCGCTGATGGATGCGGGTGTGCCCTTGAAGGCGCCGGTGTCGGGGATCGCCATGGGCCTGATCCTCGAAGGCGAGCGCTATGCCGTGCTCTCCGATATTCTCGGCGACGAGGATCATCTCGGCGATATGGACTTCAAGGTGGCGGGCACCGCCGAAGGCGTCACCTCGCTCCAGATGGACATCAAGATCGCCGGTATTACCAAGGAAATCATGGAAAAGGCGCTGGCTCAGGCCAATGGCGGGCGGCATGCATATCCTCGGCGAGATGGACAAGGCGCTCTCGGGCGCCCGCGAAGAGGTCAGCGATTTCGCGCCCAGGATCGAAACCATCAAGATCAACAAGGAAAAGATCCGCGAAGTGATTGGCACCGGCGGCAAGGTGATCCGCGAGATCTGCGAGGTCACCGGCGCCAAGGTCGATATCGAGGACGACGGCACCATCAAGATCGCCTCGTCCGACGCCGCCGCCATTGCCCACGCGCTCAAATGGATCCAGGATATCGTTGCCGAACCTGAAGTTGGCCATATCTATGACGGCAAGGTCGTCAAGGTGGTTGATTTCGGCGCGTTCGTGAACTTTATCGGCAACCGTGACGGCCTCGTGCATATCAGTGAGCTGGCGCCGCAACGGGTCAATAAGGTGACCGACATCGTCAACGAAGGCGACGAGGTCAAGGTCAAGGTTCTGGCCATCGACGACCGCGGCAAGGTTCGCCTCAGCATGAAGGTGGTGGACCAGGAAACCGGCAAAGAAATTGCGCCGGGCGCCAAGGCCGAGCGCGCCGATTCGGAAGAGGTTGGCGCCTGATCGGCATATTAAAAAAGGGGAGTGTGGGGCATTTCCCGCCGCTCCCCTTTTTGTTGCGCCACCAATGGCCTATATTAGGTATTAGGTAGATGGCAACCGGCCGATTAAGGAGAACCGATGAAAGCGCTTAAACCCATGCTGATATCGGGCCGCGAGGTCCTGCCGCTGGTCGAGGGCGGCAAGGGCGTCTCGGCCACCAATGGTATCAGCTCGGGCGCCTGGGCGGCGGCCGGCGGCATCGGCACGGTCTCCGCGGTCAACGCCGACAGCTACGACGCAGCACGGCAACGTCATCCCGCAGATCTATCACGGGCGCACCCGCCGCGAACGCCATGAGGAGCTGGTCCGCTACGCCATCGAGGGCGGCGTTGCGCAGGTCCGGCGCGCCTTCGAGATCGCCGGCGGCAAGGGCGCGATCAATATCAATGTGCTGTGGGAAATGGGCGGCGCGCAGCGCGTGCTCCAAGGCGTGCTGGAGCGGACCACGGGAACTGGTGAACGGCGTCACCTGCGGCGCCGGCATGCCCTACAAGCTCAGCGAGATCGCGGCCCATTACAAGGTCAATTACCAGCCCATCGTCAGTCCTCGGCGCGCGCCTTCCGCGCGCTGTGGAAGCGCGCCTATCACAAAGGTGCCGAATGGCTCGGCGGCGTGGTCTATGAGGACCCCTGGCTGGCCGGCGGGCATAACGGCCTGTCGAACTGCCGAGGATCCCGCAGAAGCCGGAAGATCCCTATCCCCGCGTCAAGGCGCTGCGCGAGACGATGCGCGAAGTCGGGCTCGACGAGATGCCGATCGTGATGGCCGGCGGCGTGTGGTATCTGCGCGACTGGGAAGACTGGATCGACAATCCCGAACTCGGCCCCATCGCCTTCCAGTTCGGCACCCGGCCGCTGCTGACCAAGGAAAGCCCGATCCCCGAAGCCTGGAAGCAAAAGCTTCTAAGCCTTCAGGAAGGGGACGTGAGCCTTCACCAGTTCAGCCCGACGGGCTTTTATTCGTCCGCCGTGCGCAATGCTTTTCTGCAGGAACTTGAAGGCCGCAGCGAGCGCCAGATCGCGTTCAGCACCATTCCGGTGGGCGAGCTCACCAGCGCGATCGGGGTTAACCGGCGCGAGCTTTATGTGGCCGAGGGCGACCGCGAACGGGCGCTGCAATGGATGGCCCAGGGCTTTACCGAGGCGCTGAAAACGCCGGATAATACGCTGGTTTTCGTCGCGCCCGAAAAGCAGCAGGAAATCCGCAAGGATCAGGCCGAATGCATGGGCTGCCTCAGCCAGTGCGGCTTTTCGAACTGGGCCGACAACGAGAACAATTCCACCGGCCGCCTGGCCGATCCGCGCAGTTTCTGCATCCAGAAGACGCTGCAGGACATCGCCCACGGTGGCGATATGGACAATAATCTGATGTTTGCCGGCCACGGCGCCTATCATTTCGCCACAGATCCGTTTTATTCCAACGGGTTCGTGCCGACGGTCAAGCAGCTCATCGAGCGCATTCTGACCGGCGACTGAGAGACGCGAATCACCGTCCCCTCTTGACGATTCGCGTCGGGCTTGCCACATACAGGCAAATTGTAATAATTATAAACAACCGTGGTTTTAGCTGTGGGAGTGTTGGCCATTGCGTGACAAACCGACATTTGAGGACCGGGACCGGCCCTATGCGCCGGCGCTCAAGCGCCTGCGCGACGCCGGTTTGCGCCCGACCCGGCAGCGCCTGGCGTTGGCGCGGCTGCTGTTCGATGGCGAATGTGACCGCCATGTTACGGCCGAAGCCCTTCATGAAGAGGCAATGGCAAGCGGGGTCAAGGTTTCGCTCGCCACGGTGTACAACACGCTCCACCAGTTCACCGACGCCAGCCTGCTGCGCGAGGTCGTGGTCGATTGCGGGCGCGCCTACTTCGATACCAATGTGACCGAGCACCATCACTTCTTTTATGAAGACGATGGCCGGCTTGAGGATATTCCGGGGGAGCGGATCGCGCTCTCCTGCCTGCCCGACGTGCCGGGCGGGCGGGCTGTTTCCCGGGTCGACGTGATTATCCGCCTCAGGGAAGAATAGCGACGTTTACTCGCTCGCGAGCACGCCCCAGAGAACCTTCCGGTCCATCCACCCTTCTTTGCCCGCAATCCGGACATGGCACCAGCTCACCTCGCAGTTGAGCAACTCGCCAAGCACGCCGGGTTCGGCTTTGAGCACCAGCGGGCTGCCCGGGTGGGGTTTGTCATGCAGCCCCTGCACGCCGCCCAGGACCTCGACCATCCGCCGGCCGGACAGCAGGCTGCCATGAATCCAGCCGGTCTCGCCGTCGCTGTCGCGGACTTTGCGCCAGATGTCGAATTCGGCCTCCACTTTCATCGGCAGGCCCTTGCGATGATAGACCCAGCGGATCGGATAGCGTCTGCCCGGTCCGGCCCGCATGTTGACCTTGTCGGAGCCGAGCGAGACAAAACGAGGAACCGGCAATCCCGAATTTCCCACCCCCGGCGCGGCCAGAAGACCGGCCGGGCGCGGCCCCGCCAACCCGAGGGCGAAGACCAGGATGGCGAGGATGAACAGGCGGCGTGAAATCACGGTAGGACAATTCCCGATGGTCAAAGGTTACGTTCGTTTATCTAAGGGGCCGCGCGCATCGCGGTCAAGGATTTCACCCGGCCTTTTTTGCCTTGGCAAAAAGGCCTATATCTCGATTGCTTCATTTGAAACGGTGCGGGACTTTTGCTACACACAGATAAGAACTCACCACAGCTTAGACATTTTAGACATTGTTCGAAGCGGGTGGCAGACGGCGCGCTTCTGTCCCGACCAGGAATGTGGCATGGAAGCCGATAACGCGAAAGAACATGAATGAGCCTGAAGAAGCCACTGGTCATCGTTACGCGCAAGCTGCCCGACGCCATCGAGACGCGGATGATGGAACTGTTTCGGGTCGAGCTTAACGTCGATGACGCGCCGTTGACGCAGGAGCAATTGTCGGACGCGGTGAAGCGCGCCGACGTTCTGGTGCCCACGGTGACCGACCGCATCGATGGCCGCATCCTTGCTCATGCGGGGTCCCAGTTGCGCCTGATTGCCAATTTCGGGACGGGTGTCGATCACATTGATCTCGCCGCCGCCCGCCAGCGCGGTATTACGGTGACCAATACCCCGGGCGTGCTGACCGAGGATACCGCCGACATGACCATGGCGCTGATCCTCGCGGTGCCGCGCCGGCTGACCGAAGGCGAGCGGCTCCTGCGCTCCGGCAAGTGGGAAGGCTGGTCGCCGACCTGGATGCTCGGCCACCGAATCTGGGGCAAGCGGCTCGGCATCATCGGCATGGGCCGGATCGGCCAGGCGGTGGCGCGCCGCGCCAAGGCGTTCGGCCTGTCGATCCATTATCACAATCGCCACCGGGTTGCGGCCGAGGTCGAGGAAGAGCTCGAAGCCACCTACTGGGAAAGCCTCGACCAGATGCTGGCCCGGATGGATATTATTTCCATCAACTGTCCGCACACGCCGGCGACCTATCATCTGTTGTCGGCGCGCCGGCTCCAGCTTCTGCAGCCGCGCTGCTATATTATCAACACCGCGCGCGGCGAGGTGGTGGACGAGAATGCGCTGGTGCGCCTTCTGGAGCAGGAAAAGATCGCCGGCGCCGGCCTCGATGTGTTCGAGCAGGAACCCGCGATCAACCCAAAACTGATGGCCATGGACAATGTGGTGCTGTTGCCGCACATGGGATCGGCCACGCTGGAAGGCCGGCTCGACATGGGCGAGAAGGTGCTGATCAACATCAAGACCTTTGTCGATGGCCACACGCCGCCGGACCGGGTGCTCCTCGATACCGGGGCTGAGAACGTCTACTCCTGAAGCTGGAGTCCCTCGCCAATCCGGTGAATGCGGGGCTCATCACCACAAAGCGGGCAATGCGGGTCGCGGGGCAGGCGGACCTTGCGGGTGCGCGCGCCGAGCCCGTCGAACAGCAGAAGCTGGCCGGCGAGACTGTCGCCGAGCCCGATCAGTTCCTTGATTACTTCAAGCGCCTGCCACGTGCCCATGACGCCGGCGACCGCACCCAGAATGCCGGCCTCGGCGCAGTTCAGGACATTGCCCGGATCTTCTGCCACGAAACAGCGATAGCACGGCAGGTCGCCTTCGTAGGCCTTGAAGGTGGCAAGCTGGCCGTCGAACTGGCTGAGCGCGGCTGACACCAGCGGCTTTTTCAGAAAATAACAGGCGTCGTTGACCAGGAACCGGGTGGCGAAATTGTCACAGCCGTCGGCCACCAGGTCGTAGCCCGAGATGATCGCCTCGGCATTCTCCACCGTTAGTCGTTCGCCGTGACAGATTACGTTCACGTCCGGATTGACGGCATTCAGCGTCCGCGCGGCGCTTGTAGTTTTGGGCTCGTCCAACGCTGCCGTGGCATGGACGATCTGGCGTTGCAGGTTAGAGAGCGCCACCCGGTCATCGTCGACAATGCCGAGCGTGCCGACGCCGGCCGCGGCCAGATACATCAGGACTGGCGAGCCAAGCCCGCCAGCGCCGACAACCAGAACCTTCGCATTAAGGAGCTTCTGCTGGCCGGCCCCGCCCACCTCTTTCAGAATGATATGGCGGGCGTAGCGTTCCAGTTGATCGTCGGTCAGCTCCATGCGCGGGTACGGGTCAGAGCCCTTCAAAGAGCGGCGTGCTGAGGTACCGCTCGGCAAAGGACGGGAATATCGCCACGATGGTCTTGCCTTTCATATCGGCCCGCTCGGCCAGCTCGAGCGCTGCCGCCATCGCCGCGCCTGAGGATATGCCCACCGGAATGCCCTCTTGCCGGGCGAGCTGCCGGGCCGTCTCGAACGCCGTCTCGTTGCCGATGGTGACGACACCGTCAATCAGGGCGGTGTCGAGGATGGCCGGGACGAAGCCGGCGCCGATCCCCTGAATCTTGTGCGGGCCGGGCTGGCCGCCGGACAGGATCGGGCTGTCTTCGGGCTCTACGGCGATCATCTGGACCGAAGGTTTTTTCTCTTTCAGGTACTTGCCGACGCCGGTCAGCGTGCCGCCGGTGCCGACGCCCGAAATCACGACGTCCACCTTGCCATTGGTGTCGTTCCAGATTTCAGGCCCCGTGGTCATATAATGAATCCGGGGATTGGCGGGATTGTCGAACTGCCCCGGCATCACGGCGTTCGCGTTGGTCTCCACGATTTCCGCGGCCCGGGCGATCGCGCCCTTCATGCCTTCCGCCGCGGGTGTCAGTTCCAGTTCGGCGCCGAGGATAAGAAGCATTTTCCGCCGCTCAAGAGACATGCTTTCGGGCATGACAAGGGTGAGCTTGTAACCCCTGGCGGCACAGACGAACGCGAGCGCAATGCCGGTATTGCCCGATGTGGGCTCAACCACCATGGAATCCGGCTTGAGCTTGCCCTCTTTTTCCAGCGCATCGATCATGGCGAGACCGATGCGGTCCTTGACCGACGCTATGGGATTGAAAAATTCGAGCTTGGCCAGGATTGTGGCGTCCACGCCGTTCGCCAGGCGGTTGATCCGCACCAGCGGCGTATTGCCTATGGTCTCGGTAATGTCGGGGTAGACACGTCCCCGTCCCTCGGTGCCGGCTTCGGCCACCGGAGCCTGATCCTGTGTCTTTTCAGAAACCGCCATGTCTGGATCTCCTTATGCTGTGCCAATCAGATGGTAAAATCGAATTTCCGGGCCGCTTCCGACTCGATGCCCGAGCTCGACGCTTCGGTACAGAGGTCGTCCACGGAGATTCCTTCGAGCTCTCCCATGATCTCCCGGTTGATCTTGTCGATCAATGGCTTGACCACTTTCCGGCCAAGGTCCGACTTCGACTCATAGTCCGTGTTCTCGGGTCCGGTTTCAAGCGCGGCAACCACCTTGAGGATCTCGGCCACCGAAATACGGCGGCGTTCCCGGGCCAGAACATAGCCGCCCCTGGGTCCGCGCACGCCCCGTAAGATTCCGGCCCGCACCAGTCCCTGCATGACCTGCTCGAGATAGCGCTGGGGAATGCCCTGGCGTTTGGTGATCTCCTTCGCCTGAACCGGATCCACGCGGCCATTGTAGGCGATGTCCACCACCGCTTCGAGCGTGTAAATCATTTTCTTCGAAAATCGAAACATGAGCCCGCTTACCTTTCCCCCTTGTCCGCCTTCATACGCCGGTCGAGCCGAATCCTCCCGCGCCGCGCGCTGTGCCGGCAAGCTCGCGTTCTTCGACGAGTGCGATCCGGGTGACCGGCGCGACCACCATCTGGGCGATACGCATGCCCCGCTCGATGGTGAAGGGGACTTTGCTGTGATTGATCAGAATGACCTTGACCTCGCCGCGGTAGTCGGCGTCGATGGTGCCGGGACTGTTGAGGACGGTCACAGCGTTCTTTGCTGCCAGGCCGGAGCGGGGCCGGACCTGCGCTTCGTACCCGGCGGGCAGCGCGATGGCGAGGCCGGTGGGCACCAGCGCCCAGGCGCCGGGTTCCACAACCAGAGGGTCCGACTCGGGCAACGCAGCGCGCAGGTCCATGCCTGCGCTGTCATCGGTTTCATAGGCCGGCAGCGCCAGATCCGTCCCGTGGGGAAGCCGGGTTACCTTCACGTCGATCATGTCTTACTTTTCCCTGGTACCTGAAAAATGAATGGCGATGCGTCGGGCCAGAAGGTCGGCCACCTCCGCCTTGGTGGATTTGGGCCAGTCCTCGACGCCGTCCGCGGTGATCAGATGGACGGTGTTGTCGTCCCCGCCCATGACGCCGCTTGCCGGTGACACATCGTTGGCGACAATCCAGTCGCAGCCCTTGCGTTCCCGTTTGGCCTGAGCATGATCGATCACATTTTCGGTCTCGGCGGCAAAGCCGACGACCAGCGCCGGGCGGTTTTTCTTTTTGGTCGACAACGTGGCCAGGATATCCGGATTTTCCGTGAGCTCGATCGTCGGCACCTTGGCCGATTTCTTGATCTTCTGATCATTCTCATCCGCCGCCCGCCAGTCGGACACAGCCGCCACGCAGACCGCAATATCGGCGGGTAGCGCGGTCTTGCACGCCGCCAGCATGTCGCGCGCCGACTCGACCGCGACCAGATCAACACCGTCGGGCGCCCGCAGCGCGGTTGGGCCGGACACCAGCGTGACCCGTGCACCAAGCCGGGCGAGCGCGCTCGCGATGGCGTAGCCCTGCTTGCCTGACGAGCGGTTGGCGATATAGCGCACCGGGTCGATGGCCTCGATCGTCGGCCCGGCGGTGACCAGCGCATGGCGGTCGGCAAGGGGACACGCCGCCGGCGTGTCGTCGAAGAACCGTTCCACCGCGTCGAGGATAACCGGCACCTCGGCAAGCCGGCCCGCGCCCACTTCGCCGCAGGCGAGGTCGCCCTCGCCCGGTTCGACCACCAGGATGCCGTCCTCTTTCAGTTGCGCCAGGTTGCGCCGGGTCGCCGGATGCTCCCACATTGCCGTGTTCATGGCCGGCGCCACCATCACCGGCTTGTCGGTGGCCAGAAGCGCCGTGGTGGCGAGATCGTTGGCGAGCCCCGCCGCCATCCTGGCCAGAATATCGGCGCTCGCCGGGGCGACCAGCACCAGGTCGGCTTCCCGCGACAGCCGGATGTGACCCATTTCGGACTCGTCGGTCAGCGAAAACAGGTCGCTGTAGACCTTCTCTCCCGAAAGGCTCGCCACACTCAAGGGCGTGACGAATTCCGCTCCGCCCCGGGTCAGGATACAGCGGACCTCCGTTCCGCGCTCCCGGAGCCGGCGGATCAGATCGAGGCATTTATAGGCGGCAATGCCGCCCGAAATAATCAGAAGAACGCGTTTTCCGGTCATGCTGTGGATGGCTGCCTCTAACTGTAATAGGTTGATAAATTACAGACTCAGCGAAAGCGATGCAAACTTTTCACGAGTTTAACATGTAGTTCCTGGTTAATAACTCAAGTGAACAGCGCCACGACCAGAAGCGCGGCAATAATGCCGCCGAGAAACCCGAGGAGGAGCGGTCCCGCCGTACGCCGGGACCGGTTGAGTGCGGTCGCCAGCGCCGCCACCGTTTCGCTGTGAAGCCGGACGCCGTCCCGCCGGGCCTCCGCGGCCACGGATTCGATGTCTTCGAGAATGGCGGGAACGCGCTGCGGGATAGAGTTTATGAACTCCCCCGCTTCCTCGATGCGCGCGCGGGGACCAAGGTTGGTGCGGATCCAGCGCTCGATAATCGGGCGCGACGCTTCCCACATGTTGACATTGGGGTCGAGGCGATAGGCAACCCCCTCGACCATGACCATGGTCTTCTGCATCAACAGCAACTGGGGCTGGGTCTGCATGGCGAAGGTCTCGGTGGTCTTGAGGAGCTGCGCCAGCAGATTACCGAACGAGATGTCTTTCAAGGGCTTGTCGGCGATGGGTTCGCCGATGGCGCGGAGCGCCTGGGCGAATTTTTCCCGGCTCTGTCCGGCCGGCACGTAGCCCGCCTCGAAATGGACGGCGGCGACGCGGTCATAGTCCTGCTGGAGGAAGCCGTAGAGAATTTCGGCGAACACCCGGCGGGTCTTCTTGTCGAGCCGCCCCATAATGCCGAAATCGACGGCGACGATCTGGCCGCCGGTGGTGGCGAACAGATTGCCCGGATGCAGATCGCCATGGAAAAAGCCGTAAAACAGCGCCTGTTCGAGGAACGCCTGAACGATATGCGCGGCGAGCGGCCTAACATCGATACCGGCGGCAAGGATGGCGTCGCGGTCGCCGACCGGAATGCCGTCCACCCGCTCCAGCGTCAGCACCCGGCGCGCAGTATAGAGCCAGAGGATGGCCGGCACCTCGAAGAACGGGTTTGTCGCCATGTCTTCCCTGAGCTCGGACGCCGCCGCCGCTTCGTAGCGCAGGTCCATTTCCATGGCGACGGTCTGGGCCAGCGCGTCAACGACGGCGCGTGGGCGAAGACGCCGGATGGCGGGCTGGGTCCGCTCCACCAGATCGGCGAACCAGCGGAAGGTGGCAAGATCGCGCTCGAAGCGCCGTTCCACGCCCGGCCGCAGGACCTTGACCGCGACCTTCTGCCCGTCCCGGGTTACCGCGAAGTGGACCTGGGCGATGGACGCGGCGGCCACCGGCGTATCGTCGAATTCGGCAAACAGCTCTGACGTATCCTGTCCAAGCTCGGCAGCGATCGCGCGCCGGGCTTCCGCGCTCGGGAACGGGGGCAGGCGATCCTGCAGGTCGGCAAGATCCATGGCGACGCTTTCGCCGACCAGGTCGGGGCGGGTGGCAAGCGCCTGACCGACCTTGATAAAGGTCGGTCCAAGTGCCGTCAGCGCCTGGGCGAGCCGCTCGCCGGGCCGCCGGTCATCGGCCCTGTTCCCGCGCGGCGCGGCCAGCGCCGCCAAACTGCGCAGCAGACGAAGGCCAGGGGGCGCATCGCGCAACAGCTCCAGCGGAAACAGCGCGTCGTGGCGCGCAAGGGTGCGTCCGATCTGAAACAGGCGCAGCGAATGGCGAACGGCGTCCCACATGGATGTCAAATCCGCCAACCGGTATGGAGTGCGACCACGCCGCCGGTCATGTTGCGGAATTTCACCTGGCCGAAGCCGGCGGCATCGACCATGCCGGCGAATCGCTTCTGGCCGGGAAAGCGGCGAATGCTTTCCACCAGGTACTGGTAGGAGTCGGCGTCGCCGGTGATCCAGCCCCCGAGGCGCGGGATCACGTTGAAGGAATAGAGATCATAAAGCCGATCCAGGCCCGGCAGCACCACGGAGGAGAACTCAAGGCACAGGAACCGCCCGCCGGGCCTGAGCACACGGTAGGCCTCACTGAGGGCGCGATCCAGACGGGTCACATTGCGCATCCCGAAGGCGATGGTGTAGGCGTCGAAGCTGGCGTCATCGAACGGCAGCGATTCGGCGTTGCCGCAGACCCAGTCGAGGCCGGTCATAAAGTTGCGGTCGACGGCGCGGTCGCGGCCGACCTTCAACATGCTCTCATTGATATCGCAAACCGCCACCTCGCAATCGCCGCCCTTTTGCCGGGCCCTTTTCAGCGCACTGAAAGCGACATCGCCGGTCCCGCCCGCCACATCGATCAGCGCTTCGCCCGGGCGCGGGTCGAGGCGGTCGATAAGCGCCCGCTTCCACAGCCGGTGAACGCCCGCGCTCATCACGTCGTTCATCAGGTCATAGCGGTCGGCGACGCTGTCGAAGACCTGTTTGACAAGCCCTGATTTCTCACCCGCGGCGACGGCCTGGAAGCCGAACGAGACCTCCTCGTCGGCTTCGGCGGCGGGCTTGCGTACGGGATCATTCGGCGTATGCTGCGACATGCCCGGCACCATAGCTCAGCGCACCCGGAAGCGCCAGTTAGAAGCGGCCGCCGGGTGACGAGGGAAAAGGAGTTCCGGTTGCCCGAATTGCCCGAGGTTGAAACCGTGGCGCGCGGCATTGCGCCGGTGCTTGAAGGCCGGCGTTTGACCCGCGTTCTCGCCCGGCGTCCCGACCTTCGCATTCCGTTGCCGGAGCGATTTTGCCGCCCGTCTTGAGGGACGGCGGGTCGACCATGTGGGACGGCGCGCCAAGTATCTGCTGGTCCGGCTCGACAATGGTGAGGTGCTGGTCATCCATCTCGGCATGTCGGGGCGCATCACGGTGGTTGAGGGCCGAAAAATCGGGGATCTCGACCCGGCCCCCATGACCATGTGGTCTTCGAAGTGGACGGATGCGATTGTCTGGTTTTCAACGACGCCCGGCGATTCGGCCTGATGACGCTGGTGAAAGCGGACGAGATCGAAAGCCACCCCCTGTTCGCCAGGCTCGGGCCGGAACCGCTCGGCAATGCCTTTACCGCGGACCATCTGTCGGCTGCGCTTTCCGGCCGCCAGTCCTCGATCAAGGCGGCGCTTCTCGACCAGCATGTGGTGGCCGGGCTTGGCAATATATATGTGTGCGAGGCCTTGTACCGGGCGCGGATATCGCCGCGCCGCCGGGCAGCCTCGGTCGCGGGTCGGCGCGCGGAACGGCTGGCGCCTGCGATTCGCGATGTTTTGAGCGAGGCCATAGCCGCAGGCGGCTCGACGCTCAGGGACTACGCTCAGGCCAACGGAGAGCTCGGCTATTTCCAACACGGCTTTTCAGTCTATGATCGCCGCGGGCAGTCGTGCAAAACGCTGGATTGCGGGCAACCAATTCAGCGCATTGTGCAGCAGAGCCGGTCGACATTTTTCTGCTCACGCTGCCAGAGGTAGGATGGATCGGACTTGATCTTATGACACTCCTTGACATAAACAGGCGGGCCCGTGGCCTGCAGCTGCCCATTCTGGCGCTGTGGTTTGCAGTGGCGCTTGTGGCGGCGCCCTCCATCGGGAACGCGGCGACCGGTGAGAGCACTGTGTATCTCGAAGACATCGCCGACATGCCGCTGGCGCCCGGCCTGACCGAGGATACGAATGCCGGGCTGGTGTTCGATAAACCTGACGGCCGGATTGTCGACGCGGTGGCGACGGGGAAAGTGGCCCGCGACGCGGTGGCCGCGTTCTATGACGGGGTTTTGCCCGAACTCGGGTGGCGCCGCGTGCGACAAGGCAAGGTGAACGGAGGCACGGAGCTGATTTACGACCGCGACGACGAGCAAATCACCATAACCATCGCGGGAGACCGGACCCGGACCACGGTCCATTTCGAGGTGTCACCGAAATAAGCGAGGCCGCCTGAGGCGGGGATCAAGGAGATCAGAGAATGGCTTACGAATGCATCAAACTGGATCGCGAAGGCGCGGTCGGCGTTGTGACGCTCGATCGGCCCAAGGCCTTGAATGCGCTGAACAACCAACTGATGAATGAACTGGCCGATGCGCTCACTGCCCTCGAGGTGGACGAGGCTATCGGCGCCATTGTTATTACCGGGTCGGAAAAGGCGTTCGCCGCCGGCGCGGATATCAAGGAAATGCAGTCGAAGTCCTATATGGACGTGTTCATGGACGACTTCATCACAGCCAATTGGGAGCGTGCGGCGAGCTGCCGCAAGCCGCTGATTGCGGCGGTGGCAGGCTATGCGCTCGGCGGCGGGTGCGAGCTTGCCATGATGTGCGACTTCATCATTGCCGCCGACACCGCCAAATTCGGTCAGCCGGAAATCAAGCTCGGGGTGATTCCGGGCGCGGGCGGGACGCAGCGCCTGACGCGCTTCGTCGGCAAATCCAAGGCCATGGATATGGTGCTCACCGGGCGCAACATGGACGCGGCCGAGGCCGAACGCGCCGGCCTGGTCAGCCGGGTCGTCCCGGCCGACGATCTGATGGACGAGGCGATGAAGGCGGCAAAGACCATTGCCGGCCTGTCGCGACCGGCGGTGATGATTGCCAAGGAGGCGGTGAATCGCGCCTACGAGACCACGCTTGCCGAGGGCGTGAGGTTCGAGCGCCGGGTCTTCCATTCGCTGTTCGCCACCGAGGATCAGAAGGAAGGCATGGCGGCGTTCGCCGAGAAGCGCTCACCGCAGTTCAAGAATAGCTGATTCCTGTGATTTGGTGCGCACCGAGACCTGTTGACCTCGGCCGTTACCGGGGGTATAAGCCTGCCACAGAATTCAGCCGCCGCGGGCAGAGGCACGCGGCGGTGTTAGGTTTGAAAGAAAGCGAATAAGGCAACTCATAATGGCGAATTCACCACAGGCGAAGAAGCGCATCCGTCGCAACGAACGCCGCGAAACCATCAACCGGCAGCGCCGCAGCCGGGTCCGCAGCTTCGTCCGCAAGGTCGAAGAAGCGATCACCACCGGTGATCAGAACGCGGCTCGCGAAGCGCTCAAAGCGGCCCAGCCGGAAATTATGCGCGGCGCATCAAAAGGCGTGCTGCACCGGAATACGGCTTCGCGCAAGGTGTCGCGGCTGTCGCATCGCGTCAACGCCATGGCGTCGCAATAGCGCGACCCAATTCGCAGCCACGCGTAGTAGAAAGCAGGGGTTGCGCCCGTCATAGGCGCAGCCCTTTTTGGTTGACTGGGGACTCGCTCTCCGGGTGCTAGCCCAAAAGGCATCCCGCCCACCTTTTCGGTCCGAGCCCGATTCAATATCTTGTGGTCTCCGTGCTGGGCAGTCCCAACCGCCCCGGGTTTTTTTGGATGTTCTGTTTTCAGCCCTATTGCCACCTTTCGGGGGGCTCGATAGGCTAACCCCATTGCAACAACAGGCTCGCTAAAAATGCCGTCCAGACGTCCGGCCCGATGGTCCGGAATGGAGGCGGGGAGGGACCTTCGTGCTGCCGTTTCAAGGCGTAAAAAAGGATCCGATGGTGGGCGCAGGGGTGACCAATTCCACAGTCGGAGGTGCGCCGACCGGGGACATAACGGAGAAGACGGCGGGCAGTATGGGGACGTACGCTGGTGATGTGTTGCCGGCAGAGGCGTGGGGCGTTTTGAAGGATGATCCCGCATCCGCACGGATTGATGTGCGACGTGGCGCGGAGTGGTCTTTCGTCAGTGTGCCAACCCTGTCGGATGTTGATAAACCTGTCTACCTTTTCACCCGGCTTCAGCAATAAAGTGCGGACAAAGATGGACACAACGGCAAACAACATATCTGAGGCGGACAGCCAGACGGGTGAAGAGCCGGAAGACAGCGTGGCAATAGCGCGGCAGCCGGCAGGTGGGGATCTTGGTGCAGGAGGAGAGATGAGCGAGATCGAGGCGCAGTGGGGGCGCGTACAAGGCCGATTACGCAACGAATTCGGGGACGCAGCCTTCAACAGCTGGCTCAAGCCGCTATCGTTTCAGACCATGGATTCGGGCAAGGTCCGGATGGTGGTGCCCACCCGGTTCATGCGCGACTGGGTGCAGTCCCATTATGTGGACCGGATTCGCGACCTGTGGCTCGCCGAAAACCCCAAGGTGCGCGATGTGGAGATCGCCGTCCGCGCCGCCCGCGCCGCCCTCAAGGCCAACCGGGACACGACGGGGGACGCGAGCGAACAACCGAAGGCCGTCGATGCCAGGACCGTGAACGGCAAGGCTGCCGTTGCCGCATTGTCTACCGGCGATGACGAGTTCGGCGCGCCGCTCGATCCGCGCTTTACGTTCAACAATTTCGTTCTCGGCAAGTCCAACGAACTGGCGTACGCCGCGGCGCGGCGCGTTGCCGAAACCGCGACCGTCAACTTCAACCCGCTTTTTCTCCATGGCGGGGTGGGGCTCGGCAAGACCCACCTGATGCACGCCATTGCCTGGCACATCCGCCAGCGCGATCCCAGCCGCCGGGTGATCTACATGTCGGCCGAGAAGTTCATGTATCAGTTCATCAGCGCGCTCAGGTACAAGGACACCATGGCGTTCAAGCAGCGCTTCCGGGCGGTTGACGTTCTGATGATCGACGACGTGCAATTTATCGCCAACAAGAACTCCACCCAGGAAGAGTTCTTCCATACCTTCAACGCGCTCATCGACCATCATCGCCAAGTGGTGATTTCGGCCGACCGTTCGCCCTCTGACCTCGAAGGCATCGAGGAGCGCATCCGCTCCCGTCTCGGCTGGGGCCTGGTGGCTGACGTTCACCCCACCGACTATGAATTGCGCCTCGGCATCCTGCAGCAGAAGACCGAAGCCCTGGGTGAGGCCGAGGTGCCGCAGGATGTGCTCGAATTCCTCGCCCGGCGCATCACCTCGAACGTGCGCGAGCTTGAAGGCGCCATGAACCGCATCGTCGCCCACGCTACGCTGATCGGACGGCCGATCACCGAAGCCATGACCCAGGATGTGCTCCAGGATCTGCTCCGGGCCAACGACCGTCGGGTCACCATCGACGAGATCCAGCGCCGGGTGGCTGACTACTACAACCTGCGCCTTGCCGATTTGCTGTCGGCGCGCCGCGCCCGGACCGTTGCGCGGCCGCGCCAGGTCGCGATGTACCTCGCCAAGCAGCTTACCACCCGTTCGCTCCCTGAAATCGGCCGCAAGTTCGGCGGGCGCGACCATACCACCGTCATGCATGCGGTCAAACGGATCGAGGAACTGGCCTGCAGGGACGGCACGCTGGAGGAGGATATCGGCCACCTGAGGCGGGTTCTCGAGGGCTGAAACCACCTCGACTCGGCGCTCGGGCGGCCAATTGTCAAATTCATCCCGAAAAGTCCCGAAAATTCGGCCTTTGATACCAGTTTTTGCTGTTTTTGAAGGTCGTTAGCGTATATCTTGTGGGGCATTCGACGGTCCCATCCGCAACAGAAACGAACAGGTGATCAGGGAAGCCCATGAAGCTGACCATCGAGAAAGCCGCACTTCTCAAAACCTTGAGCCACGTCCAGAGCGTTGTCGAGCGGCGCAACACCATACCGATCCTCTCCAACGTCTGCCTGGACGCCAGCGACGGCCGGCTCGGTATGACCACGACCGACCTCGATTTGCAGATCATCGAGACGGTGGACGCCAATGTCGCCGACACCGGCGCGATCACCGCGCCGGCTCATACGCTGCATGATATTGTGCGCAAGATTTCCGAAGGCGCCGAGGTCGAAATCGCCTACTCAGGCGACAGTGACGGCAGGATGATTCTTGCCGCCGGGCGCTCGCGCTTCACGCTCGCGTGCCTGCCGCGGGATGATTTTCCCGAACTGACGGCGGACGATGTGCGCCACACCTTCTCGCTCGACGCGGCGGACCTGAAGCGCCTCATCGACAAGTCGCGCTTCGCCATCTCGACCGAGGAGACGCGCTATTACCTGAACGGCATCTACCTCCATGTGGCGGAGGCCGATGGCGGCAATGTGCTGCGCGCGGTGGCGACCGACGGCCACCGGCTGGCCCGGGTCGAACTGCCGGCCCCGGACGGCAGTGTCGGAATGCCCGGCGTGATCGTGCCGCGCAAGGCGGTCAACGAGCTCAGAAAACTGATCGACGAATTTGACGGCGAGGTCGGCATTGCGCTCTCGGATACCAAGATCCGGTTCTCGTTCGATTCGGCGGTGCTGACCTCGAAACTGATCGATGGCACCTTTCCCGATTACACCCGCGTGATCCCCCAGGGCAACGACAGGATGCTGGAGGTGGACAGCCGGCTGTTTGCCGAGGCGGTGGACCGGGTTTCCACCATATCGACAGACAAGTCGCGGCCGATCAAGCTGGCGCTCGAGGGCGACAAGATGACGCTGTCGGTGAGCAGCACCGAAAGCGGCACCGCGACCGAGGAAGTGGCCGTCACCTACCAGGGCGAGGCCATGGATATCGGCTTCAACGCGCGCTATCTCCTCGACATTCTGGGCCAGATCGATGGCGATGTGGTGCGGACCCTGCTGGCTGACGCGGCCTCGCCCACGATCATGCGCGACGCCGAAGACGAAAGCGCCCTTTACGTGCTGATGCCGCTCAGGGTTTAGGCCGGAAGGCAACAAAGATCATGGCGGTAATCGACCCTGGCGAGTTGAAGCGATTTGAGGGGCCGGGTGTCTGTTCGCGTGACATTGAAGGCGCTCCCATGCGGTATGCGGTGACCCGGCTCAGGCTTGCGGCCTTTCGCAATTACGCTCGCCTGGCCCTCGATCTGGACGAACGCTCCGTGGTGCTGACCGGCGAGAACGGCGTGGGCAAGACCAATCTTCTCGAGGCGCTCTCTTACCTTGCCCCCGGGCGCGGGCTCAGGGGCGCGAAGCTCGGGGAGGTGACCCGGATCGGCGACGAGACGGGCGCGTGGTCGGTAGCCGCCACCGTGACCGGGCCCGAGGGGCCGGTCGAGACCGGCACCGGCCTGCAGCCGCGGGCGGGCGAAGACAGTGCGCCGGACCGCCGTCTGGTTCATATCGATCGCCAGCCGGCAAGCGGCCCCGCGGCGTTGGGAGAGGTGGCGCGGGTGATGTGGCTGACCCCACAGATGGACCGGATTTTCGGCGAGGGGCCGGCGCCCCGCAGACGATTTCTCGACCGCCTTGTGATTGCCTTAAACCCGTCCCATGGTGCGCAGGTGTCGGCCTATGAGCGGGCCATGCGGGAACGCAACCGCCTGCTGGCGGACGGGCCTGCGGACCCGGCCTGGATTACCGCCCTTGAAGACCGTATGGCGGCCCATGGGGTGGCCGTTGCGGCAGCGCGCCTCGATGGCGTCAACCGGCTGCAAACCGGCATCGACGCTGCGGTCAGCGCCTTTCCGCTGGGGATTCTGGATGTGGTGGGCGCGGTTGAGGACCAGCTCAAGACCCGCCCGGCGGTGGAGGCCGAGGACTGGTTTCGCGACCGTCTCGCGGCCAACCGGCAGCGCGACGCGGGCGTCGGCCGGGCGACCGAGGGGCCGCACGTGAGTGACCTCCGGGTCCATCACGGCACCACGGGCCGGGCGGCGGAGCTGTCTTCGACAGGCGAGCAGAAGGCGCTCTTGATCGGGATCACGCTTTCGAGCGCGCGGTTGATCGCGGCCGAGGTGGCGGCGCCCGTGCTGCTTCTTGACGAAGTGGCGGCGCATCTCGATGAACGGCGGCGCACCGCGCTGTTTGACGAGATCGAGGGGCTCGGGACCCAGGCCTGGATGACCGGCACCGAAGCCGCGCTGTTCGGGCCGCTCAGGGACCGGGCGCAGTTTTTTACCGTGGCCGGCGGCGGTCTTTCCACCGCAGCCTGACACCATGTGGTTTGAGTTTACTTGAAGGTATTTTGCGATGACGGATCAGGACCAGGGTCAGACACCCGACAACCACGGCGCCGACGAGTACGGCGCGGACTTCGATCAAGGTGCTCCGCGGGCTTGATGCGGTGCGCAAGCGGCCGGGGATGTATATCGGCGACACTGAAGACGGGTCGGGCCTGCATCACATGGTGTTCGAGGTCACCGACAATGCCATTGACGAATTGCTCGCCGGCTACTGTGACCGGATCGTGGTGGTGCTCAATGCCAACGGGTCGGTGACGGTCACCGACAACGGGCGCGGTATTCCGACCGATATCCACGAAGAAGAAGGGGTGTCGGCAGCCCAGGTGATCATGACCCAGCTTCACGCCGGCGGAAAATTCGACCAGAACTCCTACAAGGTCTCCGGCGGGCTCCATGGCGTCGGCGTGTCCGTCGTCAATGCGCTTTCGGAGACGTTGGAGCTTCGGGTCTGGCGGAATGGCAAAGAGTATTTCATGCGCTTCCGCAATGGCGACCCGGAAGGCCCGCTCGAGGTGACTGGTGACGCCGAGGGCAAGACCGGCACTGAAGTGACTTTCCTGCCCTCCCCGGTCACCTTCAAGATCACCGAGTTCGATTTCGACCGGCTCGAACACCGCTTCCGCGAACTTGCGTTTCTCAATTCCGGCGTGCGCGTGGTGCTCGAGGATCATCGCCATGCCGACCTGCGCACGGTGGAGCTCTATTACGAGGGCGGCATTACCGCCTTCGTCAAGTTTCTCGACCGCAACCGCTCCTCGCTGATTGCCGACCCGATTTCGGTGTCCGGCGAAAAGGAGGGCATTCTTTTCGAATGCTCCATGCAGTGGAACGACGGCTACCACGAAAGCGTGCACTGCTTCACCAACAACATCCCGCAGCGCGACGGCGGCACCCATCTGGCCGGCTTCCGCGCGGCGCTGACCCGCACCATCAATTCCTACGCCACCGAGATGGGCGTGGCCAAGCGGGAGAAAGTCTCGCTGACCGGCGACGATGCGCGCGAAGGGCTGACGGCGGTGATCTCGGTCAAGGTGCCGGACCCCAAGTTCTCGTCCCAGACCAAGGACAAGCTCGTCTCCTCCGAAGTCCGCCCGGTGGTGGAGAGCTTGCTTGGCGAAAAGCTCGGCCAGTGGTTCGAGGAACATCCCTCGGATGCGCGCACCATCCTCTCCAAGATTGTCGAGGCCGCCGCCGCCCGCGAAGCGGCGCGCAAGGCGCGCGAGTTGACCCGGCGCAAGGGCGCGCTCGATATCTCGAGCCTGCCGGGCAAGCTTGCCGACTGTCAGGAACGCGATCCGTCCAAGGCCGAGCTGTTTATTGTCGAGGGCGACTCCGCCGGCGGCTCCGCCAAGCAGGGCCGGGCGCGCAAAAATCAGGCGATCCTGCCGCTCCGCGGTAAAATCCTGAACGTCGAGCGGGCGCGGTTTGACCGCATGCTTTCCTCCAACGAAATCGGCACGCTGATTACCGCGCTTGGCACCGGGATCGGGCGCGACGATTTCAACCTTGAGAAACTCAGGTATCACAAGATCATCATCATGACCGACGCCGACGTGGACGGGGCGCACATCCGCACGCTTCTGCTGACGTTCTTCTATCGCCAGATGCCGGAACTGGTGGAAGGCGGCCACCTCTATATCGCCCAGCCGCCCCTCTATAAGGTCAGCCGCGGCAAGTCCGAGGTTTATGTCAAGGACGATGCGGCACTGGAGAACTACCTGATCGGCAACAGCATCGAGGAGTTGGTGCTGGTGACCGCCGACGGGGTCCAGCATGGCGGGGACGACCTGCGCAATTTCATCGAACACGCCCGCGCCACCGGCCGCGCCCTTGACCAGGTGCCGGGCCGCTACAACCGGGAAATCGTCGAGCATCTGGCGGTGATGGGGGTGCTCAATCCCGGCCATCTGTTCGATCCGGACGAGGCCCAGGGCGTGGTCGACAAGGTGGCTGACGCCCTTAACCTGGCGGCCGCCGAGGGCGAGAAGGGTTGGGCCGGGCGCGGCGCCGAAGGCGGCGGCGTGATTTTCACCCACGAGGTCCGCGGCGTGACCGACGCCTATGTCATCGACCGCGCCTTTATTGAAAGCCTCGAAGCCCGCCGGCTTGACGCCAAGGCGTCCGAAATGAAAGCGGCTTATGCGCGTCCCGCCCGCCTCAGGATCAAGGACCGGGAGGTCGAGGTGGCGCTGCCGTCGGCGCTGCTCAGGGAAGTGGTGGCAAACGGGCGCAAGGGTCTCAGCATCCAGCGCTACAAGGGGCTTGGAGAGATGAACCCGGGACAGCTTTGGGAAACCACGCTTGACCCTGAAGCCCGCTCGCTCCTCCAGGTCAAGGTCTCCCATGCCGATACCGCTGACGAGATCTTCACCAAGCTGATGGGCGATGTGGTCGAGCCGCGCCGCGATTTCATCCAGGAGAACGCCCTTTCGGTGGCGAACCTCGACGTGTGAGTTCGAAACGCGCAAAACCCGAAAAGGGATCCGTAAAACCGGAGCGGCCGCGCCGCCGCCGGTGGCGGGTGCTGTACTGGATGCTGGTGGCGGGCGCCTGGGGGGCGTTCGCGCTTGGCGTCCTCGGCGTTTACCTCGCCATGGAATTGCCGGGCATTTCCGACTTTCGCCCGCCGGCCTACGAGCCGAGCGTGGTGGTCCTCGCCAATGACGGGTCCACCGTGGCGAGCTACGGCGACGTTTATGGCGAGTGGCTGGATTATGACGCCTTGCCCAAAACGGTGGTGGATGCGGTAATCGCCACCGAGGATCGCCGCTTCTGGACCCATCACGGGATCGATTTTCGCGGCGTGGCCCGGGCGATGTGGAGCAATATCGTGGCCGGCCGCATTGTCGAAGGCGGCAGCACCATCACCCAGCAACTGGCCAAGAACCTGTTCCTCACGCCGGCGCGGACATGGACGCGCAAGATTCAGGAATTGATGCTGGCGGTATGGCTTGAGGTCAAGCTCGACAAGAAGGAGATCCTGTCGCTCTATCTCAACCGCATGTACCTGGGCTCACGCGCTTACGGGGTCGATGCGGCGGCCCGGACCTATTTCGGCCACAGTGCGCGCGAGCTCGACGTCAGTGAGGCGGCGCTGCTTGCCGGTCTCCTCAAGGCGCCGTCCGCGCTTTCCCCACTGAACGATTACGAGGCGTCGGTCCGGCGCAGCCACGAAGTGCTCGACAACATGGTGGACGCCGGGCTCCTGAGTAAAGAGGCGGCTGACGAAGCACGCGAAAATCCACCTGACACCATCCGCCCCGGAAGCGGGGCCGATTCTCGCTATTTCGCCGACTGGGTGGTGGACTTGATCCCCGCCGATGTGCGTGCGCTGAGCTTGCCGATGATTGTTCACACCACGCTGGAGCCCACCGCCCAGGCAGTGGCGGAGCGTGCGCTTTCCCACCGCCTCGCGGTCGAGGGCAGTGACCGCAAGATCAGCCAGGGGGCCATCGTGGTGATGAGCCCGGACGGTGCGGTCAGGGCCATGGTGGGTGGGCGCTCCTATGCCGAGAGCCAGTTCAACCGCGCGGTTCAGGCGCACCGCCAGCCGGGTTCCGCGTTCAAGCTGTTTGTCTATCTGGCCGCGCTGGATGCCGGACTTGGGCCCGACACGCGGATGCGCGACAGCCCGATCATTCTCGACGGCTGGCAGCCCAAGAACTACGAAAAGACCTACCGCGGCATAATCACGCTCAGGGAAGCCTTTGCCGACTCGATCAATACGGTGGCGGTCAAGGTGGCCGAACGGGTCAACCGCAGCCGGGTGATCCATATTGCGCAGCGGCTCGGCATTCAGTCCGCCATCACGCCGCACCCGAGCATGGCGCTCGGCACCTCGGACGTGACGCTCCTCGAAATGACGTCAGCCTATGCGGTGATTGCAAGCGGCGGCTATGCCGCCAGGCCCTACGGTATTGTCGAGGTGCGCAGCCGCCGGGGAGAGCTTCTCTATCGCCCATCTTTTGACCTGCCCAAGCGCATCGTCTCGGCCAGCGCGAACGAGGTGATGCGCGATATGCTGCGCTATGCGGTGACCAACGGGACCGGCAAGGCCGCCCGGTTCGGCAAGCCCGCCGCGGGCAAGACCGGCACCAGCCAGGATTTTCGCGACGCCTGGTTTATCGGTTTTTCCGGCGACTATGTGACCGGGGTGTGGCTTGGCAACGACGACGGAACGCCGATGGTCCGGGTCACCGGCGGCAGCGTGCCGGCCCGGCTGTGGCGGGACGTGATGATCGGCCTCGACAAGGGGCTCACGGTGCAGCCGGTGGGCCGACCCAAAATGCGCCCGCGGCCTGAGGCCGCGGCCACTCGACCCAAAGCGGGCGGTGGCGCCGGCGGCGGGGTGTTCGATAACTTGCGCGAGTCCGTTGGCGCGCTCGGTCAGGGTGAGTGATCGCCGATGCGGTGAAGGGCGGGCCCGTGGGCGCGCAGCCACTCGCGGGCGTCCGCGGGATCGCCGACCAGATCCTCTACCACCCGCCAGAACCGGTCCGAGTGATTGAGCTCGACCAGATGCGCCACTTCGTGCGCCACCACGTAGTCAGAGACAAATTCAGGCGCCATGATCAGCCGCCACGACAGGGAAAGCGTGCCGGTGGCCGAGCAACTGCCCCAGCGGCTTCTGGGGTCGCCGATTCTGAGCCGCTTTACGGATTTGCCGGCCCGCGCTGTGAAGTGATCGAGCCGGGCGCTCAAATGACGGCGCGCCCGCGCCTTGAGCCAGCCTTCAAGGCGCTTGCCGAAGTTTTCCGCCGGCCCGCCGGCCACAATCTGCAAGGCCGCCGGGTCGTGGTGGATGCCGATCAGGTCCGGTTGATGGCGGATCTCATGGTCCTCGCCAAACAGCGGAATGATGGAACCCGGTGCATAGCCGACCGCGGTCGGGACTTCAGCCCGGCGCGCCGCCAGCCAGTCGCGATGCTGATTGGCGAATCGCAGACCTTCGCGCTCGGCCACCCCCGGCGGCAGGGTCACCACCGCCTCGCCGGTGGCCGGATCGAGCCTCAGCTTTATGCGCCGTGCTTTGGGGTGGCGGCGAATGCGCAGGCCTGCGTCCATCAGTCGGAAATCGCGATGATATGGTCATGAAGGTCACCGGCGTCGCGTTCCGAAATGGCGAAGCCGCCGACCGCGATCCCGGCGGTGCGCACGGTCTCGGGGTCGCCCGAAACCAGCGGGTGCCACCACGGCAAGTCCTTGCCCTCTGCAAGCAGGCGATAGGCGCAGGTGGTCGGCATCCATGACAGTTGGTAAACGTTTTCCGGGTCGAGCACCACGCAGTCGGGCACCAGCCGTTTGCGCTCCGCGTACCGGGTGCAGCGGCAGGTCGCAAGGTCAAGGAGCCGGCAGGCCACATTGGTGGTGGCGATCTCGCCGGTGTCCTCGTCCTCAAGCTTATGGAGGCAGCAGCGCGCGCAGCCATCGCAGAGCGATTCCCACTCCGCACGTGTCATCTCGTCAAGCGTTTTGCGGCGCCAGAATGGCATTTGATGTGCGGCTGTCACTTCACTTCCAATTCGAGTTTGTGGGCCATTTCCCGGGCCGTGGCGCCGCTTGTGAAGTGGGTGATATAGCGGCCCTTGGGGCCCATCAGATAGGTGATCGCGCTGTGGTCCATCTGGTATTCGCCGGGATCTTTGCCCGGAACCTTGCGGCGATAGACCCGGTAAGCCCTGGCGGCCTGATTGATCTCGGCCTCGGTCCCGGTCAGGCCGATCAGCCTGGGGTGGAAGTGAGAGATATATTCGCCCATCACCTCCGGCGTGTCGCGTTCGGGGTCGATGGTGATAAAGATCGGCTGAATGCGCGCCAGCGTGCCCTCGTCTAGGAGATCGAGCGCCGTGCTCATGGTTTGCAGATCCACCGGGCAGATGTCCGGGCAATAGGTGTAGCCGAAATAGATCAGCATGTATTCGCCGCGGAAGTCCTTGTTAGTGACCGGCTTGCCGTCCTGGTTCTCGAGCGAGAACGGCCCGCCGATCAGCGCCTGTCCGGTCGGCTGGGTATGATTGGTGGGCATCGGCACAAAAACCCAGGCGGCGATCGCCACTACGATCACAATGAGCCCGATCCAGATCCATTTCGCCATGTTTGCGCCCTTTTTAACTGCGATTCTTTACCGGTTCAAAATGCAGTGGGGTTTGCCCTCGGCCTATGCAGGCTTTATATAATGTGCAGTCGGGCATGTCCAAAGCTTGCTCGTGTTCGGGGATGGGAGGCGGAAGAAGGATGTTCGGTTTGGTACGTCAATTCGCGGGTCTCGCGGCAGGTTTGTGCCTGGCGTTTGCGCTGGCGCTGGCGCCTTTGCCGGCTGCGGCCCAGTTCTCGCCCACCTTCGAACTTCTGAAGGCGCTCAAGAAAAGCGATTTCTACGGCATCAAGACCAACGCGATGAAGGGCGCCAATGTCAATGCCAAGGACGACGACGGTGTGCCGGCGCTGGTGATTGCGGCCGGCATGCATCAGCCGGGCGTGGTCAAGTTCCTGATCGAGCAGGGCGCGCATGTCAATCTGGCAAGCGACAAGAATAAGGAAACGGCGCTTTTGCGTGCTGTCTCCGAAGGCGACAAGCTAAGCACCGCCGTGCTTCTCTACTACGGCGCAGACCCCAATCTCGGCAACCAGCTGGGTGAGACCCCGCTGATCAAGGCGGCGCGAAACGGGAACCACGACATTATCGATCTGCTTATCAAGTCGGGGGCCGACGTTACCCAGGCCGACAACACAGGTCTGACGGCGCTCGATTATGCCGAGCGCTCACGTCAACGCAACACCGTGAAACAGCTCAAAGACGCTGGCGCCGAATAACCGCGATCATTCCGCGATTTTGGCCGGATAGACGCCCTGGTACAAGAGGAAGCCATGCTTGTGCCCGAAATCCGCAGCGACCTGACTGGTGCAGTCGCTGAGCACGACTTTGGTGGCGCCGCTCGCGCGGACCGTTTCGGCAAGCGCTGCTGACCATTCGCTGCGAAAATTCATCGCCAGCGTTTCCCGCCATCCGACTTTCAGAAAATGAGCGTCCAGCCGGGCCGGGCTGGAGAATGCGAAGGTGTAGGGGTCCCAGCCTTCGATACAGAGCTTGTGCCCGGCCTGGAGGACCCGGTCGCGGGCGCTGAGAAACATGTGCGCGTTGCGCATCACCGTCCCCCAGTTGAATTCGAACAGGATAGGGGTGCGTGCGACCGAGCGGTAGTGGGCGTTGAACTTGTCGAATTCGGCGCTGATCACAGTTTCGGGCGTGACCGGGATGGTCAGCGTCGTCGGCACCGGACCGCCTGAGCCGAAAAGATGGCTGGCGATGTTCTCATTGAAGTCTTTGGCAAGGGTTTTCAGCAGCCATAAATCGGGGAAATTATTACGCTTGGCGCCATAGGATGACCTTAGCGAGTCGATCCGGAAGGTGACCTCCGACAGGATCTGGGCAGGCGGGTTGTTACGGCTCCAGGCGAAGACGGAATCCACGAAAACATGGCGGGCGAGGGGTGGCAGGGTCGCCTCGCGCTCCTTTCCGCCGGCGGCCGCGGCGTCGAAGGGAATGACGCTGCTGTCCAGATCGCCCTCGCCACCCGGTCCCTGGTCGAGCAGGTTTTTGGCGTCGGCGAGGAAGGCGTCATAATCACGCTCGATGTTATAGTGGGTGCAGAACGAATCCTCGTCCTCGCTCCGCTCGAAATCCTTGAGTCTGTCATCGTCCCTGAACATGTAGCGAAGCTTGAGCACAACCTCGTCAAGTTCGGCCAGTGTGACACCCCTGCCAACGAAGACGACATCGTTGTTGGAAAGGCGGAAGAGCTGGCCGTCGTATTTGCCTTTCAGGCCGTTGAAATGGCTGACCGCGATTCTGATGTCCTGGGGGTGCTGGCTGGCGCGGCTGAGGCGCGACAGATACAGATGGACCGCCCGGCGCCTGGATTTGTGGTGGCTTAGCCGCTTGGCATAGTCGTACAAGACCTCTTCCTGGCTCGGAAGTGCCTGTTTCAGAAGGGAATTCTGCTTCTTGTTCACAGTCCGTCAGCACCTGTATACCGGGGTGGCCGCCGCCCATAGGCGGCCCTTTGCCCCATGGTGCACCGGCGTCCTTTAGAAATTAGTTAATATTGTAAGCTTTTTTGGGGTCCAGGCTTAGGCCGGAACAGCCACCAGGCATGTTCGTTGATCGCGTAGATCGGACGGTAATGGACAATACTGCTGGCGCTGGCCACGTCGGTCATCTGATTATCGAGAATCAATATCTTGCTATTGAGATAAACGGCCAGAACGGCGTGCGCGACGTTGAGGTTGGTGTCCTCGACGATGACCACGCGCATGGCGTCCGGATCGAAGCCAAGCGCTTTCAGCGAATAATATTTGGCGATGGCGTAGTCTTCGCAGTCGCCATCCTTGCGCAGGAACTCGCGCACGGTGGCCCAATAGTCCGGCACACCCCAGTTGCGGATATCGGTAATATAAGGCGCCTTGTTCATGAAGGCGTTGACGTCGGAAAGTTTCTTGAGCGCCGATGCGTGCTGGAGCCCGACCAGAAGATCCCGCCATTCGTCGCGCCGGCAGATAAACGCCACGGTAACCCTGCACGGCTGTTTGACCCCCTGATGCGCCCGTTCCCAATTGTCACGGCCAACCATGTCGTTCCATTTGACAAAGGCGGCGAGATTGGTGCTCCGGATCTCGGTCGCGCCGAACAGGCCCTGATTTGCAGGTTCGGCGGCGTATGCCGGCGCGATCAGCAGCAAAAGCGCCAATACAATACCCGTTAACCCACCTGTTTTGATTTCGATCCGCATCAGCCCGTATGGTAAAAAATATGGAAACACTCTAGATTTAGGACCATGCCACCACACGGTTAATCATTACTTAAATCTACGGTTCGAGGGGGACAGCGCGGCATGACAGACGAGGGTGGACAGCGCGGCGGCACTGGTGATGCCAGGATAGGCAGGCGCGTACCGCGCACGGTGATTGGCCTTGCCGCGGCGATCGTGATTCTGGCGGTTGTCGGATTTTTGGCAATCGCCCGCATGATCGACACCAACAAGGGGCGTGAGCTCGACGCCTGGTATCGCCAGCTCGGCCTTGTGGCGGACAGCCGCGCGGCCGCGGTGGACGACTGGCTGGGCTCCCAGAAAGATGCGATCTCCGCTGTTGCCGGCAATTCCACGGTTCAGTTTTTCATGACCGAGCTTGCCTTTGCCGGCAGCCTTGACAAGGTGACCGACGCTGACGCCCGGCTTCAGATCCTCAAGAATTACCTGCTGTTCTCGGCCGAACAAACCGGATTCACCGCACCGCCAGAGGGGGTCGACATTCCCGCCAACGTGGAACGCAAGGCGCGCGCAGGAATTGCCATTCTCACGCCCGGGGGCAAGCCGGTGGTGGAGACTCCCTGGACACCTCGAATTGCGAAGATGCTCGGTGACCTGAAGGCCATGAAACCCGGGGACGAGCCCAGATTGATTGGCCCGTTCAAGGGCGAGACCGGCGAGTCGTCGCTGGCGATCGTAGCTCCCATTGCGGCGTTCGAGGGTGGCGGTACGGGAAAAGGTGCAGTTGGCTTCGTCGTGGCGGTGCGCCTCCTCGGTAACAGCCTTGCCGAGCGGTTGCACCAGCCGGGCGACCAGACCGCCACAGGGCGCAGCTATCTTGTCAGGCGCGAAGGTGATCGGATTCGATACATGGCCGGCGCCGAGGATGTTCCGGCCGCGGTGCTGCCCGGCGACGCCGACCGGCTGGCGGCGGCCTTCGCCGCGGCCGAACCCGGCGTCAGCGATATCCGCGCCAACTATCTCGGAACGCGCGTTCTGGTCACCGGGCGCACCCTCACGCAAGCGCCCTGGGTGCTGGTGCGCACGGTTGCGGCTGACGAGGCGCTTGGCGACGCCGAGGCCCGGGCGCGCGCGCTCTTGGTGATTTTCGCCCTGGTGCTGGTGTCGCTGGTGGGGGCGGTGCTGCTTCTGTGGCGGCACGGCGCGTCGGTCCGTGTCGCGGCAGCCGCCCGGCGCCAGGCCGCGCTCACCGACCGGCTGGAGCGTCTCACGGCATTCCTGCGCACCGTGACCGACAGCCAGCCGACTGCGATTACCGCCCTTGATGCGGACGGCCATTTCCGCTTCGTCAACCGCCTCGGCGCGGAGCAGGCGCGGATGATTGCCCGCGACATGATCGGCAAGACCATCAGCGCCGTCATCGGCGCGGCGCGGGGCCGTGGCCTCGAGAAGGATAACGCCCAGGCGCTCGAGGCGGCGCGCCCGGTCAGCCGTATTCGCAGTTTCGACGATGACGAGGGCGAGCGGATCGTCAAGTCCGACCATATTCCCATCGAAATCCCCGACGGCATTGCCGGCGACACCGGCGGGCCCGGCGTCCTCATGGTGCTCGAGGATGTGACCCAGCTGGTGACCGAACGCGAGCGGCGCGAGCATACGCTGCGCCAGCTGGTGACCACGCTTGCCACCGTCATCGACGGCCGCGACCCCTATGCGGCGCGCCATTCGCGCATGGTGGCCGAGGTCGCCGAAGCCATCGCCGAAGACATGGGGCTGGACGATGTGACGGTGGAAACCGCCGAGATCGCCGGCGCGCTGATGAATCTGGGCAAGGTGCTGGTGCCTCGCGAGCTTCTGACCCGGGGCGGGGAGATCACCTCGGGCGAGCTCGATACCATCCGCGGCAGCATTCTCAAAAGCGCGGAGCTTCTGAAGGGCGTGTCGTTCGACGGCCCGGTGGTGGAGGCCATCAACCAGGTCCAGGCCCACTGGGACGGCAGCGGCGTGCCCGTAGGTCTCGGCGGAGAGGATATCCTGATCTCCGCCCGGATCGTCGCCGTGGCCAACGCCTTCGTCGGCATGATCAGCGCGCGGGCCTACCGCGATGCGCTGCCCATGGACGAGGTCATTCGCCTCCTCCTCGGCCAGGTCGGCACCGTATTCGACCGCCGGCCGGTGGCGGCGCTGGTGAATTATCTGGATAATCGCGGCGGGCGCGCCAAGTGGGAGGCCATTTCGCGCAACGATGGGCAGGCGGGGGACGATTCGTAGCCGTTACATGCCGCCGCCGGGCCTGTCGAGGCCGTATTTCAAAAGGCCGGTGGTAATATGGTCGAACGCCTCATCCGGCGAATCCGTGATGGTAAAGAGGTCGAGGTCGGACCGGCTGACCGTGCCGAAGCGCACCAGCGCCTCGAAGTCCACCACGGTGTTCCAGAAGTCCTTGCCATAGAGAACGATGGGCACCTTCTTGGTCATCTTGCGGGTCTGGATCAGGGTCAGGACCTCCATGATCTCGTCGAGCGTGCCGAAGCCGCCCGGCATCACGACAAAAGCCTTGGCGAGGTAGGCGAACCAGAATTTGCGCATGAAAAAGTAGTGGAATTCGAAATTAAGGTCCGGGGTGATGTAATCGTTCCCGCTCTGCTCGAACGGCAAGGAGATACCGAGCCCGATGCTGTCGCCGCCGGCCTCTGCCGCGCCTCTGTTGGTCGCCTCCATCAGCCCTGGTCCGCCGCCCGACGCCACGACGAAGCGGCCATGCTGGCCCTCGAGATCCATGGACCATTTGGTCAGCCGCCGGGCGAGCTCCCGCGTTGCTTCGTAGTACTGCGACATCTTGAGAGCATGCTCCGCGGGTGCGGTATCGTCGCCGCCCTTGCGCGCTTCCTCGACCGCGGTTTCGGCCGCCTCACGCGATCCAATGCGGGCGGAGCCGAAGAACACCACCGTGTCCTTGATACCGTGGAGGTCGAACCGCTCCTGGGGCGCCAGGTACTCCGACAGGATCCGAAGCGGCCGGGCCATCGGGCTGTTGATGAACTGCATGTCCTTGTAGGCCTTGATCGGCCGGTTCGGTGATTTGGGGTCGCGCGTGGTCATGGGTCTAGTTCCCGAGCGGGTGAGTTTGGCGGGCACTCTATCGTTCTCCACCCTAACGGCAAGACCTTTCTGTTTGCTTGACGGCGAGGGCCAGAAAAATGCCCTGCCGCTTGCGGCGGCAGGGCAATGGTGCACAGAGAGATTAGAGGGAAGGAAGAGAACTCATGGGAAAAGAGCAATCTCCCCTGTGTCTCGAACCACCTGCTTGCCGCAAGCCCCCACGGCGGTTGGCAAGCTCATGGCCGGGACACAAACCAACGCATGGGTGTGCGCTGATTGATCATGATCCTACCGGGAACGGACCCGCTTGAAATTGACCGGGATCAATTTCCCGAAACTATTCGATAAATTCTCTCAGGGCGCCGAATAGGAGGCATACTGCGGGTGCGCGGTCGGCTCCCGGTAAAACAGGTGCTGGCCGAACCGCGCGGTCTCAGTCAGGCTGCTGGCCCAGGCGGGATCGACATAAGCCGCATGGTAATGGGTGGCTGAGTGGGTGATGTCTTCGCCGGTACCGGCCAAAACTTTGAGCGCAATCTTGAGCGACCGGTTCCACGCCACCAGGTTGTAGGCGCGGTCGGGCCGTCCGTCGCAGGCGAAGGAAAACTGGCAACGGTTGCGGCGGTTCTCGTTCTGGAACACCACGGCGCAGATGGTATTGGGGTAGCGCCGGTCGCGCACCCGGTTAAGGACTACATGGGCGACCGCCAGCTGGCCGAGGGTGGGTTCGCCCCGCGCCTCAAAATAAACGGCCTGCGCCAGGCACTTATACTGTTCCGAGACGGCGAGTTCCCGTTTTGAGACATCGGATACGTCGCGGGCGACTACGGCGAGATAGCGGCCGATCCCGAAGACCCGCCCGATTTCAGCGCCGGTCGCGGCGACGGCCGGTGCCGACGGCTGGGCCGCACTACTGGACGCCGTCGCACTATCCGTGGAATTTGAAGGAGTTAAGCCGCAAACGGTCAGCCATATCATGGCTGCCGCGGTAACCGGTTTCAATACTTTCCACATCATGGTTCCCCGCACGATGTTTCCTTTTGCTCAATTTGTCTAAAGCTTCACTAAAGCTTCACTAAAATTTTAAGCAATTGGCGTGCCACCACCCCCATGGTGAAAACCGCCAGCGGCTTAATCGCTTATGAAATAGACGAGAATGTGGCGGCGTCCGTGATTTTCAGGCATTCTGTTAACCATAACGGCCCTGGAAATCCGCTCATTCTGTCAATTTTACCGACAGTCTGGGCCTCAAGATGGGACAGTTCTACGATGAAGATCACAGCTTTGGGCCTATTTTGCCTGGTGACCGCCAGCATTGCGCCCGCGCCTGCGCCGGCCCGGGACTACGGCGATAATGCCGCGCGCGTGGCGCTGACCGCGCTTGCAGACGGCGCGCAGAGGAGCGACGCCAACCGTGCGCGCAACGTCTATCGCCATCCGGTGGACACGCTCCTGTTTTTTGGCCTTAAACCCGACATGACGGTGGTGGAGTTGTGGCCGAGCGGCGGCTGGTACACCGAAATCATCGCCCCCTACGTGAATGCCAAGGGCCAATACTATGCGGCCGGGTTCGATCAGGCGAGCACAGTGCCGTTCTACCGGAAGGTCAACACCGCGTTCGCCGACAAGCTTGCGGCGCGCCCGGATCTTTATGGAAATGTTAAGGTGACCGAGCTCGCTCCGCCCACGAAGCTCGCCATTGCGCCCGCCGGAACGGCGGACATGGTGCTCACCTTCCGCAATCTTCATAACTGGATGGCGGACGGTCAGGCTGAGGCCGTGATGAAGGCCGCCTACCGCGCGCTCAAGCCCGGCGGAATTTTTGGCCTCGTTGAGCATCGCGGCGACCCGGCGGTCAGCCAGGATCCGAAAGCGAACTCGGGCTATGTCAATCAGGACTACGCCATCGAGCTTGCCAGGGCGGCCGGGTTTAAACTGGTGGGAACCAGCGAAATCAATGCCAATCCTCGTGACGACAAGAACCACCCCAAGGGCGTGTGGACCCTGCCGCCGTCGTTCCGGCTTGGTGACAAGGATCGGGCGAAGTATCGCGCCATCGGGGAAAGCGACCGCATGACGCTTAAGTTCGTCAAACCGGTGGAGTAATGGACGTTAGTGCTGCTCGTCGCCTTTAAGGCCGACGCTCCACATCAGGCCCACGACGCCGCCCTTGATAAGCGGTAGCAGGGTGAGGGTGAGCGCCATCGCCAGCGCCGGCCAGATCGCCATATGGACCCAGACCGGTGGATGGTAGAGCTGCTCGGTCACCAGCATGGATGGTACAATGAGGTGCGCCACCGCCAGGATGGTGAAATAGGGCGGCGCATCATCGGCCCGGATCAGGCCCAGCGGCGCCCCGCAACTCTTACATTCCGGCGCGAGTTTGAGATAGCCGGAAAAAGCCCCGCGTGCGCCGCATTGCGGGCACTGGCGCATGAGACCGCGGCGCAGGCCGAGCATGGCGGGCGGGCGCTGGACAAAACGGGTGAGGCGGCTTTCGGCGGTTGTCATGACAGGTTAATTACCATTCTTTGCGCGGCCTTGCCAGAGCGGTTTCCAGCGCGGCGGCGTTCTCCTATGATGGGGCGCATTGAACGATGGCGGGGGCGGTTGCCATGGCGCGCGGGGATTTCCAATTCAGTTGGCCCATCAGGGTCCGCTTCGCGGAAGTGGACGTGCAGGGTGTTGTCTATAACGCCCATTACCTGACCTATTTCGATGTCGCCATCACCGAGTACATGCGCGGCCTTGGCCATCTGACCACGGTGGCGACGGCGAAAGAGGGCGCTTCCGAACAGGTGGTGCGCTCGGTCGTCGAATACAAGGCCCCGATCATGCTCGACCAGGCGATCGAGGTCTGCGTGCGGGTCGCCCGGATCGGCCGGACCAGTCTCACTTTTTTGCTCGAAATTCACCCTCAAGGCGAGGATCGCCTGTTGGCGACGGGCGAGATTGTCTGGGTCAACAGCGACCGCAAGGCGCAGAAGGCGGTGCCGTTTCCGGCCGACCTGACGGCGCGGATCAGGGCGCGGGAAGGCTCAACCCTTGGACTGTGACACTGCCCGCAGCCGGGCAATCAGGCTGGAGGTGTCCCAGAGGCTGCCGCCGAGGCTCTGGACCTCACCGTAAAACTGGTCAACCAGCGCGGCGACCGGCAGATGCGCGCCGTTGCGGCGCGCTTCGTCGAGCGCAATGCCCAAATCCTTACGCATCCAGTCGACCGCAAAGCCATAGTCGAACTTGCCCTCGATCATGGTTGCCGCCCGGTTGTCCATCTGCCAGGACTGGGCCGCGCCATGGGAGATCACGTCGATGACGGCGGCGGCGTCGATCCCGGCGCTTTCGGCAAAATGCAGCGCTTCCGACAGGCCCTGCACGGTCCCGGCAATACAGATCTGGTTGACCATCTTGGCGAGCTGGCCCGACCCGGCCGGCCCCAACAGCTTGACGAACTTGGCAAAGTGGTGAATGAGCGATTCGACCCGGGCGAAGGCATCCGGCTCGCCGCCCACCATCACGGTAAGCGCGCCGTTCTCCGCCCCCGCCTGGCCGCCCGAGACCGGGGCGTCGAGGAAGTGGATGCCGCGTTTGCCTGCTTCTTCCGCCAGGTCGCGGGCGATGGCGGCGGACGCGGTGGTGTGATCGATGAAGACCGCACCCGCTTTCATGGCGTCGAACGCGCCCTCAGCCCCGAGCGTGACCGCGCGCAGGTGCTCGTCATTGCCGACACAGGCGAACACCGCATCGGCGTCGGTCGCAGCTTCGGCTGGCGTGGCGGCGGCAGTGCCGTCGTAATCCCTGACCCAGGCGTCCGCCTTGGCCGCCGTGCGGTTGTAAACCGTGACCTCGTGGCCGGCGTTCGCCAGGTGCCCGGCCATCGGGTAGCCCATGACGCCGAGCCCGATGAAGGCAAGCTTTTGTCCCATCGATTGACCCTTTCCCTTTGGAGTGTCTGTTTGGCCGCTATGCTTTCGCCAACAGGCGGAAATTGCAAGAGCGGAGATTAGGCGTTATGAACGGGGGGCCAAATCAGAGAGACGGGAGCGGGCTGTGCAAGAGTTCGAAGTCATTGCCATCCAGAACTATATGCGGAAACTGTTCGGCGCCGACCGGATCCGGCTCAAGCCGGGCCGTGCCGATCATCCGGTGGAAGTCTATGTGGGGGACGAATTTGTCGGCACCGTCTACCGGATCGAAGAAGAAGGCGAAGTCTCCTACAGCTTCACCATGACGATCCTCGATATCGACCTGCCGCTCGGCCCCTGACCTCACGGCGCGAGCGCGACCACCAGTCCGTCTTCAATCCAGGTTTTGAGCAAGCTCGCCGCGCGGGCAGCCGCGCTGTCCCCGTGCCATTCGGTTAACCGTTCGCAGAGATCGGCGAAGCTGGCCCCGGCGGTCATGTCGCCGAGGCCCACCGCTTCGTCCACGTCCATGGTGCGAAACCGGGTTTTCAAGCCCTGGCGCCACACCAGCACCCGCGCCGGATGGGTGAGCGGGTCGGGCTTTTCGACCACCTCCTGATCCCGAATCGCGTGCCACAGCGCGGGAATGGGGTAGGTCACGTCCACCACTTGCAGGCTGGGATGAAAGCCGAGCCGGAGTCCGGGCCAGGCGTCCGGCGCGAGCGCCGCCACCCGGTCGAGTCCCCACCGGGTCGGCGTCCGCCGCGTCGAAGGCGTTGACGAGCGCCCATTCAAAGCGCGCCAGTTCGGCGAATGTGGGTTCCTCCGACCACGGGCAGGTCTCCGCCAGAAACGTGGGCAGGCGCTGGCCGAGATAGCGCAGCGAGGGATGAGTGGAGGGGTGGGCCGCCACATAAGCCCCGGCCATGTCGGCAAAGAGATCCTCGCCCATCAGCGCCGCCAGCCGTTCGTAATCGGTGGCGAGCGCCTCGCTGAGCCGGGACTGGTAGGCGTTAGCGTAAATCGCCAACCGCTCGCCGGGCCCAAGCGTTTCGGTTTCCGCCACATGGTCGAGGAACGCGGCATCGCCCCGGGTGACCGCAGCCTTGAACGCGCGCTCCAGTGTTTCAAGCGACGCCATCGGCAACCTTCTCCGCCTGCGCCGCCACCCTGCGGGCGGTGTCGAGCTCGCCAAGCAAGTCAGCAAGCGGCGGGATATTGTCGTCGCGCTCGATCATGGTGGAGACCGGGCCCAATCGGCGGATCGCTGCTTCGTACAAGTCCCAGACCGGCTCTATCACCGGATGATCGTGGGTATCGATAATATAGTCGCCATAGTCGGTATGCCCGGCGAGATGGATTTGCCAGACCCGGTCCGCGGGTACGCCATCGAGATAATCCATAGGTGCAAAACCATGATTGGCGGCGCTCACATGGATGTTGTTGATGTCCAGGAGGATCAGGCAATCGGCGCGCTTTGCCACCGCGGTGAGAAACGCCCACTCGGGCATGGCGTCGTCGCGGTAGGAAAGATAGCTCGACACGTTCTCCAGCAGGATCCGCCGGCCGAGCCGGTCCTGAACGCGCGCCACCCGGTCCGCCACATGGGCGATCGCTTCGTCCGTGTAGGGCAGCGGATAAAGGTCATGGAGGTTGTGCCCGCCGTGCCCGGTCCAGCACAGGTGGTCGGAAATCCACAGCGGCTCGACCCGGTCGGCCAGCGCCTTCAGCGCCGCCAGATAATCCTCATCCAGCGGGTCGGTGCCGCCCACCGACAGCGAGACGCCATGCATGGCCAGCGGATAGTCGGCGCGGATCCGGTCGAGATAGTGGAGCGGCTTGCCGCCGGCGATCATGAAATTCTCGGAAATGATTTCGAACCAGTCGATGGCGGGCCGGGTCTCGGCGATCTCGTCATAATGAGGCGGGCGCAGGCCGAGCCCGAATCCGGCGAAGGGCCGGTCTTCCCTTAGCGGTCCTGCTGCCTGCGGCTCGATCATCAAGGCTCTTTGAACAAAGGCGGCGGCCCCAGCCCCGGAAGGGTGAGGCCGCCAGGGACAATGGGGGAGAGAGGGTTATTCTTTGACCGTGCCGCCAGCGTCCTTGCAGGCTTTTTCGGTCATCATCTTGAAGCCCTCGCCTTTGCACGCCGCCTGGCCCTTGCAGGCGTTGGACGCGGTCTTGCAGTCGTTCTGGCCCTTGCAGGCGTTGACGCCAAAACATTTGACCTGCGCGTCGTGGCCGTCGGCGGATGCTATGGTCGGCGCGGCCGCGAACAGGCTGGCTGCGGCGAATGCCATGGCGATTCCTGTCGCTGCTTTCTTGGTATTCATCATAGGGAAGCCTCCTGATTTGATGAGCACTGACCATAGCAAAGGTGCAGGACAGGGAAGAATCAACTTCCTGTGAGGCGCGTGCGAGCGCCCGAGGTTTGACAGCGGTTGGCGAGTGGGTAAAGTGTCGTGCCCCGCGCGAAGACGGGGAGACATTGCGCCTAGGGCCTAAGGAGAACAGACCGTGATTTTTTCGTTGGGGGATCGCCGCCTCAAAACCCATAGTGATGATTATTTTATTGCGCCCAGCGCCAGCGTGATCGGCTCGGTGGAGCTCGGCCACGACACCGGCATCTGGTTCAATGCCACGCTCCGGGGCGACATGGACTGGATCAGGATCGGCAACAATTCGAACATCCAGGACGGCTCGGTCCTGCATGTGTCCGTGGACGAGCCCTGCCATCTCGGTAACAACGTCACCGTCGGCCATATGTGCATGCTGCATTCATGTTTCATCGGCGACGATTCGCTGGTGGGCAACGGCGCGATCATCCTCGACCGGGCGCGGATCGGCAAAAATGTGATCGTGGCCGCCAACGCCATGATCCCGCCCGACAAGGAGATCCCCGACGGGGTCGTGGTGATGGGCGCGCCGGCGAAGGTGGTGCGCGAGGTCACCGACAAGGATATCGCGCTGATCGAGATGAGCTGGAAGGTTTATGTGGAAAACGCCCGGCGTTTCCGCGCAGACCTCAAGCGCGAGGACAGTGCGTGACACGCGGGCGATGGTCCGAATCGGCAAAAATCTGTTGAACCGGCCTTCCTTGGCCGGTATCTAGGCATCGCTGCCTTATAAACGTTCAAAAAAATGGGGTGGCTTTTGGTGGAAGCGCAGTGGGAGGGCCTTTGAAGAGGCAGTCGACATCATGAGCGAGACATTCATTATCATCGGGGCCGGGCAGGCCGGTGGGCAGGCGGCGGGGACGCTTCGGTCCAAGGGATTCGAGGGCCGCATTGTCCTGATCGGCGAAGAGAACTATGTCCCCTACGAGCGCCCGCCGCTGTCGAAGGCTTTCCTCGCCGGGGACATCCCGGTGGAGAAAACCTACTTGCGCAAGCCCGAGTTCTACGAGCAGAAAAATATCGAGCTTCGGCTCGGCGCGCGGGTTATCGGCATCGACCGCGACGCGAAGACCGTCAATCTCGAAGATGGCGAGACGCTTGCCTATACCAAACTTCTGATCGCCACCGGCTCGCGGGTGCGCACGCTCGATCTTTCGGGCGCCGAGCTTGAAGGGATTCACTACCTGCGCAACATCGCCGACGTGGACGGCATTCGCGCCGCGATGACGCCGGGCGCGCGGCTCGCCATTGTCGGCGCCGGCTACATCGGACTGGAAGTCGCGGCGGTGGCGCGCAAGCTCGGCCACGAGGTGACGGTGGTCGAAGCGCTCGACCGGGTGATGGCGCGGGTGGCGGCCCCGGTCATTTCGGAGTTTTATGAACAGGTCCACCGCGGTGCGGGCGTCGACCTGCGCCTCAACACCGGGCTCACCGCCTTTGAAGGGGGGGGCAGGTTCGAGCGGCTCCGGCTGACCGACGGCAGCGCGGTCGACGGCGACCTCGCCGTTGTTGGTATCGGCATCCTGCCCAACGTGGAACTGGCCCAGGAGATCGGGCTCAAGGTCGACAACGGCGTCGTGGTCGACGAATACGGGCGGACCGAAGACCCGGATATTTTTGCCGCCGGCGACGTGACCAACCACCCGAACGCCATTCTCGGCCGCAATATCCGGCTCGAATTGGTGCAGAACGCCATGTCCCAGGCAAAGACGGCGGCGATGGCGATGATGGGCGAGCTCGAGGCTTATAACGAGGTGCCCTGGTTCTGGTCCGACCAGTACGACCTCAAGCTCCAGATCGCGGGGCTGTGGGAGCCTGACGACGAGATTGTGGTGCGCGGCGACGTGGCGGAGCGCAAATTTTCCGTTGTCTATTTGCGTGATGGCGCGATCGCCGCTATTAACGTCGTCAACAATATGAAGGACTTCTTGCCGGCCAAGAAACTGATCGCAGGGAAAATAAAGGTCGATCCCGCCCGGGTGGCGGACCCTGACGTTTCTCTCAAGGATCTATTGACCGCCTGAAGGCCCACTGCCAGCTAGACAGGCCAGCTAGACAGGAACGAACGAAGATATGCCAAAGTTGATTGTAACCACCCGCGAAGGCGAGACCTCGGAAATCGAAGGCGAGCGCGGTATTTCCGTGATGGAAAACCTGCGCGATAATGATTTCGATATCGCGGCGATCTGTGGGGGCTGCTGCTCCTGCGCCACCTGCCACGTCTATGTGGACGACGCCTGGACCGGCAAGCTTTCGGCGCGCGAAGACGACGAGACCGAACTTCTGTCGGAGCTCGAGAGCTTTGACGACAAAAAGTCGCGGCTGAGCTGCCAGATCGAATTTTCCGACGAACTCGACGGCCTCAAGGTCACCATCGCGCCCGACGAATAAACACCGGTCGAATAAACGCTACCGCAGAACCCTGAGATCGGCGACCGGGATCCGGCCGCGGACCTTGTCGATCGGCGCCTTGGCGAGGGTGGCGGTAATATAACCCGGCTCTTCTTCCAGGCTTGCCAGAACCTCGCCCCAGGGGTCCACAATCATCGAGTGCCCCCAGGTGCGCTTCGATCCGCCGTCGAAGGTGCCGCACTGGTCGGGTGCCAGCACATAGGCCTGAAACTCAATGGCGCGGGCGCGGATCAGCGTCTCCCAGTGCGCCTTGCCGGTGGCGTGGGTAAAGGCACTCGGGATCACGATGACGTTGGTGCCCGCTTGGGCCAGCCGGAAGAACAGCTCCCCAAATCGCAAATCGAAACAGATGGCACAGCCGAAGGTCAGGCCATCGGCGTCATAGGTGATGATTTCGCGCCCGCCGCCCACCACGCGGGATTCGAAATATTCGGTGCCGTCGGGCGCGGTGATATCGAAGCGGTGGATTTTGCGGTAGCGCGCGATCTCGGTGCCGGTGCGGTCGAACACCACGCTGGTGTTGAAGGGCTTGTCGCCGTCGGTCTGCTCGCTCATGCTGCCGGCGTGGAGGATGATACCATGGTCGCGGGCAAAGGCGGCGAGCCGCTCGTAGGTGGCCCCGCCCGGCATGGGCTCGGCGTGGGCGGCCATGGCCTCCGCGTCGGTCGAATAAAAGGTGAAGTTTTCCGGCAGCACCAGAAGGTCCGGCGCGTCTTTGGCGACGGCCTCCTTCATCAGCGCAAAGGCGGCTTCCACATTGTCAGCCTTGGGGCCGCCCGCGTTGGTTTGTAATACGGCGACTTTCATGACGCTCCTTCGAAAGCTATGCCGCCGTTATAACGCCTCGGTTGCCGCCGCGGCAACGCTTGCCTTGTCGGCGGAGGCATCAATCCGGGTCCAGGTGACCGTCCCGACGTCAACTTCAAGCTGGCGGGCGAGCACGGCGACGTCCGCGTCGGAGGCGTCGCTGGCCCGCTTCGCCACCCGCTCGCGCAGCGCCTCGGCCGGCGCGTCGAGCCAGAGGCCGGTAAAGGACACGCCTGCGTCGCGGGCAACCGCCTCGATGGCGTCGCGGTCACCGGGCGCCATGAACGTGGCGTCGGCTACCACCGGCCAGCCCGCGGTGAGCGCGTGGCGGGCGTCCCCGGCCATGCGGGCGTACATTTTGCGGCTGACCGCGGAGCGGTAGGCGTCAACGCCAAGGCGCTGTTCCGGCAGCTTGTCGAACATGCGTTTGCGGATTTCGTCGCTCCGGAGCACCGCCGCTCCGGGCCCCGCCGCCAAGTGGAGCGCGAGCGCGTAGGCGACGCTTGACTTGCCGGTGCCTGAGAGTCCGCCCACGGCGACGAGGCGCGGTCGCGGCGCATGGCGGAGCGTGTCGGCGAGCGTTCCGTAAGCGCGTGCCGCCTCGATGTGTCCGGCCAGGCCCTCGGCCATGGTGCGCACCAGCGCGCGGGTGCCAAGAAAGAGGGGCATCAGGGCAAGCCCCCCGTAATCCCGTGTGGCGGCGAGATAGCGGTTGAATACAGCCTGGGCTTCGGCGCGCAGACCGAAATGCACCAGGTCCATGACCGGAAAGGCCAGGTCATAGAGCACATCGACGCAGGCGATGTCGTCGTTGAATTCCACGCAGTCGAACGCGGTCAGACGGCCCTTCACGAGACACAGGTTGCCAAGGTGCATGTCGCCGTGACACTGGCGCACCATGCCCGCCACGCGGCGGCCCTCCAGCACCTCGCGATGGCGTTCGGCGAGTTTCAGGAGCGGCGGGACCAGTTCTTCGGCGAGCACGCCGAGCGCCCGGTTTGGTGCATTCGCAAGCGACGTGGCAAGGTCCTGAATCGCCCGGACCATGGCCTTGTACCCACCCTTGTCCGGGCGCTTTTCGATGGAGTCGTGAAAGGCGATCAAGAGATCGCCAAGGGCGTTGGCCTCGGCGAGGCCAAACCGCCCGTCGGCCGCCAGGCGGTCGGCGGTGAGTTTGTCGTCGAAGCGCTGCATTTCCACCAGCCAGTCGATGGCCGGGCCCGCCCCGTCAAGCGCCAGGCTGCCATCGGCTTCGCGGGTGACTGTCCGCACGCCGAGGTAGGTGTCGGGCGCGGTGCGGCGGTTGAGGCTGACTTCCCGCTCCGCCGCGTCGCGCCGGCGCGCGGGCGTGGCAAAATCGAGAAAGGGGAGGGTAAGCGCGCGCTTCAGTTTGAAGGCGCGGGTCGGTGTCAGAAACAGCCGGGAAATGTGCGTGGTGCGATGCTCCACCGGACCCGGCCCGAGGACGCCGGGGCGGTCGAGAAAGGCGACGACCTCCGCCTGATCCGCCTCGGATGTGATGGCGGTGATGTCAGGGGCCTGAGTCATAACGCCAGCCGTCCTCCTCGGCCGCGATGACGATCTCGGCGCAGGCGCGCGAATCCGAGTCCGCCCGGTGATGATCAAGCTCGATACTAAGAAACCGGCACACGTCAGGGAGCTTGGTGGGGCGCAGATTCCACATCTGGCGCGCCAGATCCACGGTGCAAAGGTACGGCGCCGGTGGCGGGGCAAGACCGAAGCCGTCGCAGCAGGCTTCCAGCACACCCTTGTCGAACCGCGCGTTATGGGCAGAGACGAAGTCGATGCCGTCGAAAAACGGGGCGATCCTGTCCCAGACATCGGCGAAGTCGGGCTCATCGGCCACATCGGCCCAGGTGATGCCATGGATGTAGGTGAAGCGGAAATGAGGCGTGGGCGGGCGGATCAGATGGTGCGCCTCGGCCACGATCTCGCCGTCCGAGACCCGGGCGAGGCCAATGGCGCAGGCGCTGTCGCGCCGGTTGTTGGCGGTCTCGAAATCGATGGCCAGGAATTCGCTCATGCTGCGCCCATTCTGGCCCGGCGCTGAACTTCGATCAAGGCCTAGCCCAATGCCGCGCGCAGCTTGCGCGCGATGGTCTTGAGCACGGTGACGCGGGCGTACTGCTTGTCTTCCGAGACCACGAGCGTCCACGGCGCATTGCCGGTGTCGGTCTCGGTGAACATGTCGCGGACCGCATCCAGATAGGCGTCGTGCTTTTCGAAATTGCGCCAGTCGTCGGCGGTGATCTTGTAGCGCTTGTGGGGATCGGCTTCGCGCGACTTGAAGCGGCGAAGCTGCTCGTCCGGGCTCAAGGCCAGCCAGAATTTGATCAGCACCACGCCATGGTCGGTGAGCGCCGCTTCATAGTCGCGGATTTCCTGGTAGGCACGCCGCCAGTCGGCCTCGGGCGTGAGCCCTTCGACCCGCTCGACGAGCACCCGGCCATACCACGACCGGTCGAAGATGGTGACGTCGCCTTTCGCCGGGATATGCCGCCAGAACCGCCACAGGTAGGGATAGCGCAGTTCCTCCTCGGTCGGTGCGGATATGGGAACCACCGCTCGCTGGCGGGGGTCGATGGCCCGGGTCAGCCGGCGGATGGTGCCGCCCTTGCCGGCAGCGTCGAAGCCTTCGAACAGGATCACCAGGGAGCGGGCCTTGAAACCGGCGCTGCGCGTCAGGTGGCGCACTTCGCCCTGCCAGTGTCTGAGCTTCCGTTTGTAGTTGGAAACCTGCCAGTCCTTGTGGAAATCAACCTCTTTGGGCGTGCGGCCATGCAGGTTTCCTGCGGGCGCGGGAACGTCGGCTGCCTTCGGCGGAGTCTCAACGGCCTTGAGCACCAGCCCGCCCAGAGCGTCGAACGCTGTGTCACTCGCTGCCATGTCAACGCTGTGCCAGACCGGGGCCTCGCACCGCCTGAAGAGGCGGCGAACCGCGTTGCGGTAGCGTGCGCCCGCCTTGTGCCGGGCCCGGTCGCGCGCGGTGACCTGCCAGCGGGTCGCGGGATCGCCTTCGAGATCCTGGATCCGGCGTTTCAGGTTGGCGGGCGAGCGGTCGAGCCAAACCTTGAGCACCGTGACGCCTTCGGCCTCCAGCATGGCTTCGAACCGGCACAAGCAGTCGACGTGCCTTTTACCGATCTTTTTCAGATGGTCTTCGCCTTCAGGGTCCAGCGCATCATGGTACCAGCCGTCATAGAATATGGCGATCTGTCCCCGGGCCGGCATGCGCCGCCAGAACCACCAGCGCGGCGGGTGATGTTCGATGCCGCCTTGCGCCCCGCCGGTTTCGCGTTCGTCGAGCGCATAGACGCGGATATTGCGCGGGTCCATCCAGCCATTCAGCCGATTGATGGCGTCCTCCACGTCGGCGCTGGCATAACCCGATATCAGAATGACGATGGCGTGGCTGTCAGCCCGGTTGAAGGTGAACTGGGCTTCGATCAGCCGGGTGCGCAGGTCCGGTTCGCTATGCGCCAATTTGTCCATAGCGCAAGTATCGGGCGGGCCGCCCGGGTTGGCAAGCCGGGTTACACCCGCTCTGCAGGCCAGCTTTCAATCACTTCGACCAGTTTGGCGAGGCATGTATTGGTCTGGAAGCCGTCGAGCACCCGGTGATCGATGGTCAGTGTGACGTAGGCCCTGGGCCGGATCTGTATGGTGTCCTGCCCGTCCACCTCGACCACGGTCAGGCGTTTTTCGAGCTTGCCGATGCCCAGAATCGCCGACTGGGGCTGGTTAATGATGATCGGCGTGGCGACCAGGCTGCCGGAGACGCCGTGGTTCGATATGGTAATGGTCCCGCCCTTGACGTCGGCGGCCTCGATTTTGCCGGTCCGCGCTTTCTCCGTCAGCGCCTGAAGGCGTTCGGCAATGCCGAACAGACTCAAGGATTGCGCCTTGTGGATCACCGGCACGATCAGGCCCTCAGTGCCGAGCGCGGTGCCGACGCCCACATTAACGTCGTGAAAAACCTCAAGCCCGTCGTTGTGGAACCGGCTGTTGACGGTGGGCACGGCGCGGGCCGCTTCGGCGAGCGCCGCCACGAAATAGGCGGTGAAGGTGAGCTTGACGCCGCGGCGCTCGAAATCCGCCTTGTGTTTGTTGCGGTGGGCGATGATGCGGCTGAAGTCGGCCTCGAACACGCTTGTAACATGGGGCGCCGTGGTCAGGCTTTCCGCCATATGCTCGGCAATGCGCCGGCGCATGGACGTGTGCGGGATCCAGTCGCTGGCGTCGCCGGATGCGGGTTCGGAGGCGGGCTCTGGCGCGGGCGTGCGCGATTCTACAAACGCCAGCACGTCGTCGCGGCGGATCCGCCCGCCGATGCCACTCCCTGAATGTCGGCGGGGTCCACGTCATGGAGTTTAAGGAGGCGCTTGACCAGCGGGCTCAGCTTCCGCTGCCGGTCGGGTGTAGCCTTCGGGGCGGGTTTCGGAGTCTCGACAGGGACGGGCCGTACCTTGCTTTTGGCAGGCTCCGGCGTCGCGCCGGAATCGATCCGGCCGAGAAGCGCGCCGGGCTCCACGTCCGTGTCCTCAGGCACCAGGATTTCGGTGAGCACCCCGGCGGCGGGCGCGGCGACTTCCATGGCGACCTTGTCGGTTTCAAGCTCAACGAGCGGTTCGTCGACCGCGACGCGCTCGCCCGGCTGTTTCAGCCAGCGCGCGACGCGCGACCGGGTGCCCTCTTCCTGGTTCTCGGGCGCCTTGATATCGACCATCATGGTTGTGGGAGCATTCATCAGAACCGCACCAGATAGTCAATGCGCTCGGCGATCGCCTCCACGCTCGGCACCGCCGCATTCAGAAGCGCCGGGCTGTGCGGGTTGGGAATGTCCGGCATGGCGAGGCGCTCGACCGGCGCATCGAGATCAAAAAACGCCTCGGTCATCAGCGTCGCCGCGATCTCGGCTCCAAACCCGGCGGTGATGTTGTCTTCGTGGACCACAAGGCAGCGCTTGGTCCTGGCGACCGATTCGAGGACGGCGTCCTTGTCCCAGGGCGAAATGGTGCGCAGGTCGAGAAGGTCGACGGAAATGTCGAGTTTCTCACACGCCGCATCGGCGCGCGCCGCCATGGCGCCCCAGGCGACCACGGTAATGGCGTCGCCGTCGCGCAGCTTGCGCGCCTTGCCGAACGGGATCACGTACTCGTCGCCGGGGTAGGGCCGGCGCGCCCAGGCGTCGTCCAGCATGGCCCGGTGCTCGAAGAAAATGGTCGGGTTGTTGGAGCGGAGCGCCGTGCGCAACAGCCCCACCGCATCCTCGGCGTTGGACGGCATGGCGAGCTGCCAGCCGACGGCGTGGGCCCATTTGACCTCGCCGGTTTGGCTGTGCCACGGGTCGCCGCATTTGAAATAGCCGCCCGGCATGCGCACCACCATGGGCGCGGCGAAGCGGTTGTTGGTGCGCCAGCGCATGGTGCCGATGTCATTGAGTTGCTCTTCCGCCGGGTCGGCGTATTTGCGGAACTGAATTTCGGGCACCGGCATGAGCCCGGCGAGTGCCATGCCCACGGAGCGGCCGATAATGCCTTCTTCGGACAGCGAGGTATCGAACACTCGTTCTTCGCCGTACTTGTCCTGCAGGCCCATGGTGACCGCATGCACGCCGCCCTTGGCGCCGACGTCCTCGCCGAAAACAACCATTTTGGGATTGGTGGCGAGCTCATGATCGAGCGTCTTGCGGATAGCGGTGACCATGTTGATGCGGCTGCCTTCGGGTTGGGCTCGTCCGTCGCCCGGGGGAAGGCGTGGCCCGAGGGCGGCGAGGCCGCCCTGGCGCTGCACGTCGCCGTCTTCCGAAAACACGTGCCGGGTGAGCCCCACCGCGTCGGGCGCGGGGAGCGCTTCGGCTTCCGCGACGGCGGTTTCCATGTCGCTTCGCGCTTCGGCTTCGATCCTGTCCCATTCGTCTGCGGTCATGAAGGCGGGCACCAGATAATCGCGCAGTTTCGGGAGCGGATCGCGGGCCTGTTCGGCGTCCACTACTTCGGCCGGTTTGTAAGTCTGGGTGTCCTGGAACGAGTGGCCCGAAAGCCGCGGCACGGTGAGCCGCAGCAGCGCCGGGCCTTTGCGCGCGCGGACATGGGCCATGGTCTCGTCAATCAGGCGCGCGGCTTCGGCCGGGTCGGTGCCGTCGCCGTCGCGAATAAAGCAGGTTTTGGAATGAGGCCAGGTTGGCCGCGATGTTGGCGCCCGGCGTCTGCTTGTCCGAGGTCACCGAAATGCCGTAGCCGTTATCCTCGATATAGAACAGCACAGGCAGCTTAAGCGTGGTGGCGATGGTCAGCGCCGACCAGAACCCGTTGGTGGCGCAGGACGCCTCGCCGCCCAATACAAGCGCGATGGCGTCGTCGTAGCTCGCGTCACCCAGATGGTCGCGGTAATACTCGATCGCCTGCGCCCAGCCGGCGACGGGCGTGTACTGCGTACCGACGCCGCCGCACATGGGCAGCCCTGAGGGGCCGTCGGTATTGGGATAGTTAAACACCACGCCGATGTCGCGCCCGCCCGAATAGCCCTCGGTCCGGCCCATGGGGGAGCGTACGGCTTCCAAAAGATCGACACCGAGCGTCAGCATGGCAGGACGTGACCGGTAATAGCCGGCAAGCGCATCGCGCTTTGCGGTAAGCCGGCTAACCAGCATAATCTGGGCCATGTCATGGCCGCGCGCCGAGAACTGGTAGAGCACCTTTTTCTCGGGCACGAGGCGCGTTTCCTCGATATCGTCGATGGTGCGCGACAGGTGCAGAAGCCGCGCAATGCGCGTCCAGTCGAAGTCCGGATGGACCGCAGGTTCGGTGGCATCGATCTTGCGGGCGGCTTGCGGCGCCATTCTCTTCTCCCTAATCCCGTGCAGGCAAAATCGGCCCTCGATGGGGCGATCAGGGAAAGGATATCGCGCGAAGCCCTGGAATGTCCTTGTTATTTTGGCAAGATTCGGGAGAAATAAGAAAGAATTCCATAAATATTCGGAGTGTATGGGATGAACCTGCCTCCCTTGGCCGACTCATCGGCAAGACGCTGTCCCGCGTGCTGTTAGTTGTCGTTATCCGGCTCGTTGTCGTCTCTGATCGGTTCAGTGCCCGGAATCACGTAGCGTTCCTTGAGCCAGCGCCCAAGGTCGAGGTCGCTACAGCGCTCCGAGCAAAACGGACGATAGCGGGCCTGGGCGGGCTTGCCGCAGATCGGGCATTTGGCTCCGGCTTTTTCGGTCATGATTTCAACTCCGGGGCCGACTATAAACCGTCCAGCGGCCCGGCTCCACATCCGCTTTGACGATGATTTCGGCGTGGAGCGACTGGCGCGCCTGCTCGATCGCGGCGTCTTTGAGCCAGCGAGCGGTTGCCTCGTCGCAGGATACCGCAAGGGCCAGACCCGGGGCGGTGCGGACTTCACGGGCGAGCGCGCGCAGGATGGCCGCGCCGCAGGTGGCGGCACTGGGTCTGAGATTCGTCGACCTGTCGCCGATCTGGTCGAGAAGCGGGGTGCCGCGGCGTTCCCGGTTGAGTTCCACCACGCCGAAGTGGGAGAACCCTGTGCGCTCTGTCGGCACGGGGTCGTTGCCCAAGGCCGCATCAAGGGCAGCAAGCACTGCTTTCTTTGACGCTTGAGCGCGCATACTGACGAAGTCCACAAACACCAGCCCGCCGAGCCGCCTGAGCCGGAGCTGGCGGGCGATTTCCCCCGCGGCCTCGATATTGACGGCTGAGGCGACCCGTTCAGGATCGGTGCCGGTGGCCGTTCCGGTATCCACGTCGATGGTGGTGCCGGCGGCGGTTTCCTCGATGGCGATCGCACCGCCGCCGGGAAGGGTCATGCGGGGCTCGAAAAGCCGCTCGATCTCGTCCTCGATACCGAGCCGCTCGAAAAGCGGCGGGTCGTCCCGGTCAAGCTTGATGAGGGTCTCAAGATCGGGCCGGGCGTCGGCGATCCGGGTGCGAAGCTCCGGTTCAGCGACAAGAATTGCGTCGATTTTCTCGGGATCGCGATCCCGAATCGGGTCCAGCCAGCGGTCGGGCGGGCGATGGACCAGGCCCGGCCTGCCATCGCCTGGCGTGCCCGGTGGCAAAGTATCGCGTGCGACGACGATCCGCTTGTCGGCGCGCTGTGCAACGCGGACCCGGACCGGGATCAGCTCGCCCTCAACTGGCCGGAATTTTGCGCGCCTGAGCGGCAGAAAAGCGTCAAGTCCGGCCCCGAGGGTAAGGAACGCGCCTTCGCCGCCGGGCGGTATCCTGGCCACACGGGCGAGGAAGATGTCGCCGTCGCACACCGGCTCCCATGGCCGGTCGTAGACCAGCTCAACCAGCCGACCGTTGCGCAGTACGGCGGTGCGGTTCTCCCCCGGCGCGGCGTCGATGACAATGGTATCGGGGGTGTCAGCCATTGCGGCCCGCCGGGAACAGCGGGTAGCCTGCGGCGGTGAGCAGGTTTGCGACCTCGTAAAGCGGCAGGCCGACGACGGCGGGGTAGGACCCGTTGAGCTGGCGCACGAACGCGCCGGCGGGCCCCTGAATGGCGTAGCCGCCGGCCTTGCCGTCCCATTCGCCGCTCTCCAGGTAGCCTGTAATGTCCTGGGGCGTGAGGCGCTTGAAGGTGACCTTCGTCGTAGCCACGCGCAGACTGACATGTCCACCGGGCCGGGCGAGCGCGACACCGGACAGTACCGTATGACGCCGCCCGGACAGAAGCTGCAGGCAGGCTTCGGCGCTCGCCGCGTCGTGCGGTTTGGGCAGGATCCGCCGCCCGCAGGCGACCACCGTATCGGCCGCCAGCACCAGCGAGCCCGGGTGGCGCGCGGCGACGGCAGTTGCTTTCTCACGTGCCAGCCGCCGGGCCAGCGCCATGGGTAATTCGCGCGCGCCAGGCGTTTCATCGATGTGGGCGGGGTCGATTTCGTCCGGCACAACGCCGATCTGGCTTAGAAGATCAAGGCGGCGCGGGGAGGCGGAAGCGAGAATCAGGCGGGGTCGGGACTTGTCTGTAGGTGAGCGGCTCATGACGGCAAGCGCGGGCCTGCCGCTCACTTGTGGCGGAAGGTGATCCGGCCCTTGGTCAGGTCGTAGGGGCTCATTTCCACGGTGACCTTGTCACCGGCGAGCACGCGGATGCGGAACTTGCGCATCTTGCCAGCGGTATGGGCGAGAACCTCATGGTCGTTCTCAAGCTTCACCCGAAACATGGCATTGGGCAGAATTTCGGTAACGGTTCCTTCGAACTCAAGCAGTTCTTCTTTTGCCATTCAACGTCCTTCTGACAAATTTTCCTGCTAGATACATAGCCGGAAATGCGGGAAAAGCAAGGTTTGTCAGCGCTTGCAATGGCTTGTTCTCAAACCTGCGGCGGGGGGGCTATGGCGAACCGCGCCTTAATCCGCTCCGTCAGGGTGTCTCTGAGCTGGCGGTAGGCGGCGAGCACGGTCTCCCGGTTGCCCTCCACCGCTGTCGGGTCCGGAGTTCGGCCAGTATTCCATGTCACAGGCCGTCGTCCGGGTCAGCTCCACGGCCCGGTGCTGGGCTTCGGGGGTGAGCGAGATCACCAGATCGAACGAGGCGTCCTCGAGGTCGTCAAAGGTCTTGACCTGGTGGTCGGCCAGGCTGAGACCGATCTCGTCCAGCACCGCGACCGCGAACGGGTCGACCTCTTCGCCTTCGCGCCGCACACCCACGGAATCGATGAAAATGCGCCGGCCCAGAAGGTGTTTGGCGATGGCCTCGGCCATGGGCGAGCGCACCCGGTTGAGGCTGCAGGCGAACAGGACGCTCGATGGCAACGGCGTGGTTGGCGATGGCGGCAAGGGATCGGGCGACAGCATGAACCCGGCTACCCGCGAATCTGCAGAACGCAGAGCAGGGTAAACAGCCGCCGCGCTGTATCGAAATCCACCTCCGCCTTGTCGGCGAGGCGTTCCTTCAAAAGCTCGGACCCGTCGTTATGAAGTCCGCGCCGGCCCATGTCGATGGCCTCGATCTGGCGGGGGCTCTCGGTCTTGATCGCCTTGAAGTAGCTGTCGCAGATCAGGAAATATTCCTTGATGATGCGGCGAAAGGGCGTCAGCGGCAGCACGATGGTCTCGAGCGCCGCCTCATCGACGGTCATGACGTCAATGGCCAGACGGTTGTCTTCGAGCCGCAGCATCAGCTTGTAGGGACCGGGATAATCAGCCGCATAGTCGGCCCTGGGCGCAAAGTAGTTGTCTTCAAGGAGGTCGAAAATGGCGACGCGGCGTTCGTGCTCGATATCCGGATTGCGCCGGATGATCGATTTCTCATCCAGCCGCAGATCGCAGATGCGATGGGCGTTTTCCGTGCCCGGCTCAGCCGGATCGTCACTCATGCGTTTACGGCCTATCCTTTCCTGCCCCTGAGCCTTACGGCCACGGAACGGGCGTGTGCGTCAAGTCCCTCGGCCTCGGCCAGTGTTATCGCAGCCGGGCCGATGTTGGCAATGCTCGGCCGGTCGAGTCTGACCCGGCTGGTGCGTTTCATAAAGTCAAGGACCGACAGGCCCGACGAGAATCGCGCGCTTCGCCCGGTGGGCAGCACATGGTTCGGTCCGGCCACATAGTCGCCAATGGCCTCGGGCGTATAGCGGCCAAGGAATATGGCGCCGGCGTTTCTGATCCGGTTGGCGAGCGCGTCCGGATCCTCGACCGCCAGTTCCAGGTGCTCGGGCGCGATCAGGTCCACAAGCGGGATCGCGTCCTCAAGGGCCGCGACCAGAATGATCGCGCCGTGGGCCTCCCAGCTGGCCCGGGCGATGTCCGCCTTGGGCAGGGACTGGAGTTGGGCCTCAACGGCTGCGGCGACGGTGTCGGCGAACGCGCCGTCATCGGTGATCAGGATCGACTGGGCGGACTGGTCATGCTCGGCCTGGGACAACAGGTCAGCGGCGATCCAGTCTGGATCGTTGTCGCCATCCGCGACCACCAGAATCTCGGACGGGCCCGCGATCATGTCGATGCCCACAACGCCGAACACCTGGCGCTTGGCTTCGGCCACATAGGCGTTGCCGGGACCGGTAATCTTGTCCACCGGTGCAATGGTCCCGGTGCCGTAGGCGAGCGCCGCCACCGCCTGCGCGCCGCCGATGCGGTAGACCTCGGTCACACCGGCAATTTCGGCCGCCGCGAGCACCAGCGGGTTGAGCGCGCCGCCGGGCGCGGGCACCACCATGACGATACGCTCCACCCCGGCGATCCGGGCCGGGATGGCGTTCATCAACACCGAGCTCGGGTAGCTCGCCTTGCCGCCCGGCACATATAGCCCGACGGCGCTGACCGGCGTCCAGCGATGACCGAGCTCGGCCCCGGCCTCGTCGGTGAAGGTGAGATCCCCGGGCAACTGGCGTGCATGAAAGGTGGCGATGCGCCCGGCGGCTTGCTCGAGCGCCGCCAGCGTTTCATTCGCGCAATTCGCCCGCGCGGCCTGAATCTCGGCTTCGGGCACGCGCAGCGTCCCGGGCGTCAGCGTCACGCCGTCGAAGCGCTCCGTCAGGTCGATCACGGCTTCGTCGCCGCGCGCGCGAACGTCCGTGATGATCTCGCGGACCACGCCTTCGACGTCTGCCGCCTCGTCGCGCCGGGCATTCAGAAACCGCCCGAAAGCCTCCTTGAAATCGCTCGCGCGGGCGTCAAGCTTTATTGGCATCGAGGCTCTCCTGAAAGGCTTTGAGCCAGCCGTGCAGCTCGCGCGAGCGGGTCTTGAACGCGGTCCGGTTGAACACCAGGCGCGAGGTGATCTCGGCGATCTTCTCGACCTCGACGAGGCCGTTGGCTTTGAGCGTGCCGCCGGTGCTCACGAGGTCGACAATGCGCTGGCAGAGGCCCAGCGAGGGCGCCAGCTCCATCGCGCCGTTCAATTTGATGCACTCGGCCTGGACGCCGCGCTCGGCAAAATAACGCCGGGTTACGTTGGGGTACTTGGTGGCGACCCGGACATGGCTCCACTTGCGTGGATCGTCCGCCTCGCTCAGCGCTTTGGGCTCGGCGACCGAAATCCGGCAATGCCCGATGTCGAGGTCCAGGGGTGCATAAAGCTCCTGGTAGTCGAATTCCATCAACACGTCGTAGCCGGCAACGCCGATGTCGGCGGCGCCAAAGGCGACGAAGGTCGCCACGTCAAAGCTGCGCACCCGGATGATCTCGAGGCCCGGATAATTGGTGGCGAACTTGAGCTTGCGCGAGGCCGGGTCGTCGAACGCCGCTTCGGGCTCGATCCCGGCGCCGCGCACGATGGGCATGACTTCCTTGAGGATGCGGCCCTTGGGTAAAGCCAGCACCAGAGGGTCGCCTGCTATCTGGTCAATGGGGGGCACCGGGGGGCTCCTGCCTCGTCATGATCGAAAATACGCGGTCTTTTTACGGATAACCGCACTGTCTTTCCAGAGGTTCTTTTGAAAGACCGAGAAGTGCGTCCTATTCGATGGCCTGATGGCAGGGCCGGCAATGGGTTGGCCAGGGCTCGCTGACGTCGGTGAGGTGGCAGTCGATGCACTCCACATCGAGGCGGATATTGCCGCCGCCGGCAAACAGCAGAATGATTGTGGCCGTGGCGTCCTCCCCTGGTATCGGTTCCACTGCCAGGAGCTCGAGCGCCTTGTCCTTGCGTTTCCGGGGAATGTCGCGGACCGCCACATTGAGCACGTCATCGAAGTGCACGCCGGCGCGAATGCGATGGCAGATGTCCGGCCCGTCGGCTTGTTCTTCCCAGATGAAGCGGTTGGCCATCAGCGCGAATCGGCGCTCTTTGGGCAAGAAGGTCATGTCGCCCACGGTGACCACCGCATCCTGCAGGCAAGCGGAGATGACCATCGAGATCCTCGGCGCTTTGCGCCTTGAGCTTCAGTCCCTGGTTGGCGGCTGTCTGCTCGGTCATACCTTCTCGTCCGTGGCCACGCGCTCGATATCGGCGCCGCACGCGCTCAGCTTTTCCACCAGTTTCTCATAGCCGCGGTCAAGATGGTAGACACGGCTGACCGTGGTCTCGCCTTCGGCCGCAAGCCCGGCCAGTACGAGACCCATGGACGCCCTGAGATCCGTCGCCATCACCGGCGCGCCGGTCAGTTTGCGCACGCCCCGGATCATCGCCGAGCCGCCGTGGACCGTGATATCCGCGCCCATCCGGGTCAGTTCCGGCACATGCATGAACCGGTTCTCGAAAATAGTCTCGGTAATCATCGAGGCCGATTCGGACAGCGTCATCAGCGCCATCAGCTGCGCCTGCATGTCGGTGGGAAAGCCGGGGTAGGGCTGGGTCATGACGTCAATGCCGCGAATGGCGCTGTCGCGGGAGACGGTGAGCACGCCCCCCTCGCTGTCCATGATCGCGCCCGCCTGCTCAAGAACTTCGATGGTCGTGCCCATCAGGTCGGCCCGCGCACCTTCCAGCGCGATCCGCCCGCCGGTGATCGCCGCGGCGGCGGCATAGGACCCGGCTTCGATCCGGTCCGGCATCACGTCATAGCTGGTCGGCCCCAGCCGGGCGACGCCTTCGATCACGAGGCGTTCGGTGCCGAGCCCCGAAATCTTCGCGCCCATCCCGTTCAGGCAATGGGCAAGGTCGGCGATTTCGGGTTCCCGCGCCGCGTTCTCCAGGACCGTGGTGCCGCGCGCCAGCGCCGCCGCCATCATCAGGTTTTCGGTCGCGCCCACGGACACGGCGGAGAAATGAATTTCCGCACCTTCAAGGCCATGGGGGGCGAGCGCGTGGACATAGCCGTCTTCCAGATGGATCTCGGCGCCGAGTTCGCGGAGCGCCTTGAGGTGCAAATCGATCGGCCGGTTGCCGATGGCGCAGCCGCCGGGCAGAGAGACCTTGGCTTCGCCATGGCGCGCCAGCAGGGGCCCGAGCACCAGGATCGAGGCGCGCATCCGACGCACCACGTCATAGGGCGCAATGGCGCTGGTGATCGCCGGGGTTTGAAGGGTCAGCATGCCTTCGTCAAAACGGCTGCGGTCAATCTCGCTGCCATGGCCTTCAAGGAGGGTGGCGAGCGTCGAGATATCGGCAAGGCCCGGCAGATTGCCCAGCGTCAGTGGCGCGTCGGTCAGCAGGGTCGCCGCCATCAGCGGCAGGGCTGCGTTCTTGGCGCCGCTCACCCGGATGGTGCCTTCAAGCGGCCGGCCGCCCCGAATGATAATCTTGTCCATCCGATAAGCTCTACCGCATGCCTAGAGCTTGGGCAAGGTCACGCCGCGCTGGCCCATGATATTTGCCCGCGCGGTCGGCATAGCTCACCTCGCAGGGCTCGTTGCCTTGCAGGAACAGGAACTGGCACGCGCCTTCGTTGGCGTAGATCTTGGCCGGCAGCGGCGTGGTGTTGGAGAATTCGAGCGTCACATGGCCTTCCCAGCCGGGCTCCAGCGGGGTGACGTTGACGATGATGCCGCAGCGCGCATAGGTCGACTTGCCGAGGCAGATCACCAGCACGTCGCGCGGGAATGCGGAAATATTCGACCGTGCGGGCCAGCGCGAAGGAATTGGGCGGGATGATGCAGACCGGTCTTGCGGTCGACGAAGCTGTTCGACGAGAAGTCCTTGGGGTCGACGATCGCCGAATCGACGTTGGTGAAGATCTTGAACTCGTCGGCCACCCGCGCGTCATAGCCGTAGGACGAAAGGCCGTAGGATATGGTCCCGTCGCGCTGCTGGCGTTCGACGAACGGCTCGATCATGCCGGTTTCCGTGGCCTGCTGGCGGATCCACCGGTCTGACATGATTGACATCGATCGCGTCCCCTTATTTCTGCCTGGCGCCCCCCAAATGTTTGGGTGGCGCGGGCGGTTGATCACTCATACTCAAAGGGGGCGGACGGAACAAGAGGCGAGTGGGGCACCTCAATCGTCGGATTGGTCGCCACCCTCGCCTGAAGGCCGTTCCGCCGCGCCCTTGCGGCGGCGCAGATTGGCGCGGAGCGCAGCCTTGAGCCGGTCCTCGCGCGCGGCGCGGGCGCGGGTTTTGGGCGTGGGCCGGTCACGGCTGTCGTCGGACTTGTCGCTGGTGCTCATGGCATTGTGATATGACATAAGGGACACAGGGCCGCAACCGCGCCCGGGCGTTTGTTTTGGACTTGCGCGTCCACGTGGCTTGTGGCAGGTTCTGGCGCGTTCCGGCGGGGGGCCATGCCCCGTGCGGTCCGGCCATGGCTTAATGCTGCCGTAGCTCAGGGGTAGAGCACGTCCTTGGTAAGGACGGGGTCGGTGGTTCAATTCCACTCGGCAGCACCATTTTTCAAGACAAGGTACGAAATACCTCCCTATCGTCATCCCGGACGTTAAGTGAGCCCGGAATTCGTTCAAATTCCGGCGTGCGAGCCTTACGATCCGGGACCCAGAAAATCTGTCCACATGGTGCGATCTGTGGATTCCGGCTCACTGACTTTCCTCACCAAATCGATCCCCACCTTCGCGGGGACAAGGATTTGGAGGAAAGTCGCGGCCGGAATGACGGACTATTGAGTGCAGGCCCTAAACTGAGTGAGCCGTTCTCACGGCACCACGGTGACCGGGATCGGCGAGAGCCGGGCGAGGTTGGTGGGCAGACTGCCGAGGAACCGCTCGGTGGCATGAGAGCCGGCATGGCGGCCGACGAAAATCTGGCTGGCGCCGGTTTTTTTGGCGACGTTCAGGATGGCCTCGGCCGTGTGGCCGAATTCGACCCGGGTTTCCACCTTGAGCCCTTCGGCGGCGAGCCGCTCAACGAGCGGCGCCATGATCTCTTCCTGGACCTTGGTGATGGCGGTTTCCTTCTCGCAGTGCTGGGTTTCAAGGTCGCGCACCGCCAGCACTTCATACCCCGACCAGTCGACCACATGCACCAGGAGCAGCGTTCCGTCGCGCAGAACGGTTTCATGGGCGGCGAATTCGGCGGCGCGCGCCGCGCAGTCGCTGTCGTCAACGGCAACAATGAACTGGATCTTTCCGGACATCTTTCACGCTCCCCGTTGGCTTGCCGACGCGGCGAAGATCGGCCTGCCATAATATTTCCAAAATAATCTGGTCATTTGAATACCATAACATGATGACGCCTTTGTCTAGGGCAAAGGCGTCACAATTTTGAAGGGACGATTGTATGAAACCCGAAAAGCTCAAATTTGTTACCGCCGTTGTCGCAACGGCATTTCTCATCTCAAGCTGCACGACCAATCCTTACACCGGCGAGAAGGAGGCGAGCAAAACCGCTGTCGGCGCCGGCGTGGGCGCGGTGGTCGGTGCCATCGGCGGGGCCATCGTCGGCGGTTCCAACACCCGCAAGGCGGCGCTGATCGGGGCCGGGGTTGGCGCGCTTGCCGGCGCGGGCGTGGGCGCCTACATGGACGCACAGGAGGCGAAGCTCAGGAAGCAGCTTGAAGGCACCGGCGTCAGCGTCACCCGCAAGGGCGACACCATAATCCTCAATATGCCGGGTAATGTGACCTTCGATGTGGACTCGGCCGGGATCAAGCCGTCATTTTATCAGGTGCTCAATTCGGTGGCCATCGTGCTCAAGGAATACAAAAAAACCTATGTGGACGTCATCGGTCATACCGATTCCACCGGCACCGAGGCCTATAATCAGGCGCTGTCCGAAAGCCGGGCGACCAGCGTGGCGGATTATCTGAAGGGCCAGGGCGTAACCGCCCAACGCCTGCTGGTGCGCGGGATGGGCGAGCGCTATCCCATCGCCGACAATGCGACGGCCGAGGGCCGCCAGCTTAATCGCCGGGTTGAAATCGGCATCGTCCCGGTGACATGATGGGGTCAGTGACTTGGGAACGACGGAGGGCGCGGCCGCGATGACCCGGACTCTCGATGTCAGTGGCCTCCGGTGCCCGCTCCCGGTGTTGAAAGCGGGTAAGGCGCTCAGGGAAATGGCGGCGGGCGAGGAGCTGACGGTACTGGCCACCGATCCCATGGCGGAGCTGGATATGCGCCACTTCTGCAATGAAAGCGGTCATGAGCTTCTCGGCATCGATAACGATGGCCACACCCTGACCATCAGGCTCCGCGTCCGCGCTGCGCCCTGAATGCGCCGGCCTTTTATCTGGTCCGGTCTGACCTTATGTGTTAGGGGCAGGAATGCTTTAACGGCGAGAAATCCATGGCCACCACGTTCGACGATATCCGCGAGACCTTCGCGCTTTTTGACGATTGGGAGGATCGCTACCGATTCCTGATCGACCTGGGGCGCGAGCTCGAGCCGCTGGACGAGTCAGAGAAAACGGCCGCGACAAAAGTCCGCGGCTGCGCCAGTCAGGTGTGGCTGGTGAGCGCGCTTGAGGGCGACCCGCCGGTGGTCAAGCTTCGCGGTGAAAGCGACGCTCATATCGTCAAGGGCCTGATTGCGGTGCTGTTGATGCTCTATTCGGGCAAGACGCCGGAGGAAATTCTGGCCATTGACGCCAGGGCGGCGCTCGGCGAGCTCGGACTTGAGGCCCATCTTTCGCCGATGCGCACCAACGGGCTGTTTTCCATGGTGGAGCGTATCCGCGCGCTCGCGGCGGAGCATATGGCCGCCGTCTGAAGCCGGACTACCAGCTAACGATTTCGAGATTGTGAGATTTGGCAAGGCGCGCGAGCCTGGGCTTGGGGTTTACCGCGACCGCGCGGTCCGCCCAGTCGAAGCACGGCAGGTCGGAGCGGTCATCGCTGTAGAGGGTGACGGGGGGCCGGGCGTCGCCGTCCGGAATGCCATCCGCGGCAAGTCGCTCCTTGATCCGCCGCAGTTTCTCTTCGCCGTAACAGTTTTCTCCGTCGATGCCGGGGACCAGATGGTCGTCGGTCCAGAGCGAGCGGGTGGAGACGGTGCCATCGACGCCAAGCCTGTCGCCGAAGCACTCGGCATAGAAATCATAGCTTGCGGTGGCGAGGTAAAGCGCCGCGCCCCGCTCGCGCTCCGCCGCGATGGCGCCGGCCGCGCCCGGGCGGAGACCCTTGCGCATCAAGAGGTCGACGAAATCCGTTGCCACGGTATCGAGGCGGTCCCGCGTCGGGCGGCCGACGAGGAGGGCGAGGAGAAGCGTCTTCAGGGTCTTGCGGCTTGTGAGTTTAAGGCCGGTTGCCGCCAGCGCCAGGATCGCCAGCGGCAGGGTGACAAGGCGCAGCGGATTGAGCCGCCAGGCGGCATAAAGGCAGAACGGCGTAAAGCTGCCGATTCTGGTCACGGTGCGGTCAAGATCAAAAATGGCGACCGGGCGCTGCACGGGCTCTCCTGCCTATTGCCTGAGAGTCCTTACCAGACCGGCTGTCAGGTGCCAATTGCCTTTAGCTGCGCCCGCAAAGTCCGGCGTGACGTCAATCCTTGTGCTTGAAGACGGCGCAAGGGTCCTTGCGCGGCACGGCGGGGGTGAACCACACCACGTCGTAAGGCGGGTCGTAAGCCGCCGGCGTGGGTTTTCCCGGCTCGACTTCGACGAAACCGACGCTGAGAATTTTACCTCTCGCCCCCATTTCGCGGAGGTGATAGGGCACACCCCGGTCCGTTCGGGCGTGGCCATCGCCGGCAATGAGAACCGCGCCGTCCTTGTTGGCGGTCTTGATCATCCGGTGGGCCATCAGGGCGTCGCGCGCGAACTGGATTTCGGCGAAGCGGGTCACTTTGTCGGCGGGCAGACTGCCGCAATGGCTGTCCGCTATGTCCTCTTCCATTGCCGGTTCGAGGGCGGCGGGCAGCGCCGCCGGCAAAGCAAGTGCCGCGCGGCGGTCGGGTGTCGAGCGCCTGCCAGCCCTTGTCATACATGGCGATCACCTTGCTGCGGCGCGAAATTGGCCCATTCAAGGGGCATATGGAAGCGCACGGCGGTATTGGCGACAGGCGCATAAAGTGGCCATTCGGGCCAGCCAGAACTCCTTCCAGTTGAGAAAAAACGGCAAGCGATCGGCGGTTGTGCGGGGTTCATCGTAGAAGAGCGCGAGGCCGCCCGCCTGGTCCTCTGCGATCATCTCCATCGCCACGGCGGGGAACCGCGACCCTTCCGCAACGGCGCGCAAAGCCCATGCCTCAAGCTCGTGATGCCGGGGGTTGTCATGGACCTCGCCCAGAAGGACGAACCGGGAGGCGCGCAGCGCAGATATGAATTCGCTTCGTTTGAGAAACTGATGCGTCGGCCACCGACCAGATCCGGTCATTGAGCGGATGATCGGCGCCGACAAGGTCGAAGCCCGGTTTCGGCTGGCGGGGATGGCGTACAGGCCGAAACCAATGCGGCAGCCAAAACGGAAACAAGAGCCCAAATCCGAAATGGATGTCGCGCGACCACGACGTTTCACACCTTTTCCCGGCGTCCGGACAGAATCTGATAGGCCTGGCTCACCGCATGAAACTTGATCGCAGCCTCGGGATCATCGCGATTGGCGTCAGGATGGAAACGCTTGGCGAGTTCCCGATAGCGGGCCTTGATCGCGTCCTCGGTGGCGTCCTCCTCGAGCCCGAGCGTCGCCAATGCGCGCCGCTCGTCGGACCCGAGCGCGGATTCAGCCGTCGACCAGGTCCAGCTCGAGGTCTTGGCGTAGCCCGCGTTTGCGCGCGCCTCGTCTTCCGTTGCGCGGCGCATTTCCTCATAGCTCATGCCGTCGAAAAAATTCCAGGCCCGGTTGTAGTCGCCGGCATGACGCTGGCAGAACCACCACTTCTCCTTGGAATAACGCGATCTGGGCGCGGGATGCTCGCCAGGTTCATCACAGTCTTCGACGTCGCAGGTGCGCACGGATTTGGGTCTGGTTTCCGACCCGTACCCGCCCCAGCGCGGAAATCCCCAGCTCTTGGATCGTGGCATGAACGTTAGACCCCGGTTACACGACAATCTGTGATTATGCCAAATCGAAGCCCGGCTCAACAGCAGAAAGGCCCCGACCGAAATCGAGGCCTTTGAATATCGCCCAGGTAGGCGCGTCAGGCTGCCGTCGGCGCCGCCGCGCGCACCGCGTCGTCAACATAACCTTCGAACTGGGCAAAATTTTCAATGAAACGCTGCACCAGTTCCTGCGCCTTCTTGTCGTAGGCGCGGCCGTCCACCCAGGTGCCGCGCGGATCCAGCACCTCGTCGGGTACGCCGGGGCAATTGAGCGGGACCTTGAAGCCGAAGTTGTCATCGATCCGCGTTGGCGCGCCAGCGAGAGTGCCGTCGAGCGCGGCACTGAGCAGTGCGCGGGTATGCGCAATCGGCATGCGGTGCCCGATACCATAGATCCCGCCGGTCCAGCCGGTGTTGACCAGCCAGCAGGTCACGTCATGGTCGGCGATCTTCTGGCGCAAGAGGTTGCCGTAAACCGAGGGGTGGCGCGGCATGAACGGCGCGCCGAAGCAGGTGGAAAATGTCGCCTCGGGTTCCTTGCCGAGGCCCTTCTCGGTGCCGGCCACCTTGGCGGTGTAGCCCGACAGGAAGTGGTACATGGCCTGTTCGGGCGTCAGCTTCGCAATTGGCGGCAGCACCCCGAATGCGTCAGCCGTCAGCATGATGATGTTGCGTGGCGGCTTGCCGATTCCGGTTTCCGAGGTGTTGGGGATGTACTCGATGGGGTATGCGCCCCGGGTATTTTCAGTATAGCGGTTATCGTCGAGGTCCAGTTCCCGCGTATCGGGGTCGATAACCACATTCTCGAGGATGGTGCCGAAGCGCCGGGAGGTGGCATGGATTTCAGGCTCGGCCTCCGCCGACAGCCGGATCATCTTGGCGTAACAGCCGCCCTCGAAATTGAACACCGCATCGTCGCTCCAGCCGTGCTCGTCGTCGCCGATGAGCGTGCGGCTCGGGTCCGCCGACAGCGTCGTTTTTCCGGTACCGGAAAGGCCGAAGAAAATCGCCGTATCGCCATCGTCGCCGATGTTCGCCGAGCAGTGCATCGGCATCACGCTCCGCTCGGGCAGGAGGTAATTGAGAATGGTAAACACGGATTTCTTTATTTCGCCGGCGTATGACGTGCCCGCGATCAGCACCAGCTTCCGGCCGAAATCGATGGTAATCACCGTCTCGGAGTTGGTCCCGTCGACCGCCGGGTCGGCCTTGAACTCGGGCGCATGCAGGATGACGAACTCCGGATCGAAGTCCGCGAGCGCTGACGCGCCGGGCCGGATCAGCAGATGGCGAATGAACAGGCTGTGCCAGGGGCTTTCGCTGATCACGCGAACCGGCAGGCGATAGCTCGGCTCGGCGCCGCCCCACAGGTCCTGAACGAAAAGATCCTTGCCCTGGAAATGGGCAAGGATCTTTTGATGCAGGCCGTCAAAATGTTTTTTGGAAATGGGCCGGTTTATGTCGCCCCACCAGATGTTGTCCTTGCTTGAGGGCTCCTCGACGATGAATTTGTCGTTGGCCGACCGCCCGGTGTGATTGCCGGTTTGCACCACCAGCGCGCCGCCCTTGGCCATGACGCCCTGGCCGCGCCGCAGCGTCTCCTCATAAAGTGCTTCAGTGCCAAGGTTCCAGTATACGGCGTCAGCATTGCTCACACCTTGGTTTTCGATGCCGATACGGCTGACGGTCGGGCCGAAATTGTTCACGTCTCGCGTTCCTCTGCTGTTGGTTCGGGAAGACTTTGCGCTTCCCTTTCAGGTCTGACTTAAAAGGACTGTATCACTATAAGCCAGACGTTCGTTTGTCTACAGGCTTTCGGCCTGATAATCGTTGCTGCATTGCAACTTTGCAGTGCAATATTTCGGGACCGCCTGGCGAAAAATTTTCCGCAGTATTTCAATTAACGATGTAATCCCTTACGGAACAGCGATTTTCTGGCGGCACCATTGAAGGATAGCTGCAAACGCCGGAGACGGCCCGCAGTGGCGCAGGGGTCGCTGCAAAAATGGTTCGGATGGTCGGAGGGAGATCATTTTATTCCCCAGCTGCGGGCGACTCAGGCGGATTGACCAGAGGTCCGTCTTCGTTGCACTTCGCACTGCATGCACTATAGTCATTGCTTGTGGTGTGGCGCTCGGTATGTCGTGCACCAGGAATTCAATGTACCTGACCGGTTGGAGACCATGCCCAAGATTGCTCTTGTCGACGATGACCAGAATATTCTGACCTCTGTGGCCATAGCGCTTGAGGCGGAAGGATATGATGTGGACAAATACACGGATGGCGCGAGCGCGCTTGAAGTGTTGTCCAAAACGCCGGCCGATCTTGGTATCTTCGATATCAAGATGCCGCGCATGGACGGCATGGAACTCTTGCGCCGGCTGCGCCAAAACCAGTCCTTGCCGGTGATTTTCCTGACCTCCAAGGACGACGAGATCGACGAGGTTCTGGGCCTCAAGATGGGTGCCGACGATTACATCACAAAACCGTTCTCGCAACGTCTGCTGATCGAGCGGGTGCGCACCGTGCTGAGACGGGCCGAAGACTCGTCGCGCTCGCCGGATTCAGCGGAAGGCGAAAGCGAGGTCATGGTGCGGGGCAGGCTCCGCCTTGATCCGGTTCGTCACAGTTGCCGGTGGGACGGACAGGAGGTCAACCTGACGGTGACGGAATTTCTGATTCTCCAGGCCCTGGCGGCCCGGCCCGGCCATGTGAAAAGCCGCGACCAGCTTATGGATATGGCCTACACGGAAGACGTCTATGTGGACGACCGGACCATCGACAGCCATATCAAGCGGCTGCGCAAGAAATTCCGCGTGGTCGACGACAACTTCAAGAGCATTGAGACCCTGTACGGTGTCGGATATCGCTTTAGCGAAAGCTGAGCCTGGTGCGCCTGCCGCCTCCCGGGCGGAGCGGCGTAAGGCTTTCAAGGCGCGCCGCCGGCGCCGGCGCCGGCGTTTTTCCCTCCTGACGCTCCGAATTCTGGCGGTCAACGTGATCGCGCTCGGTATTCTGGTCGGCGGGCTGTTTTATTTGGATGAATTTCGCCAGGGCCTGATCCGGTCGCAGACCAAGGATCTCCAGATTAATGCTGAAATCATTGCCGGCGCGCTTGCCGAAGCGGCCACCTCGGGGCCCGAAGCTGAGCGGATCGAACGCAGCGAAGCAATGCAGATCCTGACCCGGCTGGTGGTCCCGGCGGAAAGCCGGGCGCGGTTGTTTGCGAGAGACGGTCACCTTCTTGTCGACAGCCGGGATCTCGCGGTCGGGGCGCGGATCGTGACCAAAGACCTGCCCGCGCAGAACACCTACCAGGCTTTTCTGCATTGGCTCGAGCGCAAATTCCAGAAGGCCGTGGACCTGGTCGCGAAGAAGGAGGCCTTGCCGCCCTATCATGAAGCCCTCGAACAGCACGCGTCGGATTACCCCGAAGTGATGAGTGCGCTTGAGGGCGACCCTGCGACCATGCGCCGCGCCGCGGAAACCGGCAGCACGGTGATCACGGTCTCGGTTCCCGTGCAACGGCTTCATCGCGTGCTCGGTGCGCTTCTGGTGTCCGAGGACACGTCTGAAATCGACCGCCTGGTGGAGCGCGAACGGATTGCCATCCTGGAAATATTCGGCATCGCGCTCGGCGTCACGCTTCTCCTGTCGGTTTTCCTGTCGGGTACCGTCGCCCGGCCCATCCGCCTGCTGTCGGCGGCGGCCGACCGGGTCCGGCCGGGCGAGGGCCGCAATGTCGCGATCCCCGACTTCTCGGACCGTAACGACGAAATCGGCGACCTGTCGCGCTCGCTTCAGGGTATGACGCGGGCTCTGTTTCGCCAGATCGATGCGGTGGAGACCTTTGCCGCCGATGTCAGCCACGAGATGAAGAACCCGATCACCTCGTTGCACAGCGCGCTGGAGACCGTGACGCGGGCCAAGGATCCTGAAACCCAAGCCAAGCTGTTGGCGATAATGGAAAGCGATGTGGAGCGGCTCAATCGCCTGATTTCGGACATTTCCGCCGCCACCCGGCTGGATGCGGAGATGTCGCGATCGCAGTTGGAGCAGCTCGACCTCGCCGCCTTTCTGGACGATATCGGCCACGCCTATAACGCCACCCACAAGGCCGGTCAGGCCAATGTCGATGTCGAGCTGCCACGCGCCACGGGCGGGAATCGCCAGCGGGTGATGATTGACGGTTTTCCCCGTGCGCTTGGCCAGGTGATGCGAAACCTGATTGATAACGCATTGACCTTCAGTCCGCCGGAGTCCCGGATTGTGGTCGGCCTCAAGGTTCAAAAAGGACACGCGGAAATCACTGTCGCCGATAGCGGGCCGGGCATTCCCCCTGAGAAACTGGAGACGATTTTCGAGCGCTTCTATTCCGAGCGTCCAGCCGGAGAAGCGTTCGGCAAGCATTCGGGCCTGGGCCTTAATATCTCCAAGCAGATTATCGAGGCGCATGGCGGCGAAATTTTCGCCGAGAACCGGTATGCTGAAGGACGCGCGGAACCGGTGGGCGCGCGCTTTGTTATTCGCCTGCCTACCTCCTAGTGGCAAAGGGTGCTGCGCTATGATTCGTATCCATGCAAGCTGCGTCGACCTTGGCGGTGTGGGAATTTTGATCCGCGGGCCCTCGGGCGCGGGGAAATCCGATCTTGCCTTGCGTCTGATTCATTCCGGCGCCCGTCTTGTGGCGGATGACCAGGTGTTCCTGAAGGCGGATAACGGCACGTTGTTTGCCTGCCCGGCCCATGTCCTGCGCGGCAAGCTTGAGGTCAGGGGCGTCGGCATTATCGAGGTGCCCCACCGTACCGTGACCGCCATCGGCTGCATTATCGACCTGATTGACGCCCGGCAGATGGAGCGTATGCCGGAACCGGTGGAGGTTGACCTTGCCGGCGTGCGCATCGGCTGTCACCGTCTCGATCCCTTCGAGGCGGCGGTGCCGCAGAAAGTTGCAGCGATTGCGCGGTTTTGCCACAATCCCCTGAAAGCCACGCTCCCAAATCCGATTGACCGATAGGTGTCGTGTATGGACCAGAAAGCCGCTCCGGGCGTTGACAACGCAAAGGCTAATGAAATGAGGGGAACACGGATTCTCCTCATCACCGGCCTGTCGGGTGCGGGCAAGTCGTCGGCGCTCGCCGCGTTCGAAGACATCGGTTATGAAGCGGTGGACAATCTGCCGCTCTCGCTGCTCGGCGATCTCATTGCCTTGCGCGATGACAATCCGGAACATGAACCGTTTCGCTCCATTGCGGTTGGAGTCGACACCCGAACCCGCGCGTTCCGGGTCGATCGCTTTGAGGAACAGCTGGCAAAACTCGGGAAGCGTGCCGATCTGGACGTCACCGTAATTTACCTCGACAGCAGCAATGATGTGATCGCGCGCCGCTTTACTGAAACGCGCCGCCGCCATCCCATGGCGGTCGACCGGCCTGTGATGGACGGAATTCTGCGCGAGCGCGCCGCCATGGAATCGATTCGCGCCCACGCCGACTATGTATTCGATACCTCCGACCTGACGGTCCACGACCTGCGCCGGAGCCTGTCACAGACCTTTACCCACGCGTTCGTCGAACAGTTGGTGGTGACCGTGCAGTCCTTTGCGTTTCCGCGCGGGCTGCCGCGCGACGCCGATATGGTGTTCGATGTGCGGTTTCTGAGAAACCCGCATTATGTGGCGGACCTGCGCCCGCTTACCGGGAAGGATAGCGCTGTGGCCGACTTTATTGGTGGCGATCCGTCTTTTCAGCGCCTTTACGGCCGTCTCAGTGATATGCTTATATCGTTGTTGCCGCTTTATAAAGGGGAGGGTAAAGCTTATCTGACGATTGCCTTCGGCTGTACGGGCGGGCGTCACCGGTCGGTTTATCTGGCAGAGCGGGTAGCGAGCCTGCTTGAGGGCGAGGGATATCAGGTTAATCTGTTACACCGGGAACTTGAACGAATCCGGGACATTGAAAAGCACGGGCGGGGAGAACAGACTTGATCGGCATGGTAATCGTAACTCACGGGCGGTTGGCCGAAGAGTTTGTTGCGGCGATGGAGCACGTCGTCGGTAAACAGCAACAGGTCAAGGCCATTTCGATTGGTCCGGATGACGATATGGAGAAACGGCGCCAGGATATCCTCGACGCCATCAAGGCGGTCGATACCGGCAAAGGCGCCGTGCTGCTGACCGACATGTTTGGCGGGACGCCGTCCAACCTCGCCATATCGGTGATGGACAAGGCCAATGTGGAAGTCATTGCCGGGATCAGCCTGCCGATGCTGATCAAGCTGGCAGGCGTTCGGGGAAGTCTCGAACTGAAGGCGGCCGTTGAAGAAGCGCAGGACGCCGGCCGTAAATATATCAATATCGCATCGCGGCTTCTGGCGAGCGGCGGCGGTAATGACAACAAGCAGTAAGGTGGCGCGCTCGCGTAACTCGGGGAGGGGTGGAACGTCTTTGGCGATCCGCAACCAGCGCGGTCTTCACGCCCGCGCGTCGGCGAAATTCGTCAGCACTGTGGGCGAATATGATGCCGACGTCTGGGTCGCCAAGGATGGCATCGAGGTGAACGGAAAGTCGATTATGGGATTGATGATGCTGGCCGCGGCGCCCGGCGATGAGATCGTGGTGCGGGCCAGTGGTAACGAAGCGCGTGCCGTGATCGATGCCTTGACGAAACTGGTCGAAGAAAAATTCGGCGAGGATTAAACCTCATAAAAAAACGTCCAGGCTTCAACTGATAGAGACGAGAAATGCCACCGCACGAACAGACACAATGTCGCCTGACCGGTGTCGGGGTTTCTCCCGGCATCGCCATTGGTACGGCCTATGTGGTTGACCGTCGCATGGGCCGGGTGCCCGAATATATGATTGCCGCCGGCGATATCGCCGCCGAGCATAGCAGGCTTGCCGAGGCGGTGGGTGAGGCCCGGCAGCAATTGCGCGATTTGCGGGAGCAGGCCGGCCGGCTGTCCGGCGAGGCGGCCGAGGAATTCGGCTACCTGTTCGACGCTCACCTCCATATGCTGTCCGAATCGCGCCTGATGCGCAGCGTGCACACCATCATCGAAAAGGAACTGGTCAACGCGGAAGCGGCGTTGGTGTCGGGTCTCGACAGGATAGCGGAGGGGTTCCGGAGTATTACGGACCCCTATATTGCGGCCCGCATGCAGGATATCCGCGAGGTTGGAATGCGGTTGTTGCGCAATCTGATGAAAGCGCCCACCACCGGTTTCGACCATGTGCCCGAAGGCACCATCGTCATTGCCGAAGATGTGACGCCGGCCGATGCCGCACTGATGGACCCGGCGCGCATTCGAGGCTTCGGCGCGGCGCTCGGCGGCGCCGAGGGTCACACCGCGATCATGGCGCGCAGTCTGGGACTGCCGGCCGTGCTTGGCGTGACCGATATTCTGCGCATTGTAAAATCAGGTGACCGGGTCATTGTCGATGGCGGCAAAGGATTGATCATCGTCAATCCCTCCGGAGACATGCTGGCCGACGCGGTTCGCCGCCAACGCCTTTTCGCTGAAGAGAAAGCCGAGCTCAGTCTTCTGCGCAATCTGCCCGCCGAAACGCTGGACGGTGCCGAGGTGACGCTCAAGGCCAACATAGAATTACCGGCCGAGCTTGACGCCGTGGAGGCCGTAGGCGCGGCCGGGATCGGCCTGTTGCGCACGGAATTCATGTTCATGAACCGGACCGACCCGCCCGACGAGGAAGAGCAGTACGCCGCCCTTGCCCGTCTGGTCGAGGGCATGAACGGCCATCCGCTAACCATCCGCACCCTCGACGTCGGCGGCGACAAGCTCGCCTGTGCCGTGGGCAGCGGCTTCGAGGCGGGCGCCAACCCGGCGCTTGGGCTGCGGGCCATCCGGTTCTCGCTGAAGATGGGCACGCTGTTCGACACCCAACTGCGCGCGATTCTGCGCGCGGCGGTCCACGGCCCGGTGAACATTCTGCTGCCGATGATTACCTCCGTGCAGGAGGTTCTTGAAGTGCGCGGCCGTGTCGATGCCCTGGTGCGTGAAATGCGCGCCGGTGGCGTCCCGATTCCCGATCCCCTGCCGCCGATCGGCGTCATGATCGAAGTGCCGGCGGCCGCGCTCGCGGCCGACACCCTGGCCCGGGCCGCCGACTTTTTTGCCATCGGCACCAATGATCTGACCATGTACACACTGGCCATCGACCGCGCCAACGAGCAGGTGGCCCACCTTTACGACCCGATGAATCCGGCGGTGTTGCGGCTTGTCCAGTTCACCACCGAAGCGGGGCGGAGGTCCGGCCTTCCCGTCAGCGTCTGCGGGGAAATGGCCGGCGATGACCGGTTTACGGCGTTCCTGCTGGGGCTTGGTCTGCGCGAACTTTCGATGGCGCCACTGGCGTTGCCGCGGATCAAGCGCCGGATCCGCCATCTTGACAGTCGGGATTCAGCGGCGCTGGCCCGGCGCGTCATGACACTGGCGGATTCCCAGCAGATTGCCCGGGAGCTTGACGCCTTCAACCGTCAACTCGACGCCCAGATCGCCGCGGAATAGCCGGATTGTCTCGCCTGTCGATCCAATATATAAAGAAATCTTTATATTCTTATTGAACCGCTTCGATGGCGCTGCTATAAGCCCTGCCGTAGCATTCAGGGATCCTTTTTGCGGAGCGGACACGCGCTATGACGACGGAGCAGGATTACAAGGTTGCCGATATCGGTCTCGCCGGTTGGGGGCGCAAGGAAATCGCCATTGCCGAGACCGAAATGCCCGGCCTGATGGCGCTGCGCGAGGAATTTGGCGCCGGGGCGCCGCTTAAAGGCGCGCGCATTGCCGGCTGTTTGCACATGACAATCCAGACCGCGGTGCTGATCGAGACGCTGACGGCGCTTGGCGCCGAGGTGCGCTGGAGCTCCTGCAATATCTTTTCGACCCAGGACCACGCCGCCGCGGCGATGGCGGTGGCCGGCGTGCCGGTATTTGCCTGGAAGGGCGAAACGGAAGAAGAGTTCGACTGGTGCATCCACCAGACGATCAAGGGCCCGGACGGCTGGACGCCCAATCTCATTCTCGACGATGGCGGCGACCTGACCGCGATCATGCACCAGAAGTATCCCGACATGATGGCCGATGTGCGCGGCCTTTCGGAGGAAACTACGACGGGTGTGGCCCGGCTTTATCAGATGGCCAGGGCCGGAACGCTCAAAGTCCCGGCGATCAATGTCAACGACAGCGTGACCAAGTCCAAGTTCGACAACCTCTACGGCGTCCGCGAAAGCCTGGTTGACGGCATTAAGCGCGGCACCGACGTGATGCTGGCGGGAAAAATCGCCGTGGTCTGCGGCTACGGCGATGTTGGCAAGGGCTCGGCGGCCAGTCTCAGGGGGCAGGGCGCCCGGGTCATGGTCACCGAGGTCGACCCCATTTGCGCGCTGCAGGCGGCGATGGAGGGCTATGAGGTCACCACCATGGACGACGCCGCGTCGGCCGGCGACATCTTTGTCACCGCCACTGGCAATATCGACGTCATTACCCTCGACCACATGCGCCAGATGAAGGACCGGGCGATCGTCTGCAACATCGGTCATTTCGACTCCGAAATTCAGATCGGCGCGCTTGCGAACTTCAAATGGGACGAGGTCAAGCCGCAGGTCGACGAGGTTGAATTTCCCGATGGCAAGCGGCTGATTGTGCTGGCCAAGGGACGGCTGGTGAATCTGGGCTGCGCTACCGGCCACCCGAGCTTCGTGATGAGCGCGTCGTTTACCAATCAGGTGATGGCCCAGATCGAGCTCTGGCACAACCACGGGAAATATGACAACCAGGTCTATGTATTGCCGAAGCATCTCGATGAGAAGGTGGCGGCGCTGCATCTCGGCCGGCTGGGGGCCAAGCTGACCGCGCTGACGGACGAGCAGGCGACCTACCTGGGTATCGAAACGCAAGGGCCGTTCAAGCCCGAGCATTATCGGTACTGATCAGCGGGGTCTTTGCCGGCGCGAATCCACCCTTGAGGCCTGTACTTGGGGGGCGCATCGCATTACTCTTGGTCCTCCTTTAGGTGGGGACGGATGGGCGCAAAAAAGCTTCCAATATATGCACCGGGTCTTGTTCTGACCGCGGCTCTGGCTCCGGTTACCGCGGCGCTTGCTCAGGGACTGGAGGCGAACACCGCTGATTTTCTGTTGGGCACCGCCGTTCTGCTGACCGCTGCTGCTGTGGCGGCGAGTGCCGCTTATTTTGCGCGCCGCGCAATCGAGCGGGTCCGCAGCGCCGACCATACCGCCAATATGGCGCAGGCCCTTCTGGAAAGCGCGCCCGCGGCCTTTCTGGCCTGGGATCGTGATGGCCGCCTGACCGCGAGCCCTCTTCTTGCCGATTGGCTCGGGCTTGCCGCACCGCCCACCAGCCTCTCCGACCTTCTGGACGCCAGCGGAGAGCACGGATTTCCCGAAGCGGCGTTTGCCCGCCTTGAAGAGGCGGCGCTTGGCCTCCAGGGCAACAGCGGCGACCTCTCGCCCTTTGACCTTGCCGGCGCCGGACGGCGCTTCCGGATCAGCGGGATTCGCAGCGGAGACAGTGACGGCGCGTTCGCGTCTGTCATCTGGTTTGAGGAGGTGACCCGCGAAGGCCAGCGTCTGGCCGAAGAAATCAGCCGGGCGGAGGCGCTGGCGGCGGACAAGGCATCGCTCGAAGACATGCTTGACGCGTTCGATTTCCCGGTCTGGCGGCGCGGGCCCGGGCTCGGCCTTGAATGGGCGAACGCGGCCTATGTCCGGGCGGTAGAAGCGGCGTCACGGGCCGACGTGGTGGAGCAGGGCACTGAACTTGTCACCAACGCGATTACTGGCGGTGGCCGGGAAAGCGCGGCCCGCGCCCAGGCCAGCGGGCAGATCGAGCAACAGAAACATTTCATCGTTATTGACGGCCAGCGCCGCGCGCTCCTGGTGACCGACAGTCCCGTTCTTGGCGATGGGGGGGCGGTGGCCGGCTACGCCCGGGACGTGACCGACCTCGAAGAGGTCAGCGCAGAGTTCGCCCGTCACACCGAATCCCACGCCGAGACGCTGAACAAACTGTCCACGGCGGTCGCCATTTTCGCCGCCGACAAGACGCTGGAATTCTACAACAGCGCGTTTATCCGGCTTTGGGGCCTGCCTGAGGAATTTTTGTCCGCGCGTCCCCACCACAGTGAGCTTCTCGAAGAGATGCGGGAGGCGCGCCTGCTCCCCGAACAGGCTGATTTTCCGGCCTGGAAGCGCCAGCATCTGGCGCACTACACCGAACTTCTCGAACCGTTGGAAGAAATGTGGCATCTCCCGGACTCGTCCACGCTCCGGGTTGTGACCCAGCCCCATCCGCTGGGCGGACTGCTGATTCTGTTCGAGGACGTGACCGACCGGCTGGCGCTGGAGCGGTCCTACAACACCCTGATCGCGGTGCAGCGGGCGACGCTGAACAACCTGCACGAAGGCGTTGCCGTGTTCGGAAGCGATGGTAAGCTCAGGCTCTACAATCCGGCATTCTCCGCGATCTGGCAGGTTGACGAAGAGTTCCTCTCCATGGAGCCGCATCTCGACGATGTCCTCGACCGCTCGGCCCCTCTGTTCGACGGCGCCGAGGCGCTGCAGGCGTTCAAGGACCGGATCTTCAGCGATGACGCCGAACGGGTGGTCAAGGGCGGGCGCCTGTCGCGCACCGACGACAGCGAAATCGACTATACCGCCGTTCCCCTGCCTGACGGCGCGACGCTGCTCACCTACCTCGACGTGACCGACAGCATTCGTATTGAACGCGCGCTTCGGGAACGCAATGAGGCGCTCGAGACCGCCGACCGGCTCAAGACCGAGTTCGTCGCCCATATGTCTTACGAGCTCAGGACGCCCTTGAACAGCGTTATCGGGTTCGCAGAACTTCTCGACAAGGAATACTATGGCCCGCTGAACCCGCAGCAGCATAACTATACCCGTAACATTCTCGAATTGTCCGAGCAGTTGATGCTGCTGATCAACGACATCCTCGATCTCGCGGTGATCGAAGCCGGCGCAATGATGCTGGAACTGGGGCCGGTCGACATCGCGGCAATGCTCGGCGCGGTCGCCAGCATGGTGCGCGAGGAGGTCCGCCAGCGCGACCAGGTGTTCGAAGGGACCTGGCCGGATGACATCGGAACGATAGACGGCGACGAGCGCCGGCTCAAACAGGCGATCTACAATCTTTTGAGCAATGCCATGAAATTTACCCCGGCGAAGGGCCGGATCACCCTCGGCGCCAGGGCGGACGGGGATGACGTCGTGCTTTGGGTCGCCGATACCGGCTCCGGTATTGCGCTGGAAGACCAGCAGGAGGTGTTCGAGCGCTTCAAGACCGGAAGCAACGCGCCCAAAGGCCAGGGAGCCGGTCTCGGACTGTCCCTGGTGCAGAACTTTATCGAGCTTCATGGCGGCACCATCGACCTTCAATCCGCGCCTGATAAGGGCACGCGTGTGATGTGCCGGCTGCCGCGCCGGCAGGCCCGGCCCATTGAGGCCAACTCTCCAACCCAAAGTGTGGCCCGTGCCAACTGACATCGCGGCCATTCAGTGGAGCAGTTGGGTGGGCATCCTCGAGACAGCCGAGGATACCGCGCGCTCTGCCGCCATGCTTGCCCCGGTGTTGCGGGCTGGAGATGTGGTGGCGCTCAATGGCGACCTTGGAACCGGCAAGACCGTATTTGCGCGCAGCCTGATCCATACGCTCTATCCCGGGGCGGAGGTGCCGAGCCCGACCTTCAATCTTGTGCTGACCTACGAACCGGAAGATCCGGCCGCGCCCGCGATCTGGCATTTCGACCTTTATCGGCTGGATGCCCCCGAAGACGCCATCGAACTCGGGATCGAAGACGCGTTTGACGATGCCATCAGTCTTATCGAATGGCCCGAGCGGCTGGAGCACCTGTTGCCCGACCGGCGCGTCGATATGACCCTCCTTGTCGGCGCGCATGAAGGCCAGCGCCTGATCGAGATTCAGGTGCCTGAAGACTGGTCGGCGCGATTTATGCCGACGCTCAAAGCCATGGGGCTTGAACCGGCACGGGACGGGGAGATCGGCTTGTGAGCGTTCGTGCCCCGTTGACCCGGGCGGCTCGCCGCCGCCTCAAGGCGGATTTCTTCCTTGCGCGCTATGGCTGGCATGGCGCGCGGCGGAGCCCATTGGCCGGCGACGCGTCCTTCCGGCGCTATGAACGCCTTGAGCAAGACGGCGAGCGCGCGGTGTTTATGGATGCGCCGCCGCCGCGCGAAGATGTCCGGCCGTTTCTCGCTATTTCGCGCGCGCTGGCCGACGTGGGTTTGAGCGCCCCGCGGGTCCTCGCCAGCGATGATGCGGCGGGTTTTCTCCTGCTTGAGGATCTCGGCGACGATCTGTTCTCCCGGATTATTGCCGAAGACCCGTCGTTGGAGCGACCCTTGTATGAAGCGGCGGTGGACTGTCTCCTTGCCCTTCATCACGGCGCTGTTCCGTCGACGGTTAAGCTCAATGGCCCGGAATACGGAATTCCGTCCTATGACATGACGCGCTATCTGGACGAGGCGGCGCTGCTGGCGGACTGGACCCTGCCTGCGCTTCGTGGCGGTTCGCTCGGCACGGATGAGAGAGACAAATTTCTCGATCTCTGGCGTGCGGCGCTCGGGCCGGTGGAAGCGGTGCGCGACGTGCTTGTCCTGCGCGACTATCACGCCGACAATCTGATCTGGTTGGCTGAGCGCGACGGCGTCGCTCGTGTCGGGCTCCTTGACTATCAGGACGCGGTCGCGGGCCACCCGGCCTATGACCTGGTGTCGCTCCTCGAAGACGCGCGGCGCGACGTGCCGCCGGCGCTGGCGGACGATATGATCGCGCGCTATCTGGCGGCCCGGCCCGACCTTGACGAAGCCGGGTTCCGCACCGCCTATGCCGCACTCGGCGCGCAACGCAACACCAAGATCATCGGCATCTTCACCCGGCTTTTCGCCCGCGACGGCAAGGCCGGCTATCTCGATCTCATCCCCCGGGTCTGGGGACTTCTGGACCGTGACCTCTCCCACCCTGGTCTCTCGGATCTCAAGGCCTGGTTCGAGGCCGCCGTGCCGGCGGACATTCGCCGCGTTGCGCCTGAACCCGCAAGCCTGTGGCGGCTGCCTAAGCATGCCATGGTGCTCGGCGCCGGGCTCGGGACCCGCATGCGCCCGCTGACCGAGACCATGCCCAAGCCTCTCATTCCCGTGGCGGGTGTGCCCATGCTGGACCGCGCGCTCGACCGTCTCGCCGCCGCAGGCGTGGACGACGTAGTGGTCAACATTCATCACCTGCCCGACCAGGTAAGGGACCATGTGGCGGGCCGGGCCGGCCGTTTGCCCGGTGTCCGGATCTCGGACGAGACGGGCGATCTTCTGGAATTGGGCGGCGGCGTCAAGAAGGCGCTCGGCCAGCTCGGATCTGCTGAATTCTTTGTCCTGAACGGCGACATGGTCTGGGACAACGCAGGCACCGATTGCCTGCTGCGGCTTGCCGCCGCCTGGGCCCCGGAGCGGATGGATGCGCTCCTTCTGGTGGTGCCGACGGAAGATGCCATGGGCTACGAAGGCAAGGGCGACTTCTTCCTCAATGCCGCGGGCCGGCTCACCCGCCGTGGCGAGGCGGACAGCGCCCCTTTTACCTTTATCGGCATCCAGATCCTCTCTCCGGGTGCGTTTGCGGACGCGCCAGCCGGACCGTTTTCGCTGAACCTCATCTATGACCGCGCGCTTGAGGCCGGGAGGCTTTTTGGCCTCGTCCACGACGGGCGCTGGATGCACGTCGGCACGCCCGATGCGGTCGACGAGGCAAGCGCCGCGTTCAGGGAGGCCTGAGCAAGGCCATGGCCCGCCGACTTCGCAGAGCGCCCGACCTTTACACCATTCCGGCCGGGGTCTCGTTTGCCCGCTCGCTCGCCCACGGCCTGATGGAGCGTTATGGCGCAGACCCGGCTGAGCTTGGGCGGGTAACCGTTCTGTTGCCCACCCGGCGCGCGGCCCGGACGCTGAGAGAGGCGTTTTTGCGCCTCCTCGGCGGGCGTCCCCTGATCCTGCCCGCCATGCGCCCGGTGGGTGATGTGGATGAGGACGAATTCCTGTTCTTTGCGCCGGCGGTCACCGCCGACCTCGCCCTGCCGCCCGCCGCGCCGCCGTTGTGGCGGCAACTCATGCTGACCCGGCTGGTGGAGGATTGGCAGACGCGGAGCCGGGGCGAGCCCATGCATCCGGCCCAGGCCACCGTGCTCGCCCGCGAACTCGGTAAGCTTCTCGATCAGGTAGCGATCGAGGGGCTCGATTTCTCAGGCCTCGATGACCTGGTGAAGGAAAATTTCGCGGCGCACTGGCAGGTGACGCTGGATTTCCTCGATATCGTGGGCTCGGCCTGGCCGGCGATCCTGGCCGAACAGGGCTATATGGACGGGGCGGAGCGGCGCACGAGACTGACCGACGCGCTTGTCGACCTCTGGGCGGACGATCCGCCCGCCGATCCCGTTATTGCTGCGGGCTCCACCGGCAGCCTGCCGTCGACCGCGCGTCTCCTGGCTACCGTGGCGCGGCTGCCCAAAGGGGCGGTTGTGCTGCCTGGCCTCGACATCGATCTTGATGACGAGAGCTGGAACGCCATCGGTCCCAGCCATCCCCAGTACAGCATGAAGGAATTGCTCGCCGGGCCGATGGGCGCGGTGCGCGAAGAAGTGAAAGCGTGGCGGGGGGAGGACAGGACCGAAGCGCTGGATGAGCGCCGCCGTTTGCTGCGCGAAGCCTTGCGCCCGGCCGCCACCACCACCGCCTGGCCGGACATCGAGATCGAGCGGGAACAGGCGCTCAAGGGTTTTGCCCGCATCGATGCGCCGGGCCCGCGGGAAGAAGCGGGCGTCGTCGCCCTTCTGATGCGCGAAGCGCTTGAGACGCCGGAGCGCACGGCGGCGCTCATTACGCCGGACCGTACGCTCGCCCGCCGGGTCGCCGGTGAGCTCCGGCGCTGGGGAATCGCGGTTGACGATTCTGCGGGTGTGCCGCTCAACCAGACGCCGCCCGGCGCGTTTCTCAAACTGGCGGCGGACATGGTGGCCGAGCGGTTCGCGCCGCTCGCCCTTCTGGCCTGTCTCAAGCACCCGCTGGCGGCTCTGGGCCGAAATCCTGCGGCGACGCGGTCGCTGGTCCGCACTCTAGAACGCGCGGTGCTGCGCGGCCCCCGCCCGGCCCCCGGCATGGACGGGATCATGGCCGCGCTTGGCGAACACGCCGACGCCGGGGAGGTAAAAGCGTTCGGGGCTGAAATCGCCCGGGCGAGCGACGCTTTCTCAGCCCTCACCGCGGGCGGGAATGTGGCGCTTCGCGAGCTTGTGGAAGCTCATGTGCGGGTTGCCGAAGTATTGGCCGGGGGCGAGGATGAAGCCGGTGCGGCGCGCCTGTGGGCCGGGGAGGCGGGGGAAGCGGCTGCCCTCTTTGTCGAGGAACTGCTCGAGGCGGCCGCTGACTGGTCGCTCTCGGGCGAGGACTATCCTGCCCTGTTTGCAAGCCTGATGGCCGGCCGGCCGGTCCGGCCGCGCTATGGCAAGCATCCGCGCTTGCAGATTCTGGGTCCGCTCGAAGCCCGGCTCCAGCATGCAGACCTGGTCATCCTGGGCGGGCTCAACGAGGGCACCTGGCCGCCCGAAGCGGAAGCTGACCCGTGGATGTCCCGGCCCATGCGCGCGGCGTTCGGGCTGCCGCCGCTCGAAGCGCGGGTGGGCCTCGCCGCCCATGACTTCGCGCAGGCGGCCGCCGCGCCCGAGGTGGTGCTGACCCGGGCCGAAAAGGTGGATGGCACGCCCACGGTTCCGTCGCGCTGGCTCTTGAGGCTCGAGGCGCTCCTCGGCCACAGGATCGGTGGAGGAACGCCTTACCTCGACTGGTTTGAAGCGCTGGACAAACCGCTCGCTGTCGTGCCGGCGCTCGCTCCGCGGCCCACGCCGCCGGTCGCGGCGCGGCCCAAACGGCTGTCGGTGACCCAGATCCAGACCTGGATGCGCGACCCGTACGCCATCTATGCCCGTCACATCCTGGGGCTCGAGCCCCTTGATCCGATTGACGCCGATCCCGGCGCGGCGGAGAAGGGCACGATCATTCACGAAGCGCTCGACCGGTTCCTGACGGCGCATTTGACCGACCTGCCGCCGGACGCGCTCGACAAGCTGATCGAGGCCGGGCGCGAGGCGTTCGGCGCGACCCTCACGCGCCCCGCGGTGCGCGCGTTCTGGTGGCCGCGCTTTTGCCATGTGGCCGAATGGTTTGTCGCGACCGAGGCTGAACGGCGGCAAACGATCCGCACGCTCGCCACCGAGATCAAGGCCGAATGGCCGGTGGACTTCGCGCCGTCCGACTTTACCCTGGTGGCCAAGGCCGACCGCATCGACCGGCTGGATGACGGCCGGATCGAAATCATCGACTACAAGACCGGGATGGTGCCCACGGGCCCGCAGGTCAGGGCAGGTTATGCGCCGCAACTGCCCTTGGAAGCGCTAATGGTGGAGGCCGGGGCCTTCGGACCGATCCCGGCGGCGGAGGTCGGGCGGCTTGCGTTCTGGCGGCTTCATGGCGGCGACCCGCCCGCCGAAATTGCCGAGATCAAGGACTTTGAGGCGGCGATCGAGCTCGCCCGCGCCGGCTTCGAAAAACTTTTGAAAGCGTTCGCCGAGGCGCGCACGCCCTATCTCTCCTATCCCCGGCCCGAGGCGGCCGGCGCCGGCGACTATGACCATCTGGCCCGGGTTCGGGAATGGTCGGGCGTGGGCGCGGCAGTGGCGACGCCCGATAAGGGGGAGGCGGACTCATGACCGCCGAGCAGCGCACTGCCGCCGATCCTCAGGTCTCGGCCTGGGTCTCGGCCTCCGCCGGGACCGGCAAAACCCATGTGCTGATGTCGCGGGTGCTGCGCCTCCTGCTGGCCGGTGCGGGCCCGGACAAGATTCTCTGCCTCACCTTCACTAAGGCGGCCGCCGCCGAAATGGCCAACCGGATTAACGACAACCTCGCCAAATGGGCGACGCTCGATAAGGCGAAGCTGGACAAGGCGCTGATGGCCTTGGGCGCGCCGGTCAATGATGAGGCCCGGACCCGCGCCCGGCGGCTGTTTGCCGAAGTGCTCGATGTGCCGGGCGGGCTCAAGATCCAGACCATCCACTCGTTCTGCCAGTTTCTCCTGGCCCGCTTTCCGCTTGAGGCCGGGGTGCCACCGCATTTTGCCGTGCTTGACGAGCGCACCACGGCGGAAGCGCTCGATGGCGCGGTCGAGAACATGCTGATCCGCGCCGGGCGCGACGACCGGTCGAGGTTGTCGAAAGCGCTTGATCGTGTCGCGCGGCGGCTGACCGAGAACAGCTTCGCCGAACTGATGACCGAGCTTGCGCGGGAGCGGGGCTTGCTCGACCGCCTGCGCCAGGCATTTTCATCGGAAGACGGGATCGGTCTCGCTTTGCGCCGGGCGCTGAATTCTGAGACCGGGGGAGACGGCGGACGACGTGACCGCCGAGATGGTTGACGAGGCGGCGATCGATGGGGCCGGCCTCGGCCGCGCTGCCGCCGCCATGATCGAGGCGGGCGCAAAGGGCGATCAGGCGCGCGGCGCGGTCATCGCCCGGTGGCTCCGCGCGCCCGACGCACGATCCGCCATGATCGAGGACTATCGGGCCGTGTTCCTGACCAAGGCGGGCGAGGTGCGCAAGACGCTCGCTTCCAAGGGCACGGCGTCGGCCTGCCCGGACGGGCCCGATATCCTGGCGAGGGAGGCCGAGCGGCTCAGGCTGCTTGCCGAACGCCGCAAACTGATCGAAGTTGCCGAAAATTCGGACGCGGCCCTTGCCGCCGGGTTCACGCTCCTGGAATTATTCAAGCGCGACAAGCGCCGCAAGGCGGTGCTCGATTTCGACGATCTGATCCTTGAAACACTGGAGCTTTTAACCCGGCCCGGCGTCGCGCCCTGGGTCTTGTACAAGCTCGACAACGGCATCGATCACATATTGATTGACGAGGCCCAGGACACCAACCCCGAACAATGGCAGGTGATAGAAGCGTTGGCGGATGAATTTTTCGCCGGCGAGGGCGCGCACGAAGAGCGGCGCACCATCTTTGCCGTGGGTGATGTCAAGCAGTCGATCTACAGCTTCCAGCGCGCCGACCCGCGCGAATTCATCGCCTCGCGCGCCCACTTCTCCGGGCGGGTGACCGATGCGGCGCAAACGTTCCGTGACGTGGCGCTCGACATGTCGTTCCGCTCCACGCCCGCCGTGCTGAGCCTTGTGGACGCGGTGTTTGCCCAGGGTGAGGCGCGCGCCGGGCTCCTTGAGGACCGCGCGCTGCATCACCGGGCCAGGCGCGAAGGCAGCGCCGGGCGGATCGAGCTCTGGCAGCCTGAACAACCGCCGGTCGTCGAGGAACAGGAAGGCTGGGTCCTGCCCTTGGAAGCGCGCCGGGAATTTGAAGCGCCGGCCAAGCTCGCGCTGCGGATTGCGGATACGGTGGCGGGCTGGATCGCCAGCAAGGAGATGCTCCCCGCCAAGGGCCGGCCGATCCGCGCAGGTGATATTCTGGTGCTGGTGCGCCGGCGCGGCGCGTTCGACGCTCACCTGATCAGCGCGCTCAAAGCCCGCGGCATTCCGGTGGCCGGGGCCGACCGCATGGTGGTGACCGAGCAGATCGCCGTCATGGACCTGATGGCGGCCGGCCGGTTCACGCTGTTGCCCGAAGACGACCTGACGCTCGCCACCGTGCTCAAAGGCCCGCTTCTGAACTTCGGCGAGGACAAACTCTTCGATCTTGCCCACGACCGGGGGCGGGTGGCGCTGTGGCAGGCGCTGGCGCGCCGGCGCGGCGACGACGCGGATTTCGCCCGTTGTCACGCCGCGCTTGCCCGTTGGCTTGGGGCCGCCGATCTGGCGCCGCCGTTTGAATTTTTCTCCACGCTCCTCAATGAACCGGACGATGCCGGCAGGAGCGGGCGCGAACGGCTGGTCGCCCGGCTTGGGCAGGAGGCCAACGATCCGATTGACGAGTTTCTCAGCCTGGCGCTCACCTTCGAGCAGACCCACACCCCGTCGCTGGAGGCGTTCCTGCACTGGCTTGCCGCCGCGCCCGCCACGGTCAAACGGGATATGGAGCAGGGCCGCAACGAGGTCCGGGTGATGACGGTGCACGGGGCCAAGGGGTTGCAGGCCCCGATCGTGTTCCTGCCCGACACCTGCCAGGTCCCGACCCGTGGCCCAAGGCTTCTCTGGATCGACGATCCGATGCCGCCCGCCAAGCGTCTGATGGTGTGGCCGGGCAAGAGCGAGAACGAGGCCGGGCCCTGCGCCGACGCCCGGGCGCTTTATAATTTGCGGCGGGAGGAGGAATATCTTCGCCTGCTTTATGTTGCGCTGACCCGGGCCGAGGACCAGATTTTTATCTGCGGCTGGGACACCAGCCGCACCCGGCCGGAGCGGTGCTGGTACAATCTGGTTTCCGCCGCCATGGAGGGGATCGAGGGGACCGAGACGGTGGACACCCCGGCGGGTCCGGTGATCCGCTACGAGACCCCGCAGACCGCCCCGGTGGAGACGCAAGAAGAACCCGCAAGCCAAGGCGGCCGGCCTGCACTGCCCGACTGGGCGCACCGCGCACCGCCCGAGGAGCCGTCACCGGCGCGCCCGCTTGCCCCGTCGGCGCCCGCTGATCCCGAGCCTGCCGTCAGGAGCCCGCTGGTGGCTGCGGCGCGCAAGGCGGAGGAGCGGGTCCGGTTCCGCCGCGGCACGCTGGTGCATGCGCTTCTGGAGCGCTTACCCGAACTTGCGCCTGAGGCCCGCGAGGGTGCGGCCCGGCGCTACCTTGGCGCGCCCGCTCACGGGCTTGGCGCGGGGGAGATCGACGCGCTGATCGCAGAGACGGTCGCGGTCCTCGACCATCCGGATTTCGCCGCCCTCTTTGGCCCCGGCAGCCGCGCCGAAGTTCCGGTCGCCGGCGTCGTCGGCAAGACGCCGGTCGCGGGCTACGTTGACCGGCTTGCTGTCACCGACAGCCAGGTCCTGGTGATCGACTACAAGACCAACCGCCCGCCGCCCGCGCGTGCAGACGACGTGCCGATGGCCTATCTGCGCCAGATGGCCGCTTACCGCCGCCTGCTTCAGGGCATCTACCCGGATCGCGAGGTCATGTGCGCGCTTCTGTGGACCGACGGGCTCCGGCTGATGGCGCTCGACAACGCCCGGCTCGATAAAATCCGATTCTGACGTGTTGACCGGCTGTCCTTGACGGCTTGGAAGTGGATACCTAGATTAAATTCAAAGTGGCGTCGGACGAGCCGGCGTACCCGAGACAAAAGGAACAGTTGATGGCGACAAAAGCAGTAACCGATTCGAGTTTTCAAGCGGACGTTTTGAACTCCGACAAGCCCGTCCTTGTGGATTTCTGGGCCGAATGGTGCGGCCCGTGCAAAATGATAGGTCCATCGCTCGAAGCTCTGTCCGGCGAGATTGAAGGCGTTGAGATCGCCAAGGTGAACATCGACGAGAATCCCACGTCGCCGGCGCAATTCGGTGTGCGCAGCATTCCGACCATGATTATTTTCAAGAACGGCAAACCACACGCCACAAAGATCGGCGCCGCGCCCAAGGAGGCGCTCAGGAAGTGGATCGAGGACTCGATCGCCTGATTCGCGCTAACGGATAAAGACAGAGACGGCGCCGGTTTGGTTCGGCGCCGTTTTTTGTTCAGGTCGGCGGAAGCCCGATCTGTTCGAGAACCCGGCCCGCCAGATAAAGCGATCCGCATACCAGAATTCGGCGCGCTCTCTGGGCTTCGGCCAACGCCGCGTCAAAGTCTGGCGCGGTGGTGGCGTCAATCCCAAGGGTCCGGGCCGTGTCTGCCAGGCTGTCCGGGCTATGACAGGCCTCTCCCGGAATGGGGATGGCGATCAGGCGTTCCGTGAAGCGGGCGAGGGGCTTGAGAAATCCCGCAGCGTCCTTGTTGGCCATCATGCCCATAATCAGCGTGAAAGCCTCGCCGCTTTCCGCCATGACGTCGGAAAGCACGTCGCCCGCCGCCGGATTATGCCCGCCATCGAGGAAAACGCGGCCTCCCGCAGCGATTTTCCCGCGAAGGCCCGGCGCGGCGGTGATGTCCTGGAACCGTGCCGGCCAGTCGGTCGATGGCAGCCCGGTCTCAAACGCCGGGACCGCAACAGGGAACCGGCTTTGATGGCGCAGGCAGGCGATCGCCAGCCCGGCGTTAATGGCCTGATGAGGGCCTTGGAGCGCCGGCAGGGGCAGGCCAAGGCCACCGAAGCGGTCTTCATAGTCGAGGCCGTGCGGCCCGGCGCTGACCCACCAGTCCCGACCATGGAGAATGAGCGGTGCGCCCGCTTTGCCCGCCACCGCCTCGATTGCCGCAAGCGCATCGTCGGCCTGCGGCGCCACCACAAGCGGGCAGCCTTTCCGGGCGATGCCCGCCTTCTCCCGCGCGATGCCCGCAAGCTCGGTACCCAGAAACTCCTGATGATCGAGAGACACCGGGCTGATGGCGGTGACGAGCGGCGTGTCGATCACATTGGTGGCGTCAAGCCGTCCGCCGAGGCCCACTTCGAGGATCACCGCATCCGCCGGTTCTTCGGCAAACGCGAGCAGCGCGGCGGCCGTTGTAATCTCGAAAAAGGTGATCGGCGCGCTGCCGTTGGCCTGTTCGCAGCGCTCAAGTGTCCGGGTAAGGTGGTCCTCGGTGATCAGCGATCCAGAGAGCCTGATCCGTTCGGCAAAGCGGACCAGATGGGGCGAGGTGTAGACATGGACACGGTAGCCTGCGGCCTCGAGGATGGCGCGCAGATAGGCCACCGTGGAGCCCTTGCCATTGGTGCCGGCCACATGAAAGACCGGCGGCAGTTTCCGTTCGGGATGGCCCAGCGCCGCCAACAGCCGCGTCATCCGACCGAGCGACAGGTCGATTTTTTTGGGGTGCAGCGCCGTCAACCGCTCGAGGACGCGGTCGCTTGTGGCCATCAGCGTTCAGCGCTTGGCGGCGGTGAGCCGCGGCACATCCGCTTTCTTGCGGGTCAGCAGATCGATCAGGCGGATGAGCTGGGTGCGCATATCCTTGCGCTCCACCACCATGTCAAGCATGCCATGTTCGAGGAGATATTCTGCGCGCTGGAAGCCTTCGGGCAGGGTTTCGCGAATGGTGTTCTCGATCACCCGGGGGCCGGCAAACCCGATAAGTGCGCCGGGCTCGGCGATCTGGATGTCGCCGAGCATGGCATAGGATGCGGTAACGCCGCCGGTGGTCGGATCGGTGAGCACGGTAATGTAGGGGAGCCCGGCATCGCGGACCATCTCCACTGCTACGGTGCTGCGAGGCATCTGCATCAGCGACAGGATTCCTTCTTGCATACGCGCCCCGCCGGCCGCGGTGAACACAATAAGCGGCGACTTTGTGGACACGGCGTTCTGTGCCGCGGCAATCAGGGCCTCTCCGACGCTGACGCCCATGGACCCTGCCATGAAGGTAAAATTCTGTACAGCCACCGTGACGCGGTGTCCGCCCATGGTGCCCTGGGCCACGTCCATCGCATCCGCAAACCCGGTCTCGCTCCGGGCCGCCTTCAGGCGTTCGGTATAGCGTTTCTGGTCTCGGAATTTGAGCGGGTCCTCGACCGCCTGGGGCAGTTTGACGGAACTGTAGGAGCCGTCGTCAAGAAGCTGCGCGAACCGCTCTTTGGACGAGATCCGTTCATGATGGTTGCAGGCGGCGCAGACAAAGAGATTCTCTGCGAACTCCTTGTGGAAGATCATCTGTCCGCAGTTCCGGCACTTGTGCCACAGATTATCCGGAGTCTCGCGCTTTTTGAGGACAGCGCGGATCTTGGGACGCACGTAATTGGTAAGCCAGTTCATTGCAACGGTTCCCTTAAATGCTCAAGCCGTTTCCTCGGCGCGGCGCGCCTGACGCACAGCACCGGCGAGCGAGGAGACAAATTTTTCAACCTTGTCGGCAATGCCGGGCTTTGCCCGACCACTGTCATCCAGATTATCGGCCACAATCTTCACAATAGCGGAGCCTACCACCACACCGTCCCCGACACGAGCCATCTCGGACGCCTGCTCCGGCGTCTTGATGCCAAAGCCGACGGCGACGGGAAGATCGGTTTCCGTCTTGATAGCAGCCACCGAATGACCGACCTCCCCGGCGACGGAGCTTTTGGTCCCGGTGATACCCGCCACCGCCACATAGTAGACAAAGCCGCTGGCGTTGGTCAGCACCATTGGCAGCCGCCGGGCATCCGTGGTCGGGGTGGCAAGGCGGATCAGCCTCAGCCCCGAATCCACGGCGGGCAGGCGCAACTCGGTGTCTTCTTCGGGCGGCAGATCGACGATAATCAGGCCGTCAACGCCGGCTGCGACCGCATCTCTGCAAAACGCCTCCACGCCGTAATGGTAGATCGGGTTGAAATAGCCCATCAGAATGACCGGCGTGGCGTCATCTCCGGCGCGGAACTGGCGCACCATGTCGAGGATCTGGCGCATCTTGATCCCGCCTTTGAGCGCGCGGTGCCCGGCGGCCTCGATAATCGGGCCGTCGGCCATGGGGTCGGAGAACGGCATGCCGAGTTCTACAATGTCGGCGCCGCCGCGCACAACCGCCTCGAGAATTTCATAAGACGTTTCAAGATCCGGGTCACCGGCGGTGGTGAAGGTGACAAGCCCCGCCGTTCCTGCTTCGCGGAGGCGCGCAAAGGTAGCCTCGATCCGCCCTGTGGCCCGCGCTTTCGTCATATGTCCATCCCCAGCACGCGGGCGACGGTGAAGATGTCCTTGTCTCCGCGACCGCAGAGGTTGACCACCATAACGTGATCTTTGGGCCGTTTGGGCGCTTCCCTGATCACGAAGGCGAGGGCATGAGAGGGCTCCAGCGCGGGGATGATTCCCTCGAGCCGGGAGCACAGCTGGAACGCTTCGAGCGCTTCGGTGTCGGTGGCCGAGGTATAGGTGACCCGGCCCGACGCATGAAGCCATGCGTGTTCCGGCCCGATGCCGGGATAATCGAGCCCGGCGGAAATCGAATCGGCTTCCCTGATCTGGCCGTCATCATCCTGAATGAGGAATGTGCGGTTGCCATGCAGCACGCCTGGTTCTCCGCCGGTGATGGCGGCGGCATGGTGGCCGGTCTCGATGCCCTTGCCGGCGGCCTCGACGCCGAACATCTCCACGCCTTCGTCGTCGAGGAAGGGGTGAAACAGGCCGATGGCGTTCGACCCGCCGCCGACGCAGGCGACCAGGCTGTCCGGCAGCCGGCCCTCGACCGCCATGACCTGGGCCTTGGCCTCGCTGCCGATCACGCCCTGAAAGTCCCGGACCATGGCCGGATAGGGGTGCGGGCCGGCGACCGTGCCGATGAGGTAGTAGGTGTCGTGGACATTGGCGACCCAGTCCCTGAGCGCCTCGTTCATGGCGTCCTTCAGGCTCATCGACCCGTTGGTCACCGGAATTACCTCGGCGCCCAACAGCTTCATCCGGAACACGTTGGGCTGCTGGCGTTCGATATCCTTGGCGCCCATGTAAACAACGCACGGCAGGTCGAAGCGCGCTGCCACCGTGGCGGTGGCGACGCCATGCTGGCCCGCCCCGGTTTCCGCGATGATGCGGGGCTTGCCCATGCGCTTGGCGAGCAAAATCTGGCCGATGCAGTTGTTGATCTTGTGCGAACCGGTGTGGTTGAGCTCGTCGCGCTTGAAGTAGATCCTGGCGCCGCCGAGATGCCCGGTCATCCGCTCGGCGAAATAAAGCGGGCTCTGGCGGCCGACATAGGTTGCCATCAGCGCGTTGAAATCGGCCCAGAAAGCGGTGTCCCGGCGCGCCGCGTCCCACGCCTTGCCAAGCTCGAGAATGAGCGGCATCAGCGTTTCGGAGACGTAGCGGCCGCCAAACAGGCCGAAGTGGCCCGCCTCGTCGGGGCCCATGCGCAAGCTGTTGGCGGCCGGCGATGGTGTGGCTGTCATATCCGGATGTCGTCCTTGTTCATTTTGGCGGCCTTCAGAAAGGCGCGAATTTTCTCGGGCGATTTGACTCCCGGGCGATCCTCGACGCCCGACGACACATCAACCGCGCTCGCTCCGGCAATGCGTATGGCTTCGCCGACCACGCCAGCATCAAGCCCGCCCGACAGGAACCAGGGTCGCGCCACGACAGCGTCCCGCAGGATTTCCCAATCGAAGCGGAGCGCATTGCCGCCCGGCAGCGCGCCCGCCATAGATTTAGGCGGTTTTGCGTCAAACAGCAAGAAATCGGCGACATCTTCGAAGGGGCGGGCTGCGGTGAGATCATTGCTCCCGCCAAGGGGCACGGCCTTGATCACGGGCAGGCCGGTCCGGGCGCGCACCGCCTTGACACGCTCCGGTGTCTCGCTCCCGTGAAGTTGAATAAGGTCAAGGGGCACTTTTTTCAGCACCCGGTCCAGAAGGCCGTCGTCGGGATCGACGAACACGCCCACGCGTTTGACCCCGTTGGCCCGGGCGGCGAGGGCGGCCGCTGCCTCAACGTCGAGGGCGCGCGGCGAGGGTGGAAAAAACACGAACCCAACATAATCCGCGCCGCCGTCGATCGCGGCCCCAAGCGCCTCGGCCGAAGTGATGCCGCAGATTTTGGCCTCGATACCCATGGCCGCGTTCAGCCGGTTTCCAGAACCGCGCCGAGCTCGGCCGCAATGGCGGCTGCCGCGGCGGCGGGATCGGCGGCCTCGGTGATCGGGCGGCCGATGACCAGATAGCTCGCGCCTGCCGAAAGGGCCTCGAGCGGGGTCATCACCCGTTTCTGGTCGCCGAGCGCCGCGCCCGCTGGCCGGATGCCCGGCACCACCAAGGTGAAAGCAGGCCCGCAGGTCTTGCGCAGCCGCTCGATTTCGTGGGGCGAGCACACCACACCGTCAAGGCCCGCCTCCCCGGCAAGCCCGGCAAGCCGGGTGACCTGATCGACCGGGCTTGCGTCAATCCCGATGTCGCCGAGGTCTTCCTGGTCGAGGCTGGTCAGCACGGTTACGCCAACCATGAGCGGGCGCACAATGCCAAGGCGCTCGGCAGTATCTCTCGCGGCATTTGCCGCCGCTTTCATCATCGCCCGGCCGCCGGCGGTGTGCACCGTCATCATGAACGGCCGAAGGGGCACCAGGGCTTTCACTGCCTTCGCCACCGTATTGGGGATATCGTGAAGCTTGAGGTCGAGGAAAACCGGAAGCCCCGTGGCTGAAACGGCTTCGACGCCTGCCGGGCCAGTGGCGCTGAAATATTCGAGGCCGAGCTTGACGCCACCGACGGTTCCCCCAAGCGCGCGGGCAAGCGCTACGGCGCGGTCCGTGTCCTTGGTGTCGAGGGCGCAGAGCACCGGGTTTTGGCCAGGGTTCGCCATGAACGTGATCTTTCAGGTTGTAACGGCCTCTACCGCTCAGGCGGCCAGGTCCTTTTCGGGCAAGGGTTTGATCTGGCCTGGAGCGCTTGTGGCACGCCGCTTGCGCCGCGCCCGGCGCGCCATTGACCAGGCCCCGACCACAGCTCCCAGCACGAGGCCTATGGATATACTCGAAAAAACCACGGCGTAAAGGGGGAGAGTGGCATGAAACGGCAGCGGGTCGAACGACAGCGTGATCATATCCCGGTTGGCGACGGCAATCACCGCCGCCAGCACAATGACCAGGGCAGCAATCACCCAGTAGATCAGCTTTGTCAGAATCTTGACCAACGGCTTTAAAAGACTTTCGGTCGGGCGCATCCTCCGCCCGAGTGGATCAGCCATTCTCTTCCTTGAGGCGTTCCCGGATTTCCTTGCCCGGCTTGAAATAGGGCACCAGCTTTTCGGGAACCGGGACTTCCTCCCCGGTGCGAGGATTGCGGCCCAGGCGCGCGTTTCTTTTTTTCACTGAAAAAGCGGCGAACCCCCGAAGCTCGACCCGGTCGCCGTTCGCCAGCGCGTCGGTAATCTCGTCCAGGATAGTATCCACAACCTTGGTGGCGTCGTTCTTCTGAAGGTCCGGGTGAGCCTCCACGAGGCGCTCGATCAGTTCAGATTTGGTCATTCCCATGGATGCCATCCTCTATGTGGTTCTCGAAGGTCAGACGGTGCCCGGGACTTCCCGGCACTGAAAACGAACCACCAATTACGAAACATCAACACGCCGTATGTGCAGTGTCCGCAGCCGTCAGCCTAACGCATAGGGTGCCAAAGCGATACCATGCCGTCAAGGGTAAGGTCTTCTGTAGACAGAATTTTTTGGGCAGCCATGCCGACAATGCCGGTCAAAAGACGTGCCCTGGCGGTCTGGTCCTTGTCGATCACAGGCAGGGTTGAGGGGATTCCATGCTTGCTTTCAAGCCATGCCCGCGCCTGATGTTCGCCGCCAAGCTCGTCCACGAGACCATTGGCGATGGCCTGGCGGCCGGTATAAACACGCCCGTCGGCGAGGGCGAGGACATCCTTGCGCGGCATTCCGCGACGCTTGGCCACAAGGTCGACGAACCAGTTATAACTGTCGTCGATCATGCCTTGCAGGGCGGCGCGCGCCTTGTCCGACATCGGTTTGTCGATGGCGGGTTCGCCTTTCAGCGGTCCGCTCCTCACGGTCTCCACCCCAACGCCGACTTTCTTTAGAAGGTTGGCAAATTCCGCAGTCTGGAAAATAACGCCGATGGAGCCGGTCAGCGTGGTTTCCCGCGCGATCAGGTGGTCGGCCGCGATCGCCGTGATATAGCCGCCCGAAGCCGCAAGCGTGCCCATAACGGCGACCACCGGCTTGGCTTTGCCAACCCGGCGGATGGCATGAAACAGCGCTTCACTGCCCGCGGTCGTGCCGCCGGGGCTGTCGATCCGCACGATCAAAGCCTTGGCGTCCGAGTCCCGGGCGATATCGTCGAGGACCGATTCGAGCGCCGGGTTCTCGACAATGAGATTGTTCACCGAAACCCGCGCCACATAGGGGCCGCGCTCGATCCTGCCGATTGGTATGAGGATCCAGGCCACCACAATGAGGGCAATGACCGCGGCGGTGCGCCAGAACCGGAGGCGGCGCTTAAGGCGACGGCGGTCGATCAAAGTGTCGAGGTCTTGTGACATTTTCCTCTTCCGTTACCCCCTCCGTTACCGGGGAAATTATCTGGTTCGAGCGGAGCTTACAGTAAAATACCGGCCCTGTCGCTGGACAGGGCCGGTATCAATTCGAATCATCGGTGAGGCTTACTTTTCGGCGTCTTTGGCCTTGGGTTTTGCCTTGGCCTTCGCTTCAGGCTTCGCCTTTGGCTTCGCTTTCGCCGTCGTCGCCTTTGCGGCCGCCTTGGGCTTTGCTTTGGCCTTCGCCTTCGGCTTTTCCTCGGCCGTGGCTTCGGTTTCCGCTTCGCCTTCCTCAGTCTTGGCCGTCTCTGGCGCTTCCTCGTCAGCCTCTTCGGGCGCCGCGGCTTCACTCTCCCCGGCGCTTTCTTCGGCTTCGGCAGCTTGTTCCTCAGGCTGCGGCGCATCCTCATCGCTCTTGGCTTCGCGGGCCTTGTTCATGGCCGCCCCAAGAATATCGCCGAGGCTGGCGCCGCTATCGGCGGTGCCGTACTGGGCAACAGCCGCTTTTTCTTCGGTGATTTCCAGCTGCTTGACGGACAGGCCGACCTTGCGGTTGGCGCGGTCGACGTTGGTGATCAGCGCGTCAACCTTGTCGCCGACGGCGAAGCGGTCAGGCCGCTGGTCGCCACGGTCCCGGGCGAGGTCGCTGCGGCGGATGAACGCCTTGGCGTCACTCGCGGCGATGGTGACCTCAATGCCGTTGTCCTGAACGGCGGACACCGTACAGGTCACGGCGTCGCCCTTCTTCTTGCCGGCAAGCGCCTGGCTGAACGGATCGCCGGCAAGCTGCTTCATGCCGAGGCTGATGCGCTCCTTGTCGGTGTCCACATCGAGCACCACGGCCTTGACCACGTCGCCCTTCTTGAAGTCCTGAATGGCGTCCTCGCCGGATTTGTTCCAGTCGATATCGGACATATGGACCATGCCGTCCACGTCGCCGTCGAGACCGACGAACAGGCCGAATTCGGTGATGTTCTTGATCTCGCCCTCGATTTCGGTGCCGGCGGGGAAGCGTGCAGAGAAGTCTTCCCACGGGTTCGACAGGCACTGCTTGAGGCCCAGGCTGATCCGGCGCTTTTCGGGATCGACCTCGAGCACCATGACTTCCACTTCCTGGCTGGTGGATACGATCTTGCCAGGGTGAACGTTCTTCTTGGTCCAGCTCATTTCCGAGACGTGGATCAGGCCTTCGACACCGGGTTCGAGCTCGACGAACGCGCCATAGTCGGTGATGTTGGTAACCCGGCCCTTGATCTTGACGCTCACGGGGTATTTGGCTTCCACACCTTCCCACGGATCGGCCTCAAGCTGCTTCATGCCGAGGCTGATGCGCTGGGTTTCCGGGTTGAGCTTGACGATCTGGACCTTGACGGTCTCACCGATCGACAAGGCCTCGGTCGGATGCCCGATGCGCCGCCACGAAATATCGGTGACGTGCAGCAAGCCGTCGATGCCGCCCAGATCCACGAACGCGCCATAGTCGGTGATGTTCTTGACCACACCCTCGACCACCTGGCCCTCGGCCAGCGTGCCGATCAGGTCTGCGCGCTGTTCGGCGCGGGTTTCTTCCAAAATCGCGCGGCGCGAGACAACGATGTTGCCACGCTTGCGGTCCATTTTCAGGATCTGGAAAGGCTGCGGGATATTCAGGAGCGGGGTGACGTCACGCACCGGGCGCACATCGACCTGGCTGCCCGGCAGGAAGGCCACAGCGCCAGAGAGGTCGACCGTGAAGCCGCCCTTGACGCGGCCGAAAATCACGCCTTCCACGCGCTCAGTTGCTTCGTAGGCCTTCTCGAGCTTCTCCCAGGCTTCCTCGCGGCGCGCCTTGTCGCGGCTAAGGATCGCTTCGCCGTGGGCATTCTCCACCCGGTCCACATACACCTCGACGGTGTCGCCGACCACGAGTTCGGCGCTTTGTCCGGGAGCGGCAAATTCTTTAACGGGCACGCGGCCTTCGGATTTGAGGCCGATGTCGATCAGGGCGTAGTCGTTATCGATTTCGATGATGGTGCCGGTAACGACCTTGCCTTCGAACTGGCTGGTCTCGCCAAGGCTCTCGTTGAGCATGGCGGCAAAATCTTCGCGGCTTGGGGTCGCCGCAGCGGTCTGTTGTGTCATAAGGTCTCCTAAACGTCTTCAAATTTATATACGGGCCAGCCGGTTGTCTCCGGCGGTCTTCCTCGTTTCCATGCACAAGTCATGGGCAAACGAGGTGGTCCAACGGGTCGGGGGCGGTACATGCCCAACCTTCACGGAACGTATCCACACAAAACAGACAAACCACCAGCTAGCCGGGGTCCCCCTGCTACCTCGTGGTTCTCATGCGATACGTTCTTTTACCAGCGCTAACGCCGTCTGGAACACGGTCTCTATATCGGAATTCGTAGTATCAAGCAAGTGCGCGTTCAGCGCGGCCACGAGGGGCGCGTGGCGGCGATTGCTGTCGCGCGCGTCCCGCGTCTCCATTTCCCCAAGAACGGTGTCCAGCGTCACGTCCTCGCCGCGCTCGCGAAGTTCAAGCCAGCGCCGCCGCGCGCGGGTCTCCCGGTCGGCGGTGACGAACAGCTTCACGTCTGCGTCCGGGCAAACCACGGTGCCGATGTCGCGCCCATCAAGAACCGCGCCTTCGGCGCCGCCTGGCGGGTGGGCGGCGAAATCGCGTTGCAGGTCCAGAAGCGCGGCGCGGACCTCGGGGATTGCCGCAACCTTGGACGCCGCATCGCCGGCAGTCTCGCCGCGGATTTCGGGGGCATCGAGCACTTTGAGATCAAGGCTGCGGGCCGCTGCGGTGGCGGTCTCGGCGTCCGTCGGGTCGCCGCCCGCCCGCACCACCGCCAGGCCGACCGCGCGGTAGAGCGCGCCGGTGTCGAGATGGGCGAAGCCAAGCGCCTGGGCAAGGCGGCGCGACAATGTGCCCTTGCCGGCGGCGGCCGGCCCGTCCACCGCGATTACGGTCATTTGAGCCCGGCTCCGAGCCCGTTCAGAAGTCCGGCAAAGCCCGGGAAACTGGTGTCGATCATCACGTCATCGTCAATTGCGATGGCCTCGGCGGCGGCGAGACCCAGAACCAGAAACGACATGGCGATTCGATGGTCGAGGTGGGTGGTGACCGTTGCCCCGCCCCTGACCCGTTTCCCGCCGCTTACAATCAGCCCGTCCTCCAGTTCCTCGACCTTGACACCGCACGCATCCAGGCCGCGCGCCATGGCGGCAAGCCGGTCGCTTTCCTTGACCCGGAGCTCGGCAAGGCCGGTCATGCGGGTCCGGCCCTGGGCCGCGGCGGCGGCGACCGCCAGGATCGGGTATTCATCGATCATCGAGGGCGCACGTTCCGGTGGCACATCGACGCCCTTGAGCGCACTTGAGCGGACAATCAGATCGCCCACCGGCTCTCCCGCTTCGTCGCGGGCGTTGGTAATGGTGAGGTCTGCGCCCATTTCACCGAGCGTCTCATAAAGCCCGGTCCTGAGCGGGTTGAGCCCCACACCCTCTATGGTGAGCTCCGAATCGGGTGTGATCAGTGCGGCCACAGCGAGAAAGGCAGCTGACGACGGGTCACCGGGCACGCTCATCGCCTGGCCGTGAAGTTCGGGGTATCCGGTGACGGATACGGTACGCTTGCCGTCCGCTTCGCCGATATCCACCGTGGCGCCAAAATGGGCCAGCATCCGTTCCGTGTGATCCCGGGTCGGCGCGGGCTCGATTACGGTGGTGCGGCCGGCGGCGTTGAGGCCGGCGAGCAGTATCGCCGACTTGACCTGGGCCGACGCCACCGGCAGTTCGTAGCTGATGGGCAGCGCTTCCGCCGTGCCGGTAATGACCGCGGGCAACCGGCTGCCGCCCCGCATCTGAATATCGGCGCCCATTAGCCCAAGCGGTCGCACCACCCGGCCCATGGGGCGGCGGCGCAGTGAGTCGTCTCCGGTAAAGACCGTCATGATCGGATGGGTTGCGGCGAGGCCCATCAGCAGGCGCACAGCCGTTCCCGAATTGCCCATGTCGATCACATCTTCGGGCTCGGCGAGCCCGCCGACGCCGACGCCACTGATCCGCCACAGGTCCTTGTCGTCCCGCTCCACGCGCGCGCCAAATCGGCCCATCGCCCTTGCCGTGGCAAGCACGTCGTGACCTTCCAGCAGGCCGCTCACGGTGGTCTCGCCGGTTGCGAGTCCGCCCAGAATCAGCGCGCGATGGGAAATGGACTTGTCCCCCGGGACCCGGATTGTCCCCCTCAATCCCCGGGAGGGGTGCGATGATAGCTGTGGCACGCGCTCGTTTCCGTCTGTAATTTTGGGCCGGATGGCCGTAATGAAGGCTCTCTACCATATTGCGGCTTGCGGCCAAACTGTGAATTTCGCCAACTTCGGCCTTGACTTTACCCCCAAGATTAGGTTTTGACAGCTGCCGCCGATCATGGCAATTGGGGAACCGAGTTCCGATATCAGAGATCCGAGGGAGACTTTCGTGACCAAGCCCGAGTGGGGAACCAAACGTACCTGTCCCAAATGCGGCGAACGTTTCTATGACCTCCAGAAGCCGTTTCCGCTGGAGTGTGTGGCTTGTGGCGCGACCTTCGAGCCCGAGGTTGTGCTTAAGAGCAAGCAACCCATTCCCGAACCGGTCAAGAAGCCCAAAAAAGTTGTGGAGGATGTGGAGGACGACGAGGATATTGACGATATCGAGATCGATGACGATGACGACGAGGATATCATCGAGGACGATCTTGATGACGATGACGACGAGGTCCCGGTGGTAATTCCCAAGCGGCCCTCGGGTGCCGACGAGTTCTGAGGACTACGTTTCCGGCGCGTACGTGCGGTCTCATAAAAATGCCCGCGCGAGGAGGAAGTCCTCTTGATCTTCGAGGGGATCGCGCCTAAATTCCGCTCCGCGCCGGGGATCCCGGCGCAACGGTTTATGGGGCCATAGCTCAGTTGGGAGAGCGCTTGAATGGCATTCAAGAGGTCGGCGGTTCGATTCCGCCTGGCTCCACCACCCATAAGGCACTGATATAGAACGGTTTTTTATGATTCGGCATGTCCCGCAGTTCCGCGGGAGGTGGCGGGTTTGGATTGGATCAGAGACCGCACTTTCTGTCTCAAAACAGGCCATTTCGGTCCTCGGTCTCCGTTTGGGTTTGGGCGTCCAATCCGTTGAATCGGCCGTGCTAAAGAAGAGCACGGTTCCTTCCGGCGCGAGAGTCTTCTGAGAATGAAGCAAAACCCCGGGTAACCGGGTCCGCGGCCGTAAAGTCGGCAATCAACAGATAAGAGAATCAGCGCAGGCGGCTCAGACGAACCCGAGGACGTGTCTCTGGTCCTGCCAGTCGAGGGGGAGGTCTTTGAGACGCTTGAGCTTTTGGGGTGTGAGATCGACGGGCTGTTCGCCGGTGAGGATGGCGGTGACGATATCGGGGGCCAGGAAGGCAAGCGGCAGGATACGGCTGACATCGGCCGGATACATTTTCTCTCTTTTGGCAATGTCCCGGACCTGATTGACCTTGCCGGTCTTCAGATCCTCGAACCAGCAATGGGCCCTGGCCACCAGTTTGATGAGGGTTTTGTCGACAGGCTTTGCGTCGGCCTGCTTGCCTGGCATGATGAGTCGCATTTCCACGCCCCGGCGCTTGAGCTGAACGGGAACTGTGATTTGCGGGAGGGCCGATTACGTCTGGTATCGTCCTCCTCTGGCCCCGGTCCCGGATCGCTACGTCCCAACCTTTCCCGAAGCGAGACGGGATCAAACGTGATCCCGATCTCGTAGAGGCTGACATCGATCCGGCGAAGGAGCGGGCGCAGGAGAGTTCTTAAGGCTGTCCGAATCGGTCTTGTCTTTCGCTGTCTCGATTTGTTTGGAGAGCTTGGCGCAGCCTGAAGTGACTTTATCCAGTTGTCTTGACGTCAAAACGTCGTTGCCGATCATATTAACTACTCGGACCGGATCCTTCAGAAGATCAAGGATACCGGTCAGGATGATGTCCTCCACCTGTCTGGCGGGAAGGCGCCATCCCTTGTGGGGATCGGTCTTCCTGTCCTGGAGCGAGGCGGAGATGTAATAGCGGTAGCGTCGTCCCCCCTTGTTGGTGTGCGTGGCGATCATGCGTTCCCCAGTGTCGTCATGAAGAAGCCCGGCGGCCCATGAGGGGGAGGGCATGGTCCTGTTCCTGTTCTTGCCCGGGCCGTTGGTGTCCAGGAGGGTCTGAACTCTCTCCCAGATATGGTCATCCAGGATGGCGTCGTGCTCTCCCCCATAGAGCTTGTCCTTGTGGCGGATCTTTCCGGCATAAAGCGGGTTACGCAGAAGATAGGAAAGCTGCCCCCTCGAGAACGGATGTCCTCCCACGGTCTTTCCACTTTGCTGGGTGTAGCGCTTGCTCCGAAGGCCCTGGTTCCGGGCGGCACGGGTCAGGAGCTTCACGGTCCCGAGATCCAGATAGGTCTGGAACAGCCATCGGACAGTCCGGGCTTCTTCTGTGTTGATATAAAGCCTCCTCTCCCTGAGGTCATAGCCCAAGGGCACTGGCCCGCCCATCCAGATGCCCTTCTTCTTACTTGCCGCAATCTTGTCCCGAATGCGCTCGCCTGTGACTTCCCGCTCGAACTGGGCAAAGGAGAGAAGAACGTTCAGGGTCAACCGTCCCATGGAACTGGTGGTGTTGAAGGATTGGGTGACAGAGACAAAGGACACGCCCTTGTCCTCCAGTCTCTGGACAATATGTGCGAAGTCCAACAGGGACCGGGTCAGTCGGTCCCCGGCCTCGCCCAGCTCATGCGGAACCTCGCGGTAACCGAACCGCAGTGTCCCGTCACCAAGGCAACGCCGTTCCCACTTCCCACCGCGGCCAAGCTTGATATAGAGGGCCCGCCTGGCGGTGATCCGATCCATCCTGTTTCCTCCCCTGACCATATGCGATGAGTGACAATACCCCATGCCTTGCCCTCACAAGTCAAGCGAGAATGTCACTGATCGCATGTAGACTGATTAGAGACATGAAGATCATTTACCGGGATGGACATTCGCATCCGGTTTGGTCTGAACGTGAGGCAGCTGCGCAAGGCCAAAGGCCTGTCGCAGGAGGCATTTGCCTTCGAGTCAGAAATCCATCGGACCTATGTCAGCGATGTCGAACGCGGTCGGCGCAATCCGAGCCTGACCCAGATCGAGAAGTTCGCCCGCGCACTCGGCCTCAGCCCGGGAGAGCTCCTCGACCGCGAGCCCGAGTGAAGGGGCATCGGGCGCCTTCCTTTTTTATGAGACGCAGAAGCGGCTTGGCTTCGGCAACTGCTTTCTGTGAACGGTTCGGCCAACCGACCCATCATGGCGCGTATGATCGCGACAATACGCTTGGGCCCAAACTTGGTCCCTCCGAAATCAGCTCATGCCGGGTTCGTCAAATTCATCCCGCATGCCGCCTTGATATCTGAAAATCCGTGCCGGTAGGGTGGCACTTTGTCCCGCTTGGGTCTGTTCCCTGTTCCTTGTTTAGAAAACCGTTACCGTCCATTTCTGACACGCTTGTTTGTTGGGGGCTGAATGGGCTCTTCTCCTGATGGTTTTTATCGTGAAGGAGAAGATGACATGGCAAGGGTTAGTTCACAAAAGTCGGCTGAACTCGAGGCGTTCTGGCGGTCTCACCTTGAGGCCTGGCAACGGGGCACGCTGAACCAGAGGGAGTATTGCGAGCTTCACGGCCTGCCGTTGAAACGGTTTGGAAACTGGCGTGCGACGCTTGGCGATGACGGGTCGGTGCCCAGGGGCAAGCTTCTTTACCGGCGCGGCGGGGGCCTTAGACATATGTCCAGCCATATGTCTGACAGGGAAACCGGTCCGGTCTCGCCGGGTTATATTCCGTCGGGCCGAACGGCCGTTCCCGAAGCACGCCGCACCTTCAGCGAGGCCGACAAGAAGCGCATTGTCGAGGAAGCCTGCCGACCGGGAAGCTCCGTGTTAAGTGTCGCCCGCCGCTATGGACTCGATACCCGAATGCTCTTCCGCTGGAAGCAGAAATATGCGGTGCCCTCACCCCAAACCGAGGCAACTTTCCTGCCCGTTACGGTCAGTGATGAGTTGGATCTGCAGGCGGGCACTGCGCAGCCTGAAGCCAAAGCAAGTTCGGTATCTTCTCCGGTCATCGTCGAACGCTCTGCCCCCGGGATCGAGGTTGAGCTTGTGGGCGGTCGCCGGGTGCGCTTTGCAACTGACGTGGATCCGGAGACCGTGCGCAGTCTGGTGACCCTTCTGGAAGGAGCCGTGTCATGATGATGCTTCCTTCAGGCGTCCGGGTTCATCTTGCCGTGGGCGTGACCGACATGCGCAAGGGCCTCGACGGTCTCGCCATGCTGGTCCAGGGCGTACTGGCCGAAGATCCGTTCTCGGGTCACCTCTTTGCCTTCCGCGGGCGCAAGGCCAACCTGATCAAGATCGTGTTCTGGGATGGCAATGGTCTCTGCCTGTTCACCAAGCGCCTGGACAAGGGCCGCTTCGTCTGGCCCCAGGCCGATGATCCGGGTGGCAAGGTGGTGCTGAGTTCGGCCCAGCTCTCTCCTATGAGTAAATGGGGCTGATCGAGGGCATCGACTGGCGCGCGCCGGAGCGGGTGTGGCGCCCGGCCGCAGCCGGATAAAAGAACACACAAGCCATTGATAATCCTTCGATTTATGAGGCATCCGGCGTATAATGCTTCATGCAAATCGATCTCCAGAACCTGCCCTCGGACACAGATACCCTGCACCGCCTGGTGCGGGATTTGGCCAGTGACTTAGTGAGTGTCATGACGCACCGGGACGAGGAGATCGAACGCCTTCAGGCAATCATCAAAAAGCTGCAGCGGGCTTGAGGACGGACGCCGCGCGGAACGGTTCGATCCGGACCAGCTGGATCTGGCCCTTGAAGACCTGGAACAGGATATTGCCCGCACTGAAGTGGCTCACGATTTACCGGTGCTTCATGGCCCCGACAAGAGTCAGGATCCATCACCGAAGGGATTGCCGGAGCATCTGCCGCGCACGGACATTGTCCTCGATCCCGGGCACGAAGCCTGCCCCGGCTGTGGCGGGGCCCTTCATCCCGCCGGCGAGACGGTCAGCGAGATGCCAGAATCAAATCAGTGATTGGGTGCCGGCCCGGCTCCGGGTGGTGCGGATCCGCCGGCCCAAGTATGGATGCCGGGGGTGCGGCAGCATTCATCAGGTCCATGCCCCGGAGCGCCCCATCGCCAAAGGCCTGGCCACACCCGCGCTCATCACCCAGGTACCAGTGTGGTGGAACTGACGTTCGCATCATGGAAACGGCAAAAGCGGGAAGCGAACGGCAGTTCCCAAAACCACACGAGAGTCAAATAGGTGGCTAGTGCCCTTTCGAATCCGAAGTTCGTAAAGTACTGGCTGCACTTGTGAGACGAACTTCGGATTCGGGGCACAAGCTCAGCAAATATTGCGATCATACCCCGCTCTATCGTCAGGCCGGGATCTTCGCCCGGCATGGCATCGATCTCAAGCGCTCCACGCTCGCCAACTGGGTCGGCGGCGCCTGCTGGTGGTTCGAGCCCCTCTATGACCGGCTCCGCCACCATCTGCTGACCTCCAGTCATCTGTTTGCCGACGATACCCCTGTCCCGGTTCTGAATCCGGGCCGGGGAAGAACCAGGACCGGACGGTTATGGGTCTATGTCCGGGACCAGCGGCCCTGGGCCGGCACAGATCCACCGGTTGCGCTTTATTGCTATGAGCCGGATCGCAAGGCCGAGAGACCGGCCACCCATCTGGAAAGCTTCAAAGGTGTCCTGCATGTGGATGGCTATGCAGGCTTCGAGGCCCTCACCAGCCGGGGCGATATTGTACTTGCCGCCTGCTGGGCCCACACAAGACGCAAGTTCTATGACGTGCATCAGGCCACCGGCTCGCCCATTGCCGCAGAGGCGCTGGGCCGCATTGCCAGGCTCTATGACGTGGAGCGTCAACTGCGGGGACAGCCGCCCGTGGCGCTCGGACGCAAGAACCATCTCTTTGCCGGCAGCGACAGTGGCGGCAACCGCTGGGCCATGGTCTGCTCCCTTATCGAGACTGCAAAACTCAACGGTATCGAGCCCTGGGCCTACATCAACGACATCCTCGAGCGCATGACAAACGGTCATCCCGCATCCCAAATCGACGACCTCCTGCCCTGGAACTGGACACCCCAGAATACCGTCAACTGATAATCAGGTGTCAGAAATGGACGGTTACACTGAAACCGCCACCACCCAGTCTCTGTCCGGCCCGGAGACATAGGTAACGGATTGTACCTAAGACATGGGTAACAAACCTTGTCCGCTTGCAGGTTTCTGCGGCTATACGAAGTCGAGGAACGTGGTCATCCTCGGGCGATCAGGCAGAGCATATTCGTAAACGCCTGGCATCAACGCTGGCCGGTAGGTTTTCCAGTTTTCATCGAACCAGTCCGCCCAAACGACCTGAAACGGCCGTACATGCGCTAGTCGCCAAATATTGCGGTTATAATCGTTGAATGTAACGAGGGACGCTCACGGGCTCCCTGAGGGCGTTATATCGATGCGTGCTGTTCCTCGTGAAATTCGAAAAAATGCGGCTTTCCGTCCTCATCTTGGGCAGTTATGCCCTCTGGTCCTAAAAATGGCTAAACCTCGCCAGACCGAATATTTTAGGGGAAACCCGTTAAGAACTGACCTCTAAGGTTTGTATATCTACAGGGGTTTGCAGCGAAAGAAGGGAAATCTCCCCGAAACCCGGTAGGTGCTCAACTGACTATCTTATAACCAGGTTGTTTTGGGAGATACGTCGGAAGGTAAAGTCCGAGATAAGCAATGGCCGCCCGGGAGGCCTCTTCCACATATTCCTCCGCTATCTGATCGTGCTCCTCAACCGAGATCATAAACATTGCGTCGGCGATTTGAATGGAGCGAAAGAATATTTGGCCGGGATTTTCCAGTTGCGGGAGAATAAAATAGCTATCGAGCAGGTCCATTAACGCGTCGCCGAAGCCAGCTTCCTTTGCACAACCGGCTCTTTTTATTTCGGGATCGGTTTTGATGCCGAGCATTAGCTGGCGAGCGGCGACGTCCTGTCTATAAAAGTCGCATGCTGCCTTAGTGTAGGTGCGCACAAGGTCTTCCCACATTTCAGGAGTCGAGACTTCGATTTTGGTTGCAGTCATCTCACTCGCAATGGATGAAGCCAGGTCTTTAAAAAGTTCTCTAATATCCGGATAAAAATGATAGGTAGAGCTTGTGGCTATGCCTGCATGCTCCGCCACTAACGGAAGTGTGATCTCACCCATATCCCTTTCATCGAGCAATTCTCTGGCAGCCTGAAGCAAGGCAAGCCGTCGCTCCCGACCTCGAGCCTGGGTATGTTTTCGCTTTGTTGAATAATCCGGTGCAACAGGTTCGCTCATGTTCAGTTCTATCAGCCTTTTATGGTGTGTTTGTTGTCCGATTATAATTTTATACCAGAATAAATTCCGATTTCATACTGGAATCAATTCCATAAACTAGCCTCGATTCTGGTGCACATGGCTTGACGAATGACTAAATAAAGATCATCAACTTGTTGTTTTTATTGATATAAAAATAGAAAAATATTGAGTCTTGACTAAATTTGAAAATTCTCAATATACTCGAAGTAATTACATAACTAGGGGAGACGCATATGGTTTATCCAAAAGCAGGAGCGCTTTCGCTCACCGGTTTGCAGCTGGCTTCAACCATGATTGTGACATGGAGGACAAAATGAATATCCGGACGACAAATACTTTCCGATTTGCGTTGTTTTCCGCCGCGAGTTTTCTGGCGTTGCAGGCCGGCACAGCGCTGGCTGACAAGAATGCGATTGACGAAATTATCATCACGGCGGAAAAGCGATCCGAGTCGTTGCAGGACGTACCTGTGGCCGTGACGGCGTTTCAGGCCGGCGAACTGGAGGCCTTTGATTTTACCGATCCCGGCGACATGGCGGCGCAGGTTCCCAATCTTCAGGTTTCGGGTGCCTACAACCAGTCGAAACCCATTTTCGCCCTGCGCGGTATCAGCTTTAAAAGTTTCAATGCCACCGATAGCCAGGCGGTCGGTGTATATAATGACGAAGTCTTTATCGCCTCGCGGTCAGCGCAACTCTTTCAGATGTTTGATCTTCAACGGGTTGAGGTGCTGCGCGGGCCGCAGGGAACCCTTTACGGCAAAAACACCACAGGTGGGGCGATCAACTTCGTCTCGCGCAAGCCGGACGATACCTTTGCAGTCGATGGCGCTCTGACACTGGGCCGGTTCAACCAGTTTGATGCAGAAGTAGGGGTGACCCTTCCCATTGTAGAGGGCAAACTGACGTCCCGTGTGGCAGCAGTTACCAATAACCGGGGCGGGACCACGCTGAATGAATATACCGGCAAGAAAGTCAACAGTCGGGATGACTGGGCGGCCCGCGCCCTGTTCCGCTTCACCCCGAATGATAATATGGAATGGCTGCTGAATGTGCACGGCGGCGTCAGCCGCGGCGACGGTTCCTATTATCACAGCAAGGGGGTTATCCCCACCGGCGATGGCCGGAAAGGTGACATTCTTGGCTATGTCGAAAATCCGGATTGGTACACGCTATCCTCTGATCTGCCCAGAGCATTTGAAAATATTAACAATATCGGGGTGACGCTGACCGGCAACATTGATTTTTCGGATGTGACCCTGACCAGCATTACAGCCTATGACAAGACGGACTATGCCACGCACGAGGACAGCGATGGCAGCCCGAACAGTGTGGTGGATGTGATTTACAGGGATCATTCAAAGCAGTTCAGTCAGGAGTTGCGGTTAAGCTCATCCAAGGATCAGCCGTTTCAATGGATTTTCGGGCTTTATTATTTCACCGAAAAACTGACGGCCGACAATTATTACAATTTTGGTATCATCGACCCCACTGCCTTCAGCAGACAGGTCTATGATCAAAGAACCGACAATTTTGCAGGGTTCGGACAGGTATCCTATGACCTGACTGACAAACTGACGGCAACAGCAGGCGCGCGCTGGACCTACGAGAAGAAAAAAATCACTTTCGATACAACGGACTTTCTTGTCTTTACGCTAGGGCCGACACCGGAATTGCTGGTCGATGCTTCCGATGACAACAGCTGGGACGAGTTCACCTGGCGGTTGGGTCTGGATTATCATATCACGAATGATGCCCTGGTTTATGCAAGCTACAATCGCGGCTTCAAGAGCGGCGGGTATAACGGGATCGTATTTACGCCGGGTGATTTTTCGGTCGTCAACCCGGAAACGGTGGATGCCTACGAGGTCGGCCTGAAATCGACATGGTTTGAACGCCGTCTGGTTCTGAACATTGCCGCCTTTTATAATGACTTTTCCAATCTCCAGCTGTTCAATTTCGTGCCTGGACCGGGTGGTGTACCGATAACGCAGATCGTTAATGCCGCAAGTGCGCGGACCTACGGGGCTGAATTTGAAGTTACAGCCATACCGGTGGAGGGACTGCGGGTCCAGATGGGGCTTGGCCTCCTTAACGCAAAGCTACAAAGCTTCGATATTCCGGACCTTACCTATCTGGAAGGCCACAAGATGGCGCTCGCCCCGAATATCAACTTCAACGGCGCCATTGATTACGAACTGCAGCTTGGCGAAAATAGCGGGTCGGTGACGCCGCGGTTTGAATTCAACTATGTGGACGACCAGTATTTCGATCCGTCGAATGATCCACTGGCATTCCAGAAGGGCTACTGGGTCCTCAATGCCTCGCTGACATACCGGGCAGTGGACAATCGTTATGCCATTATCGCATGGGCGAAGAATTTCAACGGCAAGAAATATCTGACCGAGTCTCTGCCTTTTACCGATTTCGGCCTTTATGAGCAAAAGCATAATGACCGACCGAGTTTTGGCCTGACGCTCCGTTTCCACCTGAACTGAGAAAGGCGATCGAATGTCGAAAGAAAAGGATCAGAAGCATAAGGGCTGTCCTTTCGAAGGTACCGAGGGCATCACCCGCCGGGACTTTGTGGGTGGAACACTGCTGGGAACAGGGGCCGCGTTGCTGGCGGCCTCCGCCCCGGGGATATTGACGCATTCCGCCCGCGCCCAAACGACTGGCCTGACCATGACCAATATCGGAAATGACTGGACCGGCCCTGGCGGCATTGGGGACTATGCGGGGAAGAACGGCAATACGGGGGAGGTGGTGCGCGCGGCCCACAGCGCCATCCGAAACCAGTCTTTCGACGACGCGATTGCCACGGCCTCTGAAACGAACGAGGACTATGATCTTATCATTGTAGGCTGCGGTATTGCGGGCCTGACCGCAGCCTACACCGCCCTGAAGGAAAAGCCGGACGCCAAGGTCCTTCTGTTGGACCAGCATGCGATTTTTGGCGGTGAGGCCAAGCAGAACGAGTTCGAGGTTGACGGCTATCACCTGACGGGCCCGCAGGGGTCGACAGGTATTGTCGTACCTTATGATAGGGCCAAGGCGGCGGGGATGATCAGCCCAATTGCAGATGAAATCGGCCTGCCGCAGCATTATGAATATCAGACCGCAAAAGGCCTCAATAAAGACATCCGGGTTCCCGAAGATTGCTACAGCCCCATGCATATAGCATGGGAGCGGTCGGATACCGGGTTTTACTATCCCGGGCATGGTTGGTCTAAGAACCCCTGGCGAACCGGGTTTGCGGGTACGCCGCTCAGCCCGTCCCAGCGGGAAGCCATGATGAAACTGGACCTGTTTCGCACGCCGCCGCGCCGGGACGACTGGCAACAGTGGCTCGACAGCATGACCTACAGCCAGTTCCTGCAGAATATTGTCGGCATTAAAGGCACGGACCTTGACGCGGTAACCGATTATCTGAACCCGCAAATGGCCGCCATGGGTTGCGGGTTGGGGGCGGATGTGGTCTCTGCCCTGTCAGCCTACAACTTCCTTCAACCGGGCGTGAACGGCTACTACCGTTATGCAGATGGTGGGTCTGATCCGACGGATGATATCTATCTGGCATCATACCCGGGCGGCAATGCGATTATTGCCCGCAAACTTTTGAAGTTTGCCATGCCCGATGTTTTTGAAGGCAAGAATACTATTGGCGATGTGTACCGCAGCCGGGTGAACTGGAAAGCCCTCGACAAGCCGGGGGCAAATGTCCGCATGCGGCTTTCCAGCACGGTCATCAGTATTGTTCATAACGGTGATCCGGCGTCGGCGAAATCGGCGACCGTTTCCTATCTGAAGGACGGAAAGGTCTTCAAGACTAAAGCCAAGGCGGTAATCGCGGCCGGCCAGCAGCATGCCAACAAGCATATTTGCCGCGACATGCCGGCCGATGTGATTGACGCCATGCAGGCGTTCAACCACGCTCCCATGCTGGTGATCAACGTGGCAGTTCGGAACTGGAAATTCCTGGAGAAACTGGGCATTGCCTCGGCACGCTGGTTTAACGGTTTCGGCTGGTGGGCAAGCCTGCGGCGGAACCTGATTATCGACGGCAAGGAAACCCAGCCGCTGGACCCCTCGAAGCCTTTTGTGTTTACGCTATACAATTCCTTCTGCCTGCCGGGCGTGCCGTACCCTGACCAGTGCACGGCGGCGCGCATGATGCTGTTCGGCATGTCCTACAGCGAGATCGAGCAATCGGTCCGCCAGCAGTTTACAGAAATGTTTGCCGACTATGGTTTTGATGCCAAACGCGACATTGCCGGTATTGTTACTAACCGGCAGGGCCATGCCTATGTGGTTGACCCGCCCGGTTTCATTTACGGCAAGGACGGCAAACCGTCGCCGCTTACAATACTCGCAAAGCGCCATGGCCGGGTGGCTTTCGCCCATGCCGAACTGTCGGGTGCGCAAATGTGGGAAACCGCTGCTCTTCACGGCCAACGCGCCGCTCAACAATTACTGGAGATCATGTGATGAAATCTTTTCTTCGTAATTTTGCCGTTTTGGCCGTGGTCCAGGCTCTGACGGTTACGGCGCAAGCCTATGCCGGTCAGCCAGGCCCTGAAGTTGCAGCCACGCCCGCCATGACGGCAGCACAGGACAGCAAAGAACTGACCGCCTTCAAGAAGGCCATCCGCGCCAAATATGACCTGAAGGAAAAAGCCTTTGCCGAAAATGATGCCGATGCCATTGCCGACCATTTTTACAGCAAGGATGTGGTCTCTGTTGATTACGAGGGCAAGGTCACAGTAGGGCGAGAGGCCTTGCGGGCCGAATACAAGGAGATTGTACCCACCGCTACGGTCAAGGTCGAATCTGTCAATACCTATGTCAAAGGAAATGCTGGCTGGGACTGGACCAACTTTTACGTCACCCCGACAGACCCGAATGAAAAGCCCTACTCCTTTGTCATCCTGTTCCTGTGGGCCAAGGAAAAGGGCGAATGGATCTGCAAGGGCGACATGTATGTGAAAGGTTCTATTTAAGTGATCCTGCAGGCGGCCGATCATTCCGGCCGCCTCTATATCGTTTATTGCCGGAATTCTTGGTTTTTAAAATGCCATATGATGAACGGGAATTTTTTTATCAGCCATTTTAAAGTGTATTTTTGTTGCTGAACCGTCAGGGAATGGGGCAGCTTCAGTGAATCGTGTAACTGCCCTTCTCCTGGTTCCTATATGGAACAGATACGTTCATCGCTCTAATCGAGATATTGCTCGATTAACTTGCAGCTTGTGTTCAGCAACCATGGGGTCAATTCTATCGCCGTCTCAGTATCACTGCGTGTGTGAACCCAGCCTACATAGGTCAACGCACGCCCCAGCATGAGTAAATCGAAATCCTTCAGCGTGCTGTCTGACAGTTCTCTCTCGCTTCGATAGCCTGAGATAAGAGCCCGCTTTGCCTGCTCGTGGTCAACCCCCAATATTGAGTCCAGATTTCTAGGGAGAAAATGTGTCATTTGAAGGCGCGAAGGAAGGGGCCGTAGCTTTTTCCGTTGCGCAGGCCTGAGGTGCCCCTAGTTTGTTAGACACCTTGCGCTTTCACTTTTTGCTGCCATTCGAACTCGACGGGTGACAGCATCCCGTTATTGGTATGCCTGCGCTGGGAATTATAGGACATCTCGATGTAGTCGAACACGTCCGCCCTTGCAGCCTCTCGCGTGGCATAGATTTTTCTCCGTATACGTTCGCGTTTGAGCAGTTGGAAGAAGCTTTCGGCAACCGCATTGTCGTGACAATTGCCGCGACGGCTCATGCTGGCTTCCAGATTGTGCTGGTGAAGGAATGTTTGCCACTCACGGCTGGTGAACTGGGCGGATTCAAGTGATCGTCGCAACGGTTCCTGAATGGAGGTTGCAATGACGACACTAAAACGACGCCCGGAGCGATCCGGGCGGGTTAAACTGAGCTCTCCCGGTCGCGGGGAATTGCAATCGAAACCTCGCCATCCGACCCTTTCAGCCGTTTGGAGGCCGAGCCGTTGCGGCGGTTGGACTGGCCAGAGGGCGGTTCGCCACCAGCCTCGTACCCCAGATGCGCCGTCAGTTCCCCACCAAGCATCCGCTCCATCAGGCGGACCTTCAGCTCTTTCATCAGTCCGGCATCGCCAAGCAAATCCTCAGGCCGCTCGCAGCCCTTCAAAAGTTCGTCCAGTAAATCGTCGGTAATAGGCATCGTCCTTGCTCCTTTCTCGAAGCATGGACCAGATCGCAGATACACGGAAGATCAGACAGTCTCCGGCCAACTGATGATCGACGCCACACACCTCAAGGCTCATCGGACGGCGGCCAGCCTTTTAAAAAAGGGTCTGTTCCCCGACGTATCGGACGCACAAGAGGCGGCCTGAACTCAAAACTTCACGCCGTCTGCGATGGCCGGGGTCGGCCACTCGTGATGCTGCTCTCGGAAGGCCAGATGAGCGACTTCAAGGGCGCGGCCCTGATGCTGGATGCCCTGCCAAAAGCCAAGGCCATGCTCGGCGACAGGGGCTATGATGCAGACTGGTTCCGAAAGGCCTTGAAAGCGCGCGACATCACCCCGTGCATACCGCCCAAGACCAACCGAAAAGCGCCAATCCCCTATGATCAGGCGCTCTACCGCCAACGCCACAAGATTGAAAACATGTTTGGCAAACTCAAGGATTGGAGGCGTATCGCGACACGATACGATCGCTGCGCACACACATACTTCTCCGCAATCTGTATCGCAGCAACCGTCATCTTCTGGATCAATCAATGAGTCCTGAGCCTAGGGCGTTCAAAGTAAGGGAAAGAGCATCAGCTGCTGTCTGAACGAGTTAACATGGCCCTCCGTACTGCCATTCCCAAGTTAACGCGAAAAGGCCACTGACATCGCCTGTTCGAATTCTAACCGCGGCCCTACCAGTTTGCTTGGCAGGAATTTCAGGCTAACTACGCATGTATTTTTTTGTTATGCGTCTTCTGCCACATACCACTGAGCAAGCAGATTGGCTTGTTTCGGGAGCATTGGGGGAAGGCCGATGTCTGGATAAAGGGTGCGTAACCAAATCAAGCTGGCCGCATGCGCAATGAGTTCATCATCGCCTTCAAGATCACTTAAAAGTTGTTGTAATTCAGGATCAGGATAGACGACCAACTTGCGTGTTATTTCGTCCATCATCGCCCCCAGTATTAAAGTATACATAAGGGCGGGCTCTTTGCCGGATCGACGGCGCAATATGCCCTCTGCTACACGCTTGTGCCAAGCGCTGTTCACCCGCTGCCAAAGGCGCGCGAATTCCGGTTCCTGATCGCCAACCTGGAGCACACAGCGCATAAGACCGGAATTGGCTCTGCACATTAATATCCATTTGAGATTGGCGCGGTATATAGCATCGTAAGCTGGTTCTCCCGAAGATGGCGCCGCATCGACGTCAGATGTCGCGTATTGTCTCGCGGAGAAGTCTTCCAGCATCGATTTTAATACAGAAAGAGCAACATCCAGCTTGTCTTTATAATATGTATAAAAAAGCCCTTCCGCGACGCCCGCCTCTTCAGTGATATCGATCGCTCGCATTGCATGGTAACCGCGTTGCGATAATACCTTGGCTGTAGCAATTTTGAGCCGTTCTCGCGTCCGCGGTCCCTTTTTCTTGGGAGGATTTCTAGCGAACTTGTCTTCAAGAAATGAAATATAGGATAAGTTCATTGACTCGGCATTCGATTCAAATTGGTTCCGTTTTGTCAACCAATAGCAAAGGTTGATGGATAGGCTCTACCAGCGTGTCAGCCAACCCAGTTGGCTTTGGCATTGTCGGCACGTCAAATTGCATTGTTATGAGATAGAGCCCTTAGTGGCAATTGCCGTTGATTGGTTGTGTTGGTCAAGCAAGCTGAAGAAGTATCTCCTAACTCGATATGGAGATCAAGGAACAGGCGGCACTTGAAAGAACATTTGATTTTTTATGAAAAATAAGGAGTATACACTCCAAAGCTAGGCGAGGGGGTAGGTCATTTCTTCTGAAAAACATAGGGCGTCTGGTCAAGCGTGGCTGCTGCTAGCGATACTTTGTATTGGATATGCCTGCTCGGCAGCGGATCGGGCGATTATAGGCTTGCTCGTCGAGCCAATTAAGCAGGATCTCTCACTCTCAGACACCCAAATTGGACTGTTGCAGGGGGTGGCCTTTCTTGTTTTCTATTCCATCGCCGGGGTTCCGGCAGGCATGCTCGTGGACCGCCTGCCCCGATTGAAGCTATTGTCGGTAGCGATCTCGTTGTGGAGCTTTGTGACCGCATTCTGCGGTATTGCTCGCTCCTTCGGCATTCTGTTCGTTGCGCGCGCGGGCGTCGGGGTGGGCGAAGCGTTTATGTCGCCCGCCGCGCTGTCGTTGCTAAGCGATGCGTTTCCGAGACGTCGCTATGGTTTCGTTATCGGCCTTTATGTGGCCGGAGGTATTGTCGGAACCGCTTTCGCGGTGGGTTTCGGTGGCGTTCTCTACGGTTGGCTGGTTTCGATGGGGGCGGTGGATATGCCCTTGCTGGGCTTGCTGCGGCCTTGGCAAATGATGTTCATCATTGTCGGGGCTCCCGGTTTGCTGATCGCACTGTCATTTCTTTTTCTTTTAGAGCCGGCCCATAGTATGCGCGTGCAGCCAAAGAGGGGCGGTGCCCGGATTTTCTATCGAGAACATGGCGGCTTCATTTTGTGTCATCATTTAGCCAACGGCTTTACGAACTTGTTGGCTATCGGGATTACGTCGTGGGCGGCCTCTTTTATGATCCGCACCTATGATGTTGGTGTGGACGTGGCCGGTCCCTTACTTGGCTTCGCATTCTTGGGGGGTGGGCTTGCCGGCATGATCGGCGGCGGTATATTGAGTGATGGTTTGACGCGTTACGGCTCCCATTTTCGCTTGTGGGTTTGCGTTGTCAGCGCCGCGCTCGGAACGATCGCTGCCTTGGCGCTGCCTTATGCACCGAACCCGCAAATCGCTGCGCTGACCATCGGTTTTTTGGTGCTTTTTGGTGCAGTGCCTTACAGCGTCGCCAATGCAGCATTGCAGATGGTCACGCCTTCGCATATCCGCGGCACTGTTTCGGCCATCTATTTTTTCGCGATCAGTATTCTGGGCAGTCTTGGTCCGTCTGCCGTCGCCTTCATGACTGATGAGATATTCAGGGATCCAAAGCGTTTGGACGAAGCCCTCTCGATAGTGGTGGCTGTCTCTATGCTGACGTCGATGCTTTTCTATCTGCTGGCTATCCGGCCTTACAAGGCCGCGATTGCGGAGCATGCCAGGATTTTACCCAAGATCTCGAGGTGTTCCGAAAGAGTTATCTCGCCCACTCTTGAATAGGATCATATGATCCTTGCATAAACAAAATGGATCATACATACTACTGCGGTGAGTGCAAAATTACGACTGAAATTGTGCGAATGAACCCGGATTTACCGTGTTGCTCCGAGAGAGGTTTTTGGTCGAGTATGTTATTCCGTGCTTCGGCAACATTCGTGATGAGATAATAATTACGTTTTATCAATATGTTGGGTCGAAATCGCGCACCTCAACGGTCGCGCAGAAAGGGGCTCTTAAGCGAGAGGGTAATTAAAAAGAACAAATAATCCAAAATATATTAGAATAGTGCTATTGCTTCTTGAGGTGAAGCTCGATAAACTGATTTTTCAATTTAAGCAAGGAAGGCGCGCATCCTCGGATGCGCATAAAAGCAGACAAGGGGATAGGAAAATGAACAGACTGACTTTCAAGATATTATTGCGGGTTTCGGCTGCGACGTTAGCGTTTGCATCGGTTTCGCAGGCCAATGCACAAGAGGCGACCAGATCGAGCGGGCCCCGGCCGTTCGATGAGATTGTTGTTACGGCCACTCGCACCCCTCAGGTTCTGAGTGACGTGCCGATCAGTGTCAGCGCCTTTTCGCAAGAAAAAATGGATCTACTTGGTGTGAAAACCATCGCAGATATCGCTTCAATAACACCAGGGGTCACTTTCACGCAGCGTAATGCTATCGCCATTCGTGGTATTGTTAGTAATGCTGGCGCCGGAACGACAGGTATCTATATCGACGACACGCCGATTCAGATCTACAAGGCTGGTTCATTCGCGAGGGACGCTGTGCCTGCGTTGTTTGATCTCAAACGTGTCGAAGTTCTGCGTGGCCCGCAGGGTACGCTGTTCGGATCGGGATCGATGGGCGGCACGGTACGTTATATCACGCCGCAGCCGAGCCTCTCCAAATATTCGGTATATTCACGCGTCGAAGGATCGTTCATAGACAAGGGCGGTGCGAATTTCGAAGGCGGCGTGGCGACAGGGGGGCCAATTATCAAGGACAAGCTGGGCTTCCGCACCAGCGCCTATTATCGGCGTGACGGAGGCTGGATCGATCGCATCGATCGCGCAACCGGCAATATCGCCGACAAGGAAGCGAACTGGGGTGAAAGCTATGCGCTGCGTGCCGCGCTGAAATGGAAGCCGGTCGACGCCGTTGAGTTGACGCCCGCCATCTTTCATCAGTATCGCTATCAGAATGCGGGCCATGGCTTCCCGGTCAATACTGGCGATGGCGCTTCGGCATCCTGGGAAGGCTTCTCCGATCCGAGCAAGGGCATCTTCCGCAGTGGCAACCGCATCCCGTCGCCGGGCAGAGATCGCAGCACGCTCTATAGCCTCACGACCAAGATCAAGATCGGCTCCGCTCAACTCATTGCGAATACGTCCTATTATTATCGCAAAAACACAAACCAAATGGACTCGTCGACTTTCGACTCCTGGTATCTCGGCGCTGTCGTTACTCCGACCAGCATCAACATTCCCGGGTTCGGCGACTGGGACTCGTACGATGACATATACAACACCCAGAAGTCTTTCGCCCAGGAAGTGCGCATCCAGTCAGGCCGCGAACAGCCGCTGCGCTGGTTGGTCGGCTTTTTCTATGACCACAACAAGCAGTTCAATACTGAATCTTTCCATACGCCGAGCCTGAACACGCTGATAGGAGTGCCCGTGACTGTTAGGGGGGATCTGGGATTCTTCGGGCTCCTAAGGTCGAAGAATTCGCAGATCGCTGGGTTCGCTCAGTTTGACTATGATATCACCGACAAGATCACGCTTACCGCTGGTATTCGCAAAGCGCAGGTCAAGTACAGCTTCTACGGCGAGAATGACGGTTTATTCAACGGCGGCTTCACTTCTGCCGAGGGCAACTCGAAGGACAGTCCTTGGACGCCCAAATTTGGGGTCCAATTCAAGCCTGATGACAACAACCTGTTCTATGCAAGCGCTGCGAAGGGTTTCCGCACGGGCGGGGCAAATATTCCGATCGCAGCGGGCGTTTGCGATGCTGACCTTGCTGCTGCGGGATTTGCGTCACAACCCAAGTCATACGGTTCAGATAGCGTCTGGAACTATGAAGTTGGCGCGAAGAACAAAATGTTCGATGGCCGCCTGGAAGTGTCGAGCAGTGCCTTTTACATCGATTGGACCAACATTCAGTCGCGGTTGTTCTTCCCGTGCGGTTTCTATATCGTCGATAATTTTGGTAAGGCTACCAGCAAGGGCTTTAATATCCAGCTCGCGCTCAGGGTAACCGATGGCCTCACCGTCGGCGGCAATGTCGGATACGACGACGCTACATACACCAAGACGTTGCCGGTGGGTGCCGTCAATCTCGTGACCAAAGGCGATAAGCTGCCGATTTCTCCGTGGACCGCTACGGTCACAGGCGATTATGATTTCGATCTCGCCGGTCGGTCTTCCTATCTTCACGTGGAATATCGGTACCAGAGTGGCTATCCGAATCTGGTCGAGCAGAACCCGCTCAATTCATCTTATGATCCGAGCTATTATGATCGTCCTGCGACACATCTGGTCTATCTGCGCGCAGGAATGCGGTTCGACGGGTTCGACGTGTCTGTCTTCGCAGACAATGTCTTCAACAGCCACACGACGATCGGTCGTGCCAACGATCATATCGGCAGCCCGCTGTTCGTCATCAACAACCTTAAGCCGCGTGTCGTAGGTATATCTGCCGCTTTTCGTTACTGATCAAGATTTTCGAAATGGGGTGTAGGGGCTGCCTGTGCTCACTGAGCATAAGCAGTCCCTTTTTATTTCCTGACAATGCGGTGGGCGAGCCCCAATAATATGGACCAAGAGATTTTATTAAGTATAAAAAGAGCAAGTGATTTATAAATTGAAAGGTGCTCTCAATGGATCCGCGTTTTGCTCCCTATTCCGTAACCATCGAAACTCGAATTGACAGCCATTATCCGAACCAGATGGTGTCTCTTGGTACGATCGTCGAGTTGTTTGGCGTTGCTGGGACAAAAATGGCCATGATGTTCGATGGAGATGTTGGTTTCATGCGTGCGTTTGAGGAATTGGAGTTCGTTGCTCCCGCTTATCAGGGCGACTTTGTAAGCGTAACGGCGCAATTACTGAGCGTCGGGCGTACGTCGCGCCGGCGTTCCTACGAAGCTTATGTGACCGCACGCGTCCACGGCATGAGCGACAATCCGTCACATGGCGAAGTACTGGAGGAGCCAATGCTGATTGCGCGCGCTGTTGGTATCGCAGTGACGCCGGTCGAGTCCCAGCGCAAGACGCCAGCCGAATTCCGGGCTGAGGCCTAACGCTCTGTTGATAGGTTTGTCACCTGTCTGACGGATCTAGTTCACACTAGAAGGAGTTTGTCATTACATGTTGAAGCTTGAGGAATTATCGCAAGAAATTCCGTCCTATGCTGATAGGCTTGCTCGGATCGAGGCAGAGCCGTTGCCTGAAAATCTGGGTATGTTGTTGGATGAAGCAGCGGCGGAAGCGCCCGATTCCGAGGCGTTGAATTTCTTCCAGGACGGCGATGCTTTGTCTTATCGCGAGTTGCAAGGACGGGTAAATCGACTGGCCAATGGAATGCTCGCTCTTGGCATCGGGAAAGGGTCGCATATCGGTGTCATGATTTCGAATATTGCGGCGTTCCCAGTAAGCTGGCTGGGGATCGCGCGAATTGGCGCCGTGATGATCCCAATCAATATCGCCTATACCGGCCGTGAGCTACAATATGTGTTGGAGACGGGCAACGCCGACTATCTGTTTATTGACGAAAGCTGTCTTCCCGTCCTGGCCGACATGCCGGAAACCTTGGCAGCGACGGCGTATGATCGGGTCTTCGTGCTGGGTGGGGACAACAAGGGAGGCTACAGATCGTGGGAAGCGCTCTCCGAAGGGCAGTCGGCACAGATGGGGCCGCTCGATCCGGTCCATCGCGACGACCTGCTTAACATCCAGTTCACGTCCGGTACCACTGGCTTCCCAAAGGGTTGCATGCTGACGCAGGACTATTGGCTGCTGATCGGCAAGCAGAATGCCTTTCGCGACGGGCGGCGCTATCGCCGTATCCTGGCGTCGACACCTTTCTTTTACATGGACCCGCAATGGGAATTGTTAATGGCGATGTACCAGCGCGCCACGCTGTTCGTCGCGCGTCGGCAAAGCGGCTCGCGCTTCATGAAATGGGTACGTGAGCATCGCATTCAGTTCGGGCTGCTGCCCGAAGTCGTTTACAAGCAGCCGCCCCTGCCCGAGGATGCAACGAACGAAGTTATCCGCATGAACATCTACGGCGTCAGTCCGGATCTGCATGCCGCGATCGAAAAGCGTTTCAACCTCGTGGCGCGCGAAGCATATGGCATGACGGAGATTGGCTCGGCCCTGTCTGTTCCGATCGAGGCGGAAGAGACGGTCGGCTCCGGGGTATGTGGCATTCCCACACCGTTCCGAGAGGTTCGGATCGCCGATTTCGAGGGCAACACCCGGCCACAGGGCGAGGTCGGCGAGTTGCTTGTTCGCGGACGCTCGATCCTTAAGGGCTATTATAATAATCCAGAGGCCACGGCCGCGTCATTTCATGGCGAGTGGTTTCGCACCGGCGACCTTTTCCAACAGGATGACAGCGGCTATTTCCAAATCGTCGGCCGGGTCAAGGACATGATCCGGAGGGCCGGTGAGAATATCTCCGCACGCGAGGTGGAGACGGTGATTGTTGCTATTCCTGAAGTTGATGAGGTTGCGGCGCTTCCGGTGAAAGACGACACGCGTGGTGAGGAGGTAAAAGTTTCGATTGCTCTTCGCGAATGTGCCGGTTCGGTGCAAGATCTGCTGCCGGCGATTATCCGACATTGCGAGGACAATCTCGCCCCCTTCAAAGTGCCGCGCTACTATGCCTTTCCGGCGGAGTTGCCTCACACAGCTTCCGGAAAGATAGCCAAGGGGCAGATTATTGCGGAAAACACTGATCTGCGTGTGGGGAGTTATGACCGCGTTACCGAGGCCTGGATTACGGGATAACGACGAGGCCTTTCTTGTTCGCTATGTTCGAAGTGTCTATGATCAAAGTTTTGGGCATAAGGACACGGTGCTATGAATATCGATGTATTATTTTCGAAAATCGAAGAAGATTATGACAATCTGCCTCCCCAGCTTCGTAAGGCAGCACGCTATGTAGTCAAGAATCCTGTTGCGGTTGCTTTGTCACCGCTACGCAAGGTGGCTCGGAATGCAGGGGTCAGTTCGACAACGTTGATCCGGTTGGCAACGACGTTGGGATTCGATCTCTATGACGACTTCCGTGAACCGTTCCGCGATAGCTTGCGTCCAGGTAGTGAGCGATATTCTGGCGCCGCAACACATATCGTCGACCAGCGCAAAGAGCATGGCTTCGACGGTGTCTTTACAAGAACGGGCAAAACGATCGTTGCGCAGATCGTCGAACTGTTCCAGACGGTGCATCCAGCCGACATTACCGCTGCTGGAAAGGCGCTTATGAAGGCGCGCAGGGTCTATGTCCTGGGTTTGCGAAGTACTTTTGCCGCTGCCTTCTATTTCCAATACGTTATCGGCTCCTTTCAAGACAATGTTCGTTTGGTTGATGCGCGATATGGCATGCTGCCGGATGAATACCTTGACTTGAACGATCAAGATGCGCTGCTGGTTGTTAGTTTCGATCCGTATCCCCTGGAGACGGTACGGTCAGTCAATTATGTGGCTGATCGGGGAAGCACTATCGTGGCCATCACAGACAACCGGCTGTCGCCGTTGGCGCAACGTGCGGAGCATGTGATCATAGTGCCTAATGTGGACGCATCTTTCTATACGTCTCTGGTGCCGACCCTAGCTTTGATGGAGGCGCTCATTTCTTTCCTGCTTATGGAAGGCGGGCGCAAGAATGTGGAAAAGATCAAGGATCGTTTTGCTTTACTGGAGCAGCAGGGCGTCTATTGGAGCGATCGCAGTAAGGACTGACCGTCCTTCACCAAGTCAAGGACTTATGCATGCATACCGCCTACGATATCAAGAGTGAGATGTTTTCCATTTTGTCGGATGGCTTGGCGGTCGCACGCGATGATTTTATAGATTGGGAATTGCGCGACCGCTTCGGTCTGGTCGTCAATGCTCCGTTAGGCGGGCTGGGTGCCGGATTGCTGACCATGCTCGCCATCACTGCCTTCTACGATGAGCCGAACCGCAAACGGCGGAAGCGACCGCTCTATCCCGAGATCTACATCTTTCATGTCGGTGGCCCGTGGGGAACCCACGGCGGGTTCGATTTCTGGCCAGACCGCAAGGATGTGCGCTTGCCGGATGACCCGACCGAGGTGCTACGCGCGATTAATAGCCACGGGATTACCCATCTGGCTGTGCCCGACGGAACGCCACAAAAAACCGTACACCGCTACAAGGAGCCGGAAGCGGCGATCGACCGGATCAAGCAATGCTACGCCTATGATCCGAGCGGGCGCGTGACCGGAGCCGATGTCGTGATTACCGCCGACGCGGACGGCGTGCTGCGCAATTTCGAGACGACACTCCATCCGGAGGGCTTGCTGGAATACATGGCGACCGAAGTGGAACGGAACAAATCGCTGCGTGTGGGTACGCCGGCGGGCGACGATGCCCGGCACGCCATGGCATATGGGCGGGCGCGGCTGAACGAGGTCGACCGGAGCGGACCGGCCTATCGGGCAGCGGCCGAGCGCTTGGCCGCCGCGCGAAACGGGGCTGGGCTCAAGGAGCATGTGCGCCGCATCGACGTGCGTACTGCTTTGGAATTGCTGGGGCCGGCGCAGGTCCCACATGCCCCGCATCGGCACACCGCCGAAGCGATTTAACAAGATAGGAAAGTGGTTTGGCTGGCGGCGTCTGGTATCAGCATTTAAAATCGCCGGGATGGTTATTATTTATTCTGGTTATCCGCGTCCTGTGATGGCGTCGCGACACGAGATGAGGGCAGCAATAATGTAGACAGCCACGTTGGAGGTTAACGACGGGACCACGGTGCTGAAGATCGACAATCAGCCAGTTAACGGGATAAGCATTTGGTCCCAGCATTTTATATTAACCTTTATTGCCCTTTTATCCAGCATATACAGATATATTCGTATGGAGTGCGGCCTTGAAGGGTCTTCAGGCGTTTGACGAAGTTGCATGCCGCCACGAAATTGGCGAGGTGTGAGCGCGGGCACTCGCCAATGTCAACTTGCGTGTATTCCGAGCGAGCAGCCCAGTCATCCGCGGGCGCGCGGGTGCAACGTAGAGGGTCGCCGTAATGCCCGCGAAGAACTGCCCGCCGATCGCCATCAGCACCAGGTGAAGTGGTTGCTGATGATCGATCATCAGCTTGGCGATGAAGATCACGATGTAAAAAGGTTCTTGGCATTAACGGCCGATGGATAAGTATGGGCCTTGAGAAATATATGGATCAAATGATCCTAATATGTTAAAAAAAATCATTGGTGCCGAGATCATCACCTATTTGCACGGCCAACGCTTGACTGGAAAAAAAATGAGTTTATCCTCAATATTATAACCGTTGGGTCTAGAGCCGCTCTTTGAGGGAAGTCTTCGGCAGGTATGTATCATCATCACAAGGCAATCGGATGGAGGGCAAAGTGAACGCGAAGCAAAAATTTAACATAGGCATGGGGATGGTCTGGGGGAACTTGTTCGAGGACCTGACCGATGAGCAGATGTATCTAAAGGAGCTCGAAATGGGCGTCCTAGCCGAGGAAGTCGGCTTCGATTCCGTCTGGTCGGTCGAGCATCACTTCAACTCCTACGCCATGTGCCCGAGTAACTTTCAGGCCCTTACCTACATCGCTGCGCGCACCAGTACGATCAAATTGGGCCTGGGTGCGGTGATTCTTCCCTGGCACGACCCGCTGCGCGTTATCGAGAATGTCGCAATGCTGGATATCATGTCGAGGGGGCGCTTGTTGCTGGGCTTCGGCCGCGGTCTCGCCAAGCGCGAATATATTGGGTTTCGTCAGGAAATGGCCAAATCCCGTGAACGGTTCGACGAGGCATCGCGCTTCGTGGTCGAAGCGCTGGAAAGCGGGATCGCCGAGTATGAGGGCAAATATTACCGGCAACCGCGCGTCGAGATACGTCCGCGGCCGCCGCATAGCTTCGAAGGTCGTCTTTATGGCGTCGCCATGTCTCCGGATTCCGTTATTCCGGTCGCCGATATCGGCGCGAACATGATGATGTTCGTCCAAGGTTCGATTGAGGATGCATTGCCTGCGATCAAGGCTCATCGTGACCATTTCTTTAAGAAGTTTGGCCGGATGCCCGAGCCGGTTGCGATGACTGACTTTACTTACTGCCATGAGGATCCCGCGGAGGCAGAACGCGGTGCGCGCGAATATCTCTCCACTTATTTCCTCTCGGTTATGCGCCATTATGAGTTGATGGGCACGGATTTCGAGGGAGTAAAAGGCTACGGCAGCTATGACGAACGTGCAAAGATGATGCGCGACATGGGGCAGGAAGCTGTGCTCGAGGCCTATATCCGATCCCAAAACTGGGGCACGCCTGAGCAAATTCTGGAGACTTTCAAGAAGCGCATGGAGATCACCGGCGGCTATCAACAGCGTTTCACCTGTTCGTTCGGCGCCATGCCGTACGAAAAAGTTGAGGCCAGCATGCGCCTGCTCGGTAAAGAAGTCTTCCCGGAGATGCGCCGCACCGCCGAGGATATGCTGGTGGCCGCTTGATGGCCGCTGCCACTGAATGGGAAAACCACGAATTTCCGGATGCCGCCCTGGTCGATCGATCCCGTTCCCTACCCGCGCAGGTCGTCCTAGACGCGCTAAGTGAAGGGGGTCTTGCAATTATCGCGGAGAGTCGTCGGGATGCGGGCGGTTTGCTCTATCTGGTGGCCGCTGGGCGGTCTATCTGTCCGGGCATCGTAAACCGGATGGCGAAAGAGGGGCGGGGCGTCATATCACTCGCGCTTTCGCAGAAGCAGGCACGGCGGCTGGGCTTGCACCGATTAGGGGGTGCTAAAACCCAGCGCTGGTCCTGGGGCGTCAGTGCGTCAATCGAGGCGCGATGCGGAGTGGGAACTGGCATATCCGCGCGGGATAGGGCGCGGACGATAGCAGTGGCGTCGGCCCTTGAGGCAACGCCGGACGATATTGTTAGCCCTGGCCATGTCTTTCCGATTCTCGCCCATCCCGAAGGTCTCCTCGATTGGCAAGCCGCGGCGGAGGCAGCGGTTGACGCTACTGATTTGGCGGGCCGGGGTGGTGCTGCCGCCCTTTGTCATATCCTGACCGATACGGGCGAAGCGGCAACTTGGGCTGATCTTCCCGCGCTGAGTGGCTTGCATGGAGTTCCCGTTGCAACGATTTCAGACATTTTGATCTCTCGCCATTCGGCGGATGATAGTTTTCGGCATGTCTTTGCTGCCGCTTTCCAATAGCGGCGACATGCTGCCTGCCATGGGGCGGTCATGTTGGAGCGTCAAGACATGCTCCCTAGTCTCGCCCAGCTTCAAATACCGGTCGTGTTGATACGCGGCGAAGAAGATGATTTTCTGCAGGCGGACCAATTCGCTCGCCAGACAGACGCTCTGCAGGCCGCGACTGTTCGCGTGATCACCGGCTGTGGCCACCTGTCGAGCCTCGAGAAACCTGAAGAGACCGCTGCCGCTCATGTTGATCTGCTGAATAGCGGAGGCGGACGGCGCGTCATCCACAGCGACCAAGCGGGAAAACCGTCGAAGGCTCGCGACAGATTCGAAACGGCTTAAACTGTAGGAAAGGAAAGAACATGCTCAACGGCCGAACTGCATTAATCACGGGAGGTGGCAAGGGAATCGGCGCTGCGACTGCGAGCGCGCTGTCCCGTGCAGGCGCGAAGGTGATTATTGCCGATCTGGACATATCGCTGGCAAAAGCGACAGCCGAATCGATCTCTTCCGAGGGCGGTGATGCATCGGCCTACCAACTCGACGTTACCGAGCGGGAAGCGGTCGCCGAAACCGCCGCCACTTTGGCGGAGAACCACGATCCCATTTCGATTCTCATCAATAATGCGGGCATTATCGGCAAGCTGCCGATCGACGATCCTGCCGTGCTGGACCTGTGGGACCGGGAAATGTCGGTCAATCTTACTGGCGTTCTGGTTGTGACGCGCGCTTTCCTAAAACCGCTGCGTGAAACCAAGGGTACGGTGGTGAACCTCGCTTCAGTTGCTGCCTTCAAGGCGGTGACAAGCGGATACGGATATCAGGCGAGTAAGGGGGGTGTGAAGCTCCTGACACAGACGCTCGCAAGGGAACTTGCGAGGGATGGCGTGCGGGTCAACGCGGTCGCCCCTGGGGTGATTCAAACCGACATGGCTGCGAAGTCCATCGCCGATCCTGTCTGGCTGGAAAAGCAGATGAGCCGAATACCTTTGGGGCGTGTCGGGACTGCGGCGGAGGTCGCCGATCCGATCGTATTTCTGTGTTCGGATATGTCGCGATACATTACGGGTGCCATAGTTCCGGTGGACGGAGGGTTCCTAGCAGTCTGATCGCAGCAATGCGATGGTACGAAGGCACGCTTATGGGCCCGGATCACATGGGCAAAGGTATCGTACATTGTGTGAGGAAGTGTGTTCCATTTGACCCTGAAATAAAATTGAGATAAAACTCAAAAAATTGATAAACCCATTGTGTTGGGCTTGATACCAGACTGTTGTCTCCCGGATGGCTGACCCTATGTCGAGGAATGTTGAGAGTGATGATGATAGGCGGGACTGGACGGGCCACGAGCAGGATACATTGCATCGCTCCGCTATTGCTGCTTTCCGCTTTACTTGTGGGGTGCATGCAGTCCGGTTCGCCCCGCGAAGCGCTTGTGTCGGACGACTGGCTAGGCTATGGGCGGGACGAAGGCGAGCAGCGTTTCAGCCCACTGACGCAGATTAACGCGGACAATGTGAATTGACTGGGTTTGGCCTGGTCGCTGGACCTGCCGGGTGAAAATGCGCTGGAGGCGACGCCGCTCGCAGTGGACGGCGTGATTTATTTCCCCGGAAGTTTTGGGGCGGTATATGCGGTAGACGCCGTGGCAGGCAAAGAGCTGTGGAAATATGATCCACAGGCCAACGAAGCTTCGCCGCGCGGCGCGCGCAAAATATTCGGCGCCAATCGGGGTGTGGCATATTGGGATGGCAAGGTCTATGTGGCGACCAAGGACGGCCGGATGGTTGCGCTCGACGCGAAAACCGGAAAACCTGTGTGGACCAGCCATTTTCTGATCAAGGGAGACCTCTCGACGAGCAGCGGGGCGCCCCGCATATTCGATGGCAAGGTCATCATCGGCAATAGTGGCGCCGAGTTTGGCGCGCGGGGTTATGTGACGACGCTTGACGCGAGGACGGGCAAGTTCCTGTGGCGCTTCTTTACCGTGCCAGGCAATCCAGCGGTTGACACCGACGAAACGACGAAGATCGCTGCAAAGACTTGGTCGGGCGAGTGGTGGAAATATGGCGGCGGCGGCACGCCATGGAACGCGATCACCTATGATGCCGAGTTCAATCAGGTTCTTATAGGGACTGGCAATGGCGGCCCTTGGAATCCGAGGTTCCGTTGTGAAGGCAAGGATGGGAAGCTCAAGGACAATTTGTTCCTGGCATCAGTGGTGGCGCTCGATGCGAAGACGGGTAAGTACAAGTGGCACTATCAGTATAATCCCTGCGAAGCGTGGGACTATAAGGCGACGATGGATATCGTTCTTGCCGATCTGAATATTGACGGCAAGCCGCGCAAGGTGATGATGCAGGCGCCGTCGAACGGATTCTTCTACGTGATCGACCGCGCCAACGGCAAACTGGTCTCGGCGGAAAAGATCGGCAAGGTCAACTGGGCGGACCGGATCGATTTGAAGACCGGGCGTCCGGTCGAACGGCCCGGCATCCGTTATCAGGACGCGCCGACAACCATCTATCCAAGCGCTTTCGGCGCACATAATTGGCAACCGATGTCCTACAACCCGGACACCGGTTTGGTCTATATTCCCTATATTCAGACAGGAATGAAAATAAGTTCTTCGGCTACTGCGCAAGCCGATGTTTCTCCCGATCCGAAGAAAGTGCTCTTACGATTGGGTGCCAATTTCGAAATTGTGTCGGATCCCAAGGATCCGCTGGATGGCAAGGGATCGCTGCTGGCCTGGGATCCCGTTGCAAAGAAAATCAAATGGCGGGTCGACTATCCGTTCTTCTGGAACGGGGGCACGATGACGACGGCCGGAAATTTAGTATTCCAGGGCACGAGTACCGGCAAGCTCTATGCCCATGATGCGGCAACCGGAAAACAGCTCTGGTCGTTCGATGCAAAGCTCGGCATTATCGCGCCGCCGATCACATACGAGGTCAAGGGCAAGCAGTACGTGTCTATCCTTGTCGGTTATGGCGCCTCCGCAGACGGCGCCATCAACGGGATGAATTGGGGCTGGAAATATGGACTTCAACCACGCCGGCTGTTGACGTTCGTCCTTGACGGAAAGGCGCAGCTGCCCAAGACACCGCCGCCTGACTTCTCGGTCAACGCACTGGATAATCCGACGCTTGTTCTTGATCCACACAAAGTGGAACGCGGCATGGTGCTTTATCATAAGGTTTGCAGCGCTTGCCACGGCTCATTGGTGATGTCGGCGGGTGAGGCGCCAGATCTCAGGGAATCTGGCGTCGCCGTCGATCGCAAGGCGTTTGGACAACTCTTGCGCGAAGCGCCTCTTCTGGAATTTGGCATGGCGCGCTTTGACGATTTGAGCGACGCTGAAGTCAACCAACTCTATCAATATATTCGTTGGGAAGCACGTAATTATCTCGCGGGTAAGTCAATCGATTCCAAGCCGAAGTGAATAACATGCCGGTACCACATCACGGCCTAACAGGCGAAATTTGCTATCGATGCTTTACCTTCATGCCTTCACGCGAAGCCTTTCGTGCCACCCCCGGAGATCTTCCGAATGACTGACCTGCCGCCGCTGCTCCCGCGAATAAGCGATTACACGAAGTGGCATGCCGAAAGGCGGCCCGAGACAATTGCCCTCGTGCTGGGCGATGACCGGATGAGCTACGCGGCGTTGCATGAGACTGTCGAGCGGCTCGCCTGTGCCCTGATCGCCGCCGGTGTCAGGAAGGGCGATCGTGTGGCGACGCTTAACGCACCGAACCCCGATTATTTCGTCACCTTCCTTGCAACGGCGTCAATTGGGGCCATCTGGATCGGACTCAATCCGCGCTATCGTATTGGTGAGTTGCAGCATGTCGTGACGGATTCTGAGCCTTGCGTCCTGCTTACGCGGCTCAAGATCGACGGCCGCCGTTATGACGAGGAAATCGCGGCCCTGCGGCAGGCCTGCCCGGTGCTGAGCCGCGTGGTCGCTTTTGACGGTGAACCGGCCGGTTCCGCCGGCATCGAAACGATGGATGCCTTTCTGGCCGGGGCGCAAGATATCGACGACGGTGCGCTTGCAACCGTGCGCGATGAGTGTGGCGGACGCGACCCCTGCCTGATCGTTTACACTTCCGGTTCGACCGGCGTTCCCAAAGGCGCTTTACTCAGCCACGAAGCGATCGCGCGGGCGGGTTTGGAGTTAAACTGTACCTGGCCGGTCGATCCCTATGTGGCTCTCAATTTCTTTCCAATCAACCATGTCGGCTGCGTCGTTGACGTCAGCACGCCATGCTTCGTGTTCGGCGGCACCATGGTGTTCATGGAACATTTCGAAACGCGCGGCAGCATGGAGCTGATCGCGCGCGAACGCGTGACGCTGTGGGGATCGGTTCCGAGCACGTTCCAGATGCAGCTCGCGCTGGAAGATTTCGATAGCTTCGATCTCAGTGCGGTGCAGCTCATCGTCTGGGCGGGCGCCGCCATGCCAGCCGATATGATTGAGAATCTGGGCCGGATATGCCCGCGCCGCGCGACCAATTACGGCCTGACCGAAACGACGATGGCGGTCACGATTGTGGAGCCTACCGACGATCTGGACATTTTGGCGCACAGCGTCGGTTATCCCGCATCCGGCTTTGAGGTGCGCCTGGTCGACGCGGACGGCAAGGTTGTGGACCAGGGACAGCCCGGCGAGATCCAGACGCGTGCAGTGTTCAACCTGCTGGGTTATTGGCGTCGGCCGGAGGCCACTGCCGAAGCGTTCACCGATGACGGCTTTTTCCATACCGGTGACCTTGCGGTACAAAGGCCGGATGGCAGTTTTCGCATCGTCGGACGTCTGAAGGAAATGTACAAGTCCGGCGGTTACAATGTCTATCCGCGCGAGGTTGAGGAAATGCTGGAGCAGCATCCGGCCGTCGCGGTGGCGGCGGTCGTGTCGGCTCCTGATCCGCTGTGGCAGGAGGTGGGCGTTGCCTATCTGATCGCTGATGAGCAAATGACGACCGAAGCGCTGGAGGCTTTTTGCCGCGAGCGGCTGGCCAATTATAAGATTCCCAAGCGCTTCATCATTCAGGATGAGCTGCCGCTGCTGCCCATCGGCAAGGTTGACAAGGTGAAACTGAAGCGCCGGGCGGCGGAACTTTCGTGACGATCCCGATCGTCTACAAGCCGGCGGATGGCATCGCATGGGGCGCCTGCAAGTTGGGATACGTCTGGGCGTTCGATCCCAACTCCAAATTTCCAACCCTCTGCGAAAGGACATGAGCATGAGAGCAGTGACTGATGTAATAAATGACGATGGGTTCGAGCCGTCCAAGACGACCGATGAGAACGGCATCGGCAAGGCGTGGCGTAAGGTTCTGTTCACCGACACGGAACGGGGCGTTGCAGTGATGGTATGGAAAGCTGAAGTAGGCGTATATGCGAATGAGGCGCCGTCCTATGCCGAGTTTTTCGTCGTGCTGGTCGGAACCGCCGAGGTCTCGATTGGTGGCGCGCCCTTCGAGGAGATCAGCCTCGGTTCGATCGTGCACATGCCGCTTGGCGCCGGAATGCGGCTTAAAATCAAGACGCCTTATCGTATGGTCGCGACCGTCGTTCTGGACAAGCCGGCCAACTGAGACTGAATATTAGCTGAAGGCAATCAACCAGAGTGAAGAGATCGTTATGGCAGGGACCGCACCGATTGTCCCTACTGCCGGCAAATAATGAACAGGAGTTTTTCGCTATGAGTAATGAAACAACGCTGACTACAGCAGAAGAGAGTGAGGAGCTGGTTTCGGACTGGCTGCTTATCGATCAGGCAATGAACACGAGCTTCGGCGAACTGACACTAGACCCCGATCCCATGCATATCGACCCTGAATGGGCGAATGCGAATGGATCCTATGGCGGTACGATTGTATATGGCTTCCTTACAATTTCGCTATTGTCCTATCTCATCCATACGGTTCGCGAAGAAATGCCGGATGCGCAGAAAGACGGCCATTATCTCAATTACGGTTTCGATCGGCTGCGGTTGATCTCGCCGATACCGACCGGCTCGCGGATTCGGGGCCGCTTTGCTTTTACCGCTCCCGAAACCGATGAAAAAGGGCGGCGGCTCAATCACTATGAATGCACGATAGAGATTGAGGGCCAGGAACGGCCTGCGCTTGTTGCCGAATGGCTCTCAATGTGGGTGCCCAAGCCCGCCTAAATACTAACTGGACTACAAAAGCCCTGTTCAGTTCGAGCAAATGATCGCCTGAACAGAAAATCGCCTCTCCACTTTCCCGAAGCAAGTCCACTGTTTGGGTGGTGCGAACGTCCATGACTCACTTCCCATCCAGGCTGTATATCGGCGCGCCATTTTCCTTCCGCATTTTGATGGGATAGCCCCTGGCCCTGAGCCGACTGAGCGCACTGTGTACCGTCGCCCGCTTCCAGCCGGTCAGCGTCGTCAGGTCATAAAGGGAAGCGGCTTCTGATGCTTCAAGGCAGCGAATGACCTCGCCCAGCTTGCCGGTAGGGGGAGTTTGCTGGATGCTGCTCCTTGGCATGACTTTGAGAACAGTTTTCAACCGGCCAATCACGGCCCTCACCTGTTTTGCAAGGCCTGGACGCGGTGCTCTGTCTTTGGGGCTCTCCAGCATTATCTGTCTCCACTTCCGATTGACGCCTTGTCCATGCATCCATGGAGTGGCGGCCAAAGCCAGTGGAATGTTGGACGAAGTCGATATTATTGTGGAGTGTGGCGGGTGGGAGACAGCGCGTCAAACTCATAACCTGAGGGTCAGAGGTTCAAATCCTCTCCCTGCAACCAATCTTTTCAATGGCTTAGTCAATATACTGCACTTCCGTCATCATGCCATCGGCAAGATGAATCGCATTGTGACAGTGTAAAACCCAGCGGCCCGGCGGTGAGTTGGCTTCAAAAAACCATGTCGCTGTTCCACCGTTAGCCGGCACGAGTGTTGTGTCCTTGGGCAAGGGCATTTGTAATGACTGTCCGTTGATCTCGACAAGCTTGAAAACATGGCCGTGCAGGTGCATGGGGTGCTCCATGTCTGTCGGGTTGTGAAAGCGAACCAGAACGCGGTTGCCCTTGCGTACCAGAATTTTTGGCGTATGCGGCCATGTTTTGCCGTTGATTGTCCAGCTGGGGTCGCCAGCCTTGCCGCCGCCAAGCTGGAAATGCGTATCGACGTCTATATGCCCCGGCATCAATGGATGATGCAGCGGCCCCGCCTTTCCAGCCAACTGATAGGTGAAGTATTTGACACCTTCAAGCGTCGGGTTCGGACGGATGGCTCTGACATGTTCCATACCGGGCGTCTGGATACGCACCGATTGCCCAAGCGCGAGATTTTCGTTGGAAATGGCCTCAAGCAGCCAGGCACCGGGCTTTGTGACCTCGAACCATGCGTCGTAGCGCTCTGCGACGCCGATTCGCAAGGCATCGACATTAACCGGTCGAGGCAAATGATTTCCGTCACTGTGAGTAACGCGCAGGCTGTGATCTCCCAGTGCTACATAGTGCGTAAGGGTCGGGCTGGCATTGAGAATGCGCAAGCGCACGCGCTGACCGACATTGACGGTAATTGGCTTTGTGCGCGGGTAGGTTGCGCCATTGATGCAGCGGGCTGTATAGGCCACCGCATCGCCCATGGTCATGGGCTTGTGCATGCCTTCCATTTTTTTCATCATGCCGCCCATTTCGGGTGAGCCTATAGGGCCGACCACCTTTGCGGTACTGACGCCGGCAAGGGCCTGTTTGAAGCTGTGCATGTCAGGCACATCGTGCAGCACCAGCACAACCTCGACGTCGGCCGGTTCGTCGCGTGGGTCATCGACAATAAAAGCGCCGAACATGCCTAGGGAAAGCTGTGGCTGGACATGGCTGTGATACCAGCGGAATCCCGGCGGATTGGGCATATATTCGTACAGGAATTCCCCGCCGTCCGGTACCGGTTTCTGGGTCACGTCAGGCACGCCATCCATGTCGTTGGGCAGAATCATGCCATGCCAGTGGATCGTGCTGGGATGACCGGTGTGATTAATGAAGCGGGCGCGCAGCTTCTGTACGGGGCGGGTCCGCAATACGGGGCCCGGTATCTGTCCGTTGAAGGCAAGTCCCGAGAATGAAACTTTCGGGTTTGGTGAGAACCGGTATAGTCGCGCCGTTAGTGTTACATCCAGTGCGTCTTTGTCCGCCGCACGGGCGGTGATCGGTGCCAGAATGCGGGCGCTCATGGCACCGATGCAGGTTCCGGCCATCAGTTTGAGAACATCCCTTCTGTGCATTTTTTCGTTCCTTGTTAATGGAAAACGTCTTTTTTCAGGTCTTTTTGCAATACTTCGTGCCCACTGAATACTTTGCTGACAATACCTTGCGGATTGATGATGTAGGTGACGGGTAGGCTGTCAGGCTGACCGAATCCGTTAATTCGCCACGTCTCCTGATAAGCGTTCAGGGGCCGCGTGTGTGGGTCAGCGCCGAATTGACCGGCGTACCATTGAGCGTTTTCAGGAAAGCGACCAAGTCCTTGACCTGCGCAGAGGTGAAATGCGGGACGAGTGCCAGTGTCCCTTCGCGCTTGCCGACCAGTTTGCCGCGGCTTGCCGCCTTGCCCTTGCTGTAGAACTCAATGACTTGGCGTAAGTTGGCGAAACGGCCGTCATGCATGTAGGGCGCCGTCAGCGCCACATTGCGGAGCGACGGCGTCTTGAACGCGCCGATCTGCGAGGATGGCGGGGGCAGGTAAGCGAGCCTGTCCTTGGCCGCACCGGATCGGGAGTCGCTGTATCGGCCCGTTCCATTGAAGGGGCTCGCGCGGAGACTTGCAATGCCTGCGGCGCGCCCCCGATCGGGCGATTTACCCGCCAAGACTGGCAAGCCGATGTTGTGGAACTCGCCGTCCGTGAAATTGGGGCCGGAATGGCAAAGATCGCAATGCCCGGCGCCTACAAAAAGCTTGAGACCGCGCTTGGCGGTTTGGGTGATTGCCGCGAGCTTCTTTGGGTCGCCGCTCTTCAGCCCTTCGACGTAGGTATCGAAAGGAGAACCGGCGCTCGTCAATTTGCGCTCATAAGCCTCTATCGCCTTTCCGACGTTGGAAAAGACCCGGTCGACCGCATCGCGATCGTCCGTATTCATGCCCCGCCATGCTTTCCTCGCCGACGCCCGGCCGTCCGCTTGAGGGCGGCCATGGGCGGGAAAGCGGTCTAGGTCCGCCAATGGAGGCATCGGCCCGAATACGTCTTCATACGCGCGACGAAGCCGGGCATCGCTGTAAACCGCATGCGCCACATGCAAACGGTCGCTGCCGAATTCGCGCGGATTTTCGAGAACCTGCAGCACTTGCGACCAAAGCGAATCCGTTCTGCCATCCCAGAAGAACCAGTGGTTGTACGCGGCATTCAGGAGTGTCGGGGTATTACGGTCGCCGGTACCGAGCGCTTTGGCGATGGCCCGATGGTCCGTGAACGCGAGGGACGGCTGATGGCAGGTGGCGCAGGAGATGCGACCGTTCAGCGACAATGCCGTGTCGAAAAAGGTACTGGCCGAGTTTGGCCGCACGCTTGCTGCCGGCGACATGATTGGTCGGATCGGTAGAGGGGGGACCGGACCATTCATGCGCGAAAATCGCGGCGAGCTCGTCGGGCGTATAGAGCGCGTGGTCATTCCTGGGCAGCGGCGCGGCGGCACAGAGAATCGCCAACAGGAGCGCGGCGCGCAGGAACACGAAGAGCGTGCGACAAGATAGCATGCGCTATTTGCCGCAGCAGGGCAGCCGGAAATACGCAACCTCCTTTGTGCCGCCTTCCTTCACCGTCGCCTTCAAGGTCCACGCGCCCATCATGTGGAAATACATGCCGGAGACGCTGACGATGCCGTCTTTCGCCGTGACTTTTGGGGTGGAGTTCATGCCGTGGGCGAACCTGGTCTCCAAGCCATGGCGCATGCCGGCAAAGATGTCGACCGTGGCGTCGGAGAGCTTTTTGTGCGGTGCCCGGCCCGTATAGACGCCGAGACGGATGGTGAAATATTTTTCGAAGGGGATCGGCGTTGGCAACGTCAAAAGCTTGACCAGGAACTTGTGATCCTTGGTGTAGGCAGCGCGGGTCGGCTTGAAATGCGCCGGCGTATCCGACATGTGCATCTTCATGTCCGCGGCGGCATAACCTGGCGCCGCCATCCCTGAGAACGCGGCCAACACGGCCATTGCCTTTAGGTTTGGGGTCGCGCGGTTCATTGACATTCACCTCACCTGCGAATTTTTCAGTCCCGTCGTGCCGTCGTTAACTTGAAGGCTCCTCAGTTCCAGCGTAGGCCGCAATGCTTCGGCGGCACGGACGGGGCAAAGTAAAGCTGCACGGTTCCAAATTATCTGACGACGGACATGTTGGTTACAGATAGGACGGCAATGTTGTCACGTCCAGAACGCGATTGCTGCCCGAAACGTACGGTGCCGACGCCACCCGGGCTCGGATGAGTTTTTGAGGCTCGCCCGGTTCGCCCCAGAGCACAGTTACTTCTGTACCCGGTTCGCTATGATCCACATCGATAACGCAGAGTGAGAGCATTTTGCGAAAGGAATAGCTGTAACCGCGGGACGTGGATAAACCTACTAATTTATTTCTATTCATGACCTTGTCGACCCAGACATAACCGCGTTGATCCCGCGGCATGTCCATGTAGCGATACGGCTGCTCTTCCTCATTGAAGAGCGAGCGATAGATCTCGGTAACGTCATCAGCATTCCATTCCAAGGTAACGATGGTGCGCCTGGGATTCGCTACTTCATCCTCCAACGCTTCGCGTCCGATAAAATCATGATCGAAGCGGATGCTCTTGCCCCAACCCAGTTCCACGGGACAGCGGTAATAGTCGCTGAGCCGCTGTCCTTCATAGCTACCGGCAATGTTGAAGGTCACGGCGAAAGAGGGCATCGCCGCTTTGAACTCCTCCAGATACTCCTGCATATCCGGCTCGAAGATGGCCGGCAGATAGTCGATGATGATAGTTGGGTAACAGGCCTCCAGATGATTAATACCGGCTGCCCGGCCACCCAACCGGCGGATACCGAATTCGCTCCCGACTTCGAGAATTTTGTTGTAGACGGACTGAGCGTAACTCGCCGGACCTTGCAGTTCGTAGCCCAGCTCGCCGGACATGCCTTGCCGCAATGCCCAGACCTCGTGCCCATCGATGGTGATCCGGCCACTGCGCATGAAACGAATATCCCTGAGACTCTGTCCGGACGCCTTCTCAATAACATGCAGTGAATTGGGGCCCGAGACTTGGAAGTTGAAGGAGTCTCAGCGACTCGGAGACGACGTCGTAATCACTCCTGCGCAGATTGTAATCGGCCCAGAAACAGCCGCGACCGAATAGGCGAAAGTCGTCCTCGTCCCGCCGGCTGAGGATCCCTTCATGGATGACCTTCCCATCGCGGTTGCAGTGGATGACGTGCTTGGACTGTCCGATATCGAAGCGACTGAAACTGTTCACGGAGATACTCGTGAACAGTTTCAGTACATCGGGACCAGAATAGCGACGCTCCCACAGGAACGACCAATCACCGATGTAGCAGCTCTCGCGCCAGGACCGACACTCGTCCATCCAGTCACTATATTCAAGCTGTCCGAAGCGGCTGGTGAAGTACCCTTCTGGTGGATATCGCAGAGAATTGACAGTCACTTCTTTAGAGGTTTGATTGGGCATAGCAAATCCTCCGCTTTTTCCGCAGGCGCGTTCGACTGGCAGTTGCGGGGCGACGCAGAAACTGCGCCGCCCCGACTGGATCAATACCGGAACGTCAGGTCGAAGCCGAACGTCCGCGGTGGGCCGAACTGCGACACTTCATCACCGAAGAACGGGATGGCGTTCGAGCGATAGAGTTTGTCCGTCAGGTTCTTGGCCCATATGGAGGCCGCCCAATTCTTGCTTTCCGGGCCGACGGAGATTCGTGCATCGAGCAAGCCGTACGCAGGCTCCCTCGCGACGTTGTCGGTGCCCCAGTACATGTGGCTCTGCCACGAGTACTGCGCGTCGAAGGTCACCATGCCCAGACGATAGTTGACGCCAGCCGAGAGCTGCGTAGAGGGCGTGCGCTGCATCTGGTTGCCCGAGCTGTCGAGATGCTGGCCCGTCGTCGGGTCGATGGCCGCTTCGATGAAGTGCCTGTACTTCGCATCAACGTATGAACCAGACAGCGAGATCCTCAGCCTTTCGACCGGCATGACATCGAGTTCAGCCTCAATGCCCTTGATTCTGGCGCTGGCGGCGTTGTCCGTCAGGTTGCAGAGGCACGCGACGTTGGTCTGCGTGACCTGCAGGTCCCTGTAGTCCATGTAGAACACATCCGCATTGAAGCGCACGCGGCGATCCCAGAACATCGACTTGATGCCGAGCTCGTAATTCTTGACTTTCTCGGGACCGAACGGAGTGGTGGCCTGCGCGACGTTCGAGGGCGTGTCGTCAAAGCCACCGCCCTTGAAGCCCTGCGAGTAGGTCAGGTACGAGTAGACGTCCTCCGAAATCGTCCAGCCGAGCGTGGCCTGCGGCGTGAGTTCGTGCCAGCTCGCCGAGTAACTCGTCTGAAAGCCTTCGCCGGTGGCGAAGCTCCACACGTTCGGCGCCACGCACTGCCCGCCGAACGGCACATTCACTACGCCACCGGTCGGCGTACGGCACACCGATTCCAACGCCACGACCGCACGCGGATCGTTCGGGTTGAACCGGTCGCCCGTCGCGACGGCGAGGCCCCTCACATCGCCCCCTTTCTTGTCCCATGTCTGGCGCAGGCCGACGGTGAGCTTCAGCGTGTCAGTAAACTTGTACCCCAGCTGACCGAAGACCGCGTAGTTATCCATCGTGCCGGCGTTGTACCAGTTGCTCTGGCCGCTCGCCGTTGACAGGGGATTGGCGAGCGGCTGATTGTTTAAAAACGAGCCGAAGAAGTTCTCGCTGTAGAAGACGTCGTCCTTGTCGACGTTGTCGTGCTTGTAGTAAGCGCCCACGATCCAGTCAAAACGGCCGTCGCCATTCGAAGTCAGCCGGAATTCCTGGCTGATCGCTTTCGTATGCGTCCTTTCTCTGGTGGACAGTTCGAACAGGAATGCCCCCTGATTCGACGTTTGAGGCCGAGCGCCGTACCTGGCGTCGACGTAGGCAATGTAATCGAACCACCGCGGGACGCTCCAGCCCAAGGCCTCCGGCCCCACGCCGGTCTGGCTATACAACTGGTCGCTTTTGGCCGAGCGATAGCCCGTGAGTGAGTTAAACGTCGCGAATTCCATATCCTTGCTAACGTCCAGCGTAAAACCAAAACCCGTGCGGGTCAGGTACTGCTGCCGAACCGGTTCGCCCTTGAACTGCACGCTGTTCGGCATGCTCTGGCGCGGATCGGTGAGCCCGAGATACGCGCGTGCGTTGCTCCACGGTCGCGTGCAGTTGGTGCGCAGGTAGGACGTTTCGCAATTCGGGGTGCCGCCCTCGACCGCGACGGAGTTGTAGCCGTTGTTGCTGTCGTCGGTGTAATCGAAAATGCCGCGAATGCGCCAACCATCGCCAGGCTCCCACAGCAATTGCGCGCGCAGCTGCTTCGAGTCCAGGTCCTCGAGGTCGCGGTCATGCAGGACGTCCTTGGCATACCCATCGTGCGCCCGGTACTGGAATGACAGGCGACCCGACAGCGTGTCTGTGATGCCGCCGTTCACGTGACCCGTCAGCAGCCTCGACTTGTAGTTGCCGGCGCTCAAAGTGAGTTCGGCCGAGGTTTGCTGCGAGGGAGGCGCCGTGATCACGCTTAGCGCACCACCCACTACGTTCTTGCCGAGCAGCACGCCCTGCGGGCCGCGGATGACCTCGATGCGCTCAAGATCGAAGAAGTCGAAATTGTAGTCGCCGGTGCGCCCGATATAGATGCCGTCGACGAACGTGCCGACGGAGGGATCGGACGTCGGCGAGTCGAGTCGGGTATTCGTGACACCGCGGATGTTCAATTCCTGGTCGAGCGGCGTGAATGCGGTAAACGAAAACGAAGGAACCGCGTTGGCGAGGTCCGATACTGAGAACACCTTGTCGTTGGCCAGGCTTTCACCGGTATAGGCCGAGACGGCGACGGGAATGCTCTGCAGATTCGACGCGCGTCGCGTCGCAGTGACGACGATCTCCTCGAGGCCGGCTTTGGTCAATTCCTGCGCGCAGGCGGCGAACGTGGTGGCGGCAATGGCGAGTGTTGCAGCGGCGGTGCACGCGAGCGGCATACCGACACGGACAAGTGAACGAGAAAGGACTAATGTCATTTGATGACCTCCCTGTGTTTGAATTATTAGAATTAGAAACTGCCGCCATCCGTTGTGTCTATAAGGCGACATCGATTGCTTAAACAACCATTAGGAAGCTACCGCACTATCCCATGTCGACGCAAGCATTTCTTAGCTGGATGATCAAAATCTGCAATCTAACGGTCAGCAATTTCACCTAGTGATTCCCTGTATTCGCAGTAGGCATTGGTTCTCAGACACCTGTCGCGATAGCCTTAGAGAAATAGACCAATCGTAAAGGACCGGTAGTTCAATGTCGGATCACCGCGGTAGGCGCGAATTCCTTGACCCGTGCTGCAACATCCGACCTTTCGTCGGCGAAAGAGTTGCGCAATGTATGCAGCAAGCTTTGAGGGCCTAGGAATGGATGACGAAACTATCAGGCAGTTCGGTGACGAGTTGTACGACGCTTGGCTTGAGCGCCGGGTTGTCAGCCCATTGCTGGAACGCGCGCCAGACATGTCGCTGGCAGACGCCTACGCCGTTCAGTTGCGGTTGGTAAACCGTCGGGTGCAGGCCGGTGAAACAATTATTGGCAAGAAGATTGGTCTTACCAGCAAGCCGATTCAGGACTTTCTTGGTGTTTATGAGCCCGATTTTGGCCAGCTGACGTCGGGCATGCTGCGCACCGAAGATCAGGGCATAGACCTTGATCAACTGATTCAGCCAAAAGCTGAGGCGGAGCTGGCTTTTGTGCTGAAGGAAGACCTGACCGGGCCGGGAATAACAGCCACCGATGTCATACGCGCAACGGATTACGTAAGCCCTTGTTTTGAAATAGTTGATTCCCGCATCCGGGACTGGCAACTCAAGATCCAGGATACGGTGGCCGACAACGCCTCCTGTGGTGTTTTTATACTTAGCGATGTGCAAGGCGATCCACGCAAGCTGGACATCACCATGGCCGGCATGGCCGTTTATAAAAATGGCAAGCTATGTTCCACCGGCGTGGGCGCTGCCGTGCAAGGATCTCCAGTAAATGCCGTGGTGTGGCTGGCCAACACGCTGGGCAAGCTGGGGCTTCCATTCCGCGCTGGCGAAATCATTCTTTCGGGCGCGCAGTCGGCGGTGGAGCCGGTCGCCACTGGCGATGAGCTGGTATGTACTATTGGCGGGCTAGGGTCTTGCACAGCCCGTTTTCAGGGTCGGAGCGCGTTATGACTATTACGCTCAGCCACGAGAATATTGTATTGCTGACGGACCGCATCGAGGCCGCGCAGAACTCGGCGAAGCCAATTGCCAAACTCACCAACGATTTTCCGACGATGACGGTGGCAGACGGTTACGCAGTGCAAATGGAGTTGCGCAGACGCTGGCTGGCCCAGGGGCGACGCCAGGTGGGTTGGAAAGCCGGTCTTACCTCCAAAGCCAAAATGGAGCAAATGGGCGTATTCGTGCCGGGCATAGGGTTTCTGATGGCGGAGATGGCGCGGCCCGAGAGTTCAGCTGTGCGAACCGACGATCTTGTGCATCCGCGCGTGGAGTGCGAGGTCGCCTTTGTCACCAAGCACCCTCTAAAAGGTGACAGTTGCACGCGCGAGGAAGTAATGGCAGCAACGGATTTCGTAGTGCCAGCACTTGAAATCATCGATTCGCGTTTCGAGGGGTTCAAGTTTGATCTGCCAAGCGTCATCGCCGATAACAGTTCTTCGGCTCGCTACATTGTAGGGGGGCGCGCCCGTTATCCTAATGATCTGGATATCAGCTCACTGGGCGTGGTTATGGAGAAGAATGGCGAGGTGGTCGCCATGGCCTCGTCAGCCGAGGTGATGGAGCATCCGGCTGAGGCCGTCGCCTTGTTGGTAAAAGTGCTGGCCGAACTTGGGGAAGACCTGCCGGCGGGCAGCTTTGTGATGAGCGGCGGCATTACGGCAGCGATTTCTGTGCAATCGGGCGATCATATTCTTGCCCGCTATCAAGAACTGGGCAGCGTTTCTGTGGCGTTTGTCTAAAGTGCGAACTCAATAGGTTACTGGGAAAACACTATGCCAATTATCCAAGTGAACATTGCCGCTGGTCGTACGGCCCAGCAGAAGGCTGCCGCGTTTGTCGAAATCACTGACGCGGTGGTTCGCACCCTGGACGTGCGCCCCGAGCAGGTGCGCATTATAATCAACGAGGTCAACCCCGAGCACTTCGCCATCGGGGGTCAAACCATGGCTGCGCATGCAGCCAAGGCTTCAGGGAAGTCGGGGCAGGGCTGATGAAGATAAAGTGCGCCATCATCGGATCGGGCAATATTGGTACCGACCTGATCTACAAAATCCAGCGGAGTACGGTTCTCGAAGCCGTCTGGATGGTGGGTATCGATGCCGGGTCCGAGGGGCTGAGACGCGCCCGGGATATGGGCCTGAAAACCACCGCCGATGGAGTGGACGGCTTGTTGCCCTATGTACAACAAGACCAGGTACAGATTGCCTTTGATGCGACATCGGCCTATGTGCATCCGGAGAATTCACGCAAGCTCAATGAGCTCGGCGTCATGATGATCGACCTTACGCCTGCGGCCATCGGCCCGCTCTGCGTGCCGACCGTAAACCTTCGCGAACACGCCCAGCGAGCGGAGATGAATGTCAACATGATCTCCTGTGCGGGCCAGGCCACCATCCCTATCGTCAAGGCTATCGGGCAGGTGCAGGCGGTGGACTATGCAGAAATTGTGGCCAGCCTTTCCTCGCGCTCGGTCGGGCCAGGCACGCGGGCCAATCTCGATGAATTCACCTACACCACCTCAGGCGCCCTTGTAAGTGTCGGAGGCGCCCGGCGTGGTAAAGCACTGTCGGTGATTAATCCCGCCGATCCGCCGGTGATAATGCGCAACACCATCAGTTGTCTGACCGATGACGAACCTGATCAGGCCAGTATCATCGAGTCCGTGCTTTCCATGATCGAGGCGGTGCAGGAATATGTTCCGGGTTACCGCCTGGTCAACGGCCCCTTATTTGACGGCAAACGAGTTTCGGTTTTCATGGAAGTTGCCGGGCTCGGCGACTACCTGCCGCCCTATGCGGGGAATCTCGACATCATGACCGCGGCAGCGTGCCGTACCGCAGAGATGTTTGCTGGCGAGATACTGGCCGGAACGATACAGCTTGAACCCAGTGAGATTTCGTGATGAGTGAAGAGAAAACGACGGACGTCAATCTCAGGGGACGCAAGGTCCTTCTTCATGATATGTGCCTGCGTGATGGGATGCACGCCAAGCGCGAACAGATTTCCGTTGAGCAAATGGTCAAGGTGGCTACCGCGCTCGATGACGCAGGTGTCCAGCTGCTTCAGGTGACGCATGGTGCCGGCCTAGGGGGCAATTCACTGCAGCACGGTTTCGCTTTGGCCAGCAACGAAGAATATCTGCAAGCAGTTGTGCCACTAATGAAGCAGGCTACCGTGTCGGTACTGCTGATCCCGGGGCTGGGTACGATGCGTGAATTGCAATCCGCCTACGACTGCGGTGCGCGCAGTGTGCATGTAGCCACGCACTGCACCGAGGCTGACACCTCACCCCAGCACATCGCTTATGCACGCAAGCTGGGCATGGATACCACCGGCTTTCTGATGATGGCGCACCTGAACGACGCGCAGGGCCTGGCGAATCAGGGGAAGTTGATGGAGTCTTACGGTGCTCAGACCATCTACATCACGGATTCGGCCGGATTCATGTTGCCCGCCGACGTCACCGCCCGAGTATCGGCCCTGCGCGATGTGCTCGAGCCGCAGACAGAGATCGGCTTCCATGGTCATCACAACCTGGGTATGGGTATCGCCAACTCGATTGCCGCCATTCAGGCTGGTGCCAGTCGTATCGACGCGTCAGTCGCCGGTTTTGGCGCGGGTGCAGGCAATACTCCGTTGGAGGTACTGGCTGCGGTTTGCGAACGCATGGGCATCGAAACCGGCGTCGACCTGTTCAAGCTGATGGACGTGGCGGAAGACATCATCGTGCCGATGATGGATCACCTGGTGCGCATTGATAGAGCATCGCTAACGTTGGGTTATGCAGGTGTGTATTCAACGTTCGTACTGCCCGCCAAGCGGGCCGCTGAGCGCTTCGGTGTGCCCGCACGCGATATTCTCATTGAGCTTGGTCGCCGGAAGATGATAGGCGGACAGGAAGACATGATAGAGGATACGGCCATGAGCATGGCCAAGGAGCGGGGGTTATTGAAGGACGTAGTTCGGGCAAGGTGAGCGCCGCAGGGGCCACGCCGCCTAACCTTTGCGTAAGTAATGTCACATTTTGCGTGTACTGATATTTCGGCTGTATGAAGAACGACTTCACATGCGCCTACATCTGCTCGTCCGGGTTCAGCTTGAGCGCATAGGGCGGAAGGAAGAACAGCGCCAGCTTGCGCTTCCCGCACCGCCTTCACTACTTGCATGCGCATCACCTGCAACCTGTGGTGATCGAGCGTCCGGCCATCGGAGGTGCGTTTGCATTTCATGCCGCCAATGATAGCCATGTCTATGGCTTTACTTTCGAGAAAGTCAGTAATTGGAAATGCTTGGGTCTCATAGCCGTTATTTCAACAGGTGATTCGGGCCGAAGCTCAGTACCGGTTATACTGACCCTATTTATTTTAGTCTATCGCCCTATTTTTTTTGAACAGTAACGTGGCTCCAGCGAAAAAAGGAGCGGTCGATGAAAATTCGCAACACTCATAAGTCGAGGCAATGGGTGATTGGGCTGTCTCCGACCTCTCGATCAAATCCGCCGGACGGTAAAGTTCGTGTCGTCGAACGGGTACGGTGTTCAAACGATTGGCTGGCAAATCGCCGCCGAACCCGCGTTCTCGCACTGTACGACTGGCGGCTCGCCAGTTTCCTGCGCGCCTTCCTGCTCCAGCAGCCCAACGTAAATGCTGCCATCACCGGCAGGCCACGCTCGAGGAGCAGGTGACGGACGAAGGCGTCAAGGAAGTGACCGTGAAGATGGCGGTCAAGTGAGCGCGATGGAGCAAGGACTGGTCGCCCCAAAGATTGGGCTGTGTCCTTTGTGTCACTTTCAGAAAATATATAGGAGCAGATAATGACAATCCACACCTGGACCTCGCGGATTTCGGCCGGGCGTATTCTGGTTGCCATCTTGGTCGCCCTATTCACTTCGCCCTTCAGCCCCGCGCTGGGGCAAGGGGCCGGCGCCAAAATCGATGAGCCACGGATCCCCCCAGGTGTTGATGTTTTCGACCTGAACCTTGAGCAGACCCGGGCCCTTTCCCGAAGCTTGAACTTCGAGGTTGTCGGGCACAGCTACTTGAAGGGCCCATGGCTTACTGCCAAGGGAAAGGCCAAGGGCACGGGCGTCGGGTTGAACAGCGTCTACGTCCACGACGGGATCGCCTATGTTTCCGGTTACAGCGATCCGCCCGCCTTCTTCGGGAATCTCATCGTGGATGTGCATAATCCCAAGGACATGAAGGTATTGAGCTTCATCCCGTGCGAGCCGGGGGCACGCTGTACCTATCAACGGGTCAACATCAATCGGCACATCCTGGTGACCGGCGCATCCCCCGGCATGCCCAATGCGATTGATGCCAACCCTATCCAGCCTCCCGGGGGAAAAGCAAATGCCAGGGCTGGCCTAAGCTTTATAGATGTCTCCAATCCCAAACGTCCCAAGCCTCTCGGGTTCTTCCTGACCACCATGGGCGGGGCCACCCACGATTTCGCGATAGATGACAACTATGTCTACGCCTGCGCGAGCATGCCCGAATCCAAGAAGCCGGGAGTAGCTCACCAGGAAGTGGTCATCATCGATTACCGCGATCCCAAGAATCCGAAGCTGGCCGGGCGGCTGCATCTTCCCGGACAGCATGTGGGCGAGGAGCACGGCGTCCGCGATCGATTGAATCCGGACGGGTCACCGCAAAAGGTGTGGTGTCAGCAGATCACGCTCCACAAGAACCGGCTTTACGTCGGTTGGCGCGATGCCGGCCTTGTGGTAGTCGATGTGAATGATCCATCCAGGCCGAAGATCCTGGGCCAGCTGGACTATGTTCCGCCCTTCAACGGTGGTGCAATGGGGGCGGCTCATAGCGCGGTACCGGTCGTCGTCGACCCGAACGAGTATCCGGATTTGGTGGTCCTCACGGACGAGAGCTTTGATTGTCCACCGGGTATCGGGCGGATCGTCGACGTGTCCGATCTCAAGAACCCCGAGGTCGAGAAGGGGCTTCGGGATGCCAACCTCCAGATCATTTCCAGCTATCGCATCCCGCACGTCAGCGATGTGTATGACTTCGACAAAGGGAAGTTCGAGTGCCTGACGAGTCCTAGGGATGCCGGTCTCGATGCTGAGCATAAAGGCGGTCAGCAGTCGGTCCACTTTCCCTGGTTCGACCACCGCTCGCCGAGCCTCTTTTACCAGACCTGGTATGACCAGGGCCTTCGGGCGTGGGACATCTCCAATCCGTTCCTGCCGCGGGAGGTTGGATATTACCTGCCCCCAAAATATGCATCCTTCGGATATGTTGACCGGCAAACCCGGGAGGTTTTCCAAGACCCGGATACCGACCTTATTTACGTAACCGACGGCAATGGAGGCGGGCTCACGGTCCTCGAGTGGACAGGCCCGATTCCGAAGCACCCGCCCATCCCGGGTGCTCGGTGACTCCGTGAGGGAATCCGGAGCTCCGTGACGGCGACGTTCCGCTTCACATGCAGAGTGATCAGGCGGGCTTGACCGTCGATGGAGCAGGGCTGGGTCGCCAGGGTCTCCCTTTTTGTGCGCCCAGCATAGGCGCACTTTTGCGGGCGCAAGTCCCGTCGCACGTTGATCACAGCGAGCGAAGCGAAGCGCAACCGCGTGAGTACGACCGAGTGTGGGGAGGAAGCGTGAGGCGGAGCCGCAAACCGATGGACAAGAATCGGATAGGAAGGCGCAGCGTCACATGCAGGATGGCTACCGGGTCGTGGGCGACACAGGAATTTTAACCCTCGACGGGCACGCTCGCCGAGAATTTCAACAGGCTGTAAACACTGCTAACGACGGGTACCAGGAGGAGGCGGGGGAATATCGGGGCTACGATATCGCGGCATTGGTTGAACATATTTCTGATCGCGTTAAGCGTGAAAAGAAAGCCTAAACGGATCTAACGGATTTCCCGGATTTTCTCTGATTTGCCGGTGCGTCGCGCGACGGTCCGTTTTCGATTGACGTCCTCTGAAATCGTAACGGTGTTGCTTGCCAGGTTGTCGTAAACCGCTTTCAGCGTTCGGGCTGTGGTTTCGATATCGGCATCAGGAATTCCTTGAAATATGATCCCTCGCAGGAGGCGAGTTTTCGGTAGGATCTTACGGATCATCTGGCGTCCTCCCGTTACCAGCTTGATGTAGGTTACGCGCTTGTCCTTAGCCGACTTGGCTCGTGTTACGAAGCTACGCTTTTCTGCTTTTAGAACTGTTCGTGAGAGATAGGATATTTCTAATCCGGTGTGACTTGCGAGTTCACTGATGGTTAGTTCGCGGAATTCGCTAAGGATCAACAGTATATGCCAGATCGGCAGGGGTAAATCGAATTCCTTTAACACGTCACTCATGGAAGCTGCGCCCAGGGATCCTGTGCGGTTCAGCAGATAGCCGAATTGTAGGTAGTAAATGGGGTGTTGGGTTTGTTCCTGCTTATCCTCAATGTTTGCCATTTTACTCATCTGTACTGCTTCGGTAAATTGATAGGGAGCGGGCCGGGAGTGTCAGTAATTTTGTGCGCGGAGCCGGTTTTTGTTCATCAGACCATGAACCTGTCGCCGAAGAGAATGGCAAACTGGGTTTTGGCCTCGAACCACTCGCGCGGCGGCTGTTTCCATTCTTCGGCCGCACGATTGAGAACGAGATATAGCAGCTTCATGGCGGTCTCGTCACCCGGGAAGTGGCCACGGGTACGAAAAGCCCTGCGCAGCTTGGAGTTCAGCGCCTCGATGGCGTTTGTGGTATATATGATCCTGCGGATCGGCTCGCTCGCCAAGACCGATCTGCTGGTGCCCGATGTCCTCAGCGCCGCACGCCTCACCGAGGAGCACCGGCGTGACCTGCTGGAAGTCCTGGATGACCGATACGACGCACGCACGACACCCGTGCACGTTACGCCGGAGCAAGTGACCGGTTTGGGCCGGATTCGCTGTCCAGTTTCACCGGAATCGGCGCAGTGAGGAACCGGCTGCGATATTCTCATTGAGCTTGGTCGCCGGAAAATGATTGGTGGTCAGGAAAGCATGATGGTGGATACGGCCATGAGCATGGCCAAGGAGCGGGGTTGTTGAAGGACGCAGACCGCGCCGGGTGAACAGTGCAGGGTCGACATCAAACTTGGCTACACGTGGTGCTTCGCTGATTTCTCATTTGACGATTTTTCGAATTGGAAATGAATGCATCTCATAGCCGCTATTTCAATAGGTGATTCGATCGGAAGTTCAGAACCCGCTATAGTGTGTTTAATAAACTCGAGGTGGGTCTCGGGCATCTATTTTATGAACGCTAACCATATGAGGCATTGTCAATAGAATTCGCAGTGCCCGCAAGTCGAAGCAACGGCTGATTGCTGTATCATGCCTCTCGATCAAATCCGCCGAGCAGTATAGTTTGTGGCGTTGATGGAGAACATTGTCCAAACGATTTCGGAACAAATCTGAGTCAGGAGAAGGGTGGACGGGGTACGTTTTTAGTGTTGCCTGGCCGATTACCCGTTTTCAAGGAGGGCTAAGCAGGAAATGACAATCGAGCTTGCTGCGCAGGGGAGTTTTTATTTCGGTTTCGATCACATCACGGCACCGGGAGAATTTGACACAAGCGATCTACGCAGCAATGCGGGCGACATTTTTCCCATCCATCAAGGTTATGTCCGCTTTCAGATTCCTGTAAGACCGCGCAAATACCCCATGGTCATGGTGCATGGTGCCGGACAGACGGGCAAGACCTATGAAAACACCAGAGACCGGGAGGGATATGAAACAATTTTCCTGCGCCGGGGCTGGTCGGTTTATATCCCCGACTTTACCACTCGGGGGAGGGCATCAATGGCGGCGTTCACTGGACCCCTCGGAGAACTTCTGGGCAAACAGGTTGGTCCAACGACGACGGCGCGATATGGTAACAAGCATTGGTTCAACGGATTTCGCTTCGGCAACTGGACCGATGGCGAGCCGGAGTTTTTCCCCACCGTGCAGTTTCCCAAATCGCGCGCGGAGGTAGACCAATTTGGCGCACAAGGTGTACCGTTTGACCTGGCGGCGCCGACCGGAAGCACAACACCAGACGACGCCGGCGCCGTTAGCGACAATCTGTCGGCGCTGATGAACGAGGTTGGTCCGGCAGTCCTGATTACGCACTCGCAGTCGGGTATGTTCGGATGGCGCACCCGGATCAAGAACTCTAACGTCAAGGCAATCGTCTCCTACGAGCCAATAGGCTTCGTGTTTCCGGATCATGATTTGCCGGAGGGAGAAATCGGCATACCGGCCGAAGAATTCGCAAAGCTGACGCAGATTCCGATTCAACTCGTCTACGGCGACTATATTTCGACCGAGGGAAACCACTGGCAAAGGTGGTGGTACAAGCATCTTCATCGCGCGCGAATGTTTGCGGACACTATCAACCGCCATGGCGGCGATGCACAGGTTATTCACTTGCCGGAAATGGGTATTTACGGCAACACGCATTTTCCGTTTGCCGACCTGAATAACGATCAAGTTGCCGACCTGCTGTCGACGTTTTTGCAGGAAAAGGCATTAGACGTTTACGACTCGAGCAGTGTGTGATGCTTGTTGATCGCGAGTTACGTTTTTTCTAGTCGACTACTGACTCATCACCAAACCTAGTGAGCTGCCTTATGTCCATGAAAACGGCCCCGGAGTGTTTGCGTATCGACGTTCACGGGCACTATTTTCCTGCGGCCTACCTGGACATGCTGGACGGCTTCGGAGGACCAGAAACGGGGACCGTAAGTGCCCGCGTCGTGCGGGGGAGCGGCAGCGATGAGGAACTCGCATCGCGCTTCGCAATGATGGACCGGGCGGGGATTGACATGCAGATCCTCTCGGCCGCCCCCCAGTTGCCGTACTTCCAGGACCGGAATCACGCCGTCAGTGCGGCTCGCTTCATCAACGACTCCTATGCCGGGATCGTCGCCCGGCATCCCGACCGGTTTGCGGCGTACGCGGTGACTCCTCTACCCCACGTGGACGCCTGCCTGAAGGAGATGACCCGGGCCCTGGACACGCTGGGAATGGTTGGCGTCACCATGGGCACTTCGGTCCTGGGCCGGTCCATCGTCGATCCCGTCTTCGACCCGTTCTGGGAGGAGCTCAACCGGAGGGAGGCCATCCTCTTCCTCCATCCCTCCGGAACTCGGCGCCTGCTCGCCTCTCATTCAGGGGGGGCTCATCTGGCCTATCGGGGCCCCGATCGAGGATACGTTGGTCGTTGCGCACCTCATTCAGCAATCGATCCCGATTCGTTACCCGCGGGTTCGGATCATCGTCCCGCACCTGGGCGGTGAAACCTCCATGCTGATCCGGCGACTGGACAATCAGAAGTTCATCTTCCTGCCGAATGACGCCCCTCGGCCTTCGGACACCGCCCGGAAGCTCTGGTACGATACGGTGTCTCACGGGTCCATACCCGCCCTCCGGATGGCGGTCGACGCCTTCGGCGCCGACCGGATGGTCTTGGGAACCGACTATCCGTACCTAATCGGCGACATCTTTCAGGAAGCCGTCGATTACATTGCCGCAGCGCTGCCGCCGGACCAGGCGGAAGCCATCCAGGACCGGAACGCGCAGGTGCTGTTCCGCCTGAACCCGCCGGGACGCAGGACCGGCTCCGTGATTGCGTGACAATCACACCAACGGTGATTATGACCCGATGCCCGCTCTATCGGTTCGATGGGGCGTGGCGTTCCCAGTGATTTTCAGATTTCGGAACCAACATATGACCATCTTAACAAAAACTCTTTCCGGCGGCATCGCGTTCGCGCTTGCGGGCCTGTCCGGTCCTGCCCTTGCCTGTTCAAGCTGCGGTTGCAACCTTACCTCGGACTGGCTGAGCCAGGGCCTTGTCGCCCAGCCGGGTACGACCATCGGTCTGCGTTATGACTATGTGCCGCAGACGCAGCTGCGCTCTGGCCGCGATGCCGTTGACCGTTCCGCCATTACATTGCCGACCGGCCGGGAGATTGAGAAGAATACCTATAACAACTATGTCACGCTGACGCTCGATCATGCCTTCAACCCCGAATGGGCGGTCAATGTGCAGCTGCCGTTCGTCGTCCGGCCGCATAATACGATCCCCGAGGACGAAACCCAAACCAGCTATTCGCGCACCAATGGGTTGGGCGATGTTCGGGTGAGCGGGCGTTACCAGGGCTTTGGCGGATCGGGCATCACCGGCATCCAGCTTGGCCTCAAGCTATCGACCGGTGGTTTTCACCAGACTTTCCGCACTGGCTCCGCTGTGGGGGAAGAGGTCGACCGGGGGGTGCAGGTGGGCACCGGTACGACGGATCTTACGGTCGGTGTCTATCATTTCGGCGGGCTCACCGGATCATTCGACTATATCCTGCAGGCGGTGGGAGACATTCCGCTCAATCGTCGCGAGAACTATAAACCCGGGGTTGCGGGTACGTTCTCAGCGGCGGTCAATTATACAGGCTGGCGGGACCTGACCCCGCAATTGCAGATGAACCTGCGGCTTGCCGGGCAAGACAAAGGCCTCAATTCCGATCATGACAATAGCGGGGGCGAGCAGCTTTATATCGCGCCTGGCCTGACCGCGCGGCTGAGCGATCATGTCTCGGCATTCGGCATCGTTCAATTGCCGGTCTACCAGCGGGTCATCGGCTATCAGCTCGCGCCGAAATATACAGCGTCTTTCGGGCTTCAGTACCGGCTCTGAAGCAGCGGATCGACTATGCGGGAGAGGATCTCCGCATTCATCAGCCCCGGCGTCTTGCGGCTGTCGTAGCGCAGGACGCCGGACCGGTCATAGATCAGCGTCATCGGCAGTTGCGACGGACGGTCCCGCGAAGGGATATGCATGTCCTTCGCCATCTTCACGGGAAAATGAAAACGGGACGCAATTTCCCGCACGGCCTTGGTCCGGCTTGGGTCATCCATGCTGACCGCCAGCATCGTCAGGCCGGCTGTCCGATGTGCTTGGTAGTAAGCGTCAAGTGCGGGCATCTCGGCGCGGCAGGGCGTGCACCAGGTCGCCCAGAAGTTGAGGATGACGACCTGTCCCTGCCGGTCAGGCAAGGCCCAGCCAGGACCTTCCAGCTTGTCTGCTTTCGCGTGGCTAACGCCCGGCAGGCAGCAGAATATCAATATTGCGGTCAGGACGAAGGGCCGGAGAAAGGGTTTCATTGCCTGCAGTATAGGCGTTTGGCAGGGAAAGCTCAACCGACTGGGAAAGCGGGACCACCTCTCCATGCAGCCTCTTAACTGGGTTGTGTATGCGCTCCCGCCACGCTCCAAACAGGGCCGCTGGAACAGCGGCCCTGTTTTGATCCATCGACGGTCGTCAAGCCCGCCTGATCACTCTGCTGTATGTGAAGCGGAACGTCGCCGCCACGCCCCCGGGATGGGTGGGTGCTTCGGAATCGGGCCTGTCCATTTGAGGACAGTGAGCCCGCCCCCGTTACCATCGGTGACGTAGATGAGGTTGGTATCCGGGTCCTGGAACACCTCCCGGGTTTGCCGGCCAACATATCCGTCGGGTGCATATTTTGGGGACAGGTAATATCCAACCTCCCGTGGCAGGAACGGATTGGAAATGTCCCACGCCCGAAGGCCCTGGTCGTACCAGGTCAGGTAAACGAGGCTCGGCGAGCGGTGGTCGAACCAAGGCAAGTGGATCGACTGCAGACCCGGCGGGCAGACGAACTTACCTTTGTCGAAGTCATACACATCGTCGACGTGCGGGATGCGTAAGCTGGAAATGATCTGGAGGTTCGCATCCCGAACGCCCTTCTCGACCTCAGGGTTTTTGAGATCAGACACGTCGACGATCCGCCCGATACCCGGTGGACAGTCAAAGAACTCGTCTGTGAGGACCACCAAATCCGGATACTTGTTCGGGTCAACGATGACCGGCGCTGCGGTGTGGGCCGCCCCCAAGGACCCACCGTTGAAGGGCGGAACGTAGTCCAGTTGGCCCAGGATCTTCGGCTTCGAGGGATCATTCACGTCGACGACCACAAGACCGGCATCGCGCCAGGCGACGTAAAGCCGGTTCTTGTGGATCGTGATCTCGTGACACCACACCTTTTGCGGTGACCCGTCCGGGTTCAATCGATCGCGGACGCCGGGCTCCTCGCCCACATGCTGTCCGGGAAGATGGAGCCGCCCGACCAGGGTTGGATTTTTGGGATCGCGGTAATCGATGATGACCACTTCCTGGTAAGCTACTCCCGGCTTCTTGCTCTCGGGCATGCTCGCGCAGGCGTAAACGAAATTGTCATCTATCGCGAACCCGTGGCTGGCCCCGCCCACGGCGGTCAGGAAAAACCCGAGAGGCTTGGGACTTTTGGGATTGGAGACATCAGTAAAGCTTACGCCGGCCCGGGCATGTGCCGCCCCCTCCCCGGCATCAACGCCGGCGTCGTGAGTGGCAACCATGATGTCCCGCTTGGTGTTGACCCGGACATACGGACACCGTGTCCCCGGGTTGCAAGGGACGAAGCTCAATACCTTCATGTCCTTGGGGTTGTGCACATCGGCGATGAGGATCCCGAGGAGAGAGGACGGGTCGCTGTAACCGGCAAGATAGGCGATGCCGTTGTGGACCCGGAGGCTGTTGAACCCGGCCCCGATGCCTTCAGCCTTGGCCTTGGCCGTAAGCCACGGGCCCTTGAAGTAGCTGTGCCCGACAACTTTGAAATTCAAGCTTCGGGAGTAGGCAATAGTCTGCTTGAGGTTTAGGTCGAAAACATTGACGTCTTTAGGGATTCTGTGGCTCGTCGATTTGGACGCCGGCACCTTGCCCCAGAGCGGGACTGAAAGGCAAAGCGAATAGGGCGACCAAGATGGCAACCAAAACCCTCCACGCCGCAAACGGCCGGGTCCAAGTGCGAATTGTCATTATCTCCTCCACTGTACTCTCTGAATTTTCTGAATGCCCCTGCCGATCTGGTTGATCCTCAGCGAATTCCGCGACCATCAGTGAACTCGTAACTCACGCCAGGATAGAAATGTCCTAAAATATCTCAGAGCAGGTCTAAAAGCAGAAAAGCGTGGTCTCATAACACGAGCCAAGTCGGCTAAGGACAAGAGCGTCACCTACATCAAGCCGGTAACGGGAGGAAGCCATGAGATTCGCAAGATCCTACCGAAACCGCCTCCTGCGAAAGATCATATATCGCGACTGAGAGTAACCCTAATCACGTTTGGAAATAGCTCGAATCGATCGAGTGAAATATGCTTTGCCTACACAAAATCAGCCTCCGTAAATATCCTGACGCATATATGAATGCCATCAGCATCACTCATTTTGGCAATTAGGATCTGTGATTGGTGCTTCTCTCCATTGGCATATAGTCTAAGAATTAATCGGATATAGTGAGTTCGGCAAGTTGCTGTTCCGCATGGATTCTGAATTGGCAATGTATCAATAAACACATGAACGAGAACCGCATGAATGCCGATGCACAGATTGACGTTCGCAAGGCGGCGCGAGCGATGGCTAATGCCGGACTTTCCACAGCGTTCGGGCATTGCAGCGTGCGCCTCGACGCGGATTCCTTCCTGGTATGCCGCGCCGGCGCACTCAGCACTATCAAACCTGGTGAAAACGGTTCAGTGGTGCCGGTCAGTGGTAGTCTGCCAGAGGGGGTGCTCGGTGAGGTGCGTATTCACCAACAGATTTACGCCCGGCGTCCTGAAATTGGCGCCATCTGCCGGTTCTCGTCACCGAATGTCATGGCTGTTTCGGCGCTGGGACGTGCACCAAAAATCCGCCATGTCTATGGTGCGATGTTCGCGCCCGAGGTAAAATATAGCGATGACATTCGCCTGATGCGCGATGATGCGATCGCCGCTGAGGTTGCTCACGTGATGGGCGATTTACCGGGCATCATCATGCGCGGTATTGGCGCCGTCACTGCTGGGGCAAACATCAAGCAGGCGCTCTGCCTGGCGTGGTTCCTCGAAGACATGTCGCGCCTCGAACTCGCCGTGCTCTCCAGCGGAGCGGCGGATCAGGCTCCAGTTTATCCGGCGGAAGTCCTTGGCTTAACGGGCTGGGGCGGGCAAGTTGCCGAGCGAGCGTGGGACCACTTGACCGCGCTGGATCCCGAGTGAGCAAAAATGTCGTTCTGGCCGCCAGGGAGCCCTCGGTTGATCCTACCATTTTCGCAGCCGTCTGGCAGATTTTTCAATATCGTAGACCTTAAAAGGAGATCGCAATGAAATTTCAAAGAGAAGAAATAGATCCGCCCCAAATTTTCAAGCATCCGGGCTTCAAGCGGGTCGTCACCGTGCAGGGCGATATGAAACTGATTTTTATCGCCGGGCAGACCCCGAGTGATGAAAACTATCAGTGCGTCGCCCCCGGCGACTATCGCGCGCAGTACGTCCACGTGATGGAGAATCTCGACATACTACTTAAGGCGGCAGGCGCCGACTGGGACGACGTAGTATATCGCCGGATTTTCGTGCTCGACGTGGACGCATTCGGGGAAGTTATTTTTGACGAGACATTGCCGAAATTTGGTGATGGCCGCCCACCCAGCACACTGATTGGCGTCACCCGTCTTTCGAATCCCGAGTACCTGATCGAGATCGATCTGATGGCTGTAGTGGACCCTGCGACATAGTCGCCTGTCACCGCTGACTGGCCATTGACGTGCTCCATAAGGCGCGCTCGGTATAGACCGGGAGATACACAGGTGCTCAGACGTACGACGATCATCATTGCCCTCGTGGCAATCGCGAGCATGAGCCCCGCCCTTGCAAATGCGAATGCGAGCGAGCGGGGTACACCCCAAGCACTTGCTGAGGCAGCTTATATCGCTATGGGCTTGGGCGCCCTTTCCTCAAAGGAGACAGATCAGCTCAGAACGCTCATCATAAATGGGGCTATGAAGCAGTGGGATCCAGGCAATTCTCAGTCGGTTGCCGACCCATTGAAGCCCGATTTAGGTACTTCAACGTTTACCGATATATGGGATCGCACGCGCAACAGCTGGCGCACGGAATGGGTGCGTCCCAAATTCGTGAGCGGCACGCGTAACTATACTGAGGTCTACACGCGGGCCGGCGGTTACGTGACGGGTATGGATGTTAACTACGGACTGCCTCAACGAACGATTTAAAATGGGCAGGGTACGCCCATCCATACCATGTCCGCCGTACGCTTGCGCGCACTGCTGCGTGAGCAGGCTCGCAATCAAATCGTCATTCTGATGCACGAGCATCCCGAACGGCTTTCCTCGCTTCCCGTGCAAACGTACAGTGGCAAGAGCTATCCGGCCGTGCAGTATCAGGACGACAACGGCACCTTTCTCGTGATGTTCGATCCGGTGACACACCTTCCAGCCGTCGTCAGGACACGCGATTTCGATGCTCACATGGGCGACGCCAACTACGACGCCGCCTATTCCGACTGGCGCAGCGTCGGCAGCAGCGATCGCTTCAAATATCCCTTCCATATCGCTTACACCCTGAACGGCGTGAGTGTCTCTGATGTCACCGTGGAGCAGGTCAGGATTAACGAGTCTTTGCCCGCTGACACTTTTGCGGTCCCGCCACAGCTTGAGGGCCAAGCGCCGAAGCCCGCCGCAGCCGAGAAGACTCCCTTCCAATGGATCTTACGGCGTCTCGCCAGCGGTTTTTATCTCGATTCCGATGCGCTTTATATGGACGAGGGCAGCACGCTGGCGCTCACTGATGTCGGGCCGAACATCAGCCTAGTCACAGGGGGATCGCATAATGCACTCATTGTCGCGACCAATGACTCTCTGGTGGTTTTCGACGCACCGGGCGATGACGGCCTCTCCAACTGGATCATAAACGCGGCTCGCCGGAAATATCCGGGCAAGCCCTTCCGTTACGTCGTGTTGACGCACCATCATCTTGACCACACCGGCGGGATCCGCGCCTATGCCGCCCAAGGCGCCGTTATCGTAGTCGGGAAAGGTAACGGAGATTACTTCAGGAAAGTTCTGACGGCGCCGCAGACGTTGAACAGATACGGCGTCAAGACAGTCACGCCTCGCGTCATCGAGGTGGAAAACAAATGGAGCGAAACCGTGGGCGGGCGAGTCATTGAGGCGTATTCACTCGAGAACCCGCACGCGAAGGGTTATCTCATTCCCTATATTCCGGATGCGAAGATGGCCTTCGAGAGCGATCTATGGATGACGGGCATGCGCGTGCCTTCAGATCCGGCTCTCGCAGCGTTTGTGAACCGCTCGGCGCGCGCTATTGTGGACGGCCTGAAAAAAGCTGGCGTCACCCCCGAAAAATTGGCAGACGGACATGGCGCGGTCGGGGACTATGCAGATCTTGTGAAGTATGTCGAGTAAGCAGCAGCTCGTAATTTGAGTCATGGCCCGCCGAAAAGCTCAGTCCTCGAGGGCGAGGGAGGCGAACTCCGCGCCATGATCGACGGCGCATCTGCAGCTGTTTCAGACGATACCAGCGTGCACCCCCCATCTTGTTCACAATCCATGCCTCACGCCTGAGCATCAAGTGGATGCGCAGATAGTTGAACTGCGGATGCGCATGAACGCTGTCGCGGATCCGCATGAACGCTGTCGCGGATCCGCAACCACAACGCCGACTGGTCGCGTGCCTGGCCTTTAGGCATGCCATGTCGCGGGCGAGAACATCGCCAATCGATACGATCGGCGCACCGCCACCTGAAATCGCTCGTGAATCCAGCGGGCCTGCGCGCGCTGACGCGCTGGCCGTAAAGTGCTCTTCGGACGACTTCTCCCAGGATGTGCTTATCCAGGGTCGGTTCCGCCACCAACCGCTTGGGCCGCGCGTTCTCATTTCGCAGCTGACGTTGCTCGCGGATCTTGGTCATACCCAGCTTGCCAAACTTTTTCTTCCAAAAATAGAAGCTCTCCTCGCTGAACCAGCTGTCGGCATACGGCAGCAAACGTCGTTCCGGCCTCCGCCTGCCCAGCACGTAGGTGATCCGCTCGTCCGTAAATCGCTTGCCCTTCACGGTCCTCACTCCTGTGACCAGAGGATTTCAGAGCGCAACTTCGATTAGTGCAAAAACGTCAGGAAATCGGGAATAAGGTTATAAGGCCCTGCTACCGATCTTGTTGCCCGCGTTGGAGCGCCGCGGACATCTGACCTCGGACGCGACGGTCCGCTCGAAGATCCTTGCGATGAGTGCCATCAGCGTTGCTCATTTCGGCAATCAGGGTCTGTGATTGGCTCATCTCTCCATTGGAATGTAGCCTAAGAATCGACCTTGAGACTCAAACGGTGAGTAAAACTGTAATGGCAGAATTACTAGGACTAGGTGTATCGCATTATCCCCTCCTGAGTGGTCCGGATGAAAATATGGCCAGTCCCCAGCGCGGCCGCATGAACGACCCCGATATTCCAGCCGCCGCCAAGGATCCCAGCACCTGGTCCGAGCTCGCGCAAAAGGAATGGGCAGACCCTGTGGCCGCCGCAGCTGCCCACCGCGCCGCCATGCTGGTCGGCATTAGGCGCGTCAGGCAGGCGCTCGACGACTTTGACCCCGACTTCGTACTCATCTGGGGCGACGACCAATACGAAAATTTCAAAGAAGATATCGTACCGGCGTTCTCGGTATTGGCCTACGACGATATGACGATCAAACCATGGCATCAGGCTGGTGAATCCTCAGGTTTCAATGCCGATGTCGTCGACGAATGGGGCGGCGGTCGGCCCAACATATGGGGTGAGCGAGGCGATACCGAACGTCTGCTGCGCGGCCATCCCGAGGCCGCCAAATATCTTGCCACGAAATTGCTCCAAGCCGAGTTCGACGTCGCCTATGCCTATCGCCCCCTCCACCATCCCGGCCTTGCTCACGCTTTTCTCAATGCCGTGCTGTACCTGGACTATGACCGGACTGGCTTCGACTGGCCGGTGGTGGCAATGCCGATCAATTGCTATGGCAGTCAGGTAATCAGTTATCGCGGCTATGTCAGCCGTTGGAAAGACCGCGGTCGCCCCGCCGATCCGCCATCACCATCTCCAAAACGCTGTTTCGACATGGGCAGTGCGGTTGCGCGCATTCTTCGTGACAGTCCCTGGCGCGTAGCCTTGCTCGCCTCTTCCAGTTGGTCGCATGCGTTCCTCTGCGATAAAACCTATCGCCTTGCACCGGATGTGGCCTCCGACCGGCTGCTTTATCAGGCGATGCAGGACGGTGATTTTGAATACTGGCGCAACTACAAGCTGGAACAGCTTGAGGAGTTGGGGCAGCAGGAAATGTTGAATTGGCACCCATTGCTCGGAGCAATGCAAGAGCTTGGTGCCAAGCTCGAATACTCAGACTTTGTGGAAACGGGAATTTTGAATTCTTCCAAGGTCGCGGCGGTGTATGCACCTGCCTAGCAATCAAACACTAAAATGAATACGCAACCAAGCGACTTAGGGAGCAGAAATGAAATACCAACTATTAACTTACCGCACCAAAACTGGCGAAGCAGCTGCAGGTATTTTGGTAAATAGCGCGGTCTATCACGTCGCCGATTTACCCGGGCTTGGGCGCTATCCAACTATGATAGACATCCTCAATGATTGGGGGAATACTGAAAAACTATTGCAAGACGCCGCCAAACACATCGACGCATCAGCAGCCGCTGGCCTGCCGCTGGTTGACGGTGAACTACTGGCACCGATTCCAAACCCGGGTGCAGTCTACTGCTGTGGTGCCAACTACACCGATCACATTAACGAGATGCGTCCGATGCTGAAGGACTTGCCGCCGGACATTGCCGAGCGCGAGTTGGTAGGCGATGAGCCCTGGCACCTTGTCAGCACGGTGCGCGGAAGTATCGTTGGACCCGGCACGAGGGTGCAAAAACCGCACGGCTCGCAACGGCTGGACTGGGAAATAGAACTGGCTGCTGTCATCGGCACCACGGCGCGAGGCGTACCGGTGGAACGTGCGCTGGAGCATGTGGCGGGATACACGATCTGTAACGATTTGTCCGCGCGCGATCTGGCCATTCGCCAGGAAGTGCATAACGCAATGCCCTTCCGCATAGACTGGACTGAACACAAGTGTTTCGAGGGATCGCTTCCTTGCGGCCCGTGGATAACGCCCGCCAGCCAGATTTCGGATTCCCAACAGCTTGACCTTAAGCTATGGGTCAACGACAAACTGATGCAGGACTCCAATACAGACCAGATGGTTTACAGCGTGGCCCAGCAAATTGCAAAGCTGTCCATCAATAAAACGCTATATCCCGGTGACATAATTCTCACCGGCACGCCCGCAGGGGTTGGCGCCGGCAGAGGGGTCTTTCTTGAGTTGGGCGACAAGGTGCGTATGGCGATTGAAGGCATCGGCGAGCTACAGCACTCAATCGCATAAATTGTAGAAGCCGACACTTTATCGGACAGTTGGTGCCTTCGAGTGGTCAGGATGGACCTGTTCGGATTGGTTTCTGGCCCTGATCGAGCGGTTTCCAACGCCGGGCAGCATCACCTTGATCGGACGCAAGGTCTCCAAGGCCAGGGTAGTCAACGATATTTATGAGACCGCCTGTGCATCAATGGCGCTGCCGGTTGACGAGGACTCCACTGCGGTCACGATGTTTCGTATGGTCATCGCTCAGGCTCGAACCCTTATTCAGCAGCGTAACGAGATCGAACGCATTGCCCATGAAGCGCTGGCTGCTAACCGTGACTATCAGCTCCTGCGCATGATCCCCGGGATCGGTCCGATCAACGCGCTTACCATCCTCGCGGAGGCCGGCGACCTGCGCCGCTTCAGGCACCCACCGCCGGCTCCTGACCTACGGCTCTACGGGCTCGCGACGACCAAATACGCGGTTCGATGAACGACACCCGTTACAGCGGTTCGCCTTCGTCGGTGTAGCGGTCACCGAAGTCGAACATATCCTCTGTCTCGTCGCCGTCATAGTATTGATATTCCCACCAATTGTGATCGAGGTCTTCCATATAGAATGAGTAGATGCCGTGTTGGAAGGTGGGCTTCCAGATGCTACGGATTCCGTATTTGTCCTTGTATTCGTGTGCGGCGCGGTGAGCTTCGTCAACGGCTTCGACGGACTCGAGGTCCAGTCCCCAGTGATTGAAGACGTGCACCGGTCGCAACTTGGCACCAGACTCTATGGCGATGACGTGCGATGAACTCGAGCAGCGGACTGCCAACGCTCCGGGCGAATGCCTCGCCGTTTCCAGGCCCAGGAACTCCTCGTAGAAACGGCGTGACTCACTCAATTTGTAAACTTCCATCGTGCCGTGGCTCATGGTTCTTGGCTTGACAATGGAATTCTTTGGTGCGACCCTTTGCGCGCAAGTCGCCAAACATCTCTACTGAACTTTTCATATTGATCTCCTTAAGTTCAAGGGATTCATGCTCTTAGCTTCGGGCTCGTGCCCGATCTCCGGCATCGAGGAAAGAATCGGCAAAGAACTCCTGCGGTGGCAACCCACATTGTTCTGCAAAGTCATGCTTGGCAGACTCGATCACTATGGGCGCACCACAGGCATAAACCTGGTGTTTGGACAGGTCGGGAAAGTCCTCCATGACAGCGCGATGGACAAAGCCCGTGCGGCCGTTCCAGCCACATGCGGGCGTCGCCTCTGATACGACGGGGATAAATTGAAAATTTTCGTTTGCTACTGCGTATTGTTCGACCCAATCCATTTCGTAAAGGTCTGCGCGAGTGCGCCCGCCCCAGTACAATGTCATGGGCCGGTTGAACTGCTTCTGCTGCGCATAATCTAGGATTGATTTGATGGGGGCGAAACCGGTGCCGCTGGCCAGCAAAACTATGGGCTTGTCGCTGTTTTCGCGCAAGAAGAAACTCCCCAGGGGGAGTTCCATGCGAACCAGGTCATGCACCTGCATACCGTCGAAAACATAGTCCGTGAACAAACCACCCGGGGTATGACGCACGTGCAACTCGATGCTTCTCACTCCCCCGATCGAGGGTGCCGATGCGATCGAGTATTCGCGCCGCTCGCCGTTGGCGAGAACGAACTCAACGAACTGTCCGGCCAGAAACTGCACGTCCTCGTTCATAGGTAGTTTTATGCGGAAAATCATCACATCGGGAGTGACCCGTCGCATTTCCATGACTCTCCCCGGGCATATCCGTGAGCGAATGCTGCCCATGATGTCCAGTTCCTGGACCTCTATAACAAGGTCGCTGAGCGGCTGCGCCTGGCACAGCAGGGCATAGCCCTGCTCGCGCTCTTCAGGAGGCAGGTAAGTCGGATGCACATGCCCGTAGTCGACCTGGCCCTCCAGAATACGACCCCGACAGGTACGACACGCCCCGGCCCGGCAGCTATAGGGTAAGGGGATATTAGCGTCGTGGCCGGCTTTAAGAATGGAGGTACCTTCCGGTACGGTGAACCGATTGCCACTGGGCTGTAGTATTACATCAAATAGCACGAAAATCTCCTGTCAGACTCACTTGTATTTAGCTGAAGTTTTAGAAAGCTGCCGATCCGTTGAATTTGACCCGACTAAAGCCAGCGCCACTGAAGGCCTGGAATTGCCGACATTAACAGGCATGATGTTATCTTTGCCTAGATTTTCGGCGACTTGGATAACCGCCTTGTGCAGCCACGCTTGCGCAGGGTCTTTGTCGATACGTTCATGCCACTGCAGCGTTACATCAAGTGTCGGAATGTCGAATGGCAAGTCTATGACCTGAACCGTGTTTTCCAGGTCCATGCAAGTAACCAAGGCTTCGGTAACCACTGCGATGCGATCTGAACCGGCAATGATGGATTCGATTCCCGACAGGTATGCCATCTTCACGGATACCTTACGCTGGATGTTGTTCTCCTCGAATAGTCGGTCTGCATGCTTCAGGAAATGCTTATAGCTGCCGCCGGTTGGTTCATACTCTATGAATGAAGCCTGCAGGAACTGCTCGAGGCTAATGCTGCCTCGAATGGTGGGGTGGTTCTTGCTAGCCACGCAAACGAAACGAAGGCGACGGAATCGGTGCCGGAAAAAGCCGGCCCCCAGTGGTCTCGCCACGCCAATCGCTAGGTCAATTTCGCCAGCGCTCATCTGCTCCGCTAAGCCATTACGCGACAGGGGTACGGTTTCGAGCGAGATGTTTGGCGCGTGCTTGTCAATGTATGACAGCAGATGTGGGAACAGTAACATCTGGCCGACATCACTGAGTGCTAGGCGAAAGTGCCGCGTGCTGTTGGCGGCATCGAAATAGCCCCGGTTTTCTACCGCCTGGCGAATCTGTTGCAAGGCAGCATGGATAGGCTCGGCCATCGATTCCGCCAATGGGGTGGGCATCATGCCGCTGTTGGTACGCACGAACAGCTCGTCGCCGAAAGCATCGCGCAGCCGACGTAACGCGTTGCTAACGCCCGACTGGGAAATGCATAGTTGCTCCCCGGCGAGGGTGACACTATGACTGCGCTGCAAAGCGTCGAACACCAGCAACAGGTTGAGGTCGAGTGTGTTGATATTCACGGCGTTAGACCGTCCTCTTGGCAGAACCGGGTGTGTTGCTACTTTTAAATCGACATCCACGGGGTAGGCGATGGACAGAATTACTTTAGTTGAATATGGTTGCTTAAGCAACCGAAAATCTGCAACCGGGTTTGTCTTGTCTGGACGACGCTCTGAGAGGGGCTTGTCAGTTTAACTTTTCGAGCTTGAGCGAGGGCGCCAACCTGATTTTCATCCGGCTGGAGCGGACGCGATTTTCCACTTCTCCATTGCGGCGTTCCGGAGATAGCGCATGGTGTTTCGAGAAGTCAGATTGTAGAGAATGTATGAGCTCGTGGGACACCTTGTGTAAATTGATTTGCATGGAGGGAACATGACCTATGACGAGCGATGAAAAACCATCAGGAGAAGAGGTAAGCGTCCATTTCTGACACCTGATTTTCAGTTGACGGTATTTTGGGGTGTCCGGTTCCAAGGGAGGAGGTCGTCGATTTGGGATGCTGGATGACCGTTTGTCATGCGCTCGAGGATGTCGTTGATGTAGGCCCAGGGCTCGATACCGTTAAGTCTTGCAGTCTCGATGAGGGAGCAGACCGTGCCCCAGCGGTTGCCGCCATGGACTTGCTTCGGGAAAGTGGAGAGGTTTTCCTGAGTTAAAAGGAGGCCTTTATAACGAAGCAGCGATTTACGAAGGAATTTGAACGGGAAGCCGTGCGGCTTGCCCAGACGAGCGGACGGACGCGCCGGGAGGTGGCGGATGACCTTGGCATTGGCCTGTCTACCCTGACCCGATGGCTGGCCAAAAGTCGGGATGCGGTGATGGACGATCCGTCCCTGCGCGATCCGGCTGAGGACATGATGGCGGAGTTGAAGCGGCTGCGACGGGAAAATGAGATCCTGCGCCAGGAGCGGGACATCCTCAAGAAGGCGACAGCTTTTTTCGCCCGGGAGGGAAGTCGATGAAGTTCCGTTTCATCGATCAGGCGAAAGAGCTATTCCCCGCACACCGCCTTTGTCATGTCATGGGCGTCAGTCAGAGCGGCTATTATACCTGGAAGAGCAGACCGGCCTGCCGCCGTCAGCGCGATGACATGGTCATGCTGGCCCATATCCGTTCGTCCTATGCCATGTCGAATGAGACCTACGGAAGTCCGCGCATGACACGGGAATTGCAGGACCAGGGCCTTGCCGTCGGCCGTCGGCGGGTAGCCCGGCTGATGCGGGAAAACGGTCTGCACGCCCGCTAGAAGCGGCGGTTCAGGCGAACCACGGATAGTCACCATGCCTTCCCGGTCGCCCCCAACATCATAAATCAGGATTTTGTTGCGGGCGGCCCCAATCAGAAATGGGGAGCAGTTAGCGAAGCTGAACGGAGGCGAAGCCGGAGGACAAATCTCGTATATCTGGACCAAAGAAGGCTGGCTATACCTTGCTGTTGTCATTGACCTTTTTGCTCGCCGCGTCGTCGGCTGGGCAACCGCTGACAGACTGCACAGGATGCTGGCTCTCAAAGCTTTGCGAAAGGCCATTGTCCTACGCCAGCCGGCAGAGGGCCTGATCCATCACTCTGATCGTGGCAGCCAGGGCGGATTCAAGTGATCGTCGCAACGGTTGAGCGTACATCATTTTAGATAGCGGTCCAGTGCTTCCGCAGGTGTCATCCAGTTCAAAGTTTTCCTTGGTCTTGAGTTCAGCGTCAGAGCGACCGCCTCGAGATTGGCGCTGCTGTGGCCGCTAAGGTCTGTGCCCTTGGGGAAGTATTGGCGCAGAAGCCCGTTTGTATTTTCGTTGGTTCCCCGTTGCCAGGGGCTTTGGGGATCACAGAAGTAAACCTGCAGCCGGGTATCGATCCGCAGTTGGGCATGTTGCGCCATCTCGGCACCCTGGTCCCAGGTCAGTGACCTCCGCATATGTTCAGGCAAGGTCCTAATGGCTACAGCGATTGCATCCCGGACAGCTTCCGCACCGTGACCAGCCAGAGCTGGACCATACTTGATCCGCGAAATCTTCCCGTATCCCGTCATACGAGGTAGATGGAGAAGGATCGTGAACCGGGTAGACCGCTCGACCAGGGTGCCAATCGCAGAACTGCCAAGCCCAAGGATGAGATCACCTTCCCAATGCCCGGGAACAGCGCGATCTGCTACCTCAGGCGGTCTTTCACTGATCATGATTTCCGAAGAGACAAAGCCTTTTCCTTTACTGCGTGCCCGCGCCCTAGGGAGGCGCAAAGCGCGCCCTGTTCGTAGACAGGCCGTCAATTCACGGCGCAACGCGCCACGCCCCTGCACGAACAAGGCCTGGTAAATCGCTTCGTGGCTGATCCGCATGGTCAGATCCTCGGGGAAATGTACGGGCAGTCGTCTGGCTATCTGTTCCGGGCTCCAGGCGAGGGGCCATTTCCTAGGCTTGCGACGTCCGGGATTGCGCCCGTTCCAGCTCACCTGCGGTGCAGAAATAGCCGTTCCATCCGGGGCGATGATTTTCCCGGAAAGCCGCTCCTCAACATATTGCCTGAGAGCCTCGTGCGACGCTAGCTTTGAGGCCTTTGGGCGACGGGCTGCACGATCAGCATGCCACTGTGCCGTCGTCGCGCGATAGTCGAACCCGCCGCTCCGCGTTGCCGCGTTTCGCCGCAATTCCCGCGATATTGTCGATGGCGCACGGGACAGGTGACGGGCAATATCGCAAACCCCTGCGCCTTTCGCACGCAAAAGCGCTATCTCTTCCCGGTCTGCGAAGGACAAATATCGACCGGAGCGCGCAGGAGCCGATCTCGCGAAATGTGAAGGTGGTATGCCGCCTGAACTCCGAAACCATCGGACGCCGACCGGCGGTGACATCCCAGCCTGGATGGCTGCCTCTTCGCTGGGCAGACCATCCGCAATCAAAGTCCAGAAATGCTGTATTTGCTCTCGGCGTGCCACCGGCGGTCGCCCGGGAGAGCTCAGTTTAACCCGCCCGGATCGCTCCGGGCGTCGTTTTAGTGTCGTCATTGCAACCTCCATTCAGGAACCGTTGCGACGACCACTTGAATCCGCCCAGTATTGCTCAATCGACTACCAGGCGATGCTTGCTAACAACGCCATCACGATATCCATGTCCGGGAGGGGCAACTGTGGAGCCTGCCCTCGGGCTGGCAAAGCCAGACCCGGGGGATAACGCCATGGTCGAGACGTTCTTCAAAACCCTGAAGTCGGAACTTGTCTGGAAAACGGTCTTCCATACAAGGAATCAGGCCACAAACGCCATTGCCCGTTACATCGATGGATTTTACAATCCCATCAGGCGGCACTCGGCACTGGACTACAAAAGCCCTGTTCAGTTCGAGCGCATGACCGCCTGAACAGAAAATCGCCTCTCCACTTTCCCGAAGCAAGTCCAGGAGGCTGGCATGACGTTTTTGGCCGAGAATCCGCTAGAGACCGGCTGCGCCACCTGTCGGTTCATGGAGGAGACCGGACTTGACGCTTCGCCACGTCCGCGATCCTTCGGACTGGCTTATTTTCTTTCACTTCAGCATCTGGAAGACTGGTCGAAAAGTCATCCGACTCTCCTCGCCATTTTCGGCGAATTCCAGAACATGGCCGTCAAACACAACTTCGAACTTGGCCTCCGGCTTTGGCACGAAGTGTCCGCGCTTCCGGCCGAAGGGTGCGCTTTTGACTATGTAAACTGCGATCCGGAAACCGGGCTGCTGCCCTATTTTGACGCGGTCGAAACCCGGGCCGTAAACTCATAAACGGTCACGGCCCAGGGGGGCAATTCTGTTGCCCTTGCAGCGCGTTGCGGCGATGATGTCTCCTGTTACCAAGTTTGTTCACAATCATGCCGTGATTGTTCCCTATGGTCTTCAGGTCAGAAAAGGACAGCATCGTTTGTGAGTATCGCAGGGAAGGCCGTCATGCAAAACCGCGCCCGCGCTCTGCCTGGCCTGTCGCGCCGTGATTTCAATCGGGGCCTGATTGCGGCGGTCGGGGGTCTGGTTTATCTGCCTGCCGGCATGGCGGGCGCGCCCCTGACATCGCCACCGCCATCAGGTGATATCCCCTACGGCGACGTGGACCAGTTGATCGCCCGGGGCTGGGTGCCGGGCTATCGGAAGACGGCCAAGGCTTACCACGCGGTGGAGCAGGACGCGGAGCGCTTCACGCCCAACGGCGAGGGCGGTGAGCGCAACGAGATCGGCCTGGTGCCCGAGGAGTACGCCGCGTGGATCGCCACCCGCGACGCCCGCTACCGCACCCTCACGCTCAAGCTGGCCGATACCATTCCGCGCGAAGACTGGAAAAACAAGGCCCTGATGACGACGCTAACGTGGCAGGGCGGCAAGTGGGGGATCGAGTATGCCCACACGCCGTGCTACTGGTACTGCGCGCATCTCGAGACCGGCGACCCGTGGTACATTTTCCCGGCCGAGCAGATTTACCGCTGGTACATGCAGTGGCTCTACGGTACGGACGAAAATGCGGCCGAGGAGCTTTATTCACGCGATATGGGCTACGGCTACAATGGCCGCCATTACGCCTGGATGATGCGCAACCTGGCCCGGCTCGCTCGGTTGCAATCGCTTGGCCTGACGCAGCACAGCTATTACCAGGGCGCCATGCGGGCCAACCTCGATTACATGCTTTCAAACTTTGTCCACAGCCCCGATCCGCTCAGGCAGGAATGGCGGGTCATCGGCTGGAACAAGGGCGCAATGCGGGGAAGCGGGCACCATTACTTTACCGCCTGGATGGAATCCTTTATCGGGCAAACCCTTGGCCATATGGTCGGGCTCGGATTCAAGGAATGGCTGCCGATCAGTGCGTGGCATTTCGGCCAGCTCACGGCCAAGATCGACGCCTGGGGGATCAAGGGCGTGGACAACAGCCACTACCACATCGAGGCGGAAAAGCCCTACACCTACAAAGGCCGGGAGCCCTACTTGAAAAGCATCATGACGTCGGCGTTTCGCGACTGGCCGCGGGACAAGCTGATCCCGACCAACATGCGCGACGCAAAAGGCAATCGATACACCTATGAGAACCGCGCACAATATGCCCAGGGCTGGGCGGCGCTGGCGGCGGACGCCGGGGTCAAGGGCGCAGGGGACGTTGCCAAGAGCCTCGACGCCGCCATCGCAGCCCGCGGCGACGTGCGCGACTACAAGAACGCACCGGTGTACTGAGCCGCTACCGTTCGAACTTGGTCGACAGCACGATCGAGGACATGGTCTTCTCGATTCCCGTGATGGCGCCGATCTGGTCCAGCATGGCGTCGATCTCGGCGGTGGTTTCGGCGCGGACCACCGCAATCAGGTCATAGACCCCGCTGATCGCGTGGAGCGCGCGCAGGCCCGGCATCTGTTTCAGGGCATGGACCACCCGGTCGCCAAACTTCGGGTTCACGCTGATCATCACGTGCGCGGTAATCAGCCGGCGCGCGAAGTCGTCCCTGAGGCGCACCGTATAGCCGCCGACGATGCCCTTTTCTTCGAGCCGGCGCAGGCGGTCCTGCACGGTGGAGCGAGAGAGATCGAGCTTGCGCGCGAGCACCGCCGTGGGCTGGCGGGCGTCGGCCTCCAAGAGGGCAATGAGTTTGCGGTCGGTGTCATCCATCGTCGTTTTGTATCCCGGAACCGTTAATATGTCATAATTATACCGTTGTTCCGTCACATTGACCACTTCAAACCGACGCCTATGCGCGATAGCCTGATATCTGATTATTCAGTTCCAAAAGAGGGCAGACATGACAAAGGGCATACTTCTTCTCGGTGCCGGCAAGATCGGCGGCACCATTTCGGCGTTCCTCGGCAGCACCGGCGACTACGCCGTCACCGTCGCAGACCGGGACGAGACGAGCCTCGCCCGTGTGAAGGCCGAAACCGGTGTCGAGACGCTCAAGCTCGATATCAAGGACGAAGCGGCGCTTGGGCGTGCGCTCGCCGGCAAATGGGCGGTTCTGAGTGCGCTTCCCTATAACCTGACGCCGCTTATTGCCCGGGCAGCCGCCAGGGCCAAGGTCAATTATTTCGACCTGACCGAGGATGTGGCCAGCACCCGCGTCGTCAAGGAGCTCGCCAAAGACGCGCCAGTCGCCTTCATGCCGCAGTCGGGGCTCGCGCCCGGCTTCATCTCCATCGTCGCCTACGACCTTGCCAAGCGCTTTGACAGTCTGCACGAGGTCAAAATGCGGGTCGGCGCGCTGGCGCAATATCCGACCAACGCGCTCAAATACAACCTGACCTGGAGCACCGATGGCATCATCAACGAATACTGCCAGCCCTGCGAGGCCATCGTCGACGGCGAGATCCGGGAGGTGCCGCCGCTCGAAGAGGCGGAGACCTTCTCGCTCGACGGCGTGACCTACGAGGCGTTCAACACCTCGGGCGGGCTCGGCACGCTGTGCGAGACGCTCAAAGGCAAGGTCGACAACCTCAATTACAAGTCAGTGCGCTATCCCGGCCACCGCGATGTGATGAAGCTCCTGATCCGCGATTTGCGCATGGGCGAGCGCCAAGACATGCTGAAGGATATTTTCGAATATGCGCTGCCCACCACCATGCAGGATGTGGTGCTGGTGTTCGTCACGGTGAGCGGCATGAAGGACGGCCGGCTGACCCAGGAGTCCTTCGCCCGCAAGATCTATGCCCGCGACCTTTACGGAAAGCGGTTCAGCGCCATCCAGATCACCACCGCGTCCGGCGTATGCGGCGTCATCGACCTTCTGGCCCACGGCAAGCTGCCGCAATCGGGCTTTGTCCGCCAGGAAGACGTGAACTTCGACGATTTCATCGCCAACCGTTTCGGGCGCAACTACAGCCCCGATATTGACGCCGGCGCGGCCCAGCATCAGCACAACAAGGTAGCCTGATCATCGCCGCCCGTTTTCTCATTCACGGCGTGCCATCCCCGTTCGTCCTTTCCATGTGGCGTCCCGAGCCGGACGCAGGGAACGAACGGGGACGGGCCATGTCTGGAAAAGCGACAGCGAGCGACAAGACGGGGCAGGCGATAGACCAGCTTCTGGCGCGCCTCAGGGATCTTGAAACCACCACCGACGAGCCCTTTCCACCCTCGCTCGACGACGTGATGGGGGCCGATCTCACCTTGACCCGGTGGCGGGCGCAAGCGCCGCCCAAACATGTGGAAGCGGTCCGGCGCTGTTACGGGGAAGCCCACGCCACCCTGCTTTTCGCCCAGAGCGACGCCATGACTGAAGGTCAGCCCCTTGCCGAGGCGGACCGGCGCCGCACATTTCTCAGGAGCTTCCTCAACCGGGTTCACCGGCTGAAACCAACGTCTTAACCAACCGTCACAAATGGTTCATACTGCTGTGCGTTAACCGTGGTGGTTCTCTACGGCTTGGGGGCCGGGTGTGGGATGGGTATGGCGGACGGACAATCGCATTTCGAAGTCGCGGGCAGCAAGACGCTTGGCGATGCGGCCGGTGTTTTAGCCAAGGTTCCGGGGGCCGGGGTCGGGCGCGAACAGTCGGTCGACCGCACTTTTCTCGATAGTTTCGACTGGCGGCTTTACGGCAGCGGCTTCGTTCTCGAACGGCTCGTCGCCGGCGGGCGCAAAGCGCTCGTCCTTTCCGAATATGACACCGGGGCGCCGGTGGTGGTCGTCGACCATCGCGCCATGCCCCGATTTGCCGGCGATCTGCCGGAAGGGTTTTTGCGCGACCGGCTCGGCCCGCTTCTTTCCATGCGCGCCCTGATGCCGCGGGTGCGGCTTAAAGGACGGCGCAGGTCATTTGTTGTCCGTGACCGGGAAGGCAAGGACGTGGTGCGCGGCAGCCTGGAGGATGTGCAGGCGCTCCCGCCCGACGCGCGCAAGGGAAAAGCGTTTGGGGTCCGGCTTTATCTGGAGCCGGTGAGGGGCTTCGACAAGGCGCTTGGCAGCGTCACCGCAAAGCTTGGCAAGCACCCGCTGTTTGCCGAACGGAAGGGCAGCCTTTACGACTTGGCCATGGCGCAGGCCGCGCTGACGCCCGGCGATTATTCCTCCAGGCTCAGGCTGTCGCTGTTACCGGAAATGCGGGCCGACGAGGCCATGCAGGTCATTTTGCGCACTCTGTTTGACGCCATGGCCGCCAACGAAGCGGGGGTGATCGCGGACGTTGACACCGAGTTTCTGCACGACTTCCGGGTGGCGATCCGGCGTACCCGGTCGGCGCTGGCGCACGGCAAGGAGGTGCTGCCCGCGCGCCTTGTCGCACGATACAAGAAATCGTTCCGCTGGCTCGGCCGGGTCACCACGCCGCAGAGGGACCTCGATGTCTATCTTCTGGACTTTGAAAAATACCGGCGGTTCCTGCCCAAGGCGTTCCGAGACAGTTTCGATCCGTTGAGGGATGAGCTCGCGCGCCGGCGCGCGGTGGCGCACAAGGGGGTGGTCCGCACGCTCCAGGGCAAGCGCTACGCCCGGTTGAAGAAAAACTGGGGGGAGGCGCTTGACACGCTGACAGCCAAGAACAAGGCGCCTGACGCCGCCACGCCGGTGATCAAGCTGGGGGACAAGCGCATCTGGAAGCTTTACAAAAAGGTTATCGCGGAGGGCCGGGCCATCGACGACGCAAGTCCCGCCGAAGCGCTCCACGAGCTCAGGATCACCTGCAAGAAGCTGCGCTACCTGATGGAATTCTTCGAAAGCCTGCATGACGGCGCAAAGGTCAAAGACCGTATCAGGGCGATGAAGGCGCTGCAGGATGACCTTGGTGAATTCCAGGATTTCGCCGTTCAGGCCGAAACGCTGACCGGGTTCGCCAGAGAGATGGAACGGGCGGGCACGGCGCCACGCGAAACGCTCATGGCCATGGCGATCCTGGCCGATGCCCTGATGGAAAAGCAGCGTGCGGCCCGGGCGGCCTTTGCGGCAATTTTCGAAGAGTTTGCGTCCAGGGGCGGCCGCGCTGAAATGAAAGCGCTTTACAAGAAGTGAACAACGCAATGATTATTCTGGCCACATACAACATCAAGGGCGGCGTTGGCAAAACGGCGGCGGCGGTGAACCTGGCCTATGAGGCGGCGCGCTCGGGCGCGCGGGTGCTGCTGTGGGATCTCGATCCGCAAGGCGCGGCGAGCTTCTACTTTCGGATCAAGCCCAGGGTCAAAGGGGGCGGCAAGAAACTGATCGCCGGCAAGAAGGAGCTTGTCGACAGCATCAAGGGCACCGACTTCGATAACCTCGACCTGATGCCCGCCGATTTTTCCTACCGCAACCTGGACCTGTTGCTCGATGATCTGAAAAAGCCGACGCGGCGGCTGCGCAAGCTCTTGCAACCGCTCAAGTCCGACTATGACTATGTGATCCTCGACTGCCCGCCCGGCATCACGCTTTTGTCGGAAAGCATCATGCTGGCGGCCGACGCGCTGATCATTCCGCTGATCCCCACCACGCTGTCGCTCCGGACCTTCGACCAGCTCGAGGAGTTCTGCGCCAAACACAAGATCAAAAGGACCGCGATCCTGCCGTTCTTTTCCATGGTTGACCGGCGCAAGAATATGCATAAACAGATCCTCGCCGACCTGCCGGAAACCCACAATGAAATGCTCGCGACCCATATTCCCTATGCCAGCATGGTGGAGCGTATGGGGTACGAGCGCCAGCCCGTCGGCGCCTATGCGCCGCGCTCCAACGCCAGCCGCGCCTTCGCGGAGCTCTGGGACGAAATCGCCGGGCGGTTGGGGTAGGGGAATATTGCCGCCCTTCTTAGGTGTCATTCCCGCGACCCGAAGGGCAGCGTCAGCAAAAGCGGAAATCCAGAGCAGTGTCGCCCACGGGTCGAGCCTTAAACAATTAGGTGCACTGCCCCCGAGTGTTACGGAATCTAGAAGAGACCTAAGGTGTATACTGCGACCTCAAGATGGCCTCTTTCGCAAGACGTAGCAGGCAGTACCACTGGGCAACGGCAATATTTTTGGCTTGATTTGACCGTCACCCGATGCCCGCGATCCGCGCACGCTCACTCCACCTATTTGAAGTCGTTAAACGCTTTAAGGAGCTTCATCGTAGCTGGCATATTGAGTTCGTCTCCACTGTAACGGCATTCATACAGGCCTTGAAGGTTAGAAGGGAGTTGCACTCCTTCCTCCACCAAGAGGATGAAGTTGCGACCGTAAAGCGCCATCGCTGCGCCAATCTCAATGAGCACGTTTCCGTTGATCAGCCGCACCTCTTTACCATCATTATCGAACAGAACACCGTCCACACCTACGTGAATCACTGCCGCCTGACAATCGCGCATGTCGTCCATGACCTTTTCCGGTACTGGTTTCGCCGATGTCTCGTGCTCTTGCGCTACTACGGCCTCGAATTTTCCGAACGCAACCAATTCCTTCACCTGGTCTAGAATCTTCTTATTCTTACCATGGGTGATGAAGACCCGATTTCCTTCTGCTGCCCCTTTCTTGGGCGCCTTGATTTCTGCATCCGGAACACCGGGTTCATTCGGTGCGGGAACCTCGTCTGTTTCGTCGTGAAGTTCATCACGTTCCTCAGCGGAGTCCGCAACACCGTTTTCTACGAACGCGCGAGCATTGTTCTCATCAAAGTCAAAGCGTGTGGGTTGCCCCCGCCGTCCGATGGTCAGCGTTCCTAAGTCGGCACCTTCAGCTAGTTGGAAGAAGCAAACGGCTTGATCATTCAGGATTTTGTCGCTGTCCGAGACGTCGGATTTGAAGTGTTGGTGCCAATGGGCAGCGACATCGGTGGCAGTGATGGTAAACTCTCCTCGATGCACTATCCGTTCGATAAGTGCCTTATACGGCTTAACATTTTCTACGGCCTCAAGGCACGACAGTGCTCTGTGAGCGCCCTTGTCCTTTGCGACCCGACGCCCTCGCTCGGTGACCCGCATTTTGTCGCCGTTGTCCTCAATAAGCCCCCAGAGCTTAAGCGCGGCTAACTTTCGCCCGTCTAGGACTTTGTTGTCCAGAACAGCTTTGGCTTCAGCTCGCGTTGCTCCCGTGGGCTTTGTTGCAAGATAGCCGCAGATGGCTTCGATGTCGGCGACTGTAGTTCTGATTGGCAAAGACAAAGGATTTCCCTTTTCCGGTTTAATGGCTACCCTTTAAAATAGCCGCATAATATAGAAAGTCAAATTTGAATCTCAATCCGCTGGGCTCAATAGCAAACATTCCCCCAATAATGTTGAGAATTGCGACGATCTCGATCAGCAAGAACCGAAAGGATAAGATGGAAAGTATGTAGGTTGCAGAAGAGCAGAGCTTGAATCACTACTGATTCGGTGCTGTCGTGGCTTGATGCGCCAGCCACCTACCGGCCTGATTAGAGATGAGATGGGAATTCTAGGAATACCGAGCGCGGTGTGCCTAATTTTGTTAGTAGCTCCCGTGGACGTGGGAATCCATTCAGCAGCTTGGCTCTATGCAGAAAGATGGATTCCGGGTCTACGCTACGCTTCGCCCGGAATGAAGGTATTGGGCGAGGTCGACGGCTACATACTAACCCTTCACCCTCCCCAACAACGCCTCATACCCCACCCCCCACCTGCTGAACGGTTTTTCGCTGAGATACGCATTAAAAAACCGCGGATCGCCGGTGACGTCCGGGCCGGCCCAGTCGGGCCGGGTAAACGGCTGGTCGGCGCGTGCGAGCTCCACTTCGGCCATCACGAGCCCGGCGTTGGCGCCTTCGAAGATGTCCACTTCCCAGGTCAGCCCGTCTACCTCCACCTCGTAGCGCGTCTTGTCGATCGGCGGCCTGAGGCTAAGGAGGTCGAGCATCCGCTCGGCGTCCGCGACCGGGATTTCATATTCGAATTCCCACCGGCTCACGCGGTCGCGGTCGGCCTTGACGGTGAGAAAGCCTTTGTCGCCCTTGACGCGCACCCGGACCAGCGTGGTGCCGGCGTTGGCGATATAGCCCTGTTTGATGCGCACGCCCGTCGCGCCTTCGCGCCAGCCGAGGTCGCGGACCAGGAATTTGCGCTCGATTTCAACCGGCTCAGTCATGGTCCTCAGGTTCCAGCAGCTTGTGGAGGTGGACAATCACATATTTCACGTAGGCGTCGTCCACCGATTGCTGGCTGGCCGCGCGCCAGGCGTCGAGCGCCGACCTGTAGTCCGGAAAAATGCCGACGATGTCGACCTTGTCCAGATCCTCGAACTCGACGCCCTGCGGGTCAATGACCCGCCCGCCGAACACCAGATGCGGAAGCTTTTTATCCATGACTTTCCCCATACCGTCCGTCGCTTCGCCGGTCACTTTACACGGGGCGGCGGTCCGGGCAAAGGGAGCGTCGCGTTCACCAATCTATTTGTCGCGGCGACGGCGCGGCTCTATCATGGACGAATAGTCGAACGAGGTCATAACAAGGGGATTTTCATGGATGGCGCGGCGGCAGACACCATTCTCATATCCATTGTCAGCCCGGACGAGGTCGGCCTGATCGCCGCGGTGACCGGCGAACTTTTCGATCTCGGCGCCAATCTGGCGGACACCTCGTTTGCGGTTCTGGGCTCGGGGTGCGAGTTTTCCTGTGTGGCGCAGTTGCCGGGCAGCGTCACGCCGGCCGCCGTCGAGGACGCCTTGAACGCGCTCGATGTTCTGGGAAGCGCCGAGGTCAAGGTTACCGCCTTTCCGTTCAGCGCCGACCATCGCGAGACGGCGGAGGTGACCCATATCATCGATGTGGAAGGGGGAGACCGCCCCGGGCTGATTGCGCGGATGGCCGAGGTTCTGGCCGAATACGGGGCCAACGTGGTGCGGATGAATTCCCGGGCGCAAGTCGGCGCGGACGGGCAGAGCCACTACCTTACCAGCTTCGCCGTGTCCATGCCCGAGGGGCGGGCCGAAACCTGCCTCGCCGCCGTTCACAACACCGCAGGCCAGCTTAACCTGCAGTGCCGGTACCGGACCGCTTAGGTCGCCCCGGGCTTCGCCGTTTTGTCCGCAGCCGGCGCAGTGCCGGCGGACGAGGGCGCGCTTCCTTCCCTGTCAGCGGCGATGGTGGCGCGCATGTGGTCGAGAATTTTACCAAGGTCGCCAGAGCCGCCGATGATCGAGGCGAAGTCATCGCGCTGGGTCAGCGTCATGCTCACCCCTTCGGCCTTGACGTCGATGATCTTGAGGTTGCCGTCATTGTCCCGGCGCACGCGCCAGTCCGCATTCACCGGTTCCGCGGCCGGGCGGTGGATGATGGTGTGGACAAACATATCGGTGTTGCGGATCGGGGTTGCACCCACGACTTCGACAGCCGAGTCCTTGAACTTCTTGAGCACCAGGTCGTACATCTTTTCGAACAGGAAATCCGGGAAGATGTCTTTGTATTCCGCAAGCTGGGCTTCATAGGCCGTCCGTTGATCGGGACTCAAACCCGGTGCGGGCCGGATGCGCCGGCCGAGAGCGAGCTTGCCGATGTAATTCACCGCGACCTGACTGATCATCAGTTTCTTCAACTCCGCCCGCCGCGTCGCCTCATCGATATGGTGGTTGCGCAGCACACCGAAAAAGTCGTCGGCCACGTGTCCGATATAGGTCTTGGCCTCGGCTTCGTCAGGCATCTTTCCGGCAGCAGCAGCGGGAAGCGCCATAGCCGCAGTCACCGCGAGGATGAGACTCGCGATCCATGGGCGGCTTCGACGGATGAGGGTAGCGGTCATGGGGTAAGCTCCCTTGGGAACAAGCGAACGCTGGCCGGCTTTATTTGGCCTCAAGCGACTTGAGATAGGCAATCACGTCCTTGCGGTCATCCTCTTTCCTGAGGCCGGGAAACGGCATCTTGTTACCGGCGATGAACTTGCGCGGATTGGTGAGCCACTTGTCGAGGTTGTCCGCGGTCCAGACAATTCCGGAATTCTTGAGCGAGTCCGAATAATGGTAGCCATCGACGCTGCCGGCCTTGCGGCCGACGACGTCATAAAGGTTGGGGCCCATTTTGTTGTGGCCGCCTTTTTCAACCGTGTGACAGGCCTTGCAGCGGTTGAAGATGCGCGCACCCTTGGCAGCGTCGCCGTCTGCCAGCGCCTGGCTCGCGGCCAAAAGCATACTAGCAAGGGTCATAATGGATATCACAGTTTTCATACCAGACCTCACTTAACGTTAACTCCTAGTCGTTATCGATCACGCCACACTCTTCGCCTCATGCCCCGGCCCGGACGGCTGCCTCGCCCGACTTTATACGCGCGAGAAAATTGTCCAGTTCTCTGCGCGCCACCGGGGCCAGAATGTAAACGCCGATCAGATTGGGCAGCGACATGGCAAAAACGGCTGCATCCGAGAAATCAACAACCTTATCCAGATTAAGCGAGGCCCCGATCACCGTAAAGGTGCAGAACAACAGCTTGTAACTCAGCTCCGCCGATTTCGTATCACCGACCAAATATGTCCATGCTTTGAGGCCATAATATGACCAGGTGATCTGGGTCGAGAAGGCGAACAGCACCACGGCGAGCGACAGAACCAGCGGGAACCAGGTAATCACATCGCCAAACGCCGCCGACGTCATGCTCACGCCGTCCAGATCGGTTTGCTGGTAGGTATTTGTGATGACGATCACCAGCGCCGTCATGGTGCAGATCACCACCGTATCGATAAATGGCTCGAGGAGCGCCACCAGCCCCTCGGTGACCGGTTCGTTGGTCTTGACCGCGGCGTGGGCGATGGGGGCCGAGCCGACCCCGGCCTCGTTGGAGAAGGTCGCCCGGCGAAACCCCTGGATGATCACGCCGACAATACCGCCGCCGATGCTCTCGGGCGAGAAGGCGCCGGAGACGATGGCGTGAAAGGCCGCCGGTATACCGCTCGCATGCTCGAACAGAATGACGATGGCGGCGCCCACATAGATAAAGCACATGATGGGGACCAGCTTCGCCGTCACCCGGGCGATGGAGCGAATGCCGCCGATGATCACCAGCCCCACGACGCCGGCCATGATAAGACCGAAGATCCAGCCCTGGCCGTGGAAGAAGCTGTTTGCGCCGCCGGTAATGCCCTCGACCTGCTGGAACGCCTGGTTGACCTGGAACATGTTGCCGCCGCCAAACGAGCCGCAGACGCAGAAGATCGAGAAAATGACGGCAAGTGCGGCGCCGATCCGGGGCATGCCTTTTTCCGCCAGGCCTTGCTTCAGGTAGTACATCGGCCCGCCCGAAACCACGCCATCCTCGCGGATCTTGCGGTATTTGGTGGCCAGTGTGCATTCCATGAACTTGCTGGTCATGCCGAAGAATCCGGCGATGATCATCCACAGTGTTGCGCCCGGTCCACCAAGCCCGATGGCGACCGCCACGCCGGCGATGTTGCCAAGGCCGACAGTGCCCGAAAGGGCGGCCGACAGGGCCTGGAAATGGGTGACCTCGCCCCGGTCCTCGGGGTCATCGTAGTCGCCCCGGACAATACGCAGCGCGAGACCGAAACGCCGAATGTTCGTGAAACGGGTGTAAATGGTCAGCAGCACGCCGGCCGTGATCAGCCACATGACAATGACCGGAAATTCGATGCCATTGACGGGGATGGCGGCAAACACGATGCCTGAGAAGGCGTCGGTAAACGGCCCGATGGCCGTGTTGATGCGCTGATCCAGCGTCGGCCCGGAAGCCGCAAGGGGCTCTGCCATCGCGGCATGAGAAAAACAGATTACTACCACGGCTGCCCAAAGGGCGCGCGCCATTCTGATCACAACTGCTCCCCTATCTTTCTGTACCGACTTTGTGATTGGCTGGACATGGCGCCCCAAAGATGCAGAATTCATAAAGAAATGCAATGCATTAACGTCGGTTTAACCAGTTTTTCCCAAAATTCAGAGGTGTTCGCGGAGACGCGTGGTTTCCGCCCAGAGTTCTTGCGCTATGGAGGGGCAGGTCTTGACCAACAAATTGACCCAGGCCGACGTTGCAAAGTTGCTGACCGATCCGTCGGAAAAGAACCGGACCGATACCGCCCGCAAGGTCAGCGCCCAGTATGGCGAAGCCGAACTCGGCCCCAAGGAACGCGCGCTGATTGAAGATATCTTCCGGGTTATGGTCAAGGACGTGGAAGTCCGGGTCCGCGAAGCGCTCTCCGACAGCCTCAAGGACAATCCAGATATTCCCCGCGAAATTGCGCTCAGCCTGGCCAACGACGTCTCCGACGTGGCGCTGCCGATCATCGAATTTTCCGAGGTGCTCAAGGACGAGGACCTGATCGAAATCATCGCCAACAAGGGCGAGGATCACCAGCAGGCCGTGGCCCGGCGCGAGTCGGTGTCGGAGCATGTCTCCGAAGCGCTGGTGGACACCGGTAACGAAAAGGTCGTCGCGACGCTCGTTCGGAACGATGGCGCCAAACTGTCCGAGCAGACCATGAACGTGGTGCTCGACAAGTTCGGCACCAACAAGGACATCAACGAGCCGATGGCGCTGCGCTCTGAATTGCCGCTGACGGTGGCGGAGCGGCTGGTGACGCTGGTCTCCGACAAGATCAGGGACCATTTGGTGACCCACCATGCGATGTCCGCTGACGTGGCGACCGACCTTTTCCTCAGCGCGCGGGAAAAAGCGACAGTCGGCCTTCTCCAGCCCGATACCAACCTGCGTGATGTGATCGAACTTGTGGACCAGCTCCATCGCAACAACCGGCTGACCCCGACGCTGATTTTCCGGGCGCTGTGCATGGGCGACACCACCTTCTTCGAGGCGGCGCTTGCCAAGCTCGCCGACATTCCGGTCGCCAATGCTTACCGTCTGGTTCATGACAAGGGCGGCAAAGGGCTCGAAGCCCTGTTTGACAAGTGCAAGCTGTCGAAGAAGATGCTGGAGATCTGCCAGGCTGCCATTGAGGTCGCCGAGGACATGCAGCTCAACAGTGGCGATGATCGGGTGCGGTTCCGCAAGGTTATGATCGAGCGGGTGCTGACAAAATTCGAGAACGGCTTCGACCCTGAGAACCTCGACTACTTCATCGCCAAGCTCGGCCGCCAGCAGGCGGCCTAACGCACCTCACCCAATCCGCTTGAGTGCCTGGGCCAGCGCTACGTATAGCTTGCCCAATTCCGATGACACCAGCGTTGCCGACAACACGTTTTTCGGGTCGGCGGCCATGGCCTGACTCATCAGCGCCTCGAATTCGCTCAGGTAGCGCTCCACGTGGACGCGGAATTCGCCGTCGCTTTCGAACTTCTCAAGGATGAAATCGTGGACCTTTTTGGGCCCGAGCCTGAGCATGCGCCGGGCGAAGATGCTGCGGTCGCCCTTGAGATAGCGCTGCCAGATGGTGTCCGGAATTTCGGTCTCGAGCGCGCGGTCAATATCGATAGCGGCGGAGGCCAGGGCCTCGAGGATCAGGCTCGATGTGCGGGCGAAGCTGCTTTGCGCCTTCTCACCGGCTTCGCGCTCGAACCGCTCGGTCCGGGCGGTGACGTCGCGCACCGCGTTGTCGATATCGTCGACCACGGTGCGCATGGCGAGAAGCCGTTTGTTAAGCGAGCCTTCGACGCGGTCAGCGGCTTCGGCCGCCCGCTCGGTGGTGGCGGATAGCGCGTCCGAATCTTCGCGCAGCAGGCTTGAGACACGCTCGATTTCCCGCCGCGCCCGATCGCCGGCGTCGCCAATCGAGCCCATATCGGCCTGAAGCGCCTGACGGGTCGTGGCGAGCCGTTCCACGAAGGCGTCATAGTCGGCCATGATCCGCTGTTGCTCTTCGCGCCCGCTTGCACCGGTGTCCCGCATCCGGGTGAGCACCCGCTCGGCTTCTTCCGCCACCTCGCGCACGCTGGCGACCAGGCTTTTCCCGGTTTCCTTGAGCGCGCCCGCACGTTCCGTCGATAGCGACGTCACGGCGTTCAGGCGCTCCTCGATCGCCCGGGCTTCCTCTGAAATCGTGCCGGTGTTGCCGGCAAGGGCGGAAACCGCCTCGCCGATGGTCTCGGCCGCGCCGCGGGCGCTCTCTTCCAGCGACTGCCGGCGCGAATCGAGCGCCGCGGCAGCCTGGGTCAGGCCTTCCTCAAGCTCGTCGGCCAATGTTGCCAGTGCCTCGCGCCCGGCAGTCAGCGATTCTTCGGTGGATTTGAGCCGCTTGCCGGCACTGTCCGCATTCTCGGTCAGGGCCTGGGTCTCGCGGGCAAGATCCCGGGCGAGGGCAGTCATCCGGGTCTGGGCCAGCCCCACCGCCTCGTCGATGGCGCCCGATTCCTGTTTCAAGGCCGTGTCGGCGGCCACGAGAGCGGATTTGAGCCGTTCGTCGAACGCTTCGCCATGGCGGCGCAGCACATCTTCTGCGGTGGAGCCCTGGGCTTCGAGCGCTTCGCGAATGCGTGCGGCATGGCTTTCAAGCTGTTCGGTGGCGGTCCGGGCGGCGTCGGTCATGGCGGTGTCAGCGCCTTCACGGTGCTTGGCAAGGGCATCGCCCAGGCTTTCGAGATGCTGGTCAAGGGCGCCCGTGAGTTGGCCCGCTTGATCGGCAATGGAATCATGGACCGCCTGGTTTTGCTGGGCGACCGCGGCGCGCACCGCGCGGGCCTGCTCGTCCAGCGCCTCGGCGACCGTTCTTGCATGGTCTTCGAGGGTCGAGCCTACAGCCTGCTTGTCTTCCTCCATCAGCGCGCGCATGCGCTCCGCCTGCGTTTCAAGGGCACGCGCCGCTTCCTCGGAGCGTGCGGCGATGGACTCACTGAGCGCGGCCGCGTCACGTTCAGCCTGTTCGCGCGCCTCGCCAAAGCCCTCACCGACGGCTGTGGCCGCCTCGCTGGCCTGGCTGGCGATGGATTCGAGATCGCGGCGAGCGTCTGTCACACTGTCGGTCATCCGGGCGATCATGTCATCAACGGCCCCGCCGCCTTGTAAGGCGGCGTCGGCTGCCTCAGTCAGCCGGTTGGCTTCTTCAGCCACCTTCCCGCTGACCAGCGCTGCCTGTTCCGTGAGCGCGTCCATGGTCTGGCGCAACTGGGCGTGCCTGTCCGCCATGGCCTGGGCCGCGTCGCCAGCACGGGATTCGGCATTGCCGATGCCGGAATCAAGTTGAGTCACCGCGTCGCGAAGCGCGGCGTCGAGCCCGCCCAGGCGATCGGCGATACGGGCCAGGGAATCTTCAATGGCCACGCCTTCGCCCTTGATCGAGTCCTGAGCCTGTTTCAGCGTACTGCCGGCTTTGTCGCTGTCCTCGATCAGCGCCTTGCCGGCCTGGCGCAGCCGGGTCTCGATACCCTCGGCGCCTTCGTCAAGCGATACCCTGAGCGCCTTGAGCGCCTCTTCCTCCGAGCGCATCCGCATGACAACCGTGTTGGCCGTCTCTTCGGCCTTGGTGGTGGCGGTAAAAAGGTCGGCGATATGGCTCTGGAACTTGTTTTCAAGGTGCTGGATGCGGTCGGTGGCAATGGTGCCTGCGGCTTCCACGTTATCGATCTGGCGGCGCAGTCTGGCGGTCAGCGCCGACACCCGTTTCTCGGCCACGGCCACCGGCGAGAGCAGCGTATCGAGCCCGTGGGCGACCGCCAGCCTCTGTTCGCGCAAGGGATCGGTGCGCAGCGCCACCAGCGCCACCAACCAGATCACGATGAGCGGGGCCGTCAGGCCGGCCAGCGCCGCCCCCAATTGGGGAATGTCATAGGACAGCACAGCGGTGTCGGTGCCGCGCCCCAGCATGAAGGCCACGGCCACGCCAATCCAGGCCACGCTTAGGGCGCCGGCCAGCAACAGCGGCCAGTAGCGCCGGGTCCAGCGGATCGGGCGCGCGGCGATTTTCGGCCCATCGGGCGCACGGGCGGCGGGATGCGGCATCACATTTCCCTCCATTGGGCCTTCCGTTCGCTTGGAATCGCTCCCCTGCGGCCCGCCTTCTGCCATGGCCTCGGTCTCCTTTTGCGCACCCGCTCGGGTGCGGTGGTTACCCCTCAAACCGCGCAGTCTACCAGCCGCCGGCGTTCCCCGCAATTCCGCCGTTTCGGGCGCTGTCCTGATGTAGATTTGTTAACCCGGCTTTGGCACACTGGCGGCAATCGGACAGGGGGCCTTGATGGACCAGACAGAAGGTGAGCCATCTTTCGATTTCGATCATCTGGCGCGCGCCGTGGGCGGCGACCGCGATATGATGCGCCATTTTGCCGCCGCTTTTGCGGATCACGCGGCGCTTTACGTTCAGGAGCTTGGCCGTTCGCTTGGCGTTGGCGAGAATGAATGGGCAGGCGCCGCACACAAGCTTAAAGGGGCGGCGGCGACGGTGGGGGCCCATCGTCTGGCGGCGCTCTGTGCCGAGGCCGAAGCGCTGCCGGCGGCCGGTGATGCCCGCGCCCGGGCCATTGGCGCGATTGAGGCCGAACTCGATAACCTCGGTCAGATCCTTGATAACTGGTTGTCGCACTAGGGTCAGGACCCTAACTGGTATGGCGACCTTTTAAAAATACAAGATATTGATCTAATGACCTGTCTCTGCGATAACTTGACGTCACGTCGGGTTACGGGGGTTTCGCCTGCCATGTCCAATCTCGATCTCGAGCGCTTGAGCGTGCTTGTCGTTGAAGACAGCCCGTTTATTCGCTCCCTTCTTATCAATTCGCTCAAGATCCTCGGGGTGGGCAAGGTCACCACCAAGGACCACGGCGGCGAGGCCATCGAGTTCATCAAGCAGGTAGCCATCGACCCCATGAAGGCGGGCCTGATGAACATCGACCTGATCATCTCCAACTGGGACATGTCGCCGGTGGATGGCATGATGCTGTTGCGCTGGGTGCGCCGGCACAAGGATTTGCCGGACCGGTTCATCCCTTTCGTCATGGTGACCGCCTATTCCGAACCGGAGCGCGTGACCGAGGCGCGGGATATGGGGGTCAACGAATTTCTGACCAAGCCCTTCACCATCAATTCGATTGCGGAAAAGATGACGTCAATCATCTTGCAGCCCCGCCAGTTCGTCCATACCAAGAACTACTTCGGGCCCGATCGCAGGCGCCAGAACCTGCCTTTTGATGGCGAAGATCGCCGCAAGCTTACCGAGGACAGTGAAGAAGTGGAGGTGATCCGTGGCTAAGCAGGGGGTCAAGGTCCGCTATTACCGGTTCAAGAACAAACTCAAGGATCGAACCGCCGGGATTGGGACCGGCGCCAATGCGGCCGATGCCATCGACCCCGAAGCCATGGCGCGGGCCGAGGAAGCCCTCGGCCAGATGTCCGAGGATTATCCGGACTGGGTCAGCGCGATCATTGACAAACTGGCCGAGCAGTATCGCCGCGCCGTCGACACACCGCACGAACGACGGGGATACTTCGAACAGATCAGGCGCATCGCCCACGATATGAAGGGCCAGGGCGGCACCTTCGGCTATCCGCTGATTACCGACTTTGCCGCGTCGCTGTATGATTTTACCGGCCCGAACGTCGGCATGACCGATAACCATGTGGAAATCATCAAGGCCCATGTGGATTCCATGCGGGTGGTGATCAACGAGCGGATCGAAGGAGACGGCGGCGAAAACGGTCAGATGTTAAAGCAGGGTCTCCACCAGGCCATCGAGAAATACACCAAGCTCAAATAGTTAGCCGGATATATGGCGTTTAATGTGTTACCTTTGCGCCTGGGTCCTTTAACAATTATTAAGGACTCCGCGCTAGGCTTTTCTCTCCAGTCAGAAGGACTTACGGGGAAAAGGCCGATGTCGGACAGTCGAGCTTACTTGTCGGAAGCGGAGGAGCGGCGTTTTGTGCTGCGCCTTCTGGAATATTGGCAGGTTCTGCGGGGCGCCCGCGATTTTCCAAAACTTGCGGATGTGAATTTCAACGACATGGGACACGACACCGCGTCCTGTGCGGTTCTGGAGTTGGCCGACCCGGTTGATTCCAGCGGACTGGCGTTCGTCGGTTTGCGCCTCAAACCCTCTGGGTGGGAGACGGCGGACGGCCATGTGCTTTCGGATGCGCCGTCCGACAGCCTGCTTTTCCACATGGCCGCCCATCTTGCGACCATGCTCGACAAGCGGGTACCGGTGAGCATGGGCGGCGGGTTCACGCTCAACGGTAAACCGGTCCTTGGCCGCTCGATCCTGTTGCCGCTGTCCGACGATGGCAAGCGGATCAGCCATGTGCTTGGCGGCATCAATTATAAAGTCGTGCGCGAGCCGATACGCCAGGACGCGCTATACAGTAACCCGCGCCTTGCCATGACGGGGAGGGTGCGATGAGCGTCCATACGGCCTATGAAGTGCGTGTCTACCGCGACGACGACTGGCATATCGAGGCGGTGCTCGACGAGGAATCGCTGGCGGTTGCCGCAGCCAAGAAACTTGAAGTCCGATTACAAAAGATTCCGGTGGTCGTGGTCCAGGAAATCTATGACGCCGCTCGCAATCATCTCAAAAGCCGCAGCGTCTACCGGAGCGCGCCAGCCGTCCGTCCGGCGCCGTCAGCCGGCGCCGCAAAGACCGCAAGCCGCACGCCGTCCCGCCCCACGGGCGCAAATGATGGGCCGACACTCGTGCAGGACCCGCAACCGGCTGTGGTCAAGGCTGAAGGCGCGGGCAGCCAGGTCTCCTGGGCCTTGTTCGGTTTGCTCCTGGCCGCGATCGCGACCTATGTGGCGCTTCGGAGCTTCACAGGTTAGCGCTGCGACTGCTGCCGCCGGGTTCGGCGGTGCCTCTAACCCCTCGCGCAGCCAATACAGGTCGCTGCCGCCGGGTCGTGGGCCAGGCGTTTTGGGGCGATTTCCTCACCGCAGGTAACACAATAGCCGAACTCGCCGCCCTCGATCCGTTGAACTGCCGCATCGATCTGATTGAGCCGCGCCTTGCGGCGGCGGTCGGATTCAATGGCCATGGCCTGGACTTGCATGGCGTCCATACGCGACAACCGCCCCACGCTCTGCTGGTCGAGCTCCACCGGTTTGCGGTCGTCGCGGCGGGATTCGCTTTGGGCCACAATCTCGGCGCGCTCCGCGACGAGCTTTTCCTTCAGCGCCTTCATGTCTTGTGTCTTGGCTTTGCCAGCCATCTATTGCTCCTGCGTGGCTGATTATTTAGGGGACAGGCTTGTATTATCTTGCCTTGATACGCCCGCCGGCAGTAGTCTTGTTCCATGCCGAGGCGACCGCGCATTCATTATCCCGGTGCCGTCTACCATGTCATGCTCAGGGGCCATGGTGGAAGCCCCATTTTCATGGATGATATTGATGGCAAGACGTTTGAAGCGCTGGTCAGTGACGGGGTCAGGCGATTTGGCCATAGGGTTCATGCCTATGGTTCGCTGCCCCGGCAGGTGCGCCTGGTGATCGAGGTGGGGAGCGTCCCGCTGGCGCGGATCATGCAAAGCCTCGGCTACCGCTACACCCGCCACTTCAATGACCGGCATGGCCGGAGCGGAGCGCTGTTCCATGGCCGCTACCGGGCGGTGCTGGTGGACGCGGACCACCACCTGGTGCCGCTGGTGCGTTATATCCACCGCGCGCCGGTAGTGGCGGGCCTGTGCAACGGTGCGCATCGGTACCGCTGGTCGTCGCACCGGGCCTACCTTGGGCTCGACGTCAAGGACTGGGTTACGCAGGACTTTGTTCTCGCCATGCTGGGGCCGACGCGGGACGTGGCGCTTGAGGTCTATCGCGAAACCATGGCCTGGCCCGGGGAAGGGCCGAGCGCGCGGGCCATGGATTACGGGTTCGAAGGCGGCGTTCTGGGGGACGCTGATTTCCGGGCCGCGCTCCGGACGGGCGGGGCGGGGGAGTCGAAACCCCGTGGCAGCGACATATCGCTCGACCGGCTGGTCGAGCGGGTCGCGCACGCCCGGGGACTGGCTCCGGCGGCGCTGTGCGCCAGGGGCCGCGGCCGCGCGGCGTCCGAGGCGCGCCAGATCGTCGGCTATCTTGCGTTTGAGTCCGGGATCGCCACCCTGACCGAAGTGGCTGACTTTTTCGGCCGGGACCTGACGACGCTCAGCCGCGGCGTCGAGCGCCTGCGCCGGCGGATGCGAAGCGAGGCCGGTCTCGGCGCGGCGATCACCGGTCTTCTTCCGGCTTGAAGGCTTACTTCATCTTCCTATCCGGGTCGGGGATTGCCTTGAAGGACTTGAACCAGCAGCGCTCGGTCAGGCCGGAGCCATCGCGAACGACGATGGAGCTGAATTTGTCCACAGTGGCCGTTGCGTCGACGACCACGCCGATGGTTTCGGTAAAGGGCAGGCCGTGGCAGGGTGACATGAAGTCTGCCCGGTACCACTGGCCGTTGTCGGCCTCGATGAGAATGGCGTCGCGGCCCTGGTTGCGCCAGTCCCGAATCCGGCCATGGAGGTCGGCAAACGGAATTGACGCGCGCGCCTTGGTCGCTGCTTCGACATCCGCTTTTTTGGTTCCCGCAAGCGCAGGGCCCGTCAGCGCCGGCCCGGCTATTATCAGCGCCGCGACCAGCGGGGTGAGTACTCTTGACCCGATCATTTGAAAATCTCCTGTCGTTGGGGGCTTTTTTGTTTTGCCTGGCAATTATACAACGGTGAACCTTGCTCCGGCCTGAACGGTTTGTTCAGACTGCGGGTTCACGCCTTTGGTAAGTGACGAAGCGAAACGCCGGGGCATCGCCTTCTGCGGGGTGGTCTTCCGACTCGGTTTCCACCCAGTCCGCGGGATCGAGGGCCGGGAAGAAGGCGTCGCCGTCGGGGGCGAGATCCACTCGCGTCAGGTAAATCCGGTCGGTGTCGGGGAGCGCGAGAGCATAAATTTCCGCCCCGCCGACCACCGGGATCTCGTCCGCGCCGCGCGCCTTTGCGAGCGTTTCAGCCATCTCCCGCGCGTCCGCCCACGACCGGGCGACGTGAACGCCGTCGGCGGCGAAATCAGCCTGGCGGGTAATGACGACGGTGTCGCGGCCGGGAAGCGGCTTGCCAATGGACTCGTACGTCTTGCGGCCCATAATCATCGGCTTGCCCATGGTCACCGCCTTGAAGTGCTTGAGGTCGGCGGGCAGATGCCAGGGCAGGTCGCCCCTGTTGCCAATGACGCCATTTCGCGCCACCGCGACCACAAAAACGACATCCACCATCGCTCAGACCGCGACCTTGGCCGGGATATGCGGGTGGAAGCGGTAATCTTCGAGCGTGAAATCGTCATAGTCGAAGGCAAAGAGATCAGTGACTTTCCCGTTGAGCCACATGGTCGGCAGCGGGTAGGGCTCCCGCGTCAACTGGGTCCGTGCCTGTTCGAAGTGGTTTGAATAAAGATGCGCGTCGCCGAAGCTGTGGACGAAGTCGCCCGCTTCAAGCCCCGTCGCCTGCGCAACCATCATGGTCAGCAGCGCGTAGGAGGCAATGTTGAACGGCACGCCCAAAAAGATGTCGGCGCTCCTCTGGTAGAGCTGGCAGGAAAGCCGCCCGTCCGCCACATAGAACTGAAACAGGCAGTGGCAGGGCGGCAGCGCCATGGCGTCAACGTCCGCCGGGTTCCAGGCGCTGACCATCAGCCGGCGCGAGTTCGGGTTCTGGCGGATTTCATTGAGGACCCAGGAAATCTGGTCGATGGTGCGACCGTCGGGCGCGGCCCAGGACCGCCACTGGCGGCCGTAAACCGGGCCGAGCTCGCCTGTCTCGTCCGCCCATTCGTCCCAGATCGAAACCCCGTGATCGTTTAAATACCTGACGTTGGTGTCGCCCTTGAGGAACCACAGAAGCTCGTAAATGATCGACTTGAGGTGCATTTTCTTTGTGGTGAGCAGGGGAAAGCCTGCGGTGAGGTCGAATCGCATCTGGTAGCCGAAAACGCTGCGCGTGCCGGTGCCCGTACGGTCGCCCTTGTCGGTCCCGTTCTCCAGCACATGGTGCAGAAGATCAAGATATTGCCTCATATTGCGCTCGGTTCCCTAAATGTAGCGTTCTTCTTACGTGATTCGGCGGGTCTTGCCCAGTCTCGGCCCATTAAAATTTATCGCCCTTTGAAATGGGCGCGTCTCACCTTATATTAGGACCGTTAGCTTCGGCTGACTATGGCGATAAACGGCTCTGCGTAATAGACGTAGCGGACCCGGGGGCAGTTCCCGGCGCCTCCACCAAATTTACGGACGATGCTAGAGTTTGGGGGCGAATTAGGCTCGACGTGCGTTGAAAGGCTTTGCTTTTGCCCGGCATGATACCGCCGTAATGGATCAAAACACTTAAATGCCAACGACAACTCAGTCATGGCTGTTGCTGCGTAAGCAGTAACTGGGGTTCGGGAGGCACCTCGCAACAGAAGCCTCCCACTTCCCTTCCTTATGTTTCAGCTCGGCGCGCCGTAACTGGCGCAGTCTCTTTGCTGTTCGCCCTCTGTGAGAGGCGTTAGATATAGAAAAACATATTGAAACGATAATAGATGTAGGATTCTATATCATACCTTGAATTTGTCTAGCGTGTATGATATGTTAATATGTATCACGTTATATTTTAGATATAGAAAAGCAGATCAAGAGTGGCCTACAATACCGAACAGATTGCGCAGGCGCTGAAAGACGCCCGTCAGACCAAAGGGCTCAGCCAGCGGGCATTGAGCGCCCGGTCCGGCGTGCCGCAAAGCCACATTTCCAAAATCGAAAACGGCGCCGTCGACCTCAGGGTGTCCAGTCTGGTCGAGCTGGCCCGCGTCCTCGACCTTGACCTCGCCCTCGTGCCGCGCAAGGCCATGCCGGCGGTCCAGTCGATTGTGCGAAGCAGCGCTGCAAACAACCGACCGGAATCGAACGAGGTACGCCCGGCCTACAACCTTGATGAGGACGACGATGCCTGACCTGTCGGTTCTCACTGTGCGGCTTTACGGAGAGCCCGTGGGCACGCTCACCCATGTCGGCGGCGACCGTACGCTTTTCGCCTTCTCCGACGACTATATCGCGGACAGTGGCCGTCCCGTCCTCAGCCTTGGCTTCAAGGATGAATTCGGGGGGCTGATCACGGATTTCCCGCCGACCCAAACCAGGCTCCTACCTTTCTTTTCCAACCTGTTGCCGGAAGGCCATATGCGCAGCTATCTGGCGAACAGAGCAGGCGTAAACCCGGAGCGCGAGTTTTTTCTGCTGTGGGCGCTGGGCCAGGACTTGCCGGGCGCGATCACCGTAACCTCCTCCGTTGGTGAGGAATGGCCGTCATCCGCCGATGATGAAGACTCTTACCCCAGCGGTGACCGCCATGAGAATGCCCTGCGGTTTTCGCTGGCCGGCGTTCAGCTCAAGTTCTCGGCGGTTCATGAGACAACGGGCGGGCTGACCATCCCGGCCAAGGGCATGGGCGGGTCGTGGATTGTCAAGCTGCCGTCGCGGGAATTCGCTGGCGTGCCCGAAAACGAATTTTCAATGATGACGCTTGCCCGGCTGATCGGCATGGACGTGCCGGCGGTACAGCTTGTCGATATGGACGCCATCAACAATCTGCCCAAAGGCATTGGCAACCTCAAAGGCCAGGCGCTGGCGATTAAACGATTTGACCGGCTGAGTGATGGCACGCTTGTGCACATGGAGGACTTCGCGCAAGTTTTCGGAGTTTATCCCGGCCAAAAGTATGAAAAAGCCAGTATGCGCAATATCGCACAGGTCATTGCCTTCGAGGGCGACGAGGAGGACATCAAGGAGTTCATTCGCCGGCTTACCTTCAACGCATTGATCGGCAACGCCGACATGCATCTCAAGAACTGGTCGCTAATCTATCCGGATCGCCGCACCGCCGCGCTGGCGCCGGCCTATGATTTCGTCTCCACCGTTCCCTATATTCCCGATGATCGGGCTGCGCTCAAGGTTAGCCGCAGCAAGCGCTTTGCTGACTTTTCCGAGGATGAACTCAGGCATCTTGCCGCAAAGGCCATGCTGCCGGAACGCCTCGTGATTGTGACGGCGCGGGAAACGGTCGCCCTGTTTCACCAGCATTGGCAAGCCGAGAAGGCCCATCTGCCCCTGTCCGCTGACGTTATCCAGGCTATCGAGCGGCATGTGAAAACCGTTCCCATCGCCTGAACCTGTCTTGCGTTTTCGCGGGCCATGCCCATATGGACCATTACGGCGCACGTCCAAGGGGAGCCCTGAATGCCGCTTAAGGCCATCCGTGAATTCTTCAAATGGGAAGCGGCCGGGGGAATTCTGCTGATTGCGGCGGCGGCCTTGGCACTTCTCCTCGACAATTCGCCACTCGCCGGTCTTTACGATCGCCTCCTGACCCTCAAAATCGCAGTCTCCATCGGCAATCTCGGGATTGCCAAGCCGCTGTTGTTATGGATCAACGACGGGATGATGGCGGTGTTCTTCCTCCTGATCGGACTGGAAATCAAGCGCGAGATCCTGGAGGGCGAGCTGTCCAGCCGCGACCAGGTTCTGCTGCCACTGGTCGCCGCGATCGGGGGTATGGCGGTGCCGTCGCTGATTTATGCCGGGTTCAACTGGCACAACGGACAGGCGCTTTCAGGCTGGGCCATCCCTGCAGCCACCGACATTGCCTTTGCGCTCGGTATTCTGTCGCTTCTGGGCAGCCGGGTGCCGGCCTCGCTCAAGGTGTTTCTGACCGCGCTTGCCATTATCGACGACCTCGGCGCGATTATCATTATTGCCATCTTCTACACCGCCGACCTTTCGACCACGGCGCTCGTGCTGGCGGCTGCCGCGGTGGCCGGCCTCGTCGCGCTCAACCGGTTCGGGGTCAACCGGCTGGCGCCCTATATCCTCGTCGGCATTCTGCTGTGGATTTTCGTGCTCAAGTCGGGGGTCCATGCCACGCTCGCCGGCGTCGTGGTGGGGCTCGCCATTCCTCTTCATCCGAAAAAGCCGGGCGCGCCGTCGCTCCTGCGTCATCTGGAGCATGAACTCCATCCCTGGGTCGCCTTTATGATTCTGCCGCTATTCGCCTTCGCCAACGCGGGGCTCAATCTTCTCGATATGCCGGCGTCCGGCTTTGTCGATCCGGTGACGTTCGGCATTGCCGCGGGGCTTTTTGTCGGCAAGCAATTGGGCGTGTTCGGCTTTGCCGCGCTCCTCATTGCGCTCGGGATCGCGCGCATGCCGGAGGGCGCCAGCTGGGGCAGTCTTTACGGCGTCAGTGTGCTGACCGGCATCGGTTTTACCATGAGCCTTTTTATCGGCACGCTGGCGTTCGAGGGCGTGGGCTACGCCAACACGTTACGCCTTGGCGTGCTTGGCGGCACGCTGGCGTCGGCGGCGCTAGGCACCCTGATTCTCAGTCGAGGGGGTGGAAAGAGTTGGTCTTAGGGTCAAGGTCGAACATGACGCCGGACCCGAGATCGAAGTACCAGCCATGGAGCTGGAGTGTCCCGGCATCCACACGGTCCTTGATCCACGGAAAGGTCAACAGGTTGGCGAGGCTGACCCGGATCGCCTCCTGCTCCATCTCCCTGAGCTGTTCGTTCTCCGGTTTGCCGTCAGCGGTCTCGCGAACCCGGGTGCGGGCGTCGGCGACGATATGCATCCACGGGATGATGAAATCGGCACCCTTGTCGAGGTCCTCATAAAGCGCCTTGATGCCGCCGCACTGGGCGTGGCCCATGATGATGATATGCTCGACACCCAGGTGCAGGACCGCAAATTCAAGCGCCGCGCTGGTGCCGTGGTAGGACCCGTCGGGGCAGGCCGGCGGCACCAGATTCGCCACATTGCGTACGGCAAACACCACGCCCGGGTCGGCGTCAAGCACCAGGGCCGGGTCGACCCGGCTGTCGCAACAGGAAATGATCATGGCCTTGGGCGACTGGCCTTCTTCGGCAAGTTCCGTGTAAAGGTCCTTCTGTTCCCGGTAGCTACCGCTGCGGAACCGGCGATAGCCGTCAAGCAGATGTTGGATGGTCATGCTGTTGTCTTATCCTTGCCGCCGTTGTTCCGGGCACCCTTATCGTCCACAGACGTCAGCCGGTCAAGGCGCAGGCGGTCACGGCTGTCACTGAGCAGTTTGAGCCCGCCGAACGCCGCCAGCATGACGCCGAATCCGGTGCCGCCGGCAATCAGGAACATGATCAGGATCTGGTAGCGCGTCGCGGTGCCGACATCCGCCCCGGCGAGGATCTGGCCGGTCATCATGCCAGGCAGCGAGACCACCCCGGCCGCGCTCATCGAGTTGATGATCGGCATCAACCCGGTGCGCATGGCGTGGCGCATGGCCGGGCGCGCGGCTTCTGAAAACCGGTGACCGAGCGCGAGGCGCGCCTCGATCACCCGGCGGTCGCGGTAAAGCGTATCGGTCAGCGTATTGAGCGCGAGCGCGGTGCCGGTCATGGTGTTGCCCATGATCATGCCGAGCAAGGGCAGCGCCACCCACGGCGCATACCACGGGTCGGGCCGCACAACGGTGTTGAGCGCGAGAATGGTCACGACGAACGAGGCGAACAGCATGGTGGTAGCGCCGAGACCGTAGCCCTGCCAGAACGGCAGCTTGCGGGCCTGGCGCGCCATCACCTCGCGCCCCGCGAAGGCCAGCATGATGACGGCGGCAAGCGCGGTCAGCCAGAGCTTCTCCTGGCCGAAGATGAAATGCAGCACCAGCCCCATCAGGCTCAGTTGCGCGGCGGTGCGCACGCCGGCGATCAGCCAGTCGACCTCCTGTCCAAGGCGGAAGCGGAAGGACAAAATGGCATTCAACAGCACCAGAACGCCGGCGGCGGCGACCTCCCAGGTCTCAAGGGGGACAGGGCCGCCCATCACGTATCCTCCCGCAGGGTGCCGCCGTCCATGCGGTAGCGCCGAGTGGCGAGACCGTCAAGCAGCCGCGAATCATGGGCGACCAGAATCACCGACCCGCCGGCCTTCAGAAAGGCGCGGATCTCGGCCACCGTCAACTCCGTCGCTTTGGCGTCGAGGCCCGATGTGGGCTCGTCCAGAAGCAGCACATCGGGTTCGCGGGCAAGGGCACGGGCGAGGCTGAGACGCTGGCCTTCGCCGGTCGACAGGCGGGAGACCATCCAGTCCATGGCGCCCTTGAGCCCGAGCGCCGCTGCCAATCGGGCTCCCTCCGCCTCGTTCGGGAAATGCTCGCCCACCCGCTCGGTCCACCAGGCGGGCTCGGCCGCGACATAACAGACCTTTGCGCGCCACGCGGGGGCGGGCGTAATGCTGCGGCTGGAGTCTTTCAGCGTGACCTCACCCACCGCCGGATCGAGGTCGGCGATGGCGCGCAGAAGGGTGCTTTTCCCGCTTCCCGAAGGGCCTTCTATGCCGACGCATTCCCCAGCCTCCAGCGCGAATGTCACCGGCTTCAGGAGCGGCGGACGGGCCAGATTATCGATCTGCAACAGGGGCATGGCATTCGGTCCGCTTCAATCAAACGCTTGTCAGCGCCCGCAACATTGCCACATGATACTGCCCGTGGCACGTGCAAATAGCGCGTGTCCGACAGGGGCTTTAAATCATGAGGGGCTTTTCATGCTGGACACGAGTTTACCGATTACCCTGCTGTTCGCCTCGCTCAATGGTCTGATCTTTCTGGTGCTGTCCATCCTGGTGGTGCGCGGGCGCACGGTGGAGAGGGTGAGTATTGGCGCGGGCGGGCGCGAGAAGCTCGAGGTGGCGATCCGCGTCCACGGCAATTTCGCCGAATATGTGCCGTTGGCGCTACTGCTGCTGGCGCTCCTCGAACTCTCAGGCGCGGACGACGTGCTGCTGTACGTCCTTGGCGCGGTTTTGACTGTTGGCCGGCTCTCTCACGCCTACGGGCTGTCCAGGTCGCTCAAGCCCAACGCCTTTCGCGCCGGCGGCACCATGGCCACGTGGACGGTCATTGCCGTCAGTTGCTTCGTCGGGCTTTATCTCGTGGCGCGCTGACCGCCCGGGGTGACGGCGTTTCTTTCCGACTGGAATCGCGCGGCAATATGCGCGAGGCAATCATCGAGCGCGGGCGACAGCGGGTCGCCAACGAGATCACCGTCAAGTGCTTTGTCGCCGACGTGGTAACCGAGCGCCCGGTACGCCTCGAACTGGGCTTCGTCGAAGAACTGGTCGGCCGTGGTCTGGTGGGGAAAGCTCGGGTCGTCGTCCCGGTATTTGCGGATCGAGACCGGCTCGTCCCCGGTCATCGATGACTTGATGTATATGAGATAGCCGTAATCCTTGCCGCCATAGTGGATCCGTCCGACGGCGGCGTGGGCCGCGCTCCAGCCGGTGTCGGGATCGGGGCGGAGCGCATCCACGTCGATCTCGATATTGACGCCAAGGTCGATGCGGGCAAGCCGGACCGCGTTGGCAAGTCCGTTGAAGGTCATGTCGGGATCGGCCTCGCCGTCGCAGGCGATAATCAGCCGGCAGCGCCGGCGCAGCAGTTCGTAAATCCCGAGATTTTCGAGATGCCCGCCGTCAGTGAGGTTGATGTGCGCGCTGGTCTCGTCGAGCTGGCCAAGCATTTCCTTCAGAAGATAGAACGGCGTGACCCGCGACAGCGGCGAAAGGAGCGCGCGGGCAAGCGGGCCGACCACCGGAATCCGGAAGGCGCGTGCGCTGAATGCGTTCGGGTGCGGCAGCCAGTAGCCGAGCCGGATATTGAGGAGCGTGAGCACGAAGGTGAGCGAACGGTGTGTCTCGGCGCCCATATTGGGAGCCGCCGCCGCGCCGGAAATGGCCACCGCCGTGCCGAGGTCGAGCGCCGGGTGCATTGCCTCCATTTCAGCCGTGGCGCGGTGCCCGGTCAGCGGGCCGCCGACAAAATTCCGGCTCATGGTGAAGAATGCGCCATTGCGCCCGCGCAGGTTGGCCGCCTTCGAGGTCTGGATGTTGAGCGTGGTGTTAATGAGATGGTAGGGCGCCCGCGCCTGGTCGAGCTCGGAGAGCTTCTGGCCGTCATTATGGCGCACGTCTTCGCCCGGCGCGATGTTCCATGGGTCGGCCAGATAGGCCTTGCTCAGCCGGTCGCGGTAAAAGCGATGGAAGGAGGTCGCGTTCACATCGTAAAACAACCGGGTGACGATGAAGGCGATCACCCCGACAGCGCCGTAGACCATCGCGAACCCTTGGGTCTCGGCGGTCCAGCGCCAGCCATCATGAAGCGGGGCAAGGAGGCGGGCGAGAATGTCTCCCGCCTCGGTCATCAGGCCGGAGGCGAAGGATGCGATCGCGGACGGGCCGGCCAGGTCGTGGGCCAGCACCACCAGCCAACCGGGCGCGGTCGCGGGAAGCAGCGCCCACCGGCAAAGATCGAGGTACACGAGCCACACCACCAGCGGTCCGGCGATCGCCAGCGCCAACAGGCCGAGGCGGCCAAACAGCCCGGATGCACGCCCGGCAAGCGGGCCTGAGAACAGCGCGCCGAGACCAACCATTGCCGAGCTTGCCATGGTCAGCACCTCGGCTCCGTCACCGAGCCCGGCCACGCGGGCCGCACCCAGCCGGTTGAGCCAGACAATGGCGAGCGGTTGGATCATGACGAAGCCGATTAGCCCAATGGCCAGCACCGCGCCACCCGCCACATAGCGGGTGAGCCAGTCCCGGCTGGTCCAGGTTGCCCCCGCCACATGGTCGGCCGCCCACTGGAACAGGGGATAGAGCGCCAGGATGGCGAGCGCGGCGACCACCGCCAGCCTGAGCGCCGAATAAACCCGGTCGTGCAATGCCACCGTGGGGTCATTCCCGTGCGGCCAGCCGGTGCCCGCCGCTTCCTTCCAGGCCCGGAGCGTCAGGACCGGAGGCGTTTCCGTCGTTGTGCGCAGAACCAGCGGCAGGACGGGCTTGGTCGCAGGCACCACAACGGTGCCGCTGTCCCCTTGCCCGGCGAGTGCTGGCCAGACGTCCGCGCCAAACCCGCTGACGGCGACGAAATCGAACCGTTGGGCAAGCGGTGTCGGCCCGGCAAGCACAACGTTAAGGTGGAGATCGAACCGGTTGGGATGTTCGTCCGAGGACACCAGCCATGGCGCCGCTGCGTTGGGATCAATTCGCGCGCTTTGCTCTTCGGTCAGCAGCGCTTCGCGGACGTCGCCGCCGGCGAGCCACAGCGTCGTCAGGCTTGCGCCCAGCAGAAGCGGGATAAGAATCAGGAAATTGACCAGAATTCCGCGCAGAAACAACGCTGGCAGCCGAAGCTTGGCCAGGAACTTGTGCGGCGTGAGGTAGTTCGAATTGTCCCGCAGGTGGCGAAACATAGCGCTTTCCTGGACGCCCACCTGGTGATGGAACGGAAAACAGTCCAAATCCGCCGCGAGCGGGATGGTGGCGCCTGTGGCCGCGGCATCCTTGTCGAGGGTGATTTTGAGGACCGGACCACCGGCGCTCTGTTCGCTGACGGCGGTTACGCCCTTGGGCAAAGACCCGCGGGGTCGGATTGCCGCCGGCGGAGTGGCGCCGCCGTCCTGCCTGGCGACAGCCGACAGGCGGACTGTTTGCGGCTCCCCGGATGGCGGTAAAATCACCTCCAGAGCAGACTTGGTGCCGTCTGCAACCCGCCAGGCGCCGTCGGTCTGGCGGTCTCCCTGCCAGAGCAGGGCTTTCTCAGGCAAGCCGGACAGGATGATGTCCAGGGTCTCGGCGCGGGGCGCGGTGGCGTATACGGAACTCAGGCAGCCGCCCAGATAGCCGCCACCCGATACCGTAGACAGGTAGTCCATATGGGGCAGCAGGCCCTTGCGCGCCATCGCCTGCACAACGCCGAGATTAAACGTGGCCGAACGAATTCCGCCGCCCGAAATCGCCAGACCCGCGAGGCCGTGACGGGCGGCGGGCGTGTCGCTGGTGCCGCTCACCGGGGAAAGGCCCCAGGCTTGCCGCCGCATGGCGATCGATTCAAGCTCAGCCGCGTAGACCGCGGCCGGCAGGGTCTCATCCGTCGGCGCCGGTGGCACGTAGCCCTCTGCCTTCGGGCTCTCGCCGCCGCCAAGCCAGTGCCGCCAAAGCATCGCTAATGTCCGCCAGATCCTGTTCGCCATGCCTGAGTCCTCTTCGATTTAAGTCGGTAAGTCGAAGACATGACGTGCGCGCGCGGGCATGCGTGACTGGAGGGGGCGTGAATGGAGGGGTCCGAGTAGCTCCTGTCACAGAATGGCGTCCCGGTGCGTCAGAGTGTCAGGTGCCGGGCAGAGTGCGCTGGTGCTGGATATTCGCGATCGTCGCGAATCTTAAGGACCAAATACACAGGAGAAAACACTATGGCATTGGATCCAAATTTCACCGGTAGCGTGATCAATGCCCTGCCCATCGACAAGATGATTTCAGGGCCATTGAACGCTATGATCAAGGCTCAGGTTTCCGCCAGTAAATCCTACGCCGATTTTCTGCAGGCCGTCTGCATCAAGGACGGGCGGGCGTTGCAGCTTAGCTTCGATTATGACGAAACCATCGTCGACCAGGAAGGCAACTATCAGGGTATTCTTCAGCGGAGCATGCGTATCCCCCTGATGGCCGCGATCGAGCATCCGAACATCTGCATCGAGGAAGGGTCGGTAGATTTCGAGCTTGAGGTTAGTACAGCGGAAGCATCGAATGAGGGGACCGAAGTCGAAGTCGGGCTTGAGGCCACGATTGGCTGGGGTCCGGTCAGCGCCACGATAACGGGCAAGGTCAGCCACAAGTCGGAGCAGACGCGGTCCAGCGACACCCGGGCCAAATATTCGTTCCATACTGTTCTGCGCCGTCAGCCGCCGCCAGAGGCGCTGTTGCGGGTGATCGACTTCCTGACCGACGCGGCGACCAAGCCAATCACGCTGCCGAGCAATTCCGAACTCAAGAACAAGGACACTCTGCCGGTCGAAAGCAAGACTATGACGCCGAAAGAGGAACAGGCGGCGATCAAGGGCGAGTGACCCCCTGCTTGGCCTTGTTGCCTGACCGCCCGCCTGCGCCAGTCGCCGGCGGGCGTGTCATTAAATGGGTCCTGAATTTAGGGGGTGAATGAAATGATTAAACGTATACGGGAATGGATGGAGCGCAGAAGGAGGCGAAAGATGGCGATGCAGCACCAGAAACTGACGGATATCACGCGCGGTTTGCAGAATGCGGCGGCGGAGACCAATGCGCTGGTCGCCGACCAGTTCATCCGAATTCTGTCCCAGTATTTCGACCACCTCGAGGATGGCACGCTGAAGGCCAAGATGGTTCGTGTCCAGCTCGATGACAGGCACTATTCACTGGTGCCTCTGGTGTCCCTGGCGGCGCCTTCAGGTCTTGCTCTGGACCAGATGCGGGTCAAGCTCTCGATCCGGCTCGAGGATGCCGAGGAGGAGCGAGTCAATCTCCTGCGCCGCGACCGGGCGGCGGGCGGCGACGAGGAAGGCGATATCAGCCGCTCCCAGTTCCGGGTATCGCTGTCGCCACGGTCAAAGGGCAAGGGTAAGGGCCGGCCGTCGGACCATGTGGAGATCGAACTCAAATTCAAGTCGCTGGAGACGCCCAAATCGATCCAGCGGGTGATTGAGACCTATACCAACATGATCGAACCCGTGGTCATTCCGGTCAAGGACGAGGCGCCGCAGCCGGACGATCCCGAAGGCGGGCACGATGACGGAGGCAATGATGTGGAAGACGATCACGGTGATGACAAGCCCGACGACGCGACAGGCGGTGAACGACCCCAAGCGTAATTGAGGAGAGCGTCGCCGAGCATCCGGGTGGAGCGGGCATGAAGCCCGCTCTCCCGGCGGCGATCGCGTCAGAGCGGCTCCATGCGCTCCCGCACTATCATTCTGCCAAGCTGAATACGCTTGCGCACATTGACCTCGGTCAGGTCCAGATGGCGGGCGATTTCCTGATTGGAATATTGATAGACAAAGCGCAGGACGAACGGGTGGCGCAGGCGTTCAGGCATTTTCATGATGATGTCGACCGCCGTCCCGACGGAGCCTTCGATTGTGAGCCGTTCCTCCGGGTTTTCCACCTTGCCGCCGGTGAACGCGATATTGGACGCCTGCTCCGGATGGAGGCCTTCAATCACCCTGTGGCGCACGGCGCGCCGGCGATGTTCGTCCATGCACATGTTGTGCAAGAGCCGCGCGCACCATGACTGAACATTCTCGATCTTGGGGGCGTCCCTGAGATAGTGGTCATGGGCCTTCAGGGCCGCTCGGCTGACCAGATCTTCGGCATCCGCGCTGTTGCCCGACATCCAGCGCATGGCGAGCTGGTGCAGGTTCTTCTGCGACGCCACCCACTGTCGCCAGAACGCCTGGCTCCGTCCTTCCGCGCTTCCCTGGCCGTTAATCCTGCGGTTGTCGCCAAGGCGGCCGGGTGCGCGACGTATATGCCCACCGGCGCCACGGCCGGTTGCCTTCGGTGATTTTGGTGTTGTGCTAGTGGTCTGATCTGAACTCATAACATCCCCGGATTTGGATAAAGTTGACCCGCTTCGGTCCCCTGGTGGGGGCCTGCCTGTATAACGTGAGAAGGTGGTGGTGTGGCGCGTCAGCCGGTGTCGCGGGACCAGGTGCGATCGGGGCCGTTACGGGCTGCGCCGGATTCAAATCGCTGCGATCGGAGGTGCCCCGCGATGACCTCGGCAGGGGTGTGGCCATAGCAATAGGCGGCCGTCTCGACCCGTTCCTCGTTATAATGTGAGAGCCAGTCCGCAAGCTGGGTATTGAGAGCGTTGAGGCCCTCGCTTATGCCCGCCCGAAACAGGCGCTGGTAAAAAGCTGTGCGGACGATGTTGCTGAACGCGGAGGCCGGGTCCTGACCAGCCCGCGACGTCGCCATACGATAGGTGAGGGCTGTGCCCGAACGATCGAGCGCCAGGCGATAGCCTGTCCCTCCCTTTCCGCCAAACGGTTCCCTGCGGTCGGCGCGCACCGTATCAATCGACAGACCCCGGGCGTGGAACCAGGGCAGCACCGTTGAAAGAAGGAAATCCGCCGGGCTGGTTCCATCCCTTTCCGCTTCGAGACGGGCGAACGCATAGCGGCTGTAGCCGTCCACCACCACATGTTGGTAGAGCGGCCCCAGTCGCGGGTGGTCGCCGACCAGAACAAGGTCCTGGTAACAGACCTCGCCGGGCGCGGTCAGCAGAGTACTGGTTCCGCGCCCGCCCTGGCGGCGCAACGTCCCGATAACCACCCGCTGCTCATCACTGAGCGGCAGACCCTCACGCGCGGCCCGGGTGGCGATGGCGATCGCGCGCTTGGTCTTCGTTTCCAGGTCATAGCGCTGCCATACCGAGCGTACGCCACTCGAGGAAACGAGGACGCCGCGCAGGCCCAGGTCCCTGGCGGCGCGGGCCTGGCCCCAGCCCGGATGGGCGAAGGCAAGGGCGACCACGGCTTCCTCCACGTCCGAAGCGACGCGGTTCTTGACCACTGGTTTCTTGCGCGACAGGTTTCTCAGAGCAGCCTCGCCGCCGCGTTCGTAAAGCGCCCTAAATCGGTAATAGCTGTCGCGTGAATAGCCCAGCGCCTCGCAGGCTTTCGTTACGTTGTTCAACTCTTCGGCCGCATGAAGCAACCGGAGTTTCTGAAAGACGGATTTGTCAGAATTAGGCATCATGAATTCCCCACATCACCCCTGGTAATTCTCTATAAAATAGAATACATCTTAAAGGGGTAAAAAAAGTCAAAACAGCTCTCATGGGTTGTAATTAAACATCACATCTGCAAAAATTTGCAAGTGTTTTATGAAATACACTCATAACGTGTGATCTGGAATTTTAAAAATACTTTTATATCAGTGTATTACGGAAATACTGTCAAACTTCAGAGAATTCGAGAGCCGGCGGGGCCGGAAAGAAGCGCAGGGTGAGATCGGCGAGAAATTCCGTGACATGGGTCTGATATGATTATCGCAGGTTGTATTAATTTAGTGTCCGGAATTCCCGGATTTCCGCCGCCCGGTATTGCGGGCGGCCTTTCGACGAAAGGAGAAGAGGTATGTGCAAGACGGATGTGGAGCGCCGGATTCGACGACTCGAGGATGCCCTCGACCGATTCGACGGGGTCCAGTGGATTATCCGGGTCGGCGAAATCGCCCGTTTGAAAGATATCGTGCTGTATATGTCCGGCGAGGCCGCCGAGCGGTGCGCCGCTCAAATCGACACCCGGGACCTCGCACGAATCGATCGGGCGATTGACGAGGCGACGAAACAGGGCGGCTCCGCGACGCGCGCGCAGGCTGCGTTCGCCAAAGCCTGCACCGGCCTTCAACAATGGCTTGCGGCGGAGGCGCCCGGACAGCGCCGCGGCGAGGGGGGCTTCCGTTCCTTTGCCGGGAAGGCGGTTAAGCGAGAGCCCGCGCCCCCGGTCAGACCCGCTGACGGAACATGGTGAGGGCGATCTCGTCCGTGGCGATCTGGTCGCGCCGGGCTTCCTCCTGACGCGCCCGGGCGGCATGGCGGGCCTGGGCAACCTCGAACTTTTTAAGCGCGCGATAGGCCTCGGCCAGGTCGTTCTGCATGGCCTCGATCGCCCGGTCCACTTCCTCGATGGAGCTTGCGAGCGTCTCGAGCCGCTCCAGCGCATTCCTGATATAGGTGGCGAAGGTGAACTGGATAACCTGTTCGCCTGCCGCCGTCTTCTCCGCCGCCATTTCGGCGCGCAGGGCATCCTGCCGGCGCACCAGGTCGGCGCGCATGGTCTCGAGTTCGCCGAGCTGGCGGCGCTTTTCGTCGACCTGCCATTTGTGCAGGCGGATCATACTGTCGAGCCCTTTCATTCCCACACTACTCCTTACTTTCGATAATCGGTTGTCAGGACTTCAGAATTTCATCCAGGCGGGCAAAGCCCTCGTCAATGGTCGTCGCGTCGGCCTTGTCCTGGGCGAGGAAGGCCTCAAGCGCCGGATTGAGACGAATGGCCTCATCCACCTCTTCGTTGCTGCCCTTGCGGTAGGCGCCAAGCCGGATCATTTCTTCCATGTCCGCATAGGCCGCGAGATGTCTGCGGGCGGCGGTGAGGATACGCACCTCCTCCTCGCTGTTGCATTCGGGCATGGTGCGCGATACCGAGCGCAGGATATTGATGGCCGGGAACCGGCCGCGCTCGGCGATCCGGCGCTCGAGCACAATGTGGCCGTCGAGTATGCCACGCACCGCGTCGGCCACCGGCTCATTATGGTCGTCGCCGTCGACGAGCACGGTAAAGAGCCCGGTAATGGCGCCCCGGCCGCTTCCCGGGCCGGCCCGTTCCAGCAGCTTCGGCAGTTCGGCGAACACGGTCGGCGTATAACCTTTGCTGGCCGGCGGCTCGCCGGTGGACAAGCCGATTTCGCGCTGGGCCATGGCGAAGCGGGTGACGCTGTCCATCAGGCACAGCACCTGGTTGTCGCGGTCGCGGAAGTATTCCGACAGGGTCATGGTGAGGTAAGCCGCCTGGCGGCGCATCAGCGCCGACTCGTCCGAGGTTGCCACCACCACCACGCTGCGGGCGAGGCCCTCGGGGCCCAGGTCGTCCTCGATGAATTCCTGAACCTCGCGGCCGCGCTCCCCGATCAGACCGATCACCGCCACGTCGGAGGCGGTGTAGCGCGCCAGCATCGAGAGGAGCACCGACTTGCCGACGCCGGAGCCCGAAAATATGCCCATGCGCTGACCCTTGCAGCAGGTCACGAAGCTGTTGAGCGCGCGCACGCCAAGATCAATTTTTTCACCCACCCGCCTGCGCCTGTGGGCCGCCGGGGGCTGGGCGCGGAGCGCATAGGCGTCGCCGCCCTGGGCGATCGGACCCTTGCCGTCCACCGGCTCGCCGAATGCGTTGACGACGCGGCCGAGCCAGCCGGAAGACGGATAGACCACCGGGTCCGGGTCGGCGACATAGGCCTTGCAGCCCACGCCCACACCCTGGAGCGGCCCGAACGGCATCACCAGCGCGCGGTCGTCGCGGAAGCCCGTGACCTCGCAGGGGATTCGCGCGCCGCCCCGCGTCTCGATCTCCACGCGCCCGCCGACACTGAGCGCGCGGTGCGCGCCAGCCACTTCGACAAGAAGGCCCTGGATGCCGACGACACGGCCGTATTTAAGGATGGGCTGAAGTCTGTCGAGCTCGGTGAGAAGAGTCTGCAAGGGGCCCTCGTTTCTCTACAAGATTGAATACCTGTCGTTGGGATCCTTCTTCCCAGCGGCGGTTTCATCATTACTCAGAAGGGCTTAAGGATGGGTAAAGCGAACCTCAACGCTTCGTTCCCACGCCGCCATCCGAATTAACCGCGCCTAACATTTTCTTAAATTTTTGGGTTTCGGTTACCAAATCTTAACCATCTGTGTTAATTATTCGAATTAGTTAACGGGCGAGAGCCCACGTTTAGGGATGGACCGTTCAGGACCGGAATAAGAGGATAGTATTATGCGTGTTCTGCTGATCGAAGACGACGAGGCGACAGCCAGGAGCATTGAAATCATGCTCTCTTCTAACGGGTTTAACGTGTTTACGACTGACCTTGGCGAAGAGGGGCTCGACCTCGGCAAGCTCTATGACTATGACATCATTCTGCTGGATCTCAACCTGCCGGATATGCACGGTTATGACGTGCTCAAGAAACTCAGGGTATCAAAAATCGATACGCCTGTTCTGATCCTGTCCGGGTTGTCCGAGCTTGACGACAAGGTTAAGGGTCTCGGCTTTGGCGCTGACGATTATGTCACCAAGCCGTTCGACAAGAACGAACTGATCGCGCGCATTCAGGCGATCATCCGCCGCTCCAAGGGTCATGCCCAATCGATCATCAAGACCGGCAAACTGGCGGTCAATTTCGACAGCCGGACGGTGGAAGTGGATGGCCAGCCGGTGCACCTGACCGGCAAGGAATATGCCATGCTGGAGCTCCTGTCGCTCCGGAAGGGCACCACGCTGACCAAAGAGATGTTCCTCAATCACCTGTACGGCGGCATGGATGAGCCCGAGCTCAAGATCATCGACGTTTTCATCTGCAAACTGCGCAAGAAGCTTTCGGCGGCGACCGATGGCGACAATTACATCGAGACCGTATGGGGCCGGGGCTATGTGCTCAGGGACCCCAGGGACACTCCGGTGGAAAGCGGCCACAAGGTCGCCCAGGCCGTGGGCGGATAGAGCGATCTCGCCAACTCTCTGAACTCCATATAGCCAAACGACCCATATAGCCAAATAGTGAGGGGGAGGTCCCGGGACCTCCCTTTTACTTATACCTGGACCCTTGTAGTTGCCTGTCAGCCCGCGGCGGCCTTGGGGCTCTCCGCTCCGCCCGGCTGGACAGCGCGGGCCTCCGACGTCACGTACATGCCGCGCTGGCCGGGGACCGGTTTGAACCGGTCGGTAATGCCGAGCACCGTTTCAGCAGCGCCCAGAAACAACATGCCATGCGCCGGCATGGTGGCGTGAATGCGGCCCAGAATATCGGCCTTGGTGTCCTGATCGAAATAAATCAGGACGTTACGGCAGAACACCACATCGAAGGTGCCGAGCCCGTTGAAGCTCTCGAGCAGGTTGAATTTCTCGAACTGGACCATTTGCCGAATGGGCGCCTTAAGCTGCCAGTATTCGCCGGTTTGCTCGAAATGGTTCATCAACTGACGGATAGGCAGGCCGCGTTGCACTTCGAACTGCGAGTAGATGCCGGCGCGCGCCTTATCGAGGACGTGTTTCGAGATGTCGGTGGCGAGGATCTCGATCCGCCAGTCTTTCCACTGATCCGCCTGTTCGTTGAGGATCATCGCCAGAGAGTATGGCTCCTGACCCGAGGAGGCGGCGGCGCACCAGATGCGGATCTTGCGGCTTGACGCATTGCAGGTCCGCAGGCTGGGCAGGACATGGTCCTTGAATAGTTCGAAGGGTTTGGAATCGCGAAAGAAGAACGACTCATTGGTGGTCATCGCTTCGGTGACTGACTCGATAAGCTTCGCGTCACGATCGCGCTCGATGAGCTTAATGAGATCACCGATTCCGTCCAGGCCGGCCTGACGGGCAATGGGCGTCAGGCGGTTTTCCAGTAGATAGACTTTCTCCTGGGTAAGCTGCAGGCCTGACCGTTCCTTGAGGAGCGCAGCGATGAAGTCGAATTCCTCGGGCCTCATAGGCGCTCTCCTTTCATGAGCCGGACAGCGGTCTCGCTAAGCTCAGAGATTGGCAGCACGGCGCTTGCCAGCCCGGCGTTGGTGACCGCGCCGGGCATGCCCCAGACGATGCTCGTCGCTTCGTCCTGGGCAATGATCGTTCCGCCGGCCTGGGCAATCTTCCGGCTGCCCTTGAGGCCGTCGCTGCCCATGCCGGTGAGCATGACGCCGAGCGTTGCCGCGCCGAATAAATCCGCCGCAGTACGGAACAATTGATCCACTGCCGGCCGGCAATAGTTCTCGAGCGGTTGGCGGTTCAGACGAACGACCGCCTGTCCGGCGTCGTCGGCGACGGTCATATGATGGTCGCCCCGCGCCAGGTAGAAGCGGCCTGGCACCAGAGGCTCGTTGTCCTTCGCTTCGCCGCCCGCGATCCCGCTCGCACGGGCAAGGTGATCGGCAAGGATTGCGGTGAACGTCGCGGGCATATGCTGGGTAATCAGTAATGGGACGGTGAGTTTGCCGCTGAGCGCGCCAATCAGGGTCAGGAGCGCCTGTGGGCCGCCTGTGGAGCTGCCCACGACCAAAACCCTGGGGGCCACCAGCGAGGGCTTGCGCAACTCTATGAGCGGCTGGCGCGAGGAGCGGGCATCGTTGGCGGCCTGCGCCATGACCGGCCGTTTGACGGTCGCCGGCCCGGCTGTCTTGTTGTCCTTGCGGGCAACTGCGCCCAGCGCCTTGACCTTTTCCAGGACCTGAATGCGGAAATCCTGGGAGGCATTGACTTCACGGCTTGATTCGGGCTTCGGAATGTAATCCGCCGCGCCGTGTTCGAGAGCTTCGAGGCTGATCTCCGCGTTCCTGCGGGTCAGCGTGGAGGCCATGATCACCTTGACGTTGGGCGCCGCCTCGAGAAGCTTTGGCAGCGCCGTCATGCCGTCCATCTGGGGCATTTCGACGTCGAGGATCACAACCTCGGCGCCCGACGGCACCAGATTGCGCACCGCCATCACCCCGTTGGCCGCCGTGGCCACCACGGTAATTTCGGGGTCTTCCTCAAGCCAGCGCGAAATCAGTCCGCGGATGATCGCGCTGTCGTCGACCACCATGACGCGGTAAGCGCGACTGGCTTTCTTGTCTTGTAACGGAACTACGGACACCGGCGATACCTCATAACCTTTCAAGGATCAGCGCGCTCAGATCAGACCGACTTGCTGAAACTTCGCTTCGATAATTTCCCGGTCGAACGGCTTCATGATGTACTCGTCCGCGCCTGCGGTTATGGCAGCGCTGATATGATTCATGTCGTTCTCGGTGGTGCAGAACACCACCACCGGAGCGTCTCCGCCGGGCGTTTTGCGCAGCGCCTTGAGAAAGTCCAGGCCGTCCATCTCGGGCATATTCCAGTCCAGAAGCACCACATCGGGCATGTCGTCGTTGCAGGCCGCGAGGGCGCGCTTGCCGTCCTCGGCTTCCGCTATGGCGAAATTCATTTCCTCGAGAATGTTTCGAGCGACCATCCGGATGACCCGGGAATCGTCCACAATCAGGCAGGATTTGGTTTTCATTCTCGCGCTCCTTGCGTCGTCTTGTCGCCGTACGGCTTGGCGTCAGGGGCGGGCGGCCCCGGTTCACGTTAAGCTGCCATGGACGTACCGAAATCGAGCAGGCGATCGACGTCGACGACCACCAGCAATTCACTGTCGAGCCGGTAAATGCCCGAGGATACTTCCTGCCAGCGCGCCTCGAGGGTTACCGGGTTGCGCTCGAGATTTTCGACAGGGAGCGACAGAACCTCGCCCACGTCGTCGATCAGCAGGCTGTACGGCTCGCCATTGTTTTCCACCACGACGCTCATGCTTTTCGCGCCTTCCTCGCGGCGTGGCAGCCCGAGCCGTTCGCGCAGATCGACCGCGGTGACGATGCGGCCCCTGAGGTTGAGCACGCCGGCGATCGAGCATGGCGCCAGCGGAATCGGCGTGATCTTCTGAGCCGACAAGACGTCGTGTACCGCCAATACCGGAACCCCTAACAGCTGGCCATCAAGCCGCACGGTCACGAAGTCGTTGCTTTCCACGTCGCGTACGGCGCCGCCGCGTCTTGCGGTGTTGTTGTCGGTCATGCTGCTTCTCCCTGGGCGACCAACAGCTGGCTTGACAGGCTTTCCAGAAGCGCGTCGCGGTCGAACTTGGCCACATAGTCATTGAAACCGACCTCGCGCCCGCGCGCGAAGTCCTGGGGCCGGGTGTGGGCGGACAGGGCGACCAGGGGCGTTTCTTTCCAGCTGCCGTCCTCGCGCACTTGCCGGGCGAACTCGAACCCGTCTATGCCGGGCATTTCGATATCGCTGATGATAATGTCGAACGCCTCACCGTGGTCGCGCAGCCGGATCGCCTCCTCGGCGGTCTCAACCGAGGTGACCTTGTAGCCGGCGGCGGACAGAAGAGGGCGCAGCATATTGCGGAAGAACGCGCTGTCGTCGACCATCAGCACGCGGCGTGGACCGTTGCTCCCCGCTGAGTGGTGATCCCCGGGCGAACTCAGCCAGTCGCTGAATGCCTGGCCGACGAAATAGGAGACATCGACGATCTCGGTGGCTTTGCCCGCCAGCACCGCGGTGCCCACAACCCCGGGCTGATCCGAGGTCAGCTCCACCCCGAGATGTTCCTCTATAATGTCAACGATCTCGTCCACCACCAGACCCATGCTGCGGTCCTTGTCCGAGAACACCAGCACCGGTTGACGGCCGCTTTCCTTGATCACCATCGCGGGGTCCATCATCACCAGCGGCATCAGTTGGCCGCGATACTGGACAACCAGCTTGCCGTCCGAATCCTCGATGGTGGCGACATCGATCTCTTCGAGCCGGGCGACCAGCGACAGGGGCACGGCGCGCTGGGCGCCCTTGCCGACGGAGAACAGCAGCATGGCGTCGGTGTCGTCGTCCACGATCTGGGCGCGGACATCGGTCTCCACCCGGTCGTCGGTTTCGGCCATGACATCACCGGCTTGCGCCGCGATGCCATTGGGATCGAGGATCATGATCACACTGCCGTCGCCAAGGATGGTGTTGCCTGAATAGACGCTGAGATCGCGCAGCACGGGGGCCACCGGTTTGACGACGATTTCCTCGGTATCGAAGACCTGATCGACAACGATGCCGAAGGTGAAGGCGCCGACCTGGGCGACGATGATGAAATCGTCTGTCCCGGGGTCTACATCGTCTGATTCGCCCGCTTTGCTATTGATCTTCAGCACATCGGCCAGCTTCACAAGCGGCAGCAGCCGATCGCGCAGCCTGAGGACCGGCGTATGATTGATATGCTCGATCTTGTGCTCGGTCTGGGTGGAGGCCCGCACCAGTTCGAGAACATTGATCTGCGGAATGGCGAACCGTTCGGAATCGCATTTCACAATCAGCGCCGACACGATGGCGAGTGTCAGCGGGATCTTGATGGTGAACATGGAACCGCGGCCTTCCGTGGATTTGAGGTCGATGGTTCCGCCGATCTTTTCGATATTACTGCGCACCACATCCATACCGACGCCGCGGCCGGAGACGTTGGTGACTGTCTCCGCCGTCGAGAAGCCGGCGTGGAAGATGAACTTCTGAATCTGCTGGTCGGCCATCTCCGCCACCTCTGCCTCGGTGGCAAGCCCGTTGGCGAGGATTTTATTCTTCAGCTTTTCAGCGCTAAGCCCCGCGCCATCGTCGGCGACGTCGATGATGATATGACCGCCCTCGTGGTAGGCGTTAAGCCGGATCGTCCCGGTTTCTGGCTTGCCCCTGGCGGCGCGGTCCTCGGGGCTTTCGATGCCATGGTCGGCCGAATTGCGCACCATGTGGGTGAGCGGATCCTTGATCAGCTCCAGCACCTGGCGGTCTAGTTCGGTATCCGCGCCAACCATATCGAGCTCGATCTTCTTGCCGAGGTCCATACAGAGGTCGCGGACAATGCGGGGAAGCTTGGCCCAGGCGTTGCCGATCGGCTGCATCCGGGTTTTCATAACCCCTTCCTGCAGCTCGGTCGTGCACTGGGACAGGCGTTGCAGCGGCACGGCGAATTCGCTTTCGTCCTGACGGCGCAAAATCTGCATGAGCTGGTTGCGGGTCAGCACCAGCTCGCTGACCATGTTCATCAGGTCTTCGAGCAAGTCGACGTTGACCCGGATGGTCTGGTTGGCAAGCTGCGCTTCGGCCTTCGGTTCCTTGGGCGCGCCTGCCGGCTTTCCGGCGTCCGCCTTGGCCTCGGGTTTGACCTCGGCCACCGGCTCCGGCTCGATATCGTCAGGGCCCGGCGCGGCCAGGAACGCCGCCTCCAGTTCGTCAAGCGACACGTCGCCGCTCTCGCCCTCAGGGTCCGGGGCGTCCTCGGCCACCGACTCAGCCTCGGGCTCCGGCTCGGCCGGCGTCTCGGCCACCGCGGCCTCGCCATTGGCGACGGCGTTAAGGCGGCTGATCAGGTCGCTGTCGTCGCCCCCGGGTTCGACTTCCGTCGATGCGAGGCCCGCGAGGATTTCCTTGATGCAATCGAGGGATCCGAGAATGAGCGTCACGGCGTCGGGCGTGACCTGAAGCTCGCCATCGCGAAACTTGCCCAGCACGTTCTCGGAAGCGTGGGCCACGCCTTCAAGGCGCGGCAGGCACAGAAATCCGCAGGTTCCCTTTATGGTGTGGACAAGACGGAAAATATTGTCGAGAACGCTTTTGTTGTTGGGATCCTGTTCGAGTTTCACGAGTTCGACATCGACCACGTCGATGCTCTCCGCTGTTTCGGTCAGAAACTCGTTGAGGAGGTCATCCATTTTTTTGCGCCTTTTCCCGCTTCTATTGGCCGATGGCAGGTTTCGTCGTAGCTTCCCTACCGTGGATAACCTTCGGAGAAAGAGGTTAAAAAGCTGTAAAGTGACAGGTGTGAAATTGTACGAAAAGGTTACGTTTCGGGGTGCTAATAGCCAGGCTCGGGATAGCGCTTGTGGCTAGCCCGCTGTTTTCCTCGGGCTGGGCCGTCCTGGCGGAGCGCAATTTCCGGCTGCTGCTGGCCACCCGGTTTCTGGTCACGCTGGCGTTCCAGATGGTGGCCGTTGCGGTGGGCTGGCAGGTCTATGCCATCACCGGCAACCCCTTGGACCTGGGTTGGGTCGGCCTGGTGCAGTTCGTGCCGATTCTAACCCTTAGCCTGTTGGGTGGGCATGTGGCGGACAGTTACAACCGGGTCCATGTGCTCTCCGCCAGCCTTGTGCTGGCGCTGCTGTGCTGCGTGGCCTTCGCGGCGCTTGCCGCGAGTCAGTTGACGACGATCTGGCCGATTTTGCTTGTGCTCTCGATCATCAGCGTAGTGCGCGCGTTCTACGCGCCCACGGCGCAGGCCCTGCTGCCCAATCTGGTCAGTGAAGATCAGCTCCCGAACGCGGTGGCGTGGGGGGGAACCACCTGGCAGATCGCTATCATCGTGGGGCCGGCGCTCGGCGGTATTATCCTGATCGCCGGCAGCGACTGGGTCTATGGGATCTCCGCCGTGCTGACCGGCGTTGCCATGGTGCTCACCCTCAGAATCAGGGCCGGGGGCCGACCGCCGGAGCGCAACCGGGTCAGCTGGCAGAGGCTGACCGGAGGCTTGCGCTACGTCTGGCAGAACAAGCCAATTCTCACCGCCATTTCGCTCGATCTGGTGGCGGTGCTGCTCGGTGGCGTGACCGCGCTTCTGCCGATTTTTGCGACCGATATCCTTGGTGTCGGACCGGTGGGCTATGGCTGGCTCAGGGCCGCCCCGGCTATTGGTGCGGTCGTCACCGGGTTCGTGCTCGCCCAGTTTCCGATCCGCCGCCGGATCGGCCGGGCGATGACGGGCGGGGTTGCGCTTTACGGTCTGGCGACGCTTGGGTTCGGCCTGTCGGACCTGTTTGCCCTGTCCTTGGCCATGCTGGTGCTTGCCGGCGCGGCAGATATGGTCAGCGTCTTCGTGCGCCACAACCTGATCCAGCTTGCGACCCCGGACAGCATGCGCGGCCGGGTCGCTGCGGTGAGTTCGGTGTTCATCACCGGCTCCAACGAACTGGGCGAGTTCGAATCGGGCGCGCTCGCGGCGCTCATCGGCGTGGTGCCCTGCGTGGTGGTAGGGGCGGTCGGTACGCTTCTGGTCACCGGGGCGTCGTGGGCCCTGTTTCCCGCGCTTCGACGGATCGACCGGCCCCGGGACGCGGCGCTGGTCAGGGAAGAGACGCCGTCAGCGTAAGCTGCCCATCACCGTCTTTCCAGCCGACCTGTCCGCCTACTTCGGCGGCGATCGTGCGGGCGAGGTAAGCCGGCGCGGCCTTGGGGTCAAGCTCGGCGAGATCGATCTCGCCCGAAAGCGCGTTGCGCACGCTCTCGACCAGCAGGACGCGCTCGCCCGCCGCCGTCACCTGGATGTCTATATCGCCACTCCGCGCCGTGGCTGAGACCGTCACGCTGCCGCCGCGCAGCAGGCTTTCGGCTGCCACCAGCACCAGGTTCAAAAGGACTTTGGCGCCGTCCTTGGTAATCTCGCTCAGCTCCGGCTGCCAGTCGAGCGCCGCCTTGCTATCGGAGACAAACGGCTCGGCGGCGGCGCGGATCTGGGACATGGCAATGGTCGCGCCCATCCCGCCCGCTGCGCCGAAGGCGAGCCGGAAGAACTGGAGTTTGTGACTGACCTGACGGGCGCTTTTATCGAGAAGAGCCAGCACCTGCTCCTGCATATCGGGGTCGGCCTCGTCGCCGAGCATCTCGACCCCGTTGGCGACCGCGCCCACGGGATTGACCAGATCATGACACAGGCGGGAACACAGGATGGCGGATAAATCGAGACTGTCGGACATGGGCCTTCGCACTTTGTTTTCTTATGGCGTGACAATGCGGTTATACTGCATCGATGCACGCAGGTCACACCCGTTTTCCCGGTCATGGTTACTGATATCGCCCCCGGTGCCGTTGTCCGTCTGCCCGGCGAACCCGACTGGGGGCTCGGTCACGTTCAGTCGGTGATCGGCAATCGCGTTACCGTCAATTTCGAAGAGGCGGGCAAGAAGCTGATCAATATCGCGAATGTGGATCTCGAAATCGTCGAGCGGCCGCGGGAGGTTTTAGAGCGCCAGTTCCCGTTCCACCAGGCGGGCCCAGTAGTGCGCGCCGGTGACCAGGATTTCATCGTTGAAGTCATAATGCGGGTTGTGCAGCAGGCAACCGCCCTCGCCGGGACCGTTGCCGAGCAGGATATAACTTCCCGGCTTTTCCTTCAGCATGTAGGCGAAATCCTCGGATCCCATGATCGGCGTCGCGTTGGCATTCACCCTATCCGGCCCGACCACGTCGGCCGCCGCCGCGGCCGCCGCGCGAACGCCGTCCTCGGTGCTGACGGTCGGTGGATAGTATTCGAGAAACCGGGTTTCGGCGCGCCCGCCATAGGCCACCGAAATGTCGGCGATGACTTCGACGATACGGCCTTTGATCTCATCCATAAGCCTGTCAGAGAAGGCCCGGCACGACCCGCCGAGCGTTACGGTTTCGGGGATCACATTGAAGGCATCACCGCCATGGATCTTGGTGACCGACACCACCGCGCTTTCCAGCGGATCGACGCGGCGGGAGACAATGGTCTGGAGCGCTGTTATAACGGCGGCGGCCGCCACCAGGCTGTCGCGCCCGGTGTGGGGAAAGGCGGCGTGCGTGCCGGTTGCGGTGATCGTGGCTTCAAACGAGGTGAAACCGGCCATCAGCGCCCCCGGCCGCATGTGGAACTCGCCCACGGGCAGCCCCGGCATGTTGTGCATGCCGAAGATGGCTTCGACCGGGAACTTGTCGAACAGCCCGTCCTCGATCATCACCCGCGCCCCGCCGGCGGCTTCCTCGGCGGGCTGGAAAATAAAGCGCACCGTGCCATCGAAGCCCCGGGTTTCCGCGAGGTAGCGGGCCGCGCCCAGGAGCATGGCGGTATGCCCGTCGTGGCCGCAGGCATGCATCACACCGTCGTGGGCAGAGCGATAGTCGAAGCTGTTCAATTCCTTGATCGGCAGCGCATCCATGTCGGCCCTGAGCCCAATGGCCCGGTTGCCGGTGCCGGCCTTGAGCGTACCCACCACGCCGGTCCCGGCAAGCCCGCGATGGACTTCAATACCCCAGCCTTCAAGCTTGTCGGCCACGAAGTCGGCGGTGCACCGTTCCTCGAACGCAAGTTCGGGATGGCGGTGAATATCATGGCGCCAGGCGATCATGTCTTGGGCGTAGGCGGCGATCTGTTCGGTCATGAAAAAGGACTCAATGTTAGGGTTAAATGCACGGTCGTACACGTTGCGTACAAGCCGTCATTCCCGCGAAAGCGGGAATCCATATTTAACACAGGCGCCTAATTTTGCCATGGATTCCGGATCGCGCCGCAAAAGCGGCTTGTCCGGAATGGCAAGTTGGTTAACCTGCCGCTCAGGCCGAAATCGGCAACGCCATGGTGCTCTTCACTTCTTCCATGACCACATAGGTGTGGGTCTGGCTGACGCCGTCGATGGCGGCAAGCTTTTCTCCGAGGAACTTACGGTAGGCGGTCATGTCAGGCAGGCGGATCTTGATCAGATAGTCGAAGCCGCCGGCCACCATATGACATTCCTGCACCTCGCCCAGACGCTCGATCGCTTCGCGGAACCGCTCCAGCGCGCGGGTGGTAGTGCGGTCCAGCGACACCTCGATAAAGGCGACCAGCGCGGCGTTGAGCTTCATCGGATTGAGCATCGCGCAGTAGCCGAGGATATAGCGGTCGCGCTCGAGCCGCCGCACCCGCTCCAGGCACGGCGTCGGGCTGAGGCCCACCCGGCGGGCGAGCTCCACATTGGACAGCCGTCCGTCGGCCTGTAGTTCGCGGAGGATATTCCGGTCGATCCGGTCCAGCGGCTTCACGTCACTCACTATGTTCTATACAGCATTTTTCACTACAAAATTACCATTTGGATAGAGAATATAATCTTATAATCCGCATTTCAGAAGCACATTCTGAACTCAGGGTGGCAAACTTCGGGCGATTGTGAAATCAAGGAGATCACCCATGTCCGTTGCCGAAGTCCTTACCCCGGACACAGCGCCGAACCTCTCAAGCCTGCGGGAAGCTCTTCGCGCCGCCACCCACCGCGACGAGGCCGAGGCTGTCGCCGGCCTGCTCGAATCCATTTCGCTGACCTCCGGCGCGCGCCATCGCATCGTGCGGCGCGCCCGGGAGCTGGTCGAAGCGGCGCGGGGAGAGCGCCACCGCCAGGGCACGCTCGACGCCTTTTTGCAGGAGTTCGGGCTTTCCAACCGCGAAGGCGTGGCGCTGATGTGCCTCGCCGAGGCGCTGCTGCGCGTGCCGGATTCGGACACGGCGGACAAGCTGATCGCGGAGAAAATCCGATCGGGCGCATGGGCTGACCACCGCGGCCATTCCCACTCTCTTTTTGTCAATGCCGGGACCTGGGCGCTGATGCTGACGGGGCAGGTCATCAACCTTGATCAGGATACGTCCGAGGATCTGGGCGGCTGGTTTTCCCGCCTTGTGGCGCGCACCGGCGAGCCGGTGATCCGGACGGCGGTGAATCAGGCCATGCGCATTATCGGCGGCCAGTTCGTCCTTGGCCGCACCATCGGGGAAGGGCTCATCCGGGCGCGCAAGTCCAACACAAAAGGGGAGGTCAATTCCTTCGACATGCTCGGCGAAGGGGCTCGGACCGACAGTGCGGCCGATCGTTATTTTAACTCTTACCTCACGGCAATCCGGGAAATCGGCCAGTCGAAGGCCGGTGACACTGTCTTCGACCGCCATGGCATTTCGGTGAAGCTGTCGGCGCTGCATCCGCGTTATGAATTTAAGGCGCGCGCCCAGGTGATGGCGGAGCTTTTGCCCCGCCTTAAGGACCTCGCTGTCGCCGCGCGCGAGGTAAACATCGGCTTCAATATCGATGCGGAGGAAGCGGCCCGGCTTGACTTGTCCCTCGATCTCTTTGAGGCGCTGGCCCGCGACCCCGATCTGGCGGGTTGGGACGGCCTCGGCTTCGTGGTGCAGGCCTACCAGAAGCGCGCAGCCCTGGTGATCGACTGGCTCGCCGCGCTCGCCCGCGAAACAGGCCGGCGGTTCATGGTGCGCCTCGTCAAGGGCGCCTACTGGGACAGCGAGGTCAAGCATGCCCAGGAACGCGGGCTTGCCGACTATCCGGTTTATACCCGGAAGGCCACCACCGACCTGTCGTACCTGGTGTGCGCCGAAAAAATGCTCGCCAGCACAGACGCGCTTTATCCCCAGTTCGCCACCCACAATGCCCATACGGCGGCGGCGGTGCTTGAGATGGCGGATGGGCGCACCGACTACGAGTTCCAGCGCCTCCATGGCATGGGGGACCTGCTTTATGATCACGTGCGCAAAATCGCCCCCGGTGTGCCTGTCCGCATCTATGCGCCGGTCGGCGCGCACAAAGATCTGCTGCCCTATCTGGTGCGCCGCCTCCTTGAAAACGGGGCCAACAGCTCCTTCGTCAACCGTTTCATGGACGACGAGACGCCGGTCAACGAACTGGTGCGTGACCCCATTGCCCAGGTCGAAGGCTCCGCCCCGCGCCACGCCCATATCCCGGTGCCGCGCGGCATTTACCGGGCGAGCGGACTGCCGCTTTCCGACCGCGACAGTGCGCGCGGCATCGACCTTGACGATCCGGCAGCGGTGGCTGCGCTTTTGGAGAAAATGCGGGCAGCGGACTTGCCCGTCACCGCCGCCCCCATTGTCGGTGGTGATGATCTTGAGGGCGGCACGGCCCAACCGGTGACATCGCCCGCAGACCGGTCACGCACCGTGGGCACGGTCAGAAATGCGACAGAAGACGACGTGCGCGCGGCCTCTGCCACTGCCGCCGCCGCGCAACCCGGCTGGGACGCACTCGGCGGTGAGAAACGTGCCAAAATCCTCGACGCCGCCGCCGACATGATGGAGGCCGAGACCGAATCCCTGATGACGCTGATCGCGCGCGAAGCCGGCCGCACCATTGACGATGCGCTTGATGAAGTGCGCGAAGCGGTGGACTTCCTGCGCTTCTACGCCGCGGGCGCACGCGCCGACTTTGCCGAGCCCCGCCCGCTGCCCGGCCCGACCGGGGAAGCAAACGCCATTTCGCTTCATGGCCGGGGCGTCTTTGCCTGCATCAGCCCGTGGAACTTCCCGCTCGCCATTTTCACCGGCCAGGTGGCCGCCGCGCTCGCCGCCGGCAATGCGGTCGTTGCCAAACCCGCCGAACAGACGCCCCTGATCGGGGCCGCGGCGGTGCGGCTGCTCCATCGCGCGGGCGTGCCCCAGGACGTGCTGAACTTTACCCCCGGCGACGGCAGCGTGGGCGCGGCGCTGGTCGCCGACGAGCATATCGCAGGCGTCGCCTTCACTGGCTCCACCGAAACCGCGCAGGCGATCAACCGCAGCCTCGCCGGGCGGGGCGGGCCGATCCCGACGCTGATCGCCGAGACCGGCGGGCAGAACGCCATGATCGTTGATTCGACGGCGCTCGCCGAGCAGGTGGTGGATGACGCCGTGCTGTCGGCATTCCGGAGCGCCGGGCAGCGTTGCTCGGCGTTGCGCGTCCTCTTTCTTCAGGACGATGTGGCGGACGGCATGATCGATATGCTCGCCGGCGCCATGGACGCGCTCGTCATCGGCGACCCCATGGACCTTGCCACTGACGTTGGCCCGGTGATTGACGAGCGGGCCCGCGAAATGCTGGAGTCCCACGCGGCCCGCATGAACCGCGAAGCGAAGCTGATCCGGGCCTGCACGCTGCCGGACGGGTGCGCAAACGGCAGCTTCTTCGCGCCCCACCTGTTTGAGATCGACAGCCTCGACCTGCTCACGCGCGAGGTGTTCGGCCCCGTCCTCCATGTGGTGCGCTACCGGGCGGAGGATTTGCCCTGCGTGCTCGACGCCATCAAGCGCACGCGCTATGGCCTGACGCTTGGCATTCACAGCCGGATCGAAGCGCGCGCGGCGGAAATTTACGGGGCCCTCGGTGTCGGCAATACCTACGTCAACCGCAACATGGTGGGCGCGGTGGTGGGGGTGCAGCCGTTTGGCGGTCAGGGCTTGTCGGGCACCGGGCCCAAGGCGGGCGGCCCACGCACCCTCTATCGCTTCGCCACCGAAAAGACGCTGACCGTCAATACCACCGCCACCGGCGGCAATGCGGCCTTGTTTTGTTTGAGTGAGGATTAGCGCTTCTCGTCACCCCGGAAGGGCGGAGCCCTATCCGGGGTCCATTTCGCAAACGGAACTATCTCTGGATTCCCGCCTCCGCGGGAATGACGGATCAGGGCGGTTGACAGCACCCCGGTTCCTCGGCCAGCCTGCCATGGCGAAGAGCAGCAGGTAGGAGCATGGGCCATGGACGAGCGGGAACTGGGCGACAGCGGTTTGACCACGCCGCCGCTGATGCTGGGCGGGAACGTCTTCGGCTGGACCGCGGACGAGGCCACGTCTCATGCCATTCTTGACGCGTTCGTGGCCGGTGGCGGACGCTTGATCGACACTGCCGATACCTATTCCGCCTTCGTGCCGGGAAACAAGGGCGGGGAGTTGGAGAGCACCATCGGTTCCTGGCTCGCCCGGCGCGGACGGCGCGACGACGTGTTGATCGCCACCAAGGTCGGTATGGAATGGAGCGCGGGCATCGGCCTTGCCCCCGATTATATCGAGACGGCGGTGGAGGGTTCGCTAAAACGCTTGCAGACCGACTATATCGACCTTTACTTTGCCCACAGGGACGACCCCGATACGCCGCTCGAGGCCACGCTCGAAGCGTTCGACCGCCTGATCCAGGCGGGCAAGGTCCGGGCCATCGGGGCGTCCAACTACACCGCCGCGCGCCTGAATGAGGCCCTTGACCTGAGCGCCGCGCGCGGGCTCGCCCATTACAGCGTGTTGCAACCCTTGTTTAACCTGATGGACCGGGCCGCGTTCGAGGACGACCTGCAATCTGTTTGTCTTTCCCGCAATGTCGGCGTGGTTCCCTATTTTGCGCTTGCCGCGGGGTTTCTGACCGGCAAATACAAAACCGAGGCCGATATCAGGGGGCGGGCGCGGGCGCACCGCCTTGGTCAGTATTTCAATGACCGGGGGATGGCCGTTCTCGAGGCCCTCGACAAGGTGGCGGCTGAGACTGGCATGAAGCCGGCCCAGATTGCGCTTGCCTGGCTCGCCGCGCAGCCCGCCGTCACCGCGCCCATCGCCAGCGCCACCAGTGTCGCCCAGCTAGAGGAATTGCTGGCGGCCATGCAGTTGGGCCTGACGCCGGCGCAACTCGACATGCTCGACAAGGCGTCCGCTGAAGGGTAGGAGCGAGGCAGGTGACCCGGTTTTCCATTCTCGACCTCGCGTTCGTTCCTGAAGGGGGCACGCCCGCCGATGCGCTTCACCGTTCGCTCGATCTCGCGCGCCATGCCGAGCGGCTGGGCTACACGCGGTTCTGGCTTGCCGAGCATCACAACATGGTCGGCATCGCGAGCGCGGCGACGTCGGTCGCCATCGGTTATGTGGCCGGCGGGACGGAGACGATCCGGGTCGGAGCGGGCGGTATCATGCTGCCCAACCATTCACCGCTGGTGATTGCCGAACAGTTCGGCACGCTCGCGTCACTCTACCCGGGCCGCATCGACCTCGGGCTCGGCCGTGCGCCCGGGACCGACCAGCAAACCTTGAGGGCGCTCCGCCGCGACCCCATGACGGCTGAGAATTTCCCCCGCGACGTGGTGGAACTGCGCACGCTTCTCGGGCCGCTGCAGGAAGGCCAGACCGTGCAGGCGGTGCCCGGGACCGATACACGAGTGCCGTTGTGGATCCTGGGGTCGAGCCTCTTTGGCGCACAGCTTGCCGCCATGCTGGGGCTGCCCTATGCCTTCGCGTCCCACTTCGCGCCGGACGCGCTCCATCAGGCCATTGCGATCTACCGGGAACGGTTCGAGCCTTCCGACCAGCTCGCCGAACCCTACGTGATGGTCGGCGCGAACGTGGTCGCCGCTGACAGCGACGCCGAGGCCCGGCGGCTGTTCACCTCGGCGCAGCAATCCTTCACCAACCTTGTGCGTGGCACACGCGGCCGATTGCGCCCGCCCATCGACGATATCGAGGCGTACTGGACCCCGATGGAAAAGGCGCAGGCGTCGCGCATGCTGAAATGTTCGTTCGTGGGATCGGCTGAGGCGGTGCGCGCGGGCCTCGAGACGTTCGTCAAGGATACCGGGGCCGACGAGGTGATGGTCGCCGCCGCGATCTACGATCAGGACGCCCGGCTCCGGTCTTACGAAATCCTGGCTGACGTGGCGCGGGGGCTGGGGGAATAACCCTCTCCGTCACCCCGGAAGTGCGAAGCGCTATCCGGGGTCCATCTCGAAAGCGGGACTATGGATCCCGGCTCGCGCTAACGCTTGGCCGGGATGACAATTGTGGGCGCGTCAGTCCAATTTCCCCAACGTGCCGCGCTGATACTCCAGCATGGCCTGGCGGACCTCGCCTTCGGTGGACATGACGAAGGGCCCCCGGGCGACGACGGGCTCGCCCAAGGGCACGCCCGCCATATAGAGCGCCAGCGCGGGTTCCCCTGCGGCGAGTGTGATCGGGCCGCGCCCGACTTCAAACACCGCCGTCTCGCCTGCCTTCGCGTGATGGCGGTCGCGCCCGGCGGCCAGACTGCCGGACGCCACGTAAATCGCAGCCTGCGCGTCGGCACCCGGGTCGAGAGACAGCGTGCCCTCCGCATCGAATTCGAGCACCGCCACGGTCATCGGACTGTGGGTGCGCGCCGGGCCCTTTGCCCCCAGCACCTCGCCCGCGAGCACAGTCGCTTTGACCCCGCGCATTGAATCTTCCGCCCGGCCGAGGTCGGCGGCGCGAAGGATCTGGTACCCGGCAGGGGTCAGTTTGTCGGCCTTGGGCAGATTGACCCAGATTTGCAGGCCTTCCACCGTGCCGCCGGCCCGTTTCAAATCGTCGGGCGGTGTTTCCGAATGCACGATGCCTGAGCCTGCGGTCATCCACTGCACGTCGCCGGGGCCGATCACCGCCTCGCCGCCGGTGCTGTCGCGGTGTTCGATCTCGCCTAAGAGCATATAGGTCACCGTCTCGAACCCCTTGTGGGGGTGAGGGGGGAAGCCCTGGCTCGCCGGGCCGATCTCCACCGGCCCGAAATGGTCGAGCATAATGAACGGGTCCACGAACACGTTGCCATGGACGGCGAAGGCGCGCCGCACCGGCATATCCTCGCCCTCCATGATGGAGACCGACTTAAGCACGCGCGATACGATGCGGGCCGAGGGCGCCATGATTTTTCTCCTTTGCCGTCAGGCCGCCTTGCCGTAGCGCGCGCGGTCATGGGGCGCATCAAAGTCGGGCGCGGGGCCCCGTGGCACGATAGCCGACGGGTTTACCGTTTTGTGACTGGTATAATAATGCGCCTTGATATGGTCCATGTGAACGGTTTTCGCGACACCGGGCACCTGGTAAAGCTCCCGCGTGTAGGCCCAGAGGTTGTGATAGTCGGTGAGCCGTCTCACATTGCATTTGAAGTGGGTGTGGTAGACCTCGTCAAAGCGCACCAGCGTGGTGAACAGCCGCCAGTCGGCTTCGGTCAGCCGGTCGCCGGCGAGGTACCGCCGGCTGGCGAGCCGCTGATCGAGCCAGTCGAGGCTGTCGAACAGCGCCTTGACCGCCTCGTCATAGGCGGCCTGGCTCGTGGCGAATCCGGCCCGGTAGACGCCGTTGTTGACCGTGTCGTAAACCCGGCTGTTGACCGCATCGATCTCGGCTCTCAGGTCTTGCGGATAATAGTCGCCGGGCCGCGCGCCCACGCCGTCGAAGGCGCTGTTCAGCATCCGTATGATTTCCGACGATTCGTTATTGACGACGGTGCCTTGCTTCTTGTCCCAAAGGGTGGGGACGGTCACCCGGCCGGTGTAGTGCGGGTCGGCCTCGAGGTAGACCTCGTAAAGGCGCTTTGCGCCGTTGACCGTGTCACCGGTGACCTTGGGGCCGGGATCGAAGGTCCAGCCGTCCGCCCCCATGAATGGGTTGACCACGGACACGGAAACCATGTCCTCAAGCCCCTTGAGGGCGCGGAAGATCAGGGTGCGGTGCGCCCACGGGCAAGCGTAGGACACATAAAGGTGGTAGCGGCCGGGCTCGGCCTTGAATCCGCCTTCGCCACCGGGGCCGGCGGCGCCGTCCGCTGTTATCCAGTTGCGGAACTGAGATTCCTTGCGCTCGAATTTTCCGCCAGTGGATTTGGTGTCATACCAGACGTCGTGCCAGACTCCGTCGATGAGCTTTCCCATGCGTGTTCTCCTGCCTTCGATTGATCACGCGGCAAGGGTACGCTTTCGGGTTTTCAAAGACAATAATGTCATTATAGAATTAATTGTTCTTTATATAAGGACAATTAATCACAAGTCCCACGCCGCGCCGGTCGCGAACTGCTCCACCAGGAAGTCAACGAAGGCGCGGACCTTTGCGCTGAGGTGGCGGCTTGTGGGATAGATCGCATGTATGCCGAGCGGCGCGGGTTCAAAATCGTCCAGCACCGTCTCTAGGCGGCCGGCGGCCAGGTCTTCGCACACCATGAACGCCGGCAGATAGCAGAGCCCGAGCCCACCAATCGCCGCTGCGCGCAGCGCGTCCCCGTTGTTGACCTCAAGCCTGCCTTTTACCGCCACGCTGATGGCGCGCCCGTCCTCATGGAACGACCAGTCCGCGCCGGACTCGAGGAGTGTGTAGCGCAGGCAGTCATGGTTGATGAGATCGCGGGGATGGCGGGGGACGCCCCGGCGCGCGAAATATGTGGGTGAGCCGCAGACCATGCGCCGACTTTCCGCGAGCTTGCGGGCGACGAGGCTCGAATCGGAAAGGCGCCCAATGCGGATCGCCACATCGACGCCTTCCTCCACAAGATCGACGAAGCGGTCTGACAGTACAAGGTCGAGCCTGAGGTCCGGGTAGCGGTTGAGGAATTCAGGTATCAGCGGCGCGACGTGCTGCATGCTGAACGAGAGCGCGGCGTTGACCCGGAGCGTGCCGCGCGGTTTGACGGTTAGCGCCGTCGCCTCACCGTCGGCTTCTTCCACCTCGCTCAGGATTTTCCGGCAGCGCTCAAGGTAGCGCTCCCCGGCCTCGGTCAGGGCAAGGCGGCGTGTGGTGCGGTTGAGAAGCGCCACGCCGAGGTCCGCTTCCAGGTCCTTGACGAGCTTGCTGATCGCCGACTTGGACAAGTGGCGCCTGGCGGCGGCGGCGGTGAAGCCATTTTCCTCCACCACCATCCGAAACGCGTCCATCGCCGCCAGCTTGTCCATGGGTCAGCCCTGCTATTGTCGATCCTGTAGCGACAATAGCAGGGAACCCGGTAGGTTTGTCCAGATCATGCTGAAAGCCTGGCTGCGATTTTTGCCACGTGCGCGCCCTGATAGCGCGCGAGCGAGAGTTCCTTTTCGGAGGGCCTGCGCGACCCGTCCGCGCCCGCGATGGTCCCGGCCCCATAGGGTGAGCCGCCCCGCACTTCGGAAATGTCGGATAGTTCAGGCGCGGTGTAGGGCAGGCCGACAATCACGAAGCCATGGTGCAACAGGGTTGCGTGAAACGTGGTGATGGTGGTCTCGTTACCCCCGCCGGTGCCGGTGCTGGTGAACACGCTGCCCACCTTGCCGACGAGCTTGCCTTGCGCCCACAGGCCGCCGGTCTGATCGAGGAAATTTCGCATCTGGGCCGCCATGTTGCCGAACCGGGTGGGTGTGCCGAAAATGATGGCGTCATAGTCGGCCAGTTCCCGGGGGCTGGCGACGGGCGCCTCCTGGTCGAGTTTGATGCCGGATTTTTTGGCGATCTCTTCCGGCACCAGTTCGGGAACCCGCTTTACGGTTACCTCCACGCCATCGACCGATCTGGCGCCATCGGCGATGGAGCGCGCCATGGTCTCGATATGGCCGTAACTGCTGTAATATAGGACGAGAATGCGGGTCATTGGTTTTGCTCCTGTGTTCGAATGCGTTGAACACAGCATAGAAAATCATCCATTTGAGGACAATTATCTATATTGCGAAATAATTGTTCGATATTTAAGAACAAAAGATGTTGACGGGCCCGTCACCGGGCGAGGGTTGAGCACTCCGCGTGGCGGAAGCAGTCGACGATGTGGTCGTTGACCATGCCAACGGCCTGCATGAAGGCGTAGGTGATGGTCGGCCCGCAGAAGTTGAAGCCCGCCGTTTTGAGCGCCTTGCTCATGGCCTTGGACTCGGGTGTCTCGGCCGGCACGTCCTTCGAGGACGCCCAGCCGTTGACCATTGGCGCGCCGTCCACGAACTGCCACAGGAAATCGGCGAAGGTCCGGCCCGTTCCCTTGAGGTCGAGGTAAGCCTGCGCACTCCTGATCGCGCCGGTGACCTTGGCGCGGTTGCGCACAATGCCCGCGTCGGCCATCAGGCGTTCGATGTCGGTGTCCCCGTACTGGGCGATGACCGCGGGCTCGAATCCGTCAAAGGCGCGGCGAAAATTGTCGCGCTTTTTCAGGATGGTTATCCAGCTCAGACCGGCCTGGAAGCCGTCCAGAATGAGCTTCTCGAAAAGCGCCCGGTCGTCCCATTCGGGCACGCCCCATTCTTCGTCATGGTAGGCGAGGTAAAGGGGGTTGTCCCCGGGCCAGCTACAGCGTTTCATGCCGGAACCTTTTGTTTGAGCCAATCCGGCACCTGCACCGTCACCGTCGCCTCGCCACATGCGTAGCACCCGCCGTCTTCGACATCTTCGACACGCAGGAGCGCCAGCGCGCGGCCGTCCCTGCCCGAGCGGATCTGGCCGATCTCCTTGCCGTCCTTCGTCACCGGCGTACCGGGCGCAGGCAGTTCACCATCCACGTCAACCGGCATCAGGCGTTTGCGGACCTTGCCGCGATAATTCATCCGCGCGGTCAGTTCCTGGCCCACATAGCAGCCCTTGGTGAAGCTGACGCCATGAAGCTCGGCCAGATTGCCTTCGAGGATGAGGAGCTTGTCGACCTCGAAATCGCCCGCGCCTTCCGGTATGCCAAGGGCCAGCCGGTGGCCGTCGTAGTCCTCCTCCGCCCCGCCCTCGATCTTGCCGGCGGGACAGAGCGCGCGCCAGCCGAGATCTGGATGGCGGGGGTCTTGGAAAACAAGACAGCCTTGCGCCAGGTCCGGCTTTTCGTCCCAAACCGCGATCACCGACCACTTGTCGCTCTCGTCTGTGATCTCGACCCGGGCGCGCAGCTTGTACATGGTCAAGCGCCGCACCAGATCGCCCGTGCGCGCCTTTTCAACGTCGAGGTAAATGGTCTCGTCCGCCTCGATCATCAGAAAGTCAAAGAGGTACTTGCCCTGGGGCGTCAGCATGGCAGCATAAAGCGCTGCGCCAGGGGCGAGCCTGGTCACATCGTTGGTCACCAGACCCTGGAGGAAATCCTTTCGTTCCGGGCCGGTAACGGCAACGACGGCGCGCGAGGTAAGGGTGGCAGACGGCATGGGACCCCGTATCTGTTGGTTGGTCATGGAACTCTACTCTCCAATGTAGTTGGACCGGAAGGGTACGCCAAGGGCGCGCCTTGCAAATTCCGGATCAGACCAGTATCACATCATTGTGTACGGGCTGAACCATCCCGCGCCAATTCCGCCTCTTAACCGTCATTCCCGCGAAGGCGGGAATCCATGGGCCGGGGCGGTGTTCCTGGATCCCGGATCGCGCTAACGCTTGTCCGGGATGACAGATTGGGGCGAAGGTTCGATCCGGCGGCAGTTAAACCCGGTAACCGAAAGACTAATTCATGTCCGCCTCCTACGACCTGATTATCCGCAACGCCACCGTCGTCAGCCATGCCGGCGTCGGCCGGGCCGACATCGCCGTGAACGAGGGCCGCACCGCCGCCATCGGTGACTTGGGGGGCGCTGACGCGGACGAGGTGATTGACGCCACCGGGCTCCATGTGCTGCCCGGCGTGATCGACAGCCAGGTCCATTTCCGGGAGCCCGGGGCCGAGCACAAGGAAGACCTTGCCACCGGGTCCGAGGCCGCGGTGCTGGGCGGGGTCACGGCTGTCTTCGAGATGCCCAACACCAAGCCCTCGACCACCACGTCCGCAGCGCTTGAAGACAAGCTGAAGCGTGCCCAGGGCCGGATGTGGTGCGACCATGCGTTTTACGTGGGCGCCAGCGCGGAGAATGCGAAAGACCTGCCGGAGCTGGAACTTCTGCCCGGTTGCGCGGGGGTCAAGATGTTCATGGGCTCATCCACCGGTGATCTTCTGGTGTGGGACGACCCGACGGTGCTTGAGGTCCTGAAAAACGGGCGGCGTCGCGTCGCTATTCATTCGGAGGATGAGGAGCGCTTGAACGAGCGCAAGGAACTTGCCGTGGGCGGCGACGTGCAAAACCACCCGGTGTGGCGGGATGAGGAGACGGCGATCCGGTGCACCACCCGCGCGCTCAGGCTCGCCCGGGAGGCCCATCGGCGCATCCATGTGCTGCATGTGACGACGGCGGAAGAAATGGCGTTGCTGGCGGAGAACCGCGACATCGCCACGGTCGAGGTCACGCCCCAGCATCTGACCCTCGAAGCGCCCGAGTGCTATGACCGGCTCGGCACATATGCCCAGATGAACCCGCCCATTCGGGAAGGTCGCCACCGCGCCGCCTTGTGGCTCGCCCTTCAACACGGGATTGTGGATGTGATCGGCTCCGACCACGCGCCCCACACCAAGGAAGAAAAGGCCAGGACCTACCCGGCGAGCCCCTCCGGCATGCCCGGCGTGCAGACCCTGTTGCCGCTGCTTCTTGATCATATGAATGCAGGGCGCATGAGCCTGGAGCGCTTGGTCGATCTCACCAGCACCAGCGCCCAGCGTATTTTCGGCATTGCCGGCAAGGGCCGGCTTGGCGTCGGCTATGATGCAGATTTCACGGTGGTGGACCTCAAGAAATCATGGGCCATCGAGGATGACTGGCTCGCCAGCAGGTGCGGCTGGAGCCCGTTTGCAGGTGAGACAATTGTCGGAAAGCCGGTGGGAACGATTATTCGGGGCGCGCGTGTGATGTGGGAGGGCGCGCTGGTGGGCAAGCCAGCGGGGCAGCCGGTCAGGTTCCAGGAGGCGTTGTGAACGTCTCCGCGCGACCGCCGGAATTTGCTCTTCTAGTGCAGCGTCAGGCTGACGTCAGCGAACCTGAGCTCCTCAGGGGTCACCAGGGTGGTCGACGCCACATTGACCGAATGCAACTTGCCGTCCAGATTGGTTTCCCAGAAATCAAGGAACTTTTTGAGTACCGGGAAGCGGGGAGCGAGATCCAGTTCCTGCCAGACATAGGTCTGCAAAAAACGCGGATGATCGGGCATGTGGTAAAGGATCTCCGCGGTCGTCAGGCGATAACCCTGAAGCCACAACTCTGTTCTACGCAAATTCATCAGAGACTCCTTGATCGACATAGAAAAGTCTGACTTTATTTCACGTGTCAGGCAAGTTTGCAGGGAATACGGTTAATTTTCGGTGAGTAAGACGAACGGGGCAGTGCCTGAGTGAGCGAGATCTGGCAAATCATTGTGGGTGTTGTGATCGGCATCCTGGTGGCTGCGCCCATCGGGCCGGTCAACGTAATCTGCATCCACCGCACCCTGAAAACAGGTCCGGGCAGGGCGTTTCTTGTCGGGCTGGGCGCGGCAACCGGCGACAGCCTGTTCGGCGCCGTGGCCGCATTGGGCCTGACCACCGTATCGTCGGCGCTAATCTCTCACCAGGCCTGGTTCGAGTTGGCGGGCGGGGTGGTGCTGATCGCCATGGGCTTCTATGCCTGGCGGTCCCATCCCCACCTTTCCGACCCGGACCCTACCACCGGCGATGTGGCGCGGGTTGCGCTTGGCACCTTTATGCTCACCATCAGCAACCCGATCACCGCGCTCGGCTTCGTGGCGCTGTTTACCAGCGCCGGAGTGGGGCGCACCGGCGACCCGCTCGAAGCGCTGCGGCTGGTGGCGGGGGTGTTTTCCGGGTCGGCGCTGTGGTGGTTTTCGATCACCCGGCTGACCGCCATGGTGCACGGCCGGCTCAACGACAATCACCTGTGGTGGATCAATCGGGGCTCGGCGGTGATCGTCTGGGCTTTCGGGGCGGTCTCACTGGTGCAGGCGCTCAGGGCGTTCCTATAAACCGGTCCAGCGCGGCGTCGCCCCGGGCGATGAAATAGCCGTTGCGGAAGTCCGGCTTGCCGTAGCTGAAGGCGGTTCCGTCGGGGTTCAAGACAGCGCCGCCGGCTGCGCGCAGCACCGCATCGCCCGCCGCGGTGTCCCATTCCATGGTCGGCCCGAAGCGGGGATAGATGTCGGCCACGCCCTCCGCCACCAGACAGAATTTGAGCGAGCTTCCCGCCGACTGAATGTCTGTTACCGGCAGGCGATCAAGAAAGTCGTCGGTCTCCGGCGTGCGATGGGATTTGCTGGCGACGGCCACGACCCCATCCTCGGGCTCGGTGCGGACCCTCATCAGGCGGGCCGCGCCGAGCGTGCCGCGGGGGGTTTCCGCTACAAACGCGCCATCGTCCACGTCGCCCCAAAACAGGCGTCCCTTGGCCGGGGCGTAAACGACACCCATGACCGCCGCGCCGTCCATTACCAACCCCACGTTGACAGTGAAGTCGCCGCGGCGCTGGATAAACTCCTTGGTGCCATCGAGCGGATCGACCAGCCAGAAGGCGCGGCCCACATGGTCGGGCCCTTCGCCTGCCGCCATGGCTTCCTCGGCAACGATGGGAAGCGCGGGCTCAAGCGTCTTTAACGTCGCCAGCAGGATGGCTTCGGCGGCGTGGTCGGCGTCGGTCACAGGCGAGGCGTCATCCTTGTGCCGGACTTCAATGCCGCCTTCGTAAATCTCCATGATGGCGTCGCCTGCCTTGAGCACGGCGCTCCGAATCGCTGGCAGCCAGCTCTGCCGGATGGCAAGATCAGTCAATGTCGCGTACTCCCCTGAACTCAGAACTTACATTACCCAAATACATTATAGATGAAGATCAACACCAGCGCGGCGGGCGCCACGAACCGGGTGAGCGCGCGCCATGTGGCGTATAGCGCGGGCGCGAGCGCGAGCTCTGTTTCGGTCTTGGTGCGGGCCAGCATCCAGGCCGCAAACACGGCAATGAGGAACCCGCCCAGGGGGAGCATCACGTTCGAGGTGACGAAATCGATCAGGTTGAAGAAGGTCGCCTCCTTGAACCGGTGGATCATGCTCAACGGGTGTACGCCCCCCCAGATGTTGAACGAAAACAAGGTAAAGAGCCCGAGCGCCCAGCTAATTACGCCGGCGACAATAGCAGACCATGCGCGCGGAAAACCCTTATGTTCCTCGGCCCAGGAGACGATGGGCTCAAGCAGCGAAATCGACGACGTGATGGCGGCAAAGGCGATCAGCACGAAAAACAGCGTGCCGAAAATCGCACCCGCGGGCACCCCGGCAAAAGCAAGCGGCAGGGTGACGAATACCAGGCCCGGCCCGCTTGCCGGGTCGAGCCCGTTGGCGAACACAATGGGGAAAATCGCGAGGCCGGCCAGGAGCGCCACCACGGTGTCGGCGATCACGATAATCACCGCCGCGCGCGGGATATTGGACTGCGCGGGGAGGTAGGCGCCATAGGTCATCATGCAGCCAAGGCCGAGACTGATCGAGAAGAACGCCTGGCCAAGCGCGTTCAGGACCACCGCCCCGGTGATCTTGGAAAAGTCGAAGGCGAACAGGAACGACCAGGCACGGGTGAAGTCGCCGGTGACGCCCGCGTAAATGACCAGCGCCACCAGCAGCAGGAACAGCGCCGGCATCAGAATGGTGACCGCCTGTTCGATCCCGGCATGGATGCCACGGGCAATGACCAGCACGGTCAGGCCCATGAACAGGCTGTGCCAGATCAGGAGCTGGCCGGGGCTCGCCAGCAGGGCATTGAACTGGGCGGTGACGACGTCCGGATCGGTGGAGACGACCGCGCCTGACATGAACTTCGGAATATAGGCCAGCGCCCAGCCGCCGATCACGCTGTAGAAGCTCAGGATCAGGAACCCGGTGACGACGCCGAGCCAGCCGAGGCCCTGCCAGTTCGGGGACCGGCCTTCCTCTGCGGCCAGCCGGCGCATGGTGCCGGGCGGGCTCATCTGGCCCCGTTTGCCGAGTGTCAGCTCCGCAATCAGGATCGGCAGGCCGACCGCAGCGGCGCAGAGTATATAAACGAGGACAAAGGCCCCGCCGCCACTGACACCGGCGGTGTAGGGAAATTTCCACACATTGCCGAGCCCCACCGCCGAGCCCACCGCGGCCATGATAAACGTCAGCCGCGACGACCATTTTTCATGTTCACCGGTAACCTGCATGACCCTGTCCGCCCCCTCTTTTTTTCAGTCCATGCCATTGCGCGGCGCACCTTATCATGAGGACGCTCAGCGGGGAAGAAGGCAGCGATGAGGCCTTCCTGTCATCCCGGCCAAGCGTTAGCGCGAGCCGGGATCCATGGTGCCGTTTGCGAAATGTACCCCGGATAACGCTACCGCGTTTCCGGGGTGACGGTGCTAATTCGGGATTTCGGGGACAGTATACTTAATTCAGGCGTGGCCCCACTGAGTAATGAACAGGAATTAAGTATACTGTCCCCAAAATACTCGGCGATGCGCCTTAAACCCGCCGCCAGCGGAGCTCGTGGTTGATCGCCTTGCCGGTGCGGGGGCTGACGTCATCGCCCGAAAGAATGAGGTCGTCGTCCTCGAACGTCATGGTGCGGGCAAGGTCCCGGCCCACAAGGCCGGGGTCGAGCGCGAAGTCGACGGCGTGATGGACCACGTCGCCGTCGATCCGCCAGCGCCCGGTATAATGCATGTAGCTGGCAAATAGCGCCGCCTTGTCTCCGGCCTTGCGATCGGCTCCCATGATGGTGGCGTTCATGATGCCGTCGGGGCTGTAGTGGATGCGCCCGGTGGCCCCTTCGCCCAGCGGATGCACGGCCGGGCGGCCATCGTCGAAGCTGACCGTCCAGTCGACAAGCGACCAGCCGCCAATGAGGCGTTCTGCGTTGTCGGCCATCGCTCAGGCTTCCGGCGTCATCAGGGACACGCCAAGGAGCGCCCGGCGCTTGAGCCACGGGCTCGGCCGGTAGCGCGGGTCGCCGTAGAAGGCGTACATCTGTTCGAGGATCTGGAGCACGGTTCCAGCGCCAAGCGCGTCGCCAAATTCGAGCGGCCCCTTGGGGTAACCGAGGCCGAGCTTGACCGCCGCTTCGATATCGTCGGGCGTGGCGATGCGCTGCTGGGCGATGTCGCAGCCAATGTTGACGATCATCGCCACCACGCGCTGGGCGACGAAGCCCGGGCTGTCATGGATGACGGAGACGGGCACCCCGTCGGACGCCAGGAGCCCGTGGGCGGCCTCGCGCATCTCCGGCGCGGTCACCGGCGTGGTCATCAGGGTGCGGCGTTTGTCGAGACCAAACAGCGGATCGATCGCAACGGTACGTTCGGCCGGTAATTTTAGCGCAGTGGCTGTGGTGGTGGCGTCCGCACCCACCGGGCTGACGATGCAGAGGCTGTTCGCGCCGGGGTTCGGGGTCCGGTCGATCTCCACCCCGGCCTTGACGGCGAGTTCCTTCACCAGCACCCGCACATCGTCGCTTGCCGCTTCGAACCAGACGGACGCGGGCCGGGCGTCTGGCGCAGCGGGCTCTTCGGCACGGATCGGCTGGCCGTCTTTATAGGTGTAGAACCCTTCGCCGGTCTTGCGGCCAAACAGCCCGGCCTCGAAGCGCTGGGCGGCAAGCGCACTTGGCCGGTATTTCGGATCGTTATAGAACTGGGTGTAGATGCTCTCCATCACCTTTTGCGAGACGTCAAGACCTGTCAGATCCGTCAGTTCGAACGGCCCCATGCGGAAGCCGGCGGCTTCGCGCATGATAGTGTCGATGGTCACGGTGTCCGCGATGCCTTCGCCAAGCACGCGCAAGCCCTCGGTGCTAAGCCCGCGCCCGGCGTGGTTGACCAGAAAGCCCGGCGTATCCTGGGTCAGCACGGCGCGGTGGCCCATGGCTTTGGCGGCGGCGAACAGCCGGTCGGCAACCTCGCCGGTGGTGCGCACGGCCTTGACCACCTCGACCACCTTCATCAGCGGCACCGGATTGAAGAAGTGGTAGCCCGCAACCCGGCCAGGGCTTTTGCAGCCGGCGGCAATGGCGGTGACCGAAAGGGACGAGGTATTGGAGGCGAGGATGCAGTCGTCGGCGACAAGCGCTTCGAGGTCGCTGAATACTTTCCGTTTGATGTCGAGGTTTTCGATGATGGCCTCGACCACGATGGTCGAGTTGGCGAGGCCCTTCATATCATCGGCCACGCTCACGTGAGCGATGGCGGCTTGCGCCGCGTCCGCCTCCATGCGGCCCTTTTCCACCGCGCGGTTCAACATCTTTTCGATAAAGGCGGCGGCCTCTTTCGCCACATCGCCGTTGGCGTCCCAGATCCTGACCGGGTAGCCGCCCACCGCCGCAATCTGGGCAATGCCGCGGCCCATGGCGCCGGCGCCGACAATGGCAATCCGTTCCTCACGTGCACTCGTGGCTGTCACCTGTCGCTCCTTTTTATTTTAGGCATAAAGTAATTGTCCCATATCCTTTTATAGCTTCTGGAACATGGGGCGCAATGGGAAGACTTTATGCCGCCTTCGTCCTGTCTTTCCCGTCATCCCGGACGAGCGAAAGCGAGATCCGGGATCCAGAAATACTGCCATAGCCCATGGACCCCGGCTCGGAGGCCGGGGTGACAGCATAGGGCGAGCGGCGGAAAGTTACTCCGCCGCTTCGGCCACGTGGTGGCGGCGGCTCTGCACCACCCGGAACCGGTTGGCGACGAACGCCGCGTCGGACAAGGCCGCATTGGCGGACGGGTTGGCGCCGGTGGCGTGATAATCACTGAACGCCGCGGTCTGGTTGACGTAGACCCCGCCGGTCAGGTTGCACGACAGCGCCACGCCGGCCTCGATCACCGCGTCTTCCATCTTGGCGAGCACCTTCTCGTCGGTGGAGTAGATGCCGCTGGTGATCGCGCCCTTTGTCTCCACCAGCTCCTCGACGATCCGGATGCTGTCGTCGGTGCTGTCGGTGGCGACAACGAAATAAATGGGCCCGAAGCGTTCCTCGCCCCAGACCTCGCGTTTCGACGCATCGGTCTTGACGATGATCGGCGTGTGAATCTCGGCGTCCGGGAAGGCTTCGATCTTGTGCTTCTTCGAATCGAGCACCACGTCGCCCAGCGTGCGGGCCTCCTCGATCCGTTTCAGCGTGTCGGGCGACTGGATACCGCCGAGCAAGTGCCAGGCGCGTTCCGGGTCGCCGGTCATTTTCTCGGCGCCTTTGGCCAGAAGCGCGGCCACATCATCAAAGCTCAAATGCTCGCCACCCGCCTCGATGCCGGCCCTGGGCACAAAGAAGTTCTGCGGCGTGGTGCACATCTGGCCCGAATAGAGTGCCATGGTGAACCCGAGGTTCATCGACATGCCCTTGGGGTTGTCTGTGCTGTCGATGACGACGGAATTGACGCCGGCCTTTTCGGTATAGACCTGGGCCTGGCGCGCGTTGTCCTCCAGCCAGTCGCCGAACTGGGTCGACCCGGTGTAGTCGATGACCTTGATCTCGGGCCGGAGCGCGATGTCCTTCGAAATCGGCGCCTCCAGCGTATCGGCGGCGAGACACACGATATTGGGGTCAAGGCCGGCTTCGGTGAGCACGTCGCGCGCGATTTCCACCGTGATCGCGGCGGGCAGGATGGAACGCGGGTGCGGCTTGACGATGACCGGGTTGCCGGTGGCGAGACTCGCGAACATCCCCGGATAGGTGTTCCAGGTGGGGAAGGTGGAGCAGCCGATCACCAAAGCGAGCCCGCGCGGGATGATATGGAAGGTCTTGTCCATCGCGAGTGGCGGTTTCGACGTTGCCCTCCTTGTCCTTGCCCTGGGGCTTTTCCCAATAGGCATACTCGGGCGTCCGGCTCATTTCCATATAGGCGTAGGTGACAGCCTCCAGCCCGCGGTCCTGGGCGTGCGGCCCACCGGCCTGAAACGCCATCATGAAAGCCTGGCCGGAGGTGTGCATGACCGCGTTGGCGATTTCGAACGTGCGGGTGTTGAGGCGCGCGAGAATCTCGAGGCAGACGCCGACCCGGCCTTCGACGCCGGCCTTGCGCCAGGCGGGGATGGCCTTTTCCATGGCGGGCAGCAGTTCGTCCAGATTGACCTTGGGATAGGTGACGCCAAGGTCGAAGCCATAGGGCGAGTGTTCCTTGCCGACCCAGCCGTCCGATCCCGGCTGATCGATTTCGAACTTTTTGTTGAGCCGCGCCTTGAACGCGGCCTCGCCATCCTCTTTTCCGGTCTCGCCGTAAACCTTGGGGCTCGGTACTTCCAGATAGGGGCTCCAGTAGCCCCGGGTGCGGGTCATTTCCATCGCTTTTTCAAGTGTCTCGCGATGGCGGTCGAAGAATTTGTTAGTCATCCGGGGAAACCCTCCTCTCTCATGAGGTAACATGTTGGCCGGCTGTGCAAGCCGTTGCAGATTGCGGTACGATTATCTCTAGTTTGCCCGATTTGGCGATCGCTCGAAACCGGGCGATGGAATTTTACTGGACAATGTGATACTATTTTTTTTCTTGATTGTCTAGAAATGTATCATATCATTTGAGCCGCACAGACTTGACGAGGGAACTAGGAGGCTCGCATGGCCGCAACCGCCTTCACGACCATTCTATTCGATATTTCGGACGGTGTCGCCACCCTGACGCTGAACCGCCCGGACAGGATGAACAGTTTCAACACCGTCATGCATGGCGAGGTCAAGAGCGCGCTCGACGCGGTGGAGGCTGACGACAGTGTGCGCGTGCTGGTGCTGACGGGCACGGGCCGGGGCTTCTGCGCCGGCCAGGACCTCAGCGACCGCGCCGTCAAACCGGGGGCGGAGCGGGTCGATCTCGGCGCGTCGATCGAGAACTATTACAACCCGCTGATCCGCCGGCTCAAAGCGCTGCCGATGCCGGTGATCTGCGGCGTCAACGGCGTGGCGGCCGGCGCGGGCGCTAACATCGCGCTGGCTTGCGACATCGTGATTGCGGCCGAGGGCGCCAGCTTCATTCAGCCCTTTTGCAACATCGGGCTCTTGCCCGATTCGGGTGGCACATACGTTTTGCCCCGGCTGGTGGGTGTGGCGCGCGCCACCGCGCTTGCCATGCTGGGCGACAAGCTGCCGGCCAAAACGGCTGTCGAGTGGGGCCTCATCTGGCAGGCGGTGCCGGACGAGGAGCTTGCGCCCACGGTCCAGAAGCTTGCGGCCCGGCTTGCGACCGCGCCGACCAGGGGGCTTGCCACCATCAAGAAAGCGCTTCAAACCTCGCTCTCCAATACCCTTGACGAGCAGCTCGACCTTGAACGCGACCTGCAACGGGAAATGGGCTATATGGAAGATTATCAGGAAGGCGTTTCCGCTTTCCTCGAGAAGCGCAAACCCACCTTCAAGGGACGATAAGGCGATGACAGCCATGGACGAAAAGGCCATTGCCGAGCGCGTGGCCGAGGTCATGTTCAAGGAGGACTTTGCCGCGCAAGCTCTGGGTATCACCATCGACGAGGTCGGGCCCGGCTATGCCCGGCTTTCCATGACGGTGGGGCCTGATATGATCAACGGGCACGATATCTGCCACGGCGGCATGACCTTTTCGCTCGCCGACACCGCCTTTGCCTATGCCTGCAATTCGGCGAACGAGGTGACGGTGGCGTCCGGCTGTAGTATCGAGTTCCTGGCCCCGGCCCACAAGGATGACCGGCTGACGGCGGTGGCGCGCGAGACCGCGAAACGCGGTCGCCAGGGGGTCTATGACATCACGGTCACCGACCAGAACGATAACGTGATAGCGGTGATGCGCGGCAAGTCGGCCGGATTGCGCCGCCCGGTCTATGAAGATTGATTCGAGTTAAAACACAGAGAGAAAAACATGCCTGACGCTTTTTTATGCGATGCCATCCGCACCCCCATCGGCCGCTACGGCGGCGCGCTTTCCTCGGTCCGGCCCGACGATCTGGCGGCGCTGACTATTCGCACGCTGATGGAGCGCAACCCCAACATTGATCCTGCCGCTATTGCCGACGTGATCCTCGGCTGCGCCAACCAGGCGGGCGAGGATAACCGCAATGTGGCGCGCATGGCGGTGCTTCTGGCCGGCCTGCCAGACTCGGTGCCGGGCGGCACGGTCAACCGGCTTTGCGGGTCGGGCATGGACGCGATCGGGACCGTAGCCCGCGCCATCAAGGCCGGTGAGTTCGAGCTTGCCATCGCCGGCGGGGTCGAAAGTATGAGCCGCGCGCCCTTCGTTATGGGCAAGGCGACCAGCGCCTTTTCCCGCAACGCCGAGGTTTACGACACCACCATCGGCTGGCGTTTCGTCAACAAGCTGATGCAGAAACAGTACGGCATCGATTCCATGCCGGAGACGGCGGAAAACGTGGCCGAGGAATTCCAGGTCAGCCGGGCCGACCAGGACGCCTTCGCCGCGCGCAGCCAGGACCGCGCCGTCGCGGCGCAGGAGTTGGGACGGCTCGCCAAGGAAATCGTGCCCGTCACCATCCCGCAGCGCAAGGGCGACCCCGTCGTTGTCGACAAGGACGAACACCCCCGCCCCGGCACCACGGCGGAAAAGCTCGCCAAGCTGCGGGCGCCTTTCCGTGACGGCGGGTCGGTGACGGCGGGCAATGCGTCGGGCGTTAACGACGGCGCGGCGGCGACCATTATCGCGTCCGAGGAAGCGGTGAAGGCGCACGGCCTCAAACCCATGGCCCGCATCGTCGGTATGGCGGTGGCCGGTGTGCCGCCGCGGATCATGGGAATCGGCCCGGCCCCGGCGACCCGCAAGGTGCTGGAGCTGACCGGGCTCACCATAGACCAGATGGACGTGATCGAGCTTAACGAGGCTTTCGCCGCGCAGGGGCTCGCCGTGATGCGCGAGCTCGGGATCGCCGACGATGCCGTCCACGTCAACCCCAACGGCGGCGCGATCGCACTTGGCCATCCCTTGGGCATGAGCGGCGCGCGGCTGGTTATGACCGCGGCCTATGAACTCATTGAACGCGGCGGCCGCTACGCGCTTTGCACCATGTGCATCGGCGTCGGTCAGGGCATCGCCATGGTGATCGAGAGGGTCTGAACCGCGAGGAACTGAGGGAGCACAAGCCCATGTCCACCGAACCCACATCCAAAGGATTTGAGGCGATCGAGACCGCAAGCCGGGACGAAATTTCCGCCCTCCAGCTCGAGCGGCTCAAATGGTCGGTCAAGCACGCCTATTACAATGTGCCGCACTACAAGAAGAAATTTGACGAGGCGGGGGTGAAGCCCGAGGACGTACAGAGCCTTGCCGACCTCGCCAAACTGCCGTTTACCTCGAAGGAGGATCTGCGCCAGAACTATCCCTTCGGGATGTTCGCGGTGCCGATGGAGCAGGTGGTGCGCATCCATGCCTCAAGTGGCACCACCGGCAAGCCCACGGTTGTCGGCTACACCCGCAAGGACATCGAAACCTGGGCCAAGGTGGCGGCGCGCTCTATTTATGCCGCCGGCGGGCGGCCGAGCGATATCATTCATGTGGGTTACGGCTATGGCCTGTTTACCGGCGGGCTCGGTGCCCATTACGGGGCGGAGTATCTGGGCGCCACCGTGATCCCCATGTCCGGCGGCCAGACCGAAAAGCAGGTCCAACTGATCCAGGACTTCAAGCCCGACATCATCATGTGCACGCCGTCCTACATGCTCCACATCGCTGACGAATTCCACAAGCAGGGGCTCGACCCGCGCGAATGCTCGCTCCGGGTCGGGATTTTCGGCGCCGAACCCTGGACCGGCGAGATGCGCAAGGAAATCGAGGAAACCTTCAACATCGACGCGGTCGATATCTACGGCCTCTCCGAAGTCATGGGGCCGGGCGTCGCCAACGAATGCATCGAAACCAAGGACGGCCCGCACATCTGGGAAGACCATTTCTACCCCGAGATCATCAACCCGGAGACCGGGGAGGTGCTGCCCGACGGCGAGCTTGGCGAACTGGTGTTCACTTCGCTGACCAAGGAAGCCATGCCGGTGATCCGCTACCGCACCCGGGACCTCACCCGGCTGTTGCCGGGCACCGCGCGGTCCATGCGCCGCATGGACAAGATCGTCGGTCGGTCCGACGATATGATGATCATCCGCGGTGTCAACGTGTTCCCGACCCAGATCGAGGAACTGATCCTTAAAGACGAGCGGCTTTCTCCGCACTATGTGCTGGAATTGAACCGCGACAATCACATGGACACGCTGACCGTCCATGCCGAGGTCAAAGATAGCGGGGCAAGCGAGGACGTGCGCACTGAGGCCGGCACGAAACTCAAGCACGACATCAAGTCGCTGATCGGCATTTCGACGAAAGTTCTGGTCAAGCCCGCGGGCGCCATCGACCGGTCCGAAGGCAAGGCGCAGCGGATTATCGATAACCGGAAAAAGTAGTATTTCGGCGACTTCGGCATTAGGGACTCCCGGGACCATGAAAGTAATCAACCGCGCAGGCAGCATGATCGACGATATTATCAGGGAGGCGAAGCTTCGGGCACCCTCGCTGATCATCACCGTCCTGGGCGACTCGATCGCGCCCCACGGCGGCAGTTTCTGGATCGGCAGCATGATCGAGGCGATGGCGCCGTTCGGCCTGAACGAGCGGCTGGTGCGCACCGCCATTTTCCGTCTGGCGCGCGAAGACTGGCTGTCCTCGACCCAGATCGGCCGGCGCAGCTACTACTCTCTCACGTCCTCCGGCCTCAAGCGGTTCGAGGAAGCCTTCCACCGGGTCTATGACCTGCCCGACGGTCCGTGGGAAGGGACATGGACCCTCGCCGTGGTGGACGGCGCATCCATCGCGCCCGAACAACGCGACAAGGTGCGCCGCGAAATGACCTGGGCCGGGTTCGGGACGGCGTCCAGCTTCGTCTTCGCTCACGCCACCATGGGTGTCGAGGGCGCGCGTGAAAAGCTCGCTGATCTCGGCATTCTGGACCGCGCCGTGATCCTGCGCTCGCGCATTGAATGGCCGGCGAGCGACGAGGCCACGCTTGCCTTCGTGCGCCGGTGCTGGGATCTCGACCAGATCGCCGCCCAGTACGCCGAATTCCTCGACAGGTTCCGGCCGCTCCTGCAGGCGCTGCGTGACTCGGGCGAGGTTGCGCCCGAGGCCGCCTTCATCATCCGCACGTTGCTGATCCATGAATATCGCCGGTTGACGCTGCGCGACCCGCAATTGCCGGCGGAGCTGATTGCGCCCGACTGGGAAGGCGCGGCGGCCCGCACATTGACCCGCAACATCTATCGCCGGGTGACACCGGCCGTGGAACGCCATCTCGCCCAAACCTTCGAGACCGCCGACGGACCGCTGCCCGCCGCCGGCGCACCGTTCTGCACCCGCTTCGGCGGCCTTGATTAACGCGCGCCGCTGTGGCATCGAGGGGACCATGTCGTATACCCGTACCCTGCTGATTGGATCGCTCGTCGCCGCACTCTCGCTTGGCGCGTGCGGCAAACAATCGTCTTCCGATAATTCCGAGGCGACCTCCAACGCGGCCAAGCCCGCGGTCGACAAGCCGGGCCCGGTGATTACGCTCGACAACGGGATCCGCTATACCGAACTGAGAGCCGGCAACGGGCGCGTCCCCGGGCCCGAGGATTACGTCACACTGCATTACCGCGCCTACAAGCAGGACGGGACGCCGATCGCCGACAGCCGGCAGGCCGGCCCGCCGCCGACCTATCTCCTTAAAGACACGCTGCCCGGCTGGCAGAGCGCGCTCAGCCACATGCACGAAGGCTCGGTGTGGCGGGTGACCATTCCGCCCAAGTTGGCGTATGGAGAGAAAGGGCTGGGCGACGTGATCGGCCCCAACGAGTTCGGTCACCTTCGAGCTATCGCTGATCCGGGTCGAAACAGCGGACCAGTGGCAGGCGCGCCGCGTTGACGAGTTTAAAAAGGCCCGCGCGTTCCGCAAGGCCAACGCCGACTACCTGACGGAAAACGCCAAACGCAAGGGCGTCACCGTCACACCAAGCGGCCTTCAATATCAGGTGCTGCAGGAAGGCGGCGGCCCGCGCCCGAAGGCGAGCGATACCGTGCGGGTGAACTACAAGGGCACGCTGATCGACGGCACGGTGTTCGACAGCTCCTACGCGCGCCACGAACCCGCCGAATTCCCGGTGAACGGGGTGATCAAGGGCTGGCAGGAAGCGCTCCAGCTGATGAACGTGGGCTCCAAATACCGCCTCGTAATCCCGGCTGACCTCGCCTACGGCGACCGCGGCGCCGGCGCGGACATCAAACCCGGCGCCACGCTCATCTTCGAGGTCGAACTCCTCGACATCGTCAAGGGAAAAGACAGCGGGTCTTAAGGGGCGGGCGCGGGCGCGGGCTCTCCGCCTGTCATTCCGTGCGACCATTCCCACAACATTGTCATTCCGGACGCGCCGCGCACGCGGCGCGAGCCGGAATCCAACCCCCTCCAGTTATCCCGGACGAGCGTGAGCGAGAATCCGGGATCCAGCGATGGTGCAAACGGCGAGATGGACCCCGGCTCGCGCTGCCGCTTGGCCGGGGCGACGGTGAAGGAATGCGCGACCGAACAACAAACGTCATTCCCGCCATCTCCACCTGTCATTCCCGCGAAGGCGGGAATCCAGAGATGGTGCAAATGGCGCAATGGACCCCGGATAACGTTGTCACGTTTCCGGGGTGACGGGACGGATTTGGCCTCGCAAATGTTCACGTTTTTTGGCGGATTTATGCTTGAGAATGTCTTTAGGTCTATGGCTTACGAGAGCTCCTCCGCTTCAACTATCAAATTCTCAAGATAGGAAACCGCTGTTTGAGCTGCCGAAAAGGGGGATGGGTTAGTTAACGGTACCCCCATGTGATTTTTGGGTGGCGGATACTTTATGTTTCCTCTGCTTGTCACTGTCGATAGCTTCACGTGCTTTGGGGTATGCTCAACTAATACGGGTTTTCCATCAAGAGAAGTAACGTTTAGTATGCCGCCGGGGCCGATCATACCGTCAATACGCATGCTTGAGCTGTATCCCGGCCTGCTGACTCCTATTGCTAATCCGCCAGGATCTCAGTTCGGCACCAAGTTCGAGACTATGTTCGTTGTCATCACGAGCTTGAAAGAGATATTGTAGAAGTTCATCGCCGCGCCGTTCACGTTTCTTGGCCCCGAACCATTGCATTGATTGGGGCGATGTCTTTGCCCCTTGTTCAAGTGATGTGTAGACATTCTTGTATGCTGTGAGAAACTGATACCAAATTCCGTGAAAGGTATCGATATCCTTGCATTCACGTAACTCATCAACCGCTTTTGAAGCCAATGTTAGTCGGCTTTTAGCCTTAAAAATAGCTTTTGGGTCCATGTCCAAATCCGAAGATATAAAAGAAGATGCAGAAGTTGAGCGTGTCGTAACGAACATGCTCAACACGCCGCCGAAGCCGCAAAACCTACTTGACAAGGCGAGCGGCCAGAACGAGGCGGCAACCGCCAATTGGACTTATCGCACAATATATTGCGCGTGTCTATAGCATGTTCGCTAAATGTTCTGTCCGATTAAATCGAATTTAGTGACGCAAATGTTCACGTTTTTTTCTCTTGCCAGATGAGAACAAACCAAGTACAGTCATCGGTGATTGCACATTCCTCCAGGCTGTGAAATAACGGGGAGACCGTCGATGGCGATGACTAAACTCAAGCTCGTTGGACAGGACGACATGGACAAGAACAAGGCGCTCGAAGCGGCTTTGGGGCAGATCGAACGCGCGTTCGGCAAGGGCTCGGTGATGAGGCTCGGCCAGCGCGAATCGGTGGTCCAGGTGGAAGCCATTTCCACCGGCTCGCTGGGCCTCGATATTGCGCTCGGCATCGGCGGCCTGCCGCGCGGCCGCGTGATCGAGGTGTTCGGGCCGGAAAGCTCGGGCAAGACCACGCTGGCGCTGCATGCGGTGGCCGAAGCCCAGAAGAAGGGCGGCGTCGCGGCGTTTATCGACGCCGAACATGCGCTTGATCCGATCTACGCCCGCAAGCTTGGCGTCGATGTGGACGATCTGTTGATCTCCCAGCCCGATACCGGCGAACAGGCGCTTGAAATCGCCGACACGCTGGTGCGCTCCGGGCGCGGTCGACGTTCTGGTGGTCGATTCGGTGGCGGCGCTGACGCCCCGGGCCGAGCTTGAAGGCGAAATGGGCGACAGCCATGCGGGCCTGCAGGCCCGGCTGATGAGCCAGGCGCTGCGCAAGCTCACCGGCTCCATCTCCAAATCCAAGACCATGGTCGTCTTCATCAACCAAATCCGCATGAAGATCGGCGTGATGTACGGCAACCCGGAAACCACGACCGGCGGCAACGCGCTCAAGTTTTACGCCTCGGTCCGCCTCGATATTCGCCGCATCGGCGCGATCAAGGACCGCGACGAAATGGTCGGCAACCAGACCCGGGTCAAGGTGGTCAAGAACAAACTCGCCCCGCCGTTCCACCAGGTGGAGTTCGACATCATGTACGGCGCAGGCATCTCCAAGACCGGCGAGCTCATCGACCTTGGCGTCAAGGCGGGCGTGGTCGAAAAGTCGGGCTCGTGGTACTCCTACGACAGCCAGCGCATCGGCCAAGGCCGGGAGAACGCCAAGAGTTTCCTCCAAGATAACCCGGAAATCGCCGACGCCATCGAGTCCGCGGTGCGCAAGAACGCCGGCCTCATCGCGGCTCGAAATGTGACCCCGGTGCGACGAGGCGCTCGAGGAGGCCTGCTCCGCACTGACGTTACAACAGCGACGCGCAGCTTTTCCAGCTTGCGCGTCGTCTGCGTATGACGTCCCCTGTCGCTTCGCGCCAGACCGCGGCGGGCCCGGAGCCCAAACGCCGCCGGACAAAGCGCTTGGCAATCGGTGCGCGAGGCCCCATCTTCAGGGTCCTGAGGGCTATTCGAAAGCCTGAGCCATGACAGCCGGTCAACGACATCCGCAACGGCGTTTCTCGATTTCTTCGGCGGCAAGGCCACACGGTCGTGCCCAGTCGCCTCGCTGGTGCCGCTTGAACGATCCCACCCTGCTGTTCACCAATGCGGGCATGGTGCCGTTCAAGAACGTCTTCACCGGCGCCGAGCACGCGGCCCTATTCGCGCGCCACGACGGCGCAGAAATGCGTGCGCGCCGGCGGCAAGCACAACGATCTCGACAATGTGGGCTATACCGCGCGCCACCACACCTTCTTCGAGATGCTCGGCAACTTTTCCTTCGGCGACTATTTCAAGGAAGACGCCATCCGTTTCGCCTGGAGCTCGTCACGGCGAATTCGGCGCTGCCCAAAGACAATCTCCTCGTCACCGTCTTCCATGAGGACGACGATGCGTTTCGTTCTCTGGAGGAAGATCTCCGGGCTGCCGGATGATCGCATCGTGCGCATCGCCACCTCGGACAATTTCTGGGCCATGGGCGACACCGGGCCGTGCGGCCCGTGCTCCGAAATCTTCTACGATCACGGCGACCAATATGCCAGGCGGCCCGCCGGGCTGCAAGGACGCGGATGGCGACCGCTTTGTGGAAATCTGGAACCTGGTGTTCATGCAATACGACCAGGTCGTCCCGACAACCGCGTCGATCTGCCCAAGCCCTGCATCGATACCGGCATGGGGCTGGAGCGGATGGCGGCGGTGCTGCAGGGCACCCACGACAACTACCAAATCGATCTGTTGCGCCCTCTGATCGACGCCTCGGCCGACGTCTATCGTGTCGACGCCGACGGCGAGAAGGCGGTCAGCCACCGGGTCATCGCCGACCATTTGCGCGCGTCCGAGCTTCCTCATCGCCGACGGGGTTATGCCCTCGAACGAAGGGCGCGGTTACGTGCTTCGCCGGATCATGCGCCGCGCCATGCGTCACGCCCATATGCTCGGCGCCAAGGACCGCTGATGCACCGGCTGGTCCCGGTGCTGGTCAACGAGATGGGCGGAGCCTACCCCGAATTGCTGCGCGCGCGAGGCGCTCGTAACCGAGATACTCGAAGCTCGAAGAAGAGCGCTTCAAGCAGATGCTGGAGCGTGGTATCAAGCTCCTCAACGAGGCTGTGGACAGGCTCAGAGAGCGCGAGGCGCTGCCGGGCGAGGTGGCGTTCAAGCTTTACGACACCTACGGCTTTCCGCTCGATCTCACCGAAGATGCCTTGCGCAGCCAGGGCCGCGACGGTCGATCTGCCGGGCTTCAACAACGCCATGGCGCGCCAGCGCGCCGAGGCGCGCAAGGCCTGGGCGGGGTCCGGGCGACGCGGCGACCGAGGCGGTGTGGTTCGATTTGCGCGAGCGTCACGGTGCGACGGAATTTCTCGGCTACGCCGGCACCCACGGCGAGGGCAAGGTCGAGGCCATTCTGTCAGGACGGCAGGTCCTGCCGCAGGCCACCGCCGGGGCGGAGGTCGCGATCGTGGCCAACCAGACGCCGTTTTACGGCGAATCCGGTGGCCAGATCGGTGACGCCGGCATGATGCAAGCGCCAAGGACGGGGCCGGGTGACCAACACCGCTCAAAAAAGCTCGGCGACCTTCATGTCCATATCGGCACGGTCGAAGAAGGACGCGTGGCCGCATCGGCGACGTGATGGAGCTTCGATGGACGAGGCGCGACGGGACCAGTTGCGCGCCAACCATTCGGCGACGCATCTGCTGCACGCGGCGCTCGCCATGTGCTCGGCGACCATGTCACCCAGAAGGGCTCGCTCGTCGGTCCCAAGATCGGGCTGCGCTTCGATTTTGCCCATCCCAAGGCACTCGACGCACGACGAGATCGCGAGCCGTCGAGGCGGGTCAACGCCAGTCATCCGCCAAAACCGAAGCCTCATACGCGGATGATGACGCCCGACGAAGCGGTGGAGAACGGGGCGCTGGCGCTGTTTCGGCGAGAAATACGGCGACGAGGTGCGGGTTCTGTCCATGGGACTGCTCGCGCAGGCCGAACAGGGCCCTATTCGGTCGAGCTGTGCGGCGGCACTCATGTGCGGCCGCACCGGCGATATCGGGCTTTTCAAGATTGTCGAGGAAAGCGCGGTGGCGGCCGGCGTGCGCCGGATCGAGGCGCTGACCGGCGAAGCGGCGCGGCGGCATCTCGACCGATTAAGAGGCGATTCTGCGGCGATGCAGCAGGCACGCTCAAAGTCGCGCCCTCTCGAGCTTGGAGAGCGGATTGACAGCCTTCTCGACGAACGCAAAGCGCTCGAACGCGAAGTTGGCGGAAGCCCAGGCGCAACTCGCCATGGGCGGCGGCGGCGGCGGCCGGGCCCGGGTCGAGCCGTCGCGAATGGCGGTCTCGTTCCTGGCCGAGACTCTCGACGGCCTGCCCGCCAAGGATCTGCGCAGCGTTATCGGACGCGGCCAAGAAACGCATCGGCTCGGGCGTTGCGCCTTTGTTGCGGTGAACGACGGGCAAGGCGGCGCTTGCTGGTGGGCGTCACCGACGATCTGACCGGCCGCTTGAGCGCCGTCGATCTGGTGCGTGAGGGCGCGGAGGCCGTGGGCGGCAAGGGCGGCGGCGGGCGCCCCGACATGGCCCAGGCCGGGCGGGCCCGATGGCGACGAGGCGGAGACGGCGCTTGAAGTCGATCGAGGTGCCGATCGAGGCGCGATGTGGCGCCGCATTAGCGAAGCGGACTTATGCGGAGACGGCGCGGCCAGTCGGCACGAGCCGCCGCGCGCTGGACAGCTTCTACGACGTGCATCGAGGTCGGGCAGGCCGGAACTGGCTCGCCCAAGCCGCATTTTCGATGTCTCCATGGTCGTCCTGATCGTCGCCAACCTGGTGGCGTTCGGCGCGCGAGACCGTCGACAGCCTGCATGATGGCCGCATCGCCGGCCTTTCGAAATCTTCGATATCGATCTCCGTTCTGATCTTTACCGTCGAATATTCTGGCCGGCTCTGGGTGTGGTCGAATATCGCGCCGCTGACGGCGTCAGCGAGACTGAATACCGCTTGCGCTTTGCGCTGCGCCCGCTGATGGTCATCGATCTTTTCGCGTTCCTGCCGTTCTATCTTGGCTTGCTGGTCTTCCACCGACTTGCGGGTCTTGCGCGTCTTTCGGCTGTTCGCGGCTCCTGAAGCTCGCCCGCTTTTCACCGGCGCTGGACTCTCGCTGGCGCAACATCTGGTCGCCGAGCGCCGCGCGCTCTGGGCGCCTTTCTGCTCCTCGATGGCCGCGTCGGTGCTGTTCTCGTCGCTGATGTATTTCGCCGAGCGCGACGCCCAGCCGGACGTCTTCGGCACGATGCCGCAGGCCATGTGGTGGGCGATCGCGACCCTGACGACGGTCGGCTATGGCGACGTGGTGCCGATCACGGTGCCGGGACGGCTGTTCGGCGGCGCTTGTGATGATCTTGGGTCTTGGCCTTCTTCGCGCTCCCGATCGGCATCGTCGCCACCGGCCTTTGCGCAGCAAATCCATCGCCACGAATTCGTCGTGCGTTGGGGGCTGGTGGCGAGTGTGCCGCTTTTCGCCCGGTCTCGACCGCCGATCTGATGGCGGAGGTCGGCACGGCTGTTGCGGGCGCGCCATGTGTCGGGCCGGGACGGATATCGTGGCGCAAGGGCGATCCGGCGGAACGGACCTGTTCTTCGTTGTCTCGGGCGAGGTGGACCTGGAGTCGCGAAACGAGACCGTGCCGGCTTCAGGAAGGCGGCTATCTTGGCGCATCGGCGATTCTTTCGCGCGCGGCGTCTGCCGATCAGCCGGCGAGCGCTGTAGACCGACGCAGTCTCCTCAGCCTCGAGGCCAGCGATCTTCACTACCTGATGACCGAAATCCGAGTTGCGCCGCCGGGTCAGAAGCATGCTGGTCGGCAGAGCGCGTTGACTATGGTCAGGCCGAGACGCTGTGGCGACCGCACGTCCCGGATCAGAAAAAGGCGGCTGCGCGGACCTCCTATGCCAGACAGTTCCCGCGCTAAGGACGGACCGGGCGGTCGCGTTTGGGAGGCGCTTGGTGTTACGCCATCGCCTTTTCGAGGTTCTCGCGACCTTGTCGAAGAACTGCTCGGTCGTCATCCACGCCTGATCGGGGCCGATGAGCAGCGCCAGGTCCTTGGTCATGGCGCCGGATTCCACGGTCTCGACGCAGACCCGTTCCAGCGTTTCGGCGAAGGCGTCGACCTCGGGCGTGCCGTCGAGCTTGCCGCGATAGCTTCAAGCCGCGGGTCCAGGCGAAAATCGACGCGATCGGGTTGGTCGAGGTCGCCTTGCCCTGCTGGTGCAGGCGATAATGGCGGGTGACGGTGCCGTGCGCCGCTTCGGCCTCGACGGTCTTGCCGTCCGGCGTCATCAGCACCGAGGTCATCAGGCCGAGCGAGCCGAAGCCCTGCGCCACCGTGTCGGACTGCACGTCGCCGTCGTAGTTCTTGCAGGCCCAGACGAACTTGCCGCTCCATTTCATGGCGCAGGCGACCATGTCGTCGATCAGGCGGTGCTCGTAGGTGATGCCTCGGCCTGTCGAACTTGTCCGCGAATTCGGCGTCGAAGACTTCCTGGAACAGATCCTTGAAGCGCCCGTCATAGGCTTTGAGGATCGTGTTCTTGGTCGACAGGTAGACCGGCCAGCCGCGGTCCAGGCCGTAATTCAAGCGAGGCGCGGGCGAAATCGCGGATCGAATCGTCGAGATTGTACATCGCCATGGCGACGCCGCTGGACGGGAACTCGAAAACCTCGTGCTCGATCGGCTCGCCGCCGTCGTCGGGCTCGAATTTCATGGTCAGCTTGCCCTTGCCGGGCACCAGGAAATCGGTGGCGCGGTACTGATCGCCGAAGGCGTGACGGCCGATCACGATGGGATCGGTCCAGCCCGGCACCAGGCGCGGCACGTTCTCGCAGATGATCGGCTCGCGGAAGACGGTGCCGCCGAGGATGTTGCGGATGGTGCCGTTGGGCGACCTCCACATTTTCTTCAGGCCGAATTCCTCGACCCGCGCCTCGTCCGGCGTGATGGTGGCGCATTTGACGCCGACGCCATACTTCTTGATCGCATTGGCGGCATCGACGGTGATCTGGTCGTCGGTTGCGTCGCGCTGCTTCGATGCCGAGGTCGTAATATTTCAGGTCGATATCGAGATAGGGCAGGATCAGCTGTTCTCGGATCCAGTCCCAGATGATCCGCGTCATCTCGTCGCCGTCCAGTTCGACGACGGGGTTCTTGACTTTGATCTTTGCCATTCGGTCCTCTTTTTTTACACCCCGGTCTGACGCGGGGGGTGGCTTGTCCGCGGACCGGCTTTTGAATACGCGCGCGCAACATAGCTATCCGTGCGACAAAGTGCAACGTTCTGTCAGATCAGCTCGTCGCGTTCCGGCAGGGCGGGCGTCGGCGCGCGGGCGAGCGTGGGCAGCACGTCGTCGATCCCGTCCACCATGGTATAGAGCGCGCGGGTTGCACCGGACGCAAAACCGGCGCCGATGACGTGCTGGATCAGCGCGTCGAACGGCTCCCAATAACCATCGGCGTTGACCAGCAGGATCGGCTTGTCGTGAAGCGAAAGCTGCTTCCAGGTGATGACCTCGATGGTCTCGTCAAGGGTGCCGATGCTGCCGGGAAGCGAGACGAAAGCGTCCGCGAGCTCGAACATCATGTGCTTCCGGCTGTGCATGTCAGGCACCACGTGCAGGTCGGTGAGGCCCGACTGGGTGATCTCCACATGGTCAAGATGTTCGGGGATGATACCTACCGCCTCGCCGCCGTGGGCAAGCGCACTGCGGGCGGCAAGGCCCATCAGCCCGACGCTGCCGCCGCCATAGACGAGGCGGATGCGGTTCCGCGCCATCAGCGCGCCGAACGCTTCGGCCATGGCGGCAAAGCGCGGATCTTTTCCGGTCCGCGATCCGCAATAGAGACAAATCGATTTCACATCGGTCATCGGCTAACGCTTCCGCAATGTTTCGCTGCCATAAATGCCTGAGCGCCCGAAATTCGTCAAATTGTTCTGGCAAACAGGGGTTTGGCTCACTAACGTATGCCGTCATCTTCACTGTCGGGGCTGCCGGAAAACTGGTCGGAGGGGCGCAGGAAGCGCCTTTGTTTAATTTGCAGGAAAGACGAAAACCCGCACGGTCAAAGTTTGCGCTCGTCGCCGCGGCTATCGCGGTGGTGGCGGTTGTTGGCGGGATCTGGTCTGTGGTCTCGCCGCCTGACCTGCCCGCGGAGTGGACCGAATGGTTCAAGACCACCCAGCCAGCCGAGGAAGCGTCTGCCCCGGCGCCCGTTCTTAAGATTACCCCGCCGTCCCAGCTGCCTGCCGAGGTCACCTTTCCAAGCTTTGACGTGGTCCGCGTCACCCGGGGCGGCACCGGGGTGATCGCCGGGCGCTCCGCTCCCAATGCCACGGTCAAGATTCTGGCGAACGACAAACTGCTCGGCCAGGTTCAGGCGGACAACCGCGGGGAATGGGTATTGATTTTCGACGATCCGCTGCCCGCCGGCGGGTCGGAGCTGAGCCTGACCTCCCAGTTGCCTGGAGAAACCGTCATCTCTTCGCCCAACATCGTGATCGTGGTGGTGCCCCAGCGCGAAGAGAAAGGTTTCGTCGCCAGCAGCGACGAAGGCGTGGTCGCCATTCGCACGCCGCGCGATGGCAAGGGGCAAAGCACGGTCCTGCAAAAGCCGCGGGTCTCGGCTGATTTCGGCGGCGGCCTGATGCTTGAGACCGTGGACTATGATCAGGCCGGGCGGGCGACGTTCGCGGGCCGGGCGAAAGAGCGTTCGGATGTGCGGATCTACCTCAACAACACCTATCTCGATACCATCGTGGCGAGCGATGATGGCCACTGGAGCTATACGCCCAAGGACCCCGTTCCGGCCGGAGAGAACCTGCTTCGCCTCGATCAGGTGATCCAGGACGGTAAGGTGGAACTTCGGATCGAGGTGCCGTTCGACCGGGCCAAGCCGCTGGATCTGTCCCGCTCGGAAGGGACGATCATGGTGCGTCCCGGCAACAATCTATGGCAGATTTCGCGCAAGCTTTACGGCACCGGGTTCCACTACACCCTGATTTTCGGCGCCAACAAGGATGTGATCAAGGATCCCGATCTGATTTATCCGGGTCAGGTCTTTACCCTGCCCAAAAATGGCGAGACGTCTGGAAATTAGGCCCTTTTCAGGCGATCGGGATCAACAGGCCCTTGAAGCGGCCGAGCAGCTTATGCAGATGCAACAGACTGACGGTCAGGCAATGGGTGACCGAGGCGGCGCGCACCGGGCCATCAAAAATGGTCGTGGCCACGCACTGGATTTCTCCCCTCGGTGTGACCACATAGGTGCCTTCGAGCCCTTCGAAATGACGATTGAGCGCCTTGAGGATGTCGCCGCGGGCCCCTTGGTCTTCGGCCGAGAATGGCAACAGGCCCAGCCGTGCGGTCAACTTCGAGCTCGCTTTTGCCGGGGGCGGGCGCATGCAGTTTGCCGCGGAAGCGGACGCCGGCCCAGCGAAACGAAAAACGCGCGGGCGTGGCGAAGGCCTGGTCGCCGATTTCAGCGCCGAGCGACGCGATAGCGTGATCAAGCGTAATGGGGTTCAAGCGCTCAGCGGTGGCGGCCATAGTCCTGTCGGTCCCTTATTGTTGTGGTTCGTTGCGGCCGCCAGAAAACCACGTGGGACCTTAAAATCCGGTAAAGCACAGCGCCGAGGCGTCACCGAAACCGTTTGAAGCCGCGGGTCATCTGACCTAAAAGAGGATAAATTCGTGCGTGGATCTCTGACAGAGGCCCTTTATGGATAGCATTTTCTCGGTCCTGACGCCCGTTCATCGGGAAGGGCATAAATACATCGCGCTGTTTGCGGTGGCGACGCTCCTGTTGTTTCTGCTGTGGGAGCCGCTGGGCTGGATCGGCGTGGTGCTGACCGCGTGGTGCGCCTATTTCTTCCGCGATCCCGACCGGGTGACGCCGACCCGCGACGGTCTCATCGTCAGCCCGGCCGACGGTGTGGTCCAAAGCGTCACCGACGCCGTGCCTCCCGCCGAGCTCGAACTTGGCGAGGAGCCGCGCCCCCGGATCAGCATTTTCATGAACGTGTTCGATGTCCATGTGAACCGGGCGCCGGCGTCCGGCGAGGTGACCCGGGTCAGCTACACGCCTGGCAAGTTCCTTAATGCCGAACTTGAAAAGGCGAGCGAGGATAACGAACGCAATGCCATCGCCATGACCACCGCCAAAGGCCAGACCATTGCCTTCGTCCAGATCGCCGGGCTGGTGGCGCGGCGCATCGTCTGCCATCTCGAGCCCGGCCAGACCGTGCTGGCCGGCGAACGGTTCGGCATCATCCGCTTCGGCAGCAGGCTCGACGTTTACCTCGAGAAGGGTATGAAGCCGATGGTGTGCGTTGGCCAGCGCGCGGTTGGCGGCGAGACGGTGATCGCCGACGAAAAATCGCGGGAACGCCAGCGTGTTGGCGAGGTCCGGTGATGGAGGAGCCTCCCATGCAGGAGCAGCGGCGACGACGGCTGAACATTTTTCCGGCGCGCAGTCTGGCGCCCAATGTGCTGACGGTTCTGGCGCTGTGCGCCGGGATGACCGCGGTCAAATTCGCGCTCGCCCAGAAATGGGAACTGGCAGTGGGCGCGATTATGATCGCCGGCGTGTTCGATATGCTCGATGGCCGGATTGCGCGGCTGGTCAAGGGCACGTCGCGGTTCGGGGCGGAACTTGACTCGCTCTCCGATGTGATCAGCTTCGGCGTCGCGCCGGCGATCCTGATGTATCTGTGGACCTTGAACGGCCTCGGCGGTGTGGGTTGGGTGCTCTCGCTCGCGTTTGCGGTGTGCTGCGCGCTCAGGCTGGCACGCTTCAACGTCATGAGCGCCGAGGGCGTCACCCCGTCGATCGATTATTTCATCGGGGTGCCGGCCCCGGTTGCCGCCGGTCTCGCGCTCTGGCCCATGGTGCTCTCCTTTCAGTTTGACAGCGCGTTGTTCCGCACGCCGCTGCTGGCCGGGGCGATCGTGGCGGGCGTCGCCTTCCTGATGGTCAGCCAACTCCCCACCTTTTCCTTCAAGCGGCTGCGGGTGAGAGGGGAATATGTGCTGCCGACGCTGATCGTGGTCGGACTGCTCGCCGCCTTGCTCAGCGTCTATACCTGGGGCACCATTTCGATCATCAGCCTGCTGTATGTGCTGTCCATACCGCTGAGCTTCCGCCGCGCCGGCCGCCGCTTCGCCAGTCATTCACGGGACCAGCAAGGCCCCCAGGTCGAGCCCGGCTTCGCCGGTGATGAGGACGACGAGGATAAGCCCCCGGCGGTCCATTAGGGCCGGCTGACGGCGTTCGCCCGGCCCAGCCGCGGGCAAAAAAGCGTCGTTTTCTCCATGTCACCCGGTGCATCGCCCCGAGTTCGGTACACACCCGCCACTCGACCCATCAGGGCCGCCACCCGTTTTGAATTGTTTTTCGGGATTGTGCCGGCGATTGTATTCCGTAAAATTCCGAACAATGTATGAAACGAAGGTTTGTATGATGGCAACCATGGACCCCGTCCGGCAGGGCAAAGCCGACACCGTGCGAGACCGGATTCTCGACGTTGCCGAGCGGTTGTTCGCCAGCCAGTCATTCGCCGCTGTTTCGGTGCGCGATATCACCGCCGAAGCAGACGTAAACCTGGCCGCGGTCAACTATTACTTCGGGTCCAAGGCGGGGCTTCTGAAGGCGGTGTTTCTGCGCCGCGCCAGCGCGCTTAACCGTGAACGTCTGGCCGATCTTCAGAACGTTCTCAATGCTCACGGGGCGGGGCCGCTACCGCTTGACGCGGTGTTGCGCGCGCTTGTGGGCCCGCCGGTGCGCTGGCAATTCGATCCGGACCGCGGGCTCGGCGTGTTCATCCAGTTCCTGGCCCGCTGCCAGATGGAGGACGAGCCCGAGCTCAGCGCGCTCTTTTACGAGGACGTGGAGCACCTGCGCCGCTTTATCCCGGCGCTTGCCCGCGCGCTTCCCGGAATTCCGGAAGACGAGATCTGCTGGGGCCTGCATTTCGCGCTGGGCGCCATGCACCACACGTTCACTCATCTCAGGCGACTGGAGTCGATTTCACGGGGGCGGTGCCATATCCACAATTGCGACGAGGTCATTGACCGGATGGTCGAGTTCGCCACTGGCGGATTTAAAGCGATCCGAGCCCGGGTCAGCGCGTCGCAGGGGTGACCAGGATTTCAAGGGCGGGCCCGATCTTCTTCTCCCAGAACGCCATGCGCCCGGCAATGGACGCCACCGCCGGCAGCGGGGTCTCGTAGGACCAGACGGCGTCTTCGAACCGGACCTCGCCGATCACCAGCGTCCAGTAGCTGGCGTCGCCCTTAAACGGGCAATGGCTGTTGTGCGACGAGGCTTCGAGATAGCGTTCGTCAACGTCGCTCCGCGGAAGGTAGTAGACCGCCGGGAGTCCCTCTTCGTCGAGCCGAAGCGCGTCCTCGGTCTCGGCAACCAGGGTGCCGAAAACGTGAACCGTCACGTGGTAGGGGGCAGGGTCCAGAACAATGCGATCGGTCATCAATTCAGACTTCCACAATACTGAGAGCGGCGCTGTAACAGGAAATTCACCGAGATTGGGTTGATCCTGCGCCAGTTTGGCGTAGAGTCAGGAGGACTCATCGTACTCAGTTCTGTTTGTTGCGATCATTGTTGCGCTTCAATCAGGAGAAATTCAATGCACCTGTCGAAACAGAAAGCGGACTGGGCGCTGCACGCCTTTCTTGTCACCCTTGCCGGGGCCGTCGCCGTTGCCGGTATCGGCTTTGCGGTCACTTCGGACCTCTCCGCACCGCTCTGGCTTGGCCTGAGCGGCGTCGGTGCGGTCGTGAGCGGCGTGGCCGGCTGGCTGGTTCTCAAATCTTCGGGAAGGTATTCTTGTTGAAGTCCGTGGCTGACGGATAGAACTTGGGCAGCAATCCTTTGAGTATATCCACGTTAAGGATTTTCAGGTCTTTCCGATCCCATTCGATTGCGCCCACGGACTTCGAGATGTTTCATCGTTCGCGAGACATGCACCGGCATAAGTCCCAGTGTGTCGGAGATGATTTCACGGGTAATCGGCACCACGTACTGATGATCGGGGTTCGGTTCGATGGATTCCATCTTGCGGATCAGGCGCATCAGGAAGGCCGATGCCTTTTCAATGGCATTCAGCCGGCCCAGCTCGATGATCCGCTCGTCGCAATAGAGGTTCTGGCCGTACCACAGTTGGTTGAAGACTTGCCGGAGGTCCGGGTCCTCAGCGATCTTTTCTCTCAGCTGCTCGCAATCGATGGCCCAGGCCTCGACTTCGGTAATGGTCTGGAGCGAATGGGCAACCACCGGAGAAACCAGAAGCTTGGGCGAGACCACATCGCCCCTGCCGAATGGTCTGGGCCTCAGGCAGGCGGTCCATGGCGGCGTAGAACGCCTTGGCCAGTCGGCGCACGCCTTCGTCACCGCCGAGCAGTTCGTAAGGGGTAGTTCGGACTTTTTCCGCCGCTTCAGTCATCGGGGGCCTGCCTTCCTGTCCGGAACCAGAAATCATGACCAGAATTCCGGCAGAACGATTTTGCCGCCATGACTGAAATCAAATACTGAGGATGGTGAGCGTTTATTTCCGCCGCCGCCCGCCGATCCAGCCTTTGCGCCAGAAATACCAGACCATGGTGAGCGCCGCAGCCAGCATCAGCCCCATCACCGCCGGATAGCCGTAAGCCCAGCCCAGTTCCGGCATGTTCCAGGGCGAGGCGGTGCGGTCGAAATTCATACCGAAGACGCCGGCGACGAAGCTGAGCGGAATAAAGATGGTGGCGATGATGGTCAGCACCTTCATGATCTCGTTCATGCGGTTTGAAAGGCTGGAGAGATACACATCGAGAAGCCCCGACGCAATTTCGCGGTAGGTTTCCATGACATCCATAAGCTGGACAGCGTGATCATAGCAGTCGCGCAGATAGACGTTTGTGGCCGGAGAAATGATGGTGCTTTCCTGGCGCAGAAGCGCGTTGACCATTTCCCGGTGCGGCCAGATCGCCCGGCGCATGGCCAGAAGCTCATGCTTCATATCGTGCAGTGTTTGGACGACTTCGGGTTCGGGGTTCCGGACCACTTCGTCCTCGAGCACCTCGATCCTATCGCCCAGCGTTTCGAGCACCGGAAAGTAACTGTCAATCACGGCGTCGATCAAGGCGTAGGCCAGATAATCGGCGCCGGAGTTGCGCATCCGGGTACCGTCCTTCCGGACCCGGGCCCGCACCGGGTCGAAGCAATCGCCGGGACGTTCCTGAAAGGTGATCAGGTAGCCCTGGCCGAGAACGATGGAAATCTGCTCGCTTTCGATCCGGTCACTGAGCTGCATCATGCGCAGCGCCATATAGAGCTTGTCTTCATAATCTTCGGTCTTGGCGCGCTGGTGAACGTTAACGACGTCCTCAAGCACCAGCGGGTGGATCGTGAACATACGGCCGAGGTCCTGGATCAGGTCCACGTCGCCGAGCCCGGTCACATCGATCCAGACGACGGCGTGGCTGTTCCGGAATGCGGCTATATCCTTGACGCCCGCGTTCTGACGTTCCTCGTAACTGTCCGGTCCGTACCCCATGATGGCGACCCTGGAGGGGGTTGCCTCCGGATCCGCCACGATCATGCCCGGCGCGGTGCCGGGGGAAGTGCGCCGCCTGGCGCCCCTTTTCAGAGGATGGCGCAGGCGTTCGCCGGACCGCAACATTGCACGCTTCAAATTAGTTCTGTTCACGGGGGCCGTCCTCCCTGACGTAAAGCATGAAGCCATGCTAACAGATTGTGTGAAAAGACAAAGACGATAGGTTTTGGTTTGGACCCGTTGCAGGCCGGTCGGCAGGCCACGCAGAGTCAGGCGCTTTCGGTGGTCCTGTCTCTCAGCGTCTTTTCGATGTTGTCAAAGAGGATATTCAGGTCGGTAATGCCGTGGTGTTTGGCGTGAATGCGGACTCCCTCGACCAATTTATGAAGGCGGTCCGCGGTCTTGTCGTCCAACTGGCCCACGTCGTCGAGCCGTTTGATCAAAGTTCCCGCAATCATAAGCGACAGCATAGCAATATGATCGGTTGGACTTTCTAGCTCCATTTCGGCCTCCTTCTCGGAACATGTCGGGACAGCATTCAGTGTACACCTCTGGCCGCTGTTCGACAATTTTCAGTGTCTCCGACGGGTTTCAACCGGGGGTAGCGGCAGCCGACTACCCGTTTTTGACCCCATCCTACCCACCCGGTTAAAACTCCTACCCGGCTCTCCAGAAAAAACTTCCATTTTTTCAATCGCTTGCAATGGGTGTCTTCCGTAACGTTACAGATTAATGACACGGGGTGGACGGAGGATTCCCTTGCGGATCGGAATCGATGTAGGCGGAACCAATACCGACGCCGTTCTTATGGACGGGCGGGAGGTTCGCGCCTGGATCAAGCGGCCGACAACGCAGCCCGTGGACGCCGGTATTGTCGACGCATTGTCCGCCATTCTCACCGACGGGGTCGCCGCCCGCGATATTCGCGCGGTGATGATCGGGACCACCCACTTCACCAACGCTTTTGTCGAGGCGCGCAGCCTCAAGCCCGTAGGGGTCATCCGCCTTGCCAGTCCGTCGGGGGAGGCGCTGCCGCCCCGGGTGGGATGGCCGCATGCGCTCCGTTCCGTCGTGGAAGGTCCCACCTTCATGCTGCCGGGCGGCTATCAATTCGACGGGCGGGAAATTTCCGCGTTTGACGAGGCGGCGGTGCGCGACGCCGCCCGCCAGATCCGGAAAGCCGGCGTTGACGTCATCGCCATTACCTCGGTGTTTGCACCGATCAACGCGGCTATGGAGAACCGGGCGGCCGCCATTGTGTGCGAGGAACACCCGGACGCCCGCCTGACCCTTTCAAGCAGTATCGGCCGCATCGGCCTTCTGGAGCGGGAAAACGCGGCCATCATGAATGCATCGCTTTCGGTGATGGCGGACGGGGTCATGCAATCGTTTCGCGACGCGCTCCGGAGTATGGATATCAGGGCGCCGCTCTTCGTCAGTCAGAACGACGGCACCCTGATGACGTCGGAGTACGCCCAGCAACTGCCTATTCTGACCTTCGGGTCGGGGCCCACCAACAGCATCCGCGGCGCGGCATTCCTGACCGGGTACGCCGACGCCATCGTCATCGATGTCGGCGGCACCACCAGCGATATCGGGGTGCTGGCCAACGGATTTCCGCGGGAATCGTCGGTGGCCGTGAACATTGGCGGGGTGCGCACCAATTTCCGCATGCCCGACGTTCTGGCGATCGGGCTCGGCGGCGGCACCCGCGTCCATCTGGACGCCGCTCATTTCGGCGCAGAGACCTTGGCGGAAGATGAGCTGCGCATCGGGCCGGACTCGGTAGGCTTTCGGCTGTTGCAGGACTCCTATCTGTTTGGCGGCGAGACGCTCACCATGAGCGATGTGGCCGTTCAGGCGGGGCTCGCCCAATTTGGCAATGCCGATCTGGTCCCGCCGATGGCGGCTGCGGTGAGGGATGGGGTCATGGCCCGTGCCCGCGGAATTATTGAGGAGGGCGTGGACCGGATGAAGACATCGGCGGCGGACCTGCCCGTGATTGTTGTCGGAGGGGGCGGCTTCCTCGTTGACCGGACGCCCCGGGGCGCATCTGTGCTGGAGCGCCCGGACCATGGTTCGGTGGCGAATGCCATTGGCGCTGCCATCGGGCAGGTCAGCGGGGAAGCCGATCGGGTATTTTCCTATGCCAGCAAGGGGCGCAGCGCTGCCCTTGACGAGATTCGTGCGGATGTTTGCGCGCGCGCCATCGATGCCGGCGCGACGGCGGACACGGTTGATGTGGTTGATATAGAAGAAGTGGCGCTCAATTACCTGCCCGGGGAGGCCTTCCGGGTGCGCGCCCGTGCTGTGGGGGACTTGTTATTCTCGTGATGGTTAAAAGGGACGGGGAGAACCATATGCCCGGGCTGAGGGTCCAGGAGAAGCCGGGGCGTTACCTGACGCTGGAGGATGTGCGCGACCTCGCCCAGGGCGCGGCGTTCCTGGGGTCCGGCGGGGGTGGTTCGCCCCACAACACGCTATTGCAGATGGAAGCAGTCTTCGAGCGCGGCCTCGACGTCCGGTTGATCGACCTTGCGGACGTGCCTGACGACGCGCTGGTGGCGCCTTGCGGCTGGATGGGGGCGCCGACCGTGTCGGACGAAAAACTGCCCAATGGCGAGGAGCCGGTGCGGGGTCTCAGAAAGCTCGAGGAGATCAAGGGCCAGCCCGTTCAGGCGGTTTTCCCGCTGGAAATCGGGGGCAGCAATGGACTTGCACCTTTCCTGCTGGCGGCAAAACGGGGCATTCCGGTGGTCGATTGCGACGGCATGGGCCGCGCCTTCCCGGAATCCCAGATGGCGGTATTCAATATCTTCGGGTGCGAGGCAAGCCCGGTCATTATTACCGATGACAAGGGGAATTGCATCGTCATGGACACGGCCAGCAACGCAGAGGAAGAGCATCTGGCCCGCGTCCTTTCCATCGCCATGGGCGGGGCTTGCCATGTGATCGATTACAGCGGCAGCGGTTATCAGATGAAACAGCACGCGGTGCGCGGCACGGTCTCGCTTTCGATCCGGATCGGGCGCGCCATCCGTCGTGCCCGGAAGCGGGGCGAGGATCCGTTTGCGGCGCTGACGGCCTGTCTCGCGGAGTCAAGCTACTACAGTTACGGCAATGTGCTTTTCGACGGCAAGATTGTTGACCTGGAACGCGACACCAAGGGTGGGTTCGCGGTCGGCCGCGTGATTATGGAGGCGTTTGGAGCCAAGGAGCGGATCGAGGTCGAGTTCCAGAATGAAAACCTGGTTGCCCGGCAGGGTGGCGACCTTGTCGCTCTGGTGCCCGATATTCTGACGTTCATGGATCGCGAAACCGCGGCGCCGATCACGACCGAGGGGCTCAGATACGGCCAGCGGTTGAAGCTGTTCGGCGCAAGCGTGCCGCCGATCCTGCGTACGCCCGAAGCGCTGGCCGTGCTTGGTCCGGCGGCTTTCGGAATTGAGGAACAGTACCAGCCGATCGAGGAGATCAATGGCTGGGCCTGAGGCCCCGAACGGGGACTATTTGAGCGGGCAGATGCCCAATAACAACGGAGGGTAACATCATGGTGGGGAAAATAGCGTGCCTTACCGCAACCGCAGCAATAGCGCTGCTTTCGACGGACGTGGCCATGGCCGCGGCCACAGCGGAGAAATCTTACGGGCTCGAGGAGATCGTCGTCACGGCCCGGAAGATGAAGGAAAATTTGCAGACGACGCCGGTCGCGGTGACCGTGGTTAGCAGTAAAACACTGGACAATTTGTCCATTACCAATATTAAAGAAATTGAAAATATAACGCCGAACCTGCAAGCCACGTCGGGCTTCTCCGGCAGTGCGACCGCAGCGAACTTCTTTATCCGGGGCATCGGGCAGGAAGACTTTCTCTCAACGACTGATCCGGGCGTTGCTGTCTTTGTTGATGGTGTCTATATGGCGCGTACGGTGGGATCCGCGATTGACACCGCCGATATCGAACGTATCGAGGTGCTGAAAGGCCCGCAGGGTACCCTGTTTGGCAAGAACACCATTGGCGGCGCGATCAACATTACAACGGCCAAACCCGATAAGGAACTGAGAGGTTTTGTAGAGGGCACGGTTGGGAATCTCGGTCGGTTCGATGGCCGGTTCATGGCGAATGCGCCGATCAGCGACAAATTCTTTGTCAAGATCACCGGCGTCACACGTAATAACGACGGGTTCGATAAACGGATCGTCGATGGTGTAATGCTCGGCGATGACAAAACGGTGGGCGGCAGCCTCCAGGCGCGCTGGGTGCCGACCGAGCAACTCGACATTGTGCTTTCCACGGATTTCACGCACCGGCGCGCCCATATCGCCGCACAAACCAACCTGGCTGTCGGGCCGGGAGGGCTGACCGATGTCTATTATTTCGCGACAGGGGTGGACCCGCTAGACTTCACCCCGGTTTCGGATCCGGTACACCAGAGCAGTTCGGGGGTTCGCCCGACGGATAATCTGGATGTGTTCGGCGCGTCGCTGACGGTGAACTATGATTTCGGTGACATGGCCCTGAAATCGATCTCGGCTTTCCGGAGAATGAAAGCGGATACCGGCACCGATTTCGACGGGACGCCGCTTCCGATCAACGATCAGCTTGTTCACCAGGACGAAAAGCAATACAGCCAGGAATTCCAGTTATCCCAGCAGACACAGAAGGTTAAATGGGTCCTTGGCGCTTTTTACATGCACGAGAAGACTAATGAGCAGATTGAAAACCACTTCGCGGTCTTCTACTTACCCCCGCCTTTCGGCTATAGTGCGCCCGTGGGCACCGGCCCGACGTCTGTCGCCAATCTCAAAACCAATAACTTCGCCCTGTTTGGCCAGGGTAGCTATTACCTGACGGAAAAGTTGAGTCTTACGGCCGGGTTGCGTTGGACTGTCGAGAAAAAGAATATCTTGATTGTCACTCCGTTTGGCCTTGGCAGCGAGCCAATTCATGCTCCAGGAGACCACACCTGGCGCAACCTGTCGCCCAAGTTTGGCATTGAATATCAGGCCAGTGACGACTTTATGGTCTATGCTTCGGTCACACGGGGCTTCAAGAGTGGCAGTTACAATGGTCGGACCGACCGTAGCAATGACTTCTTCCCCTACGGTCCTGAAAAGGTTTGGTCTTATGAAGCCGGCTTCAAGTCGGAGTTCGCGGATAAACGCATTCGCCTGAATGCCGCCGCGTTCTATACCAAGTACCAGGGTCTCCAGCTTTCGGTTGCAGCGACGGACTCCCGCGGTCTGCCATACTTCCCGGTTGAAAATGCCGGTAATGTGGACATCAAGGGCCTTGAAGTTGAATTGCAGGCCCGTCCTGTTGAAGCGCTCAATGTGTTCGCCAACATCGGCCTGACTGACGAAAACTGGACGTACATCAAATCGGGTGCGTCGGTGACCAAAGACAGCCGGTTGCCGTTCATGTCTCATTTCACGGGCGTGATCGGTGGTGATTACGCGGTGCCGGTGCCTAGCTTCGGCTCGCTTGTTCTGGGGGCGAACTACAGTTATCGCGACGCTTACTTTGTCTCGTCCGATAATTCACCCTACCTTAAGCAGGGTAGTTTCGGCCTTCTGGATGCTCATGTGGCCATTGAACCGGAAAACGGCACCTGGCAGGTCCGGTTCTGGGGCAAGAATCTGACCAATGAGAAATACATGACCTGGGGTCAGGATCTATACTCTATTGGTTATGGTCATCTGATGGCCTTCTTCGGGCGCCCAAGGGAGTATGGCGTGACGTTTCGTGTGAACCTCTAGTAGGTGGTCGCTCTTGAAGGGTGGTGGTCCGGCGGGCCCCACCCTTTCTTTTTCCCTAAAGAGAGTCCATCCTCTTTGAGCAGGGCGGCAACCGGGCCAACGTTGGATACAGTCTATGGCAAAATTTGACGATCTCGTTGAAGACTATTCGAAGGCGCCGGTACCGACCGCAAAGACGGTCAGCGGTCTGCGTGTGGCGCTGATCATCATCGGCATCAGTATTGCGCTGCCTGGCTTCGTTGCCGGCATTCAGATTGGCACCGCCGTTGGTCTGAAGAATGCGATTATCGCGTTTTCCGCAGGCGGGCTGATCCTGACTGTTCTGGGGACGTTGACCTCCGTGGTCGGCTCCGGCGCGCGGTTGTCGACCTATATGCTGGTGCGCTTCTCCTTTGGCTCCGGGGGTGCGCGGCTTGTCAACTTTATCTTGGCGGCCACCATGTTCGGCTGGTTCGGCGTTAACGCGGCGCTCTTTGGCAAGACCACCGCGACAACCATGCAATACCTCTATGGCATTAGCGGGTATGAAAACGTCTATATCGCCATTGGTGGAGCGCTGATGGTGGCGACCACGATTTTCGGGTTCAAGGCGCTCGACAGGCTCTCGCTTTTTGCCGTGCCTGTGCTTCTGTTTATTCTCATCGGTATTGTGTTCATGTCGCTCTCCGGCCATGATCTGGCCAGCCTGTTCGCAATCAAGGGCGGCTCCATGAGCTTGGGCCTCGCCATTTCGGCCGCATCGGGCGGTATGATGGTGGGGGTTGCCACTATGCCTGATCTTACCCGATATCTTCCCAGCCGGGGCCACGCGCTACTTTGCTCGCTATTGGCCTTCGGTCTCGGGATCCCGGTGATCATGCTGTCGGCGGCGATCCCGAGCTTCGCCACCGGCAAGTCGGATCTTATCCTGATCATCCTTGGTCTCGGGTTTGGATTGCCGGCGCTGTTCCTCTTGCTTTTCGCGACCTGGACGTCCAATGCTGCCAATGTCTATAGCTCCGGCCTCAGTCTTGCGGCTACTTTCACGGACACTCACCGTTGGAAACTGACGGTGGCGGCAGGCGCCGCGGGCACCGTTCTCGCGATTGCCGGCATTATGGAATATTTCGTGCCCTATCTTATCTGGCTCGGCATTGCGATTACGCCGGTTGCCGGTATCTATGTGGTGCATTTCTTCTTTGTGGCCCACGGCCATTATGACGTCAATATACTACCCAAGCTGCCGCCGGTGCGCTGGCGCGCTTTCCTAGGGTGGGGCGCCGGCATAGTCGTGGGCTATCTCACCGCCTACCAGGGCATGGTGCTCACCACCATTCCGGCGCTGGATGCGCTTCTGGTCTCGGGCATTGTTTATCTTGTTCTCCAGCGCGTATTTCCCAGCCGTTATCCCGCTGCGGAGGCGTCCATATGACCGAGATCTGGGTGATTGCCCCGGTGATCGAGAGTCCCGATCACGGGATCAGCCAGCCCCAGGAGCAATCCATCCTTGATGCGCTTGGGGTCGCGGCGGGCGTTCGGCTTACCGGCCGGTTCCTCGACAAGGGTCCAAGCTCCGTCGAAAACGAAATTGACGACGCGCTGGCGGTGCCCGATCTGCTGGTCAAGGCGCTGGAGGCTGAGGCGGCCGGCGCCGACGGCGTAATCGTCAACTGTATGTGCGATTCGGGCGTAAAGGCTGCGCGTGTTGCGCTCGATATTCCGGTTGTCGGGCCCGCGGAGACGGCCTTTCATCTGGCCGCGACGCTGGGACACCGGTTCAGCCTCCTCGACATTGGCTGTGACACTGCCGGCATGGTGGGGGAGCAGGTGGCCGGGCTCGGTCTTTCGGAGAAGTTTGCGGGCGTTCGGGGGACAGAAATCGCCGTTGTGGATATCAGGGATGATTTCACGCACACCACCGCCAAATTGATTGAAAGCGGTATCAAGGCGGTTGTCGAGGACGGTGCGGATGTCCTGGTTCTCGGCTGCACCGGTTTCACCGGATTGGCAAGTAAAGTCCGCCAGGGGCTTTTATCGAAGGGAATCGACGTGCCCGTGATTGACCCGCTGCCGCTCACGATCCGGACGCTCGCGGCGCTGATTGCCGAGGGCCATGGCCACAGCAAGCGCGCCTATTCCACCCCGGCCGTTCGGAAACGGGTGCGCGGCTACGACCTGCCCCAGGTTTATGAGGTAGTCGATTGCTAAAGACGTTTTTCTCTCCCGATCAGTTGAAACATCACGGAGAGGTTGAGCTGTTCGGCAACAAGCTGGTGCCGGTGCACGAGACGCCGGCGCGCGCCGAAGCTGTCCTGAAAAGTGTTGAGGGCGCGGGTCTCGGCCCGGTCATCGCGCCCAGGGATTTCGGGCTTGAGCCTTTGCGCCGCGTCCACGACGCCGGCTATCTGGATTTCCTCGCTACCTTCTGGGCCGAATGGACTGCCGCCGGCGGGGAAGGCGACGCCCTGCCGTTCTGCACGCCCATGCCGGATATGTCGAAGCGCATCCCGACCTCGATCTGGGGCAAGCTCTGCTATTACTCGTTCGATACCACCGCGCCGCTGACGGCCAATACATGGGTTTCCGCCCGGGCGTCGGCCAACGCCGCTGTTGCGGCGGCGGACGTGGTGTCGTCAGGCGAGGGGGCGGCCTTCGCGCTCTGCCGTCCGCCTGGCCACCATGCCTCACGGGCCTACTACGGCGGCTATTGTTTTCTCAACAACGCCGCCATCGCGGCCCAGTGGCTCAGCGATCATGGCGCGGCGCGGGTGGCAATTCTGGACGTGGACTATCACCACGGCAACGGCACCCAGTCCATCTTCTATGACCGGGCTGACGTGTTTTTCTCCTCGCTCCACGGCGATCCGGACCAGGATTATCCATGCTTCCTCGGCTGGGCGGAGGAAACCGGCGCGGGCGCGGGCGAAGGGTTCAACTTCAATTACCCGCTGCCGCACGGAACCGACTGGGGCGCATGGTCGGCCGCGCTCGAATCCTGCCTTGAGCGGGTTGACGCGTTCGCCCCCGACGCGCTCGTGGTTTCCCTTGGCGTTGACACCTTCGATGGCGACCCCATCACCTTTTTCCACCTGATAGCGGAGGATTTCCGCCGCATGGGCGAACGCCTCGGCCGCTTGCGGTTGCCCACCGTGTTCATCATGGAAGGCGGTTATAATGTCGATCATATTGGCGTCAATGTGGTCGAGGTCCTGCAAGGGTTCCATTCCGTCAGTCCCGCCTGACCCTTCCGTCCAGTCACGAATCTTCGTTCGAACCGTCATCTCCCCGATCGAATCAATTTCTCACCAGTGGATGTATAGGGGAGACTTCTTATGCTTGGTCGGGCCTATGTCTGCACCATTGCCGCCTGTGCGATGGCCGTGCTTCTTGTTTCCGCGCCGGCGACCGCCGGGGTCCGGATTTATCGCGACGTTCAAGGCGTCCCACAGATTTATGCGGACAGCAATCGTGAACTTTTCTATGGATTCGGCTATCTGATCGGTAAGGACCGCCTGTTTCAGGTGGAGATGCGTAAATACCAGGCGCTTGGACGGCGGGCGGAAATTCTGGGGCGGACGGATCAGCCAAGCTGGGCCAACAAGTTCGTGGAGAAGGACGAGGAAACCCGCCGGACGCTGGACTTGCATTCTCTGCAGGAGCAGGACGGCACCCTTACAGGGCCCGAACAGCAACTTCTTCAGGCTTACGTGGATGGCTTGAACCAGGCCATTCGGGAGGCGCTTGAAGATGATGGCGCCGGCTTGCCCCACGGCTTCCAGAAATACGGTTTCGTGCCCACCGAATGGACGGTCCTGGATTTGCTCGCCACGGCAACGGATGTGCTGGCGGGATATTCGGACTTCAGCTTTCAGGACAGCAATCTCGTGCTTTATCGCTTTTTAGCTCAGAAATATCCGCAGAGTTGTGACGACGTGTTCGACCAGCTTCTCTGGCTCCAGGATCCCTATGCCGTGACCACGATGGGCGATCAGTTGGCTCCGAACGCTGTTGCTGCGCCGACGCCGTCAAAGGGATGCCGCGCAACTGAGGGGGCCATGCCTAACGGGTTGGCGCTCGCCGGGGAGACCCGGACATTTGCGCAAAAGCCGGGCCCCCATTTCGAACCGCGCCGGGCAAGCATGGCGTGGGCGGTTGGCCGGGATCGCACGGCGGACCATGGTACGCTTTTCCTGTCAGGCCCGCAGACCGGCTGGCATCGTCCGTCTTACTACTACACCGTCGGCCTGCATGGCGGCGACTTCGACTTTATCGGTATGGCGCCCGAGGCCATGCCGGTGTTTCAGGTCGGATTCAATCGCCACTATGCCTGGGGGATGACGGCCGGTCTCGGCACCCAGTCAGACCTTTACGAATTGACGCTCGCCGAAGACGGCACCGGTTACATGCGAAATGGTGAGGAGACGCCATTTGACGAGCACGTGGAGACGATCAACGTCAAGAATGATGCACCGGTGGAGGAGACTGTCCTCAACAGTCATTACGGACCGGTCATGGAGATCGATCATACGAACCACCGCGCCTATGCCAAATTCAGGCCCTGGCGGGGTTACGCGATATCGTCACTGGTGAACTGGATCGAGGCGGCGCGCGCGACCTCGCGCCAGGAATGGCGGGACCGTGTGGACAACATTGCGTTCAATTACAACCTGTTTTACGCGGACAACACCGGGACTGTCGGATTCGCGTTCACGGGCCGGTTTGCCGACCGTGCGCCGGGCGTGGATCCGCGTTTGCCGATCAAGGGGGACGGCACCAACGATGTCACGGGTTACACTGCGCCCGGTGACACGCTGGTGCATTTCACTCAAGGGACAATGTTCAACTTCAACAACCGGCCTCGGCGCAGTCAACCGAATTCCGGCCTTTTCTGGGAGCAGTGGAGCCGGGGTAACCAGGTTGAAATCCTCAATGACGCCATCGCCCAGTGGGGTAACAACGTGACTTGGCAAGACGTCTGGAATCTTAACCGGACGATCTCCTATACGGACGTGAACTGGTATCCGTTCCACCGGATCTTCCAGATGGCCGTGCAAAACCTGGACCCGAACGATCCCCTTTACGATGCGGCCCAGGCCGTGCTCCAGTGGAATGGGGAGCGCGTCGACGAGAATAGCGACGGGCATTTCGATTCCGTTGGCCTCACGATTTTCGACCGATGGCTGGAAGATTTGGTACGGCGCACTTTGGGGCCCACCTTCGACGGTGCGGGTGATGCCGGAGCCGGCGGCGTTGCCGGCTATTATCTCCGCCATGTTCACCAACGCCTGCCGGCCCGGCTTGAGGAGCATCCTTCCGGTGGCACGCTTACAACCTATCGGGCCTACCTCGCGGCGACCGGCGCGCCAGGCGTGGCGAACCACCACGATTTCTTTGGTGGCGAAGACCCGATGGAGGTAGCGCGGGAGGCGCTCTCCGATGCGGTCGGGCAACTCAGCCAAAAGTATGGCAACGACGACGTGTCGACGTGGCTGACGGACACCACGCCGCAAAGCTATTTCCCCTCGAACACCGATCGCATGCCCATGTCCGACACGGCTCAGGTCACAAATCATGGTGTTTATGCCAATAGGGGAGCCGTCAATCTGGTGGTCGAGTATGGCGAGAACGGCGGTATCGAGCGCGCGGGCTTTGCCAACCCGCTGGGCGGTCCCGAGGATCAAAGCGCCGATGCTCCGTCTGATTTTCATCTCGATCTCTATGGGGATCAGGGGCTTGCCCCGCTGCATCTCGTCAATGAACAGACACTGATCCAGGGCGGCGCACAGGAAATTGCCAACTTTCAATAGACCTTTTGGGATATTGCGGCGGGGAAGGCGGCCTGTTTCACCTTCCCCGTCGCTTTCTTTCGCGCTGATCGTCGGTTAGAGTTTTATCCGTACCTGTGGTAGAAGGGATGGGCAAAAATCGCCTTCACCCTCAAGTGGAGCCAAAGGGAGCGGAAATGGGTCAAAATGGTGTCGGAGCGCAATGACGGGCTGACTGCAAGCAGCGGGGCCGCCGCGCTGGCTGTGACCAAGCTCGCCCCGCAGGCGCGCGACAGCGGCCATGTGCCGCGCCGGGCTCTGCTGGAGAAGCTGGATGACATTCTCGCGCGGCGATTGACCATCGTTCATGCTGGCGCGGGCTACGGCAAGACCAGTCTTCTCACCCAATGGTTGAAAACACTCCGCGAGCGCGGCGTCGCTGCCGTATGGTTGACCCTCGAGGAGGATGAGGCCCGGGCGGAGACTTGTCTCGAGCACATCATCATCGCGCTCGGCCGGGCCGGATATATTAAAGACGATTCCCTTGCCAGTCTCGCGCGGTTCAACGGGCAGGTGTCGGTCAATTCCCTTGCGACGGCGCTGGTCAATTGCCTGGCCGAAAAGGCCGAGCCGCTGGCACTTTTTCTGGACGAATACAATCGCGCCCGGTCGGAGGAAACGGACGGGCTGTTAAGGCTGCTTGTCCGCCAGGTCCCGCCGCATGTCCATTTTATTGTTGCCTCGCGCAGGCGTCCTGAACTCGAAATCGAGAATTTGCGCGCCCGGGGTGAATTGATCGAGATCCAGGCCCAAGACCTGCGCTTTTCCGATGAGGAGACTGCGGGCCTTCTTGGCCAGTCCGGAACGACGCTCAGCAGCGAACAACTGCACCGGTTGACGGACAGGACCGAAGGTTGGCCCATTGCCTTGCAAATGGCCAGGCTGTGGCTGAACGGGGACGTGCGGCGCGCCGGCATGGTCGCGGACTTTTCAGGCCGCACCACCGACCTTGCCCGTTACATGACCGAACAGGTGCTGTCCGAGCTTCCCGCCGAGCAACAGGACTTCCTCATGCAGACCGCAATCCTGGACCGGGTGAATGGCGATCTTGCCAATGCGGTCACCGGCCGTCACGATGGCGGGCTGATGCTGGAGCGGTTCTTTGAGAAAAGCCTGTTTGTCATCCCCGAAAGCGATGACTGGCAGTGGTTCCGCTACCACACCCTGTTTCTCGACTTTTTGCAGGCCCGGCTGGAACGCCATCAGCCTCATCTGGTGACGGACCTGCATCGCCGGGCCGCCCGGTGGTTTGACGGCCACGGGTTCCTCCGCCAGGCCGTCGACCATGCACTCAAGGCCGGGGACGACAACGGCGCGGCGGACTTCCTGCTCGCCGCCGGGGGCTGGCGCCTGATCCTGGACGGGCGCATGAACGTGATCCGGGCCGGAGTCTCTGCGTTGCCAGAAAAGGTGGTGCTGAGCCGGCCGGGGCTGGCGCTGGCCAAGGCCATTCTCATGGTCAAGGACGGCGACATCAGGGGTGGCCGCGCCTTTTTCGACAGTCTCGACAACCGGCTGTTCAAAGAGGCAGGCGCTGACCTCAAGGCGGATCGGGAGATCTGCGATCATATTCTCGCCGACTATGCCGACGACATGGTCTCTTACGCGGAAATTCAGCGGCTGGAGGACCTGCGCCGTCAGGTCCCCGCGAACGACCATGTGGTCCAGGCGATTCTCTGCGACTCGCTCTCCACACTGCATTTCCGTTTTCGCGAACTGGAGCAGTCGCTTGCCGCCTGTGACGACGCCATAAATCATTACCGTGAGATGGGGTCGCTTTATGGCGAAGTGTTCTCCCGCCTGGCCCAGGCCCGCGCCCTGGTTGCCCAGGCGCGCCTGCAAGATGCCGAGACCCTTCTGCGCGGAACCGAGGCGGATCTCTCGGCCCGGTTCGGGGACGCCGTCGAACTTTCCCCCCATACCTCCATCTACCTTGCCGAAGTGTTGAGCGAGAGCGGGCGTATGGAGGAGGCGGCCGAGCGTTTGGATCAGGCGCTAAACCTTGCGGAGCACAGCGACGGATGGCTGGAGCTTTACACCGATGCCTACGTTGCCGCGGCGGCCGTCGCCTGGGCGAGGGAGGGGATCGACGGCGCGCTCACCGTCGTCAAACGGGCGCGCGCCATGGGGATCGCCCGCGGGTTTGACCGTCTTGTCCAGCTCGCGGATTGCGACGCGGTCTATTATCTCTCTCTGGCCGGGCGAGGGGCTGCCGCAGCAGCCTATTCCGAAAATCTGGAGCAATATAAGGCGGAGGCGCAGCGGGATGGCAAGACGGACCGTCTTTATCCTGTGTTGACCTGTTCGCTGGCGCTCATACTGATCGGCAATGGCACTCCTTCTGAGGGCCTTGGCCTGGTCGAGCCGCTGATTGAAAAAGCGGCCGGGTTGGGCGAAGTCAGGCAATTCGTCATGCTCTCCCTTGTGGCTGCCCATGGCCGGGCTGTGGCCGGGGACATGGCGGCAGCCGCTCGGCTTGTGATGGAGGCCGTCCACCATGGCGTGTTCACGGGCATGCGGCGCATCTATGTGGAAATGGGGCCGCTGTTGCGGCCGGTGATCGAGATGATCCTCAAGGCCGATGACGACATCATAGCGCCGGACCGTTACCGGGACAATTTCCTGCGCGAACTCCTGCGGGATCTGCGCCGGGCCGAACGCCACGGTACCGGCAACAGCCTCGGCCTGACGCCGGGCGAGCTGGAGGTCCTGCGTGAGCTTGACCACGGCTTTTCCAACAAGGAAATTGCGCGACGCATCGAGGTCTCCCCCAACACGGTCAAGTATCGCCTGAAGGGCCTTTTTGCCAAGCTCGGGGTCACAACCCGCACCGACGCGGTCAAGCGCTCCCGCGAACTTGATCTGCTCGCCGCTGACGACCGCTAGCCTGGTGGTCACGAACACCCTCTGCAGCCGTCTGGATTATTAGCGGTAATCGCTAATTTCCAAGGAGATGGTTATGGAAGACGTTGAACGAAAGAAGATCTATGTCATCGGACCTCTGGTCCTGAACCAGAACACGCTGCCCATGTCCCAGGCCATGAGGACCGTGTTCGATCGCATCGCGGCCGAGCACGGTGTCGATATTCTGGACCCCTATATCCAGACCGGGCCCAGTTCGATCATGAACGAGGTGGACGATGCGCTTTGCATTCCCCCGACCCTGCGCCTTGCGCTTCGGGCGAAAGCGGAGGGCGCCCACGGCATCCTGGTCAATTGCATGTGCGATCCCGGCGTCAAGGCGTTGCGCACCTTGCTCGATATTCCGGTCGTGGGTCCGGCGGAGACGGCCTTTCATCTGGCGGCGTCGCTCGGCCATAAATTCAGCATTGTCGATGTTGGCGATGATACCGGCCCGATGGTCGAGGCGCAGGTCCATGATTATGGCTTGTCGAGCAAATTTGCCTCGATCCGCGGCACCGGCGTCAACGTGGAGGAAATAGGCGACCAAAATACCACCTTTAACGCCATGGGCGCCGCGGCGCTGGCCGCGGTGCGCGAGGACAAGGCCGACGTGATCGTGCTCGGTTGCACCGGTTTCACGGGCTGCGCCGAGGCGGTCAAGGGTCATCTGGAACAGAATAATGTCCGGGGCGTCCCGGTGATCGACCCGCTGCCGCTTGCGATCCGCACCCTGATCGGTATCGTTCTTGAGGGTCATTGCCACAGCAAAAAGGCTTTCCCGACGCCGGTGAAGGATCTGGAGAATACAGCCAACAACACGACGCTTGTCGGGGCGGCGGGCGACGATCCGCTGCTCGCGTTCTATAACGCACCGGTCATCGATCAGGACGATTAACCCGCCCGACCAAAAGAAACCCCCGGCCCGATGGGCCGGGGGGTTTTCTGTGCGCCGGACTTGTTTAGTCGTCCTGTTCAGTCTGCATGGACTGGGCAATTTCTAGCTCATTGAGGAAGTACCCGATACAGCGTTCGGTCATGTCTTCCTTGGTCTCTAAGCGGTAGACTGGGTCGGAAATATGGAAGTTCTGTGCCCTCAGACGTTCCGTCGCCAGGGTCGAGCAGTAAATGTGGGTGGAATAGAACGGCATACTGCCCAGGCGGCGGACGACCATCGTTTGCCGGTTCTTTCCCTTGCCAACTGGGAAGGAATGTTCCTTGTATTTCCGCCGGTCCAGTTGCAGCGCCTCGCCAAGTTTGTAGAAGGAGGCGAAGTCAGTGAATGCGTTGGCAACATAGATCGAGCAGGGGGCCCCCAGATTTATGGTGCACGGGCCCTCAAGCTCGCCTTTTTCCTGACCATACAGGGCGCAGATGTAGGAGAACTGGTCAACGATTTCCACATACTGTTCGGATTCATCATCATAGGACCGGGCATCGTGGACAAAGACCGGGTGGTTGGCGCTGCACGCATTCAGCAGGTTAATCATATCCTGCGTTTGGATGAACTGCGTGAACGCGTTGACATCCTGATTGTAGTATCCCGAATTGACAAAGGTATCGTAGCCGGGGTCCTGGGCAGGGTTCGTTGCGCCGGTCAGATCGAGCATGCTGTAGGCCGATATCGTCAGGCCCGGAACATGCAGCAAGTCGTCATCCGGATTGGCCACATATTCGAACAGGCCGGTATCGCGGTTGGGCCTGTAGACCAGTACGGTGGAGCCGACGACTTCGTAAGTGGCTTCCCGATAGGTCTGGTTGCCGAAAGTCAGCTGTTCTCCCGCTCCTGTGATATGAATCCGCTTCAGCCGGACGATCAGGGGGTGTCCCTTGTCCATCGATTGAACGAAGGATAGCATCTGCGACTGATAGATCGGTAGCAGCGACATGGTGGTGCCCTTATCCGATACCTGCACATTGCAGGTTTCGAGAACCCCGGCCGTCAGGTCAAGTCCCGGGGCTTGCACCGTAAACCTGTTGGCAAGGGTTCTCATGGTGCGCCGGGAGAATGCGGTGCAGCAGGTCGCCATTTCTTGGCGGCGGCGCTTGGTTTCCTTGCCACCCATATTTCCGGTGGAAGCTTCGCCTTATTCTATGCCCAGCGAATCCCGGACCAGAAGGGTCGAGCGGGTCAGCGCCTTGCATAGGGTCAGGTAGTGGGGTGCGTCATCGCTGATAGCATCCACCAGGGCTGACTCAGAGTGTGACAGAGCGTGATGTAGCCCACAGATTCGGAAGCCTTGCCCAGCAACAGGTGCGGGTGGCCGATAACGGTTTCATCGAACGGGCAGGTGTCATGATTGGTGTTGTAAGCTTGCACCAAACCCCGCCAGCCCTGACGGGAAGAGAGTGCATTCTGGACGATATCGTCGCATTCGATCAGGAAGGCCGGGCGCAGTTCGCACAGGGTGTCGCCGATCACCGGGTCCATGAAATGAACTTCGCGCCACATCATGTGGTTGAGCGCCTGGAAGCGGTATTTGCGCATCAACAGCGCGTGGCAGATATTGGTGTGGAGCAGCGGGGTCTTTTGCGACCCGCCTTTCTTCTGGCCGCCTTTTTGCTGGCCGCCCTTTGATCCGGGGGTGGTGGAGGGCTTAAGCTGAGAGATAAGTTGTTTGGCGCCGCCCTTGTTGCGCGCGCCTTTAAGGCGCCCGTTAAGGGACTGAAGGGGATTCTTGCCGCCAATCTGGACCAGAAGATAGATGATGGGGGCGGCAAATTCGGAGTCCATGACCATCCTGCCATCGATTGTTCCGCCATCTATAAGCCAGGTCCAGAGGCCAATGTTGTGCTCGGTCCAGTGAACGATCCCCGGCACTTCAAGGTCGGGATAGAAATCCTGAAGCTGGGCCAGGACATGGGCGGTGCAGAGATAAGGCGTGCAGCCGTTAAAGATAGCGACCAGATCGTCAGGGTCAACGTTCAGAGCGCTGGCGGCGTAGGCCGCGAAACTGTCCTGCAAATTCTGAACAATGTCGAAACACCCTTGGATCCATTCGGTCAGGTAAATCTTGATGGTTGCGTCGTCCTCGGTTTCCGCCTTGAGCTGGCCCACCAGGCCTAGAAGGTCGTTGAAATCAGTCGGTGCCAGGGTAAGAGCGTGAACCAGATCTGAAATCATATCGGGAATCGGCACCGTCCTTTCGGGGAATGATCTGCGAATCGTTCTGATGGCGTTGATGATCGAGGCTTCTTCATCGTCATCAAGGGCGTCCAGTGCGATGTCCAGAAGGTCCGCGCCGGACGTCCCGTCTATCTCCAGCGCGAGAACGCTGTATAAAAGCCGCCATTTTTCGTGATGGAAATCTTCGATGGTCTCATAGCCGATTACCTGCTGTCGTGCGTCAAGCCCGCAGATCTTCAGCAGGCGGGTGTAATACAGGCTTTTTTTATTCGAGAGGAGTGTCGTGACGGTATCGGCGAGCAAGTCGAAATACTGATCGATCAGCGTCATGTCGCCAGGCTGCGGCGTCGTCTCGTGCTTTGTGACATAAAGCAGAAAAATCAGCGCTTCCAGGTCGGCGGGAATTTCGGATGACGTGTCAGAGAAAAAGAGCGCCAGTTCGCTTTCAACAGCCTGAATGAACTCCTGTTTATTCTCTGCGAATAAATGTGCTGCGCGGTTGATTGCCACTCTCAGGAACGGGAACTGGTTCGATTGTCGGGCCTGATCGGCCTCTTCTCCATCGAGAAGAGTGTTAACATTATCAATCGTCTTACATTGTTTCACCGCTTTCCAAAGCCAGGTTACGGGGACGTCAAGTTTGATCGTGGTGACGGTTGGTTCAAGTTGCTCATCCATTTTTTCTGATCCTTTCCTGTTGGGTTCAGGTGAACTGTTCGCCTGGCCAGCCGCCTCATGCCGGCCATGCGCTATCAACTGGACGCTTGGCGCGCGGATCTGTGATGTGGGGGTGAACTGCCGCGTTTGAGAAAAAACCCCGGCCCATCGAACCGGGGGTTTTTCTGTGTGTCGAATGGCTTAGTCGTCTTGTTCAGGCTGTTCAGGCTGCGTGGACTGGGCGTCATTCAGTTCCTGCAACAAATACGCGATGGTGAAGTCCACGACCACGTCTTTGTCCTCGAACGAGTCGACTGGATCGGTTCTGTAGAAGCCGTTTCCATCATTTCGGTTTCTTAACCGCTCCACGCGCAACGTCGAGCAATAGATATGGGTGGAATAGAACGGCATATTGCCGCGCCGGCGTTTGTAGACGGTGTGTTGTCCGTTATCATCATACGTAGTGAGCGTCCGCTCCTTGAACTGCCTTGCGCCGAGATCTGTCGCTTCACCAAGCCGGTAAAATTCGGCAAAGTCTTCGAAAGCTCCGTACTGGTAAAGGGTGTAAGGATCGCCGAACACGATAGACGGGACGCCGCCGAGGTCGTCCAGTTCTTGACCATACAACTCGGTCAGGTAGGTAAACTGGTCGCCCATCGCATGATTGTTACTGCGCACAGTAGTCAGATCAATCCAGAACTGCCGTTCGGCGCCACAGCTGTCGATCGCTTGAAATTGACCGAGAAGGCCGTCTTCTGAAGTCCGTTGACTTTCGCCGATAACCTTCGGAGATTTTGGGAACGGCGGATGATTGGCGCTGCAGACGTTCAACAAGTTGACAATATTCTGGCTCTTTATGAAGTCGATGTAGTCTTGTGCATTGTCGGAGTAATAGCCACCATCAACGAGACCGCTGTGGCAGCCGGGGTCGTTTGCCCAGCTATTCGGATCAGTAAGGTCCAAAAGGCCATAGGCGGAGATTGTCATGCAGGGCATATCCAGAAGATCGTCGGCCGGATTGGCCACGAAATCAAAGCTGCCGGTCTGGTGGTTCGGTTGGAAGACCAACACCTCGGAGCCGACAATTTGATAGTCGAAATTGTCTAGCGTTTCTGTATTTCCTTTGCCGGTATTGAACGTCAGGTCTTCCCGCTGAGAGGTAATATGAATGCGTTTCAGACGGACAATGATGGGACGGTTCAGGACATAGGCTTTCAGCATGGTAAAGAGTTGCGCCTGGTACAGCGGCACAACAGGAATTTCACCATCCTGATGAAGGGCATAGCAGTTGTTCAAAAGCTGCGCTGTGTCGTCTAAAAGCTGGCATCTTTGCGAGAGGCGCGCATTGTTGATGGTTATGTCGCCCAGCATGTTCACGCGGGATTTGGTGTACCAGATATTATAGGTGCCCAATTCCATGCGCCGTGGTTGCCGTTGGTGGCGATCCATAATGCCGGTATCATATTCACCCATTTCGGTGCCGAGGGGATCGCGGACCAGCATGGCGGCGCGGGTCATCGCCTTGCACAGCGTCAGAAAGCGCGGGAAATAGGATGCGCCCTGAGCCTGTAATTCGGTCTCGAGCGCCTGGCACAAAAGGACATACTCATAGGGCTCGACTTCTCCAATGATGTCGAGGGGGCCCGTGATGAGATGTTCATCAAGCGGGCAGCCCCGACGGCTTGTATTGTAAGCGCGTATCAGGTCCTGCCAATTCTGATGATTGGGAAGTACGCCCTGGATAATGATGTCGCAATCCATCAGGAAGGCCGGGCGCAGCTCGCACAGCGTATCGCCGATGATCGGGTCGAGGAAATGGACTTCGCGGTACATCAGGTGGTTAAGCGCCTGGAAGCGGTAGGTACGCATCAGAATGTCGAGGATGCATGACGCTTCGTTTGTCGCGACGTTGACCACCTTTTTGGCGCGGGGCACCCTGAAGCCGGCTGTGCCAATTAGCCTTTCGGCTAGGATGCCTTGTCTGTCTTCTTCCCGTTCCCGTGCGATGCCCTTTGACTGGCCGTTCAGCGTCCTGATCCGACTTCCCGACCTTCCGATCTTGGTCAACAGGTACACAACCGGGTAGCAGGCTTCGCCGCTATCGATAATCCTTTGGGCTGTGATGTAGTCGGATTGGATTGTTATTTTTTTCTTTTTCTTGATCTCTGTCTCGATGGGATTGTTGAGGGCGTCGAGGAACCAGTCACATGCAGGAGAGTTCATGAACCAGTGGGCGATGCCATTGATGCCATAGTGGGGATAAAAGATGTTCAGGACTTCCATCACCGCATCGGTAAAGAGATAGGCTTCGCAGGCCACTGTGCAGTCGTTGATATAAGTTTCGTCGACTTCAACGAGTTCGGTCGTGATGTGGGCCTTGAAGCTGGTAACGGCCTCATTGTATTTCTCGAAGATGACGTCCTCCAGCCGACTCAGGGTATTCACGATCAGGGCGCTATCATCCTCATGGAAAATATTCAGATCGTTCAGCAGCGGTGCCTGGAATTGGTCGGCACAAATTGGATTGTCGGCTAGAAAATCAATCAGTTGTTGGATCGCAGTGGGCGGTTTGTTGATGTTTTCCGGGAAGTAGTTTCCAAAATTACTCTTTGTTCCACGGATTGCGTCGGCGGGACCATCAAGGCTTGACAGAATATTATCCACGATCCGGACGCCGGGGGCGTTGCAGACCGTGTTGCCTTTCAGGCTTAGCACCGAATTCAGAAGGCGCCATTTCTCGGCATGGAACGCTTCATCATCCATGGCGCAATAAGTGGTGACCGTGTCAGGAATCGAGTGGGCGAAGTAGGCTCCGTGTTCCTCCGCATTGAACTGTTGCAGGTCCGCCACCGTCAGGTCGAGATAGGCGTCCAGCAGGGTCACCCCGCCGGTTATATGCCAGACCGGTCCGTGCACCGCGTAGTGCATCAGGAAGGTCAGTATTTCCACGTCCCGAGGGATGTCAGGATCCGTGCTCCGGAAAAGCGCGATAAGATGATGGTCAATGGCTCGGAGAAAGACTTCGAGGTTCCCCCCAGCCTCCAGTGCGAGCTGGATAACGACCTCAAAATAGCAAAATTTTGGCGAGGTACCGGCGGCTCCTAAAAAATATGCTAACAGAAGAACTGGATTCTCTGCCGCTTGCTCGTCCAAGGGCAACGTCTTAAATTCGTCGCTCAGGGTCAGCGCCTCCTCTCGCAGGATCAGAGCCCGCGCATTTTCAAACAGGGTCTGCACATCCTCAATCCGCCTCGTGTTTGCGATTGCCGCCAGGGCGTTTAAAATACGCGTTATTTGCCCGTCGAGGCTGGCGTGCTCGAGAGCCCGGAATTCAAATTCTTCGTTGGTTTCTTCCATCTTTTGGGTCCTTTCCCCGTGAGTTCTAGGTGAACTGTTCGCCTGGCCAGCCGCTTCATGCTGGCTATGCGCTATCAACCGGACGCTTGGCGCGCGGAAATGTGATCGGTCGGGGGCAGGGAGGCGGATAAGCAAAGCCCGCCGCGGCCGGGGCCGGACGGGCTTTGGGAGAGTGTTGTGCTTAAGGGCGTTTAAAGCTTCGGCGTGAAGTAATCGAAACCCATAAACTTCTTGTTGAGGTTCGCCGGGTGGTAGCCGTGCGGACTGTGGGACATACCGCCCCACACCATCGTCGCGGCTATCAGCGCGGCTGTAGGCAGCGGATTGATCACCGGGACATGGTATCCCGCGCCAAAAAGCTTCGATTGGACCTTATCAGCTACGCCGACAAAGCCGGTGCAGCCCAGAATGATGACATCGGCCAGATCCTGTTCCACACAGTGCAGGGACTGTTCGAAAAGTCTGTCGGCGATGTCATCAGGACCAAGCTGCTCGAGCTGCAGCACCGGCACGTTGATCGTCCGCACCGACGCCAGCTTGTCGGCGATCCCATACATTTTGGCGTGGGCGAAAAAAATCGGCCGGACACTGTCCAGGATCGAGACGCAGCTGAACCGGTTGCCCATCATGCCGGCCATATGCATGCAGGCTTCGCCGGGGCCAACCACCGGGATCGAGACGACTTCGCGCGCCGCCATCATGCCGGGGTCACCCATGCAATCGATGATCACCGCGTCGATTCCTGCGTTTTGGGCCTTGATCGCCTCGATGGCCACGAACGGCGCGGCGAAGGTTTCGTCAAAATGGCCCTCGATTGAGTCCGGGCCGGATCCCAGAACCACATTGTCGAATGTGATGCCAAGAACCTTCGAGCGGCTTGACTTCGGCCATTGTGTCCGCCGTCATCTGATCGTCCATGCTGCAAAGCGGGCTGATCACTCTTATTCTTATTTGTGTTTTAATAGGCTGTACTGTTATTACGTCTTCCATCTGAAAATACCTCCTGTTGGAACTGCCACGCGGGGCCGGCTATCCCCAAAGACAGTGAGGGACCTGGCACCTCGAAGACGTTCTGACGGGCGGATCGTGAAAAAACTATTATTGCAAGATTTATATTATAATAAGTTCATTGATTAATATGTAATCCGCTTCCAGGCTCTCGATGCCTTGCGGGCGCGGTGCGCGATACGGCTTGAGAAACATGGCGATAACCCTTATTTAAAGGCCTGTGTATACTCTGTTTCCATGACCAATATTTTGCGGGGACGCCAATCCTGAAAAAGCCAGACAGAGGGCGCGGGCCGCTTCAGTCCGTCATCCGGTCCGCGTTGCGCCGGGGAAAGCGGTTGCACGCCGCCAATACTGCGGGCGCGGGGACGCCGACGCTGATCGCCTCCTACAACGTCCATAAATGCGTGGGCATGGACAACAGGTACGATCCCGACCGGGTGGCGGCCGTGATTGCCGAGATCGGCGCGGATATCATTGCGCTCCAGGAGGTTGACCGGCGCCATGGCGACCGGGAAGGCACGCTCGACCTCATGCAGATCGAACGCGACTGCGGGCTTCTGCCCATACCGCTTGCGCCGACAGCCAGGGGTCATGGCTGGCACGGCAACGCCATTCTGATCCGGGAAGGCACGGTGCATGATCTTCACCAGATCCGTCTTTCCGGTGGGGAACCGCGTGGCGCGGTGGTGGTCGACCTCAACCTCGATGCCGGGCCTTTGCGGATCGTGGCCGCTCATTTCGGCCTTTTGCGCCGCAGCCGCGCCCGCCAGGCCGAGGCGATCCTGGCCGCGGTTCAGGCCCGCGATCCGCGCCCGACACTGATTGTGGGTGATCTCAACGAGTGGCGGCTCGGCCGGCGCTCGGCACTGCGCGCATTCGATGCCCATTTCGGTCCGCCGGATGCGGCCCTGCCGAGCTTTCCCGCACCTTTCCCCGTGCTGGCGCTCGACCGCATCCTCGCCAGTCCCCATGACCTGATTTCGGCGATCGAGGTCCATGACTCTGCCCTTGCCCGGGTCGCGTCGGACCATTTGCCGCTCAAGGCCCTGATCGACCTTGAAGCGGGGACCCGGCAGCTCAGAGTAGCCTGACAGGCCTCCAGGAAAAGCAAAAGGCCGCCAGAGGTTTCTCTGACGGCCTTTCTCTATCTGGCTCCCCGGGCCGGACTCGAACCAGCGACAAAGCGGTTAACAGCCGCTTGCTCTACCAACTGAGCTACCGGGGAACGGGTGCCGCCCGTCAAGGCGGCGGCCCTCTTAATTCCTGTGCGCGTCAGCGCGGCGCGCACCTTATAGCAGAGAGATTTCCGCTCTGCCAAGCTCTTGTTTGATGTTTGGAGGCACCGGCCGGAATCGAACCGGCGTACACGGATTTGCAGTCCGCTGCGTAGCCACTCCGCCACGGTGCCGCTGGGCCCGAGGATATAACACCGGTGTTCCGCTTTCGCAATAAAGCAGTGGGATCGGGGGGACAGGACGATCATGGCGTTGTATTTTGGCCGGTGACTAAGTATAAACGCCGTCAATCTCAGTCCCTGTTCACAGGATCGTAACGGATGGAAAATTTCGCCCTAGCCCGGGATCACATGATCGACGGCCAGTTGAAGCCAAACCAGGTCACCGACGCTGCCGTGCTGGCGGCGCTGCGCGCCGTCCCGCGCGAGCTTTTCGTGCCCAAGGCGCTCAGGGGCGTGGCCTATGTGGACGAGGATATGGAGGTCGCCCCCGGCCGCTACCTGATGGAGCCGGTGGTCTTTTCCCGGCTGGTGCAGGAGCTCCATATCACAGACAGCGATGTGGTTCTCGATATCGGCTGCGCCACGGGCTATTCGGCGGCCGTCCTGTCCCACCTGGCGGCTGCGATTGTCGCCGTCGAGGAATCGCCCGAGCTTGCCGAACGCGCGCGCGCCCTTCTGGCCGAGCTCGAATGCGCCAACGCCGAGGTTATCGAGGCGCCGCTTACGGCCGGTGCGCAGGATCGGGGGCCGTTCGACGTAATATTCATGAACGGTTCGGCGGCGCGCATCCCGGACGGCCTGATTGACCAGTTGGCCGACGGTGGCCGGCTCGCCTGTGTGTATGACGTTGGCGGCGTTGGCAAGGCAAGCCTCTTTACCAAGGAAGGCAGTGTGGTGGGCCGCCGCGAGCTGTTCGACGCTTCGGTCCCGCCGTTGCCCGGGTTCGAGCAAAAGCGCGGGTTCGTCTTTTAGGGACCAGCGAGATTGATTTGTTTTCGCGCGTTGTGTCTGGACGTACAGGGCAACCTGCGGCACCATGACAAGGTGAGGAGATCGGAATGCGGTTCGGGTTTGTAGCGGTTTTGATTGGCACTGTGTCGTGGAGCAGTATGGCCAGTGCGGAGTCCCTGAACGATGCGCTGGCCGCGGCTTATAGCAACAACCCCACCATCCGGGCGGCGCGGGCCCAGGTGCGCGCGCTCGACGAGGGCGTGTCCCAGGCCAAAAGCGGCTATCGCCCCTCGATCGAGGCCACCGGGTCGGTCGCCCGCGTCAATTCTCAGCAGACCGTGAACTTTGCCGGTTTCCCGACCGAGCGCAACGATACCTATACCTCGAAGAATGCGTCCGTTGCGCTGGTGCAGCCTTTGTTCAGCGGCTTCAAGACCGTAAACGGGGTGCGCCAGGCCAAGAACGAGGTCAACGCCGGACGTGCGCAACTGACCGAGACCGAGCAGCAGGTTCTGCTGGCGGCCGCCACCGCCTACATGGACGTGATCCGGGACGAGGCGATCCTGGAGCTTAATCGCAACAACGTGCAGGTCCTGACCCGGCAGCTTGAAGCCAGCAAGGACCGCTTCCGCGTGGGCGAAATCACCCGCACCGACGTGGCCCAGTCCGAAGCCCGGCTTGCCCGCGCCGTGTCCGACCGCACCAAGGCGGAAGGCGCGCTTGCCGTCAGCCGCGCCGCCTACAACCGGGTGGTCGGTCAGATGCCCGGGTCCCTGACCGCGCCCAAAGAGGTCAATTCGGTCCCGGCGACGGAGCAGGCGGCTCTCGAAATTGCGCTCCAGGACAGCCCCGCTCTGAATGCGGCCCGCTACAACGACAAGGCCGCGAGCAATGCGGTGGCTGTGGCCAAGGGCGGATTCCTGCCGGAACTTTCGCTCCGGGCGGAGTACAGCCGGGGCTGGGACCAGTCGTCCTTTGTCAGTGACGGCGAGACCAAGCAGATTATGGCTCAGCTCACCATCCCCATCTATCAGGCCGGGGTTCAGTCCTCGGCCGTGCGCCAGGCGCGCCAGATCAACAGCCAGCGCCGGCTCCAGGTGACCGAGGCGCAGCGCCAGGTCACCGAAGCGGTGAGAAACGCGTGGGAGGCGCTCGCGGAAGCCGAGGCGCGAATCACGTCGGACAAATCCCAGGTCCGGGCCAACGAGATCGCGCTCGACGGAGTGCGCCAGGAAGCGGAGGTCGGCTCGCGGACCACGCTTGATGTTCTGAATGCCGAACAGGAGCTTCTGAACTCGCGTGTAAGCCTGACCGGCTCGCAGCATGACCGGGCGGTGGCGAAGTTCCAGCTTCTGGCGGCGATTGGGCGGCTGACGGCGCGCAATCTGAACCTGCCGGTGACGTACTATGATCCCAAGCGCAACTACGATAACGTCGATGACAAGATCTTCGGCTGGAGCATCGAGGACGAAAAAGCGCCATCCTCTGCCGACCGGTAGGGCTGTTTTTTTGGGGCTTCGACGGCATTTGGCCGTTGGATAGCTTTTTTTTACTAATTTTGACGATGATATGTTGCTACTCTGTGCCCGCTGAGACCGGGGCGCAACTATTGCTGGGTGGGTTTAACGGATAATGACCGAGCAGAAAGAACAGGAAGAGCCGACCATGGAGGAAATCCTTGCCTCCATCCGCCGGATTATTTCGGAGGAAGGCGAGGAGGGTGCGGCGCCTGCGGAAGGCGGCGAAGCGGAGCCTGCGGAAGAGGCGGCGGCCGAGGACGATGTGCTGGAGTTGACCGACGTGGTTGAGGACGAGGAACCCGAGGAACCCGAAGAGGAAGCGGCGGCCGAGCCCGAGCCCGAGGCGGAGCCTGCGCCGGAACCGGAACCCGAACTGGAGCCGGAACTGGGACCACAGCTTGAACCCGATGCTCCGACCGACGAGGTAAGTGACGTCGTCGATGCCGCGAGAGAAGAGGAGGCCATTATGTCCCCTGAACCATCCGATCAAGCCAAGCAATCCTTCGAAAAATTGTCCGACCTGCTGGTTGCGGGCTACGCCGGTTATGACAAGACGCTTGAGGGCATGGTGCGCGAAATGCTCCGGCCCATGCTCAAGGAATGGCTGGACGACAACCTGCCCGAGGTGGTCGAACGCGTGGTCGCCCGCGAAGTGGCCCGGCTCGCACGGGTCAAGAAGCCCTAAGGACTCTTTGTCCTTTTCCCCCTGACCGTCATCCCGGACGAGCGAAAGCGAGATCCGGATCCATGGTGCCGTTTGAGAGATGGATCCCTGTGTGTTGTGCAGGTGTTATGTTGATTGCGGGCTTACCTAACGTCCGGGATGACGGTAGGGGGTGAACCGCACACACCTTATCGTCTTTCTCTCTTTTCCGGCGTGGCCCGGTCCGCTAAGCTCGTCCCCGGGTTGAATTTTCGGGAATGGGAATGGTCGCGCATGTAACCACCGTCGCCTTTGTGGGCATCGAAGCCCGGCCGGTGGACGTTCAGGTTCAGATCACGTCCGGTTTGCCGGCCTTCACCATCGTCGGCCTGCCGGACAAGGCGGTGGCCGAATCGAAAGAACGCGTGCGCGCCGCCCTGGCCGCCGTGGGCCTCGCCCTGCCGCCCAAGCGCATCACCATCAACCTCGCGCCCGCCGACTTGCCCAAGGAAGGCTCTCACTTCGATCTGCCCATTGCGGTCGGGCTCCTGATTGCCATGGAGGTGCTGCCGAAAGACGCCATAGACGAGTTCGTTGTGGTGGGCGAGCTCGGGCTTGATGGCGCGATCCAGGCGGTGCCGGGCGTGCTGCCGGCGGCACTTGCCGCGTCAGGCATGGACAAGGGACTCATCTGCCCTGAAGCCTGCGGCGGGGAGGCGGCCTGGGCCGGCGATATTGCGGTGCTCGCCCCGCGCGGACTCCTGTCGCTGGTTAATCATTTCAAGGGCGCGCAGGTGCTGACCCCGCCCGAAGCGCGCGCCGCTGACGATGATATGAAGGTCCCTGACTTGTCCGAGATCAAGGGGCAGGAGGCGGCGAAACGCGCGCTCGAGGTGGCGGCGGCGGGCGGGCACAACCTTCTGATGATCGGGCCGCCGGGCGCCGGCAAGTCGATGCTGGCGGCGCGGTTGCCCGGTATCCTGCCGCGCCTGACGCCGTCGGAGGCGCTCGAGGTCAGTATGATCCAGAGCGTGGCGGGTGCGCTTCAGGGCGGGCGCATATCGCTGCGCCGGCCGTTCCGCAACCCGCATCATTCGGCGTCCATGCCGGCGCTGATCGGCGGCGGCAACCGGGTCCGCCCGGGGGAGGTCTCGCTCGCCCATCTAGGTGTCCTGTTTCTCGACGAGCTGCCGGAATTTTCCCGCCAGACGCTCGACAGCCTGCGCCAGCCGATCGAGACCGGCCAGGCCGTGGTCGCCCGCGCCCAGGCCCATGTCACCTTCCCGGCGCGCTTCCAGCTCATTGCCGCGATGAACCCGTGCCGCTGCGGGCATTTGGATGACCCGGCGCTCGCCTGCGCCCGCGCGCCCAAATGCGCCGGCGAATATCAGGCCCGAATTTCAGGTCCCATGTTCGACCGTATTGATATTCATGTGGACGTGCCCGCGGTCTCCGCCGCCGATCTGACGCTGCCGCCGCCCGCCGAGGGCAGCCGGCAAGTGGCGGCTCGGGTCGCCCGGGCGCGCAGCCTCCAGCAACAGCGGTTCCGGGACCTCGGCGCGCCCGCGACCGTGCGCACCAACGCCGACGCCGACGGCGATCTTCTCATGAAAATCGCCACGCCCGATGCGGGCGGGCAGAGCCTGCTCACGGAGGCGGTGGAGCGGATGAAGCTCACCGCGCGCGGCTACCACCGCATGCTGCGCGTCGCCCGCACCCTTGCCGACCTTGAGGGCGCGGAGGCGGTCACCCGCACCCATGTGGCCGAGGCGCTCGGTTACCGGCGGCTTGTTTATCGGGGGTAAGCCATTACTCTAACGTCATTCCGGACAAGCCACTTGTGGCGCGATCCGGAATCCATAGTTGATCCAGTCTCCCAGCGGAGGCATGGATTCCCGCTTTCGCGGGAATGACGGTTTTGGGTTTGGGCGGGAGCGGCGATGGCGGCGGAGACCATAAAAAACTGGTGGCAGGCGGCAGAGGTCTACCGCGACCGCCGTGTGGCGTTCCTCATACTGTTCGGGTTCTCGAGCGGCCTGCCGCTGGCGCTGACCGCCAGCACGCTGTCGACCTGGCTCGCCGATGTCGGCGTGTCGCTCGCCACCATCGGCTTTTTCGCCGCGGTGGCGACCCCCTATTCGCTCAAATTTCTGTGGTCGCCGATCATCGACCGGGTGCGGCTCCCCATTCTGGCGCGGCTCATCGGCCATCGCCGGTCGTGGATGATCGTAATCCAGATTTTCTTGATGATCGCAATCACCGCCATGGGTGGCTCGAACCCGGTGGCGCGGCCGGAGCTGACCGCCGCGCTCGCGGTGCTGGTGGCGTTCCTGTCGGCGACCCAGGACATCGTGATCGACGCTTACCGGGTCGAAATCCTCAAACCCGACCAGTACGCCGCCGGGGCAGCCACAACCGTGTTCGGCTACCGGATCGCCATGCTGGTCTCGGGCGCGGGTGCGCTGTTCCTTGCTGACCATATGGCATGGGAAGCGGTCTACGTGATCATGGCGCTGGTGCAGGGCGTGGGCATTCTGGCGGTGCTCGTGAACCCCGAGCCCGCGCCCAATGGCAGCGCCACGCTCGCCACCGAAGGCAAACTGGCGGAGCGCCTGGCCGGGCGGCGGGAGCGGGCGCTCAACTGGCTTTACCTGGCCGTGGTGGCGCCCTTCCACGAATTCCTGACCCGAAGCGGGGTGATGACCGCGCTGACCATTCTGGTGTTCGTTGTCTTTTACAAGTTCGGCGACGCGCTCGCCGGCACCATGACCAACCCGTTCCTGATCAAGATCGGGTTCACCAAGACCGAGATTGCCGAGGTCGTGAAACTGTTCGGCTTTGTCGCGACGCTCGCCGGCCTCGCGCTCGGCGGGATTATGGTCAAGGCGATGGGGCTGTTTCGCGCGCTCCTTCTCAGCGGCATCCTTCAGCTCGTTTCCAACCTGGTGTTTGCGGTGCAGGCCAAGCTTGGCGCCGACCTCGGGTTTCTGGCGGTCGCCATCGGGTTCGAGAACCTGGCAGGCGGCATGGGTTCGGCGGTGTTCGTCGCCTATATTTCGGGCTTGTGCAATCTGGCGTTCACGGCGACCCAGTACGCGCTTTTAAGCTCGCTCGCCGTGGTCGGGCGCACGCTTCTGTCCACCGGGGGCGGGGCGCTTGCAGCGGCGGTGGGCTGGTTCGACTTCTTCATTCTGACGGCAGTGGCGGCGGTGCCGGGGCTGGTCTTTTTGTTCGTGTTGCGACGAATGGGGATGGGGCTCAGGCCGTCCCTCAGTAGCGCCGACAGAGAAGGCGGAGCGGGGCCCGGCGGTTAAGCGTGAACCGGCCGAAGCGCCGCACCACCCGGAACCCGGCGGCCTCAATCAACCGGCGCGCCGCGTCGATCGTGATGGTCCACGGGCCGTCCCGGCCGATATCGAGATAGAGAAGCCCCCGGGGGTTCAAGAGCCGGCGGGCCGCTGTCAGTTCCGCGACAGGGTTGGGCGCACGCTCCAAATAGCGGATCAGGTGCACGGCATCTAAGCCTGATTCGCCTTCATAAATTGAAAGCGGGACCCCTGAAACCATTTCGCCAACCTGGCACCCGGACCACCGATTTGCGTATTCTGAGGGGACGCGGCACAGGATTTTACTACCGGGAAGAGATTTTGGCCGAGCCGGAAACGGCATGCGTTTGGCCATGAAATCCTGTGATGGTTCAGGTTTTTCGCCATTATAGGCGAGGCCGCACGCGGGGCAGAAAAATTGGCCTTGTCGGGCCAGTTCCACGCCGGCGCCGCAGGCCGGGCATCGCCCATCCCGCAACGAATTCGGAAACCGTGGGGCGTCAGAGGACACCATCCGGTCTGTCGTCATTTTTGCGCCGCAATATCATGTGACGGTGCCGCCACCGATCCGGCCGGACAGCATGTCCGGCTAACAAGTGCAGCCGTCTGCCCCAAACAGCAAAAAAAGACAACGGTTGATTTTATTGTCATATTTCCTTCCAATTGATCATCTATTTAACGCAACCATGAGCTATAGAACAGTGCAGTCGCGCTTCAGAACGCCGGCCAATATCCCTTACGTCACGTCTTTTGCCGAGGTGGGATCCCTTGAGGTCAGGCTCGCCGAGTCGGAAGCCGAGGTGCTTGCCGCCCAGCGGCTGCGCTTCCGCGTCTTCTACGAGGAGATGGGGGCCGAGCCGACGGCGGAGATGGCCGCCGAGAAGCGGGACTTTGACGGATTTGACGAACACTGCGACCATCTTCTGGTGGTCGATCGCACGCGCAGCGGCACCGACAAGGTTATCGGCACCTACCGTTTGCTGCGCGAGAGCGTCGCCGGCGGGCGCGACGGGTTCTATTCCCGTCAGGAATACGATCTCGAGCCCCTGTTCACCGAAGACTTTCGCCGCACCATGATGCAGGACAAGCAACTGCTGGAGCTTGGCCGGTCCTGCGTCCATGAAGATTATCGCACCAATTCCACAATCCACCTGTTGTGGCGCGGCATCGCCTATTACACGCTGCTGCATAACGTGGGCTACATGTTCGGCTGCGCCAGCCTGCCTGGCACCGATCCGGCGGAACATGCCGAAGCCTTATCCTACCTTTATCACGAATTCAGGGTCCCGGACCGGTTCCAGGTTCGCGCCCAGCCCGATCAGTATGTCGACATGAACATGATTCCGGCGGACAAGCTGGATGTGCGTCAGGCCCGGCGCAAGTTGCCGCCACTGGTCAAGGGCTACCTACGGCTTGGCTGCTTCATCGGCGACGGCGCGGTCATAGATCGGCAATGGGGCTCGACCGACGTTTTTATTCTGCTGCCGGTGGAGCGGATTACCGCCCGCTACCAGCAGCATTTCGACCTGGTGTCCGAAGCCGCCGAAAGTGTCAGCTTCGACGACGACGGCTTCAACGCTGCCGGACGAGACAAAGCCCGCAAGATCTGACTCTTAATCGCTCTAACGACCGGCTCCCTTGATGGCGTCATGGGCGGCAATGGCGGCCAGGTTCACAAGGTCGGACGCGGTGGCGTCCATGGGCACGACCTGAATCGATTTCTCGAGCCCGATCAGCAACGGACCGATAATTTTGCCGCCGCCCAGTTCCTTGAGGAGCTTGGAGGCGATATGGGCCGAGTGGAGCGCCGGCATGATCAGTACGTTGGCCGGCCCATTCAACCGGCAGAACGGGTAGAGCCGACGCATATCAGGGTTGAGCGCCACCGACGCGGTCATCTCGCCTTCATACTCGAAATCCACTTCACGCTGGTCCAGCAGGCGCACGGCCCGGCGTGGCTCCGCCGTCGTTGGCAGCAACGGATTTCCGAAGTTGGAATAGGACAGAAACGCCACTTTGGGCTCATGGCCGAAGCGCCGGGCGGCGGCGGCGCTCTGCTCGGCGATGTCGGCGAGCTGTTCGGCGGTTGGGCGTTCATGGACCGCGGTGTCCGCAATGAAAACGGTTCTGTTGCGGGTGACCGCGATGGTCAAGCCGAACACCCGGTGGCCGGGCGCGGCATCGATGACGCGGTGAACCGCTTCGAGGATGGTCGAATAGGACCGGGTCATGCCGGTAACCATGGCGTCTGCGTCGCCGAGTGCTACCATGCAGGCGCCCAGTGTGTTGCGGTCGTTGTTGGCCAGCCGCAGGCAGTCGCGGTGAAGAAACCCGCGGCGTTGCATGCGGCTATAGAGATAGTCCACGTAATCCTTTGCCCGTGGCGAATCCCGGCCCGCGTTGATCTCGATATCCTCTTCGTCACCGAGTCCGAGCTCGTGCATTGTGTCGCGGATCCGCTGCTTGTTGCCGATCAGGACGGGCGTTCCATAGCCGCCGTTGCGGAAGGCGATCGCCGCGCGAATGACGGTTTCCTCCTCGCCTTCGGCGAAAACCACGCGCTGCGGGTTCGAGCGCAATTCGTCGAACACCATCTGCAGGGTGGCGATGGTGGGGTTGAGCCGGGCGTCGAGTTCCTTGTGGTAGGCGTCCATATCGATGATCGGGCGGCGCGCCACGCCGCTGTCCATGGCCGCCTTGGCCACTGCCGGCGGGACCGCAGTGATAAGGCGCGGATCGAACGGCGCGGGGATAATGTATTCCGAGCCGTACTTGGGGTGCTCGCCGGAATAGGCGGCGGCCACTTCGTCCGGCACATCTTCGCGTGCGAGCTGGGCAATGGCTTTGGCCGCCGCGATTTTCATCGGCTCGTTGATGGTGCGCGCCCGCACGTCGAGCGCGCCGCGGAAGATATAGGGAAAGCCCAGCACGTTATTGACCTGGTTCGGGTAATCCGACCGCCCGGTGGCGACAATGGCGTCCTGGCGCACCTCGTTGACGTCTTCGGGGGTAATCTCGGGGTCGGGGTTGGCCATGGCGAAAATGATCGGCCGGTCCGCCATGGACGCGACCATATCCTGGTTGACCGCGCCCTTGACCGAAAGCCCGATAAAGGCGTCGGCGCCGGCGAGCGCGTCTTCTAGCGTGCGCGCCTCGGTATCGACCGCATGGGCCGATTTCCACTGGTTCATGCCCGCCTCGCGGCCTTTGTAGATGACGCCCTTACTGTCGCACATCATGAGCTGATCGGAGGGCAGGCCCATGGCCTTGATCAGTTCGGAGCAGGCGACGGCCGCCGCCCCGGCGCCGTTGACCACCACCCGGCAGTCCTTGATATCGCGGCCGGTAAGATCGAGCGCATTGAGAAACCCGGCCGCTGTAATGATGGCCGTGCCATGCTGGTCATCATGGAAGACCGGGATGTCCATCAGCTCCTTGAGCCGCTGCTCGATGATGAAACATTCGGGCGCCTTGATGTCTTCAAGGTTGATGCCGCCAAAGCTCGGCTCCAGCGGGCGCACACAATTGACAAACACGTCCACGTCTTCGGTGTCCACCTCGAGGTCGATGGCGTCGACATCGGCGAACCGCTTGAACAGCACGGCCTTGCCTTCCATCACCGGCTTGGCGGCCAGCGCCCCCAGGTTGCCGAGACCAAGAATCGCCGTGCCGTTGGAAATGACGGCCACCAGATTGCCTTTGGTTGTATAGTCGTAGGCGAGGTCCGGGTCGCGGGCGATCTCGTTGACCGGCACGGCGACGCCCGGCGAATAGGCGAGCGACAGGTCGCGCTGGGTCGCCATTGGCTTGCTGGCGACGATTTCGATCTTGCCGGGCCGGCCCTTGCTGTGAAACAGAAGGGCTTCACGGTCGGTGGTCTTGGATTCACGGTCTTTCATCAAGGAGCGCTCTTATTGCTTAAGGGGCGGTTGATCCGCCCCTGCTTGTTGGTTGAAATTGGTTTATGATCTTGGAAAAACTAACCTACTCCTTTATAGCGGCTCGGTATAGGATTGAAATGAATTTCCGGCGGGACAAGCCTTTGAAAAGTCCGACTATTGGGTGCGGTGCAGCAGGTCAGGGGGGACCGGACTAATCCATGGCCAAGGATCAGGCGACTTCGGCAAAGACGGCCGGCGACGACAAGGTCACGCCGATGATGGCGCAGTATCTGGAGATCAAGGCCGCCAATCCCGACTGCCTGCTGTTCTACCGGATGGGCGATTTTTACGAGCTCTTTTTCGATGACGCGGTTCAGGCCGCCGAGGCGCTCGACATCACGCTGACCAGGCGCGGCAAGCATCTGGGTGATGATATCCCGATGTGCGGGGTGCCCGTGCACGCCGCCGATTCCTACCTCGCCCGGCTGATCCGCAAGGGCTTCAAGGTCGCGGTGGGGGAGCAGACCGAAGACCCGGCGGAGGCCAGGAAGCGGGGCGGCAAGGCGGTGGTGCGCCGCGACGTGGTGCGCATCGTAACGCCGGGCACGCTGACCGAAGATGTGCTCCTCGACGCGCGGGCCAACAATTACCTCGCCGCCCTTGCCCGCGCCCGGGGCCGCTATGCACTGGCCTGGGTCGATATTTCGACCGGCGACTTTCACCTGAGCGCCGTCACGCCCGCCGAGATCGATACCGAGCTTGGCCGTCTGCTGCCCGGCGAAATCCTGGTGTCCGAAACCCTGCTTGAGGACGACGGCGTCGCCGGCGCGCTTGGCGAATGGCGCACGCGGGTCACGCCTCGCCCCGCCAATGCGTTCGACAGCGCCGCAGGGGAGGCGCGACTCAAGGCGCTTTTCAGCCTCGGCTCGCTTGACGGTCTCGGCGCCATCGATCGGGCGGAGGCCGCCGCCGCGGGCGCAATCGTCGGCTATCTCGAGGAAACCCAGAAGACCGAGCTGCCGCGCCTCCTGCGCCCGCGCGTCGGTAGCGAACGCCGGACCATGGCCATCGACCGCGCCACCCGGCGCAACCTGGAGCTTGTCGAGACCCTGTCGGGGGAGCGGGGCGGCAGCCTCCTCGCCATTGTCGACCGCACCGTGACCGGGGCCGGCGCCCGCCTGCTGGCGGCGCGGTTGAGCGCGCCCCTGACCGATCCGGCGGCGGTCAACGCCCGGCTCGATCTCGTCGGCTATTTTGTCGAGCGTGAGACACTGCGCGAGCGATTGCGCCATCGGCTCCGCCGTACGCCGGACATGGAGCGCGCGCTGTCGCGGCTTGCGGTGGGCCGGGGCGGTCCGCGCGATCTGGCGGCGGTGCGTGACACGCTGGAAGCGGCGGGCATAGTCAAGGCAGCGCTCCAGGCTGACCTGGAACGTGGCGACCTCGGCGGTGCGCCGGAGCAGCTGACAGCCGCGCTCGACGCGCTTGGTGAACATTCGGGCACGGTTGACCGGCTGTCCTCGGCGCTCAAGGCCGAGCTGCCGATGACGACGCGGGACGGCGGCTTCATCGCGCAGGGCTTCGATGATGCGCTTGACGAGTTCCGCGCGCTCCGCGATGAAAGCCGGCGGTTGATCGCCGGCATGGAGGGGCGCTACCGCGAGACGACGGGAATTGCGGCCCTCAAGATCAAGCATAACAACGTGCTCGGTTACCATATCGAAGTGAAGCCTGCGCAGGCCGGCAAGCTGATGGAGCCGCCGCTCGCGGCCGAGTTCACCCACCGCCAGACGCTCGCCAATGCGGTGCGCTTCAACACGCCTGAGCTTGCCGAGCTTGCCGGCCGGATCGGCGAGGCGGATGTGCGCGCCTTTGCCCGCGAGCTGGACCTGTTCGAGCTGTTGAAGAACGAGGTGCTTCAAGTGTGGGACGTGCTGATGGCGGCGGCGCGCGGGCTGGCGGCGCTCGATGTGGCGACCGCGCTTGCCGAGCTTGCCGAAGCGGGCCGGTTTACCCGGCCGGTGGTCGACGACAGCGTCGAGTTTTCGGTAAAGGGCGGCCGCCACCCGGTGGTCGAGCGGTTTCTGAAAGAGGCGAGCAGCGAACCCTTTGTGGCGAACGACTGTAACCTCGCGCCCGACCAGCGGCTGTGGCTGATCACCGGGCCCAACATGGCGGGCAAGAGCACGTTCCTGCGCCAGAATGCGCTGATTGCCATTATGGCCCAGATGGGCTCGTTCGTGCCGGCAGAGCACGCGAGGATCGGCGTCATTGACCGGTTGTTCAGCCGGGTCGGGGCGTCCGATGATCTGGCGCGCGGGCGCTCGACCTTCATGGTGGAAATGATCGAGACCGCGGCGATTCTCAATCAGGCGACAGCCAAGAGCCTGGTGATCTTGGATGAAATCGGGCGCGGCACCGCCACCTATGACGGGCTTTCCATCGCCTGGGCCACGGTCGAACACCTCCATGAAGTCAACGCCTGCCGCGGTCTTTTCGCTACCCATTATCACGAACTCAAGGTTCTGGCCGAGCGGCTCGACGGCCTCGCGCTTCACGCCATGCGGGTCAGGGAATGGAAAGGCGAGGTGGTGTTCCTGCACGAGGTCGGGCCGGGTTCGGCCGACCGCTCCTACGGTATTCAGGTGGCCCGGCTCGCCGGTCTGCCGGCCAAGGTGATTGCGCGCGCCGAACAGGTGCTGGGCCAGCTTGAGGAGACCGGACAGGGCCTGACGCTGGCGCAGATGGCGGACGATCTGCCGCTGTTCTCCACTCTGACGCCGGGGCCGGCGCGGGCGGCCGGTCCTTCGCCCGCTGAGGCGCTCCTCGATGAGGTGAACCCTGACGAACTGACGCCAAAGGCGGCGCTCGAGGTGCTTTATCGCCTCAAGGCGCTCAGCGAGGGAGATGACGGGGCGTAAGTGCGCTCCCCCTTGCCCGGCGGGCTGCGACCTGCCAGTTTAGAAGCACATATTGGCAGAGAGTTTACAACCGGATGGCACCGAAAATCGCAAATCCGCGCAAGATCATCGACCGCAAGGCACTTGCGGCGCGGCTCAATGCGCTAACCGAAAACCAGTCTTCGGCGGACCTGCGAAGCGGCCTTCTCAAGGACCTCAAGGCGGCCTACAAAACCGGCTCAGACGAGGTGCACGCGCGCGCGATGGAAATCGCCACCTCGCGCGGGGTCAACGGCCGCACCCTGGTGCAGGCCCAGTGTTATCTGGCCGATCAGATTATCCGTACGCTCTATGATTTCATCCTCGCCCACATCTATCCGCAGGCCAACCCCACCGAAAGCGAGCATATGGCGATCGTCGCGGTGGGCGGCTATGGGCGCGGCGAGCTCGCGCCCTATTCGGACGTGGACCTGCTGTTTCTGCTGCCCTACAAGCAGACCCCCTGGGGCGAGCAGGCGGTGGAGTACATGCTCTATATCCTCTGGGATCTCGGGCTGAAGGTCGGTCATTCGACGCGGTCCGTGGACGAATGCATTCGCCTCGCCAAACGCGACCTGACGATCCGCACCGCGCTTCTGGAATCGCGCTATCTGTGGGGCGACCGCCAGCTTTACAATGATCTCGTCGATCGTTTCGAAAAAGAAATTATCGCCGGCACCGGGCCTGAATTCGTCGAGCTCAAACTGGCCGAGCGTGACGAGCGCCATCTCAGGTATGGCGATAGCCGCTATCTCGTGGAACCCAACCTCAAGGAAGGCAAGGGCGGCCTGCGCGATCTGCACACTCTGTTCTGGATCGCCAAGTACCTCTACCACGTGCGCGATATCGGGGAGCTTGAGGACAAGGGCGTTTTCTCCAGGACGGAAATGCGCCAGTTCCGCAAGGCGTCCGACTTCCTGTGGACGGTCCGGGTCCACCTTCACTATCTGGCGGGCCGGGCCGAGGAGCGCCTGACCTTCGACATCCAGAAAGAACTGGCCCAGTGCCTGAACTATACCGACCGGCCGAAATCGCGCGGGGTCGAGCGGTTCATGAAGCATTACTATCTGGTCGCCAAGGACGTCGGCGACCTGACCCGCATTTTCTGCGCTCACCTCGAAGAGGAGCACAAGCGCAAGCCGCGGCTCCGGATGCCGCGCTTCGCGATGCGCAAAAAGCAGATCGAAGGCTTCAAGCTCGAGGGCGCGCGGCTCGATTTCGAGACCACCGAGGATATCAAGAACGATCCTGTGAGCATGCTGCGGCTGTTTCGCGTGGCGCAGGCCAACGACCTGGATATTCACCCCCATGCGCTGCGCCTGATCCGCCGCAACCTGTCGCTGATCAACCGGAAAGTTCAAAACGATCCGGAAGCCAACCGGCTGTTCATGGACATGCTGACCGCCGCCCATAACACCGAACATACGCTGAAGCGGCTCAACGAGGCCGGCGTGTTCGGCAAATTCGTGCCCGATTTCGGCCGGGTCGTGGCCCAGATGCAGCATGACATGTACCATGTCTATACCGTTGACGAGCACACCATCCGGGCCATTGGCCTTCTCGAGCAGGTAGAACAGGGCACGCTTGCCGAAGACCATCCGCTGGCCAACGAGATCATTCATAAAATCGTCTCGCGGCGCGCGCTTTACGTGGCGGTGCTGTTGCATGACATCGCCAAGGGGCGGGGCGGCGATCATTCGGTGATCGGCGCCAGGGTTGCTGAAAAATTATGCCCGCGCCTCGGCATGACGGCGGCGGAGACGGAACAGGTGGTGTGGCTGGTGCGCTGGCATCTGCTGATGAGCTCCTATGCCTTCAAGCGCGATGTGGGCGACCCCAAGACGGTCACCGATTTTGCCCAGCTGGTTAAAAGCCCGGAGCGCCTGCGGCTCCTCCTCGTGCTGACCGTGGTCGATATCCGCGCGGTCGGGCCGCATATCTGGAACGGCTGGAAGGGCCAGCTTCTGCGCGACATCTACTACCGGACCGAGGAAGTGTTGCTCGGCGGCTATGTGGAGGATGTCAACGAGGCCCGCGTGGCGGCGGCCAAGGAAGCGCTCGCCAAGGAACTCAGCGGCTGGAACCAAAAGGATATCGCGGCCTATGTGGCCCGGCTGCCTACCACCTACTGGCTCGCCAGTCCGCTCGACAACCAGATTGCCGACGCCAACATGATCCGCACCGCCGACGACGCCGGCGAGGCGATCGCCATCGACTTCCGGGCCGATGAATTCCGCGACGTCACTCAGGTCACCGTCTATGTGCAGGACCACCCGGGCCTGTTCGCGCGCCTTAGCGGGGCGCTGGCGGTGACCGGCGCCAGCGTTGCCGACGCCAAGATCTTCACCACCAGGGACGGTATGGCGCTTGACAGTTTCTGGGTCCAGGACATGGAGCGGAGCGCGATCAAGGATCCCCGGCAACTGAAAAAGCTCGAAGAGACGATCAAACAGACGCTTGCCGGGGAAATCCTGCCGGCCCGCAAGCTTGCCGAAAAACCGGCGCTGCCGCGGCGCACGGACGTGTTCACGGTGGCGCCCGCCGTCTATGTGGACAACCGGGCGTCGAACACTCACACCGTGATCGAGGTCAACGGCCGCGACCGCAACGGACTTCTGTTTGATCTGGCCCGCGCGTTTTTCGACTTGAGCCTGTCCATTTCAAGCGCCCATGTGGCGACCTTCGGCGAACGCGCGGTGGACGTGTTTTATGTCCGCGACCTGTTCGGCCACAAGGTCAGCCATACGGACAAGATCAAGGCCATCGAAAAGCGCTTGACAGAAGCGCTTGAGGGCGGAACAAGCGCAGGCGGGAAGACAACGGACCGGAAAGGCGAGGACGTTGCCGCCGCGTCCTGACCGGCGGATTAAAGGGTAACCGGGGACGGCATGTCTTTGTTGCGAGCGACCTTTACGGTGAGCGGCCTGACCCTGGTCAGCCGCGTTCTCGGGATTCGTTCGCGATATCCTGATGGCGGCGTTTCTCGGCGCGGGACTGGTTGCCGACTGTTTCGTGCTGGCGTTCAAGCTGCCCAACCTGTTTCGCCGTCTGTTTGCCGAGGGCGCGTTCAACGCCGCCTTTGTCCCGCTGTTTTCGGGCTATCTCGAAGGCGAGGGCGCGGACCGGACCGCCGATCCAGCCGCGCGCCGCGCCGCCGCCCGGCTGTTCGCGGAAGAAGCCCTATCGGCGTTGTTCGCGATCCTCCTGTTGTTCGTGGCGGCCGCCCAGGCGGTGATGCCGTGGTTGATCATGGGGCTCGGCATGGGCTTTGTCGGCGACCCCCGGAAGTTCGATCTGGCGGTCGAACTGACCCGGATCACTTTTCCCTATCTGCTGTTCATCTCCCTCGTTTCGCTGATGGGGGGCGTGCTCAACTCGCTCAATCGCTTTGCCGCGGTGGCGGCAACCCCGATTCTTCTCAATGTGGTTCTCATTGGCGCGCTTGTGCTGTTCGCCAATACGCTTCAGACGCCCGCCCATGCACTGGCCTGGGGCGTGTCCATCGCGGGCCTGTTTCAGTTTATCTGGCTTTTTATTGCGTGCTGGCGGGTCGGCATGCCGCTCCGGCTGCGCTGGCCGCGGATGACGCCCGACGTCAAGCGGCTGATGGCGCTGATGCTGCCGGTGGCGCTTGGCGCCGGGGCCTACCAGATCAGCCTGCTGATCGACGTGTTTCTGGCGAGCTTCCTGCCCAACGGCTCGCTGGCGTTCCTCTATTATGCCGACCGCGTCAATCAGTTGCCGCTCGGCGTGATCGGGATTGCGGTGGGGACCGCGCTGCTGCCCGCGTTGTCACGCCAGGTCGCGGCGAGCGATGAGGCGGGGGCGATGGCGAGCCAGAACCGGGCCATTGAAATGGCGCTCTTTCTGACCCTGCCGGCGGCGGCGGCGCTGATTGTGGTGCCGGGGCCGTTGATCGGCGTGCTGTTCGAGCGCAAAGCCTTCGACGCGACGATGGCGGCGGCGACGGCGGCGGCGCTCGGCGCCTATGCGCTCGGCCTCCCGGCTTATGTGCTGACCAAGGTGCTGGGCCCCGCCTTTTATGCCCGCAAGGACACCGCGTCGCCGGTGCGCTATTCGCTGATTGCGCTCGGCATCAATGTCGTCCTCAACGTGATCCTGATGATACCGCTCGCCCATGTGGGGTTGGCGCTGGCCACCGCCATTTCCGCCTGGATCAATGCCGGGCTTCTCTACCGCGGGCTCTGCGTCCGTGGGTTCATGAAAGCGGACGACCGGCTCAAGCGCCGGCTGGCGCGCACCGTGCTTGCCGCTCTGATCATGGCTGCTGCGGTTTGGGGCGCGCGTCTGGCGCTCAACCCCTATTTTGTTGCGAGCACAGGCGAAAAAATTGGCGCGCTTGTGGTTCTGGTTGCGACAGGTTTGATCAGCTACGGCGTGGCTGCATATTTCCTCGGCGCGGTGCGCAAGGAGGATTTTCGAGGAGTGTTGACCCGGCGCAAGCCGGGGCCGGCGGACGCTTGACCTCTACGGTTCCAGCGTTCATAACACGCCTTCATTTTGACGGATGTGTCCACAGCATCTCGGAGCGTAGAGCGGATGGCGGAAGCGAAAAAACGTGTGTTCTCGGGCGTCCAACCCACCGGGAATCTTCATCTGGGCAACTATCTCGGGGCAATCCGGAACTGGGTGGGTCTGCAGCATGATTACGAATGCATCTACTGCGTCGTGGACCTTCACGCGATTACCGTGTTTCAGGACCCCGCCACGCTCAAGGCCAGTACACGCGAAGTTGCGGCCGGCCTGATAGCGGCGGGGATCGATCCGCGCCACGCCCTCATCTTCAACCAGAGCCAGGTCCATGAACATGCGGAACTGGCGTGGATCTTCAACTGCGTGACCCGGCTCGGTTGGCTCAACCGGATGACCCAGTTCAAGGACAAGGCGGGCAAAAACCGCGAGAAGGCGTCCTCGGGCCTTTATGTCTACCCCAACCTGATGGCGGCCGATATTCTGGTCTACAAGGCCGACGCCGTGCCGGTGGGCGAAGACCAGAAGCAGCATCTGGAGCTGACCCGGGACGTCGCCCAGAAGTTCAACAGCGACTATGGCGTCGATTTCTTCCCCGAGGTCGAGCCGCTGATTCTGGGCGAGGCGACGCGGGTGATGTCGCTCAGGGACGGGTCGGCCAAGATGAGCAAATCGGACCCGTCGGAGTACAGCCGCATCACCATGACCGATGACGCGGACGCCATTACCCAGAAAATCCGCAAGGCGCGCACCGATGCCCATCCCCTGCCGGAGACCGCGGCGGATCTGGCGGAGCGGCCTGAAGCGCTCAATCTGGTGGGGATATACGCCGCGCTTGCCGACCAGACGCGGGACGCGGTTTGCGCGTCGTTCGCCGGCAAGGGCTTTGCCGAATTCAAGACGGCGCTCGCCGAAGTCTGCGTCGAAAAGCTTGCGCCGATTGGCGAGGAAATGCGCCGGCTGACCACAGATCCGGCCTATGTTGACAGCATTCTCCACGAAGGCGCCCGGAAGGCGCAGGCCATCGCCGCCCCCATTCTTCGGGAAATTCACGATATTGTGGGTTTCCTCCGGCCCTAACCTCCCTATATTATAGAAGTTATGGGGAGAGTGCTGTTAGGAGCTCGTTGATCATGTCACGCATCCTTAATGTTACGCTTAGCGTCATTTTCGCCCTGGCGGCGACACTGACACTCTCTGCCTGCGCCAACAAATTCGATTCCGACGTTGCGCGCTTCCACAGGCTGCCCAAGCCGTCGGGCGAGACCTTTGTGATCGTGCCCAACGACAAGGCCAAGGTCGGCAGTCTGGAGTTCGCACAATATGCGAGCGAGATTGCCAAATACCTGACGGCCTATGGCTATCGGCCGACCGACAAGCGCGCTGACGCCCAATTGATCGTCAAGGTCGATTACAGCATCGGCGGCGGCAATACGGTGGTGCGGTCCTATCCCAGCGCCTTCGGGTATTACCCTTACGGCTATGGTTATGGTTATGGCTATGGTTATTATTCGCCATACTACTGGCCATACTATCCCCCGGACGGTTACGCCAACGAGGTCCGGTCCTACATTGTCTATAACCGCAAGCTGACAATGACGATCGAGACACCGTCAGGCGACCAGCTGTTCGATGGCCGTGTTGAAAGCCAGGGCCAGGATAATCGATTGCCTGTGGTCATGCCCTATCTGGTCAAGGCCATGTTCGCCGACTTCCCCGGCGAGAGCGGCGTGTCGCAGCACGTGGTGATCAAGGAAGACGGTGGCGACGGCTACTGATATCAGGGTCTGATCGCGAGAAAGGAGGCGTCGGCCTCCTTTTTCATCACCTGCCACTCCCGAGTTTTTGAAAGGTTGGCATGATTCCTGAGACGTTCGGCTGGCTCTGGCCGAATCATCTGACCGCCCAGGGATTCTACCTGTTGCGCGCGCGCACGCAGTTGCGCGAGCTGACAAATATTCTTCTTAAGTAATTGAAATAAAAGAAAACGTGTAGTGGCCGCCCCCGGGCGTATAGCGTTTCGGAATTGAAAACCGGGTCAAACTCCGGCATCCTGAGTGGCAAAACAAGGGTGGGGTTCATGATCGTCGATATACAAGCGGAGCCGACGCTGCGGCGTGACACTGACGAGCATCTCTGGAAGTTTATGGTCGTCGTCGATGATGCGCCGGAGTTTCGGTGCGCGCTGCGCTTCGCCAGCCTGAGGGCGGCCAAGATCAAGGGTAATGTGGTGATCCTCCACATTATACCGCCGGCGGACTTTCAGCACTGGGTTGCGGTCGAGAATCTGATGCGCGAGGAAGCGCGTGAGGAAATGCGGCCATTCCTCGACGAACTGGTGGCCGAGGTCCGGTCGATGGCCGGCATTACGCCCGAGGTGGTGATCCGCGAGGGCAAAGCCCAGGAGGAAGTCCTCGCCCAGATCGATGAGGATCCCGATATTCACGTTCTGGTGCTGGGCGCTTCGGGGGAGGAAAACCCGGGCCCGCTGGTCAGCGCGTTCGGCGGGCCGCTGTTGCGCAAGGTGCATATTCCGGTGCTGTTCGTGCCGGGAACGCTCACCGACAAGCAGATCGACCGGCTGGTCTGACCTATTCCATACCGATTCAGTCTTGATTTTCGCCCGTTGAACCGCCATGTAAGGAGCCAGGGGCGCTGAGGCCCCTTACACTCCGGCAACAACGGATACGAGCCCCATGTTTATCCAGACCGAGCAGACCCCCAATCCGGCGACGCTGAAATTCCTCCCGGGACGTGCCGTGCTTGAAGACTCGACGGCAAACTTCGCCGACGCCGAAGCGGCGGCGGCTTCGCCGCTGGCGGCAAGGCTGTTTGAAATCGACGGCGTCGAGGGTGTGTTTTTCGGCTCGGATTTTATCAGCGTGACCAGGGGCGAGGAGGACTGGGCGGACCTCAAGCCGCAGATCCTTGGCACGATCATGGAACATTTCACATCGGGCGCGCCGGTCATGACGGAGGTCGGTTCAGGCGACGCGCCGGAGCGTATGGCGGATTCGGATGAGGACGCCGAGATCATCGACCAGATCAAGGAGCTCCTCGACACCCGGGTGCGCCCCGCGGTGGCGCGGGACGGCGGCGATATCGCCTACCATGGCTTTGACAAGGGTGTGGTCTACCTGCATATGCAGGGCGCGTGCTCCGGCTGCCCCAGTTCGGTAGCGACACTCAAAAATGGTATTGAGAACCTTCTGCGCCACTACGTTCCCGAAGTCACCGAAGTCCGCGCAATCTAATTATTTAAGGGGCTGAAGTAGCTAAGGGTTAGTGCTTAGCCTGCTTATACCATGATTTGAGTTGCTTCAGGAGGTCTGCATGGTTGCCTCCGTTGAAGCGCCATTCGCACTCCTTCAGAAACCAATAAAAATTGTCGGGCTTGATGCCGTTGTACTTGCGCATATGGCGTTTGGCCTGGTTCCAGAAGTTCTCGATCCCGTTGATGTGATTTTGCTTGTCGGCAAATAGCTTCGAGTGATTGATCCGGCGGTGGTGGAAGTCGGAAATGTCCAGTGCATTGTAGGCCCCGAACGTGTCCGTGTAGACGATGCTGTCCGGTTCCACCTTTTCCTGGATGATGGGTAGCAAAGTCTCTGTCCTGGCGTTCGGAATGATCGCCGTGTAGACCTTCCCACCCCGCTTCAACAGGCCGAATACCGCCACTTTGCCGCCTGCGCCACGACCGCGCTTTCCTTTGCGGATACCGCCGAAATAGCTTTCGTCCGCCTCGACTTCACCGCAGATCTGATAACTCGGCAACTTGCTGGCGATGAGCTGGCGCAAGCGCATGAAAAAGCGCACTGCTGTGTTGGTCTGAACGCCGATAATCTCGGCAGTGGCCCGGGCCGTGCTGCCGACAACGAAGTGCTCTATCAGCCTGCTTTGCTGGCGTGGGGTCAGCCTACTCTTACGGAGGTACATCGTAGCCATCATAGAACCTATCCTGGGTCTTAGCTACTTCAGCCCCTAATTTAATAGCCGACAAAGAACGGCCGTCCGAACCAGTACCAGCGGCCGTTCGGGCCGGGCATGGTGCAGTTGATCCGCGACCGCCCTTTCGGAAAGGGTTTGGCAAAGCGGACCTCGACGCGGTTGCCGCCGAGTACGGTCAAATTCGCGGCCTTGTCGAGGTGCGAGGGGAAGCAGGACATGGCCGACAGGCCATGGACGTCGTCCGCCACCGTGAAGCCGAACGCCGGCGGATTGTCGCCGAGTTCTGGATCGTTCGGAACCAGATGAGAAACAGGCAGGGCCCGGGCATTGGCAATCAGTTGGAACCGACTTGGCGAGGCGTAGTTTTCATTGAGCGCGAACCGCGGAAGTTCGAACTGATCGCCGTCCGCGCTGGCCACACCGGAATACTGGGCAAAGGCGGCCTTGAACCCCATTTCCTCGACTTTTCGGGCGATGGCGGAATCATATTCGCCGTAAGGGTACGCCAGAATATCGGGCGCGCGCCCGAGCTCGGCGGTAAACCGCGCGGCGGCCTTGGCAATGTCGGCTGCCGCCTTGTCGACGCCAAGCCTCAGAAACGAGTCGTGGGTGTGGCCGTGGTTGCCGATGGTGACCCCTTCGCTCACAAGCTGCCGTATCTGGTCCCAGGTCAAATAAGCGGGAAGGCCCTCATCGATCGCTTCCGTGCTGACAAAGACCGTCAGCGGGAAGCCTTTGGCCTTGAGCCTGGGCCAGGCTTCGGTCATCACCGAGACGTAGGCGTCGTCCACGGTGATTGCGACGGTCTTGGCCGGCAGCGCCCGGCCGGTGCGAAATGCCTCGACGATTTCCTTGAGCGGCAGAACCGTAAATCCGTTGTTGGCGAGGTAATCGAGGTGGGCTTCGAACTGCTCCAGGGTCACGTTGGTGGTGGGCCACTGCTGCTTGCCGAAATGGTGATACATCAGGATGACCGCATCGTGGGTGTCGCGGTCCCGATAGGTCGCGGCGGCGCCTGCGCCCGGCGCAAAAGCCACCGTCACTGCCAGCAGGCAGAGTGCGGTCAGCGACATGAAAAATCTGGGCACCATAATCGGTTGCGGTTGTACTCCACTCCCTGAGTCATTAGATTTACACGTATTTTGAAGCCTTGAAAACCGCCTCACAGGAAATAGAGATTATGGCTAGCGATCAGACGACGGATCACAAAATTCTAAGCGACCACGTTTTGGACGTTCTTTTCCGCGACGCCCGCAGTCACAACAAATGGCTGGACGAGCCCGTCTCGGACACCCTGATCCACGCGCTTTACGATCTGATGAAGTGGGGCCCGACCAGCGCCAACTGCTCGCCGGCCCGGGTTATCTTTGTCAAGGGCGATGAGGCGCGGGAAAAATTGCTCGCCTGCGTCTCGTCGGGCAACCATGAGAAAACCAGAACCGCGCCGGTGGTGGCGATCATCGGTTATGACACCGAATTCTATGAGAAAATCCCGCAGCTTTTCCCGCACAAGCCCGAAGCGAAAAACTGGTTTACCTCAAGCGAGGAATTGGCCCGGGTGACCGCGGTGCGCAACGGGACGCTCCAGGGCGCTTACCTGATGATGGCTGCTCGCGCGCTCGGCCTCGATTGCGGGCCGATGTCCGGTTTCGATAACGACGCGGTGGACAAGGCCTTCTTCCCGGACGGCAAGGTCAAGTCGAATTTCATCTGCGCCATCGGCTACGGTGACCCTGCCGGTCTGTTCGAGCGCCTGCCGCGTCTTGCCTTCGCCGAGGCCTGCGAGATCCTGTAGCGGGGTCTTGCCGTGAGGATTTCCGGTCATGCGCGTGCTCGCCATCGATACCAGCCTGGGCGCCTGTTCGGCGGCGGTCATGGCCGACGGAGAGCTGCTGGCGCACGCGTTCGAGGTATTGGGCCGCGGCCATGCCGAGCGTCTGGTGCCCATGGCCGGCGATGTCATGGCGGCCGCCGGCACGGCGTTTGCCGACCTTGACCTGATCGCGGTGACGGTGGGCCCCGGCACCTTTACCGGTGTGCGCATTGGCCTCGCGGCAGCGCGCGGATTTGCGCTGGCGCACGGCCTTCCCCTTTGCGGCGTGACCAGTACCGAAGCGGTGGCCGAGGCGGTATATGCCGAGTCCGGGAACGCCGGCCTGCCAGCCCGGCTCGCTGTGATCCATGACGCCCGGCGGGGCGAGGTCTATCTCGAGCTGTTCAAACGGAGCGACGGCGCGGAGGCCCCGGTCCGATCGCTGGGAGAGCCGGAAGTTGTGGCCCGCGCGGACGTGCCCGTCCGTCTGGCAGGCGAGCTGATGGCGGTGGCCGGAACCGCGGTGGCTCTGGTCGGCGCGGCGATTACGGCAGAGAATCCGCGAGCAATTCTGCTTGACAAGCCCTGCTACCCCGACGCCCGGATCGTGGCGCGGATCGCGCTTCGGCGGGGGCCGGCGCGACAACCGGTGCGTCCGTTGTATTTGCGCGCGCCTGATGCCAAGCTTCCCCAAGCGTCCTGAGAACAGTCATGGCCATCATTTTGGAAAACGCGGACGTCGAGACGGCGGACGTCCTCGCCGCTCTGCATCGGGGCTGTATGGACCCGGACGGAGAGCGCGCATGGAGCGCGGCGGAATTCGCCGATCTGTTGCGGTTGCCGACCATCTGGGCGGCGGTCGCTCTGGACGGCCGCGACAATGATCGGGGTCCCGTCGGGTTCATCCTCTGCTCCTCGGCCGGTGACGAGGGCGAAGTGCTGTTCATCGGGGTTCTGCCCCACGGGCGGCGGTGCGGTACGGGCCATGCGCTGTTGTCGGCTGCCCTCGGCGTGGCGCGCCGGCATGGTCTGCGCCGCGTCATGCTCGAAGTTGCCGCCGACAACGTCGCGGCGTCACGTCTCTATTCGAAGTTTGCCTTCACCCCGTGCGGGCGCAGGAGCGGATATTATACGCGCCGGAATGGTCCAGCCATCGATGCCATTATTATGCGGGCAGCGTTGTAAACAAAAAGTCAAACTCGTTAATTGTTACATAAAGCTTATCCACGTCCGTTTCGTGCTTTTTTATGTACGGGCACAGTTACAGCGTCATCCGTTTGTATCGGTGATTTTGAATAATGCGCAAAATCGCGATCGATTAAAATCAAGGCGAAAATAAAAAGACTAAAAAATCCCATGTGCGGTTGAAATCGAAATCCGGCGAAGTTATAAGCGAGAAACTATCTTGATTATTTCTCCAAGGACAGGTCGATGGAAAAAGAAAATACCTTTCAAAACGAAATTCTCTCACTGACTGTTGATATCGTTGCCTCTCATGTATCGAATAATTCCGTCCCGGTATCAGAGCTACCGACCCTGATATCTGAAGTCTATTCGACTTTGTCCGGACTTGGGTCAAAACAAGCCCAAGAAGAAGTTCCGCCGGAACCGGCGGTTTCGGTCCGCAAATCGATCACGCCCGATTTTCTGATTTGTCTTGAGGACGGCAAGAAGCTTAAAATGTTGAAACGCTACCTGAAGACACGCTACAACATGACCCCGGAAGATTATCGGGAGCGGTGGAACCTTCCCGCGGACTATCCGATGGTGTCTCCCAACTATGCCGAGCAGCGCCGGAAGCTGGCCAAGAAAATCGGTCTTGGCAAAACCAAGCGGCGCCAGCGGTAAACAGGAACAGTATGGCGGCACCGGCTATTCGCGGTATCGAGGTCCTTAACAGGAGAGATGCGCAGGGTGTCCGAAGACATCGAAAGTCTGTGTGTCGACAAAGGCATGCGCATGACCGAGCAGCGCCGCGTGATCGCGCGTGTGCTGTCGGGTGCGGAGGATCACCCTGACGTCGAGGAGGTCTACCGGCGCGCGACCGAGATCGACTCCAATATCAGTATTGCGACGGTCTACCGCACGGTCCGCCTGTTCGAAGAGGCCGGCATTCTGGAGCGCCATGATTTCCGCGATGGCCGCTCGCGTTATGAGCCGGTGCCTGACGAGCACCATGACCATCTGATTGACGTCGAGACGGGTAAGGTGGTTGAATTTCACAGCGACGAGATCGAGCAGCTGCAAAGCGAAGTGGCGCGCCGACTCGGGTTCAAACTGGTCGACCACCGGCTCGAGCTTTATGGCGTTCCTCTGGACTCCAAGAAAAAATAGATCATGGCCGCATCGTCCGAGCTGACCTCCGCTCCAGGTGAAGGGCGCGCCAGGATTTGGTTGCGCGCCATTCGCACCATCGTCGTCATCACCCTCGTCACGGGCCTGATGATGCCGGTGCAGCTCCTGGCCATCCGTTTTGGCTGGCGCTTGCAGTCGTGGATTCCGCTCGCCTATCATCGCCTCGCCCTGCGGCTGATCGGCGTCAAGGTCAACGTCCAGGGAACCCGGGCGCAGGGCGGGCCTGTGTTATTCGTCGCCAACCATATTTCCTGGCTCGACATCCCGGTCCTCGGCGCGCTCATCGAGGGCTGTTATATCGCCAAACGCGAAGTCGGCGAATGGGCGGGGTTCGGCACGCTTGCCCGTCTCCAGCGCACTCTTTTTGTCGACCGCGCGCAGCGCAGCCGCACCGCCGCCCAGAATGACGAGATCGGCGAACGGCTTCACAATGGCGACAATCTGATCCTGTTCGCCGAGGGCACCAGCTCGGAAGGGAACCGGGTGCTGCCGTTCAAGACCGCGCTGTTCGGCGTTGCCGAACGGCTTGCCGGCACCGAACAGGACCCGGCTGGCGGCGGTATTACGGTCCAGCCGGTGACCATTGCCTATACCGCAATCAACGGGATTCCGCTGACCCGGACCACCCGGCCGAAAATCGGCTGGTACGGGGATATGACCATGATGCCTCATTTCACCGATGTTCTGGGCCTGGGGCGGATCGCGGTCGATATTCACTTCCACGACCCGGTGGAAAGCGGCGCCTATGCATCGCGCAAGACGCTGGCGGCCCATTGCGAGCGCGAGGTGCGGCGCGGCCTCGTCGAGAGCAAGCGGCGCGCGAGGGTCGCCAACAGCGACAGCAAGGGCAGGCGGAAGCGTTACCGCCGACGGCCGGGGCGCTTTTCCCGCGGCCGCACAGGTGATATACCGGGCCCCGAAAAACCGGGACAATGATGAAACGCAAGCTCTACATCAAGACCTATGGCTGCCAGATGAACGTCTACGACACCGAGCGCATGGCGGAGGTCATGGCGCCTGACGGTTACGCGGTGACGGACGATCCGGCGAACGCGGATCTGGTGGTCTTGAACACCTGCCACATCCGGGAAAAGGCCGCCGAGAAAGTCTATTCCGATATCGGCCGGCTCCGGGCGATGAAACAGGCGCGCGCCGGCGACGGCAAGGACATGATGATCGCGGTCGCGGGCTGTGTCGCGCAGGCCGAAGGCGAGGAGATCATCCGGCGCGCGCCGGTCGTCGATATGGTGCTCGGTCCCCAGACCTATCATCGCCTTCCCGTCATGGTCCGCGAGACCGCCGCGCGCCGCGCCGCCGGCAAGCGGGCAGGCTTGGTGGAGACCGAATTCGCCATTGAAGAAAAGTTCGAGAGCCTGTCGCGCAGGCCGGCGAAAGCGGGACCGGCGGCGTTCCTCACCATTCAGGAAGGCTGCGACAAGTTCTGCACTTTCTGTGTGGTGCCCTATACCCGGGGCGCCGAGTTTTCCCGCCCCGTCGCCGAGGTTGTGGCCGAAGCCGAACGTCTGGTCGGTGACGGCGTGGTGGAAATCACCCTTCTGGGCCAGAACGTCAATGCCTATCACGGCGAGGGACCGGACGGGCAGGTGTGGTCGCTGGCCCGGCTGATCCGCCGGCTCGCGGAGATCGACGGTCTTGCCCGGATTCGCTACACCACGTCCCACCCCCGCGATATGGACGGTGACCTGATCGCCGTTCATGGCGAGGTCGAAAAGTGTATGCCCTACCTGCATTTGCCCATTCAAAGCGGGTCGGACCGCATTCTCGCGGCGATGAACCGCCGCCACCGCGTCGACGACTACCTGCGCATCATCGACCGGTTGCGCGCGGCGCGGCCCGATCTGGCGCTGTCCGGTGACTTCATTGTCGGCTTTCCGGGCGAAACCGATGTCGACTTCGAGGCCACCATGGCGCTGGTCCGCGCGGTCGGCTATGCCCAGGCCTATTCGTTCAAGTACAGCCCACGGCCCGGCACGCCGGCGGCGGACGATGCGGCCCAGATCGAGGAAGCGGTGAAGGCTGAGCGGCTCCAGGCCCTTCAGGCGCTGCTGGGCGAGCAGCAGCGGGCGTTCAACGACCGGGCGGTGGGACGGACGGTCCCGGTCCTCCTCGAGAAGCCCGGGCGGCGCACGGGTCAGCTTGTCGGCCGCAGTCCCTATATGCAGGCCGTGCACGTGATGGCCGGCGCCGAAAGCGGCGCCGATATCGGCTCAATCCTGCCGGTTGCAATCCGGCGGGCGGGCCCCCATAGTCTTGAAGGTGATATTGTGCGGGCTGCGGATCGTCCGGCGGCCTGACCACGATTTTCCAAGGGGTATCCACGTCCTTGACCGACCAACAGGAGAGCATGCGGCCCGGCCGCGACGACGTCGTCGTACTCAGCTTCGACGACAACCGTCTTGCCGCCGCGCTTTATGGTGAGCATGACAGTCATCTGGCCCGTATCGAGCAGAAACTCGGGGTCCGGATGCAGAGCCGCGGCAACCGTTTGCAGGTCATGGGCCCGGAGGATGAACGCGCCATCGCCAAGGCGGTGCTGGAATACCTCTATGAACGGCTCAAGCGCGGCCACGACATAACCCAGGGCGACGTGGACGGCGCGATGCGTATGGTGGAGACCGCCGAAGTGGCCGAGGTCGCGCCCGACGAAGTTGTCATCGCTACCCGCAAAAAGCTGATTTCGCCGCGCTCGGCCATGCAGCTTGACTATATGCAGCGGCTGCGCGACAGCCTGATGGTGTTCGGCCTCGGGCCCGCGGGCACCGGCAAGACATACCTTGCCGTCGCCATGGCGGTGGCCCGCTTGCTTGAAGGCCAGGTCGAGCGGATCGTTCTGTCGCGCCCGGCGGTGGAGGCCGGCGAGCGGCTTGGCTTCCTGCCCGGTGACCTGCGCGAAAAGGTGGACCCCTATCTGCGCCCGCTTTATGACGCGCTTTATGACACCCTGCCGCCCGATCAGATCGCGCGGCGCTTCGAGCGCGGCGAGATCGAGGTCGCGCCCCTGGCCTTCATGCGCGGGCGCACGCTCGCCAACAGTTTCGTTATTCTGGACGAAGCCCAGAACACCACGCCCATGCAGATGAAAATGTTCCTCACCCGGTTTGGCGAAAACAGTCAGATGGTCATTGCCGGGGACCCGAGCCAGACCGATCTGCCGGCCGGGTCCGAATCCGGGCTTGCCCACGCGATCCGCGTGCTCGATGGCGTGCCCAATGTGGCGTTCGTGCGCTTTACCGAGCGCGATGTTGTCCGCCACTTGCTGGTCGGCGCCATCGTCGAGGCTTACGAACGCGACACCGCGCGCGCCGACAAGACACGGGACGGGCTTGGCGCCGATGGCGGGTAAGGCGATGAGTGAGGTCGATGCCGCCCCGCCCGCGCTGGACGTTGACGTGGTGGTGGACGACGGGCGTTGGCGAAGCGCGCTCCCTGACGCCGAGGCGCTCTCAGCCCGCGCCCTTGATGCGGCGGCGAGCGCGGTCCCGGGCCTTGCCGGCCAAAACTGTGAGGTCAGCCTGCTCCTTACCAATGACGCCCGGGTGCGTGGCCTGAATGCTGAGTACCGCAACCGGGACAGCGCCACCAACGTGTTGTCGTTTCCCGCCCTTGAGGATCAAGAGCGCGACAGATTGGCCGCCGGGCGCGCGCTTGGGCCGGACCCGCTGCCCGGGCCCAGGCCACTTGGCGATATCGCCGTTGCCTTCGAGACCACGGACCGGGAGGCGCATGCAGAGGCCAAGCCGCTCGGTCATCACCTCAGCCATCTGGTGGTGCATGGCTTTCTGCACCTGGTGGGCTACGATCACGAATCGAACGACGAGGCGGAGGCGATGGAGGCGCTTGAACGGCGCATCCTCGCCCAGCTTGATATTCCCGATCCTTATTCTGTATGATCAGCGCGACCAACCATGAACAATAACAACGCCTCTTCCTCTTCCACCGCCGGTGACGGAGACTCTTCCAGTAGTCTCTTCGCCTGGCTCAAACGCATCTTCTTTGCCCGCAACGGCGAGGGGTCTCTGCGCGAGAGCCTCGAAGAGGTGATCGGGGAGCACGAAAGCGCGTTCCGGGATATCGACGTCGAGCAACGCGAACTGCTGCTCAACACGCTGGCCTTCGCCGAAAAGCGGGTCGACGACATCATGATTCCGCGCGCCGACATCGAGGCGGTGGAAATCGAAACGGCGATGCCTGACCTGGTCGAAACATTCTGCAACGCCGCCGTGTCGCGCATGCCGGTTTATCGGGGCAGCCTCGACGATGTGGTGGCGATGGTCCATATCAAGGACGTGTTCCGCGCGGTGGCCGGCTGCGAACAGAAGGCCGACACCGGCAAACCGCCGGTGACCATCGACGATATCAAGCGCCCCATTCTGTTCGTGCCGCCGTCCATGCGGCTGCCGGATCTGCTGGTCAAGATGCGCGCAACCCGGCTCCATCTTGCCGTGGTGGTTGACGAATACGGTGGGACCGACGGTCTCGTGACCATCGAGGATCTGGTCGAACAGATTGTCGGCGAGATCGAGGACGAGCACGATCTTGAGGAAGATGCCGAGCTCAAAGCGATTGACGACAATAGCTTCGAGGCCGGCGCGCGCCTCGAAATCGACGAACTTGAGGACGTAATCGGCGAGAAACTGCTAACCAGCGAAAATCTCGCTGACATCGATACCGTCGGCGGGCTGGTGGTGGCGCTTGCGGGCCGGGTGCCGCACAAGGGAGAGGTTGTCTACCATGACGCGGTGGGCCTCAGCTTCAAGGTCCTGGATGCCGATCCGCGCCGCCTGCGCAAAGTGTTAATCCGTATCGAGGGCGGTCGCGGCGACGATGGCTGAGTTGGACGTGCTGGCGTGGGTTGAAAGGCGTCCGGAATGGCAGCGCCGCGGCCTCAGTTTTCTGAGCGGGGCCGTTGCCGCCCTCGCTTTGCCGCCGTTTTATGCGGTGCCCGTCCTCCTTATATGTTTTCCGCTGCTTCTCCTGCTAACTCGGGCAAGCCGGAGCTGGGCCCGCGCGCTTGCGCAGGGCTGGTGGTTCGGGTTTGGCCATTTTGCCGTGGGCCTCTACTGGGTGGGTATCGCCTTCGTGGTGAACCAGGATGTGGCGAGCATCGGCGGGCCTTTCGCCGTCGGTCTGCTGGCCGGGGGAATGGCGTTTTTCCCGGCCTTCGCCACGCTTGCCTTTTATCTCGCGCGCCGCGGACTGGGTCAGATCGGGCGGGAGCTCAACAGCTTCGGGATGATCCTGTTGTTCGCGCTGGCGTGGTCAGCCGGCGAGTGGCTTCGCGGCCACCTGTTTACCGGGTTTCCGTGGAATCTCATTGGCACTGTCTGGGGGTTCTGGGCCCAGCCGATGCAGGTCGTCTCCCTCGTTGGGAGTTACGGTCTTGGCCTCCTGACCATGATCATGGCGCTTGCGCCGGTGGCGCTGGTGCTCGATCGCAAGGGGCTTGCCCGCTTTGCGCCCCCGGGCGTGGCGGCCGCGCTCTTCATTGCCCTTGTCGCCGGCGGTGCCGCCCGTGTCCCCGCCGGGCCGGCGCTGATGACCGACATCCAGCTGCGCCTGGTGCAGGCCGACATCGCCCAGCGCGACAAATGGCGCCATGACAAGGTTTCGGACAATTTTGTCAAACACCTCGACCTGTCGCGCAAGCTGCGCCGGACGCCGCCCGACGTGATCATCTGGCCGGAGACGGCGGTAGCCTATTTCCTCGACCGCGAGCCGTCGCGCCGGTTCCTGATGGCCGATGTGGTGCGCCACGGCGGCTATGTGATCACCGGGGCTCCCCGCGTCAAGCGCACAGCCGGTGGCGGCGTGAAGCTGTGGAACAGCCTGTTTGCGGTTAACCGCTACGGCGAA
>CAVVCF010000005.1:0-130923 GCA_963746725.1 uncultured Alphaproteobacteria bacterium | reverse complement strand
GGCCCCCGTCAATTCCTTTGAGTTTTAATCTTGCGACCGTACTCCCCAGGCGGAGTGCTTAACGCGTTAGCTGCGACACCAAAGACCGAAGGCCTCCAACATCTAGCACTCATCGTTTACGGCGTGGACTACCAGGGTATCTAATCCTGTTTGCTCCCCACGCTTTCGCACCTCAGCGTCAGTACCGGACCAGTAAGGCGCCTTCGCCACTGGTGTTCTTCCTAATATCTACGAATTTCACCTCTACACTAGGAATTCCCCTTACCTCTTCCGGTCTCTAGACTGCCAGTTTTGAAGGCCGTTCCGAGGTTAAGCCTCGGGCTTTCACCCCCAACTTGGCAATCCGCCTACGTGCGCTTTACGCCCAGTAATTCCGAACAACGCTTGCCCCCTCCGTATTACCGCGGCTGCTGGCACGGAGTTAGCCGGGGCTTCTTCTGCAGGTACCGTCATTATCTTCCCTGCTGAAAGAGCTTTACAACCCTAAGGCCTTCTTCACTCACGCGGCATGGCTGGATCAGGGTTGCCCCCATTGTCCAATATTCCCCACTGCTGCCTCCCGTAGGAGTCTGGGCCGTGTCTCAGTCCCAGTGTGGCTGATCATCCTCTCAAACCAGCTACGGATCGTAGGCTTGGTAGGCCTTTACCCCACCAACTACCTAATCCGACGCGGGCCGAGCCTGAGGCGATAAATCTTTGCCTCACCACTAAACAGGATCCGAAAGAAAAGAGCAGGTTCGCTCCATCCTGTCAGACCCTGTTTAGTGGTGAGGATCATACGGTATTAGCCGCCGTTTCCAGCGGTTGTCCCGTACCTCAGGGTACGTTCCCACGTGTTACTCACCCGTCCGCCACTAACCCCGAAGGGTTCGTTCGACTTGCATGTGTTAGGCCTGCCGCCAGCGTTCGTTCTGAGCCAGGATCAAACTCTCAAGTTGACTGTCCGGCAAACACAGATAAATCCGCGAATGCCAAACCCACTCAAGCCTATCCTCTCAAAATTACGTCTAACGTAGTCAAGAAAGCACAAGCCTGAGCTTAAACAAGCCCGCCGCCTGCACTTCCCTTCCCAAAAAACAATGTCAAAGAACAACAGCCTGCCGGCGAATTCTGCCGACAAAAAACACACCGAGGCGCTGATCCCGAATCCGAGGTCCCCGGCGTGGTGTGGGAGCTTATAGGCGTACCCTGAACCCCCTGTCAAGAAATTGTCACGGGAAAGGATCGCATTTTGCCAAATCCCGGCCCAAGCCTCATGCACCGCACGAAAAATCGCCATAAAAGCCGCTGAAATTAAGACGGAATTTTCGTTAAAGGATTTGACACTTCCCGCTGCTAAATTCAATTTAGGGAGAGATGGGGCTGATTCAAGAGGCTGACGCGCATGAAGCGGCCCACCCCGAGCGTGCAACAAACGGGTGCTTAAGGCATGGACTTCCGATCTGTAGAAAGTGAGCTTTTCCGCCGTCTCCGACGGCTTTACGTCCCTGCCATCGTGGCCGGGCTGGTTGTGGTTGGCGTGGGCCTGCACGCGATCAACGCCCCCGCTCACAATGACTCACCCGGTGATTCGAACGCGCCCGGCATCGCGACCGAAACCCAGGCTGCCGAAGCGCCGACGCCGGTCTCCGCTGCCCCGACCGCGGATGCAACGCCCGCCGAACCCCGGACAATTGATCGCAGCATTGCCATCACCCGTGGCGACACCCTGATGGAGGCGCTGGTCAAGGCCGGCGCTGACCGCCAGAACGCTTATGAAGCCATTAGCGCGCTACGCAACCATTTCGATCCGCGGAAGCTGCAGATCGGCCAATCGCTGGATCTGACCTTCCGCAAGGGTAGCGAGGCCAAGCCACAGCTTGTGGCGCTATCCCTCCAACCGGACATTGACCGCACGGTGGCGGTGACGCGCGACGATGACAAAGCATGGACATCAAAGGTCGTCGAGAAGCCGCTTCAGCGCCTGACCATGCGCGCGGCCGGACGCATTGACGACAGCCTGTTCCTCGCTGCCGAGCGTGACCATGTGCCGCCCGAGGTCATTGTCGAGCTGATCCGTATTTTCAGCTTCGACGTGGACTTTCAGCGCGAGATCCGGCAGGGCGACAGCTACGAGGTTTATTTCGAACGCTTCGCCACCCCTGACGGCGCCCAGGTGCGTGAAGGCCATATCCTGTTCGCCCAGCTGACGCTTGGCGGCAAGCCGGTGGCACTTTATCGCTATCCGGTTCCGGGCTCCAAACGGGTCGACTATTTCCATCCCGACGGCACCAGCGTGCACCGTTTGCTGATGAAGACGCCGGTTGACGGCGCGCGGTTAAGCTCCCGCTTCGGAGAGCGCGAACACCCGATCCTGGGCTATACCCGGATGCACAAGGGCGTCGATTTCGCAGCGCCCCGGGGTACACCAATCATGGCCGCCGGCAACGGCGTCGTCGAGCGCGCCAGCCGCTGGGGCAGCTTCGGCAATTATATCCGCATCCGCCATAACGGCACCTATGAGACAGCCTACGCGCATCTCTGGCGTTATGGCCGGGCATCCACCGGGGCGTGCACGTGCACCAGGGCCAGATCATCGGCTATATCGGCACGACCGGCCGATCCACCGGCCCGCACCTCCATTATGAGGTCCTGATTCACGGCAAGCAGGTCAATCCGCTTACCCTGAAATTGCCCACGGGCACGACCCTCAAGGGCAAGGCCCTGATGGCGTTCAGTGAATACACAAGCGAGCTCAATACCGAGATCGCGTCAATCCCGCTACCGTTTACCGTGGCCAATCTGGATCGGTAGAGCGCTTCGCGGCTATATTGAAGCAATTCTGTTGCTCACACGGCGCGGCAGCCGGCAGGCGCGGCCCCGGCAGGCGCAGCCTGCCAAATCATGGCAATTGCCGTCGCTTGGCGACGGCGGGGTGCGATGTGGGCGCATCGGGCAAGGGCCGCAACGCAGCGGATGGCCGCCGCATGGCAACCCAAAAGGGACGGGCGCTTTTGGCCCAGGGAACGGCGTCAGCCGTCTTAACCGTAGGCACCGCTACGCTCTGCGACGCCTTTCTGGACCTGGAGCCAAAATCGCTCCGTCAGAATGGTTCAATATAACCGTGAAACGCTCTGAATCAGGCCGCCGCGGCCACCTTTCCGTTGACCTTGAGCACCAGGTCGTCGGCCCCGGCGGACACGGTGACCGTGTCGCCATCCTTAACCGACCCTTCCAGCACCGCTTCGGCGAGCTTGTCCTGAAGATATTTCTGGATCGCCCGCTTCAATGGCCGTGCCCCATAGACCGGATCATAGCCGGCCTTGGCAAGCCAGTCGCGCGCGGAGGCCTCTAGATCCAGGGTGATCTTGCGGTCAGCCAGACGCTTGACGAGGCGCGCCGCCTGAATATCGACGATGCCCGCCATATGCTCGCGGCCCAGGCGGTGAAACAGCGTAATTTCGTCCAACCGGTTGAGGAACTCGGGCCGGAAGGCCGAGCGCACCACCTCCATCACCTGGTCACGCACCGCTTCCACGGGCTCGTCTTCGCCCTGGGCCGCCAGAATGTCGCTGCCGAGGTTCGAGGTCAGGATAATCAGCGTGTTGCGGAAGTCCACGGTTCGGCCCTGACCGTCGGTCAGCCGCCCGTCGTCGAGCACCTGGAGGAGCACGTTGAACACATCCGGGTGGGCCTTCTCGACCTCGTCGAACAGGATCACCTGATAGGGCCGCCGGCGCACCGCTTCGGTGAGCACCCCGCCTTCCTCGTAGCCGACATAGCCCGGAGGCGCGCCAATCAGCCGGGCCACCGCATGCTTTTCCATAAACTCGGACATATCGATCCGGACCATGGCGGAATCGTCATTGAAAAGAACGGCGGCGAGCGACTTGGTAAGCTCGGTCTTGCCCACACCGGTGGGACCGAGAAAGAGGAACGACCCGATCGGGCGATTCTCGTCCTGCAGCCCGGCACGGGAGCGGCGCACGGCCTTGGCGACCGCATTCACCGCCTCGGCCTGGCCGACCACGCGCTTGGCGAGTTCATCTTCGAGATGCAGGAGCTTCTCGCGCTCCCCTTCGAGCATCTTGTCGACCGGAATACCGGTCCAGCGCGACACCACCGCCGCGATATCTTCGGCCGTCACTTCTTCCTTGAGGAGCGCCGCCTCGCCGGCCTCGCCTTCTTCCTGTTCGAGCTTCTTTTCGAGATCGGGAATTACGCCGTAAGCAAGCTCCCCGGCCCGCGCCAGGTCGCCGCGGCGCTGGGCCTGCTCAAGCTCGATCCGGGCGTGATCCAGTTCTTCCTTGATCTTCTGTTCGGCGCCAATGCGATCCTTGTCGGCCTGCCAGGTCGCCGTCAATTCAGCCGATTGCTGTTCGAGCTCGACGAGATCCTTCTCCAGCTTCTGGAGCCGGTCTTTCGACGCCTTGTCGGTTTCCTTGTTCAGGGCCTCGCGCTCGATCTTGAGCTGGATGATTTTGCGGTCGAGCTCATCGAGTTCGGCGGGCTTCGAATCCACTTCCATACGGATCCGGCTTGCCGATTCGTCCATCAGGTCGATCGCCTTGTCGGGCAGGAAGCGGTCCGAGATATAGCGGTCCGACAGCGTCGCCGCCGCCACCAGCGCGCGGTCGGTGATCCGCACGCCATGGTGCAGTTCATACTTTTCCTTGAGGCCGCGAAGGATCGAGATCGTATCCTCCACCGTCGGCTCCGAGATGAACACCGGCTGGAACCGGCGTTCCAGCGCGGCGTCCTTTTCCACATATTTGCGGTATTCGTTCAGCGTGGTGGCGCCGATGCAGTGAAGCTCGCCCCGCGCCAGCGCCGGTTTCAGAAGGTTGGAAGCATCCATCGCGCCTTCGGCCTTGCCCGCGCCCACGAGGGTGTGCATTTCGTCGATGAAAAGAATGACATCGCCTTCGGCCGCGGTGACTTCCTGCAGCACGCCTTTGAGGCGCTCCTCGAACTCGCCCCGGTATTTCGCCCCGGCGACGAGCGAGCCCATATCGAGCGCCATGATCCGCTTGTCGCGAAGTGATTCCGGCACATCGCTGTTGGCGATCCGGAGCGCCAGGCCTTCGGCGATGGCGGTCTTGCCGACGCCGGGCTCGCCGATCAGAACGGGATTGTTCTTTGTGCGCCGCGACAGCACCTGGATGGTGCGGCGGATTTCCTCGTCCCGGCCGATCACCGGATCGAGCTTGCCGTCACGCGCCGCCTGGGTCAGGTCGCGGGCATATTTCTTGAGCGCCTCGTAGGACTCCTCTGCGGTCGCGGTGTCGGCGGTGCGGCCCTTGCGCACCTCGTTAATAGCGGCGTTCAGCCCTTGAGCGGTCACGCCCGCGTCTTTCAGGATTTTTGCTGAATCCGTTCCATGCTCAAGCGCCAGCGCCAGAAGCAAACGTTCAACCGTGACATAGGAATCACCAGCCTTGTCGGCAATTTTCTGGGCATTGTCGAAAAGCCGGGCTGTTTCGGGCGCAAGATAAACCTGGCCCGCACCGGAGCCTTCCACCTTGGGCAGCTTGGCAAGCGCCTGTTCGGTGGCGGCAAGGGCCTGGGTCGCGTTGCCGCCCGAGGCCGTGATCAGGCGCGCGGAAAGGCCCTCGCTGTCATCAAGCAGAACCTTGAGAAGATGTTCAGGCGTAAAGCGCTGATGGCCCTCGCGAAGAGCGAGCGACTGGGCGGACTGCACAAAGCCACGGGCGCGTTCAGTATATTTCTCGAATTCCATCGACTACCCCTCTTCTCTTGACGGCGGGACCTGCATGAAACAAGTCCGACGGGACACATTATCCTACCATATTGAACCGAGCCGGTTCACCGTCAAGACGGCCCAAAACCACGGTCCTTTCGATAGGATATAGTGTTGCAAAATTGCAACAAAAGGGGGAGGCCTAGATTTTTTTGGAAATTCCGGCGCTTGCCGTCAGGAAACCGCGTCGCCATCGGCGGCCGGCGCGGCGATGTCCGTCTTTCTAGGCCGGCCCGGCCCACGCCGGCGCACGGGCTTTTCCTCCTCATCAGGGGCCGCGCTTTCTGCGGAAAGCGTTTCCGATTTCCGGGGGCGACCGGGGCCACGGCGCTTGGGTTTCTCGATCTCAGCGGAGCCGTCCGGGGTGGCGCTCGGCTCGGCGGCCTCGGTCTTCCGGGGCCGGCCCCGGCGACGCGGCGCCGGTTTGTCCTCGCCATTCGCCATTACGCCGGTCCCGTCCATCGTTCCGGCTTCCATTGACGGCGCAGTGTCCGCCAGACCAGCCGGTTTTTCGCTGGTCGGCCGACCGCGTTGGCGAAGGAAGGGGATCTGGTCCTCGGTGACCCGCGACTCCGTTTCGCTTTGCTCCACGTCCCGTCCATTTTGGCTCTCGACGGCGGCGGAAGCGGCTTGCTCCTCTGGCTGTTCACCGTTTTCCCCGCCGGTCGGTCCACGAGAGTCGCGATTGTCCTGCACGTCATCGCCATCACGCCGGCTGCGGTCCGCATTCGGCTGGTCCTGACCGTCTGCCGACAGCCGGTAGTAATGATCGGCGAACTGCATCAGGGATTCCGCCAGGATGCGGTCGCTGCCCTGCACTTCCCGCGCGGCATTTTTGTAGCGATCATAGAGCTGCGCAGGCGTGCCCTTGACCCGTCCGTCCGGGCCCTGACTGTCAAACACCCTGGACGAGGGATTCTGGGGCCGTCGCTGTTGACGCCCGTTCCCCATAGGGCGACCGCCGGTATTCCGACCCCGGCCGCGACGAGAATTCTGAGGTTTTCTCATATATAATGCTTCGGTTGTTTGTTACGCCCGTTTCAGGACCAGGAGCATGACCGCTATCACGCTCATCCGGCCACCGCTCTGGCAGCGCTCTCTAAAAGCTCATATTTTCTGGCTGGTTCTGGGGCCGAGGGACCTTAATGTCCGTCGGCAACGTAAACCCCGCTTTCAAGCGGGCCAAGACTAGCGTGGCCTTTTTCATTTTCCAACCGTTATTTTGCGCCACCGGCGACTTTTTCTCCTTTGCACGCGACAATCACCCGGTCCCGGCCCCCCAGATCCTGTAATATGCCGACATCCGCCATACCGGCATTGCGACAGAGGTCTTCGACCGCCGCAGCCTGACCCGCCCCGATTTCAAGAAAAAGCCTGCCGCCCGCGACAAGGTGTTTCACAGCCCCGGGTAGCAGTCGGCGATAGGCATCGAGCCCGTCCGCGCCGCCCTTGAGCGCGAGCCCCGGCTCGTAGCGCACCACCTCCGCGTCGAGGTCTTCGAATTCCGCGTTCGCAATATAGGGCGGGTTGGAGACGATGACGTCGAAGCACTCACCGCGCCCGAGCGCATCGGTCCAGTCACCCACCACAAGGCGGAACCGGTTTGCAAGTCCAAGGGAGACGGCATTTTCTTGCGCCACAGTCGCCGCCTCCGCGCTCCGATCCACGCCGACGCCGGTGGCCGCGGGAAGCTCGCTGAGGAGCGCCAGGATCAGGCATCCCGTGCCGGTGCCGAGATCGAGAAGGCGAAGCGGCGCGCCGCCGAGCCCGCGCTCCCTCACGTGGGCGAGCGCCGCGGCCACCAGCGTTTCGCTGTCGGGCCGGGGCGCAAGCGTCGCCGGCGTCACCTTGAACGGCAGGCTCCAGAATTCGCGCCGGCCGAGAATGTGGGACACCGGCTCGCGCGCTGCCCGGCGACGGATAAAGCCATCAAACTGAGCCGCTTCCTGTTCTGTCAGCACGCGGTCGGGATCGGTGATGAGCCTCGTGCGCTCGACACCCAGAGCCTCGGCAAGCAAGTACCCGCGCATCAAGGGGCGCCGCGTCGATCCCGGCCGCCGAAGGGCCCGCATGGCGTCGCGCAAAACGCGCCGAACTGTCAGGATCGGGCGACGACTGTCCCAGGGTCAGGCATCTGCTTCCAGGGCGGCGAGCGCTGCCGCCTGATCGTCCGCGATCAGCGCGGCGATGATCTCATCGAGCGCTTCGCCGGCCATCACCTGATCGAGCTTGTAGAGCGTAAGATTGATGCGGTGGTCAGTCACCCGGCCTTGCGGGAAGTTGTAGGTGCGCACCCGCTCCGACCGGTCGCCGGAGCCGATCTGGCCCTTGCGCGTGGCGGCGCGCTCGGCGTCCTTGCGCGCGCGTTCCATGTCGTAAAGCCGGGAGCGCAGCACCTTCATCGCCTTGTCGCGGTTCTTGTGCTGGGACTTTTCGTCCTGCTGCTGCACGACGAGGCCGGTGGGCAGGTGAGTGATCCTGACCGCGCTGTCGGTGGTGTTGACCGACTGGCCGCCCGGACCGCTCGCCCGGAAGACGTCGATCCGCAAGTCCTTGTCGGCGATTGCAATATCCACGTCTTCCGCCTCGGGCAGCACGGCGACGGTCGCGGCGGAGGTATGGATACGACCGCCCGCCTCGGTTTCCGGCACGCGCTGGACGCGGTGGCCGCCGGACTCGAATTTGAGCCGCGCGAACACGCCCTTGCCGCTCACCAGCACGATCACTTCCTTGAACCCGCCGATGTCGCTTTCGGACGCGCTCATGACCTCGAACTTCCAGCCCTGAAGCTCGGCATAGCGGCGGTACATATCGAAAAGGTCGGCGGCGAACAGCGCCGCTTCCTCGCCGCCGGTGCCGGCGCGGATTTCGAGGATGGCGTTCTTTTCGTCCGCCGCGTCCTTTGGCAGCAGCAGGATTTGCAGCTCCCGTTCCAGCTCCGGAACCTTGTGCTCTGATCTCGGGTAACTCGTCTTCGGCAAGCGACCGCATCTCGGCGTCGGTATCCGGATCGCCTATCAGACCTTCAAGATCGGCCCTTTCCTGGTTGAGCGCCTTGAGCGCCTTGGCGGCGGCAACGATCGGGGAAAGTTCGGCATATTCTTTTGAGAGTTTCGCAAATTCGTCGCCCGAAATCTCGCCGCCCTCCGACATGGCGTGCTCCAGCTCCTGATGGCGGGTAATCAGCTGCTCGAGTTTTTCCTGCGGGATCATGACGGGTTACTGCCGCCGAAAGGCCGAGAGCGCGGCGGCAAGGTCTACGAGCGGGATCTCGGCTCTGCTCCCCACTGTCAAGATCGCGCACCGCCACCGCCTGACGGGCAAGCTCGTCGTCGCCCAGGATCACCGCCGCGCGGGCATTGATCTTGTTGGCGCGCTTCATCCGCTTGCCCATGTTGCCGCGGTAGGCCATGTCGACCGCAAACCCGTCGCCGCGCAGGCGGTGACAAAGGGTGAGCGCTTCGCGCTCCGCCGCCTCGCCCAGAGGGACAACCGCAATGGCGCGGGGTGCCGGCGCCGGGTCTTCGAGCAACATGGCAAGCCGCTCGATCCCGCTCGCCCAACCGATACCCGGCGTCGCCGGCCCGCCCAGCTGCTCGACCAGACCATCATAACGCCCGCCGGCCAGCACGGTGCCCTGTGCGCCGAGCGACTCGGTGGTGAACTCGAACGCGGTGTGGGTGTAATAGTCGAGCCCGCGCACCAGGCGCGCGATTTACGGTGTAGGGGATTTCGAGCGCGGCGAGCCCTGCGCAAACCGCGTCGAAAAACGCCGCCGATTCCGCATTCAGATGGTCGGTCATGATGGGCGCGTCGGCGATCACCGCGCGGTCGCCTTCGTCCTTGGAGTCGAGAATCCGCAAGGGGTTGCGCTCCAGCCGGTCGAGACTGTCCTCGCTCAGACGGTCCTTGTAGGCGCTGAAATGATCCACCAGCGCATCGCGATACGCCGCCCGGCTTGCGGCGTCGCCGAGGCTGTTGAGCTCGAGCACCACCTTGTCGCCGAGGCCGAGCGCCACGAGCAGGTCCCACGCCAGCGCCAGCACTTCCACGTCGGCGGTGGGCTCGGGCGCGCCGATGATCTCCACATCGAGCTGGTGGAACTGGCGCAGCCGCCCCTTCTGCGGACGCTCGTGCCGGAACATGGGGCCTACCGCATAGAGCTTGCATGGCAGGCTCTGCTGCAGGCCGCCGGAGATGAAAGCGCGCACGATCCCGGCGGTATATTCGGGCCGAAGCGTGATCATGTCGCCGCTTCGGTCCTCGAAGGTATACATTTCCTTGGTCACCACGTCGGTGGTCTCGCCGAGAGAGCGCTTGAACACCTCGGTAAACTCGAAGATCGGCGTGGCGATCTCGCCCATGCCGTAGCGTTCGGCAAGACCGCGGAAGGTCTCCACAATGTGCCGGAACTGCCGCCCCTCCTCGGGCAAGATGTCATGGGTGCCGCGCACGGGCTGCAATCGCGCCACGGGATCCTCCTCCCTGATTTTCGCTAAGATGCCTTGGATAAAGGCGCCGATTGGGCCTCAAGCTCGGCTGCTTTGCGCTCCACCAGCTCGACGATATGGTCCACAAGCTGGCCCTCGTCAATCTTATGGTCGGCAACACCGCTGAGGTAGACCATGTGGTTGCCCTTGCCCCCACCGGTGAGCCCGATATCGGTTTCGCGCGCTTCGCCCGGGCCGTTGACCACGCATCCGATGATCGAGAGGGTCAAGGGCGTTGCGATATGGGCGAGGCGTTCCTCAAGTGTCTCAACGGTTTTGATGACCGGGAAGGCCTGGCGCGCGCACGACGGGCAGGAAATGACCCTGACCCCGCGATGGCGCAGACCGAGCGATTTGAGGATTTCGAACCCGGCCTTGATTTCCTCGACCGGGTCGGCCGACAGCGAAACCCGGATGGTGTCGCCGATCCCGGCCCACAGCAAATTCCCGATCCCGATCGCCGACTTGACGGTGCCGGCGCGCAGGCCGCCGGCCTCGGTGATGCCAAGATGCAGCGGATAGTCGCAGGCGTCCGCCAGGCCCTGATAGGCCGCCACGGCGAGGAACGCGTCCGACGCCTTGACGCTGATCTTGAAATCGAAAAAGTCGTTGTCTTCAAGGATGCGGGCGTGTTCAAGCGCGCTTTCCACCAGCGCCTCGGGGCAGGGCTCTCCGTATTTTTCCAGAAGATGTTTCTCCAGCGACCCGGCGTTGACCCCGATCCGCATCGAGCAGCCATGATCGCGCGCGGCGCGGACCACGTCGCGCACCCGATCCGCCGACCCGATATTGCCGGGATTGATGCGCAGGCAGGCGGCCCCTGCTTCGGCCGCTTCGATGGCGCGTTTGTAGTGGAAATGAATGTCGGCGACGATCGGGACGTTGGCCGCTTGCACGATTGATCCAAGCGCGGCGGTCGACTCCTGGTCAGGACAGGACACCCGAACGATGTCTGCGCCAGCCTCTTCCAGTGTGCGGATCTGGTCGATGGTCGCCGCGGCGTCCGAGGTCAGCGTATTGGTCATCGACTGGACCGAAATCGGCGCATCGCCGCCCACCGGCACATCCCCCACATGGATCTGCCGGCATTTCCGCCGGATAATATCGCGATAAGGTCGCACGCTCATGAATTTAGAAGTCCGTTGCGCTACCCCGGGGCGTCACGCCACCGGGTCAGTCTCGCGCTTTAACATGGGCAAAATGACCGCGGATCGCAAGGACAAACCGCGCGACTGACCGATCAGGGAGAGCGCTATTCCTGCCGGACGGCGGACGCCGTGCGTAAAAGCGTGGAATCGAGCGCCACATGACGGCGGATTGCCCCGCGGGGGCCAAGGGAGCCCACATGCTTGCCGTCCACCATGATGTCGAGCGCGCCGGCATTCCCGGTCATCATGTAAAGACCTTGCCCGGCGGGCGCATCATAGGCTTCACCGGCCTTGAGCACCCTGTCCATGACCGGCTTGGCGCCCGGGCCTTCAATGCGCACCCAGGCATCCTGGCGGGCGCGGACGGTGATCTGGCCGGCATCAACTGTCGGTTTTGAGGCGGCCGCGGGTTCAGGCGCGGGAGTGGTTTCAGCGCTTGCAACGACTTCCGGTTCCACCGCCTTCGGAGACTCCGCAGCCGGGCGCTTGCGCGGGGCTGCATTTGCCTCGGCAATGCCCATCAAACCGGTTTCGGCCTTGGCGGACACATGAGCGTCGGTGGTTGTGGCTTGCGGCGACTCGCTTTGCGGTTTCGCTGCATCCGCTCCCTGCCCCGGGCCGGCAAGGCGAGAACTCACCATCGGCACATCTTCATAGCCGGGCTTTTCGTGCGACGAGAATCCGTACCATGCGCCATAGACCGCTACGGCGAGGGCGCAGGCAACGGCCACCAGGGAGCGGCGCGGAACGCGCGGGTCTTCCAAGGGTTCGGGAAAGGCGAGGTGGGCTTCGAGGTCTTCGGTATGCGCCGTGCGCTTGAACTGCGTGACCAGGGCCTCGCTATCGAGACCGAGATACTGGGCGTAGGCCCGAATAAAGCCGGCGGCATAAATCAGCCCCGGCAGTCTGTCGTAATCGTCAGCTTCGAGGGCCTCGAGCTGATGCGGACGGACCCGGATCTCTTCGGCGATCTCCGCAATGGATCGGTTGCCCCGGGCCTCTCGGGCCTGGCGCAAAATCCGTCCAACACTGTCTTTGTTCATACCAGCTTTTTTTGACCCGGCACCTTCACCCTCGGCAGCACCGGGCTCGTTATTCTCACTCGTCTTGGTCGCCATTTCGGCCTTGTCCTTCCCGATAACGCCGATCTCCACATAGCTCGGCGCTCACTCGTTCATACCATGCCCTCCGAGGTTTGAACTTTTTCTGACAGGCGATTTGGTCCGCCCCTTCTTCAGCCGGGAATCCTCACATAGCCGAGTCAACAAATATTTAATGGTAAGAGTCAACCAGAAATTAATTTCTGGTCGGTTTTTAGCCCAATAAAATCAGAATCTTACAGGATTACGTCGTGATCGCGTGCGAAAACCAGAAGATGATTGCGCAAACTGTGTTCGGAGGACTGAACGATTCGCTCCAGAAACGAAGACACAGCCTTAAGATCGAGACTGCGGAGCATCATCTTCACCGGCCCGTACGCGGCGGGCGCCACCGACAACCGCCTGAGGCCGAGACCGATAAGCGCCATGGCTTCGAGCGTGCGCCCGCCCATCTCGCCACAGAGCGTTACCGGCACCTCGTGCGCGCTTGCCCGCTCAACAATTTCGCGGATGGTCCTGAGCGCCGGCGGCGACAACAGATCGTAGCGGCCAGCCATATGGCTGTTGCTGCGGTCGGCGGCAAACAGGAACTGCATCAGATCGTTCGAGCCGATGGAGACGAAATCGGTAAGCGGCAGCAGATAGTCGAGCTGCCACAGGAGCGCCGGGACCTCGATCATGGTGCCGATCCGCACCGTCTTCGGGACGGGACGCCCGAGCTTTCGCCGGCGCTCCACTTCCTTGAGCACGATCGCCCGACCGGCCTTGAATTCCGACACCTCGGCAATCATCGGAAACATCAGATTCAGGTCGCGTTCACCGGCTGCCTTGAGGAGCGCGCGGACCTGAAGGCGCAGAAGCGCCGGGCGGTCGAGCGCCACCCGCATCGCCCGCCAGCCGAGCGCCGGATTTTCCTCATGGTCGCCCGTCATGAACGGCACCGGCTTGTCGCCGCCAATGTCAAGGGTGCGGAAGACCACCGGGCGGTCTCCGGCGGCGTCCATCACCTGGGCGTAAAACTCCACCTGGGAATCGAGCCTCGGCAATTGCGAACTCACCATGAACTGGAATTCGGTCCGAAAGAGACCGATGCCAGCCGCACCGGTGGTCTCCAGATGGGGCAGATCGATGCTGAGCCCGGCATTGATCAGAAGCTCGATGGCGACGCCGTCCCGGGTCTCGGTCGGCTCATCGCGCAGATTGGCGTATTCGACGGCGCGGGCGGAGCGGGCGGTCAGCAGCTCGCGGTAAGACTGGAGAATCTCGGGCGACGGCGAGACATGGATCCACCCGGTCTCGCCATCGACGACCATCTCTTCCCCGGGCTCGATCCGGCCGAGGACGCTGCCCGCCTTGCCCACCAGCGGGATGCCGAGCGCGCGGGCGACGATGGTGACATGCGCGGTTTGAGAGCCGTCCTGAAGGACCACGCCCCGGAGCTTGTCACGGTCATAGTCCAGAAGCTCGGCCGGTCCCATGGTGCGGGCCAGCACGATCGCATCGTCGGGCAGGTGCTCGGCGGCCGCCGTCGCCGGCTTGCCAACGAGAAGGCGGATCAGCCGGTTCGACAGATCGTCGAGGTCACTCAACCGCTCCCGGAGATAAGGGTCGGTGGTGCGCATCAGCCGGCTGCGGTTATCGACCTGTACGCGCTCCACCGCCGCTTCGGCGGTAAGCCCGGTCTCGATGATATCGATGATCCTGAGCCGCCAGCCTTCGTCGGCCGCGAACATCTTGTAGACGTCGAGGATTTCCTGGTGCTCGCCGCCGCGCTGCACATCCTCGGCCGAAATGAGTTCATCGATCTGCTGATGGAGGTGGCCAAGGCAGTCTTCGAGCCGCTCCTTCTCATGGTCCGTGTCGCTGGCGATGTGCCTGGTAATTTCGATAATGGGTTCGTGGAACACCGCCTGGCCCACCGCCATGCCCTCGGCAAAGGTCGTCACCTCAAAGCTTGGCGTCGCCGCGCGCTCGAGCGTCGCTTCGGCGGCTTCACCCGGCGCCACCAGATCGCCGGACGCGACCACTTCGGCAAGCACCATGGCGACCGTTTGCAGCGCCTCGGCCTCGTCTTCGGTATATTGGCGCTGGGTCTGGTTCTGCACCACCAGCACGCCGACCACGCGGCCGCCACGCAGGATGGGAACGCCGAGGAGCGAACGAAACGCCTCTTCTCCGGTTTCCTCGCGGTAGACGAACTTGGGATGCGCCCGGGCGTCGGACAGGTTGAGGGGTTCGGCGGTCGCCGCGATTTCACCGACAAGACCTTCCTGGAAGCGGAGCCGGGTTTTGTGGACCGCTTCCTTTTTCAGGCCCTCGGTGGCGAACAGTTCGAGCACTTCGCCGCCGCGCACGACATAGATCGAGCACACCTCCGCCACCATGTTGGCGGCGATGAGGCGGACAATCTGATCGAGACGTTTCTGGGCAGGGAGGTCACTCGCCATGGCCTCGCGCAGACGGCGCAGGAGGAGTCGCGGCCCAGCTGGTACGGCACTCACTCAGTCTCTCTCCCATTCACCGGCCAAACGGGCCGGCCACATTCAGTCGTTGAGATAGGCGGCGGCTTGCGCAATCAGCTCGTCGATGATCTCAGCCGTCGGTTGCACTTTCTTGACCATCCCGACGCTCTGACCGGCCATCACCGATCCGTCGTCTATATTGCCGTCGATCACCGCGCGCCGCAAGGCGCCCGCCCAGAAGTGTTCAATCTCGAGCTGGGCGGCATCCTGGTCGAGCTCGCCGGCCTGAAAGCGCTCTATGACCTGGCGCTGGGCTTCCATGAACCGCTCGGACGCGGCATTCTTCAGCGCACGCACCGGGATCACCGGAAACCGGGGGTCGAGCTGGACCGAGGGCACCGCATCGCGCGCTGCGCCGCGGATGAAAGCCTGCTTGAAATTCTCGTGGGCAATGCATTCACTGGCGCAAACGAAACGGGTACCGATCTGGACACCCGACGCGCCCATTTCCAGATAGGCCGCCATGGCCTCGCCCCGTCCGATGCCGCCGGCCACAAATATCGGCACATCCGTGATATGGGGGAGAATTTCCTGGGCAAGCACGCTCAAGGACACCGGCCCGATGTGTCCGCCGGCTTCGGACCCTTCGATAACCAGCGCGTCGACGCCGGAGCGCACCAGTTTCCGGGCAAGCACCAGCGCCGGCGAAAAGCAGATCACGCGCGCGCCGCCCGCCTTGATCCGCTGGATGGCGTCGCCCGGCGGCAGCCCGCCGGCCAGCACCACATGGCCCACCTTGTGCTGGATACAGACATCGATGAGCTCGTTGAGCTGGGGGTGAAGGGTGATCAGATTGACGCCGAACGGCTTTGCGACGAGTGCTGCGGTGGCGGTGATTTCCTGGTCCAGAAGGTCGGGCGACATGCTGCCCGACGCCACGACGCCAAAGCCGCCGGCGTTCGATATGGCCGAGACCAGGTTGCGTTCCGACACCCAGGTCATCGCCCCGCCCAGAATGGCGTAGCGGGAGCCGAGGAATTCCCGGCCCCGGGCCCACAGCGCGTCGAGGCGGGCGCGCCCCTTGTCGCTGACCGTCATATCCGAATCCAGAGCCAAAACGTCTCTCCCTTGAGGAGTCCGCCGTCAGGCATCGAGGCCATAGGCCGTATGCAAGGCCCGGACGGCCAGTTCGGTGTAGGCGGCATCGACCAGCACACTGATCTTGATTTCGCTGGTGGCGATCACCTGAATATTGATGCCCTTCTCGGCAAGCGCCCGGAACATGGTGGCCGCGACGCCGGCGTGGCTGCGCATGCCAACCCCGATGACCGAGACCTTGACCACATCGCGGTCAGCAATAATACGCTCGAACGGGAAGTCCTCGCGATGCTTTTCGATCACCGAGACCGCACGCTCCAGATCGTCGGCGGGAACGGTAAAGGTGAGGTCGGTCATCTTGCCGTCTTCGGAGACGTCCTGGACGATCATGTCCACATTGATATTGGCGTCGGCAAGCGGCGTGAATATGTAGCCCGCAACGCCGGGTTTATCCTGAACGCGCACGAGCGTGACCTTGGCTTCGTTTTTGGAATAGGCGATTCCGCTGACGACCTGTTGTTCCACAATTTCATCCTCATCAACGACCAGCGTTCCGGGCAAATTCTCAAAGCTTGAGCGCACCTGCACCCGAACCTGGTGCTTCATGGCCATTTCGACCGACCGGGTCTGCAACACCTTGGCGCCGAGCGACGCCATTTCGAGCATCTCCTCGTAGGTGATCTTCTCGATCTTGCGCGCCCTCGGCACGATCCGCGGGTCGGTGGTATAGACCCCGTCCACATCGGTATAGATATCACATCGCTCGGCATTAAGCGCGGCCGCCAGCGCCACGGCCGAGGTGTCGGAGCCGCCACGCCCGAGCGTGGTAATGCGGTTGTCGGGGCCGATCCCCTGGAACCCGGCGATGACCGCGACCTGGCCTTCGCCGAAGCGCTTTTCAATCTCGGCGGTCTCGATATGTTCGATCCGCGCCGCACTGTGCACGCCATCGGTCTCGATCGGGATCTGCCAGCCGAGCCAGGAGCGGGCCGGTACGCCCATATCCTGCAGAACCATTGCGAGAAGGCCGCTGGTAATCTGCTCCCCTGCGGCAACCACGGAGTCATATTCCCGCGCGTCATGCATGGGCGAGGCGTCGCGGGTATAGCCAATCAGCGTATCGGTGGTGCCAGCCATCGCCGAGACCACCACGGCAACCTCGTGACCGTCATCGACCGCCGCCTTGACACGGCGCGCCACATTGCGGATTCGGTCCATATCCGCAACAGAGGTTCCGCCGAATTTTTTTACGATTCGCGCCATTACACGTCCTGATTTTGCGAACTGCCCTGATCCCGGGGGCATAAGCCCGCGTATTCATAAGGCCTCGCTTGGAGCGGCGCAAGGGGCTATGCTTGGAGGGCCCGTATCGCGAGAGCATCAACGCAGGCGAGAAAACCAATGACTGCAGAACCATTACAACCGGAGGAGCCCGTCTCTTCGCTCAACGCGGGCGAAGTGGCGCGGTTCGACGCGCTGGCCGAGACCTGGTGGGACCCGGACGGGCCCATGAAGCCGCTCCATCATCTCAATCCGACCCGCCTTGCTTATCTGCGCGACCGGATTGACGCCCATTTCGACCGCGCCGGCAGTGATCTGAAACCGCTCGCCGGACGGACAGTGGTCGACATCGGGTGCGGCGGCGGTCTGGTGAGCGAACCGCTGGCCCGGCTTGGCGGGCAGGTGACCGGTATTGACGCAGCGCCGAAGAATGTCGCCGCGGCGCGCCGCCACGCCGCGGAGCAGGGACTGGATATCGACTACCGGGAGACCACCGCGGAAGATCTCGTCCGAACCGGCGCGCGGTTTGACATGGTGACAGCGCTCGAAATCGTCGAGCATGTGACCGACCCCGCCTCTTTCCTCTCCAGTTGCCATGAGCTCCTGAAACCGGGCGGGCTGCTGATCGCCTCGACGCTCAACCGGACGCCCAAGGCTTATCTGATGGCGATCGTCGGGGCGGAATACGTGATGCGCTGGCTACCCAGAGGCACCCACGACTGGCACAAGTTCCTCAAACCCTCGGAACTGGCCGGGCTGATACGCGGAGCCGGATTCGTTGAGGACCACCAGCAGGGTCTGGTTTACAATCCGCTCGCCGGACAGTGGTTTCTGTCGAACCGCGATCTCGATGTGAACTACCTGGTTTCGGCCCACCGCCCGAAAGATGGTTAGGAAGACCTCTAGGAATCGCGCTTGGATGGAAACGGCAGGGCGACCACGTCGACCCCTTCGTCTTTAAGCTCTCTGGACTCCGAAGGCGTCGCCTCGCCATAGATCGGACGGGCGTCCGTCTCTCCGTAATGGATCTTGCGCGCCTCCTCGGGAAACTTGCTGCCCACGTAATCGAAGTTTTCCACGACGTGGGCACGGACCTGCTCCATGGCCTGGCGCAACATCTCCATACGCGGCTCGAGCATGTGGGTGGTGCCGCTATTGTCCGGCTCCGATGGCAAATCCGCCTCCCGCTCCGTCGCAGGCGCGTCGCTCTTTCCCGATGAGATATTGGGCGCCATCGGCGCTTTCACGACCCGCACATCGCCACATAGCGGGCAAGTAACGGCGCCGGCGGTGCGCTGCTCCTCATACGCCTCGCTGCCCTTGAACCAGGCCTCGAAGGTATGGCCGTTACTGCACTTCAGATCGAACACAATCATCGTTAAACAACTTTCTAGGTCAGCTCGAACGCCACATCCTGCATCAAAGACGGCACCTTGCGCCGCGCCTCGTCCACTTCGCCCAGGTCCAGATCGGCGACCACGATGCCGGACTCCGTGCCGCCATCGCCCACCACTCTACCCCAAGGGTCCACGATAAGGCTATGGCCGTATGTTTCGCGCCCCGGCACATGCATACCACATTGCGCGGGTGCGAGCACGAACGCACCGGTCTCGATCGCGCGGGCGCGCAGCAGAACATGCCAGTGCGCTTCGCCGGTCGCCGCCGTGAACGCTGACGGCACGGCCAGCATCGACGCGCCCTTTTGCCCGTAGCCGCGATAGAGCTGGGGGAAGCGCAGGTCATAACAGATGCTGAGCCCAATCTTGCCCCAGGGCGTGGTCGCGACCCGGCCTTCCCGCCCACCCTGGTAGGTCCGCGATTCCTTGTATTCTGTCCCGTCGCCCAGATCCACGTCGAACAGGTGAATCTTGTCGTATCGCGCGGCAATCGCGCCATCGTCGGTAATCAGGAAAGACCGGTTGGCGACCTTGTCCGGCCCCACGCGCACCGGAAGCGACCCGATGAGCAGCCAAATACCAGCGTCCGCTGCGACCTTGCGCAACCGCGCGAGCGCCGGGTCGGCCACCTCTTCCACCACCTTCGCCAGCAGCCGTTTCCGGTCCGGCTCGATCAGCGAGGTCACTTCGGGCGTCAGCACGAACCGGGCATCTTCGGCCACGGCGCGATGGATGAGCGCTTCGGCCACCGCAATGTTGTCCGGGACGTCTGGCGTTGACGTCATCTGGACCAATCCCACGCGCAGCCTGTCTGTCATGTCGGCTCCTCGCCTGTCCTCATGCGGCAAGCAGGTCGTCGAGCTCGCCCCGGGCCTCGAGATAGGCAAGTTCGTCACTGTCGCCCACATACCGGCCGTCGATGAAAATCTGCGGCACGGTCCGCCGCCCGCCGGCGCGCTCGACCATTTCCGCGCGCCGATCCGGGTCCATACCGACGTCAATCTCCTCGAAGGGAACGCCCTTGCGCTCAAGCAGGGCCTTGGCCCGGTAGCAATAGGGACACATCATCGTGGTATAGATCTCAATCTTCGCCATGGTTCCTCGCACGCCCCGAAATTGGTCTCAATCCTGCCGCTCTATATAGGAAGACCTGCCCGCGGTGCAATATTGGGGGCACGGGACTCAAATTCAGACGACCCGGGCGAGCGTGATCACATGAACCGCGGCGGCGCCTGCGCGCTTCAGCGTCCGCGCGCAGGCGTCGACCGTTGCGCCCGTGGTCATGACGTCGTCGACCAGCAGGACGGACCGGCCCTGAAGGCGAGAGCGCGCGTCGGGCTTGACCTGAAAAGCACCCCGCACGTTCCGGGACCGCTCGCTCCGGCTCAGGCCGCCCTGGCTCGGCGTCGCGCGGGTCCGGATAAGGAGGTCTCCGGCATAGGCCGCCCCGGCAAGGCGGGCGAGGGCGCGCGCCAGCTCCGCCGCCTGGTTGAACCGCCGGCGGAACAGCCGCCAGCGGTGAAGCGGCACCGGCACAACCATATCCACCGCGTCAAGCGCCGGTTCCGCGGCCCGCAGGAGCCAGTGGGCGAGCGGCGCGGCCGCATCGAGGCGGTCGCCATGCTTGAACGCGAGAATGAGCCGGCGCGACCCGTCATCATAGCGAAAGGCCGCGCGAGCGGTTTCATAATGGGGTGGCGTGGCGAGACATCCCGCACAAAGGGTATCGGGTCCCAGATCCACCTCGAACGGATAGCCGCAGGAGGCGCACACCGGCGCGTCGATAAAGGTGACGTCCCGCCAGCATCCGGCGCAGAGGCGGCCCTGGACATCCACCTCGCCCCCGCAGCCCATACAGCGCGGCGGGAACAGCGCCTCGGTCACGGTATGCAGCGCCGCACCAAGGGAGGCCGGCAGTTCAGGCTTTCTTAGGGGCTGAGGAAATGTCATACAGCGACTATGACAAAGGAACGCCATCCGGGCAATCCGTCTGACAGCAAGGGGCCGGGCGCAAGCCCGTTCGACCGCCGCGCGCTGCGCCGGCATCGCCGGCGCGCCGCCGCCAAATTCAGCGAGCACGACTTTCTGTTCCGTGAAATCGCCGACCGGCTCGACGAACGGCTGGGAGAGATCACGCGGCGCTTCGACAGCGTGCTGGTGGTGGGCAATCACGGCGGAATTGCCGCCGACCGCGTGGCCGAGCGCTTCGCGAACGCTCGTATCGTCTGCACCGACCTCGATTCCGCCCTGTTATCCGCGGGCCCGGGCATGGCCGTTGTCGCGGACGAAGAAGCGCTGCCCTTCGCTGACGGCTCCTTTGACCTTGTCCTGAGCCTCCTCGGCTTTCACTGGGTCAACGACCTGCCCGGCGCGCTGGTGCAGCTCCGCCGCGCGCTCCGTCCGGATGGGCTGATGCTGGCCGCCATGCTCGGCGGCGACACGCTCCACGAACTGCGCGCCGCCTTCCTTGAGGCCGAGAGCGCGGTCGAGGGCGGCGTCAGCCCCCGGGTCAGCCCGTTCGTCGATGTGCGCACGGCGGGCGGTCTTCTGCAACGCGCGGGGTTCGCGCTCCCGATGGTCGATGTGGACAGCCTGACGGTCACGTATGAGAACGCCTTTGCGCTGATGCGCGACCTCAGCGGCATGGGCGAAGCCAACGCGCTTGCCGAGCGCCGCACCGGATTTACCCGCCGGACGACAATCCTGGCCATGGCCGAAGCCTACGCCGCCCGCCATAGCGGGCCGGATGGCCGGATCCCGGCAACCTTCGATGTGCTTTACCTAACCGCCTGGTCACCGCACGAAAGCCAGCCCAAACCGCTCGCGCCGGGCAGTGGCACCACGAGCCTCGCCGACAGGCTCGGCAAGAAAAAGACTAGAGATAATCCTTGAGCATGGCGACCAGCGGCGCGTCGGCGGGCGGCATGGCGACGTCGCGCAGATCTAGTGGGCGCAGCCAGCGCACGCGCTGGCCTTCGCGGGGATGGACCATGCCGTCCCAGCGCCGGCACAGGTAAAGCGGTATCAGCAGGTGAAAATCGTCATAAATGTGGGAGGCAAAGGTAAAGGGCGCGAGGCAGGCCTCGGTCACATCGATCGAAAGCTCTTCCTTAAGCTCGCGGATGAGCGCGCGCTCCGGCGTCTCGCCGTCTTCCACCTTGCCGCCCGGAAATTCCCAGAGCCCGGCCATCGCCTTGCCCTCGGGCCGCTCCGCGATCAGCACCCGGCCATCCACGTCGACAAGCGCCACCGCCACTACCAGCACGGTTTCAAGGTCGTCGCGGACTTTCAACTCAACTTCGGGGCAGTTGGTCAAGGGTGTCGTCCTTTCCAGTCGTCTTGCACGATTTCATAGTGCGGGCCCATGACGGCGCGCTTTTCGATCATCTGGTAAACCGAAGCCTCGCCCCGTTCCCGGAACCCGAGCGCCGCAAGCAGGCGGCGCGACGGCTGATTTTCGGCCCGCACATTGGCATAGACCCGGTCAACCGACAATGCGCCGAACGCCAGATCGATCAGCGCCGCCCCCGCTTCCCGGGCATAGCCACGGCCCCAATAGGGCTCACCCAGCCAGTAACCGAGCTCCGCGCCGCCGCCATCCATCATCAGCCCGGCCGCCCCGATGATCCCGTCCTCGCCTTTCAGGGTTATGGCGTAAACCAGCTCGCCCTCTGCGGTCACGCCGTTCATGGTGGCGGTGATGAAGCTTTCGCCTTCCGAGCGGCTGTAGGGGTGCGGCACGCGGGCGAGATAGCGGGCCACCTCGATATTCCCGATCAGCTCCACCAGCCGGTCGAGGTCCCCCATCCGGTGAAAGCGCAGGCCGAGTTGGTCTGTCGTCAGGGCCGGCGGCGGGGTGAAGCCCTCAACTGCGATAATCGGCATTGATCGAGATATAGCCGTGGGTGAGGTCGCAGGTCCACACCGTTGCCGTGCCTTGCCCTACGCCCACATCGACGCTGATCTGGATGTCCTGGCCTTTGAGATGGGTCGTGGCCTTGGCCTCGTCATAGTCAGGCCGCACCATGCCGTCCCGGGTGACCGGCTGGCCGCCGATACTGATCGCCAGTTTGTCCCGGTCGGCCGCCTCGCCCGATTTGCCGACCGCCATGACGATCCGCCCCCAGTTGGCGTCTTCGCCGGCAATCGCCGTCTTCACGAGCGGCGAATTAGCGATGGCGAGCCCGATTTTGCGTGCGGCTCCGTCATCTTCCGCCCCGGTCACCCGGAGGGTGATGAATTTTGTCGCCCCTTCGCCGTCCCTGACCACCTGGTGGGCAAGCTCCAGCGCGACTTTGAGAAATTTTTCGCGAAACTCGGAAAGCCGGTCGTCATCGGCTGACGTCACGGCGTCATGCCGGGCGTCCTCGCCGGTGGCGAAGGCAAGAAGTGTATCGCTGGTCGAGGTATCGCTGTCCACGGTGATGCTGTTGAAGCTGCGGTCGGTGGCGTCGGCCAGAATCTCGTGCAGGACCGCCGCCGGTAGAGTTGCGTTGGTGAACATGAAAGCCAGCAAGGTCGCCATATCGGGCGCGATCATGCCGGAACCCTTGGCAATCCCGGCGATCGCCACGGGGTGGCCATCAATCCGCGCAATGTCGCAAGCGCCTTTGGGAAACGTATCGGTGGTGCAGATGGCGCTGGCCGCACGGTCCCAGGCCTCGCCATCCAGATTGCCGGCAAGAGCGTCCAGATGGTCGGTAATGACGGCGGAAGGCAACGGCACCCCGATCACGCCGGTCGACGCCTGATAGACATCCCCGGGCGCACAGCCCAGTGTCCGGGCCACCGCACCGGCCACAGCCTCGGCGGTCTCCCGCCCGGCCCGGCCGGTAAAGGCGTTGGCGTTACCCGCATTCACCACCAGCGCCCGGGCGGTCGGATTGCTGCCCTGGGCGAGCTGCGCCTTGCACCATTCCACCGGCGCGGATGGCGCCCTGGACCGGGTAAAGACCCCGGCAACCCGGGTGCCCTCCGAAAAGGTCGCTAGCAACAGATCGTCGCGGCCCTTGTAGCGGCTGCCCGTGGCCACGGTGGCGAGCTCCACGCCCGCGACCGGCATCATGGTGGGAAACCGGGCCGGGGCGAGCGGCGATTTTGCGATGACAGTGGCCATGCCGATTACCTCTCGTTAACTGCGTCGCATTAAAAGCAGTTTCGCTTCTCTTGTCCACGGGGATTTGGTCCCACCCCGGGTCTTTCGTTGACAGAGACGCTGCCCGCCCTTATCTGATGCTCTCATGTCGTATTTCCTCGCAATGCCTGAGCATCGCAAAAGTCGGATGGTTTGATGTTGGGTTTTTCCAAAATCGGTCGCAAGATTTTCGGGTCCTCGAACGACCGCTACGTGAAACGGCACCATCACCTGGTGGACGCCATCAACGCCAAGGAGCCCGAGCTGGAGGCGCTCACCGACGAGGCGCTTGCGGCCCGCACCGTCGAGTTCCGCGAGCAGCTGGCGGGCGGCGCCAGGCTTGACGATCTGATGGTGGAGGCGTTCGCCACAGTGCGCGAAGCGGCCAAGCGGACGCTGGGCCAGCGCCATTACGACGTACAGCTGATCGGCGGGATGGTGCTGCACGAAGGCAGCATCACCGAGATGAAAACCGGCGAGGGCAAGACGCTGGTCTCGACGCTCGCGGCCTATCTCAATGCGCTTGAGGGCAAGGGCGTTCACATCGTCACGGTCAACGACTACCTGGCCCGGCGCGACGCCGAATGGATGGGGCAGATCTACCGCTTCCTGGGCCTTTCCGTGGGCTGCGTGGTGCCCTCGGTCGAGGATGAGGAGCGCAAGGCGGCCTACCGGGCCGATATCACCTACGCCACCAACAACGAGCTTGGGTTCGACTATCTGCGCGACAACATGAAGTTCAACAAGGCGGCGCTGGTGCAGCGCGCGTTCAACTTCGCGATCATCGACGAGGTCGACTCGATCCTAATCGACGAGGCGCGCACGCCGCTGATCATTTCCGGGCCGACCGAGGACAAGTCGGAGCTTTATATCGCGGTGGACCGGATCATCCCGAGCCTCGGCGAGGAGGATTACGAGCTTGACGAGAAAAGCCGCAGCGTGACGCTCACCGAAGACGGGACCGAGCACGCCGAGCAGCTGATGCGGGACGCAGGCCTCCTCGAGGGGGATAACCTTTACGATTTCGCCAATGTGACCGCCGTTCACCACCTCAACCAGGCGCTGCGCGCCCATACCATGTTCCTGCGCGACCGCGATTACATCGTCAAGGAAGACAAGGTTGTCATCATCGACGAGTTCACCGGCCGGATGATGGAAGGGCGGCGCTATTCGGACGGCCTGCACCAGGCGCTCGAGGCCAAGGAACGCGTCCAGATCCAGTCCGAAAACCAGACGCTGGCCTCGATCACCTTCCAGAACTATTTCAGGCTCTATCCCAAGCTCGCCGGTATGACCGGCACGGCGGCGACGGAAGCGCATGAGTTTGCCGAGACTTACGGGCTTGGCGTGGTCGAGGTCCCGACCAACATGCCGATCCAGCGCGTCGACGAACATGACGAGGTCTACCGCACCGTCGAGGAAAAGGACAAGGCGATCATCGAGCTCATCGATGACTGCCAGAAACGCGGCCAGCCGGTCCTGGTGGGTACGGTCAGCATCGAGAAGTCGGAACACCTCGGACGCCTCCTCAAGAAGCACAAGATCGAACACGCCGTGCTGAATGCGCGCTACCATGAGCAGGAAGCCCATATCATCGCCCAGGCCGGGCGCGCCGGCACGGTGACCATCGCCACCAACATGGCCGGGCGCGGCACCGACATTCAGCTTGGCGGCAACTTCGACATGCGCATGGCCGACGAGGCCGACGGCGTCGAGGACGAGGCGGAGCGCGAGCGCATCGCCAAGAGCATCCGCGCCGACATCGAGGACAACAAGAAAACGGTTCTCGAAGCGGGCGGGCTTTATGTGGTCGGCACCGAACGCCACGAAAGCCGCCGCATCGACAATCAGCTCAGAGGCCGGTCCGGCCGCCAGGGCGACCCCGGGCGGTCCAAGTTCTTCCTCTCGCTCCAGGATGACCTGATGCGCATTTTCGGCTCGGAGCGGATGGACAGCATGCTCACCCGCCTCGGCCTTGAGGAAGGCGAATCCATCATTCACCCGTGGATCAACCGCGCCATCGAAAAAGCCCAGGAAAAGGTCGAAGCCCGCAACTACGAGGTCCGCAAGAATCTGTTGCGCTTCGACGACGTGATGAACGATCAGCGCAAGGTGATCTACGAACAGCGCCGCGAGCTGATGGACCTGGACGACGTCTCGGACACCATCGACGATATGCGCGCCGAAGTGGTCCGAGAAACCGTGCGCACCCATATCCCGCCCCGGACCTATCCGGAACAGTGGGATCTGGGTGGCCTCGATGTGGAGGTTCAGCGCCTGTTCAGCCTCGACCTGCCGTTCGACGACTGGGCCAGGGAAGAAGGCGTGGACGATGCCGAGGTGCTGCGCCGGGTCCAGGACGCCGCCAACCGCCATATGGCGGAACGCGCCGCCACCTTCGGTCCCGATGTCATGCGCCAGATCGAGAAGACAGTGCTTCTCCAAAGCCTCGATCAGCACTGGAAGGATCACCTCTCCCAGCTTGACAACCTGCGCCAGGTGATCGGGCTGCGCGCCTACGCCCAGCGCGATCCGCTGAACGAGTATCGCACCGAAGCGTTCTCCATGTTCGAAGCCATGCTCGAACGGGTGCGCGATGAGATCACCATGCTGCTCTCGCACGTCCAGCTTCAGCCGCAGGCAGCGCCGCCCCCGCTTGAAGACCCCGACCTCGCGTCACTCGAAGCCCATCACATGGACCCGATCACCGGCCAGGATGACGCCGCGGCCATGGGGCCGGTCGGCGGTCCGTCCTTCTCCCGCCAGGCGGCGGCCGAGATTGACCCCAAAGACCCCGCCACCTGGGGCCGGGTGCCGCGCAACGCGCCGTGCCCCTGCGGGTCAGGCAAGAAATACAAGCACTGTCACGGCAAGGTGTGACGCATCGGCCACTGCGTCTTTACGCAGCGTCGAGCATGAAATCCACGTGGACCTTGTCATAGGGAAATTCAATGTGGCCGTCTTCGGTCCGTTCGATCACACCAGCGTCCAGAAGCGTATGGACGTCGCCATGAACCGCCTTGACATCCCGCTCAACGCGGCGCGCCAGTTCGCGAATGGCCATAGGGCCGCTGCCGGTCATAGTCTTGAGGATTTCCCAACGCTTCCTGGTCAACGTATTCCACAGCATTTCTACCGAGGAAAAGCTGATATGGGCGCCCTGTGGCGCACCCTCGAAGGCCGCCCGCGCACGCCGATTCACATCGTCACGGGTAGCAACGGATAAAGTTACTGTGGTCATCGCAACCTCCATTCGTCAACATCCCGCCAAAATGCGTCAAGCAGATCATCCGGCGAGGTAAAGCTGTACGGTTCCTCGCGGTCGCCCACATGGCGGTGATCGCCTTTCCCAGCCTCGTTGTCATAGCGCACTACGCATTCGCCCTCGACGATAAAAGCGAGCCGGTACTTCAAGGAATGAAGTGAACCGCGCACCGGCTCAGGCACTCGCCAGATGACAAGCTCTGCGAATGACCGCGGACTGATCTGGTGGCGCTCCTTCAGCAGAAGCTCTGCTTTCATGTTGGACATTATACCAACATTCACGAATGTTGGCAATAAGTCCAACATTCTGCCCTGATGATGGCCGGAAAAATGACGTCACGGCGTCAAAGGGTCGGGATCAGCTAAGCCCGGTTGCCCCCATGGCGAGGAATTTTTCGCGCCGGAGCGCGCGGACCTTTTCAGGTTTCAGGTCAACCACATCGCCAAGCGCACGTTCAAGCGCCGCGCCCAGCGCATTGACTGCCTTCATTTTGTTGCGGTGCGCGCCGCCCACCGGCTCCGGCACCACCTCGTCGATCACCTTGAGCGCCAACAGGTCCTGGGCGGTGATTTTGAGCGCCTCGGCGGCGTCCTTGGCCTTGTCGGCGGTGCGCCACAGAATGGAGGCGCAGCCTTCGGGCGAAATGACCGAGTAGACCGCATGCTCGAACATCAGCACCCGGTTACCGGCCGACAGCGCCACCGCGCCGCCCGATCCGCCTTCGCCGACAATCACCGAAATCAGCGGCACGCCCACCGACAGGCAGGTCTCGGTGGACCGTGCAATGGCCTCGGCCTGGCCGCGTTCCTCCGCGCCGACGCCGGGGTACGCGCCCGGCGTATCGACAAAGGTAATGATCGGCAGGCCGAAGCGATCGGCGAGCTTCATCAGCCGGATCGCTTTCCGGTAGCCCTCGGGCCGGGCCATGCCGAAATTATGCGCCAGACGACTTTCCGTGTTGTCACCCTTTTCGTGTCCAATCACCAGAACCGAGCGGCCCTTGAAGCGGCCAAGGCCGCCGGTGATGGCCACATCGTCGGCGTACGCGCGGTCGCCGGCGAGCGGCGTAAAGTCCTGGATCAGGCCGCCGACATAATCGGCAAAATGCGGGCGATCGGGATGGCGCGCCACCTGGGTTTTCTGCCACGGGGTCAACTTGGCATAGGTTTCCTTGAGGAGCTTGTCGAGCTTGGTCTCAAGGCGCTGGACTTCCTCCTGCACATCGACACCATCGGCGGGATCGATCCCCCGCAGCTCCCGGATTCGGCCTTCAAGCTCGGCAATAGGTTTCTCGAAATCGAGAAATGTGATCATTGACTGCCCTTGATTAACACTAGTTCCGTCGGGAGTACCGGCGGATAGCAAACCTGCCCCTGCCGTCATCCCCGCGCAGGCGGGGATCCAGACCTTTGATCTTCCATGGATTCCCGCCTTCGCGGGAATGACCATCACTGTTCGGTGCCGCCTCCATCAGCCAATACCCGGTCTGCCCGTCTAGATGTTGGCGCACGCTAATGCCGGCTCCCGCGGTTGTCAACGCCGGCGAGGCTGGTGACGAGACTGGTGACGAGACGGACGGCGCGCCAGCGGGTGTTTCTCCTCGACAAGCGCCTTGAGGCGCTCTTCCAGCACATGGGTGTAGATCTGGGTCGTCGAGATATCGCTGTGGCCCAGCATCTTCTGCACCGCCCTGAGATCGGCCCCGTTGGACAACAGATGAGTGGCAAACGCGTGGCGCAGAACGTGGGGCGACAGCCTGCGCGGCTCAATCCCGGCGCGCCGCCCAAGGTCCTTGAGCAGAAGCGCGAACTGCTGGCGGGTCAGGTGACCCGACGCCCCGCGCGACGGGAACAGCCAGCGCGAGGGAGCCTTGGTCCGCGCCGCTTCTGCCGTGCTGTAGGCGGCGATGGCGTCGCGCGCGCGGCCCGACAGCGGGACCACCCGGTCCTTGTCCCCCTTGCCGGTGACATAGAGGAACGGCCGGTCCGCCGCCACCGCGGCCCGGGGCAGCGAGACCAGTTCGGAAACCCTGAGGCCGGTGGCATACAGCGTTTCGATCAGCGCCGACATCCGAAGCGCCTTGACGCCGGCGGGTTTGCCGGGGTCGCTGGCCTCCACCGCAGTGCACGCGGCTGCCAGCAGACGGTCCACATCCGCCTCGCTCAGCGTTTTCGGGAGCGGCCGGCCGGGCCGTGGCGCCTCGATCCGTTCAGCCGGGTTGTCGGCACGCACCCCCTCGGCAAACAGAAAGCCGAAAAACTGGCGCAGCGCCGACAGCCGCCGCATGGCGGTCGACGCGGCGAAGCCCCGGCGCTCGAGCGCGCTCAGGTATCCGGTCAGAAGATCGCTTTTGGCCCGCCCAAGCGCGCTGCCCCGGCCTGCGACGAAACTGCGAAGATCTTCGAGGTCACGGGCATAGGCGTCAAGGGAGTTGGCGCTCAGCCCCCGCTCGGCGGCAAGCATTTCAACAAAGGCGTCTATCAGCGCGTCATCGGACGGTGTTGCCATCCAGCCTTCCCCCGAAGCGCAGGACTGTTCACAGGCCGTGGGCCACCATGGCCTCAAGCGCAATGGCCCGGGCCGGGCCGTCAAGCCCGACCTTTTTGAGCGCGCCCACCACACTGCTAAGGACGGCCGGCGCGCTCCGGGCCGCCCCGCCCTCGGCCAGCGTGGCGAGAGCGTAGACCACGGTTTCGCCCTGGTGACCGTCGGACGCCGCCTTCAAGAGCCCGCGCCACACCGGTAGGCTCGGCATATCGGTTGCCGCGGGCTGGTTGCCGCCCATCAGATCGGGCCAGAAATTATCCGGGATGGAGTGCCCGAGCGCCTCGAACAGGGCATAGAGAATCTTGGCCTGATCGGCGCTTGTCGCCTGCGGCAGACTCTCGCGGCTCTGCCACCACAGATCGAGAATATCGGCAGAAAGCGGGACCGCGCCGGCGGCGCTGCCGACCACCAGGAGCGGCCACATTTCGACCACTGCCGCCCGGGCGTCGGCATTGCCTGTCTTGGCGGCGTCGCGGACAAAGCGGTACCACGCCCGGGCCGTATCGTCTTCGCCCGCCAGCATGAGAAGCCGCACCACGTCGGGGGCGAGCGCAATCAACGCGTCGTCGGGCGGCAGCGTGACAAGCGCGTCCCGATTGACATCCGCATAGAGCGCCAGCTCGCCGGCGCTTCGCGCGCGGTCAGCCCCGGCCTTAAGGGCAAGCGCGCGATCCATCCCGGTTTTGCCGCCGAGAGCGACCTGATAAAGGAGGGCATTGGCGCGCGGTTCCTCCGCACTTTGGGCAAGAAGCGTGGCATTGGCCCGGTCGTCATCGCTGAACGGAATGACGGCATAGATCTGCGCCAGCCGGGCCGGCTCAAATCCGCCGATGCGGGTCGCCGCTTCGGCAAGCTTGAGCCTGAGCTCGAGCGGCACCGCCGCAAGACCGGCAAGCCGGGTCAACACCATCGGCGGCGCGTTGTCGACGACGTCGGCGGGAAACGCCACGTCGAGAAGCGTCGCCATGGTCACTTCAAGCGCGGTCGGCGCCTCCATGCTGGCGATGACGGGCGGCTCGCTGTCGTCGGTGCGCTGCATCAGGGCCGAAATCAGCTTATAGAACACCGGCGCTTCGACGGCGCGGTCCTGAAGCATCTCCAGCGAAAGATTGGTCCCCGGCCCGTCATTGTTAAGCGCCCGGCAGAAGGTCACCACCTCCAGCCAATAAGCGTCACTCTGTTTCGGCAATTCGTCCGACGCATAGCCGCAGGCCCCGACATAGTCACCGGACAGCAGGAGCGCGTCGACCTTGATCCGCTCCGCGCCCGCAGCGTCGAGCCGGCTGCCGGCGCGGTTCACCAGTTCGAGGATGCCATCAAGATCGCCGATGCTCGCCAGCCGTTTGATCCGGGCGGCCAGAAAGTCGTTCTCGCTCACACCGGGTGGCGGCGGCGCGTCCGTCAGCAAGAGCCGGCGGGTCAGCTCCTGCATGGCGCGCGATCGGCCCGGCCGGATCAGGTCAAGGAGGCGGAGCACGGTCTTGCCGTCGCTGCCGTCCCACAGAAACTTTGAGAATTCGCTCGATTGCGCGCCGGGCGCGGTTCCGGTGTCTGAGTCGAGGGTGCCGACCTCGATGTCGCCACCGGTCTCGGGCGCGGTGGATTGCGCCGGCCCGGTCCCGTTCTTTTCTTCGAAATTCGGCAGACCGAGGTCCTCGCCTGACGGGCTCGCGGCCTTCGATTCCGGCAGGATGGAACGCGGCGGCGCGGTGGCCACGGAGGGACCGGGCGCCGCATCCGGGCCCGCCGGACCGTCCGCTGCCCCAACCGCCGTGGCAAAACCCAAACCAAGACCGAGGGCAATCGCCCCCCAGGTCTTACTTGGGGAACTGATCATCAGGGAGAACCTTTTCGGTATGCTCCTGCGGGGCCGGGATATCCCACGTCATCAGGAATATGACTCCCGCCCCGATGGCGATAAACAGCAGTGTGAACAGTACAAGCCAGAATTTACCCATGTCCCCTCTCGTCTATAGCGATGCGCCCCGGATTATAGCGGTCGGCACTGTCCACACAACCACCGACTGGTAACCACGGACTGGATTTGAAAAAACTTGTTCCGCATGACCAACTCCTTCAAGTATACGAGGGACAGGTAACCAGCGGAAAACTATACCGGCCACTATGGCCATGTTATGACCGCGACGGGAAAAAGGCACGAAGGAGTCGGGGTGGCATCGCGGCGGCAACAGAAAGCGGCGAACCGCATGATCGATCGGCCGGTGGTGCTGGTCGGGCTGATGGGCGCGGGCAAGACCACCGTGGGTCGCCGCCTGGCCAGCCGTCTCGGTATGCCTTTCGTGGATGCGGATGCCGAAATCGAAACCGCGGCCGGGCGCTCGATCCAGGAAATTTTCGAGGACTTCGGGGAAGTCGAATTCCGCAAAGGCGAGCGCCGGGTGATTTCCCGGCTCTTGAGCGGCGAGCCGATGGTGCTGGCCACCGGCGGCGGCGCCTTCATGGACCCCAAAACGCGCGAGCGCATCAAGCGCCAGGCGCGGTCGGTCTGGCTCAAAGCGGATGTGGCTCTTCTGGCGGAGCGCACCGCGCGGCGCGATACCCGGCCGCTCCTCAAGGACAGCGATGCCGAAGCGGTGCTGAAAAAGCTCGCGGACGAACGCTACCCGGTGTACGCCGAGGCCGATATTACGGTGGAAAGCGGGCAGGGGCCCCATGAACAGGTGGTGGACGCCATTCTCGACGCGCTCAAATCCACATGCGATTGGGGCAAGACAGGATCATGACCGCAAATCCGCCTGAGACCCGCACCACCGTTGCGCTGGGGCCGCGCAGTTACGAGATTGTCGTCGGCGCGGGCCTGATTGCGTCAGCAGGGCGCGAGATCGCGCCAATTCTGGCCCGGCCCCGGACGGTGATTGTGACCGACGAAAATGTTGCCCGCCATCATCTGCCCGCGCTTGGGGCAAGCCTCGACACCGCGGGCATCGAACACAGCGCAATCATCGTGCCGCCCGGCGAGGCCTCCAAAAGTTTCGCCACGCTGGAGCATGTGCTTGACCGGCTGCTGGACGCCAAGGTTGAGCGCGACGATATGATCGTGGCGCTTGGCGGCGGCGTGATCGGCGACCTTGCCGGGTTCGCCGCCAGCGTCTTGCGCCGGGGCGTCGATTTCATTCAGGTGCCGACCACGCTTCTCGCCCAGGTGGACAGTTCGGTCGGCGGCAAGACCGGGATCAATTGCCGGCACGGCAAGAACCTGATCGGCAGTTTTCACCAGCCCCGCCTGGTGCTGGCCGACACCGGCGCCCTTTCGACCTTGGCCGAACGCGAGCTTCGGGCCGGTTACGCCGAAGTGGTCAAATACGGCCTGATCAACGATCCCGCCTTTTTCGCCTGGCTTGAAGACAATGGCGAAGCGGTGCTCGCGCTCGAGGGGGACGCCATCGCCCATGCCGTCGTTACCTGCTGCAAGGCCAAGGCTGCCATCGTCGCCGAAGACGAGCGCGAAGCAGGCGCTCGGGCGCTCCTCAACCTCGGCCATACGTTCGGTCACGCTTTTGAGGCCGAATGCGGATATGGCGACCGGCTTCTGCACGGCGAGGCGGTGGCGCTCGGCATGATCGTCGCGTTCGATCTTTCGGTCAGGCTCGGCCTCGCACCGCAGGAAGACGCCACCCGGGTCCGCCGCCATCTCGCGTCCCATGGCCTTCCGGTAAGCTCGAGCGACGTGGATTGCGCCTTCAGCGTTGATGCGCTGATGGGCCACATGGCGCAGGACAAAAAAGTCAAGGCGGGGCGGATCACCTTCGTGTTACCATGCGGGATCGGAAAGGCCGTCCTGTCGCGGGATGTGAAGGACGCGGACGTGCGCGCCGCGCTGGAGGCTTTTCTCGGCGCATAGACACCGGCATATCCACAGGACGGAAACCGTCACAGAACATGGACCCTGACTCTATATTCTCGGCAATCGCCATTGTTGCCCTGTTGTTCCTTTCCGGCTTTTTCTCTGGTTCCGAAACGGCTTTGACCGCCGCGTCGCGGGCGCGTTTGCACCGCCTGGCGGTGGACGGGTCGCGGCGCGCGCTTCGGGTGCGCCGCTTGCTTGAGGATCCGGAACGCCTGATCGGGGGGATTCTCTTGGGCAACAACCTGGTGAACATCATGGCGTCGGCGCTGGCCACCAGCCTGTTTATCCGCCTGTTTGGCAACAACGGCGTGGTTTACGCCACCCTCGCCATGACCACGCTGGTGGTCGTGTTCGCCGAGGTGCTGCCCAAAACCTATGCCATCTCCAATCCCGATCGCCTGGCGCTCACAGTGGCACCGCCGATTGATCTGTTGATCAGGATATTCGGGCCCGTGGTGTCCGCCGTCCAGATGGTGGTGCGCGCCACCCTCCACATCTTCGGCATCGATATCGAGGCGCGGACTCCGGTGCTGTCGGCCAAGGAGGAGATCCGCGGAGTTGTCGCTCTGCATGCCAGCGAAGGCGGGCTGGTGAAGGCCCATAAGGACATGCTCGGCGGCATTCTGGAGCTCGAGGAGGTGCAGCTCGAGGATGTCATGATCCACCGCCGCAGCATGGCGATGATCAATGTGGATCTGTCGGCCGAGGAGGTGGTCGACGCGGTGGTGGAGAGCCCCCATACCCGGCTGCCGTTGTGGAAGGACAATACCGACAACATCGTCGGCGTGCTTCACGCCAAGGACGTGCTGCGCGCGCTCAAGGCGGCGGGGGGCGACGCCGGCAACATCGATATCCGCGAGGTCATGACGACGCCCTGGTTCGTGCCCGAGACCACGACCTTGCGCGAACAGTTGAATGCCTTTCTCGAACGCCGCGCCCACTTTGCGCTGGTGGTGGATGAATACGGCACCCTGATGGGGCTGATTACGCTCGAAGATATTCTGGAAGAGATTGTCGGCGAAATTTCCGACGAATACGACGTCGCGGCGCGCGGTATCCGTGAGGAAGCCGACGGCAGCGTGGTGGTCGAAGGCACGGTGCCCATTCGCGATATCAATCGCCGGTTCGACTGGAGCCTGCCCGACGAGGAGGCAACCACCATCGCGGGTCTGGTGATTCATGTGGCCGAAACCATCCCGCGGCCGGGCGAGACCTTCGAGGACGGCGGGTTCCGGTTCGAGGTCATGCGCCGCCAGCGCAATCAGGTCACCGCCGTTCGGATCGTGCCGCCGCCAGCGCGCACCGAGCAGGAAATCGCGGAAGACGGCTAATCGCCTTCGAGAACCTTGAGCAACGCCGCGATCCTTGCTTCGGGCAGATCCGCAATGCCGTCCGCCAGGCGATTGACAAGCTCGGTCGCTTTGGGGCTGAGCCCGGCGGTGTCCACGGTAATCCGCGGGTGGGAAATCCGCGCCAGGTCCTGCAATTCCTCGGCCTCGTCCCAGATGATGTTGAAATAGGCGATGATGTTCTGCACCAGGAACCACGACGGGCGGCCGCGACGGCCATGCTCGAGCGCGGACAGATAGGCCGCCGATACATCGAGGTCGGCCGCCATGCGGGCCTGGGTAATCCCCCGCTCCCGCCTGAGCTCGCGCACGCGCTTTCCAAAGGGCGTCATCGGCTGGCGCTCCCCTATCCGTCCCGTTGCCGCCGGAGGATGACATAAAAGGCGCCCGCCCCGCCATGACGGGGATGAGCGGCCGAGACCGAGAGAATACGGTTGCTCACCGCGCTGTCGCGCAGCCACATCGGCAAGGCGCGGCGGAGGATGCCCCGCTCTCCCTCGCCGCTTTTCCCCTTTCCGGTGATGACCAGAAGCACGCGCTGATCGCGCGCGGCGGCCTGGGCCAGAAATCGCATCAGCCGGGTATGCGCCGCCGCCTGGGTCAGGCCGTGCAGGTCGAGCCGGGCATCAATCGCCATATCGCCCCGGCCCATGCGCCGCGCCCACTGCCGGTTGGCCGGGCCCTCCAGGGGTTCGGTCCGGGGATTTGGCGGCGGAGGAAGTGGCTGTGGGGGCAGCGACAAATTCACCCGGGACGGCTTCAGCGCCGGGCGCGCCGGGGTCAGCGATTCCGCGCGCTCCTTCTGATGGCCCGGGCCGAGCGGCTGGACGTTGCGCGTGGCGTAGCGCCACAGCCGTTCGTCTTCCGGATCAAGCGCCGGTTTGCGCCGCTGCCCGGTCATGGCCCCATCTCCGTCGACGCCCCCTTCGCGATTGGCGCGCCAGGCAGGAGAACGGCGAACCGGGCCTTGTCTTTCATATGACCGGCAAGCGCCCGGGCCCTGTCGCCCGGCCCCCAGTAGAGGTCGCCCCTGAGCGCACCGGTGATTGCGCCGCCGGTGTCCTGGGCCACCACAAGCCGGTCAAGCGCCGCGCCGGGGCCCGCAATCTCCTCCGGCAGATGGCCGGTGAGCCAGACCGGCATGCCAAGTGGCCACACCCCGCGATCCACGGCCAGCGAGCGGCCGGGGCTCAATGCCACGCTCTGGCTGCCAAGCGGTCCCGGACCGTCGAGGCGGCGGAAAAACACATAGGCCTGATTTTCGCGCAACAGGTCATCCGCCTCGTCCGGATGATCGTCAAGCCAGGTTCTCAGCGCCGGCAGCGACATGTCGTCTGGCGCGATTTCGCCGCGGTCGATCAACGCTTGCCCGATCGAGGTGTAGGGCCGCCCGTTCTTGCCGGCGTAGCCAAGCCGGATGACCCGGCCATCGTCCAGGACCACCCGGCCCGACCCCTGGATTTCGAGGAAGAAGGCATCCACCGGATTGTCGACCCAGAGAAGCTCGAGGTTGCGGTCGGCGAGCGCCCCGTCATCGATTTGACCCCGGGTCGCAAACGGCACCAGCGTGCCATCCTCCACCTTGCCGGCAATGCTGCGGCCATTAAGCTCGGGCAGGAATTTGCCCAAGGGCACCGTCACCAGTTCCGGCGGGCGCAGGTACAAGGGCGTGAGGTAAGGGGCTTTTCGGGTAAGACTGCCGCGGAGTTCCGGTTCGTAGTACCCGGTAAGAAGGCCTTTGGTCGCCTCGCCGTCACGGACCCTATAGGCGATGAAATTGCGCTCGAAAAACTGGCGCGCCGCCGTCTCGTTGTGGACGGGAACCGTTTGCGCCGCCCGGCAGGCGTCGATCCAGCTTTGACCAAGGCGAGCAGCGGGGCCTGTACCGTAAACGGCGCGCGGATCGAGATCAGAGAGTCGCTGGCAGGAGGTTACGAAACTGGCAAGCGCGGCGCTCTGATCATCCTGTGACCAGCCCTTGAGCCGGCTAAAGGCGACAGGCGCGAGTGTAAGTCCGGTGGGCGGAGGGAGAAGCAGAAACGCAACAGCCAGCGCCAGCGCAACAACGCCGCACAGGATCACAAGGAAACAAAGGGAGGCGCGCCTCGATGGCCCGGACGCGCCCGGCGTCATTCGTCGCTCGCGGTCGCAACCAGGGTCCAGTTCGGATCGCGGCTTCCCAGATCCCGCTCGAATGTCCAGACATCGATAGCCTCGGTAGCGTCCACCGGGTTGCCGGCAATGATGCGGCCCTCGCTGTCCTTGGTCATCAGCCGCACGTCGCCGACGAACTTGAGGGTGATCTCGGCGTGCTTGCCGTCAATCCGGGCATCCTGGAATTCGATCTTGCGCACCCGCTCCAGACGGTTGTCGAGCGTCACGTTCCGGGACTTGCGCTCCGCCGCCGCGCCGGCAAAATCGTCATAGACCGAGTCGCTCACGAGCGGCCGAAGCTCGTCAAGCTCGTTTGCCCAGAACGCGGACAGGATCATTTCATACGCCGCGCGCGCGCCGGCCACGAACTGGTCGACGTCAAAGTTCCGGTCGGCACGACCAATGGCGTCCACGCCATCGAAGGCCTGCGACGACGGGCCCAACACCATGCGGTAATCGGCCTTGGGCGCATCCAGATCCACCGCGGCCTCGCCTTCGATGGTGGCGGGCTGGTCCTTGTTCGTCGCGACACTTTCATAGCGGCGCTGTACTTCTTCAGGCGGGCGGCGCTCGTTTCCGGTCCGCCGGCCGAGCACACTCCTGAGCCTGAGCGCGATGAACGCCGCGAACATCGCAAGCAGGATGATGTCTATATAAGGAAAACCGCCACTCATAATTTATCTACCGCGCCTCATCAGGGCTTGGTCCGCGCGCCTAAAGCCCTATATTGAGGGGACGGACAGGATCTATACCGTCTGGCCCCTCACGCTTTGAGGTCACGCGAATTAGGTCATACATAGGCTCTCGGAGCCGAAACCTCAAGATTGAACCGAAAAGCGGGCGGTGGCTTATTGTGGCTTTTTTGATTTTATTGGCGCTTCTGGCGCTTCCCTTTGTTGAAATCTCGCTTTTCATCGAAGCCGGACGCGCCATCGGTATCCCCGCGACGCTGGGGCTGACGATCCTGACCGCCGTTGGCGGGATTGCCATCGTGCGCCACCAGGGATTGCAGAATTTCCGGCGCATGCAGGAGGCCATGGAGCGCAACGAGCCGCCCATCGCCGAAATCGTCCATGGCATGTTGTTGCTGATTGCCGGGGTGTTTCTGCTGCTGCCCGGGTTCTTGACCGATACGGTGGGCGCCCTTCTTCTGATTCCGCCGGTGCGCGCCATGGTGGGCGCGAGCTTTTTCCGCTTTCTCGAACGCCGCCACAGAAGAGCCGGCGACGACCATGTGATCATCGACGCCGAATTCTGGGAAGCGGACAACGAGAATACGCCCCGTACCATTGAAGGGGGCACCACCGAAGGCCGTCGCGCGGACCCCGGCGACGACGAGCGGCCCTAAGCTCGGGCCCGGTGGATCAAAATCTTGTTCGATCACGCGATCCATGCTAGCCAGTGCCCCGAACAGGTACTTGGGCGAGCCGGGGGTCGCATCGGGCGACCGGGTTGGACGCGACAGGATTATTCTAGGGAACGAAAGATATGGCTGAAATTCAACAACAAGGCAACGGCGCCGCTGCCAACGAGGGACCCGTTGGTGAAGGTCAACAGGTTCAGATCGGCGTGCTGGCGCAATATGTGAAGGATCTGTCCTTCGAGAACCCCAATGCGCCCGGCGTTTTCCAGGAGCAGGGCGAAAAGAAGCCGCAGATCGACGTCAATGTAAACGTCAATGCGCGCCAGCTCGGTGAGGAAAATTACGAAGTCGACCTCAAGATGACGGCCAACGCCAAGCAGGGCGACGATGTCGCGTTTGTGGTCGAGCTTGTCTATTCGGGCCTGTTTGGCGCGCGCAACCTGCCCAAGGAATCGCTGCAACCGTTTCTGCTGATCGAATGCCCGCGGATCCTGTTCCCGTTTGCGCGCCGCATCATTGCCGACGCCACCCGGGACGGCGGTTATGCGCCGCTTCTGCTGGAGCCGATCGATTTCGCCGCGCTCTATCGTCAACACCTGGATCAACAGCAGCAGGGTGGCGAAGCGGCAGCCGAAGAGAGCGACCAACCGGCAAACTGAAAGTCAGCGCGAAACAATCAAAAGCGTCATCCCCGTGCAAACGGGGATCTCTGGACAGCAGGCCCGAGATTCCCGCGTTCGCGGGAATGACCGGGTGGGTTTTACGCTTCGCGCCAGATCGGATCGCTGAGTTCACCCAGAAATGCTTCATGCGCCGCCAGTTCTTCCGGCGTTGGCGCATGCGGCCGTGGTGCGCGGGCAACCCGCGCGGCCCGCTGGCGTTCCGTCGACGTCGCCGTGTTTTCGACCAACGCGAGGCCCACCTGGCGGCCACCTTTGAGCTCCAGATAAACGTCTGCCAGCAGTTCGGAATCGAGAAGCGCGCCGTGTTTGGTGCGTCCTGAATTGTCAACGTCGAAGCGCTTGCACAGCGCGTCGAGCGTGGCCGGCGAGCCGGGGAATTTCTTGCGCGCGATGGCGAGCGTGTCGACCACCCGCCCGCCGTCGATGGGTGGAAATCCCAGCAGCCTCAGTTCGGCATTGACGAACTTCATGTCGAAGTCGGCGTTGTGGGCCACCAGGGTGGCGTCGCCGATGAAATCGAGGAAATCGGCGACCACCTCGGCGAACACCGGATGACTGCGCAGAAAATCCTCGGAAAGCCCGTGAACCTCGAACGCCGCCTGGGGCATGTCGCGCTCCGGATTGACATAGGCGTGGAAGGTCTGGCCGGTGGGAACCAGGTTCATCAATTCTACGCAGCCGATTTCCACCAGCCGGTCGCCCTGGTTCGGGTCGAGCCCGGTGGTTTCCGTATCGAAGACAATTTCCCGCATTTTATTTCGATCCCGTAACAGTTCGGATGATCCGCTTGACCTGACGAAGCGCGAAGGCTTTGCCGTTGCCGGTCCGGATCACAAAGTCGGCGCGTTTGCGTTTTTCCCTGTCGGGCATCTGCTGGCCCAGAACCCGGGAAAGCCGATCCCCGGTCATCCCCGGCCGGCGCAGCACCCGGTAACGTTGCACAATTTTCGGGGCCGAGACAACAGCCACATAATCACAGCGGTGCTCGCCGCCGGTCTCGAACAGAAGCGGAATGTCGAGGACCACCACAGGCGCGCGCCGGCGGCGCGCCTGGCTGACAAACGCGCGTTCGCACGCGTGCACCAGCGGATGAAGAATGCCCTCAAGGCTGCGCAACGCCGGCGGGTTGTCAAAGACCTTTGCACCAAGCGCCTTGCGGTCGATGGCGCCCGCTTTCTCGACACCCGGAAAGGCGGCGGCCACCGGCTTGACCGCCGCACCGCCCTTCGCCAACAGAGCATGGACCGCCGCGTCGGCATCGAACACCGGCACGCCCAGGCGCCGAAACATGCGTGCGGTCTCCGACTTGCCCATGCCGATGGAGCCGGTGAGGCACAGAATGACCGGGCCTTTCATCACGCTGTGCTTTCGAGATCGGCGAGGAGATAGCGGCGCAGGTCCCCGTCAACTTCCGGTTCGCGCCCGAACCAGGCGGCAAAGCCGGGCCGGGCCTGATGGATCAGCATGCCGAGCCCGTCGACTGCGGCGAGGCTCCGCGCCCGCGCGGCTTTCAGAAGCGGGGTTTCAAGCGGCGTGTAGACGATGTCGGCGACCACCGCATCATCGTTCAGGGGCGCAAGGTCTATCTCGAGCGGCGGCTTGCCGGCCATGCCGAGTGTGGTGGTGTTGACCACAAGCCCGGCACCATGGAGGGCGTCCGCCCGGTTTTCCCAATCATAAACGGTTAGACCGCCGACATTGCCAGCCAACGCCTCGGCCCGCGCCCGTGTGCGGTTGACGATCCGCACCTCGGTCCCGGCATCGACAAGACCGGCAACAGCCGCCCGCGCCGCGCCGCCTGCGCCGAGGACCACCGCAGGCCCCCGGTCGGCGCGCCAGTCCGGAGCCCGGTCGCGCAGGTTTTCCATGAACCCGAAGACGTCGGTGTTGCGCCCGTAAAGGCGGCCACGCTCGTCAATAATGACGGTGTTCACGGCCCCGATCCGTTGCGCGGTCTCGTCCACATCATCGACCAGCGCCAGCGCGGCTTCCTTGTGCGGCACGGTGAGATTGACCCCACGGAAACCGAGTTTCGGCAAGGCGGACAGCGCTTCGGCCAGATCATCGGGCCGAACGCCAAGCGGCACATAGGCCCCGTCGATCCCGTATTTGGCCAGCCAGTAGCCATGCAGACGCGGCGAGCGCGAATGGCTGACTGGCCAGCCGATCACGCCGGCCACACGCGCGCCTCCGGTCAGCGCCGGCTTCGGTTCGATCATGTCTCCAGCACCCCCTGATCGCGCAGGAACTGCAACAGCGCCAATAAAGGCAGACCCTGGACGGTGAAATGGTCGCCCTCGATCCGGGTCATCAACTGTGCGCCCAATCCTTCGAGATGATAGCAGCCCACCGAAGAGAGCACATCTTCGCCGACGGCGTCCAGATACCGGTCGAGAAAGCTGTCGGAGAAATCGCGCATGGTCAGGCGCACCACTTCGATATGGCGCCAGATCGCCGCCCCGCCCCGGGCGACGCAAAGCGCGGTCACCAGCTCATGGGTTTTGCCGCGAAGTGCGCAAAGCTGGTCGCGCGCGCCTTTCATGTCGTCGGCCTTGGAAAATAGGGCCCCGTCCATGACCAGAAGCTGGTCGCCGCCGATCACCAGCGCCTCGCCCGCACCGGCGGAAACCCGGAGCGCCTTCATCTCGGCAAGGGTATCGGCAATCTCGCGCGGGCGTGCGCCTTCCGCCAGCATGGCGGCGCGCACCGCGTCCTCGTCAAGCGCCGCGCGGCGCGCGGTAAAGCGAACGCCTGCCGCTTCCAAAATCCGGCGGCGCGCCGGGCTTTCGGAGGCCAGGATAATCCCGGGTTCAGATTCACCAGCCGTCATGCGAACAGGGTTCCTTGCTCGTCCTGCTCGCGCCGGCGGTTGAGAAGCGCGATCACCGCCGCCGCGGTCTCTTCGATGGATTTACGGCTGACGTCGATCACCGGCCAGCCGTTGCGGGCAAACAAGCGGCGCGCATACGTAATCTCCTCGCGGACCGCTTCCGGATCCGCGTAACGGGAGGCCTTGTGTTGGTTCATTGCCTTAAGCCGGCTCTGGCGGATCTGAATCAGCAGTTCAGGGTTGGTCACGAGCCCGATGATCATCGGGCCGCCATCTCTGAAAAGCGCGTCCGGCAGCGGGCAGTCCGGGACGATGGGCACGTTCGCCGCCTTGACGCCCCGGTTCGCCAGATAGATGCAGGTCGGCGTCTTCGAGGTTCGCGATACCCCGACCAGAACCACGTCGGCCTTGGTGATATTGTCCACCAGTTGACCGTCATCGTGCGCCATGGTGTAGCTCATCGCCTCGATCCGGCGGAAATATTCCTCTGTGAGCGCATGCTGCTCGCCGGGTTTGGCCTTGGATTTCTCACCCAGGTACACGCCAAGCTCCCGGATCACCGGATCGAGCACAGCAATATAAGGAATATTCTGCTCTTTCAGGCGCTGGAGGAGCGCCTGGCGGATCTCTTCATTCACCAGCGTGAACATCACCAGACCGCGCTTGTCCTCGATTTCGCCAAGGGCCGCTTCCAGTTGCCGGAGATTACGGATCATCGGCCAGAAATGCCGTACCGGATCGGCGCCCGAGAACTGGGCAAGCGTCGCCTTGGCCACGGCGTCGAGGGTCTCGCCGGTGGAATCGGACAGAAGGTGAAGGTGAAACTTGGTCATGGTCGTTCAGGCGTCCTCCGGTTTGCGATCAGATTTCGCCAGCTCGGTCTGCGAAGTCAAGCAAAGATCATCAACAGCACGCCCCGACAGGCTGGGGACAACTGTGGATAACATGGCACTATTTGGAGCGCTCGCTAATTTCGTGAAAGCCGTGCACATGGAACCTTACAGCCGTACACAGGGGGGTAACCGGCTGTCACAATCCCATGAAAGACGCGAATACGGACCGCAAAAGCGTGCTGGAGAACAGGTTATCCCCATTATCCCCGCTTTTCGATCCTGCACACCGTCCCGTAATTGTCATCTTGTCCCGAAGCCGGGACGAACCGAAGGCCCGATTAAAGACATACCCTCCGAGTCTTGATATCTCTGTGGACAAAAATCTATTCCCCTTATCCACAGGGATTCTCTATCTACTACATCCTTTTTATCTAAAAGAATAAAAGGTAGAAGGACGGTTATGGAAACCTCAATGCCGAGCCTTTCAGGGCGAACCACCGGGAAGCGTCTGTTGAACATGCTGGCAGGGCATCCCGTCGATCGGGCCCCGTTCTGGTTCATGCGCCAGGCCGGCCGCTACCTGCCTGAGTACCGGGAGCTTCGCACCAAAGCGGGCTCGTTTCTGACCATGGCCTACACGCCGGACCTGGCGGTGGAGATAACCCTGCAGCCGATCCGCCGGTTTCACGCCGACGCGGCGATCCTGTTTTCCGATATTCTGGTGGTGCCCCACGCGCTCGGCCAGCCGCTTGACTTCAAGCAGGGCGAAGGCCCGGTCCTCGAGCCGGTGACCAACGGCCAGGACCTCGCGCGGCTATCGGACAAGGGCTTTCACGATCATCTGGCCCCGGTCTATGAGACCGTCGCGCGTCTTAAGGACGAGCTTCCCAGAGATGTAACGCTGATCGGCTTTGCAGGGGCCCCGTGGACGGTCGCGACCTACATGGTCGCCGGGCGGGGCACCCCGGACCAGGCCCCGGCCAAGGCCTGGGCTTACGGCGACGCTGAGGGCTTTCAGGCGCTGATCGATATTCTGGTCGAGAGCACCAGTCAGTACCTCGCCCGCCAGATCGAGGCCGGGGCGGAGGTGGTGCAGCTTTTCGACACCTGGGCCGGCAGCTTGCCGCCGAGCCAGTTCGAGCGCTGGGTGATCGCGCCCACCAGGGCCATCGTAAAATCCCTGAAGGCCAGATTTCCGGATGTGCCGGTGATCGGCTTTCCGCGCGGCGCCGGACCGATGTACCTGTCCTATGTTCGGGAAACCGGCGTCGATGCGGTTGGGATCGATACCGCCCTGCCGCCTGAATGGGCGGCCGAGCATCTGGCGCCGCTTGCGGCGGTCCAGGGCAATCTTGACCCGCGGCTTGTGGCCGCAGGCGGTCCCGCGATGGACGCCGACGTGGATCGCATCACGGGTGCCTTGAAAGGCTGCCGGCATATTTTCAATCTGGGTCATGGCTTTGTGCCTGAGACTCCGCTTGCCCATGTGGAGGCGCTGGTGCGGCGGCTCAAAGGGGAGCAGGGGTGACAGCGGAAGCGGAGAGCGTTGCCGTCATCGTGATGAACCTCGGCGGGCCCGACAATCCGGGCGCGGTAAAGCCGTTTCTGTTCAATCTGTTTTTCGACCCGCAAATCATTCGGCTGCCAACGCCCTTGCGCTGGCTGGTTGCCAAAATCATTTCAGCCCGCCGTGCGCCTCTGGCGCAGGAGATTTACGCCAGGCTTGGCGGCAAATCACCGCTTCTCGAGGAAACCGACGCTCAGGCCGAAGCGCTTGAGGCGGAGCTGGAGCGCCGCGGCATGACGGTCCGCGTTTTTGTCGCCATGCGCTACTGGCATCCCTTTGCTTACGAGACGGTTGAGGCGGTCAAGGCATTCAGGCCCGGCCGGGTGGTCCTGCTGCCGCTCTACCCCCAGTTTTCCACCACCACCACCCAGTCGTCGCTTGGGCATTGGCGGAAAGCGGCAGAGACATCGGGTCTTGACGTCCCGACCGATCAGGTCTGCTGTTATCCGACCGAGCCCGATTTCATTACGGCGCACGCCGACCTGATCGGTAAGACAGTGGAAGAGGCCGGCGTTGATATGGCGACCGCCCGCCTGCTGTTTTCGGCCCACGGTCTGCCCAAGAAGATTGTCGATGGCGGCGACCCTTACGCGCTCCAGGTCCAGGCCACGGCGCGCGCTGTCGCCGCGCGGTTGCCATGGCGGGACCTCGACTGGCGGGTGACTTACCAGAGCCGGGTCGGACCGCTTGAATGGATCGGGCCCGACACCGAGTTTGAGATCAAAGCGGCTGGCGAGGATGGCAAGGCTATCGTGGTGGTTCCCATTGCTTTTGTGTCGGAACATTCCGAAACGCTGGTGGAGCTCGATATGGATTATAAGGCGGTGGCCGAGAAAGCGGGCGCAGCGGCCTATGTCCGGGTGCCGGCGCTTGGGGTTGAGAGCGGGTTTATCACGGCGCTCGCCAACACGGTTGAGGCTGCAATCGATGACAAGCGGGCGGATACCTGGACCTGTCCAGCCGAAAAAATTTGTTTCAAGAACGGTAACGCAAGCTGAGGGGGATAAAATGGATTTTCTGACCGGCTGGTATCACTGGATCAAGGCGCTTCATATCATTTCGGTCATTGCCTGGATGGCCGGGATGCTCTACCTGCCGCGGCTTTATGTCTACCACGCGGGCGTACCTGTGGGGTCAGGCCAGTCGGAACTGTTCAAGGTCATGGAACGCCGGCTTCTGCGCGGCATCATCAATCCGGCGATGATTGCGACGTTTATTTTCGGCGGTCTGCTGCTGGCTACCCCGGGCGTGGTGAAATGGTCTGCCGCCTGGATTTACCTGAAGCTGGCGGCCGTGCTGCTGCTGACCGGCTACCACGGGTTTCTGGCGCGCTGGCGCAAGGCGTTCGAGCGTGACCGGAACCCGCATCCGGCAACATTTTATCGCTGGATGAACGAGGTGCCGACGGTGCTGATGATTGTCATTGTCATCATGGTGGTGGTGAAACCGTTTTGACCCGGAGGCCTTGATATCTGAAGGCTTGACTTTATATCCCGGACAAGCCATTAATCGTTCTTCAACCAATCGATCTGATACTTGGAACTCCGGTTCCTTCCCTGATGTGTTTGTCATTCCGGCTCGATTGGATCTTCGGGCGCAGAATACCGCAAGAACAGCGTGAAGCACGGCCATCCGGCCCACTTCTTTGCATTCAATCCTGAAAATCCAATTCCAGTCAAACTCTTCCACATTTGCAACTGAGCTTCGGGACGACCCGAATAATCATATGAATTTACAAGACCTTAAGACCAAACCTCCCGCAGACCTTCTGGCGCTGGCCGAGGAGCTCGAAATCGAAAACGCGAGCAACCTGCGCAAGCAGGACATGATGTTCGCGATCCTCAAGAAACTGGCGGATACCGACCAGGATATCTCCGGCAGCGGGGTGATCGAGGTGCTGCAGGACGGCTTCGGTTTCCTGCGCGCGCCCGAAGCCAATTATCTGCCGGGCCCCGACGATATTTATGTCAGCCCGAGCCAGATCCGCCGCTTTGGCCTGCGCACCGGCGACACCGTCGAAGGCGTGATCCGCGCGCCCAAGGAAGGCGAGCGCTACTTTGCCCTGCTGAAAGTCACCCTGATCAATTTCGAGGAACCGGAAAAAGCGCGCCACAAGGTCCATTTTGACAGCCTGACGCCGCTTTATCCGACCGAAAAGCTCAAGCTCGACAGCGAAGACCCGACGGTAGCGGATATTTCCTCGCGGGTCATCGATATCGTCTCGCCCTTGGGTAAGGGCCAGCGCGGTCTGATCGTGGCGCCGCCGCGCACCGGTAAGACGGTGCTCCTCCAGAACATCGCCCATGCCATCACGGCGAGCCATCCGGAAGTCTTTCTGATCGTGCTGCTGATCGACGAGCGGCCGGAGGAAGTGACCGACATGCAGCGCTCGGTCAAGGGCGAAGTGGTGAGCTCCACCTTTGACGAGCCTGCCGCGCGCCATGTCCAGGTCGCCGAGATGGTGATCGAGAAGGCGAAGCGGCTGGTCGAGCACAAACGCGACGTGGTGATCCTCCTCGATTCGATCACCCGGCTCGCCCGCGCCTACAACACCGTGGTGCCGTCCTCAGGCAAGGTGCTGACCGGCGGCGTGGACGCCAACGCGCTGCAGCGGCCAAAACGCTTTTTCGGCGCGGCCCGGAACATCGAGGAAGGCGGGTCGCTGACCATTATCGCCACCGCGCTCATCGATACCGGCAGCCGCATGGACGAAGTCATCTTCGAAGAGTTCAAGGGCACTGGCAACTCGGAAATCATTCTCGACCGCAAGATTGCCGACAAGCGGACCTTCCCGTCCATCGACATCACCAAGTCGGGCACCCGGAAGGAAGAATTGCTGGTCGGCAAGGGGACGCTCGCCAAGATGTGGGTCCTGCGCCGCATTCTGATGCCCATGGGCGCCGTGGACGGTATCGAGTTCCTCTTGAAGAAGCTCAAGGAAACCAAGACCAACGACGACTTCTTCGATTCGATGAATAACTGATCGGCGGAAATCGGATGGATTTCGGGAAGGCCGGCCCATGCGCCGGCCTTCTTGCATAACGACCTAAGGTCACCCCATAGGTCCTGCAGCACGCCTTCCTCATATTCCCTCTCCCATCAAGGGAGAGGTGAAGGAAGGGCCAGGCCCGGAATGTTCGTTTGAAGGCGACGATAAATGTCGCTCAGGGTATCAGGATCGTCGACCCGGTGGTCTTGCGCGCGGCGAGCGCCCTGTGGGCCTCGGCCGCATCCTTTAAGGGCCAGGTCTGGTTGACCTGAATCCGGATTTTACCCCCCGTTACAGCCTCGAACAGCTCCCGGGACGCGGCCACGAGATCGGCCCGCTTGGCGATATAGGTAAAGAGCGTGGGTCGGGTGAAAAACAGCGATCCCTTGCGCGCCAGTAGGCCTGAGTCAATGGGCGGCAACGGCCCGGTGGCATTGCCGAAACTGACCATCAGCCCCAAGGGCGCCAGGCAATCGAGGGAGCCTTCGAACGTGGCCTTGCCCACTGAATCATAGACCACGGGCACACCTGCGCCGCCGGTGATCTCGCGCACCCGCTCGGTAAAATTCTCACGGGTATAGACAATCGGATGATCGCAGCCGTGGGCGCGGGCAAGCTCCGCCTTCTCGTCGCTGCCGACGGTGCCGATCACGGTTGCGCCCAAGGCCTTGGCCCACTGGCAGACAATCAGGCCGACGCCGCCTGCCGCCGCGTGGATCAGGATGGCCTCGCCGGGCTCCACCCGGTGGGTCCGGCGCAGCAGGTAATGCGCGGTCAGGCCCTTAAGCATCATGGCGGCGGCGGTGCGCTCCTCAATCCCGTCGGGCAGTTTGACCGCCTTGTCAGCGGGCATCAGGCGGTCCTCGGCATAGGACCCGAGCGGCTCGACATAAGCCACCCTGTCGCCCGCGGCGAGGTCGGTGACGCCTTCGCCAACCTCGGCGATGACACCTGCGCCTTCAAGCCCGAGCACCAGCGGCAATTCTGGCAGGGGTAGAGACCGGAACGCTGATAGATGTCGATAAAGTTGAGCCCGGCGGCGGCGGTGCGGACCCGGATTTCGCCCGGCCCGGGCGCGCCGACCTCGACGTCCTCCCATTTGAGGACCTCGGGCCCGCCATTTTCGTGAATGCGAATGGCTTTGGGCATGAGGGTATCCTTTCAAGCGGCCGTGCACCGCGATCGGAAAAATTACGATATCGAAACGAAAATATCAGGTTGGTCTTCAAGTGCGCCTTCCAGGCGTAGAAGCGCCGCTTTGGTCTCTATGCCGCCATCGCCCGAATAGCCGGTGAGCGCGCCGTCAGCCGCGGTCACCCGGTGGCAGGGAATGATGATCGGCAGCGGGTTCAGTCCGCAAGCCGCGCCCACTGCGCGGGCATGAGTGGCGAGGTCGGTGGCGATCGCCCCGTATGTCGTTTTGGTGCCGTAACGGATTTTGAGAAGCTCCTTCCACACCTCTCTCTGGAATACGGTGCCCTCCGGGCGAAGCGGAAGGTCAAAGACCGGCAGGGCTCCATCGAAGTAGGCGTCAAGCTGCGCTCGCGCCCGGGTCAGAAGCGCGGTGGGGCTCTGATCCGGCACCCAGCCCCAGTCGAGCGCCACCAACGCGCCACCCTCTTCATGGAGCGTCAGGTCACCGACGGGACTATGGAGCGAAAGCTGTGGCATAACCGGGTTACTCCAGTGCGGGGGAAAGTGATTTCAAATGGTCACGAAGGGCGTCCGCGTCCGTGATCGGGGCCGAACAGGTCGGACCTTCACAAACATAAACCGTCGGCTTCTCCTCGACCAGCCCTTTGCCTGTTGCCGGGTGGTTTGAAGGCAGCTCCGTCCCCGGCGCGATTTTCTGGACGACGCGGTTTGGAACGGGCTGATCGTAGATAGCACGCTGCAGCTCGTCGCTTTCGCCACAAATGACGATCTGCACGGCGTTCCACAGCATATCGCAGGCATTGAGGAAACTGGTGACAGGCATCACCGACCGCTCGATTTCGCCGCCAAAGGCTCGAACGGCGGCGTCTGCCCGCGTTCGATAATCGTCGGCGCCGGTGAGATAAGAAAGACGCGCCAGATTGCGGATCATGGTGGCGTTTCCGGCCGGAACCGCCGCGTCATGGATGGTTTTGGGGCGCACGATCAGGTCATCGGCCTGGCGGCTCGCATTGAAATAACCACCCGTCTCAGGGTCAGAGAAGTCGTCTTCGACAATTACGGCCCATACGCGCGCCTGTTCAAGATAATGCGGCGCCTGCGTCGCTTCATGAAGCGTAAGCGCACCGGCGATCATGTTGGCGTAATCATCAAGTAGCGCCCGGTGCCGGGCCCGTCCGGCGCAGTAGCTGTGATAAAGCCGCCCGGAATCGTCCAGGACAAGCTTTCTTGTAATAAAATCGAAAGCGGTCTTGGCAAGGGCAATCCACTCGGGCTCGTCGAACACCAGGCCGGCAAAGGCCAGCGCCTCGATCAGAAGGCCATTCCAGTCGGCGAGCACCTTGTCATCCCGGCCCGGGTGGACCCGTTTTTCGCGTTCTTTTAATAGTTTGGCGCGGAGCGGCGCGAGAGTCCGCTCTTCGGCCTCGTCAAAAGCACCCACCCGATGCAGGCGGTTGAGGATGGTATGGCCTTCCCAGTTGCCTGACGCCGTGACGTCATAGGCCGCGGCGAAGACCTTTGCGTCGTCCGGGCCAAGCACGGCTGCGATCTCGGCGGCGTCCCAGACATAGAACTTGCCCTCCTCGCCCTCGCTGTCGGCGTCGAGCGCAGCGGCAAAGCCCGTGTCTTCGATCCGCATTTCCCGGATAAGCCAGTCAATACTTTCCCGAACCCTCTGTTTATAAAGGGGGTTTTTCTCGCTCTGCCAGACCAGAGTATAAAGCCCGATGAGCTGGGCATTGTCATAGAGCATCTTTTCGAAGTGCGGGGCGAGCCAGCGCGCGTCCACCGAATAACGCGCGAAGCCGCCGCCCAGATGGTCGTAAATGCCGCCTTCAGCCATATGGTCGAGGGTTGCCACAACGCCGTCGCGGTAGGCCCGGTTTCCGGTTCTGAGCCAGGCGCGCCACAGAAATTCGAACAGGAACGGTTGGGGAAACCTGGGCGCGCCGCCGAACCCGCCGGTTTCCCGGTCCACATGGCCGATCAGAAGGCGGGCGGCCTCGTCCAGATGTTCGGGGTGAATGTCGCCGGGGCGCGCCGCATGGGAAAGCCCGGCCAGGGCCTCGGCAAGGCCGGCCCGGTTTTTCTCAATGGCGTCCGGGTCCTGGTGATAAAGCTCGGCAATGCGCTCCAGAATCGAAACAAAGCCGGGGCGGCCATAGGCGGCTTCGCGCGGGAAATAGGTCCCGCCCCAAAAGGGCTCGCCCGAGGGCGTCAGGAACATGGTGAGCGGCCAGCCGCCCTGTTGGCCGAGAAGGGCGAGCGCATGCTGGTAGATCTGGTCGACGTCCGGGCGCTCCTCCCGGTCCACCTTGATGCAGACGAAATGGCGGTTCATGACGTCCGCAACCCGGGTGTTTTCAAAGCTTTCATGGGCCATCACGTGGCACCAGTGACAGGCGGCGTAGCCCACCGACAGCAGGATCGGCCGGTTGTATTCGCGCGCGATGGCGAACGCCTCGTCGCTCCACGGCAGCCAGTGCACCGGATTGTCCGCGTGCTGGCGCAGGTAGGGGCTCGATTCCGCGCCGAGCCGGTTTTCGGTCGGGAATGACGTCATGACGTCAAATGGGGGCTAAATAACATGAGAATGACTTTAAACTAACCAGCCGTTGCCTGCAAAGGCCGGATCGCCTACTCTTTGCCGCCCGCGCCAGCGTTCAACAGCTGAGGACCCAGCCAATGAAGATCACCGTCAATGTGGACTGTACGCCCGAGGAGGCCAGAAAGGTTCTGGGCCTGCCGGATTTGGAGCCTTTTCAGAAGGTTATCCTGGATGAAATGGAGAAACGGCTGACCAAGGGTATTCAGGCCGAGGATCTCGAAGCGCTCTTCAAGCTGTGGATGCCGGTCACCGGCGCCGGATGGGAACAGCTGCAGAAGATGTTCTGGTCCGCTGCCAGTGGCGGCGCAGCAGACAATAAGAACAAGAAATAACTGGAATCGAGATGACCAAGGCCGATGAACTTGGGCTGGCGCCATACTACGACGCTCATGTTTTCTGCTGCATTAACAAGCGGGCGAAGGGCCACCCCAGGGGCTGCTGTCAGGACAAGGGCGCCGTCACGCTGCGCAATTACCTGAAATCGCGGGCCAAAGAGGCGGGGCTCACAAAGGTGCGCATCAACGCGTCCCAGTGTCTCGATCGCTGCGAGCTGGGCCCCGTCATGGTGATTTACCCGGAAGGGGTCTGGTACAGCTATCGCACCAAGGAGGACGTGGACGAAATTCTCGACCGGCACCTGAAGGGCGGCGCGGTGGTCGGCCGGCTACTCCTCAGGCCCGAGGACGGGCCGGAGAAGGCCTGAAGCCGGTCATGAGCACCATTTTCGCCTTATCGAGCGGGCGCGGCCGGGCCGGGGTCGCGGTCATACGGGTCTCGGGCCCGGAGGCGGGGATTATCGTTAAGGCCTTGATTGAAAAGGATATTCCGGAACCACGGCGGGCGACCCTGTTGTGGTTGCGGAATCCCGAGACCGGTGAAAAGTTGGACCAGACGATTATTCTCTGGTTTCCGGCGCCGGCGAGTTTTACCGGCGAGGACGTGGCCGAGTTTCACGTCCATGGCGGTCCGGCGGTAGTGACGGCCGTGCTCGAAGCGATTGGGAAAATCGCGGGCACCCGCCCGGCGGAACCCGGGGAGTTTGCGCGCCGGGCGTTCGAGAATGGCCGGTTCGATCTGACCGCGGCGGAGGGGCTTGGCGACCTGATCGACGCCGAAACCGAAGCCCAGCGCCGACAGGCGGTCCGTCAGATGGGCGGAGCGCTTTTCGAGCGCTACGAGGACTGGCGGGCGCGGCTCCTGGAGGCGATGGCCTATGTGGAAGCCGGGATCGATTTTGCCGACGAAGAGCTGCCCGATAATGTCGAAGATGCCGCTCGGCCGACGATCACCGCGCTGATGGGTGAGATTCCGGGCGAGCCTTGCCGACGAGCACAAGGGAGAGCGCATCCGGGATGGCATGGAAATCGCCATCCTCGGCGAACCGAACGTTGGAAAATCAAGTCTTCTCAATGCGTTAGCGAAGCGCGATGTGGCGATCGTGTCCGATATCGCGGGCACCACACGGGACGTGCTCGAAGTCCATCTGGACCTTGGCGGCTATCCGGTGACCGTAGTAGATACGGCCGGTCTCCGCAACGGCGGCGACGTGATCGAGGAAGAAGGCATCCGCCGCGCCCATGCCCGCGCCGGAGCCGCCGACCTGCGCCTTCTGATGGTCGATGCGGCTGAGTGGCCGGAGATACCCGATATGCTCAGCGACTATGCGGGGGAGCGCAGCCTTGTGGTGGTGAGCAAGATCGACCGGGGAAAACCGGAGCCCAGGAAAAGCGGCGCAATTGGAATTTCGACGGTTACCGGCGCTGGCATTGAGACCCTGATCGCGGCGCTCGGTCAGGCGGCCGAAACGATGCTGGGCGCGGGTGAAGCGCCGGTGATTACCAGAGCCCGCCATCGCCGGGCGCTTGAAGCCTGTCTCGGCCATCTGGAGCTGTTTCTTGCGGGTGGGCGGGACATCGAGCTTGCGGCGGAGGAGTTGCGGCTCGCCGCCCGGGCGCTTGGCCGGGTCACCGGCCGGGTCGACGTGGAAGACGTCCTCGATCTGGTGTTCAGCTCCTTCTGTATCGGGAAATAGTGCAGGACGAGTGTTTCACGTGAAACACCGGCGGGCGGGCGATGGAATCCTTTTGATATCCCGCGCCCGAATCCTTATAGTCCCGGCCAGAATTCAAGAGACCTTTAAGTCCATGGCCAAATCTTACGATGTCATCGTGATTGGGGGCGGGCACGCCGGCTGCGAAGCGGCGGCGGCGGCCGCGCGCATGGGCGCGGACACCCTGCTGGCTGACCCACAAGATCGAAACCATCGGCGAAATGTCCTGCAACCCCGCCATCGGCGGGCTGGGCAAGGGTCATCTGGTGCGCGAAATCGATGCGCTCGACGGGGTCATGGCCCGGGTCGCGGATGCCGCCGGGATCCAGTTCCGCATGCTCAATCTCCGCAAGGGACCGGCGGTCCGGGGCCCGCGCGCGCAGGCCGACCGCGCGCTCTATCGCGCCGCGATGCAGGAGATCATCCTCGAATTACCCCAACCTGACGGTCGCGGCGGCGGCGGTCGAGGACCTGATTCTGAGTGATGATCGAACCCGGGTCGCGGGGGTCATAACCGGCGCGGGGGAGGACATCCGGGCCGGTGCGGTGATCCTGACCACCGGCACTTTTTTGCGGGGCATGATCCATATCGGCGAGACAAAGATCCCGGCCGGCCGGGTGGGGGAGGCGCCGGCGCTTGGCCTCGCCGCGACCCTGAAGAAGCTCGGCTTCGATCTCGGCCGGCTCAAGACCGGTACGCCGGCCCGGCTCGACGGGCGGACCATCGACTGGGCGGCAACGCAAGAACAGCCGGGCGACGACGCCGCCCGTGCCGTTCTCGTTCCTGACGGAGGCGATCACGACGCCGCAGATCAGTTGCTACATCACCCGGACCACGGCACGCGACCCACGAAATCATCCGGGGCAACCTTCATCGCGCGCCGATGTACGCCGGCGCAGATCGAGGGCCGGGGCCCGCGCTATTGCCCGTCCATCGAGGACAAGGTGGTGCGCTTCGCCGACAAGGACAGCCACCAGATTTTCCTTGAGCCCGAAGGACTTGACGACCGACAGGGTTTATCCCGAACGGGATTTCGACCTCGCTGCCGCGAGGACGTTCAGCAGGCATTGCTCGCGACCATCCCGGGGCTGGAGAAGGCGCGCGATCATCCGGCCCGGCTACGCCATCGAATATGACTTCGTCGATCCGCGCGAACTTCACGCCGACACTGGAGACCCGCCGCGTGAAGGGGCTCTATCTCGCCGGGCAGATCAACGGCACCACGGGCTACGAGGAGGCGGCGGCCCAGGGGCTGATGGCCGGGCTCAATGCCGCGCGGTGCGGTCGGCGGGGGCGAGCCCGTGATCCTTGATCGGGCGCAGGCCTATATCGGGGTGATGATTGACGACCTGGTCACCCGGGGCACGGAGGAGCCCTATCGCATGTTCACCTCGCGCGCCGAATACCGGCTCACGCTTCGCGCCGACAATGCCGACCAGAGATTGACGCCGATTGGCATTGCGGCCGGATGCGTGGGGTCCGAGCGAAAGATCGCCTATGAGGCCAAGGTCAATGCTTTAGAGAGGGTCCGCCGCACGCTTACCGGGCGGCGGACTATCGCCCAACGAGGCGATGGCCCACGGCATAAAGGTCAATCAGGACGGCGTGCGCCGGTCGGGAATTGATCTGCTCGCCTATCCGGACGTGGATTTTCGCCGCCTGACTGCGATCTGGCCGGACCTTCGGGAGACGCCTAAAGCGGTCGCCGAGCAGATCGAGATCGATGCCCACTACCAGGGCTATCTCGACCGCCAGCAGGCCGACATCGCCCGGTTCCGCAAGGATGAGGCGCTTCGGCTTGCCGACGATCTCGACTATGATGGTGTTGGCGGGCTGTCGTCCGAGGTGCGCGAAAAACTCAAGATCGCCCGGCCAGCCACGCTCGGTGCGGCGGCGCGGGTGCCGGGCGTGACGCCGGCGGCCATTACCGCGCTCCTCGGCCACGTCAAGAAGGCGGAGCGGAGACGGACGGCGTGACCGGCCGTTATACGCCCGAGGCGTTCCAGAAAGATACCGGTGTTTCACGTGAAACATTGGAGCGGCTCAAAACCTATGCCACCATGCTTGCCGACTGGCAGACCCGGATGAATCTGGTGAGCGCGAGCACGCTTCCCGATCTCTGGCACCGCCATATGCTCGAATTCGGCCCAGCTTCTGCCGCTTGTTGATGATGACCGCAAGGGTCGGGGCCGCCCGCTTACCTGGCTCGACATCGGCAGCGGGGCGGGATTTCCAGGGCTGGTGATCGCCATCATGACCGGGGAAGTCGTCCATCTTGTTGAAAAAAGCCCTAAAAAGTGCCGTTTTCTCGATGCTGTCGCTCGCGCGGTGGCGCCCTCGGCGCGGGTCCATAATCTGCGGATAGAGGATCTCGGTCCCGGAGCGGACTGCCCGACAGTGGATATTGTGACGGCCCGAGCCTGCGCGCCCCTTTCGCGGCTTGTCGAAATGGCGTACCCTTTCCTCGCCGGTGGTGCGGTCGGCCTGCTTTTAAAGGGACAACATCTAGAGAAAGAATTGACCGAAGCCACTAAATATTGGAGAATATCCAGCCGGCCGTTCCAAAGCTGGACCAGCCCCGAGGGGCGCATTCTGCGTGTAGAGGAGCTTGCCCGTGTCTGAATATACCAGCCCGAAAAGCCTGGATGACCTCGCCGCCGAAACCCGGCGCCGACAACGGCGGATCATTGCCGTCGCCAATCAGAAGGGCGGGGTGGGCAAGACCACGACGACCATCAATCTGGCGACCGCGCTGGCTGCGGTGGGCCGCAAGGTGCTGATTCTGGACCTCGATCCGCAGGGCAACGCCAGCACCGGGTTCGGCGTCGACCGGCAGGCCCGGGCCTGCTCGGCCTACGATATTCTGATGGCGGAAGCGCCGCTTTGTGAGGCGATTGTCAAAGACCGCGGTTCCGGGCCTCGATCTGGTGGCGTCCACGGTTGACCTGTCGGGCGCGGAGTTGGAGCTGATCAACGAAGACCGGCGTTGTTACCGGCTGCGCGACGCGCTCACATCCGGCGACGCGGCGGCTTATGATTATATCCTGATCGACTGCCCGCCGTCCCTGAACCTGCTGACGCTGAATGCGCTGACCGCCGCGCACTCGGTTCTGGTGCCGCTACAATGCGAGTTTTTCGCCCTCGAGGGCCTGAGTTTGCTTCTTAAAACGGTGGACCGGGTGCGCTCCAACTTCAATCCGGAACTCGACATTCTGGGCGTGGTGCTGACCATGTTCGACCGGCGCAACAACCTGTCCGACCAGGTCGCGGCGGATGTGCGCAGCTTTCTGGGGCCCAAGGTCTATGAGACCGTGATTCCGCGCAACGTGCGGGTTTCCGAAGCGCCGTCCCATGGCAAGCCGGCGCTGTTGTACGATCTCAAATGCGCGGGCAGCCAGGCCTATATCAAGCTTGCGTCGGAAGTGCTCCGGCGGGAGCGGGCGCGGGTTGCAGCATGAGCGGGGACAATAGTGACGTCATGACGCCAGAAAAGATGCAAGAAAAAGAGACCAAAACAAAAGCCAGAACCCATGGGCTGGGGCGGGGCCTGTCGGCGCTTCTCGGCGCTGACGCAGACGATTACGCCTCGCTCGACAAGGTGCGTGACACCAAAGACGTGCCCATTGAGCTTTTGCGGCCCAACCGGTTTCAGCCGCGGTCCACCTTCGACGGCGACAAACTTGACGAACTGGTCGAATCGGTCCGGGAAAAGGGCATTTTGCAGCCCATTCTTGTGCGCCGGATGGAAAACGATCCGGGCCAATACGAAATCATCGCCGGGGAGCGCCGCTGGCGCGCGGCCCAGAAAGCCAAGCTTCACAAAGTTCCGGTTGTTGTCAAGGAGTTATCGGACGGCGAGGCCCTTGAAGTCGCCATCATCGAAAACGTCCAGCGCGCCGATCTGTCGCCTGTGGAGGAAGCGCGCGGCTACCACCGGCTGATGGAGGACTTCGGCCATACCCAGGAACAGCTGGGTCAGCTGGTGGGCAAAAGCCGGAGCCACGTGGCCAATATGCTGCGCCTCCTGCACCTGCCTGAGCAGGTGCAGGAGATGCTAGGCGACGGCCGGCTGACCATGGGCCACGCCCGCGCGCTGATTAATGCGGACGATCCGCTCGCGCTCGCCCATAAAATTGTCCAGGACAACTTGAATGTGCGCGCGGTTGAGGATCTCGCCCGGGCCGGGCGCGCCAAACAGTCGCGGCCGCGCAATCCGAAGGGGTCGAAGGAAAAAGATCCCGACACCGTGGCGCTGGAGCATGACCTGTCCCAGACCATTGGCCTCAAGGTCACGCTGACCGACCATGGCGAAGGCAAGGGCGTGGTCAAGATCGACTATCAGACGCTCGATCAGCTCGACGACATCTGCCGCCGGCTCTGCCAGACCTGATCTGATCGCCTGTTTTCCCGGATATTCAACCTTTCCCATTGACATTCCCCGGTTTGGGCCTCATCTAAAGAATACCAAATCAGTATGATATTCAGATGTGGTCGCGTCTCAATAGATATCGAGGCGGGAAACAACGAAAGCCGGGCCCATGATCAAACTGACAAAACTGGCGGATTATGCGGTGGTGCTGATGAGCTCTATCGCCGAGCATCCCGAAGATGTCCACGCTGCCGCCGAAATAGCGCGCGATACGCATATTCCAGCCCCGACGGCGAGCAAGATCCTGGGCGTGATGACCCGCGCCGGGTTGCTCGCCTCCCATCGTGGTCTCAAGGGCGGCTTTTCGCTGGCCCGCCCGCCCCAGGACATCACGGTTGCGGATGTGATACGCGCCATCGACGGGCCGATCGCGCTGACCAACTGCATGGAGGACGCGTCGGGCGACTGCGATATTCTGGATAGCTGCCGGGTGCGCGGTTACTGGCACCGTATCAACGCGGCGGTCAAGGCGGCGCTCGACGGGGTGACGCTCGCCGAGATTTCGTCTCCGATTCCCGATTTTTTTGGCGACAAACGACCGGTCGCCACCAGCCGGCCACCCGTCGCCCGGACCAACGATCCGTGTCCCGGCGCAACTTTCATGTTCGAATAACGCTTTGAAAGCAAGCGGTTAACCCATGGCCATTACCACTGAAACACGCGAGACAGTCGCTGACGTCACCGGCAAGTACAAGTACGGGTTCGTCACCGATATCGAATCCGATCTGGCGCCCAAGGGCCTCAGTGAGGATATCGTCCGCTTCATTTCGGCCAAGAAGGACGAGCCCGAGTGGCTGCTTGAGTGGCGGCTCAAGGCCTATCGGCGCTGGCTCAAGATGGCGGAGCCGACCTGGGCAAATCTGCGCTATCCCAAAATCGACTTCCAGGACGCTTACTATTACGCCGCGCCGAAGACAAAGGAGGACGGCCCCAAAAGCCTAGACGAGGTCGACCCCGACATTCTGGAAACCTACAAGAAGCTCGGGATTCCGATTCAGGAGCAGAAAATTCTGGCCGGCGTGGTGGCTGTGGACGCGGTTTTTGACAGTGTTTCGGTGGCGACCACCTTCAAGGAAAAACTGCGTGAGGCCGGGGTTATTTTCTGCTCGATCTCGGAGGCCGCGCGCGAACATCCGGAGTTGATGCGTAAATATCTCGGCACCGTGGTGCCTTATTCGGATAATTTCTACGCCACCCTCAATTCGGCGGTGTTTTCCGACGGCACCTTCGTCTATGTGCCTGAAGGCGTGCGCTGCCCGATGGAGTTGTCCACCTATTTCCGCATCAACGAGGCCAAAACCGGCCAGTTCGAGCGCACCCTGATCATCGCCGACAAGGGCTCTTACGTGAGTTACCTTGAAGGCTGCACCGCGCCGCAGCGCGACGAAAACCAGTTACACGCCGCGGTGGTGGAGCTTGTCGCGCTCGACGACGCGGAGATTAAGTACTCGACCGTGCAGAACTGGTATCCGGGCGACGAAAACGGCAAGGGTGGGATCTATAATTTCGTCACCAAGCGCGGGGCCTGCCGCGGGAAAAACGCCAAGATTTCCTGGACCCAGGTGGAGACCGGGTCGGCGATCACCTGGAAATACCCGAGCTGCATTCTCGAAGGCGACAATTCGCAGGGCGAGTTCTATTCCGTCGCCATCACCAACAACATGCAGCAGGCCGACACCGGCACCAAGATGATCCACATGGGCAAAAATACCAAAAGCCGTATTATTTCCAAGGGGATATCGGCGGGCCGTGGTCAGCAGACTTATCGCGGGCTGGTCCGCGTCATGGCGGGCGCAGAAGACGCGCGCAACTTCACCCAGTGCGACAGTCTTCTGTTGGGCGACAAATGCGGGGCGCATACGGTGCCTTACGTGGAGGTTCGCAACCCGTCCGCTCAGGTGGAACACGAGGCGACCACCTCGAAAATCAGCGAGGACCAGTTGTTTTACTGTATGCAGCGCGGGCTCAATGCGGAAGACGCGGTGGCGATGATCGTCAACGGCTTCTGCAAGGACGTGATGCAGCATCTGCCCATGGAATTTGCCGTGGAAGCGCAGAAGCTCCTTGGAATCTCTCTGGAAGGCAGCGTTGGATAATATGTCTCAGACGACTAAAATGCTTGAAATCGACAATCTGCACGTCACTGTCGACGGCCAGGAAATCCTCAAGGGGATCAACCTCGCCATCGAAGCGGGCGAGGTGCACGCCATCATGGGGCCCAACGGCTCGGGCAAATCGACGCTGTCTTACGCGCTGTCCGGCCGCGAAGGCTACGAGGTGACCAAGGGGTCCGTGCGTTTCTTGGGCGAGAATCTCTTTGACATGGCCCCGCACGAGCGGGCCGCCGCCGGTGTTTTCCTCGGATTTCAGTATCCGGTGGAAATTCCCGGCGTCTCCAACATGAATTTCCTCAAGACAGCGGTGAATTCGGTCCGGCGTGCACGCGGCGAGGGCGACATGCCGGCGGCCGAGCTCCTCAAACGGGTGCGCGAGAAGGCGAAGGCGCTGGAAATGGACCCCGAGATGCTCAAACGCTCGGTAAACGTGGGGTTCTCAGGCGGCGAGAAAAAACGCAACGAGATGGTCCAGATGGCGGTCCTGGACCCCAAGCTTGCGATTCTCGACGAAACCGATTCCGGGCTTGACATCGACGCGCTGAAAGTCGTCTCGCGCGGCATCAACGCCATGCGCGGGCCGGACCACGCCATTCTGCTGATTACCCACTATCAGCGCTTGCTCGATTATGTGGTGCCGGACGTGGTGCATGTTCTGGTCAAGGGCCGGATCGTCAGTTCGGGCGGCAAGGAATTGGCCCAGGAGCTTGAGCGCGAAGGTTACGCCGCGTTCACGGAAGCGGCCTGAGGGACCTCATAATGGCGGAAACGCAGAAAAATCAGTCGGTTACCGACTATCGCGGTCAGCTTGACGTTGCCGCGCTGGCTGGCGAGCCGGCATGGCTTGGCGAACGCCGGAAAACCGCCATGGCCCGGTTCGAAGCGCTTGGCCTGCCCACCCGCAAGCTCGAGGACTGGAAATACACCAACGTCGGCGCGCTTGGCCGCACCGCTTTTGCAGCCGCTCTGCCCGGAGAGGCGGCAGTCGCCGACCTCGACGCCGTCCAGGTGCCGGGTCTCGACGGCCCGCGCATCGTGTTCACCAACGGCGTGTTCGATGCCGCGCGCTCCGATCTCGGGCATTTGCCCGAGGGCGTGACCCTGATGCCTCTTGGCCAAGCGCTGGCCGACAAAAGCGAGCTTCTGCGCCCCATTCTGGACGAGGAGACGACAGACGACAGCCTGCGTGCGCTTAACACCGCGCTCCTGGCCGACGGTTTCCTGCTGCATGTGGCGGCGGGTGTGGAGGCCGGCGATCCTGTCACCGTGATACACCTGACCACCGAAAGTTTTGCCGAGCGCGCAGCTCAGTTGCGGCACATAGTTGTCCTGGACGACAAGGCGCGCGCCAGCCTGGTGGAGATCTTTGCCGGGTCCGGCGATGCCACCTATTGGACCAACCCGGCGCGCAACTTTCGCTGCGGGCCGGGCGCCCGGCTGGACACCGTAACGATCATCGACGAAGGGAAAAAAGCCGTCCATACCGGCCACAGCGACGTGCGGATGGACGAGGCGAGCCGGTTCGACCAGGTTTCGCTGCTGATCGGTGGGGAAACCGTGCGCCATGAAATGCGTGTCGCGATTGACGGCGAAGGCGCGGAAGCCGATCTGTCCGGCGCTTATCTGGGGTCGCAAGGCCAGTCCCTCACCGTCTTTACCGAGCTCGATCACCGCGTGCCCCGTGGCCGCTCGAGCCAGCTTTACCGCGGCGTGCTCGACGCCGGCGCCCGTGCGGCGTTCCAGGGCCGGGTGGTGGTCCGTGAAGGCGCGCAGAAGACCGACGCGTCGCAGGCGAACCACAACCTCCTTCTCGACAGGTCGGCGGAGGCTGATACCAAGCCCGAGCTTGAAATTTATGCCGACGATGTCAAATGCAGCCACGGCGCGACGGTCGGCGAATTGGACGAGGACATGCTGTTTTACCTCGAATCCCGGGGCATCGACCCGGACGCCGCCCGGGCCATGCTGGTCGAAGCGTTCGTTGGCGAAGTTATTGAAAAGATTGACAGTCTTCCCGTCCGCGACAAGGTGATCGAGTTGGTCTCGGGGTGGATGAAACGACAAGGAGCGGCGCTCTCATGACTGTGGCCGTCACCCCCAAAACAGAAACGCCCGCGTTTGATGTGGCCAGACATCGCGCCGATTTCCCGATCTTCCGGGAGACGGTGAACGGCAAGCCGCTCACCTACCTCGACAGCGCGGCGAGCGCCCAGAAGCCGCAGGCGGTGATCGATCGGGTATCCCGGGTCTACGAGCACGAATACGCCAACATCCACCGCGGCATCTATTATCTGGCGCAGGTCGCGACCGAGGCCTTTGAAGAGGCGCGGGAGAAAATGCGCGCGTTTCTGAATGCTTCCAGCACAAACGAGATTGTGTTTGTCCGCAACGGCACCGAAGCAATCAATCTGGTCGCCCAGTCTTACGGCCGCGGGTTCCTGAAGGCCGGGGACGAGGTCATTCTGTCGCGCATGGAGCATCATTCCAACATCGTGCCGTGGCAGATCCTGCGCGACCAGATCGGCATCGAGATCAAGGTCGCGCCGATCGACCGCGACGGCAACTTCCTGATCGACGAATACGAAAAGCTTTTGTCGTCCAAGACGAAATTGGTGGCCATCACCCACGTCTCCAACGCGCTTGGCACGGTGACGCCTGTGGCGGACATTATCGCCAAGGCCCATGACGCAGGCGCGAAGGCGCTGATTGACGGTTGCCAGGCGGTCCAGCACATGGGCGTCGACGTACAGGCGCTCGACGCCGACTTCTATGTGATGACCGGGCACAAGCTTTACGGGCCGTCGGGGACCGGCGCGCTTTACGGAAAAGAAGCGCTGCTGGAGGCGATGCCGCCCTATCAGGGCGGCGGCGAAATGATCGAGCAGGTGACGTTCGAGAAGACCACCTACAACACCCCGCCGCACAAGTTCGAGGCCGGCACGCCCCATATTGCCGGGGCGATCGGGCTTGGCGCGGCCATCGACTATGTGAACGCCATCGGGCTTGACGCCATCGCCGCCCACGAAATGGACCTGTTTCAATATGCCTGGGACAGGCTTGGCGAGGTGCCGGGGCTCGAAATCATCGGTCGGGCGGAGAACCATGCCTCGTTGATTTCGTTTGTGATGGATTGCCCCCACCCCCATGACATTTCCACTATTCTCGACCGCGAAGGCGTGGCAATCCGCGCCGGGCACCACTGCGCCCAGCCGGTGATGGATTTCTTTGACGTGGCGGCGACCGCGCGGGCCTCGTTCGGGCTTTACAATACGCGCGACGACGTGGACGCGCTGGTGCGCGCGATCCTCAAGGTCCGGGAGATATTCGGTTGACGGGCGAAAGCGGATTCCTGAAATCGTTCCTCAAGGGCCAACGTGAGGATGAGATTTCGACGCCTGAAGCAGAGGAAGCCATGGACGAAGCGGCAAATACAGACGCACCTGAAACTGCAACCGGGCCTGTGGTAACCGAATCCGGCGACCGCGCGCTTGAAGCGCGGGTGATCGACGCGCTGAGCGAAATTTACGACCCCGAAATCCCGGTCAATATCTACGAACTGGGCCTGGTGTATGACGTCAAGGCGTCAGCGGACGGCGACGTGCATGTGGTGATGACGCTGACCACGCCCCACTGTCCGGTGGCCGAGAGCATGCCCGGCGAAGTGGAGATGCGGGTCCGCGACGTGGAGGGTGTGCGCGACGTCAATGTGGAACTGGTGTGGGACCCGCCCTGGGACATGACCATGATGTCCGAAGCGGCGCGTCTTGAACTCGGCTTTATGTAGGACCACCTAAGGGAAATCATGACCGAAAACGCAACCGAGACAGTGATTACCATTACCGAGGCCGCCGCGGCCCGAATCCGGGAGCTTCTGGAGCGGCGCGGCAAGCCGAGCGCGGGCGTGCGCGTCGGTACCCGGACGCAAGGGTGCTCGGGCCTCGCCTATTCGGTCGATTATGTGGACGAAGCCCGGCCCGACGACGAAGTGGTCGAAGACAAGGGCGTGCGGCTTTACATTAACCGCGACTCGCTGGTCTATATCGCCGGCAGCGAAATGGATTACGTCGAAGACAAGTTCACCACCGGCTTCACCTTCACCAACCCCAATGAAACCGGGCGCTGCGGCTGTGGGGAGTCGTTCACGGTCTAAAGATCGGCGAGCCGCCGCTTGAGCCGCTCGACGAGAATGTCGCTCACTTTCAGATGCTTTTCCTCGGTGGCGAGGATGGCTGCGAACGCGCGCTTCTTGAGGGCGCGGGCGCTCAGCTTGCGCCCGGTCCGCTCCTGCTGCGCTTCATCGAGGAGGATGTCGATCAATCGTTCGGCCGCGTTCATGCGGCCGAAGATATAGTCGTTTTCCCGGTCCTTGCGGCTGAAGAACGCGCCGAAATTGCGCATCGCGACCCCTTTAAGCGACAAACCCGTTTTACCCGCCGCCAGCGTTTTGGCGTCCTGCGGGCTGATCCGGTCGACCTTGATTTCGTTGAATTCGCCCATTTCGCGGGTGCCCATGATGGAATAGGTGATCACGTCCCAGAAACCGAATCCGAGATAGGCGAGCAGTAGCTCCCGGCTCACCTTGTCGGGCCACTCGGGGCCCCGAAGTTCGGCGAAGATCGCATCGGTGGCCGCCTTGATGCTCCCCAGATCAAGGGCCCGGGCGAGTTTGGCCATCAGCTCGTCAAAATGCCGGCGATGGGCGGCCAGAAATATTCCGGGCTCGGTCAGGCTGCCGGCTTCTCCCCGCTCCAGCGGTTTGAACAGGCCCCGCACTTCCGCGGCCAACTGGTTGTTCAGAAATGAGCCGTCGTCAAACCGGCGCAACAGCGCCAGACATTCGTAAAATCGCGCCTTGAGCCGATCGAGCTGGCCCGAGTCCAGCGCCGCCCAGCCCGGATCATCGTCCCGGCCGTACATGGCGTTCAGCTCCCGGATCACGAAGCGGATCCGGCGGCGCTGGTAGTCCACATCGAACCCGAGGAGGAACCGGATCCAGTTGGGGATGTCTTCCCCCTGAAGCTCCGAGACGTCATCCGGCGCGGTCATCCGGGCCGTCTCGATGGGGTCGCGCATGACCCAGGCTTCAAGGACCCGGAACAGCTGGCGGCGTGTCGTGTCGACTTCCGCAAGGCCGTACACATCGGACAACAGATCGGCAACCCGGCCCGTCGCCGTTCGAATCTTGAGCCGGGTATAGCCTTCGTAGGAATATCCGGCATCGGTTGCCGCGCGCCCGTTGGCCGCAATTCGCCAGTCGCGGATGGTCGCCGCGTCCGCCTCCGCCTTGGCTGACAGATCCATGATTTCCGCCATATGACGACTGACGCTGGGCTTTACCGCGTCGATCACGCCGCGGACCAGCTGGACCCGGTTGTTGAACGCTTCAATCTCCGCCAGGTCGTCGTGTATCGGTTCGCTGCGCGGGATATCGGAGAGCGCGCCCTTCAGCGTGCGCCACATGCTCGGCACCATGCCGGTGGGCGACGGCGTCATTTCTTCCGGCGTCGGGTCGATATAGACGATCCGGCGATCCACTGCACGGTAGGCCGGCCGGTCTTCGATGGAGTGGACGGCGGAAGAGAAGGGCTTGTTGTTCAGGACGCTGCCGTCGATGAACGCGGTGCGATGGGGATCTGTTCCGGATGCGATATAATCGCCGAAATTGCGGACGAGGAACGCCGGTTTATCGTCCCAGACAACATTTCGGCCTTCCAGCGCTTCCTCGATCTCGCGCAGTTGCGCCGGCGCGTAAGCGCCCGGAAAGCTTGACGTGGCGCGGGCGGCGAATGTCAGCCCCGGCAGCTTGCTGTTTTCAAAGTCGCTGATCTCGGGCGCCCCCGGCCAGTTGACGTAGGAAAAATTCAGCGTCAACCGGTGTTCGCGTTCGGAAACGATGGGCGGGTCATGAAGCGGCACCTGGCGCAGATAGCCGTAAAAATCGGTCACCGTGACATAGGCATCAAGCCGGTGCCCGCCGGGCATCAGCGACGTGCCGTCCTCGCGCGGGGTGCCCATGGCGAGGAATGCATCATAGAGAAGCCGCACCAGATGGGGACCGTCGAACGGCGGCTGCAGGCGGCGCACGCGCAGGATCGACGGCAATTTTTCGCTGACCCGCTGGCGCAGCCCGCCCGGCCCCATGAACCGTTTGGCGAGCGCGTCGACGATCGGCTTGACGACGAACTTGGTCCAGAACGTCGGCACTTCCATGTCGCTGACCGCGAGCTTGCTGACATCCGCTTCCTCGAGCCACATGGTGCGCAGCGGATCGTACGCCAGGTCGTGGGCCAGCGCGCGGGCGAGAAAGAGCCCGTTGATGCCGCCGGCGGACGCACCGGCAACGGCGTCGACAATCACCCTCAGGTCCACGGTTTCGCCAAGCGCCTGAAGGATTTCGAAATAGACCGCTTCGGTATCGACTTCGTCCGCGCCGTTTATGCCAAAGTCTTCATAGGCGGATGATTGGCGGACCGCGCGATCGGGGCTCTTGTGATAGGCGGCGGAGGCCCGCGCGAGCTTGACGATTTCCTTGGTCACCCCATGCATGTAGATGGCGAGCGATACGCCGCCAAAACACACCAGCGCCAGTCTGAGTTCCTTCTCGCGCATAAATGTCTGCCTCTCCGGGTGCGGATCCTCTCCCGCACGGCGATTATAGCGCTGGCCCGTTAAGAATAGGCCAAGATTGTCGCCGGTCAATCGTCCTCGGGCAAGGCTTTCGGTCTCAGATAGCCAAGGACAAGACCGATACCCCAGCCCACGTTACGCCATGACGTCACATCCAGACTGTAAATGGCAAGGGCGGCGGTGGGGAATTTCCGCGCCATGGCCTCCACATTGGGATCATGGGCATCGGCGGCGAGATGAACGGCCACCGCCTGGGTGTCGGGATTGTGACCAATGACCAGCAGCGTCTCCACGTTATCGCCGACCTCGCGAATCTCGTCGAGAATCAGATCGGGAGAGGTGAAATAAAGCACCCGGTCGTAGCGCGCGGGGATGTCCTCCCCCAGCGCCTCGACCACACCCTCGGCAGTGAGCCGCGCCCGTTTGGCGGTCGATGACAGCACCAGGTCCGGCACCAGACGCTCAGCCTTCATATAATGGCCCATGCGCCTGGCCGCCTTCTTGCCGCGGGCCGTGAGCCCGCGGCTATGATCCTTGGTTTTGCCTTCCGACCAGTCCGACTTGGCGTGGCGCATCAGGTATAGGGTTTTCATGCCATGCCCTTTCGCCCGGCATTAAAGTCGTCCGGCATGGTTTTGAACGGGTCCGCCATCAGCGCCAGGAATCTCCGGCGGCGAGCGTTCCGGTGCGTGAGGAGCCCGATGCCGAACGCCGCGCCAGGATTGCGCACCGCTTGGCGGTAGGTCGAAAACAGCCGGTCCCAGAGCGAGAGGTTGAAGCCGAAGTTGCTGTTGGTCTCGTCGCGGACAGGGGAGTGATGAACCCGGTGCATGGCCGGCGTGACGATCGCGAGCCTGAGCACATGGTCCAGCCGTTCGGGCAGACGCACATTGCTGTGATTGAAAAGCGCCATGGAACTCAGGATCACTTCGAACAGCACGACCGCCGCCGGCGCCGCGCCGAGCGCCGCCACCGCCGCCATCTTGATCCCCATGGAGAGCCAGATCTCGAACGGATGGAAGCGCCCGCCGGTGGTCACGTCCAGTTCCGCGTCGGCGTGATGGGTGCGATGGAGCCGCCACAGCGCCGGCACATGGTGCATCGCCACATGCTGGGCATAGATCACCAGGTCGAGGGCAATGACCGCGATGGCGATTTCAAGCCCACGTGGCCAGGCCACCTGATTGAGGAGGCCGAAGCCGGCGTCCTGGGCCCGGAAGGCAACGCCCACGGCGAGGAGGGGAATAAGAAAACGCGCGGTGACGGCCCCGAGCCCGGTGATCGCCAGGTTGCGGGTCCAGCGTTCCCAGCGCGAGGCGGCGCGGGGACGTGCCGGCCGGGCGACCTCAAGGACCGCCATCACAGCGAAGATCGCCGCAAAGCAAACACTGCGGACCCAGACTTCTTGGTTAAGAAGGAAGCCCTCCATGGTCAGAAATCGGACACGATGCCGCCCACTTCCCAGTCGCCATAGCGCGTCGGTTCGGGACCCTTGGGGCCGCCGATTTCCTTGGCATCGTCCGTTTTCTCCTCGCCGGTCTCCGATTTCCCGCCAGGTTCGGGCTGTTTCGGGGTTTTAGGCAAAGTCATCGGCGCACGTCCTTCATCAATCCACTTGCAGTTTGGGCGTCTTCTTCTACATAAGATGTAGCCGGCGCGCTGACCAGCCCCTTCATGTCGGGGTCGCAAGCTGCGTGGTGATGTGAAGGACGTTAAAATCATGGGTTATGTTCGCACTGCTTTGCTACTCGCCGGCCTGACGGCGTTCTTTTTGGCGGTGGGCTATATGATCGGCGGCCAGGGCGGGATGATTTTTGCGCTCGCGCTGGCGCTTGGGATGAATTTCTTCGCCTACTGGAATTCGGACAAAATGGTACTGCGCCTGTACCGCGCGCGGGAACTCGATCCGAACGGTTCGCCCGAGCTTTTCAGTCTGCTCCGGGAGCTGACCCGGCGCGCAGGCCTGCCCATGCCGAAGCTTTATCTGATCGACAACCCGCAGCCCAACGCCTTTGCCACCGGGCGCAACCCGGACCATGCGGCGGTGGCGGTCACCAGTGGCCTGATGAGCATGCTCAACCGCGATGAACTGGCCGGTGTGCTCTCCCACGAGCTCTCCCACGTGCGCAATCATGACACGCTGACCATGACGATCGCCGCCACCATCGCCGGGGCCATCGGCATGGTTGCGAACTTCGCGCTGTTTTTCGGCGGGAACCGCAACAATCCGCTGGGGATCGTCGGCGTGATCCTGATGATGATCCTTGCCCCGCTCGCCGCCATGCTGGTGCAGATGGCGATCAGCCGCACCCGCGAATATGAAGCCGACCGGGTCGGCGGGCTGATCTCGGGCCAGCCGCTGGCGTTGGCGTCTGCGCTTGCCAAGCTCCAGCACGGGGCTGAGCGGGTCGATAATGTTGACGCCGAGCGCAACCCGGCCACCGCCCACATGTTTATCGTCAATCCGCTGCACAAGGGCGGGGTCAATGGCCTGTTTGCCAGCCATCCCGGCACGGAAGACCGCATCGCGCGGCTGCGCGACCAGGCCCGGGACATGGGTGTGAGTACGGGAGATGTCACACCCGCAGACATCCACCACCCTGGGCCCTGGGGCTGATCTTTGGGCAAGGGATCCGACACAGCGCTCGTCACCCGGGCGCTGGCGCTCCGTCTTCTGGTTTCCGTGCTCGACCAGCGTAACCTGCTGGACGAGGCCTTCGATCGGGTGATGGAGAACGCTGGCCTCGAGGCGCGCGACCGCGCCTTCACGCGCCTTCTGGTCACGGTCACGCTTAGGCGTCTCGGACAACTTGATGATGTGATCGGGTGCTTTCTCGACCGGCCGCTCATGGGCTCGGCAGAGCGCATTACGCATATTTTGCGCCTCGGCGCGGCGCAGCTCCTCTTTCTGGAAACCCCGCCGCACGCCGCGGTCGCCACCATGGTGGAACTGGCGGGACGGGAGCGCAGCCCGGCCCTTCGCCGGCTCAAAGGACTGGTGAACGCCGTTTTGCGCAAGATGGATCGCGAAGGTCGGGAGATCGTTGCCGGGCAGGATGCCGGCCGGCTCAATACGCCGGACTGGCTTTGGCAATCATGGGAAGCCCGTTTCGGGGCGAGATGACACACCGCATCGCGGCGTCGCTGCTTGACGAACCGGCGCTCGACCTGACCGCGCACCCCAAGGCGGATTTCCGGGACCTTGTCCGTCATCTTGACGCCGTGACGTCACCCACGGGCGGGTTGCGTGTCCGGGTGCGCGGGCGGATCAGCGACCTCCCCGGGTTTGACGAGGGACTGTGGTGGGTGCAGGACGCGGCCGCCGCGCTGCCCGCCCAAATCCTTGGGGCGAGCGCTGGGGAAACCGTCCTTGACCTTTGTGCGGCGCCGGGCGGCAAGACCGCCCAGCTTGCCGCAGCGGGCGCTCATGTTGTCGCCGTTGACCAGTCGGCCGCACGGCTTGAGCGTGTGCGCGACAATCTCAACCGTCTCGACCTGAAGGCTGACCTGGTGGTTGCCGACGCCGGGGTGGTTGCGCTCAATGCCCCGTTTGACCGGGTGCTCTTGGACGCGCCCTGCACGGCTACTGGCACGCTGCGCCGGCACCCCGACGGCAAATGTATCAAATCGCCCGAAGACGTTGCCGCCATGGCGAAGATTCAAGCCCGGTTGCTTGCCGCCGCGGTCGATTACGTCAAGCCCGGCGGCACGCTGGTCTACTGCGTCTGTTCGCTTGAAGCCGCCGAGGGACCGGATCGGATCGCCCGGCTTCTGGCCTCGGGCGCAGCCGTAGAGCGCGTGGTCATTAAGCCCGCGGAAATCCACGGTCTTGCCGAGACCCTGCTGCCGCAGGGCGACGTCCAGACGCTGCCCTGCCACGCCGGTGGAATGGATGGATTTTTCATCAGCCGGCTCAGGCGGTTGTGACAAAATCGCGGCGCAGCCAGTGACGGACCAAATGGCGGTTGCGAGGCACCGGACGACCTGCTAATCAACGTCCATGAAAGAGCCCGTGAAGATCGCGCCATCCATTCTGTCGGCGGACTTTGCTCGCCTCGGCGAAGAAGTTCGGGCTGTGACCGCGGCTGGCGCCGACTATATCCATGTCGATGTAATGGACGGCCACTTCGTTCCCAACATCACCATCGGCCCGGCAGTGGTCAAGGCGCTGAGGGCGGCGAGCGATCTGCCGTTCGACGTGCACCTGATGATTTCACCGGTTGACCCCTATGTGGAAGCCTTCGCCGAGGCGGGGGCGGACATCATCACCGTCCACCCCGAAGCCGGCCCGCACCTTCATCGCACCATTCAGCTGATCAAGGCTTGCGGCAAAAAGGCGGGCGTGTCGCTCAATCCGGCGACCCCGGTGGACGCCATCGAATATGTCATCGGCGACGTGGACCTGATTTTGGTGATGAGCGTCAATCCGGGCTTCGGCGGGCAGAACTTCATCACATCCCAGCTGGCCAAGATCGAGCGTCTGCGCGCCATGATCGACGCCACCGGCCGCGATATCGACCTTGAGGTGGATGGCGGCATTGACCGGGATACAGCGCCGCGTGCCATTGCGGCCGGGGCCAATGTGCTGGTGGCGGGGACGGCGACCTTTAAAGGGGGACATGATGCTTACGCCGACAACATTCGGGCGCTGCGCAACCGTTAGGACCTGACCAGAGACGTTATGGGGCAACTGAGACGGCCGACAACTCATCCTCTGCCCCGCCTGATGCGGCGTGTGGGGCGGATACTGCTGCGCCAGCTCCGGCTGCTGAACTGGTTTCACCGCTTCCGGCTGATCGGCCCCCATCCCATCCGCCTGCTGGCAGTTCCCGGCGATGCGCGGCCCGGTGACCCGGTGCGTGGCGCGCGGCTGATCACCGGGCGGTTCGTCGAAGCCGGACAAATTCTCACCAAGTCGGGCAGGGCGGGTATCGCTGCCGAGACCTGGACCGCCGGCGAGATCTGGACCGCCAAGGGCATTACCGAGGGCTGGCGCGTCCGCCTCCATAGTTTCGGCTGGCTGCGCGATCTTGACGCCACCAGCGATTGCGATACCGCGAAACAGCAGGCCGAAGATCTGATGCGGGCCTGGCTTGAGGTTCATGACCGCTGGCAGTCTTTCGCCTGGCAGCCCGAGATTCTGTCCCGGCGCATTATTGCCTGGATGTGCCACGCGCCGCTGATCCTGTCGACCGACGATCATATCTACCGCAGCCGGGTCCTCAACAGCCTGGCCCGGCAGTCCCGCCATCTGGCCCGGCGCGTTGAGGATGCCGAGGCCGGTCCGGCGCGCATGATCGCTATCATCGGGCTGTGTTATTCGGGCCTTTTCCTGCCCCAGGGCGGCGCGCGGCTCAAGCGCGCCCGCCAGCTTCTCGAGCGCGAACTACAGACGGTCGTCCTGCCGGACGGCGGCGTGGTGACTCGCAGTCCGACCGATGCGCTCAAACTGTTTGAAGACCTGACCGGCCTCCGGCGCGCGTTCGAACGCTCGCGCGAGGAAGTGCCCGGGGAGCTTATCAAGGCGCTTGACCGGCTGGCCCCGGCGATCCGGGCGCTCGTCCACGGCGATGGCTATCTCGCGTTGTTCAACGGTTCCTATGAAGACAAGGATCGCGAAGTTCTCGATATCCTGGGGGACGACTATGCGGGCATGAATGCCCACGACAATGGCCGCCATTCGGGGTTTCAGCGCCTTTCCCAGGGCGACAGCGTGATTATCATGGATGCCGGCCCACCCTCGCCTGCCGCCTACAGCCGCAACAATCACGCCGGCACGCTGAGCTTCGAGATGAGCGTGGGCGAGGACCGCATGGTGGTCAACTGCGGCAGCCTCACCAGCCTGCCGGATCCGGCTGCGACCTCGCTTCGGAATGTGCGTGTGGCCGAGCTTAACCTGATGGCGCGCTCTACGGCCGCCCACTCCACGCTGGTGGTCAATGACACCAATTCGAGCGAGGTTCTGGACAATGGCCAGATCGGCGACGGACCGACCGTGGTCGATTTCGACCGGCGCGAGGAGGGCGGCGCGATCTGGTTCGAGGCCCGGCATGACGGCTACCGTCGCCGCTACGGTGTCGACCACCGCCGCCGGCTTTTTCTCAGCGCCGACGGCAATGACTTCCGCGGCGAGGATACGCTGATCGTCATGCGGGGACGCAGCCGGCCGCTCAAATTCGACGTGCGCTTCCACCTTCATCCGGACGTCACCGTGGAACCGGACGGCGAGGATGACGCCTTTCTCCTGCGGCTCGATAGCGGTGCGCAGTTCCGCTTCCGGGTGCGCGGCGGGCTGGCCGCCCTCGATGACAGCCTTTATCTGGGTCGGCGCGAGCGGCCGGTGCAGGGCCGCCAGATTGTCGTCTCGGGCAACGTTCAGCCCGGTGAGACCATCGTCAACTGGTCGTTCCGCCGGGTGAACGGGGCACACGGAGCAAATGGCAAAAAACCGCATTAGCGGCCGACAGGACTGAAAAAGGGGCAGTTTATGACCAATTCAGATGTGAAACCCATTCAACGCGCGCTTCTCTCGGTCTCCGACAAGACCGGACTTACGGATTTCGGCCGGTTTCTGGCCGACGCCGGGGTGGAGGTCCTGTCGACGGGAGGCACCGCCCGGACGCTCCGCGAGGCCGGCGTTCCGGTGATTGAGGTCTCCGACTACACCGGTTTCCCCGAAATGCTCGACGGCCGGGTCAAGACCCTGCACCCCAAGGTCCATGGCGGCCTTCTGGGCTTGCGCGACAACGCGGATCACCAGGCGGCGATGGCGGATCACGACATCGGCCCGATCGATCTGGTGGTGGTCAATCTCTATCCGTTCGAAGCGACAGTGGCGGCCGGCGCCGACATGGCAACCTGTATCGAGAACATCGATATCGGCGGGCCGGCGATGATCCGCTCGGCGGCCAAGAACCACCGGTTCGTCACCGTGGTGGTTGAGGCGGCCGACTACGACGCCGTGCGCGCCGACATGGAAGCAAATGGTGGGGCCACCGGCTTCGATTTACGCCAGCACCTCGCCGCCAAGGCCTATGCCCGGACCGGGGCCTATGACGCGGCGATTTCGGGTTGGTTTGCAGGCCAACTTGACGATGAATTTCCGGATCGGCTGGTTATCGCAGGAGAGAAACGCCAGAACCTGCGGTACGGCGAAAACCCGCATCAGGCGGCGGCCTTCTATGTGACCGGCGAGGATCGTCCCGGTGTCGCCACTGCGCGCCAGATTCAGGGTAAGGAGCTTTCCTACAACAACCTCAATGACACCGACGCCGCGTTCGAGCTGGTCTCGGAGTTTGCGCCGGAGGACGGCCCCGCCGTCGCCATTATCAAGCACGCCAACCCGTGCGGGGTCGCCCGCGGCTCGAGTCTTTCCGAGGCCTACAAAAAAGCGCTCAAGTGTGACCCGGTGAGCGCCTTCGGCGGCATTATTGCGCTCAACCAGACGCTTGACGCTGCAACGGCAACCGAGATCGCCAAAATTTTTACCGAAGTGATCATCGCGCCGGACGCGGAAGACGAGGCCAAGGAAATTCTGGCGGCAAAGAAGAACCTGCGGTTGTTGCTGACCGGGGGTCTTGCCGACCCGGCCGCGCCCGGGCGCATGGTCAAGTCGGTCTCGGGCGGCATGCTGGTGCAGTCACGCGACAATGGCCGGGTGAGCACGCAAGACCTCAAGGTGGTGACCAAACGCGAGCCCACGGACCAGGAACTTGCCGATCTCCTGTTCGCCTTCACCGTCTGCAAGCATGTGAAGTCGAACGCTATTATCTATGTCAAGAACGGCGCCACGGTGGGGATCGGGGCCGGGCAGATGAGCCGGGTCGATTCCGCTCGGATTGCGGCGCGCAAGGCCACGGACGCTGCCGCAGCGGCCGGGGAGGCGGAACCCTTGACCCGGGGCAGCGTTGTCGCCTCAGACGCCTTTTTCCCGTTCGCCGACGGTCTCCTGGCCGCCGCCGAAGCCGGGGTGACGGCTGTGATCCAGCCCGGCGGATCGATGCGCGACGCCGACGTGATCGAGGCCGCTGACAAAGAGGGCCTCGCCATGGTGATGACCGGAATGCGCCACTTCAGACACTGATGGCGGCTGGTTTTTACCGGTTGACGAGGCCGCCGAGGTAGCGCGCCGCATAACCGAGCTTGGCCACGCTCAAGGCGCCGGCATGGAACTCGGTCAGCAGATGCTCGCTGCGTTTGATCAGCGCGCCGTTAGCCTCGACCCAGGCCTTGGCCGCGTCCATCGCTGACAGGCCCTTGGCGCGGCTTTTCAGCACCTTGTGGAGAAGGGTGCGTTGAAGGTCGTGGAGATCCTCGACGATGGCGGCAACGGCCAGGCGCTCCCAGTGGTCGTCGCTGGCAATCAGCCCGGCCGTATTGCGCAGCCAGTTGAAGCCCATGATCGAACCCAGGAAGAAATAGGCTTCCGTGGCATCCTCGACCGGGCATTTCAGTTCCTGGGCGACCTCGATGATGTCACAGGTGGCGCCGTAGGCTTCGAGCACGGAAACGTCGCGCGCCAGCTTCCGGTCCAGGCCCTGTTCGTGATACATGGCGACTTTTTTCGCCACCACGTCATGCTCGAAATCGCCGAGGATGCTGCTTGGCGCGGCGCGCAGCCGCTCCATGTCGGGAAGGAACCGTCTGATAATGGCGCCGATTTCGAATCCTTCCGGGTGGCGGTGCAGGAACCACAGGGTCTGCCGGCGCACGAATTCGGCCACGTCCAGATAGAGGAGCGTCTGGATGGCGGTGGGCACCTTGTTATCAAGGGCATCGATGGCTTCCCACAGCGGCTCGATGGCAAAAGTATCCCGGACGGCGATAAAGGCGCGGACAATATCGCCGGCCTCGGCCCCGATCTCTTCCTCGATCCCAAGCGCGAAGGCGGGCCCGAGCCGATTAACCACCAGGTTGGAGAGCACGGTGGCGACAATTTCCCGGCGCAGCCGGTGCTCCCTGAGCGCAGCCGTGTATGTCTTGCCCAACCGCGCCGGGAAGGCGTGGATGAGCTCAGCCTCGAGATAGGGGTCGTCCACATCGCCCTCGGCCAGAAGCGCACCGTAAAGCGCCATTTTGGCGTAAGCGATCAGCACGGCAATCTCCGGACGGCTCAGCGACTGTCGCTTGGCCCGGCGTTCGGCAAGCTCTTCGTCGCCCGGCAGCACCTCCAGCTCACGGTCGAGCCCTGCCCGGCGCTCGAGCGCCTGAATCAGCCGCGTCGGCGCGTCCTCTTCACGCCCGGCCGCGGTTACCGCAAGGGTAATGGCGAGCGACTGGAGATAGTTGTCTTCAAGCACCAGCGTGGCCACTTCCGCTGTCATATCTTCAAGCAGGCTGTCGCGATCGTCGCGGTTCAGCTTGCCGTCCTCTTCCAGCGCATTGAGAAGGATCTTGATATTGACTTCACGGTCGGAGCAGTTGACGCCGCCTGAGTTGTCCACCGAATCCGTATTGATGGCGCCGCCGCATCGGGCAAACTCCACCCGCGCCCGCTGGGTCAGGCCAAGGTTGCCGCCTTCTCCCACAACCCGGCATCGCAGGTCCCGGCCGTTGATCCGGACGGCATCGTTGGTGCGGTCCCCCACATCATGATTGTTCTCGTCCGAGGCCTTGACGAAGGTGCCGATGCCGCCGATCCACAACAGGTCGACCTGGGTCTTGAGGAGTGCGGTAATCAACTCGTTGGGGGTGAGTTTTTCTTCCTCGATGTCGAAACGGGCGCGCGCTTCCGGGCTGAGGGTGACGGATTTCGCCTTGCGGTCATAGACGCCGCCGCCCTTCGAGACGACTTTCGTGTCGTAGTCCGCCCAACTTGACCGCTCAAGGGCGAACATGCGTTCGCGCTCGGCGAAGCTTTTGGCCGGGTCCGGGTCGGGATCGATGAAAATATGGCGGTGGTCGAACGCTGCGGTGAGCTTGAGCTTGTCTGACAGCAGCATGCCGTTGCCGAACACGTCGCCCGACATGTCGCCGATGCCGACCACGGTGATCTCGGACTCGCGCAGGTTGAGCCCAAGCTCGCGGAAATGCCGCTCCACCGAAACCCAGGCGCCGCGCGCGGTGATGCCCATTTTCTTGTGGTCGTAGCCGTGCGACCCGCCAGAGGCAAAGGCGTCGCCCAGCCAGAACCCGTAGGATGCCGCAATCTCGTTGGCGAAGTCGGAAAAGCTGGCGGTTCCCTTGTCGGCGGCCACCACCAGATAAGGGTCGTCGCCGTCATAGCGGACCACCTCCGGCGGCGGCAGTAATGTGGCTTCCGACAGGTTGTCGGTAATGTCCAGAAGGCCGGAGACGAAGGTGCGGTAACAGGCCACGGCTTCGGCCAGAACGGCGTCGCGGTCGCCGTCCCTGGGCAGGTTCTTGGGGTAAAATCCGCCTTTGGCGCCGACCGGCACGATGACGGCATTCTTGACCTGCTGGGCCTTCAGGAGACCCAGCACCTCGGTCCGGAAATCCTCCCGTCGGTCCGACCACCTGAGACCGCCGCGGGCCACCGGCCCGGCGCGCAGGTGCACGCCCTCAACCCGGGGGGAATAGACGAAAATTTCGGCAAAGGGGCGCGGCTTGGGCGCTTCGGGAAGCTCGCGGCTGGCAATCTTCAGGGAGAGATAGGGTTTGGGCTCGCCCGTCTCGTCCGGCTGGTAGTAGTTGGTCCTGAGCGTTGCGCTGATCAGGTGGAGAAAGCTGCGCAGGATTTTGTCCTGGTCCAGGCTCGCCACCTGGTCCAGATGTTCGAGCACGGCGTAGCGATAGCGCTCGAGCGCGGCGGTCCGTTCCCCGTCCTCTGAGGCCGGCTCGAAGCGCGCCTCGAACAGATTGACGAGATTGCGCGCGATCTCCGGATGCTCGACCAGCGTGGTGCGGATATAGTCCTCGCTGTAGGACATGCCGAGCTGGCGCAGGAACTTGCCACAGGCGCGCAGGATAACCCCTTGCCGCCAGGTCAGGCCCGCCGTCAGCACGAGGGCGTTGAACCCGTCGTTCTCGCAGGCGTCCGCGCAAATCCGGATCAGGGTCTCCTCAAGCGGTTCCTTGACCGCCGAGAGGTCGATATCGCGGCCAGCCGGTTCCTCCAGGTAGAAGTTGTGGATACAGCCGTCCGGGCGCTCGCTTTCAGGGTAGCTGATATCGTAGGCGAATTCCTCGATCACCTTGAGGCCGAGGTTCTCCAGCATCGGCATGCATTCGCTCAACGGGATCACCCGGCTCGGGTGATAAATCTTCAGCCGCACCGCATTGTCGTCGTCTTCGGCCAGCCGGTAGAAATTGAACCGCACGTCGTCAGGGCCCGTCATGTCGATCAGCTTGCCGATATCCACCCCGGCATAATCGGCGCTGAAGGTATCGCGATAGGCGTCCGGGAAGACATATTGATAGGTCTCGAAAAGCTCGGTGCCTTGCTCCTCGCCCCACCGTTCGACCAGAACGGCCTTGAGATGATCGCGCCAGCCGCGGGCCACTTCGGCGATCCGGGCGCCGATTTCGTCCGCGTTGACGTCGGGAACCTGGCCGGGCCTGGTGCGCACGATGAAATGCCAGCGCGCCAGCACGTCGTCGGTCAACTGCGCGTAGCGCGCGGAGATCTCGCCGTCGAACGCATCGCACAGGATATCCTCGATGCGCATCCTGAGATTGCTTTCGTATTGTTCCCTGGGCACGAACACCAGCGCCGAGACATAGCGGCCGTGTTTGTCCTGGCGCAGGAACAGGCGGGGGTGCGGCCGTTCGCGCAAATAGAGAATGCCGAGCGCGGTCTCGAACAGCCAATCGAGCGGCACCTGGAACAGCTCGTCTCTCGGGAAGTTCTCGAGAATGTTAAGGAGCGCCTTGCCATCATGGCTCATGGGGTCGAAATGCGCGCGCTCGATCACCCGCTGAACACGCCGGCGCAGGAACGGGATGGTCTCCGCCCGGCGGTTGTAGGCCACGGATGTAAACAGCCCGACAAAGCGGTGTTCGCCAACGGCGTTGCCCTTCTTGTCGTATTTCTTGACCCCGACGAAATCGAGGTGAGCGGGCCGGTGGATCGTCGATTTGACGTTCGCCTTCATCACCAGCATGGGATCCGGTGACGCCATGAAGTCGCGAATCTCGTTGGAGACGGCGACCAGCCCTTCGGCGCTCTTGAGGACCTGCCGGTTGCTGTCTTTGAGAATGCCGAAGCTTCGGAGCGCCTTGGATTCTGGCCCGCTGTGATCGTATTCGCGGTACCCGACCAGGGTGAAATGATTGTCCCTGAGCCAGGTGAGAAACGCCTTGGTTTCCGCCATTTCCTCCGGATCGACGCTGTTCCGGCCGGCGTCGAGCCCGGCGATCGCCTGTTCCATGGCGTCGGTCATGGCGGGCCAATCGTCCACAGCGGCGCGCACATCCGCCAGCGTCGCCGCGACCTTCTCGCGGATGCCCTCCAGGATTGCCGGGGAGTTCTTGCGGTCGATCTCCAGGTGAATCAGGGATTCGCGGACCGCGGAGCCCTTGCCCGGTTGGCGCGCGCCTTCCCTGTCCCGCTTCGTCTCCAGCACAGGGTGAAGAACAAAATGAACGTCGACCCCGGCGGCGGCGAGATTGCCGGTGACCGAGCCGACCAGAAACGGCATGTCATCATTGACGATCTGAATCACCGAATGGGAGGTGTGCCAGCCGTGTTCTTCGATGGTCGGATTGAACACCCGGATCTTGGCTTCGCCGGGCAGGCGCTTGTCGCCGAACTTCCACATGGAGAGCGCAATGCCGTAGAGCGTCTCCACGGGGCGCGACACCAGATCTTCGGGCGGGGCATTCTTGAAGACGCTGCGGATAAACGCCTCGACACCGTCCTGACCGGCCTTGGGAAGGCGAATTTTGGCATACTCGGCAACGGCCGAAATCTGAGCGTCACGCTGTGACCAATGTTTCACGCGGTCACCTGTCCTGTGTTGAATTTCATGATCGATTGAATGGCCAAGGTTCTACTTGGGCGTGGAAATGGGTGTTTTTACGACACAGCGCCGACTATACGCTCATGAAGACTCGAGGTAAACGCTGTTTTGGCGGGAATTTCCGGTTATCCGTCCGGCGTCTCACGGACGAAACGTTTGAGGTCGCGGGAGTTGGCCGGCAGGGCGCCGAGCACGGCAAGGTCATGGGGGCTGCCGCTCTCGCGCCGGGCAAGCAGAACAACGTAATCTTCGTCGCCGCCGTCGCCGCCCCGCCAATCCTCAACCACGGCGCGCGGCGGCATTCGGGAGAGCGTGGTTTTTGTCGCCTCCCAGGGGTCTTCCGGACCGCCGCCATTCCGGCGTGCGCTCCGCTCGGCACGCACCAGCCCCTTGACGCCGCCCGGCGTATCGAACAGCGCAGCGCGGAAGGCTGTCCGGTCCAGATCCTGGCGGTCGGCATAGCTCATGGCGGCGGCATACTCGGTGAGCCGGGTCTTGTCGTAATTTGCGCCGAAAGCAAGTTTGAGCACGGCGGTGAACGGCGCGCGCAGCTGGGCCCGAATGCCGTGCTCGCGAAGCAGCGCCTGGTATTCCGCCTCTGCGTTGCGGGCCCGGCGGTGGAACCCGTAGATGGCGCTCAGCAATTCATAAAGTTCGTTGCGGCCGCGCCCTGCGCCCGCGATTCTGTCGCGAAGCGCCGCCAGGGTGGCGGCGAGGTCGGCGGTCTCCCCTGCCTGGTTCCACGGCGGCGCGCCCTTCCAGTTGATGGCGGCGAGAATGAAGTTGATATCCTCGCCGTTATCGCTGAGCGGGGTCAGGATTCCGCGATAAGGAATGTTTTTGCCGTCATCGTCGATAAAGTCGGCCTCGAAGCCGACGGGGCCGCGGTTGGCCAGCACTTCGAAGAAGTGATCGGTGATCCGGCTGAGGATGGTGCGCCGCGGGACCTCGTCCGGCCGCAGGCCCCTGGCGTCGGCGCCCTCGCGATTGGCGATGGCGCTGCCGACATGGCGGATGACGGGATTGTCGTAGCCGTCCTGAAGGTCGATCACGACGCTGAAAGGCTTGAAGGGCTCCAGGATATCGCCGGAAAAGTCTCTGAGCCGCGGCATTGCGCGCTCGCCCGCGACCTCCTCCCATAGACGGAGAAAGTGCAGTATAAGCCGGTTTTCCGCGCCTTGCGCCGATGTGTTGCTGTCTGGCAAGGACATGTCTGTGCTCCCGGCGAGTCGTCTCGCCCGCCTTTTCACCCACTGCATGATGACCCGGACAGGATTAAGAGCGCGTTAAAGCATCGCGCAGGGTTTTGGCCCGGTCTGAGTATAGGGTTTCGCGCGACTCAAGTCTCTGTGATTGCCCGACAATCCGATTGACAGCCCGGGGCGTATCCCTTAGGCGAATGGGATCGGCGTTTCAGCGCCCGCCGTCGGCGCAGGACCCGGCTCAACTTCCTCATCGGGAGAAACAAGTCTCATGTTCGGACCCCTTGGGCGTCACCCGCTTGGGTTAGCGTTCGCCGTTGTGATCCTTGGCCTCGTCGGCTTCGCCGGGTTCCGCCTGCTTCATCACCCGGCGCAGATGGCCATGGGCGGGCAGGCGGTTCCGGTTATCGTGGCGACGGCGCGGCCCATCGAATTTGTTGACAAGATCCAGGCGATCGGCACCGCCAAGGCGAACGAATCCGTCGAGATTACCGCCAAGGTCACCGATACCGTCAGCAAGGTGAACTTCGAGGACGGAATGGAAGTGAAGGCGAGTCAGGTTCTGGTGGAACTGACAAACGCCGAGGAGTCCGCGCTTCTGGCCGAAGCCACGGCGACGTTCGCCGAAGCCGAGCAACAATATGACCGGACCGTCGACCTGGTGAAGCGCGGGTCGGCGTCGCGCGCCAAGCTTGACGAGCAGACCCGGGTCCGCGACGCGGCCAAGGCCAGGGTCGAAGCGCTTCAGGCCCGGCTCGCCGACCGCCTGATCCGCGCGCCGTTTTCCGGCGTCCTGGGATTCCGGGAGGTCAGCCCCGGTACGCTGATTGAACCCGGCACCGTTATCACCACGCTTGATGACGTGGATATTATCAAGCTCGATTTTGCAGTTCCCGAGATTTATCTCGCAGCGCTTAAGCCGGGACTCGCGATCGAGGCGCGCTCGCCGACGTACGAAAGCCGAGTGTTCCATGGTACGATAACGACAATCGATTCACGGGTGGATCCGGCCACGCGCGCGGTCACGGTGCGGGCGGAAATCGATAATCCCGAGCGGGTCTTGCGCCCCGGCATGTTGCTGACGGTCATGGTTATCCGGGACCGCGAGCAGGCCCTCGCCGTTCCGGAAGAAGCATTGATCCCCGTTCAGGACCGCCAGTTCGTCTATCGTGTCGGGAAGGACAACGGCGCCGAGCGGGTTCCGGTGGAAATCGGGCGCCGCCGCCCCGGTGTGGTCGAGATCACCGGCGGGCTCAACGCGGGCGACCGTGTTGTGGTGGAAGGCACCATGCATCTGCGCCCCGGCGTGAAGGTGGATATAACCCAGGAGCGCAGCCTTCCCGACCGGGCTGACGCCGTAAAAGGCAATGAGGAATAGCTATCCGGTGGTTAGGACCTGAGCCATGATCCTGTCCGATATTTCGGTCAAGCGGCCGGTGCTTGCCACCGTGATCAGCCTATTGCTGCTGGCGTTCGGGGGGCTCTCGTTTTCGACCCTGCCGCTCAGGGAATACCCGGACATCGACACGCCGGTGGTCTCGATCAGCACGACCTACACCGGGGCCTCATCCGATATCGTTGAATCCAAGATAACCAAGGTCATCGAGGACTCGGTTTCGGGCATTGAAGGCATTCGCGCCATCGACTCGTCGAGCCAGGACGGGCGCTCCACCATCAATATCGAGTTCAACGTGAGCCGGGATGTGGATGTTGCCGCCAACGACGTTCGCGACCGGGTGTCCCGGGTGTTGAAAGATCTGCCCGACGAGGCCGACCCGCCGGAGGTCGCCAAGGCGGAGGCCGACGCCAGTCCGATGATGTGGTTTGTGCTCACCTCGCCCAGTATGACCGGGCTCCAGCTTACCGATTATGCCGACCGCTACCTCGTCGATCAGCTTTCCGTGGTGGACGGTGTGGCGCGCGTCCGGATGGGCGGCAACAAGAAGTACGCCATGCGGATCTGGCTCGACAGAACCAAACTGGCGGCCCGCGGGCTTACGGTTGATGACGTTGAAGCCGCGCTTCGCCGCGAAAATGTGGAGCTTCCCGCCGGCCATCTTGAATCCGATCAGCGCGACCTTGCCGTCCGGGTTGCGCGCCAATACCGCACGCCCGCGGATTTTTCGCGGATGGTGCTCAAGCGCGGCAAGGACGGCTATCTGGTGCGGCTGGGCGAGGTCGCCAGGGTGGAACTCGGCGCGGAGGACGATCGCAACGATTTCCGCAGCAACGGAATACCCATGGTGGGCATTGGCATCGTCAAGCAATCGAAGGCCAATACGCTCGAAGTCGCGCGCGCGGTCAGGGCCAAGGTCCAGGAGTTGCGCAAAAGCCTGCCTGCGGGCATGTCGCTCGCCGACGGATCCGACGATTCGGTGTTTATCCAGGCCGCCATTACCGAGGTCTACCGCACACTGGCCATCGCCATGGTCCTGGTGATTGCGGTGATCTACCTGTTCCTCGGCAGCGTGCGGGCCATGCTGATCCCGGCGGTGACGGTGCCGGTGAGCCTGGTCGGGTCGTTTATCATCCTCGCCGCCTTCGGTTATTCGGTCAATCTGGTCACTCTCCTGGCGCTGGTTATGGCCATTGGGCTCGTGGTCGACGATTCAATCGTCGTGCTCGAAAACATTCACCGCCGTGTGGAGCGGGGCGAGCCGCCCTTGTTGGCGTCGTTCCGGGGCGCGCGCCAGGTCGCCATGCCGGTGGTCGCGACGACCCTGGTCCTGATCGCGGTTTTTGTGCCGCTTGCCTATATCAGCGGGAACGTCGGTCGGGTGTTTACCGAACTGGCCGCCGCCATGGGCGGCGCCGTGGCGATTTCCATGCTGGTCGCGCTGACGTTGTCGCCAATGATGTGCTCCAAGCTTTTGACCCCGCATACCGGGCGCGAGGGGCTTTCTCACCGGGTGGACGCTCTGTTCGAACGCCTGGCCAAAGGATATGACGCAACTCTGAGCCATGTGCTCAGGCACCCGCTGTTGATGGTCATCGGCATGGTTGCGGTATTCGGTCTGATTGGGCTTCTGATGCGGATGGTGCCGCAGGAATTTGCGCCTGACGAGGATCGGGGCAAGTTTTACGTCATCATGACCGGGCCGGAAGGAGCGAGCTTCGATTATTCGGTGCGTCAAATGCACAAGGTCGAACAGGCGTTGATGTCGTTGCGCAAAAGCGGCGAGGCAAAGCGTGTGCTGGTTCGGGTGCCGGGCTTCGGCAGCGGCGATGAGGTCAACACCGGAATTGGGATTGTCATCCTCGAAGACTGGAGCAAGCGGAAGCGCTCGGCAAACCAGATAATGGGCGAAATGTTCATGCGCTTTCAGCAAATTCCGGGTGTATTTACGGTGCCGGTCAGTTTTGGCGGGCTGAAATCCGTGGGCGGCGGCCGCGGCAAGCCCGTGCAGTTCGTCGTCGGCGGCAGCACATACGAGGAACTGGCGCGGTGGCGCGACATCATGCTCTCCGACATTGCTAAAAATCCCAATCTGCTGGCCGTTGAATCAGACCTCAAGGAAACCAAGCCTCAGATTCTGGTCTCCATCGACCGCAGCCGCGCGGCCGATCTGGGCCTTAGTGTGCAAACCATCGGCCGGACGCTTCAGACCATGTTCAATTCCCGCCGGGTGACCACCTATCTCGACCGCGGCGAGGAATATGACGTTATGCTCGAAGCGCGTGACGCGGATCGCCGCACGCCCCAGGATTTGAACAATATTTATGTGCGCTCCACGACGGCAGACAAGCTCGTGCCGCTGTCGAGCCTGGTGACGCTTTCGGAACGTGGTACGGCGGATGCTCTGCAGCGCTTCAATCGGCTTCGGGCGGTCACCATTTCGGCCAATCTGGCGCCGGGATACACGCTTGGCGAAGCTCTTAACTATCTCGAGACCACGGCGAAGGCCGACCTGCCACCATCGGCACAGATTGACTACAAGGGGGAATCCCGGGAATTCAAGGACGCGTCCTCGGCGCTCTACTTTATCTTTGGCCTTGCCATTGTCGTGGTGTTTCTGGTCCTCGCCGCCCAGTTTGAAAGTTTTGTTCACCCGGCCGTCATTCTGGTTGCCGTGCCGCTTGCCGTTGCCGGCGCGCTCATCGGTCTGTTCCTGACCGGGGGCACGCTTAACGTCTACAGCGACATCGGCATTGTCATGCTGGTCGGGATCGCGGCCAAGAACGGGATTCTGATCGTCGAATTCACCAACCAGCTTCGTGATGCAGGCCGGGCGTTTGAAGACGCCATCCGGGAAGCCTGCCGGATCAGGCTGCGGCCCATCCTGATGACCGCCATTTCCACGGTTTTCGGGTCTCTGCCCCTGGTGTTTGCCGTGGGCGCGGGCTCAGAGAGCCGGACCGCGCTCGGCATTGTCATCGTTTTCGGCGTGTCGTTCGCCACCGTGTTCACGCTGTTTGTGGTGCCCGTCTTCTACAAGCTCCTGGCCCGCAATACCAAGGCGCCCGGCTCGGTTGCGGCGGAACTCGAGAGCCTGCAACAGAAGCCGGCGGAATAACCGCTCTCCGGGGTATTGTCTGGTGTCCTGCCGATGTGACAGACTCTGCTGACAACTATCGCCGGAGTTCCCGTGTACCTTTGGTTTTGCCGAAAATTTCCGATTGTCTTCGCGGCCTGGATCGTGCTGGGCGCGATGCTCGTCCCCGCGGTGGCTGCGCCGGCGCAGGAAGGCAAGGTCGTCTACGATGTCGACGTCATCGGTCTCAAGGATGGATCGGCGCGGGACCTGTTTAAGGAAACCTCGATTCTGTTGCGCCAGAAAAAGGACCCGCCCGCCGCCTTCGCCATTTTGCAGCAGTGGATCCAGAAGGACATTCGAACGCTCGGCAAAATTCTGCGCGCCCGGGGATTTTATGCGGGACGTGTGAGTTATCAAATCGATCGCAGGGTCGATCCGGCCCGCATCAGCCTTCTGGTAGATCCCGGTCCCCAATACACGATCGCGTCGGTAACGCTGGGTCTCAAGGCGCCCGAAGGTGAGGCGCCCGAAGGTGAGGCGCCCGAAAGCGAGGTCCCCGATCGGGCGGCGCTCGAGACGTTCCTGCCCAAGGTTGGGTCGGCGGCGACCAGCGCCCGGATTCTGCTTGCCGAAAAAGATATTCTCGCCCGCCTGCCGAATATCGGCTTTCCGTTCGCTGCCCGGGGTGAGCGCAAGGTGATCGTCCGTCATGCCGACAAGGCGGCGGACGTCTATTACACCATCGATACCGGTCCCCGGGTCCGGTTCGGACCGGTCCGGTACCGGGGCCTCAAAACGGTGTCGCCCGGCTTTCTCGACCGGCTGCTGCCGTGGCGCCGGGGCGACATCTATGATGACCGGAAGGTCTCGGAATACCGGGCCGATCTGGCGGCGACCAGCCTGTTTGCATCGGTGAGGGTGACGCTTGAGAAGCCGGACGCCGAGGGCCGCGCGCCCATGGTCGTGACGGTGGCCGAAGCCAAACAGCGCAGCTATGGCGGCGGCGTGAGCTACAGCTCGACCGACGGGTTTGGGGCCAATATCTTCTGGGAGCATCGCAATTTCCTTGGCACGGGCGAGCGGCTGCGGGCGACAGCGACCGGAACCGAGATCCAACAGGGTGTCAGCGCAAACCTCACCATCCCGGCGTTCCTGCGGCACGATCAGAAGCTGATCGTGGATTTCTCGTTGCTCCGGGATGCGCCGGACGCCTACACAAGCTATGGCGTCAACACCAGCGCGGCGATTGAGCGGGCGCTCAATCACATCTGGTCGGTGGCGCTGGGCGGTTCGCTTGAATACAACAACATTCGCGACATTGTCGGCCGGCGCAACTTCTATCTTGCCGGCGCTCTTGCCTCGGTGCGCCGTGACAGCACCAACGATCTTCTCGACCCGCGCACCGGCAGCCGGACATTCCTTACGGTCCGGCCCTACATCGGCAATCAGGGCGGGATTTTTGAGTTCGTCGTCGGCGAGCTTTCAGGCTCGCTCTATGTGCCGCTCGACCACAGGCGTCGCTATGTTATCGCCGCGCGGGCCAAGGTTGGCACCATCTGGGGGGCGGAGCTGACCCGATTGCCGGCGGACAAGCGTTTCTATGCCGGTGGCGGGCAGTCGGTGCGCGGATTCGGCTATCAGCTTGCCGGCGACCTTGACGCCAACGGGAATCCCGTTGGCGGGCGCTCGCTCGTCGAGGTCGGGGCCGAGTTCCGGGTCAAGCTGACCGATACCATCGGTGTGGTCCCGTTTATCGAGGGCGGGCGCGCGTTCGCCAACCGGATTCCGAAGGTGACCGACAACCTGTTTTGGGGGGCGGGGCTGGGACTGCGCTATTATACGAGCTTTGCGCCGGTGCGGCTCGATGTGGGCTTTCCGCTCAATCCCCGCGCCGGCGACGCCAGTTTTCAGGTCTATGTAAGCCTGGGACAGAGCTTCTGATATGAGAAGAACGCCGCCACATAGGAAAATTCGGCACTGGCTCACGGTGGTGCTTGTCGGCCTTGGGCTGGTTGCCGTTGCTGGGCCGGCCGAGGCGCAGAGTGTCGGCACATGGCTGACATCGCCGGGCAAGGCCGCGGCCGAACTGCTGGCCGACACGCTGAGCGCCCCGCCCGGGTTCGTGATCGGCGTTCGCGACCTCAAGTTCAAGGGTCTTGATCGGGTAACGCTGGTCGGTGTGACCTTCAGCGATGCACAGGGTGTGTGGGCTGAAGCCCCCGAGGTCCGGCTCAAATGGCATCCCAAACGACTTTTGAGCCGGCAGGTCTCCCTCGACGATCTGGAGATCCCGGCGCTTGACCTCAAACGGATGCCGGCGGGCGGGCGCAAGAATGGCAATGGCTTCACCCTCGCCTGGCCCTCACCCGGGGTCGAGATTGTCGTCAAGGCGGCCCGTGCGACGATTACCACGCCGGGGGCAGCTCAGCCGCTCAAAGTCAGCGGTAGTCTTGCCTGGACCAGGGGTGTGCTCAAAACCGACATCAAGGCCGCTGGCGGCACGGAATCGGTGCTCGCCAGACTCGACATTGAACAGGCGAGTAAAACCGTTGCGGTCGATGTTGACGCCGTGACGTCACCGGGCAAACCGCTTGCCAAAATCATGGGAATCGGGGCCATGGGCGGCCGCCTCCAGATCAAAGGCGGCGGGGCCCCTGAGGACTGGAGCGGCCAGATGTTGGCGGCGCTTCCCGAAGGCGACCGGATCACCGGCGCCGTCCGCAGGGTGGCCGATGAGGACGGCAAGATCCGGTTTGTCCTTTCCGGCGACGCCAAACTTACGGCCTCCGGGCTTGGCCATGCCGATGTGCCGTCCGATATCGCGCCGGGGCTTGTCGGCTCGTACGCCGTGACAGGCGATTTCGTGTTTTCGGGCCCGGAGTTGGACCGGATTGCACTCAGCCTCAAGGGCGTGCGCGCGGACGTGGATCTGGTCTTCGCACCCCCAACCGCGCCCGACGTGCTCGCGCTTGATCTTAAGCTTAAAGATGACGCCGTTCTTGCCCCGGCGCTTGGCGACTTTAAGTTCACCGCGGCGCGGCTCAACGGCGACTTCAATCTCGCCGGCCCTACCCGGTTCGATGGAACCGTGCGCTTTGAACATGCCCGGAGTGGCGAGATTACCGCCGCCGTGCTCGAGGGCCGGCTGCATGCCGATTTTCCCGATATGGGCAAGCCCAATCCCCGGATTTCGTTCACCGGACAGGGATCGGGGGCCAGGGTTTCGGTGCCGGGCGCAGGCCAGCCGCTCAGCATTCCGGCGCTGACATGGAAAATAACGGGGCAGTGGCCCGATGGCGGTCGGGTGATCACGCTTGAAAATATTACCGTCGATGGCGGGCCGCTCCATGCCACCGGCCACGCCACCATCACCACCGGCAGCGGCGATTTCGATATGACCGGTAATGTTGTCTTCGACGACTTGAGCGCGGTTCGCGGCGAGATTCTGGAGGGGCGCTACGATGGACCGTTTCGGCTGGTCGGCAATGCCAAGGGGTTCGCGCTTTCCCTTGACGGTCGGGTGGACGGCCTGAAAGCCGCCAATCCGCTGGTGGCTGCGATAGCCGGCAAGGGCGCGCTGACATTCTCGTTCGAACAACCCCGCGCGGCGGCGGGCGCTGCGCTGCCGGCCGGCCGCCTGACGGCACGGCTCGCCGGGACCGCCGTCACGCTTGATGCGGCCGCGCGCTTCGCCGACCCGGCGGCGGTCGATGCAAAGCTCGGCTTGACGGTCACCGACAGCACTGCCGTTAGTGCCGCCCTTGGGCTCAAGCTTGCGAAATCAAGCCGGGTCGACGTGCAGCTGTCGGGCGCGCTGGCGTCTCCCGACATTGATCTCCGGGCCGAGGTCCCGACCCTTGGCGCCGCGGCCACACGGCTCGAAAAGGTGAAACTTCATGCCCGGCTCAAAGACGTAATAACAGCGCCGGCCGGCCGGATCGATGTGGCGGCCGAAGCCGTGACCGGCCAGGTCAGCGGATCGGCGACGATTGCGAGCCCGGACGCAACGCATATTACGGCATCGGATGTTGTGCTGGACACGTCCCTGGCGCGGCTGACGGGCGGTTTTACCTATGACCGCGCGGCTGACCTGCTGACGGGCGGTCTCAAGGGTGAGAGCAGCGACATCGCGACCCTGCAAAATACGCTCGATGTGGAAGGGGCCGGCCGGTTCGCGCTCGATCTCGCGTTCAAGAGCGAAGATGCCCATCAGGTCATTGCCTTGACCGTTTCGGGTCAGAAAGTCTCCACGGTGCTTGCGGACCGTCAGGCGGTGACGGCGGATGCGCTCGACGTCTCCGGCCGGATGCGCTTGCCGCGGGGGCTCCGCACCCTGGGCGACCCTGAGGCCCTGAACATTGAAAGTCATCTCGGCCAACTTCGTGCCGGTGCGCTCAGCCTCGATAATGTGACGTTCAAGGCGAACGGGCTCACCGCAACCGTACCCTATAAACTCAGCGCCACCGGCGATTTCTTTGGCGCAATCGACCTCAGTTCCGCCGGCACCATCGATCTTAGCGGTAAGGGTTATAAGGTTGTCATCGACAGTCTTGCCGGCACTCTTGCCGGCCGGCCGCTCAAGCTCGAGGCGCCGGTCACCTACCGCCGGCGAACCGATGGCCGGAGCATGACGCCGATGGCACTCACCTACGGCGACGGCCGGATCGACATGGTCTATAACGCCGACCGGGATGACCAGATGCTGCGCCTCGATATCGAGGAAACGGATGCCGGGCTGGTGCCCCTTTTTCTGCCCATCCCGCCGATCACCGGCGCGCTCGACACCCGGCTGGCGCTCGACGTGAAAGACGGCAAGGCGTCTGGCTACGGTACGATTGCGGCCCGGGATATCCGGTTGCGCGCCGGCGATGACAAGAATTTTCCGGTTGATGCTGCGCTCGCCGTCGAGCTCGACGGCGACATTTTGCGCCTGAGCGGCCGTATCGATGGCCCGACCCTGAAGGCCGACCTTGCGGGCGCCGTGCCGGTCACGGTTGACCCTGCACGATCCCGTGTCGCCTTTGCCGCCACCCGGCCCATAGAGGCGACGCTTGACTGGCAGGGCGGAATCGACCCCATTGTCGCGGTGCTGCCGCCCATGGACCAGAGCTTTGACGGGAAACTCAACGGCTCGCTCAAGATCTCCGGAACCCTCGATAATCCCGAGTTTGCCGGTCGGCTCGCACTCAAGGATGGCTCTTACGAAAATTATGCCTTTGGCAGCCGGTTCGTGAATCTTGCGGGCGAACTGGCGTTCGGCGGGAACAAAGTGCGCCTTCTCAACCTGACCGGCGCCGACCTCAACGGCGGGCGGCTGACCGGGGAAGGCGAATTCACGCTCGACCCGGCGCAGCACTATCCGGGCGCACTGACTCTTACCTTCAAGAATTTGCGGCCGCTGGCCCTCGATGCGGCGACGGCGACCACATCGGGAACGCTGACCTATGAGCGTACGCCGAACCGTGCGACCCTCAAGGGCACGCTTGACGCGGACAAGGCCGAATTGCGCCTTGCCGACAAGTTGCCCACCGAAGTTACCACCCTTGATGTGATCGAAGTGAACGGAGCCGGAGAGAAGGTGGATGAGCCGCAGGCCGCGCCCGCCACCATACCGCCCGCCCGCCCGCTGATCGAGGCGCTCGACGTTGATGTGAACTCTTCGGGGCGGATTTTTGTGCGCGGGCGCGGGCTCGACAGTGAATGGCGCGGCGACATGCATATAACGGGGACGCCGGCGGTCCCGCGGATCGCCGGCACGCTTGAGCTGGTCCGCGGCACCTTCGCGTTTGCCGGCCGTCAACTTAATCTGACCAAGGGCCGGCTCCAGTTCACCGGCGGCGACCACATCGACCCCTACCTCGAGCTCACCGGCGTTTACGACACTGCGTCGCTGACCGCGAACGTTGACCTCAACGGGCCGCTCTCGGCGCCGAAGATTACGCTTTCCTCGACGCCCGCGCTGCCTGAGGATGAAATCATGGCGCGGATCCTGTTCGGCACCTCGGTTCAGGAACTGAGCGCGGTTGAAGCCGTGCAGCTCGGGAGCGCGGTCGCAAGCCTTTCAGGGAGCGGCGGGCTCGACGTGTTTTCCAAGGCGCGCAGTATGCTGGGGCTCGACCGGCTGACCGTTGAATCGGACGGGCAGACCACGAACGGGCGCCTGGTGACCGGCGGCAAGTATCTGACCAACAACGTTTATCTTGAGGTCCAGACCCGCACCGACACGGGCGAGAGCAACGCCACCGTGAGGCTGGATATCACCCGCAATCTTCAGGTCGAGAGCGATGTCGGCTCAGATAATTCCAGCACTATCGGGCTGCGCTGGAAGAAGGATTATTAGGCCTTCGCTCAACCGAGGCATTCCACAAGAAAGCGCGCGCCCACCTCGACCCCGTCGGGACCGATGCCGTGGGGCACGCCGTGGGAGACGTGGGTGCTGACCGCGACGCCCGCTGCTTCAAGCGCCATCGCCGCCTCCGTCATGTTGCCCACCGGCAACAGCTGGTCCATGTCGCCGTGCACCAATTGGACCGGCGGCCGGCTCCGGATTTCGTCCTTGAGGCGGTGCGCGCCCACCAGCGCGCCCGAATAGCCGAGGATGCCGGCGACCGCGCGCTCCCGCCGGAGCCCGATATGCAAGGACATCATGGTGCCCTGGCTGAACCCGGCAAGTACCAGCCGGCGCTCGTCGAGACCGAATTCCTCGAGTTTGGCGTCGATAAAAGCGGTCAAGATCGGTGCGGCCCGGAGCGTGCCCTGCCAGCGTTCCTCTTCTGAAAGCGTGCTCAGCCCGAACCATTGAAAACCGCCCGCGGGACTGCCGGGGCAGCGCTCGGGCCCATTGGGCGCAATGAACGCCACGTCGGGCAAGACCCGCTGCCAGTGGGGCGCGAGCCCGATCAGGTCCTCGCCATTGGCACCGTAGCCGTGGGACAGGATGACCAGGCCCGTGGGCGCCCTGCCCGACGAGGGCATGACGACCGGACCGGTCAATGTCGGCAACTCTGACATTCGGCGTTCCTTTCGCTAAGATTGACCCGGTTCGTTACATAACCCAAAATCAACCGGAGGTCAGCCGTTTGTCGTCGAGTTTCCGTATTCCATGAAATCGACCGTCATTACCCGGTTTGCGCCAAGCCCGACCGGCAGGCTCCACGTGGGCCACGCCTATTCGGCGCTGTTCGCATATCAGGCCGCCATGAATGCCGGCGGGCGGTTTCTGCTCCGGATCGAGGATATCGACCGGGGCCGCTGCCGGCCGGAGTTTGAGACGGCAATCCTGGAGGACCTGGCATGGCTCGGCCTCAGGTGGCAGGAACCGGTGCGCCGCCAGTCGGAGCATTTTGCCGATTACCGGGCGGCGCTCGGCAAGCTGGACGCGGCGGGGCTGATTTACCCCTGCTTTTGCACCCGCAAGGAAATTGCCGAAAGTGCGCACGCCCCCCACGGCCCCGAGGGCCCGCTTTATCCCGGAACCTGCCGGGGCATGGACCCTGTTGAGCAGGTGGAAAGGCTTGCCCGGGGCGAGCCCCACGCGCTCCGCCTCGACCTTGAAAAAGCGCTCGCCCGGATTGACGGACCGCTCCTCTGGCATGACCGGGAGGCGGGCGAGGTGGTGGCCCGGCCCGAGACGCTGGGCGATGCGGTGCTTGCCCGCAAGGACACGCCGACCAGTTATCATCTGGCGGTCACGGTGGATGACGCGCTCCAGCGCGTGACTCTGGTCACCCGCGGCCGGGACCTGTTTCACGCGACCCACATCCACAGGCTCCTTCAGGCGCTGCTCGATCTGCCCGTGCCCGAATACCATCACCATCATCTTCTGGTGAACTCCCGGGGGCGCCGGCTTGCCAAACGGGACCGGGACGAGACCATCGCCGCCTTGCGCGATCGCGGGGTCAGACCCGAGGATGTGAAAACGATGATCGAGCGCCACGCGAAGATCGCGGCCACCTAGCACTGCGTCTTTTCCTTTAACAACTTTTCAATTGTTTGTTGGCATAAAAAACCCACAGCGGAGGGGCCTTCAGCTTTCATTAGGGGGTCAAGGCGATGACCAAACGCAAGATCGACGGGGAAGACCACAGAAAACCGGAGCCCTTCCGCACCCTCTTCGGCCGACTTCGACAAACTGCGGTCCGGACCTTTCACCACACGGCAATCACCATGGATCGCATGATCCGCCGGCTCGAAACGCCGGCGCCGCGTTTGCGTGGGGGTATCGAACCGGGATTCGGCGGGCCGGTCGTGCCTGTGTCAACTTCCCGCCAAGCAGGCGTCGAAGCGACCCTGATGGCGGTCGATGGCCTGTCCGTCAAAGCCAGTGCCGTTGCACTGCAGGCGATCGCGCGGTTTGATCCGGAGAGCGCCGATGAGACCCGGCGATCCGCAGCGCGCGCCCTTGCCGAGGCGACGGCGCGGGCCGCCGAAGACTATGCCGCCATTACCGCGGAAACCCTTGGAGTTGCGACGCCACTCGCCACGGAGGAGCCGGTCTGGGCAAGTGGACTCGAGCGGCGATTCTCCGCTATCATTGCCGCCGCCGAAGCCCTGCTGGTAAAGACCGGAGAGCCTGAAACTAGGCAGCGTCCGCCGAGCCGCTCTCGATAATATCCACCATGTCCGCCATGATGTCGGCAAGCTGGTAATCCTTGGGCGTGTAAACCCGGGCGACACCGGCCTTGCGCAGCGCCTCGGCATCGTCGGGCGGGATAATGCCACCGACCACCACCGGAACGTCGCCAAGCCCGGCCTTGCGCATACCGTCCAAAACTTCGGTTACCAGCGGCACATGGCTGCCTGACAGGATCGACAGTCCGACCAGATGGACGCCTTCCTCGAGCGCGGCGTTGACGATCTGCGCCGGGGTCAGGCGGATGCCCTCGTAGACCACTTCCATGCCGCAGTCGCGGGCCTTGACCGCAATCTGCTCGGCCCCGTTGGAATGACCATCGAGCCCCGGCTTGCCCACAAGAATCTTGATCCGCCGGCCAAGCCTGGCAGACAGTGCGTCGACGGAAGCGCGGACTTCGTCCGTGCGCCCGCCGCCCACGTTGCTGATCGACCGGCCGACGCCGGTGGGCGCGCGGTATTCACCGAACACGTCGCGCAACACCGCGCCCCATTCGCCGGTGGTGACCCCGGCCTTGGCCGCCTGGATCGAGGGCTCCATCACATTGCGGCCCTCTTGCGCGGCAGCCTTGAGCTCGCCAAGCGCGGCGTCCACGGCAGCCTGGTCGCGGGCCTCCCGCCAGGCGTTGAGCCGGGCGATCTGGTCGGCCTCGGCCTTGGGATCGACGGTTAGAATGCCGCCGTCTTCGCCGGTGGTGAGCGGCGAGGGGGCCGATTCGGTGAACCTGTTAACGCCGACAACGGTCTGCGCGCCCAACTCGATCTCAGCCAGCCGGCGCATGTTCGATTCCACCAGCTGCTGCTTCATATAGCTCGATTCGACCCCGGCGATCGCCCCGCCCATTTCCTCGATCCGGGCAAGTTCGGCCCGTGCCGCGTCTTTCAGCTCCTCGACCTTGGCCTCGATCACATGGGAGCCATCGAAGATGTCGGCATACGCCAACAGGTCGGTCTCATAGGCGACGATCTGCTGAAGCCGGAGCGACCATTGCTGGTCCCACGGGCGCGGCAGGCCCAGCGCCTCGTTCCACGCCGGCAGTTGCACCGCGCGCGCCCGCGCGTTTTTGGACAGCACTACGGCCAGCATCTCAAGCAAGATCCGGTAGACATTGTTTTCGGGCTGCTGCTCGGTGAGCCCCAGGCTGTTGACCTGTACGCCGTAACGGAACCGGCGGAGCTTTTCATCCTCGACGCCGTAACGCTCCCGGCAGATCTCGTCCCAAAGCTCCACGAAGGCGCGCATCTTGCACATTTCGGTGACGAACTTGAGCCCGGCATTGACGAAGAAACTGATGCGCCCGACCACGCGGGGGAAGTCTTCTTCCGGCACCTGGCCGCCGTCCCGCACCGCGTCAAGGAGCGCCGTCGCGGTGGCGAGTGCAAAGGCAAGCTCCTGGACCGGCGTCGCGCCCGCTTCCTGAAGGTGGTAGGAGCACACATTGGTCGGGTTCCACTTCGGGATTTCGCGGTAGGCGAAGCTTATCACGTCGGTCATCAGCCGCATACTCTGATGGGGCGGGAAAATATATGTGCCGCGCGACAGATATTCCTTGATGATGTCGTTCTGCACCGTGCCCTGAAGGGCCGAGCGGTCGGCCCCCTCTTTCTCCGCCGCCGCCACATAGAGCGCCAACAGCCAGGGCGCGGTGGCGTTGATGGTCATGGAGGTGTTCATGCGCTCAAGCGGGATATCCTCGAACAGCGTCCGCATGTCGCCGAGGTGGCAAATCGGCACGCCGACCTTGCCGACTTCGCCCTTGGCGAGCGCATGATCGCTGTCGTAGCCGGTCTGGGTCGGCAGGTCGAACGCCACGGAAAGGCCGGTCTGGCCGCGCTCCAGGTTTGTCCGGTAGAGCCGATTCGACGCTTCCGCCGACGAATGGCCCGAATAGGTCCGGAACAGCCACGGACGGTCTCGTTCGGGGCGTTTGTGCTGGTCTCCGGCCGAATTCTTGGTCATGCGCGTGAAATCCTGCTCATTTGTACGGACAATCGAAATTTATTGTTTTAATCACTCTTTTGATCTTGTACATAAATTTCTTGCTGGCACAGCGGCAAGAAATTTTCTATGTTTTTGTGCAGCGCAAAAACTCTTTCGCCCTCGACAAAACTCGTACTACAATGAGCGTTGGCGGGCAACAAGGCGCTGAGACAGGTTGGCAAAAGGCCTTCCATATTGCGCCGCAAAAGAATAAAAGACCGGACAAATGCATGCAAGCCCGCTTTTTATTGGGCCCATGCGACCAACAGAGACGAGAGAACCAGACGACCTGAGGGGATTCGATATGCCAAAAGTCGCTGCCGAGGCGGTCACCCAAGACCTGCCGGTTTACGAAGGCCAGGAATTCAAGGACCTCTACGAAGTGGGCGAGGTCCCGCCGCTGGGCCACGTGCCGAAGCAGATGTACGCCTGGGCCATCCGCCGCGAACGTCACGGGCCTCCCGAGGACGCCATGAAAGTGGAAGTGGTGGACACGCCGGAGATCGACCCCGACGAGGTGCTGATCCTGGTGATGGCCGCGGGCGTCAATTACAACGGCGTTTGGGCGGCGCTCGGCACGCCGATTTCGCCCTTTGACGTGCACAAGGCGGAATACCACATCGCCGGCTCGGACGCCGCCGGGATCGTCTACAAGGTCGGCTCCAAGGTAAAGCGCTTCAAGGTCGGCGACGAAGTGGTCGTGCACTGCAACCAGGACGACGGCGACGACGAGGAATGCAACGGCGGCGACCCGATGAATTCGCCGTCCCAGCGGATCTGGGGTTACGAGACGCCCGACGGTTCGTTCGCCCAGTTCGCCCGGGTCCAGTCGCGCCAGCTCATGCCGCGCGCCAAGCACCTGACGTGGGAGGAGTCGGCCTGCTATACGCTGACGCTTGCCACCGCCTACCGCATGCTGTTCGGTCACCGTCCGCATATCCTGCGCCCCGGCCACAACGTGCTGGTGTGGGGCGCGTCGGGCGGGCTTGGTTCGATGGCGATCCAGCTCATCGCCACCGCCGGGGCCAATGCGATCGGCGTCATTTCCGACGAATCGAAGCGCGAATTCGTGCTCTCGCTTGGCGCCAAGGGCGTGATCAATCGCAAGAATTTCGACTGCTGGGGCCAGTTGCCGCCGGTCAATTCACCGGAATACGGCGACTACCTGAAGCGCACCCGCGCGTTCGGCAAGGCGATCTGGGACATCACCGGCAAGGGCAACGATGTTGATTTTGTCTTTGAGCACCCGGGTGAGCAGACCTTCCCGGTGTCCTGTTTTATCGTCAAGCGCGGCGGCATGGTCGTCTTTTGCGCCGGCACCACCGGCTATAACCTGACCTTCGACGCCCGCTTCGTGTGGATGCGCCAGAAGCGTATCCAGGGCAGCCACTTCGCCAACCTCAAGCAGGCGAGCCAGGCCAACCAGCTCGTGATCGAGCGCAGGCTTGACCCCTGCATGTCCGAGGTGTTCTCGTGGGACGATATCCCCCGCGCCCACACCAAGATGTGGAAAAACGAACACAAGCCCGGCAACATGGCGGTGCTGGTGACCGCCCAGCACCCCGGCCTCAGGACCTATGAGGACGTGGTCGACGCCAGCCGGGCCTGACGGAATAACCCCAAGGAGACGACTATGACGGCATCGGTAGAAGCCGCCCGGGTAGGTGGCGCAGTTGAGGGCCTGAGCCCCGGGGACCTGCTGGCGACGTGCGCCGAGGCCGTGGACGCCGCCGACCGGCTGATTACCGCCGCCCGGGGCGCGATTGCGGCCCATGTGGTGAAAGACGGCCGGCTCGACCGCAAGGCGGCGGAGGCCAATCAGGTCGCGGTTCACGGCTTCGCCTGGTACGCCACCTATGGCGAGACCTTGCGCGAAACGCTCGCCTGGGCGCGCGCGCTTGACGCCGAGGGCAAGTTCGGCGCGCTCGAACAGCTGATCGTGGAAGCCGGCTTCGGCGAATATCTGGCGCAACTCACCGGCGGGATCGCCATGAGCCAGGGCGAGATTGTGCGCCCCGGCGACCTTTGGGTGCCTGCCGACGCGGTTGCCGCGTTCCGGACGCCGGCTGTGGAAACGTTGATCGCGCTTGGAGGCGCGCCGGAGACCCGGGGGCGCATCGCAAGTCTCGTTGAACACAGCGTGGACACCGGCGCGTTTGGCGCGCTTGGTCTCGACGAGACCTACGAGATGATCCGCGACCAGTTTCGCCGGTTCGCCAATGACGAAGTCATCCCGAACGCCCACGACTGGCACCTGGAAGACAAGCTGATTCCTCTTGAGATCATCGAGCATATGAGCGAGATGGGCGTCTTCGGCCTTACCATCCCGGAAGAATACGGCGGGTCCGGCCTCGGCAAAACCTCCATGTGTGTGGTGTCGGAGGAGCTGAGCCGGGGCTATATCGGCGTCGGCTCGCTCGGCACCCGCTCCGAGATTGCCGCCGAGCTGATCCTGAACGGCGGCACGGAGGAGCAGAAGCGCGAGTGGCTGCCCAGGATTGCGAGCGGCGAGATCCTGCCGACTGCCGTCTTCACCGAACCCAATACAGGCTCCGACCTGGGATCGCTTAAGGCCCGCGCGGTCCGGGATGGCGACGTCTACAAAGTGACCGGCAACAAGACCTGGATCACCCACGCCGCGCGCGCTGACGTCATGACGCTTCTCGCCCGCACCAATCCGAACGAGCCCGGTTACAAGGGGCTCAGCATGTTCCTCGCCGAAAAGCCGCGGGGCACCGACGACGATCCGTTTCCCGCCACAGGCATGTCTGGCGGCGAGATCGGGGTGCTGGGCTATCGCGGCATGAAGGAATATGAGCTCAGCTTCGACGGGTTCGAGGTCAAGGCCGAAAACCTCCTCGGCCGGGAAGAAGGCAACGGCTTCAAGCAGCTCATGACCACCTTCGAGTCGGCGCGCATCCAGACCGCCGCGCGGGCATTGGGCGTTGCCCAGTCTGCGCTCGAGATCGGCTTGCGCTACGCCACCGAACGCAGCCAGTTCGGGAAACCGATCTACAGCTTCCCCCGGGTTTACGGCAAGCTCGCCTGGGCAGTGGTGGAGATCATGATGGCGCGCCAGCTTACTTATTTTGCGGCCCGCCAGAAGGACGAGGGCAAGCGCTGCGACCTCGAGGCCGGAATGGCCAAGCTGCTGGCCGCCCGCGTCGCCTGGTCGGTGGCCGATAATGCGGTGCAGGTTCATGGCGGCAATGGCTATGCCCAGGAATATGTGATCAGCCGCATCTTGTGCGACGCGCGGATTCTCAATATCTTCGAAGGCGCTGCCGAGATTCAGGCCGACGTGATTGCGCGCCGGTTGCTGGGCCCGGCCAACTGATGAAGGCGGCGGGCGGTAACGCCTGCCGGGGGCCATGGGATTCATCAACTTCCTGATACCGATTGCGCTTGCCGTGGTGCTGGGCATTCTGATCGCCGGCGTCGTGGTCATGGCCAAGGGCGGGGAGACGTCGAAGAAATATTCCAACAAGCTGATGCAGGCCCGCGTGGTCGCCCAGTTCGTGGCCATCCTGCTGATCGTGATCCTCTTGTTCTTTTCGGGCAAATAGGCAGCCATGGTTAAACTGACACGGATTTATACCCGCGGCGGCGACAGGGGTGAGACTTCGCTTGCCGACGGCAGCCGCCTGCCCAAACATGATCTCAGGATTGCCGCCTACGGCACGGTGGACGAGGCGAACGCGGTGATCGGTGTCGCCCGGCTGCACACAGCGGGCGACGTTGACGACATGCTGATGCGGATCCAGAACGACCTTTTTGACGTGGGCGCCGATCTCGCCACCCCCGGCGAGAATTTCGACGACGCAGAAGCGCTCAGGACGGTGGCGAGCCAGACCCTGCGGCTCGAACAGGAAATCGACGCCATGAACGCGGATCTGGAGCCGCTCACATCCTTTATTCTGCCCGGCGGCGCGGCGGCGGCAGCCTACCTGCATCTGGCGCGCACGGTGGTGCGCCGGGCCGAGCGGGTAATGATCCAGGCGGCCGAGACTCGCGCCATCAACCCCGAAGCCATCAAATACTGCAACCGCCTGTCGGATCACCTCTTTGTGCTGGCGCGCAAGCTCAACGACAATGGCCGCTCGGATGTGCTCTGGGTGCCTGGCGGCAATCGTTGAGCGGGTCCCGCGACAGGCAATTGCCCGGACAACATCCGTTGACAGAAAAACAAGCGTACGTTAACTCTGCGTGGCCTTGTTGCTGCGCTGCAAGAGCTGCACACGGGGTGTGCGAACAATAATGCATAAAACCGGCCCCGAAAAAGAACAGAACACCTAAGGAGACTGTCCCCATGAAGATACTGGTCCCGGTAAAGCGGGTGGTGGACTACAACGTCAAGATCCGCGTCAAGTCGGATGGCAGCGGCGTCGAACTCGCCAACGTCAAAATGTCGATGAACCCGTTCGACGAAATCGCGGTCGAGGAAGCCATCCGCCTGAAGGAAGCCGGCAAGGCCGAGGAAATCATTGCGGTGTCCATCGGCCCGCAGCAGGCGCAGGAGACCATCCGCACGGCGCTCGCCATGGGCGCGGACCGCGGTATCCTGGTCAAGGCCGAGGGCGAGGTCGAGCCATTGGCGGTGGCCAAGATCCTCAAGGGTATCGTTGGTGAGGAGAACCCGGACCTGGTCATCCTCGGCAAACAGGCGATCGACGACGACTGCAACCAGACCGGCCAGATGCTGGCGGAACTGCTGGGCTGGGCCCAGGGGACGTTCGCATCGGAAGTCGCGCTTGAGGACGGCTCGGCCAAGGTAACGCGGGAGGTTGACGGCGGTCTCGAGACCATCTCGATCAAGCTGCCGGCGGTGGTGACCACGGACCTGCGCCTCAACGAGCCGCGCTACGCCTCGCTGCCCAACATCATGAAGGCCAAGAAAAAGCCCATCGACGAAAAGACGCCCGCTGATTACGGCGTCGATACCACGCCGCGGCTCAAGGTGCTCAAAGTGGCGGAACCGCCCAAGCGCGAGGCCGGGATCAAGGTCGAATCCGTGGCTGAACTGGTGGACAAACTGAAAAACGAAGCGAAGGTGATCTGATGGCTGCTCTGGTAATTGCCGAACTTCACGAGGGCGCGCTCGGCGCCGCCACCCTCAACACGGTGACCGCGGCGGCTGCGCTTGGCGGCGGTGTGGATATCCTGATCGCCGGCAAGGACTGCGGCGGCGCGGCCGGGGAAGCGGCCAAGGTTGCTGGCGTGCGCAAGGTGCTCGTGGCCGACGACGCGGCGTATGAGCATCCGCTGGCCGAAAGCCTGGCCCCGCTGGTGACCAGGCTCGCCGCCGATTATGACGCGGTGCTGGCGCCGGCGACAACCACGGGGAAGAACGTGATGCCGCGCGTCGCCGCTGCGCTCGACGTGGCGCAAATCTCCGACATTACCGCAGTTGATTCCGCCGACACCTTCGAGCGGCCGATCTATGCCGGCAACGCCATCGCCACCGTGCAGTCGTCGGACGCCAAGAAGGTCATCACGGTGCGCACCACCGGCTTCGACGCGGCTGCGGCCGAAGGCGGGTCGGCCGAGGTCGTCAATATCGATGGCGCCGGCGCATCCGACCTGTCGTCCTTCGTCGGCCAGGAGCTGTCCAAGTCCGAACGGCCCGAGCTGACCGCCGCCAAGATCATCATCTCGGGCGGGCGCGGCATGCAGAACGGCGAAAATTTCCACCTTCTCGAGAAGGTGGCGGACAAGCTTGGCGCGGCGATCGGCGCGAGCCGGGCGGCGGTGGACGCCGGTTTCGTGCCCAACGATTATCAGGTCGGCCAGACCGGCAAGATCGTGGCGCCGGACCTTTATATTGCGGTCGGTATCTCGGGCGCGATCCAGCATCTGGCGGGGATGAAGGACTCCAAGGTCATCGTCGCCATCAACAAGGACGAGGAAGCCCCGATTTTCCAGGTCGCGGATTACGGCCTGGTGGCCGATCTGTTCCAGGCGCTCCCGGAACTGGAGAAAGAACTGGGCTGAGCAGCCGCACATCCGTGTTCGCGCCTGCAACAATTGAACCTTTTCGCGTCTGCAAAAGACGTGTAAGGTGACGGACTTGGTGCCGCGCGGGCCCTGCTTGCGCGGCATCGCTGTCGAGCTTTGAGGGTAACTGAGGGAAAGTCACCCGTATTCCGGGTGCGGGACGATAAGGGGACTTGGTAGCGTGGCGATTCAGGAGATTAACAAAGTCGGCGTGATCGGCGCGGGCCAGATGGGCAACGGTATTGCCCAGGTTTGCGCGCAGGCGGGGATCGATGTGATCCTCGAAGATGTCAGTATGGAGCGGGCCAAGGCCGCGCTCGACCTCATCGAATCCCATCTGAAGAGCCTCTCCAAGAAAAAGAAAATTCCCGAGAGCGAAGTGGCCGAGGCGCTTGGGCGTATCACGCTCGCCGATAACCTGGACGGTTTCGGCAAGGTTGACTTCGTCATCGAGGCGGCGACTGAAAAGGAAGACGTCAAGCGGGACATCTTCAAGGCGTTATGTCCCAAGCTGCCTGAAGATACGCTGATTGCCACCAACACGTCGTCGATCTCGATCACCCGGCTCGCCGCCACCACCGACCGGCCGGAGCAGTTTATCGGGCTCCATTTCATGAACCCGGTGCCGCTGATGCAACTGGTGGAAGTCATCCGCGGGATCGCCACCAGTGAAGAGACGTTCAAGACCGTCCGTAAATTTACCGACCGGCTCGGCAAGACCACGGCGAACGCGGAGGATTTCCCGGCTTTTATCGTGAACCGGATTTTGCTGCCGATGATCAACGAGGCGGTCTACACGCTTTATGAAGGGGTCGGCTCCGTCGAGGCCATTGACACCGCCATGCGGCTTGGCGCCAACCACCCCATGGGTCCGTTGCAGCTTGCCGATTTCATTGGGCTCGATACCTGCCTGTCGATCATGCAGGTGCTCTACGAGGGCCTTGCGGATTCGAAGTATCGGCCCTGTCCGCTGTTGGTGAAATATGTGGAAGCGGGCTGGCTTGGCCAGAAAACCCAGCGCGGGTTCTATGACTACCGGGGTGACGCCCCGATTCCCACCCGATAACCGGATTCTGTCAACTTGGCCTGACGGGCCTGTTCCGTATTGGGACAGATCGTCCCGAAGTTCCAACCTGTCCCCTGATCGGGGCCGGTTGCCATGGCGCCCGGCGCGGGAAAAAATCCGGACGCCCATCCGTGTCAGTGCTGCTCGGCTCCGTGAGAGGCGCCAAGCGATTGAATTTCCTCGTATAATCCCATCCACTGATTATTCAGGCAGTATTCGGATGCGGCCTTGCGGCCGAGACAGCGAACCAGGCGCAGCGCAGTCTGGTGCATCTGGCCAGTCCTGAATTGGATCTGATTGGTCATTGCCCGTCTCCAAAAAAAGCTCTCCACACCCTGTTTCTGCATAGAGCGTGCCAACAAACTTTGTCGGGGTGTGGGCCGAATTGTGGCAAGATGGCGACTTACGAGGACCCCAGACTGGCCGAGGATGCCCCCAAGTGATGGAAACGAGTGATGGAAACAGAAGCTATTTTGACGTTCTGGTTTGACGAGTTGACGCCCAGGGACTGGTTTGCCGGCGGCGAGCGGGTCGACCGCATGGTGACGGAGCGGTTCAAGGCTGTCTACGAAGAAATGTCCCGGCCTGAAGCCGACTTTGCGTCCTGTTTGGCCACGCCCGAGGGGAGTCTGGCCCTCATCCTGATCCTCGACCAGTTCCCCCGTAACCTGTTTCGGGATGATCTCCGCGCCTTCGCCACCGATGCGCGGGGCCGGGTCATGGCGGAGGCGGCGATCGGGCGCGGACATGACCTGGAAACGCCGGTCGAGCGCAGGGTGTTCTTCTACCTGCCGTTCGAGCACAGCGAGAGCCTCGCCGATCAGGACCGCGCCATTGAATTGATCCGGGAGCGCGCCGACGTCGGAGACTATCTTGAATGGGCCGAGCGCCACCGGGCCGTCATCGCGCGGTTCGGGCGCTTTCCCCATCGCAACGAAATCCTGGGCCGCGACTCTACCGCGGACGAAAAGGCTTATCTTGAAGATGGCGGGGAGCGCTTCAGCGCGGCCGACACGAAATGACCTACTTGCGGCTCAGCGCGTCGAGTTGATCCTGCATGGCTTTAAGCTGGCGGCGTAAGTCATCAAGGCTGCTTGCGCCCGAAACCTCGTCAGATGCCGCCGGTTTGTCGCCGCTTTCCTCACCGCCGAGTCCACCGAACATCTTGGCCGCCTGCTCGAACGCTGCCAGGTTCTGGCGGGCGAGTTCCTCGAATGGCCCGAACGCCTGACCGGGCGTGAATGCCTTGGCCGCGCTCATCTGCTGTTCGAAATATTCGCAATAGCGCTCCTGATTGCGGGTGAACATCTCGAGCGCGCTTTCGAGATAGCTCGGCACCACGGACTCGAGCCCATGGCCGTAGAACGAAATAAGCTGGCGCAGGAACGGGACCGGCAGCAGGGTCTGACCGCCCTTGGTTTCTTCCTCGAAGATGATCTGGGTCAGCACCGCGCGCGTGATGTCGTCTCCGGTCTTGGCGTCCTTGACCACGAACTCGCGCCCGTCCTTGACCATCTGCGCCAGATGTTCGAGCGTGACGTAGCTGCTGGTTTCGGTGTTATAGAGACGCCTGTTAGCGTATTTCTTGATCACAACAGGCTCTGCGTTCGGCGTGTCGTTTCCTGCCACGATGACCCTCTTACTGGATTGTCAACCAAACTGGCGCGCCGGGCGCCGCCCCTTTGGTCGATATCCGGACTGGTATATTCCCCCTGCGGTGGCCCATAGTCGCCCGCTTTTGCTGCATAGCGCAAGAGATTTGTTGCGATACAACAAGATCCGCCCCAAACTCGGACATGACTTTGACGGCGGAACGGGGGGCGGAATACCATGACAGACAGCGAGACACCGGCTGACGAAGCAACCCCCGAAGCCGCCCCGGCGGACGCCTACCTCGATTTCTGGCAGCGCAATATCATGGCCTGGTCAGTCGACCCGAGCCTCTATCATGAGTGGGCTCACAGACTCGTTGGCGAGCGCCGGGCCACGCCCGGAGACGAAGACTGATCATGGCTGATCGGTTTCTCTGCCCGCGGCCGCTCGGCTTTCACATTATCGCCTCGGCGATGACCTGGAATGCCGCCGCGGCTGCGCTGCCCGGATTTTTGCAGGGCGTGCCGATGTCTCACCGGGCGCTGGCGGGCGACGCGGCGCGGCTGCGCACGCGTCTCGCCGCCGAGGGCCCGGCTATTTTCGGCGAGGTGGGTGACGCCGCCATCGGCCGCATTCAGGCGCTGCTGGCAGGGGTTTCCGCCTACCATCGCCACCCCTATCGGCGCGAGGCCACCGAACGGCCGGTGGTCTATGCCGACGGGTCGCTGCGCCTGCTGGATTTCGGACCCGACCTTCCCCCGGATGCTTCCTGCGTGGTGGTCGTGCCATCGCTGATTAATCCGTCCTACATTCTCGATCTGATGCCTGGCCGCAGCTTGCTCGGCTATCTGGCGGACCGGGGCCTGCGACCCCTTCTGGTGGACTGGGGCGCACCCGACGAGACCGAACGGGATTTTGCGGTCAGTGATTACATCGTCCGCCGGCTTGAACCGGCTCTTGCCTGGGCCGCCGGGCAAGCCGGCGGGCCGGTCAAACTTGTCGGCTATTGCATGGGCGGTAATCTCGCGGTCGCGGCCGCAGTGCGGATGCCGGCGGCGGTCTCGGCCCTCGGACTTCTGGCGACGCCCTGGGATTTCGAGGCCGACATGACGCCCATGGGCCGCGCGGTTGCCGCCATGCTGTCGGGCGTTCTCGGGTTGCTCAAGGACCACGGCGCCGTGCCCGTGGACCTTTTGCAGTTGTTTTTCTCCAGCCTGGACCCGACGCTGGTCGACCGCAAGTTCCGCCGCTTCGCGAAACTCGATCCCGAGAGTTCCGCCGCCCGGCTTTTTGTCGCTGTCGAAGACTGGGTCAACGACGGTACACCGCTGGCGCTGCCGGTGGCCGCCGAGTGCCTGAACGACTGGTATGGCGCCAACCTGCCGGTCAACGGCAAATGGGTTGTGGACGGCGTCACCATTGACCCTGCCGTCATAGACCAGCCGGCTCTGGTGATCGTGCCGCAATCCGACCGGGTGGTGCCGCCGGCGTCCGCGCTGGCTCTCGCGCAGGCGTTGCCCAATGCGGTCTCCGCCCGCGCGCCGGGCGGCCATGTAACCATGGTGGTGGGACCGCGCGCGGACCGGGGTTTGTGGGCGCCGCTCGAGCGTTTTCTGCGCTCGTCTGCGCCCGCCTCTTGACAGGAGATATAAAGCCTGTCATTTGTCCGGACAAATGACCTCGGCCTTTTCTTTTTGCGCCGCACAATATACACTTTGGCCAGTGCGGTGGTTTTGAAGTTCCTGTCATTATTTCCGTGCGCTCGTCATAGGAATTTCAAAACCAGAAACCACACTGGAATTCATATAGTCACTCGTGGTCCTTATGATTCCGGCATTTGCACGGGCGCGTGCTGCCAAGGGAAGCAAATGTCGGAATCGGACCACCAGTGCGAAAAGGTATCGCCTGAACGCTTGCCCCGGTTCCGGGGGAAGCTCAACCAGATAGAGGCAATAAGATGACCGAAGTTGTAATTGCAAGCGGCGCGCGAACCGCCGTGGGCTCGTTCAACGGATCGTTCGCCACCACGCCCGCCCATGATCTCGGAAAGGTCGTGATCGGCGAGGTGTTGAAGCGCGCCGGGGTCGAACCATCCGATGTTTCCGAAGTCATCATGGGTCAGATCCTGACCGCGGGTCAGGGCATGAATCCGGCGCGGCAGGCGTCCATTGGCGCTGGCGTGCCGATCGAGACACCGGCCTGGCTCGTCAATCAGGTTTGCGGGTCGGGCTTGCGCAGCGTGGCGCTTGGTGCGCAGGCGATCATGAATGGCGACAGCACCATTGTGGTTTCCGGCGGGCAGGAGAGCATGTCCATGTCGACCCATTGCGCGCACTTGCGCTCTGGCGTGCGTATGGGCGATGCGACTTTTGTCGACACCATGATCAAGGATGGTCTGTGGGATATCTTCAACGGTTACCATATGGGCAACACCGCCGAAAACGTTGCCAAGCAATGGCAGATCACCCGCGACGACCAGGATGCCTTCGCGCTCGAGTCCCAGCACAGGGCCGAAGCCGCGCAAAAGGCCGGCAAGTTCAAGGACGAGATTGTCCCGGTGATGATCAAAAAGCGCAAGGAAGAGGTCACGGTGGACGCCGACGAATATATCCGCCACGGCGCGACACTGGAAAGCCTCACAAAATTACGCCCTGCCTTTGACAAGGAAGGCACGGTGACCGCCGGCAACGCCAGCGGTATCAACGACGGCGCGTCTGCAGTACTGCTGATGACGGCGAAGGAGGCCGAGAAGCGCGGCATCGAGCCGTTGGCGCGGATTGTCTCCTGGGCGCAGGCTGGTGTCGACCCGGCAATCATGGGCTCCGGCCCCATCCCGGCCAGCCGCAAGGCGCTCGAAAAAGCCGGGTGGAGCGTCGATGATCTGGATCTGGTGGAAGCCAACGAGGCGTTCGCCGCCCAGGCCTGTGCGGTCAACAAGGACATGGGTTGGAACCCCGAGATCGTCAACGTCAATGGCGGCGCCATCGCCATCGGCCACCCGATCGGCGCCAGCGGCAACCGTATTTTCAATACCCTGCTGCATGAAATGAAACGGCGCGGCGCCAAACGCGGCCTTGCAACGCTCTGCATCGGCGGCGGCATGGGCATCGCCATGTGTGTGGAACGGCCTTAACAGGGAAAACAGGAGGGGCGCTGCCGCAATCGGCGTCGTGTGGCTGCGCCCCCTCTGCATTTGCCAGTGGAACAATCAACAAGACGACGCCAGACAATAATTTGCTAAATCGGGGAACGAAAAAAATGGAAAGAGTTGCGCTCGTAACCGGGGGCACCCGCGGTATTGGAAAGGCCATAAGCATTGCTCTGAAAAACGCCGGCTTTAAAGTCGCCGCCACCTACCACGGTAATGACGAGGCCGCCCAGGCCTTTTCCCGCGAAACGGATATCCACGCGTTCAAATGGGACGTCTCGGACTTCGACGCCTGCCAGCAAGGCGTTGCCAGGGTTGTCGAGGAACTCGGGCCAATCGACGTGCTCGTCAATAACGCCGGGATTACCCGGGATGGCACGCTTTCCAAGATGAGTGCCGAGCACTGGCATCAGGTGATCGAGACCAATCTTTCCTCCTGCTTCAACATGGCCAAGGCGGTCTTCCCCGGAATGCGGGAGCGTAAATATGGCCGCATTATCAATATCAGCTCGATCAACGGCCAGGCCGGCCAGTACGGTCAGGTCAACTACTCGGCGGCCAAGGCCGGGATTCAAGGCTTCACCAAGGCGCTCGCCCAGGAAGGCGCGCGTTTTGGCGTTACGGTCAACACGCTTGCCCCCGGCTATACCGCGACGGACATGGTGGCTGCGGTACCCGAGGACGTGCTAAAAGGTATCGTCGCCAAGATCCCTGTGGGTCGGCTCGGCAAGCCGGAGGATATCGCGCGGGGCGTTGTCTTTCTGGCCGCTGAGGACGCCGGTTTCGTCACCGGCTCGACCCTGTCGATCAATGGCGGACAGCATATGTACTAACACGTCTCCTCCTGGCGCGGAGACGCCCCGGGGTGTCGGAAATGCAACTCGATGTTGTTCGTCTCAGGGATTTCTACCTGACGCCGCTTGGCGCGGTGACGGCCGGCCTGATCGGCCGGCGATTGACGACCCTGTGGCCGAATGTCAGGGGGATGACGGTGCTGGGGTTGGGGTATGCAACGCCGTACCTCGGCCCGTTCGTCCATGATCGCGCCGCCGCCCGGGCGGTCTGCCTGATGGCGGCGAGACAGGGCGTGCATGCCTGGGCTCCGAACCGCGCCAGCGGGCATGGTAACCTCGCTGGCATTGCCGAAGAGCACTCTCTTCCGCTCGCCGACGAGAGTGTCGACCGGCTGCTATTGATTCATATCCTCGAGACCAGCGATCGGCCGCGGGCCCTGCTGCGCGAGGTCTGGCGTGTGCTGGCGCCCGGTGGCCGGATGATTGCGGTTGCGCCCAACCGGACCGGGAGCTGGGCGTTTTCGGAGCGCACCCCGTTCGGCCATGGCCGGCCCTACACCCGGGCTCAGTTCGAAGAGGCGCTTGCCGACCATATGTTCACACCGACCGCGCACCTGGCATCTTTATTTGCGCCGCCGATGGCGAGCCGGGTCGGGGTGCGGACCCTGATGGCTCTTGAGGATGTGGGCGCGCGGTGGTGGCCGCGCCTCGGCGGCGTCCATATTGTCGAAGCCGAGAAGCGCACCTACGCGAGCGACGGCCGCCAGCGCGTGCGTGTCGTTCAGCCCGCTCCGGTCAGGACACCAGGCTAGAAAATCCCGCGTCTCTTCACAAGAAAGGGGCCGTTGGGATCGTTAAGATGCTGTTGTATTTCACCCTGTACTATATTATCGGGTTTGCCGGGGGCAAAGCTGAATGAACAGGTTCTGGGCGCGCTTACGAAGGCTGACCGGCCGCAGACTCGTGCGGGCGATCAAGCGGTCGTGGCTGGCCCAGTGGCTGTGGAGCGATCGCTATCTGATCATATTTCGCATTGATCGCGCGCAAAGCGCTGCGGTTCCAGCGCCCTCGGCCACGCCGGTGCCGGTCAGGATCAACAGCCTTGAAGACCTTGGCAAGTATGACGAAACCGTTGGCTGGGTAACGCGCGCAGCCTTTCTGGCCGAGGCCCAGGGCCGCATGGCCGATGGCGAGAAAGCGTTCACGACGGCCGATGACGGCTGCCTCCTTGAATTTGGCTGGCTGGTGCCGTCCCAGGCCGAGGGCTATTTCCCGCTGGTCGACCAGCTCTACCAATATCCGCCGGGCTCCGCGGTCATGTACAACGGCTTCTGCCACCCCAGGGCGCGCGGCCGGGGTTTGCACCAGATTTCTCTGCGGTCCCGGATCCTCTGGGCATTCTCGCAGCCCGGCACCAATTACGTTTACGCAGCAATCGAGGTCGACAACACGGTCTCCCGGCATTGTTCGGAAAAGCTTGGGCTGCGCCCCCAGGAAGTACTGTTCAGGCGGTGCCGGTTCGGTCACGTCACCAAGGGCCGCCTGCCGCCATCGTTCGTTGCCGAGTACGACGCGAACCGCTGACTGACGCCAAGGGGCGACGTTGAATGGAGACATCTGTCTGGGCTCGTTTGCGAAGGCTCAAGGGCCGCAAGCTGGCGGCCGCTGCCCGACGCTCGCGCCCCGTCCAATGGGTCTGGAGCGACAGATATCTGGTGATCTACCGGTCCGGCCGGACGGAGGCTGAGGCGATTGCGCCGCCGTCCAGAGAGATCAACGTCAACAGTCTCGACGACCTCGCAAAATTCGAACAGACGAAAAGCTGGCTTACGCCCGAAACGTTTCTCACCAAGGCCCGGCAAAGGATTGCGGCGGGCGAGATGGTGTTCACGGCCACGGCCAACGGAAAGCTGGTTTATTTCTGTTGGCTGGTGCCGGAACAACATAACGGCCATTTCCCGTATATCGATCAGGCCTACGTTTATCCGCCGGGCTCGGCGGTGATGTATAACGCTTACAGCCATCCGGACGCCCGCGGGCAAGGCCTGCATCGGTGCGGGCTGAAAGCCATCATCAGATGGGCGCTCGCTGATCCCGATACCAACTACACTTTGGGGTCAGACGACCTACCACTTTGTCGCCTTGAGCCCTTTTCAATTACGAAATACTCTGGGGTCAAGTGACCTACCACATGGCCGACTAGGGCCTTTTATCGAAACCTGGAATAGCAGGGTCACTCTGGGGTCAAGCGAACCTACCACTGTCTCGACATGTACCCATTTTACTCTGGGGTCAATGGAGTTTCGATTTGCGTATGTAAATACATGCATCTCAGAGAAACTCGGGTTGTGACCCCAATGAGCGGGTATGTAAATACACCCATCATTGTATAATCCTTCAATTGACCCAGAAATTCCAGGAAACCCACCACTGTCTCGACTAGTACCCAAAATATCCTGACCCCAGAAATTCCAAACCTACCACTGTTGCGACTAATACCCAAAATTGAAATAACACATTCAAATACCAACTTAAACAATATCAATAGCGTGTAAATCTACGTTACACAACATTATACTAACGAGACCAATGAGCAACTTTGAGCGGGTATGTAAATACATCCGCACATGTATAAACCTTCAATTGACCCCAGAAATTCCAAAACCTACCACTGTTGCGACTAATACCCAAAATTGAAATAGCACATTCAATATCTAAACAAACAATATCACGAATGAATAATTATACTAACATATCTTTGCCTGCAAGTATGATACTGCAGCATTCACATCTTCAAGCTGAGCCTCGACACTCTTTTGCTTGTTCTCTGTTGGTTTGCCCGAACAATATACATGCAGCAATGGCATATAGGTCTTCTCTATGAAGTCATATTCACCACTATAAGCCTTAAGACCACGTTCACGCAATGGCTTGAGTAATGAATCAGCACACATGATCTTCACACGATGTTTCGGATCAACAAAGCCGAATTCTAGGATAGGTGCAATGATGTTCATAAAATACATCACCGCAGTACCACCATATAACTTATCGTACTTCCCAGTATCGCATTCAATAACCTCTTTAAAACGTTGGATGGTATCATAATTATCGATAATTATCTGACCAATCTCACCCTGAGCCATTATCACTTGTCGCATTGATTCTGTGAAGTGCAAACCATCTTCACCATCACAATACTTGATCCGATAATCTTCGTGCGGATACTTGGCATTCATAACTGGGTAAATCTGGGCCTTAGCAAAATCTTCCATTCTCTATATACTATAGCTATAGATAATAAAACTTTAAGTATTTAAGTGCGTTTGGAAAAATGATTATTACATTACATAATCCTTCAGCTTGCTAGGTATCTTTGTCTCTCGAGTATCACTTCGCAGCTTCTTCCGTGTCATGATTACATTGGTATCCAAATCCTCCTTCCGCATCTTACGATTCACACGATGTTCCCTCACGACTTCCTCTTGCCGTCTCTCCCGCCCCTTTGGCACATCATACACTTGCACCTTATCTACCACTTGCAAGTCATTGTAACTAAATCCCTTATCCTTCACAATGTCAGTATCTACGTTTCGTACGAATACCTTATTCCCTTCGAAATGGTCAATCTCATACACCGTCTTGCTCCAATTGGGCTGTATCTTATCAAAGACCTTCTTTACCTTCCGAATGCGTACTCTCATACCAATCTTGAAGCCACTAGCCTGTTTAATATTGATATTATGCATGAGATTATCCAGTCTTTGATTGTCCATGGCCTCATCTGTGATATTGTTCGGTTCGGCATCAATTCCACTATGATAGCTATTGTTATAGTTGCTCACAACGGAGTCCAGTACATCAATCCATTTATATACCTTCGAGCAACAAAATATCGAACCAACATTGTCTTTAGCGTCCTATTAAATCTCTCAACAATAGCCATTCTTCGATGGTCTTCAGGATCGCATGTATAGTGGTCGATGTCATGTTTCTTGACTAGCTTCTGCACATTGTCATTTAAGAACTCCTTCCCATTGTCAGTCCCAAGGCTTGCTATTTTCATATCCACTCTCTTGATGATATCAGCTAGTGCTGCTGCCATATCAGTCGCTGACTTTGTCTTCAATGGTACAACATAAGCCTTTCGAGATGGTATCTCAATCACACATAATATACCATTGTATCCACGATTCACCTTCGAGTACTTCGGCAAGAATGTGATGTCTGCTTGATATGCACCACGAGGAGCTGTGAACTTGAACTCTAAACTCTGACTATACGGTTGCACGCGATTAATCTGGGTCTCTGCTTGTGTCTTCAAGAACTCCTTCACATCCTTAAGCTTCACATCAGGACGTTGCTTCTTTGCTTCATGAAGGAGCTTTGCACTACTCTTCAATCCACTCGCAGGATCGTAATATAAGGCTCTGAGGAAATCATCCATATCTACTATAGCAAGAGATAATGTTTTCTCACCCCAATTCAATCTGTTGAAACTGCTTAAAGAAACGCTTCTTTATTCCCTTCTTCTGATAGTTCACAGTCAGGAAGCTATATGGCTCCAATGTTGCATAGTCATATATAGCCTTGAAGTCTTGCGGGTCAAAGGGATTCATCTCAGCCTCGATTGTCTTGTATTCTAGCTTGTTCTCTGTTCTGAAATATACTCACAATCTGTTGCATTTGTTCGTATATTCAGTGGCACTTGATTATATCGTTGCGAGAGGATAATCACACTCGCGTTGTAGTGTCTGCTGTTAAAGATAAGCTTTGAGATAGCATTCTTCCCTGTCTTCGGAAACGCACTATTATCCGAGATCATATCATCGAATATGAATAAGAGTCTAGGACTACGCTCTTTACCATGCTCTTCTATCTTCTGCCTCTGCTCGCAAGAGTCTCTTCAAGTGCCATATCGTCATAGGCATCAAAGCATGATCCTGACTTGATGTTATCGAGAATCTCTGCAAATTTTGTATCAGACTTGCAAGTTGGGCTAAAGAGATATATCTGATGGAAGAACTTGCGGAAATAGGGCTTTCGGCGGGTTAGCAAATTGATCAGCAAAGTACTCTTCCCAGTACCTCTACTCCCAATAATGAGGTATACGAATGAATGATTGAATAGTCTATCAGACTCGACAATCTGATGGTCTAATTGACGCATCCTTCTGCTTGGATCATCAACATGTGTCAGATTCATAATGTATCTATATATTAACATGAGAAAATAATATGCTGTTTAGAGCATGTCTTGCCAACGATAATTAGGACCATTTGGTCGGGTTCGATACCCTACTACAGGTTTCTCCTTCTTAGGAGCAGTTCGTCGCTTAGGAATAGGAAGTTCAGGCTCAGGTGGAGTATCAGATAAATAGAGAACACTAGCATCTTCTGATTCCGATTCACTCGATGGTGGAGATGCAGTTGGCTTCTTCTTTGCCTTGAACACCTTCGGCGCGCGAACCTCTGGATCGTAAACCCTCTCAATAGGCTTCTTCCCACCATGTTCAGCAACTCGACGATTGACTTCATTATCAATCTCTTTCTGCATTCGAAGGTCTTTCTCCAACTTCAAACGTTCAGACTTAGCTAGCTTTGCAATTCGCATCTTCTCCATGTGAATGAGCTTGTCAGCCTTAGAGAGTTCTTTGGAGCTGTTCATATTGTATATACTATAGTGTTAGAAAATAAATCCAAAGAACTTTAAAGAGAATGTAAGAGAATCCAAGAGAACCAAAGAGATTTAAAGTCTTGCGTTTTCTTGCGTTTACTTAGGTTTTCTTAGGAACTATTATCTCCAGCTATAATATACTACGAAATATCATGATGCATTCGAGACTGAGTTGTGAGGACAGAGCATACCTATATGAGGAAGATGAACTATGCAATGGCAAGATGCTTGTTGATACTTATGATGCCCTACTCAACATACATCACAAATGGCAATCGAGATATCCCTTCTCTGAGAAGGTATCGAATCTTCTGAAGCATGCAGCTACGAAATATCATTGCCAATTGACTCGAATGGTGCTAGAGCCCTGGGGTCACTCATATGATGTAAATCGCTGTGGAATGTATTCGAATATCGATAACCACTATCTACTCTCCCTCAAGATCAAATTCATCTCCGATATGATCAAGCCATTCAACGATGATGCCATATATGAACGTCCATTTGAAACGGAAGAGCGTCTTAAGAATCTATACGTTTCCCTATGCCAGATCATCAATGCCAAATTGTACTGATGGATGAATTTGACTTAAAGATTAATTACGTTCGTTTCGCAAAATATATTATCTCCGTATAATATATATAGAATGGAATCTCAAGCTGATATGAAGATCTGCACATGTTGCAACATCGAGAAAGACATTAATGAATTCGGCATGTTCAAGAGGTCCCCTGATGGAAGAGTATATAATTGCAAAACCTGCCGTGCGGCTCTGGGTAAGCGCTATTATGAGATGAATCATGATGCTGTGAGAGAGAAGTGTCGAGTGAGGCAGAGAGAAGCCTATGCAAAACAGAAGCTATTGCGCGAACAGGCTCCCGATTATGTCAAGCCCAAACGCGGACGCAAACGCACCATTTTCCTAACTCCTCCTAGCGAGGCCATTTAATTATCCTTCATACCATTTTACTTCCCATCACGTTCAGATTTGAACTTGGCTTAAAGATTTCTTATATAGACCAATTATACAAACGGAAAGATTTTCCAGACCTGACGAATTATTATTATCTCGGCCTAATATATATAGACAGAAATGGTTGTTCTCAGAGATATCAACGCGAAGTATTTCAAAGGACTCACTACGAAGCAAGATGCATTGGATATTCTGAAGAAGCTCGGTAAAACCGGACATAGCTATTCGAAGGATTCCGAAGCAAACGGTTATGCCAATGTGATTGCTGATGTGCGCGATTACATCACTAAGAATAACGCTCCCAAAGCTGTCATTCCCAAAGCTGTCATTCCCAGCAGTGAGCCATCTTCCAGCAAGCCCAAGGATGCAGAGGGTAACTATAAAATGAAGCTTGCCCCCAAGGTTGTGGTGCCTGATGAGGTTCGTGCTACCACTAACATCGCTGAATTGAATAGTGCCATTGGGGTATTCGATCCAGGATTTCAAGCAGTATGGTCCGAAAACAAGAAGTTCCAATGGAAGAAGATCAATTACGATCTCAGCAAGCTTGATAGCATGAAGGAATATACATTGATTACTTCCGAGGAGAAGCTGACCCCTGTATATCGCACTGCTCTGCCCATCCTATTCAAGCATCTCAATACTATCTTTCATCCGAAGGACCGTGTTCAGCTGGTCCTTGGTGGAGAATATGAAAATGGTCGGAAGGATATTGTGATTCATATGCGAGCTGTTGCGGATTTGACAGCCCACTTTATCGAGGCTATTATCGAAGAGATGTGGAGCAAATATAACGAATTCTTCCCCAATGGCACTGTCATTGTATCGCATATCAAGGCTCCGGTTGCTGGGAACTTCTATAAGCATGCCGTCGATATCGATGATTTGCTCAAGACGAAGAAATGCATTGTCCAGATCAAGAATGATGATGACCTATGCATCCCACGAGCCGTAGCATTAGCGAATGCCGATATCATGAAGCTCCCAAATTACAAGAATATGACCAAATCGAATCGTAATGAGCAGAAGAATGCTGCATTGGCATTGTGCCAGAGTGCTAAGATTAGTACCAAGGGCCCTCACTCTCTATCGGATATCATGGCTCTGGAGGAATTCCTGGGGAAGAATATCTACATCATCCATCACAATGCAGGGAACGAAATCATCTATCCTGACTATGAATCCGTGGAATTCAAGAAGAAGCGGAAATATGAGCGTCAGAATATCTACCTATTGTTCGCAGGAGAAATGCATGGTGACCAAATGGAGGGACATGTTCATATGATTCGATCTATCAAAGCATACTTCAATGTAGGCTACTATTGCGAGAAATGCCATGTGAAGAGTCATGCTAAGAGCATTCGATGCGCTTGCAAGGTGTATTGTGACATCTGCCATCGTGATGATTGTGATGCGGATAGCCTCGAAGAGAAGGCCTGGCATAAGTGTGAATCATGCAATAGAAGCTTCCCTTCAAAGAAATGCTTTGATAATCATAAGGAGACTCGTGGTAAGGAGACCCAATCAATGTGCCAGCAAGTACATAAATGCGAGAAATGTGGCGAGAAGCTCAAAGGAGCCAAGAAATCAGCCCATGTATGCTATCATGCGAAATGCCAACTGTGTAGGAAGCTATATGATACGCGTGCAGGGATTCGCTTCCACGAATGCTACGTTCAGAAGGCCGAATTGAAGCCTGTCAACACTGATTATATCTTCTATGACTTCGAGACCTATCAGGATAAGAATGATTCTCGCAAGCATAAGCCCAACTATGTGGCCGCAATTGATTTCGATGGCAATACTGTATATGACGGATTTCTTCCTGGGAATTGCGATGATTTCTGCAAGTGGATATTGCAAGAGGGTCAAAAGATGAAGGCTATCAATGATGAATCTAGGAAGAATAACAAGGGTAAAGCCCCAATCAGCAAGCGAACGCTCACACTGATTGCCCATAATGCGGCAGGTTACGATCTCCATTTCATTCATGCATGGATGATCACGAACAATCATAAGCCTGAAGTTGTATATAATGGTTCGCGATTGATCACATTGACTCTCAGCGAATTCAGCCTGCGATTCATCGATTCCTATGCCTTCATTGCCATGCCATTGGCAGCATTCCCGAAGACGTTTGGCATTCAAGAGGATGCGAATAACTATTGCGCCAAGGGATATTTCCCCCATTTCTTCAATCAGCCTGAGAACATGGATTATGTGGGTACCTATCCAGATACGCACTATTATGGATGTGATAGCATGAGTGAGGGCAAGCGGAAGGAATTCCTAGCATGGCATGCCCAGCAAATCAGCGAGAATAAGGTCTTCGATTTCAAGACGCAAATGCGCGAATATTGCTATCAAGACGTGAACATCTTGAGGAAGGGGTGTCTTACGTTCCGAGAGGGTTTCTTGAAGATTAATCCCGCATTCGATGTATTCAATTACTGCACGATTGCCTCAGCATGCAATAACATCTATCGAGCATCATGCATGCCTAAGGATACAATTGCCATTCTTCGCAAGCGCATGAAGGTTAACAAGAGTGCCGGCGAATTGGAATATCTGGCCTATATGCAGAAGACCGAATTCCCAGCCATGATATATGACTTCCAATGCGGTGAATATATCTGTGATGGCTATGACAAGGATACGAATACGGTCTTCGAGTACTATGGAGACTATTGGCATGGGAATCCCGAGGTATTCAATCCCGAGGATGTGAATCAGAGGACTGGCAAGTCATTCGAAATGCTGAATGAAGAGCGTCTCAAGAAGGAAAAATATATTACCAAGAGCGGATATAAGCTTTGTACCATCTGGGAGAATGACTGGATCAAGATGAAATCCAATGATGCCATTGTGCAGGAATTCATGAAGACATACAAATCGGAATATTATACCCCCATTGACCCGAAGGATGCATTCTTTGGCGGGCGAACCAATGCTGTCAAGCTCTACAATGATTTCCCGGAGAAAGAGGTAACATTCATCCGTGGCCAATATGAGACAAAGGGGGGTCTCTGGAGTGGCTCCAAGATCAAGATATACAACAAGCATGGCTCGGAATTCGATGCCGAAGTCGTGAATGTCAACAGGGACCTAATCACTATCAAGTATCGCGAATATGCAAGCTACAAGGATGTGACAAGCCTGTATCCAACTGTGAATTATTATGATCCTTATCCCGTTGGCCATCCTACGATCATCAAGGACCCTGAGCTATTCGAGAAGATGGTTAAGGAGAACTCATTATTGGGCCATTTCGGATTCATCAAGTGCTCTGGCTATTATTCCAATACTCAGCTATATCACCCTGTATTGCCTGAGCGTGTAGATGGCAAGTTGGAATTCAATCTGCATCCCAAGACAGCTGTGACATATAGTACAGTTGAGGTTGCGAAGGCCATTGAGATGGGATTTGTGCTCACAGAGGTATTCGAAATCAATCAATATGAGCAATCAACGGACCTATTCAAAGAGTATGTGGGAATGTTCTTGAAGATTAAGCAGGAATGCTCAGGATGGCCAGATTGGTGTGTTACGGACGCTGATAAGCAGAAGTACATTGATGACTATGAGCTGAATCAGGGGATTCGATTGGAATGGGCTAAAATCGTCAAGAATCCGGGCATGCGAGCGATTGCAAAAATCTGCTTGAATACCCTATGGGGCAAATTCGGAGAGGCATTGCTTAAGAGCAAGACGGTCTTATGCTTCGATAGCAAGGCATTGAACAGTATCGTATTCAACCCCAAGTTCGAAATTGGCTATATCAATGAGGTGACAAGCCAGGCCATGGAAGTGAATTACAAGGAAATCGAGGCCTTTGAGCCAGATCCAACCAAAACGAGCTATGCCATTGCAGCATACACAACCGCTCATGCGAGATTGCGCCTGTATCAGGGACTTGAATTGTTGGATCGCCAAGTCATCTATTTCGATACGGACAGTATCATCTACAGTGTATCACTCGAAGGCGAGGAATTGTTGAAGGGAGACTATCTAGGCGATTGGACTGATGAATTGGAAGGTGGCAAGATCACAGAGATTGGTGCTGGCGGGCCTAAGAATTACACGTATAAGCTGGAGGCTGCGAATGGGAATGTATCCTACAAGACCAAAGTGAAGGGAATCACATTGAACTATCGAAATACGCAACTTATCAATCACAAGACCATGATAGAGCTCATTCATAAGACAGTCTTGGAGGGGCAGAATGGTGTGCGAATCCGAACAACTGATGATAGCAAGATCACGCGAAACAAGAAGGAAAAGACCATTTTGAATGTGGTGCAAACGAAGGACTATAAATTCACATATACGAAGCGCGATATCCAATATGATACCGCAACCAAGCATCTCATTGATACCCTCCCGAAGGGATTCGCCATTCCCGTGACAGAGATGCCTGAAGAACCCGATATGCCAGATATGCCGATATGCCCGATATCCCCTATGTGACTGAAGAACCATGGATTCCCGAACAAGAGCCAGATGATGTCCAGATATGCCAGATACGCTCGATATGCCAGATATGCCATATGTGACTGAAGAACCATGGATTCCCGCACAAGACCCAATGCCCGATATCCATCAAGAGCCTGTGCCAATGCCCGATATGCCAGAGGTGAATCCGGACCCAGATATCCCTCAAGAGCCATCTCGCAAAGGATTCTTCAACATAGGCTGGCGAACGGTAGGCGCAATGGCAATTACGTCATTGGTTGGATGGGGCATTTACAGCTGCTTATAGATCTACTTGTAATTTTCGAATATTTCATACATTTTCATTCTTGTGACCCCTTACAAGAATATTATCTCATCCATTATATATACAAATGATTCGTGTTGGCAAGACAAACGTGAATGATGAATGGGAAACATCCCTTACGGACTTGATCAGTTACTCCCACACATGTCAAAGGACAAGATCTATTGGGATCCGTTTCCTGGCTCAGGTCATTCATGCGAATATCTGAAGGCTAAGGGGTATAATATGACATACCGGAGTGATCGCGATTTCTTCCAAGATGTCGCTTGATGAAGATCTGCCTGTCTTCGATATCATCCTCACGAATCCCCCATTCTCTATCAAGAAGAAATGCTTAGAGGCCATTATATCCCTGGGGAAACCATTCATGATGCTCTTACCTGTCAGCTCGATAGGTTTGTTTGCTGATCATGGGGAAAATCTGTCAATGGTGATCCCATCACGCAGAATACCCTATATGATGGATGGAGTACTCAAGAAGAATGTTGCCTTCCATAGTATATGGTTCCTGCATCGAATATCGCCTGTGAGAGTGTTCTTCCAAAAATAGACATTTACGCGTTGCGTCGGAATCATTCGTAAAACATAGATATGTAGTATCCATGGGACCGCGAGAGGACGTTCGTCAAATCGTACGGGGGGTTACCTAGGGGGCTAGAAATTGGCCAACGTCCCTTCGTTGCACCACTCATCCCCGTGGGGTCTCTGATATATCCACTCTAGCAAGTCTATTCTTTCGAAAATAACCAAGATCTAGGAGCGCTTCGTCGGAAATCGACTGTAAAGTATGTTCTTTTGGTATGAGCCTATACATACCAATATATTAACATTATTAAGATGTGATTTTGATTCAAATTGATGGGATTCATGCATTCGTGATGATCTCGATCTGGGTCTCTTCATGATTCATTGGAGGATCTACTCTCTCTACAATGAACTTTAATCCGAAGCATTGGCATAGGATATTTGGCATTTTCTCACTATTCTTCAAACATGTTGATAGGGAGAGGCCCAATGCGGCAAGTGAACTGACAAATGCACTCAGTGTTATGATGTCCGCAGCCATCTTTCATATATTAGCGTGAGATATTTATTTCTTCACGAGAATGGGTCGTTTAATCACTTGGGGTAACACATTCCGAGTTGTCACAGTCGTAGTTGTCTTTGCTGGAGGCTTCGGCTCATCCAATAGCTTCTCTATCCGGGCAAGTCGTTGTTCCAATCCTGCATTCAATTCTTTCAATGCCTCTATTTCGATATTTTGCTGCCTTATCGCATTAATGGCCACATATATGAGTTCCCGCATTGCGATATCCTATTGGTTTGTCATTCTCATCATATACCATCATATCCTCTCCAAGCACCTTCTCCAATTCAGATGGCAACACGCATGCCTGATATGGTTTCGTTGCTCATATTTGATACGTCTCGGCTTCAATCTGCAATAGCTCTTCCAGACCATGTTGCGTATAGAGGGTATTCTCTGTGATGGAATCTTCATAGACTAATAGACTCTGATGCTTGTCACTATATGCAGCGCCTCTCGACATCCTCTAATAGTTCAATTCGCTTCAGGATGGTTGCATCCGTTTGCGTTTCCAATAGCTTGCGTGACGATGATGCTCTCACAACTTGCCTATCTGGCCTGAATTCACATGCATCCATCTTGTTGGCAAGTTCCTGTATCGCGTGGATAGTGATGGCATGGAGGTCTTGATATCTCAGATTGTAGGTTTCATCTTTCCCCACCAATGCAGTCGTTTCCATTGGATATCCGAATTCATCCAATGCCCTCTGGGTACTCTGTGCAATCAAACCGAATCGCAGGCGGCCTCCCCGTTTGAAATGATAACTCACAGGCTCGAGCTTTCTCATGAATTCCAATCCTAGCTGAATGGGTTCGATATCAGTCTTGAGATTGTAATCTGATGGCTTATCACGTCTCCTGAGAGATATAGATTGTTCCATTGGAGTGATGCTGACCCGAGATCATATGTTGCGTCAGCACCTGGCAAGATGGCCGCAGTATTCACAATCATGATATTTGCCCCCGCAATCTTGTGGGCAACATTGGTATCATCCATGTGTAAGATCTCTGCATTGTTGGTTCCGTCATCAAAATAGATATTCGGACGTGAAGATGTGATGAGCTTGACCTGATTCGCACTCTTCATGCATTCGAGTGATGCTGTTGCGATTGTATCATCTCCAATACTGAAGTGTCTTTGCTGCCTGATAGATACATTGCCGCTCCTGTTATGTTCATCAGTATGCTGTATCGAATCCCAAACCATAACTTCCATCAATAGTGTCCCTTCGAGTGTAGATGCGATTGTGAATGTGCTACTGATATGTCTCCGTATCGTGATAGAATGTAATGCTTTGCCCTATTCCTGTTGCTGTTGTTTGTGCTTCCACTATTCTTGTCTAGTCTGATTTGCTCAAAGATGGTTGATGCCGATGATGCACCATTGTGATGCTGCTATTGAATGCAGATGGCGGCTTCTGATCTACTGGCGATGAATCATTGTGATTGATGACTAATCTGCGTATTAATACGGTGACTGATGTATCTGTCAAGATAATTGTGCTGTTGCCTGTTCGACCTGTTAGCATCGTCGATTATCTGCATACTCCATCTTGCACCGGTGAGATTAATGCTTCTGCGCATCCAGTTCTGATTTCGTCACTAATTTATTCTCTGATGTGACTGAGGATACATAAGGTTGCGTGCTGAATATATGATCTGTTCCTGTGTATGTTAATACGTTGCTCGAATTGTTAATATGCAGCAGTGCTTGAAAATTCGAGCTTGGAGGATAAGATAGAGATTTTTCCATCTTGCAGATGATGAGCCCAAATCAAATGTTCCAGTTGCCCCAGGGAGTAATGATGTTGTTGTTTCGATAAGATTCGTTGTGCTTCCTAATTTGTGTTCCATCTGCCCAGAGCTATTGAGATAGATTTCTGATGTATTCGCCCCATCATCAAACTGAATGTTTGGATCTGTTCCAGTAATTAACTTCACCAAATCCGATCCCTTCTTGCACTCGAGAGATGCTGTTGCGACTGTAGTATCACCAATACGAAGTGTTTTTGCTGCTGATAGATACATTGCAGGTCCTATTGCATTTTCATATGATGTATCGAAGCCTAGACCATAACTTCCCCCAATCGTGTCTCTTCGACTGTAGATGCTATTGTGTGGGTGCTATCAAAAGTCTCCGTATTGTGCCAGAACGTGATGGATTGCCCCATGCCGGTCGAAGTTGTCTGATCGCCAGTATGATACACAAGTCGCATTTGCTCATATATGGTTGGTGTGTAACCTGTTGTTTGAAATGTTATAACACGAAATGGTGGCGTTAGGTCCTCCACTGGCGCATTGCTATGTTCGACAACGAGTTGGGTGAATATCTTAGTTGATGTGTCTGTGATGTTCATCTGAGTTGCCGTTGCTGTTGTTGCGATTCCTTTGACTGCTGTATTGAGATCAATCATTCTCGCTACCGTGTTGTCGGATGAGTATGAGCCTATGCATGGTGCACTGGGGAATATCCATCGACTGTTGGTGTTGTCCCAAGACAAGGTTGTCGTTGAGAGGTCAGCCTTCTTGAATGACCATGTTATCTGATGATAGGATTAATCCAGTCCCATCCATTGTCAATCCATTGGAGGGGATTTTCATGGAGAGTGTATTAGGGGAATCGATATACATTCCGCTTCACTATCATAGGTGATAGTAGCGCTAGTGTCATCTCTTGTATCAGTCAGCAGCAATGACACAATGGAGTCACTCTTGATTTCCATACCTTCAAGGACCCCATTATGTCAACAGCGAATGCTGGGTTTTCACCTGACTTTGAATCGATATGTTCCTACATCTGCAGCTGTGTATGGCTCTGGCAATCGACCATCTCTGGGTTACCATTGATCTCTTATTAACGGCATTATCCATCTGAATTTCACAAACATTGCTAAATGGAGGAAACTCTGAGCGTGTTCCGGCTTATGAGTATCCATGACTGTCCTGGCTATCGCGCCATTCGTACCATAGCGGTGCTGCTACTTGAAACACATACTACTTCCTGGCAAGCGATATCTCTAATATGTACATTCCCGCAAATAATCGGAGGAAACCTCATATTTACTCGTGCAATTGGTGGTGCACGTGGATAGCTGTTGTCCTACATCTTTGATATCTAAACATGTATATTTGTCACCTGAGCATGTAGCCACCTGTATTCTTCCCACCACTGAATTGGAAGCTTGATACTCTGCCTCTGTCATCTGAATCGATAGCTGTATTATTCTACTCCAGGTTTCTTCCTTTTGTGTCCATCCTTCACTATCATGCTTGGGGTAGCAGCATCAGCTCGCATTATTATGTTAGTGCAATCGAGAGTGGCTGTTTGAGTTCCTCACTAACATACATGAATATCTGCTTGAAAATATTCTTGACCTTCATCATCTCCTGCAATACTCACCATCGAGATTCAATTGGAGTGTAGTTGGCATCTGGAGCTGAGAATGAGAAGTCCCCTGGTAGTGAATCAGTCACAACTTCTTCATTCGTCATGATCCTTCGACTCGTTGCTCCCGTTTGGAGGTAGAGATTCCCATTGTAGGAATATAGACGTTGCTTTGGATGTGACATTATCACTTGGCTGGGCTACTGAATTGAATAGCTCTGCAAAGTATTGTCGTGAGACACCATTGATATCTAGGACTGGTCTATCCGAACCACTTGCTGCCAAGGTTATCTTCTGTGTTGATGGATCATATGAGAACGTGATAGTCTTCTCAGTGGTATCATTGTTATAGAACTTCAATGTCCCTCCAACACCTGTTGAGTCTAGTACTATTTCCTTGCATCTTGATAGTGTGCAATCATCTGTGCAGGTCAATGGGGCATCCACGTATAGAGTATCATGAACGTTAAGTGGCATATTGACAGTTAGCTCGCTATCTATACCACCATTCAAGGTTAGGATATCTGATTCGACTGAGTAATTGTATGGAGTTGGGAGAATTGCTGATGGCTATTGCTGTTGAGAGTGTGCTCACAGCATTGGTTGCATATGACTCTGTGGCGACTTTGTTCGTTGTATTCATGTAGATATCCGATGCCACATTTAGTCGCTTATCGAGATTCACTTGGTCTGATTTGTAGGATAGCTTCGCGATATTGGTATTGTCTTCCAATTGGAATACTGTGGTGAGTGATGGATCATTGTAGAATTTCATACGTGACCCATTGGAATCTATGACTTCGAGTCTCTTCGTTGGTTGTGATACGCTGTTTCCTATTGCAAGACCATTCGTATCATTGATCATTGTTGTGACCATGGATGAGCCATTGTATGTCTTGAATCGGAATTGTGAGCGTTGCATGGCCTTGTCAGCGAGAACGACTTGTAAATCCGCAACTCTATGGGCAGACGTAACATTATCATTGAAGTAGAATGTCTGACCAGCACCCCATCCAGCTCCTGTTACACCATCTACACTATCCATATCATATCTGACAATATCATTCACTGTTGATAAGCTCCCAGTTGGATTCTTCATGATGACTCGCAGTGGAGGATGTTATCTCCTGTATCAGTATCAATGTACATTTGAGTGTTGGATGTTATGCTTGTGTCAGATAGACTCATAGTACATTCGATGTTGCTGCTGATGTAATACCTGCTGGGACGGATACTTGTATCCCATTCTGATAGAATGATGTGGCATTGACTGCACCACCAACATTTAATTTATATAGATCATTTGGATTCGTTCCGATGCCTACATTCTCTGAGCTGTTCACTGTGGCAAAGATGGTATCTGATTCAATTTGTATAGATCATTTGGATTGCTTCCAATGCCCACATTCTCGTTAGGATTGACAATTGCAAAGATTGCATCGGACTCATCGGTGATGTTGATGTTAGAGCCGTAACCGCTATCACTTGGATCATTGCTTAGAGAAACGCCACCTCCAGTGATATTCATTATATCTATTATAAGGTGAGAAAATAAAAATATCTGGCCATATATATAGAGAATGCCACTACTTGAACCGCCACCGAAGAATGATAAAGTCAGTCCCATCTTCCCATCTAAGATACTTCATCTACGAAGTAGAGACAGGACAACGGGGACACCCTCTCAATTTCGATTGCCCGTGCAGTCATTGACAGCTCATGATCCCAAAATGGCCATGATGTTCTCTCTGTCATCAGCAACGTTGCCGAATTCATGGAAGAACATCATTGCAGGAGTGAACAATACATTCTCGCTCGTGTTTGTGAACGGTGTAACGGAAACAACGAAGAACTACACACTCGCTCCTGGCAACTATAATACGACCCAGTTCATCTCACTTCTATCGACCGTACTCAATGCGGATAAACCCAATCCAGGTGACACGCTCACGGTATCTCAAGTTGATATACAAGCCAAGTTAAGATCGTATATGCACCCACGCCTGCTGGCACCAGCATGAATCGGATGACATTCTCATCTCAGTTGTATTGTATGTTTGGGAGGCTAGACGACACAGCCATCACCGCAACGGCAAATGAACTTACACGGGAAAACTGAATCTCCTGAGACACACCAATATCTATGTAGTCCTTGAGAATCTCTACTCTTCTGAAGTGTATAATTCAGCAACCCAGTCGAACAAGTTGATCTTGGGAAACATCCAGATTGACAGCGCCACCAATTCGGTTGTGTATTACCGTGGCTGGAATAAGCATGCAATCGCCATATCCAATTCAAGTATTCAATATCTTGACATTGCATTTTATGGAACCGATTGGAAATTAATCGACTTTGAAGGCATTGACACGATTGAAATGCAAATCAGGGTCGATTGGCGCGCACTTGCATCATAATGCATGTTCATGTATGCGATGTGATTTAATTTCTTGATCTATAGTATAGATATACAATGTTTGGGAAATTTGGAAGGTCATTGAGCAGAGGATTCTCTAAGCTGGGGCGAAATTTCAGCACAGGGCATTAGGAAGACCACAAATTTTATACGTAAGAGCTGATGAATTCTGGGATAAAGCAAACGACATTGGAAAGGATGTGATGGGTGCTGTATATGATACTCCTGTTGTTGGTTCAACTATCGAAGCTGCTATCAAGACACATCCGGGTGTGCAACAGGCAGAGATGTTCCGAAAGAGCATTGATAGGGGTCTCAATGATGCGGTTAAGATTTCAGGACATGTCAACAAGAGCTATCACAATATTGCATCTCGGCATAGAGGCAAAAAGAAGAAGTAGTATATAGCATAGTCAAGTTCGTTTTAACGCCAATTATTTTTCAAAAAATTTCTCTCACACTATACTATAGAGAATGACCCGAACATCTGACAAAATTCCCCGCTCGGCATCGTATTGGTATGATAACCTCATCGCCAGTACGATTCCTTCAAGTCGGACCATGACGCAATTCAGACCTGTGAACTCTGGAACCTATAGTGCAAATCAATCGATTCAATTCCATGTCAATATCCCCGATGGGACTGTGGATTGGAACAATTCGTACATTACGTACAAAATCGCTGTGACTGCACCAACCACAACACTATATCAAGGATCCTACACACTCTTCAATCGCATCCAAGTGACCGATGGAAGCACGCTGATTGAGGATCTGAGCGGCTATAATCTCCTGCAAGTATCAACTAGCCGTGTATTGGCTCCTCCATGTGCGGAAGACGAAATCCGATACGGTACGGATAATGGCCCTCATTTGGCACGATTGCTGCGACAGCTGGCGGAGTACGGTTGTGAACGGAGTAGCTGTCAATTCGAGAGCATTGGAATGGCATTGTCATCTCCCTGGATTCCTGAATGCCTACAAGTATGTGCCTATGCTTGCATCTGAGGAATGGATTGTATCTCACATTCACACTCTCTCCTGACGACGAAACATGCATCTCGACCACGACAGCTCAGCCGACCTTTACAGATTACTGATGTGATTTATCATCTTGATGTTGTGAAGTTCGATGACAAATTCAACAGTGAGTTCTGGTCGAGAATGAAGACAGAACCTCTAGAGGTGTATTATGAGACATTCAATCATCATATCTCTCCAATCCCATATGGCAGCTCATCCCATTCAGTCACGATCAATGAAAGAAGCCACAGTCTGAAGGACATCTATATGCTCATCACACGACAGAAGCTAACATCCAGCGTCAGCTCATATTCCTTCTATCCTCCCTGGGAAACGGGTGCTAATGATGCGAAAGGACGGATTCCAACTTTACCTTCAGGTTGGTGCGAATCGTCATCCACTCTATCCATTCACGAGAGTCGTGCAGCTCTTCAGTGAACTCAAGAAGTCATTCAACACGTTCAATTCTCCACTGTTCAAGAATGACTATCTCACGAATGCAGTCTATACACGACTGGCTCAGACAACCGCGAACACTGGTAAAGCTGTCAGTACTCTCATTGGGATTAACTGCGAGAGTCATTTCTCAGATTCCCCGAATGATATCGTTCTCAATGGCATGGATGTCAATGGTATCCCTATCACGATTAATCTCAATGCAGCCACAGGTCGAACATTCGGAGGACTTGTTGGCACAGCACTCTGTGAATGAGACCCTGCATGTCTTCACGCATGTTGATAGGATCTATTCCTTCGATGAGGCTGGCAACGGAATGGTCAGTTTCTAAATATTATTTTCTAATGCTTATTATAGGGAGCATGGTTCGGAAGTCTCGGAAATCCCGCAAGTCTCGCAAATCACGCAAATCAAGATCTACTGAGAATGTCAACATTCTCAAGAATAAAAATAAAAACAATGTTCATGTTGAGATCCATCTCAATGAGAAGAGGAAACGTCGTAAGGCGCAGAAGAGGAGGCCTGCCGATGATGAAGGTCTGAAGTCAAGGAAAATACGAAATCAACAAGTAGTGGATTCCCATCGAGTGGATTCCCGCAATATCGATCTGTCAGAGGTCCTCAGCCTATCTCGGATGCAATTCCTTCCTTTGCATATCCCCAATCCCTCTCACAGCCAACTCCGAATCCTCTACGGCACAGGCAAGTCCGAAGTATGGAAGTCCAGACAGAGGATGCAAGGCCTGCTATGGAAGTCCAAGCTGATCATGATCCAAGAGGCTTAGAGGTTGCCAAACCATATCAAACCGCCATTCTCGCAGGCCCAAGTTCATCACATTCATCCACGAGAGGATTAGAAGGAAGACCTATTCAACCTGTCGAGGCCATTACCGATGATCAAGTGATCAATATGCTAACAGACGCAAGCGAAAGATTGAGAAAGAAAGAGGCCGAAAACGAACGACTAACGAAACAAGTCGAACAAGCTGAACATGCTAAAGAAGACTATTAGAGAAAAGAAGTATTGAGAGAAAGGTCGCGAGGCTACGCAATGATGAACAGAAGCAGCAAGTCATGATGAGATGACAAAGATGAAGCGAGAGCTATATCCAAGCAATGAATGCAGATATGAAAGCTTGTATGAACCAGGGAGATACTTGACAAGATGAAGAATGATTATATGCAAGCCTTGGACAGAGCAACATAACGGCCTTGAAGGAGCAACATGAGGATCACTGAAGGGCAAGTGCACGCACCCAAACGAAGAAAATCGAGATATCAGAGTTCAAAGAACAAAATGCAAACCTCACAGGTTACACTTGGATCGATGACATTAATCAGAAGCATGTCAAACTTCCACCAAACATCGATGCCACTATCAAGCGGAACCTCCCTATTGTCAAATCATTTGGTAAGCATGGAAAGAAAAAACATTATGAGCTCAAAGTAAGCAAAGATGGAGTGAGCCAGATATTCGCATCTAAGGTAACGAAATCAGCATATCACATCAGCGTTGCATATCGTCTTGCAGGAAGTGATGACATGAAGCTGCAAATCGGATATATTCCCAATCCATCGAAAGTTGAAACATCAGAAATGTACATATTCAACAGCAACAGCGCATCGGAATCATTCATGAATAACTATGACAAAGGGTATAAAATGATAAAAGTTTAAAGTGGAGATATCCTAGTACTTCTAAAATCCTATAAATTACTCCAAATCTATCCAGACTTTCCCTTCCAGCAACATTCATTCCTCTCCGTCAAATAGTTATATGAACTCAGCCATCAGGAATATAATAATCAAGTACAAAATACATTCCTATAAAACTCACCAAAACCTAAGGGATATATTAGATTGGAAATGTCCATAGAGATTTATAGAAATTATTATTTAGATTTAGATTTAGATTTTGATTATTATTTAGATTATTATTTAGAACTGTACTATTATATAGATATTATCAACTGTTATCCATTTTCTAAGCAAATAGGTCTAAAAATTCCGGAAATACGTCCAATATTCCGTAACAACTCTATAATATTCCGGAAATACGTCCAATATTCCGTAACAACATGCCGATATTCCGTACAACTCATAATATTCCGTGAAATACGATTCCAATATTCCGTAACAACATGCCGATATTCCGGACAACTCTATAATATTCCGTAACAACAATTCATCATTACGTAACAACATGCTGATATTACGTAACAACAATTCATAATTCCGTAACAACATGCCGATATTCCGGACAACAATTCATCATTACGTAACAACATTTCATAACAATTCATAATTCCGTAACAACATGCCGATATTACGTAACAACATGCCGATATTACGTAACAACATGCCGTTATTACGTAACAACAATTCATCATTACGTAACAACATGCCGATATTCCATACAACTCTATCCATCCTATTACTTCTAAAATCCTATAAAATACCCAATATCTAACCAAACATTCCTTCCCGAAACATTCCTTCCTCTTCTCACCACATTCTCAAGGATTCATCCCACTACTACTCCCCTCAAATAGCATCTTTCCCAAAGTCCATATCCCCCAATAGACTGTATCACATTTCACTCATCATAGTTCACCAACAAAATGTCATCGCGTACAGAACGAATTCATATATCAACAATACATCCTTCTAACACATCATAACACAAACCATGACATGCCAAGCACGGCTTCGCCGCGCCAGCACATGTCACAGCATGGCCCCGTGCAGCCGGGAAGCAATGTCCATGCCTGCACCATCTATTACCCCCTGTGTGATATGATCAATGATAGGAGCACTTATGACTCAGTACTCATCATAGTACTCTAATGTCAATGATATGAGCACGTGTACATTAGCTATGTATTATCTCATACAATCACACAGGGGGTAATAGATGGTGCAGGCATGGACATTGCTTCCCGGCTGCACGGGGCCCATGCTGTGACATGTGCTGGCGCGGCGAAGCCGTGCTTGGCATGTCATGGTTTGTGTTATGATGTGTTAGAAGGATGTATTGTTGATAT
>CAVVCF010000004.1:0-48275 GCA_963746725.1 uncultured Alphaproteobacteria bacterium | reverse complement strand
ATACTGTCATTCCGGCCTACCAATCTGTCATCCCCGCGCAGGCGGGGATCCAGCCTTCTAACGAATGAGAGGCGGCACGATGGTTCCCGGGTCTCCCTGACGGTCGCCCGGGATGAAGACCTTTCTATGCTGTCGCCCCGGAAACGCGGAAGCGTTATCCGGGGTCCATTTCGCAAGCGGCACTATTTCTGGATCCCCGCCTGCGCGGGGATGACGTGGCGGTAAGTCGGATGACGAAAAACATACTTCAACAACCAAAGGCCCGGATCTCCGGGCCTTTTTCATTTTCAGGAGTCCAAAAGCGATGACGGAAACCGTCCTTGACAGTCTGGTGGTGAAGATTGGCGCGGACCTGTCCGGGCTCGAACACGGGATCGACACGGCCACGCAGAGCCTGGGCGATGCGGCGGACCGCGCCACGGCGCGCATGACAGGCGCGTTCGAGCGGATGGCGCAGAGCGGCTCGTTCTCCTTTGACCGGCTCAAATCCAACGCGCTTGCGGCGCTTGCCGATATTGCGTCCTCGGTCATCACGTCGGGGCTCGAGAGCCTGTTCGGCGGCCTCTTTGGCGGCGGCAGTACCCGCGCACCCTTTTCCTCGATTTTCCTGCCCGGGCGCGCGGGCGGCGGCACGGTGGCGCCGAACCGCCCGGTGCTGGTCGGCGAGCGCGGGCCCGAGCTGTTTGTGCCCCGCGCAGCCGGGCACATCGACCCGAACCCGGGTGCGCCCGGCGGGCAGGCGGCCTTCGCGCCGTCGATCACGGTCAACGTGTCGGGCGTGCAGGACAGCCACGGCATCAACCAGAGCGCAACGCAGGTGGCGCTGGCGGTCAGCCGGGCGCTCAGCCAGGCGCGGCGCGGACTTTAAAAAAAAGCGAAAGGGAGGAAATCGATGTACTGGCTTGCCACAACCGCCGACCAGCGCGACACCGCCTTTATCAAGCGCTTCAATCCGATGTACTGGACGGTGAATTTCGCCCGCCCGATGATGGCGTCCGTGGTCAACACCGCCGCGGACGCGCTCGGCGTGAAATGCATCTTTTACAACTATGACGATCTCGCCGGGCTGATCTGGGAGTCGGTGGACAGCGACGACCACCCGCTGCTGGCCTATGAGACGGTGACCGACTATTCGGGCGTCACGCTCGCCTTCCGCTGGCAATCGACCAACATCCGCGGGCTCGACGCGGTCAACGGACCCACGCTCACCATCGAGGGCCGGGACGCGCTGGGCGCGGCGAAGACCTGGTATGTGCGGCTGTGGAACTATGCGTCGGGCGATCCGGACGACGCGACCATAACGCTCGACTTCGACAACATGGAAGGCGGGTTCACGCTGCCGGCGGATTCGGACCCGGTGTGGCCCGGCGATATCGACCGCATCTTCATCAGCCTGGTGCCGACCGACTATGACCCGGCGAACGCCAACCCGATCGAGCCCAGTCCCGGCACCTATACCCCGGTGGACGCGGAGCTCATACTTTCCGACATGGTGATCGACGGACCCAACAGCACGCTCGAGGTCGGCGACGCCTTCGTGGCTCCCCACGGGCTGCGCATGGCCAACGGCTACGATGATACCTACAATGTGACGCCTGCCCGCGTTATCCGGAACATGGTGCAGCTCGGGTACCGCGGATGGATCGACCATTATGTGGGGATGAGCCATTATTTCCGGCTGGGTTATGACGCGGGAGAGGCCCGGTTCATCGTGGACCCGGCCGCCGCCCTGAACAGCGCGGCCGAAGCCTGGCACGCCGACTATTTCGCACGCGCCCAGACCTTCGGCTTTACGGTCGTGATTTCGCTTTCCTACGAGCTCCTGGACGAGAATGCGCCGACCGACTGGAAGCAGCGCGACTATGCCGGCGCGCCGGCCGAGACCGGCTGGTCGCCGCCCTCGACGCTGATTGCGCCGACCAATACCACGGCGCTCACCTATTTGCGTGACATCTACCTCGACCTTGCGGCGATCCAGTCCGGGCTCGGCGCCGATATCGTGGTCCAGATCGGGGAGCCCTGGTGGTGGTATAATTTCACGGCGGGTGACGAGCCCTGTTTCTATGACGACACAACGACCGCGCTCTACACCACCGAGACCGGTGAGCCGCTGCCCACAAAGCACGAAAATATTTACGAGACGCCGACCACCGCCCAGCAGGCCTACCTCGACTGGCTCGGCGCGAAGCTCGGCGCGTCGACCACGTGGCTCAGCGATCAGGTGCAGGCGAGCTATCCGGCCGCCGACGTGACGCTGCTTCTCTATACCCCGCAGGTGCTGAACCCGGCGGCGGCGATGCTGAAAGATGTGAACTTCCCGGCCACCGACTGGGTCTACCCGGCGTTCGCGTTCCTACAGGTTGAAGACTACGACTATGTGGTGGCGGGCGACTGGCCGTCCCATGCGGCGGGGCTCGCGGAGGTCGAAAGCGAGCTCGGCTACGGCCCCGCCGACAGCCACTATTTTTCGGGCTTCAACCTGCTGCCCGGCACGCCTGAGGTCTGGGCCAACATCGACACCGCCATCGCCGACGCGGGCGTGCGCGGATTTGCCGAGACCTTCGTCTGGGCCTACCCGCAGATCATCCGCGACGGCTTCGTTTACTCACCCGACCAGGAGGACCCCATGACCGGCTTTCACGAGGTGCAGTTCCCGCCCGCCATCAGTTTCGGCTCCACCGGCGGGCCGGGCTTTACCACGACCGTGGCCGAGGCCGCGTCGGGGTGGGAACAGCGCAATATCGAATGGCAGCAGGCCCGCGCCCGCTATGACGTGGGGACCGGATTGAAGAGCGAAAGCGACCTCGCCGCGCTGATCGCCTTTTTCCGCGCGCGTTATGGCCGGGCCTATGGCTTCCGGTTCAAGGACTGGACGGATTACTTGTCCTGCGCACCCGACGCCACGCCCGGGGCCACCGATCAGGCGATCGGCGCCGGCGACGGCTCGACGGTGGCGTTCCAACTGGTGAAAACCTATGCGAGCGGCGGGGAGACGTTCGCCCGGACCATCGCGAAGCCGGTGGCCGGGACCGTGTCGGTGGCCTTGGACAGCGTGGCGCAAGGCACGGGCTGGACGGTGGACACCACCACCGGCATCGTTACCTTCAGCGCGGCGCCCGGCGCGGGCGTCGCCGTCACCGCCGGGTTCGAGTTCGACGTGCCGGTGCGCTTCGGCGAGGACCGGCTCGGCGTTTCGGTGAAAACTTTCCGCGCCGGCGCGGCCCCCGCCATTCCGCTCATCGAGGTGAGGGTTTAGACCCTCGCCGTGGCTTTTTCCCTCTCCCCTGGTGGGAGAGGGTCAGGGTGAGGGGGCATATTCAAGCGAAAAGCCACCCTCACCCGTCCGGTGTCGCGCTTCGCTCCACCGGCCGACCTCTCCCATCAAGGGAGAGGTAAGGCAAAACAGGAAAGCTGGGAGCACATAGCATGAAAACCACAACCACCGCGCTCCAAACGCACCTCAGCGAGGACGTGACCCGGTTTGCCGCGTGCTGGCGGGTGCGCCGGCAGGACGGCGTACTGATGGGTTTCACCACCCATGACCAGCCGCTGACCGTGGACAGCGTCACCTACCGCCCGTCGAGCGCGTTCACGCCCACGGCCATTGCCGACTCGAACCGCCTCAGCGTCGATAATCTCGATGTGACCGGTGTCTTATCCGCCGCCGCCATCACCGAGGAGGATTTGCGCGCCGGGCGCTATGACGGGGCGGAAGTTGAGGTTTTCCTCGTCGACTGGGCCGACCCGGCGGGCGGTGCGATCGAGCTCCGCAAAGGCTGGATCGGCGAGGTCACGGTCAAGGACGGCGCGTTCGTGGCCGAGGTGCGTGGGCTGATGCAGGCCCTGCAGCAGGACTTCGGCGCGGCCTATTCGGCTGAATGCCGGGCGGATCTGGGTGACGCGCAGTGCAAGGTGGACTTGTCCGCATTTACGGTTCAAGGGACGGTCGCCGCCGTCACCGACCGCCGGCAATTCACCGCGAACGCGCTCAGCGAGGCCGATGACTGGTTCACCTACGGCCTGTTGCGCTGGCTCACCGGCGGCAATGCCGGGCGCGCGGTCGAGGTGAAAGGCCAATCGGGTGACGTGTTCGACCTGTGGGACGCCATGGCGGCCGACATCGCGGCGGGCGATATCTTCTCGGTCTCTGCCGGCTGCGACAAGCGCTTCGCCACCTGCAAGGCGAAGTTTTCGAACGCCGTCAACTTTCGCGGCGAGCCCCACGTGCCGGGCGCTGACGCGGTGCTCGACTATCCCGGGATCGGCTGACCGGGGTTCGTTTTTTTTCTGTGGCCTTTGCGGCTTCCGCATCATTGGCCGCACCATTACCCGCTTCCTCGTCCTTTTTGGGAAAAAGCTGGTCGTGGGCCTTGTTGATCTGGGCGGCGACGGCGGCCACCTGGCTTGCGATTTCCTGCAGGTTGAACACCTCGCCCCGGTAATAGAAGTGCATCTTTTCCGGGTCGAACAGGCGATAGATATGCTTGTCCTCAGGCTGCTTGTCGCCAAGTGCGTGCTTCGGCCCCATAAAATCGAAGGCGATCACCTGTTCCTTGCTGGTGTTGATCCAGTCGTCGGTCTTCTCGTCCGAATAGTCCCAGAGGTTGCGCAGCCGGTCGTCGGCGAGCGGGAACTTGTCCGGCAGGCTGAGCGCGGCCCTGAGCGTTGCGCCTCGCTGTTGGGCCTTTTTGCGGACCGGCCAAAGCAAGCGGGCGATGTGGGCTGCCGAGGTCAGGAAAGACTGGGCGGCGAAAAACGCGCCGGTCGACGACTGTTTCTCCATCGACTGGTTGAAAAGCCCGAGCGCGGCCTCGGTGTACATGCACTGGTTTCTGAGCTCATGGATGTAGAGCGCAAAGGTATTCGCATCCATGGAAAGGTTGGTCATGAAAAAGGTCTCCCGTCAGTTTGGCGGCCATCATAGAGGTTCTACGCATAAAATGAAGTCCATTCCCCAATCCGCCCATCCGTTGTCTGAAACAGACGCAATCAGGGCGGCGATTGTGACAGCGGCCCGCGCGCATGTCGGCACCCGCTTTCGCCATCAGGGCCGCGCGCCCGGCCACGGGCTCGATTGCGTGGGGCTGGTGGCGGTGGTTGGCCGCACCCTCGGCCTCCTTGATTATGACGCGATCGACTATGGCCGTCTGCCCGACGAGGCCACGCTCTCGGCCCATATCGACGCCGCCGGGTTCCGCCCGGTGGCGGTGGCGGACGCGCGCTCCGGCGACGTGGCGCTGATGCGCTTTACCCGCGCGGCCCAGCATGTGGGGATCCTGACCGGATACGGGTTGATTCACGCCTGGATGCAGGCGGGCCGGGTGGTCGAGCATCGCCTCGACGCTAGCTGGCGCGCGCGGCTCCTTTCAGTCTACAGCTTTCCGGGGGTGAACTGATGGCGACACTGATTCTGGGGGCGGTCGGCTATTCGCTGGGCTCGGGGCTTGCCACCGGCATCCTCGGCACGGCGCTCGGCGTCGTAGGCGGCTATGTGGGCAGCCGGGCGGGCAGCATTGTCGACAATGCGCTCGGCATTGGCCCCAGCCGCTCCGTCGAAGGCCCCCGGCTTGACGACCTGGCCGTGCAGAGCTCGGCCTACGGGCGGGCTATCCCATTGATTTACGGGACACAAAGGGTTGCCGGTAACGTGATCTGGTCCACCGGTTTGACAGAGACCCGGCACGAAGACAGCCAGAGCGCCGGCGGCAAGGGCGGGGGCGGTACGGTAACGCAGGTCACCTACACCTACTCGTCCTCGTTCGCGGTGGCGCTGGCGGCGCGCGAGATTTCATCCATCGGCCGGGTCTGGGCCGACGGCAAATTGCTCCGGGACGCGTCGGGCAGCCTTGCGGTTGCGGGTCAGATGCGCGTCTACACCGGGGCCGAGAGCCAGGAGCCCGACCCGCTGATTGAGGCCACCGAAGGGATCGGCAACGTGCCCGCCTACCGCGGCATGGCGTACGTGGTGTTCGAGGATTTGCAGCTTGCCGAATACGCCAACCGCATCCCCAACCTCACTTTCGAGGTGATCGCGGACGCCGGCAGCACGGTTGCCTTGTCCACCGTGGTCGGCGATCTCGCCGCCCGCGCCGGCCTTCAGGATTTTGACGTAAGCGGACTGGCGGCCACGGTGTCGGGCTACGTGATCGGCCGCACGCTCAGCTACCGCCAGGCGATCGAGGCGCTCGCCCGCGCCTACCCGTTCGACGGGGTGGAAGTGGACGGCAACGTGGTGTTCGCCGCCCTGCCGCGCAGCGCCGTCGCGGCGCTTGCCGAAGACGACACCATGGCCGACGGCCAGGATAACGACCGGCGCACCGTGACCTTCGTGCGCGCACAGGAACAGGAACTGCCGCGCGAGGTGCTGGTGCGCCATATCGACCCGGCGCGGGACTATCAGCCGGGCCTGCAGCGTGCGCGCCGCCTGGCCGCCCGGGCGCGCGGGCAGGACGTCCTGGACCTGCCGCTGGTGCTGTCGGCGAGCGCTGCCAAACAGGCGGCCGAAGTGGCGCTGGCGCGGGCCTGGATCGGGCGTGACCGCATCACATTTGCGCTCACCCCGCGTCATCTTTTGCTGGCCTCGGGCGATGTGGTCACCCTCACGCTTGACGATGGAACAGCTTTCGAGGTGCAGATTGAGGAGGTGGAGTTCGGCGGCGGCCGGCTCCTTTGCCGAGGCGCTGTGTTTTCCGCGGCTGTATTCGCGAGCGCTGCGGCCGGGGATTCCGGCCTTTTCCCGCCACAGGTCATACCGGCAGTGCCGGAAACGACCCTCCGCCTCCTCAACCTGCCCCCCGTCACCACATCGAGCGTTACCGAGCCTGTGTTCTTCGCTGCCGCGGCGAGTTCGGGGGCGGGCTGGCGCGGCGCGGTCCTCTACCAGTCCACCGATGGCGGGGTGGATTACGCGCAGCTCGCCTCGCTCGCCGCCCCGGCGGTCATGGGCACCTGCCAGACAACGCTGGGCGATGGGCCTGACGTATTCTGGGACGAGGCGAATAGCCTCACCGTCACGCTTTTGAATACCGACATGGCGCTCGAATCGCGCCCCGATCTTGCAGTGCTGAACGGCGCCAACGCGGCGCTGGTCGGGGCGGAGATCATCCAGTTCCGCACCGCTGTCATGGATCTGGACGGCAACTACGTCTTGAGCGGGCTTTTGCGCGGCCGGCGCGGCACCGAAGCCGCCATTGCCGGCCATGGCGGGGCCGAGGATTTCACGCTGCTGACCCCGTCAACCGTGGCCGGGGTGGCGCCAGGCTTTTCCGCGCTCGGTAAGGACTACCTCTACAAGGGCGTTTCGGTGGGCGCGACGCTCGCCGACACCACTGCGCAGAATTTCACCTATGCGGGCCTCAACCTGATGCCGTTCTCGCCCGTGCATCTGCGTGGCGTGCGGACGGGGACTAGCGATTTGACCGTCACCTGGGTCCGGCGCACCCGGTGGGCAGGCGACTGGCTCGACGGCGCGGACGTACCCTTGTCCGAGGAATCGGAATCCTACGAAGTCGATATTCTGGACAGCGGCACGGTGGTGCGAACGCTGAGTTCTGCCACGCCTGCCGTTACCTACAGTGCCGCCGACCAGACCACCGATTTCGGCGCGCCCCAGGCGTCTGTCGACGTGGCGGTCTACCAGTTGAGCGCCACCATGGGCCGCGGCGCGCCCGCATTTGCAACGCTTTAACGAAAGGACTCACCCATGGCCGATAACACCGCGCGGCTCACACTGCCCTATATCAAGGCGAGCCAGTCCCAGAAGGAAGTGACCCACGCCGAGGGGCTTAATATCCTCGACGCCCTGGTGCAGCCCGCCGTCGAGGACCGCGATCTGACCGCGCCGCCGGGCAGCCCGGCCGAAGGCGATATGTACATCGTCGCCGCCAGCGCCACCGGCGACTGGGCAGGCGAGGACGACGCGCTTGCCCATTATGTGGGCGCCGCCTGGGCGTTCTATGCCCCGGCGGAAGGCTGGCGGGTCTGGCTCAAGGATGAGCAGCAAGAGGCCCGCTACGATGGCAGCGCCTGGCAAGCGGGCGAGGTGCGCGCCGCGAAACTGCTGGTTTCGGGCACCCAGGTCGTTGGCGCTCAGCAAAGCGCCATATCGGACGCGTCGGGCGGCTCCACCGTGGACGCGGAAGCCCGCACCGCGCTGAACGCCCTTCTCGCCGCCTGCCGCAGCCACGGCCTGATCGCGACCTGAACCTAATTGTCATTCCCGCGATCTCGACTGTCATCCCCGCGGAGGCGGGGATCCAGAGATGGCGCCACTCGCTCTATGGACCCCGGATAGGGCTCCGCCCTTCCGGGGTGACGTAATTTTTCCTCACCCTCTCGGGCGCTCCCCCCTTTCGTCATCCCGGCCAAGCGGAGCGCGAGCCGGGATCCATCGCGCCGCTTGCGAGATGGACCCCGGATCAAGTCCGGGGTGACGGCAATCATTTATCCTCCCTGCCTCTGACTTGGGGCGGCCTCAACCGGGGCCGCCCCATCCTTTTCCTGTCCCGCACCGGGACTCCTATCCCCCTCCACCTGTCGGAAAACTTTACAGATTTCTGTCTGTTTTCGGAATTCTGCCGACCATAACCCATTGTTTCCGCTCACTATTCACGAACTGGCCCGGACATTGCGTTTTGTATAGGACCATAACCTGTACCCGATAAACGGGAGAAATCCGGGGTTCGGAGTGGACGAAGAGTTTGATCTTGAAAAACGGCGGCTTGCCCATTGCCGGGCCGGGAACGGATGGCGGGGAGACCGCCGGCATGCCAGCGACTTGCGGCTCGGGCGCAGGAAGAGCGACGCCCATTTTCCCTACAACCCGTCGTTCGTGGCCCAGGCGCTGGCCCAGGGCGAGGTCCGCGACGGCGGTGTGCCCGGGGTCCCGGACGGTCTGCGCCCCATCCGCTACGGCGATGCGCCCGGCCCCGGGGTTTGCGGCAGACTGGTTAAGAAGGACGTTTGAATCTTTACGTTCGAGCGCCGATGGCGCCGGGAAATCGGTAAAAATTAATTAAAATTGATCTCAATTCCACCATATTTTCTGCGTATTGTGCACAGCAACATACCGGGGTTCAGAGGTATCGCCCATCGCGGCATTCGTATACCCGTCCCGGCCCATCCCTTGAGACGAAGGAGGACCACCCGATGAAATTTCCCCGACTGGCCGTGCTCGGCCTTGCATCCCTTGCCCCTGTGGCGCTTACCGCGCCGGCCCATGCGGCCGATGGCAACTGGTATATGGGCATAGAGGGCGGCCTATCGGTCGCCAACAGTTCGCCGCTCAATAATACCGCTCCCGGAGTTTCCGGCAGCGTCGACCAGGGCAACAACCTGGCGCTCGGCTTCAACGTGGGATACGACTTCGGCCCGGTTCGTATGGAGGGTCAGTTTCTTCATCTCGACAATGACGCCGACACAGTCACCTTCACCAATGATGGCGGTCTGGGCGCCGGTCTCGTGGGCAAATATGCCGCCGACAGCGGCAGTACCCGGGTCAACGCGGCCATGCTGAACATCCTCTACGATTTCGATTTCGGTCAGAAGCAAGGGATCACGCCTTATGTAGGCGGCGGTGTCGGCTGGGGTTCGCTCAACTACAAGGGCTACTCGGCCGTCGGTACACCCATCGTGGACGACAGCAAGCCCGGGACCGCCTTCCAGCTGATAGCCGGCCTGCGCGCGAAAATCTCCAAGGCGCTTTCGATGACGGCGGACTACCGTTATTTCGGCACCCAGCACCTCACCATGACCGATGCGATCGGCGATCCGATTAATACCAAGTTCCGCTCTAATGTGTTCATGGTCGGCCTGGTGTGGTCGTTCGGGGCCGAGGCGCAGGAAGCGTCGGTGCCTGCGCCCGTCGCCGCGGTCGCAGAGCCTGCGCCTGAACCGGCAGCCGAGGCGGTGGAGCAGGTCGAGCCGGCCGCCGGGCCCGCACCCGCACCTGAAAAAGTCGGGCCGTTCATTGTCTACTTCGACTGGAACAGCACGGTGCTGACCGCCGACGCCAATGCCGAGATCGAACGCGCTGCACAGGCCGCCAGGGACAAGGCGCCGGTTCAGCTTGAGGTCAAGGGTTATGCCGACAGCTCCGGGCCCGAGCGTTACAATACGCCGTTGTCCACGCGCCGGGCGGCTGCGGTCAAGGCCGCTCTCATCGCCGCAGGCGTGCCTGAAGACTCGATCGGCACCTGGGGCTACGGCGAGGACAACCTTGCCGTCTGGACCGAGGACAATGTGCGCGAGCGGCAAAACCGCCGCGTCGAAATCATCTTCAAGTAGGGGACCACTCGTTCTAGTCATCCCCGACTTGATCGGGGATCCATGGTGCCGTGTGCGAAATGGACCCCGGATAACGCTCCCGCGTTTCCGGGGTGATGCTCGCTCGTTCTACCCGTTCAGGATACTGAGCGCTTCGGCGTGCACCTGCTTGTCGCCGGCGGCGATGATCCGGCCGCCGTTCTGCGCCGGGCCACCATCCCAGCTGGTGATGATGCCGCCCGCCGCTTCAATCAGCGGGATCAGCGCCTGGACGTCGTAGGCTTCCAGTCCCGACTCGACAACGAGGTCGATGAACCCGGCGGCCACCATACAGTAGGCATAGCAATCATAGCCGTAGCGGGTGAGCCGGACCCGGCCCGCCACCTCCATAAAGGCCGCCCTGTCGCGGTCGGTCGCGAACAGGTCGGGGGCGGTGGTCGACAGCGTCGCCGCTGCGAGCGACGGGCAGGACCGGACTTTCAAGTCCCGGTCGCCAAGCCGGGCCAGCCTCGGCCCTCCCACAAACCGCTCCCCGGTCGCCGGAAGGTCGACAATGCCGAGCACGGGGTGCGCGCCATCGTTAAGCGCGATCAGCGTGCCCCAGAGTGGGAGCCCGGAGATAAAGGCGCGGGTGCCGTCGATCGGGTCGATCACCCAGTGGATGGAGTTGGCGCCGCGCGTGTCGCTCCCGTGCTCCTCGCCAAGAATGCCGTGGTCGGGGTAGGTGGTGGCAATCAGGTCGCGGATTGCTGTCTCGGCTTCCCGGTCGGCGCGGGTTACCGGATCGAAGTCGCCCTTGCCCGGCTTGTGCTCCACATCGAGGGGCACGCGGAAATATTTCAGCGTCACCGCCCGCGCTGCGTCGGCAAGCTTTTCGCCAAAGGCGAGATATTCGGCAATAGCGGCGTCGCTAAGGGGCATGGCGCAGGCAAACCTTCTCTTTATTCCCCGACTTAACTATATGTAGTCGAACGCCCCGCCAAGGGGTTTCGTGCAGTTTTATCTCAGGGGTCGGGCGCACACCGTCATGGCGCAAACGGAAATTCTGATCATCGGGGCCGGCATGGCCGGGGCCTCGGCAGGCTATGGCCTCGCCGGGCACGCCCGCGTTACCGTGCTGGAGCAGGAGCATATCCCCGGATACCACACCACCGGGCGCTCGGCCGCGTTTTACGCCGAGACCTACGGCAACGAGGCGGTGCGCCGGCTCACCACCGCATCGAAGGCGTTCTTTGAAGCGCCGTCAGAGGGGTTCACGGACACTCCGCTGGTGCGCGACCGGGGCGCGCTGTTTGTCGCGCGGGACGATCAGCGGGCAGCGCTGGACGCGCTTTTTGACGCCAAGCACCGGGTGCTGCCGTCGGTCACCCGCGTGGACAGTGATTTTATTGCCGCGCGCGTGCCCCAAATCCGGCCCGGATACGCGGCGGCCGGCGTTTGGGACCCCGAATGCCGGGATATTGATGTCCATGCCGTGCACCAGAGCTTTCTCAAAGCGTTCAGGGCCCGGGGCGGGCGGCTGGTGACCGATGCGCCGGTTGTAGCGCTGGAGCGTCGCGCCGGGCGCTGGCACGCGATGACAAAGGACGGGGCAAGCTTTAGCGCCGACATCGTCATTAACGCGGCGGGCGCCTGGGCCGACGGTGTGGCCGCCATGGCCGGGGCGGCGCCCGCGGGGCTCACGCCGAAGCGACGGACAGTGGTGCTGTTCGTGGCCGAAGGCGGGCTCGCGCGTAATGACTGGCCGCTGGTGCTCGACGTCGAGGACAAGTTTTATTTCAAGCCCGAATCCGGGCGGGTGCTCGCCTCGCCGGGCGACGCCACGCCCATGGCCCCGCAGGACGTGCAGCCCGACGAGATCGACGTGGCGCTCACCGTCGACCGGGTGGAGCGGGTGCTGGACTGCAAGATCAGCCGCATCGAGAACAAGTGGGCGGGGCTCCGGACCTTCGCGCCCGACGATGCGCCGGTGGTGGGCGAAGACCCGGACGCGCCCGGCTTTTTCTGGTTCGCCGGCCAGGGCGGCTACGGCATTCAGACCGCGCCCGCCATGTCGGCCCTGATCGCGGGGCTGGTGAGGGAGGGGTGCGTGCCGGACAGTCTGCAGGAGTTCGGCGTCGAGACCGGGCTTTATATGCCTCAGCGATTCAGAGCACAGGTCGTCCGCCACGCGAGGTCTTAAGGCCGGGATTTAAGAAAGCCCCCTCACCCTATCCCTCTCCCACAAGGGGAGAGGGGATTTAGGGAGCAAGGGGCGGCCCTTTTTTCCCTCGCCCCCATCGGGGGAGAGGGTCAGGGTGAGGGGGCTGAATGGCCTTTACTTGCCTTTGTCCTTGGAGCCGGACATGCCGGAGCCCATTCCGGAGCCCATGCTGCCACTGCCCATGCCGCTTCCGTTCATGTGACCATCATTCATTTGGTCGTTGTTCATATGACCGTCGTCCATGCCCTTGGACTCGGATTTTGCCTTGGCCTTGGCGTCATCACCGCTCGATTTGTCCTTGTCCATATCCTTGTCTTTGTCCTGTTCCTGCATCATTTCCTGCTTCTTTTCGGCATTCTGCTTTTGCATTTCGGACTGTTTTTCCATCCGCTGCTGAGCCTGGTCCTGGGCCTGCGCGTTGGCGTTTTCGTTGGGCGTCTGGGTGTTGGAGGTCTGGGCCGACGCAGCCGCGCCGATCAGCGCAATCGCCGCGCAGGTCAGCAGCGCCGCTATGCCAAGGGTCCTGAGCGTACGCAACATCTGAGTTTCACGGGTGGTATACTCGCTCACTTTGATCATTGCTCGTCTCCTGTTTTAAAGAAGCCCCCGAGTCTTCCCGGGTCGGCCGGTTTTTATACGTTTTGTTAACCGTATCCGGATTTCACACCGAGACCATGGCAATTTTGGGGCGCGGGTCAGGATCTCTGCGCCGGCATACCAAAAGAGGCCGGCAGTGCCGGCCTCTTTTTCTCTTTGGTTTGGCATTGGAAAAATTCAGTGCGTTCAGTCCTTGGGCGTGGACTCGCCGTTGCTGTCGTCTTTTTTGGGCTCCGCCTTTTTGTGTGTTTTCTTTTTATCGGTCTTCTTATGGGTCTTCTTATGGGTCGCTTTCTTGTGCTTCTTTTCCTGCTTCGTCTCGGTCTTCTGGGCCTTCGTCTCGGTCGTTTTTGCGGTCTCGGTCTGAGCCTGGGTGCTGGCGTTAGCGTTGGGCGTTTGGCTGGTGGTGCCCTGGGCTAACACCGGTCCGCCGATCAGCCCGACGGCGGCGCAGGAGAAAAGGGTTGCTACTCCGATAGTCCGCAGATTGTGCATTATCCGAGCCTCTTTATTGCTTTCGACACTCAGTTTGGTCATTGCCTGTCTCCAGTTATGGTAATGCCGCCAATCACGGTGGTATTAACACCGCGACGAGCGGCACCGATATCTGGCGCCGGGACCATGGCAAATTTGGGGCAGCGGTATGGAAATTTGGTGGTCAGCTTGCGGCGCGGGCGGCCTTTTTGCGATCGTTGGGATCGAGGAGGCGCTTGCGCAAACGGATGCTCCGGGGCGTGATTTCCACCAGTTCATCGTCGGCGATATAGGCGACCGCCTGTTCGAGCGAAAGGGTCATGGGCGGGGTCAGGCGCACCGCCTCGTCCTTGCCGGCGGCGCGGATGTTGGTGAGCTGCTTGCCTTTCAGGGGGTTGACCTCAAGGTCGTTGTCGCGGCTGTGCTCGCCGATGATCATGCCTTCGTAAACCTCGTCGCCGGGCTCGACCATGATCGCGCCGCGGTCCTCGAGGTTGAAAAGCGCGTAAGCCACCGCCTTGCCGCCGGCGTTCGATATCAGCACGCCGTTGCGCCGGCCCCTGATGGTGCCGCGATAGGGGCCGTAGCCGTGGAACAGGCGGTTCATCACGCCGGTGCCGCGCGTATCGGTCAGGAACTCGCCGTGGTAGCCAATCAGCCCGCGCGAGGGCGCGATAAAGACAAGCCGGGTCTTGCCCGGGCCGGACGGCTGCATGGTCTGAAGCTCGCCCTTGCGCTCGGTCATCTTTTCGACCACCACGCCGGAGAATTCTTCGTCGAGATCGATCAGAATCTCTTCAAGTGGTTCCTCCTGAGCGCCGGTATCGGGATTGGTGCGAAACAGAACCCGGGGCCGGCTGATGGAGAGCTCGAAGCCCTCGCGGCGCATGGTCTCGATCAGTACGCCGAGTTGCAGCTCGCCGCGGCCGGCCACTTCGAAGGCATCCTTTTCGTTGGCTACGCTGACCCGGATGGCGACGTTGCTTTCGGCCTCCTGCTCGAGCCGGTCGCGAATCACGCGCGACTGCACCTTGCTACCCTCGCGTCCCGCCAGCGGCGAGGTGTTGGGGCCGAAGGTCATCGCCAGCGTCGGCGGGTCCACGGGCTGGGAATTGATAGGCTCGGTGACCTCAAGCGCGCAGAGCGTATCGGCCACCGTGCCCTTGGAAATCCCGGCGATGGCGACGATGTCGCCGGCGCTGGCGCTTTCCACCGGGACCCGGTCGAGCCCGGAGAACGAGAACAGCTTGGATACCCGGATCTGCTCCACCGTTTTGCCATTGCGGCCCAAGACCTTGATCGCGGTGTTGGTGTTTATGGTGCCGGCGTCGATCCTGCCGGTCAGCGTGCGCCCGAGATAGGGGTCGCGATCGAGGAGCGTGGCCAGCATAGCGAACGGCTTGTCCACGGCGCCTGGAACCCGAAGCGGCGCCGGTTCGGGAACCCGCTTTATGATTTCGTCGAACAGCGGCGCCATATCGACGCGCTCGTCCCCGAGCTCGCGCACCGCCCAGCCTTCCCGGCCCGAGGCATAGAGAAGGGAAAAATCAAGCTGGTTTTCGTCAGCGTCGAGGTTGACGAACAGGTCGAAGACTTCCTCGTGGACCTCGTCCACCCGGGCGTCCGGCCGGTCGACCTTGTTGATCACCACGATCGGGCAGAGCCCCAGCGCCAGCGCCTTCTGGGTCACGAACTTGGTCTGTGGCATCGGGCCTTCGGCAGCGTCCACCAGCAGGATCACGCCATCGACCATGCTCAGGATCCGCTCGACCTCGCCGCCGAAGTCGGCGTGGCCGGGGGTGTCCACAATGTTGATGCGCACGTCGCCCCGGGTCACCGAGGTGCATTTGGCGAGGATGGTAATCCCGCGCTCGCGCTCCAGGTCGTTGCTGTCCATGGCACGCTCCGCCACCGCCTGGTTGGCGCGGAAGGTGCCGCTCTGGCGGAACAGGCTATCGACCAGAGTGGTCTTGCCATGGTCCACATGGGCTATGATGGCGATGTTGCGCAGCGTCATCGCAAGTGCGTCCAATCTTTCGTGTTCAGGAGGTCCGTGTGCCTCAGGCTCAAAGTGGGGCGCAGTATACTGACGTACAAGGCCAAGTCCATGAATATTCCCATGCCGCTTGCCTCGGGCCGGGCCTGTGCATAGAGTGCTGCGCGCGCGAAATATCGAGGGGGTGCATATGAAAGCGATTATCTGCCGCGATCCCAAAGAGCCGCTGGCTCTTGAATATGGCGAGCTGGCGAGCCCGGAGATCGGCCCGGGCAAGGTACGCGTTGCGGTCAAGGCGGCGGGGGTCAACTATGCCGACAGCCTGATGGCGACCGGGCGCTACCAGGTCACGCCGCCGGTGCCGTTCTCGCCGGGGCTCGAGGCGGCGGGCGAGGTGATCGAGGTCGGTGCGGGCGTTACCCGCCTCAAGGTCGGCGACCGGGTGCTCGGGCTTGCGTCCTGGGGCGGCTATGCCGAGGAACTGGTGGCCGAGGAGGCTCGATTCCTAGCGATCCCCGACGCCATGGACTATGTCACTGCCGCCGGGTTCAGCCTGACCTACGGCACCAGTCACTTAGGGCTTGCCCACCGCGCCCGGCTCAAGGCGGGCGAGGTGCTGGTGGTCCATGGCGCGGGCGGCGGCGTCGGGCTGACGGCGGTCGAGATCGGCAAGCTTCTGGGCGCGCGGGTGATTGCCACTGCGGGGTCGCCCGAAAAGCTGGCGCTGGCACAAACGCATGGGGCCGACGAGATTATCAATTACCGCGACGAGGACGTGCGGGAGCGGATTCTGGCGCTGACCGACGGGCAGGGTGCGGACGTGGTTTACGATCCGGTGGGCGGCGATGTGTTCAAGGCGTCGCTCCGGTCGATGGCGTTCGAGGGCCGGATCCTGGTGATCGGATTTGCCGGGGGCGAGGTGCCGCAAATCCCGGCCAACCATCTGCTCGTGAAGAACGTCGATGTGATCGGCTTCTTCTGGGGGGCCTACAAGACCAAAAATCGCGACCGGCTGGTGGCCTCGATCTACCAGTTGGTGGAGTGGTGGAAAGAGGGGCGTTTGCGCCCCCATGTCGGCAAAACCTTTCCGCTTGAAGAGGCTCAGGCGGCCATCGAATATCTGCTCGCCCGCAAGTCCACCGGCAAGGTGGTGATTACGGTGGGTGATTAGCGCAGCAGCCAGGCGACGAGGAGGGCCGCCGCCGCGGGCGGAAGCGCGCCCAGCGACACGGTCAGAACGCTCATGCGGCGGCGGCCGCCGAACATGGCGTCGGCGATCCGGTTGGCGAAGAAAAGAGCCACCAGACAGAGAAGCGCCAGGTCCGCGCCGCGCCGAACCACCAGTAAGGCGGCCGAGATTGCCAGGATCACCGAGCCCGCGGGCAGGATCGCACCGTGGCCCATGGGGAAGCGGTTGACGGGGATGTTCCAGAGGAGGTAGCCGAGCGTGGCCGCTGCCACGGCGGTGATGATTTCACCGGACTGTGGCAACCCGTAGATCGACGCCATGCCGGCCAGCGTGGCCGCCGCCCACAGCACGATCACCGGCGCGTTCTGGCCGGTGTCCTGTTCCTGGTCGAGCCGGACGAAAACGATAATGCCGCCGATGATCAGTCCGCCGAGCCGCAGCAGCGCCACCCCTTCGGTGTGGTTACCCAGATTTGGCTCCACGATCCATAACAGCGCCAGGACCGGCCAGCCGAGGATCAACAGGAGGCCAAGCGGCATGGGAATGCTGGAGCGGTCGACGATGGCGCCGAGTATGAGCCCGCCCGACGCCAGCCAGAACATCTTGTCGACGAGCCCGTCGGCCGGCCAGTGGGGCAGGCCGAAAATGGCGAGATGGGCGGTGAGAATCCCGAGGCCGACCCCGGCATTGGAGAGAATCGCGCCCCGGCCTTCGCCAAGCAGGAGGCGGATCAAAGCGACAGCGACCGCGCTGACCACGAACGGGATCAGAAGGGCGCGCACCCATGGGTCGCCGAGCGACAGGACACCGGACATTTTGCTTGTTCTCTCCCCGCTTGCTGCCCATTATGCCAGCCGAAAACGCAGGCCGACACTGTATTTTGATCTCAAGGGGGATATTCCTGTCACCATGACATCGCCTTCCCCAATCCGCCAGATCAGTTTTGCCACGGCCATAGAGGTTGTGGCAATACTCAGCATCGCCTACGCGCTGAGTCAGTTCCTGCGCGCGTCGCCCGGTGTGATCGCGCCGGAGCTTGCCCGCGCGCTCAATCTCGGTCCCGAAGCGCTGGGCAGTCTGTCGGGCGCATTCTTTTTCATCTTCGCGCTGGCCCAGGTGCCGGTGGGCATAGCGCTTGACCGCTGGGGCCCGCGCCGGGTCATGCTCACGCTCTCGGTTTTTACCATGGCGGGATGCGTGGTTTTCGCCTGGGCCGACGGTATCGCCATGCTGATCGCCGGGCGGATGCTGATGGGGTTCGGCTGCGCCGCCATGCTGATGGGCCCTTATGTGATCTATGCCCGCGACTTTCCGGCCGACCGCTTTGCGCAGGTCTGTTCGATCCAGCTTGGCATCGGCTATCTCGGCGCCCTTGTCGCGACCACGCCGCTGGCGCTTGCCGCGGATGCCTGGGGCTGGCGCACGGTTTTCCTGGTCGCCGCCGGGGCGGCGGTGGCGTTCGCGGCGCTCACCGGGCTGGTGGTGCGAAAGGGCATGGGCGAGGACGACGATCCGCGGCAGATGGATTTTGGCGTTGACCTGATCGGGGTGTTCACCGTTGTCCGGCTCAAGGCGCTGCAAGCGGTTATGCCGCTCAATTTTGTCGCCTACGGCAGCGTCGCCAGCATCCTCACGCTGTGGGGCGGACCCTATCTTGCCGATGTCCATGGCCTCGGCCCGGCGGATCGGGGCAATATACTCCTCGTCATGATGGCGATGGCGATCGCCGGGCTCATCGGTTTTGGCACGATCGAGCGCCGGGTGAGGTCGAAACGGCGCATGATTATCGCCGGGGTGGGGCTCAACGCGGCGGCGCTTGCAGCGCTCGCGCTGTGGCCCGCTGCGCCGCTCGGAATTTCAACCGTTCTGCTTTGCACAACAGCCTGCGCCAACGGGGTCAACGTGGCGATTACCGGCTATATCCGCCGGGCGCTGCCCCCGGCGCTGATGGGCCGGGGCCTGACCTTCATGAACATGGGCGCGATGCTGGGTGTCGCGGTCCTCCAGATCCTGCTGGGCTGGGTTGCCGCAGCCTCCGGTGCGCCCGATTCTGGGCTCACGCCGCAGATTTACGCCCGCCTGTTCGGGACCCTGGTGATTATCCTGACCACGGCGCTTGTGTGGTTCGCCTGGCGCAGTCGCGCTTTGAAAGGTACGCAACAGACCTTAAGTGCATGACTCTTAAGACGGATTTTGTGTGTGATAAAAATATCACAGTGTTGCCAAAGAGTTACTATTAAGTCATTGAAAAATAACGAAAAATAAGACTTGATTTTACGCCGCTGAACCCTAAATATAGTAACAGTGTTGAGCTCTTTCGAGGGCGCGATGCTATGCCCTCCGTGGGCGTTTCCTCCCTAAACTTGGGCCACTCCGATGCTAATCTGGGTGGCTTTTTTTTATGCTAGCCGCTTTTTGCTACTCGGCGGCGAGGGGAGGCCGCGCGCGCCGTGGCGCAAGAGCGTCGCGGGGAATGGCGTGGAGCGCTTCCATCAGCCGCTCCATATCGGCGCGGACCCTGCTGAAATCCCCGGTCGGTTCGAAGCGCCGCTCGTCCATATAGAGCGCCCGGTTGATCTCTATCTGCAACGCATGACGGCCGGCGTCGGGGCGGCCATAGCAATGGGTATTGTAGCCGCCGGCGTAAGGCGCGTTGAGCGCGACGCGATAACCGCAGTCGCGCAAAGTGGCGGCTGCCACATCGGCGACAATGGCGGCGCAGCTCTGGCCGTGGGCGTCGCCGAGCACCACATCGCTCGCCTGGCGTGGCGCATCGCGACCGAGCGTGGTTCCCGACGGCATGGAATGGCAGTCGATCAGCACCATGCAGCCGAAGGCGGCGACGGTCTCTTCGATCAGCGCATCGAGCTGGCGGTGGGCCGGGCGGTAAACCCGCTCGATCCGGGTGATTGCCTCGGCGGCCGGCAGGCGGCCGTCATAAATCTTCTGGCCGGCCGCGACCACGCTCGGGATCAGGCCGAGGCCGGCGCGCACCCGGTCGGACCGTGCGTTGGCGGCGACCGGCAAATCGCCGTCGAACAGACGGGTATCGATCTCGGTCGGGCCGCGGTTGGTGTCCACATAGGCCCGGGCATAGTTGACCCGCAGCATCGGCGCGCCGAGCTGAGGCGCACGTGCGAACAGCCGGTCGGCGAAACTGTCTTCGGAACTGCGCAGCGCGGACAACGGCAGCCGGCTTGCGCCCAAGAACTCTGGCGGGTAAAAAGTACCGCTGTGGGGCGCGTTATAGACAAAGGGCACGTGTAGGCGATCCGGCCGCATAACCTCAAAGGCCGGCGGCGGACTGGGGTTCCCGGATATTTGATCTCGTCCGCGCATCGCTTCACTATACTGCGCCCGGGGCGGTTTCCATAGTGGGGAAAGCACGCGCGGGCGGTTCGGCGGCGGCGTTCATGGGATTTTTACGTTTTCCCGGCATTTTGCGGGGTTAGCGGTTATGTAACAGAGCGGTTCATAGTCGGGAAGACGGCCCGGGACGGGCGTAGTGTTTGAGACGTGGCGGGCGACAGAGCTTATGGTCAACATCTTACTGGCGGAAGACGACGATTCCATGCGCGGGTTTCTGGCCCGGGCGCTTGAGCGCGCGGGCTACGAGGTCACTGCGGTCGATCGGGGAACGCTGGCGTTGCCGCTGATTGCGACCGGCGAATTCGACCTCCTTTTGACCGACATCGTCATGCCCGAGATGGACGGGATCGAGCTGTCGCGGCGCGCGTCCTCCATCGCGCCCCATATGCGGGTCATGTTCATCACCGGGTTTGCCGCCGTGGCGCTCGACCAGGGCGGCGAGACGATCAAGAATTCCAAGGTCCTCTCGAAGCCCTTCCACCTCAAGGACCTGGTCGACGAAGTGGGCCGGCTGTTCGCTGCCTGATACATGCCGTTAAGGGCTTGCACTTGACCGCGATTGCGGTATAAAACCGCCCGGATACCTGAAGGAATTCCCATCCTTCCCTGGCCCGGAACACCAGGGCCCGAGGGGCGCGTAGCTCAGTGGGAGAGCACTACGTTGACATCGTAGGGGTCGCAAGTTCAATCCTTGCCGCGCCCACCATTCTTTTCAAGGGCTTAGCAGAATAATCAGCGCCCACAAAAACCTTCTAGTAAGCACATAGTAAGCAGGTGATCGCGTTTCGCTGCGCTGGTTAGGCCGTAATGTTTCTCTCAAGCAATCGTCTTGTTTTAGGAAATGTGTGTGCAACCGTGCGCGACATATGCCCCTAGGGTCAGGACCCATTAATTACACACAGTTCTGTTTGAACAGGGAAAACGAATGCAAGGAAACAAGCGCAAGGACATGCCCCCATATGATTTTGGGCATATTCGAGCATTGTTGACGCAGCAGTCGTCTTTCCTGTTCAAACCCGAAGGGCGGGCCATGTTTGGCCCGGGAATACGTTACGCTCCCTTGAAAGCCGTCCAGGCTTCCTGCGGGACCGCGCCTGTTCCCGGAACAAACCTGAGCCCGCAGAACGGGTGCAATTAATGGAGCCCTGACCCTAGTGCAATTAAAACGCCGCCTGCGATTGATTTTCGGCCACATCGTCTTTAGACGATTTGAGGCGACGGACTACAGGCAATTCTCGGAGACGTTCGACCAGCGTCCCGTTAGATGCGGAAAGATCAATCGTCCCAATTCATCTGACAACGGACATTCATTTATTGATGTCTAAGTTCGTCCTGCGGGAAGTCAGTCCGCTACGCTCTCAAGTATCAGCCCGACTTAAGATAGGTTTCCAATCCGTACTGCGTCGCCCACGTGATTCTGCGGTGGATATCTCGTGCCCTCTGTTTGATCTCATTGTTCGGCATAAGCTCGGCAGGAATGTCCGGGTCTTCTATGCTCGTATATCTGATATCATCACTGCAAATTATCCGGATAATAAAGCATTCTCTTGGTGAAGGCCTGATCGTGTCTTCCAGCGCGTTTAATATCGGCTCATAGGTTTCGATAAATTCCTTATAGCCATTTACGACCTGATTAAGATTCCAACAATTCTCGACCAGCTCCCGCATCTGCTCTGTACTATCGCCCAGTTCGATGCGAGAGCGAAAAACGATAATTTTTTCAAGAATGCCGGCTTTGTCGAGACGTCGTTTTATGGCCTCGAGGTTGCTACGCGGATGTATCATGACCCAAGGTTCCAGATGGCCAAAACCGAGAAACCTAAGTTGCTTACGGCCTTGCTTTCTCTCGCTGTCGGTGAGGCGCGGTGAATTCAGAACGACATGCCACCATACTCCTTCCCAGGGAATCGAATGCCCAGGGTTCAGATAGGCGGTAACCCGGTCGAACTCCGCTAGTGTGTCGCTTTGTAGCCGGTAGTGGCCACGCGGTGCGGAGTCAATCTTACGGACCCATCCTTCTTTGTGAAGCCGGGTAATCGCGGTTCTGGCTTGTCCCGCGTTGATATTCAACTCGGCCAGCATCGGAAGAAGGTCGCCCATTAAGAATTTTGACCCATAAGGAGCGACCGCTTCGCTAAGCGTCGCCAGGATAAGAGAGCGCGTCTTATACCTGGACACACCGATCTGCTGAAGGCGTTTATGAATCAACTTAGAGAGCGTGTCAGACATTAGATGCAATATCCATAATCTGTTTACCGTCGCGAACCTGACGCTAGTGATACCGAGAGACCCAAAGCAATTCCACCAAAAACCTTAGGCTGCAGAAATGGTTTGGAGTTTAGTCAACTCAGTAAATTCGGCTTTCTATTGATAGTTATTTCTCTTCCTACCCAAATACAGACCATCACTTTTCTATTATTTCTATTTGAAAGATAAAAATTTCGAACGTGACTGATTTCATACAGCTTTGAAAGCATTTGACCGATATTATGCGTATTAGTCTGATTCCTCGCCTATTCCCCAGTCTCGCAGCTGCGCGGGCATCGCAGAGAGCTGTCGTCGTTGTTACCTATTCAAAAGGCAGCGCCTCATCATTGCAACAACAAACATTACAGAAAAATACCTATAATCAGGTTCCATGTTGTGAGTTACATGTCAAAATCATGCAAATTCCGATACTTGATGGCCATATAACTCAATTCTTCGCATTTTATATATTACAAAACTTGACATTCAAAATATAATTTCTGTAATATCATAAAATGAAGGCTGTGGCGGAGATCTCGCTGCAGCAGTGACGAGAGAGGCGAAATATTAGGAGGGGGGCGATGGGAGCCAGAGTAGAAGCAAAATATCTTAGGGAAGAATTCGAAAAAAAATTCGGGGTGGCAAGGTCGATAAAGGCCGGCGACTATATCTATATTTCAGGACTGACCAGCGTAAACGAGCAAGGCGAAACGGTCGGGGCGACCGATCTGCGCAAGCAGATCGAGCAAGTTTACATGATGATGGAAAAGGTTCTCCAGCAATGGGGAGCCGGTTTTCAGCATGTCATAAAGGAAACGTGGTTTGCCACCGACTTGCAAGAGATGATGGCGTCGAATGACGTTCGGCTCAAATTCTATGAGGGCGTGGAAGTGCCGCCAGCAGTAACGGCGGTCGAAATTTCCGCTTTATTCAAACCTGAATTGATGTTTGAGGCGGAAGCAATCGTTTACATGCCTGACCACAACGCTTGAAGGCGCGTTGAGTCACCGCAAGCTAGCTTCGCGGCGCCAAAAGCTCCGCAACGGGAAATAACCAATCAAAATTAGAGGAGGGAAGTTCGATGACGAGAAAATCTTGTTATAAGCGCTTTGTGGTTGGAAAATCGCTTGCGAGTGTATTGATATCGACGACGTTTGCGACCGCATTAGGGGGGCATTTCGCCGTCGCCGAAGAAAACGCCAGCAAAAACTATGGCCTTGAGGAAATTGTTGTTACCGCGCGAAAGCGGGAAGAGAATATTCAAGATACACCTGTAGCTATTACCGCCTTCACCGCTGCAAATCTACAAATGCGCTCCATCAATTCAAGTGACCAATTGGGTCAATATGTTCCCAACCTGACCTTTGATTCGGGCACTGGCGATACCGGGGGGAGCGGCAACGCCCAGGTTTTTATCCGGGGGATTGGTCAGCAGGACTATCTGCTCACGTCCAGCCCCGGCGTAGGTATCTATATTGACGGCGTCTATTTTCCCTATGGGTTGGGAGTTTCGCTCGATCTGCTCGATGTTGAGCGGATCGAAGTGCTGAGAGGACCTCAAGGAACTCTTTTTGGAAAAAATACAATTGGCGGCGCAATCAATATTACGACGAAACAGCCCATGGACGAGTTTTCAGGGAAAGGGAGTGTTCGGCTCGGCAATCTTTCGAGAGTAGATATAAAGGGGAGTGTAAACATTCCTCTCGATCACCGGGTGTTGCTACGTGTGGCGGGGTTCAGCTCTGATCGCAATGGCATAACCAAAAGGCCTTACGACGGTAATAATCTTGGGAGCATTAATCGGCAGGGGGTTGATGCAAAATTGAAGCTCCTCCCTTCGGATTCCTTCGATCTTTTATTGTCAGCAACTTTCATGCGCCACAATGAGAGCGCGATCAACAACAGTTTGGCCGCGGCGGGAATTGGTTCCCTGACATCGATATGGAATACCGCAGTTGGAGAACCGGTTTACGGCCAGTCGTGGGACGCAAGATGGTTCACAGGCGATCCATTTTTGACCCAAGGCACGGCGCCTGCCTTTAGTAAAATTAAGCGCTGGACTTTTTCAGCCGTCGCAAACTGGCGCATGAGTGACCAAATTTCTGTTAAATCAATTACGTCTTACGTACATCAGGATGCGCGCTTTGCTACCGACATCGATCACTCGCCACTGAATTATCTCGGTGTAGACAACAAGGACCACGGGAAGACATTTGAGGAGGAAATCCAGCTTCACGGAACGTTTCTTGAGAACCGCATAGACTGGTTGTTGGGGGCATTTTATCTCAACGGCAAAGCAGCCAACGATACGGTATTGACGGTATTAGGCGGTTTATACAAGGGGCTTGAGGCGCTGCCAGGGCCCATACCGGGAACGCCTTTCGGGGGCGCAGGTAATCCTTTGAATGTATTGTTGGATTTGGACCGGCTGCGCTCGATCACGCAGAACAATGAAGATATTGCTGTTTTCAGCCATGTCACATTCAGACTCACCGACAGGCTGAGCTTTTCTGGTGGACTTCGCTATTCCGACGAATCCAAGGACTTTAGCGCATCAAGTTTGAGGTTGGCGTCAAATGTTTTCGAGTTGCCTCTGACCTCAGCAAACAATTCCTGGGGGTCATGGTCCCCAAAAGTCGGAATTGAATATCGTTGGACTGACTCTGTCATGACCTACATCTCGGCGGCCAAGGGGTTTATGAGCGGTGGTTTTAATGGCCGGCCAGGTACGCCTGGTGCAGCTCAGTTTTCATATGGCCCCGAAAATGTGTGGAGTTATGAGGCTGGCGTCAAATCTGAATTTCTTGATCATCGGGTAAGGTTTAATGCCGCTGCATTTTATAGCAACCTCACCCAGATCCAACTCACGTCTGTAGTAACAAGTGACCTGGGTAGCGTAATCGCGGTCATCGAAAACGCGGGTAAAGCTGAAATAAAAGGATTCGAGGCTGAGGTTGTGGCGCAACCAACTGCTGAAATGTTAGTCGATCTTGGGGTCGGATACATTGACGCCAAATATACAGAACTCAACGAAGGCGTCAGTGGCGGCCTGACATTGGACTCCAAGCTTCCGAAAACACCCAAGTGGTCCATTACCGCGGGCGCGCAATATCGAGTTCCTGTCTCAAATTGGGGTTCAATGACAGCGCGGGTAGATTTTTCGTATAGATCCAAAATATATCACGATACCCAAAATACGGAATTCTTAGCGCAAAAAGGATATGGGTTGATCAATGCCAGATTAGTCTTCGAGCCTACAGATGCAAAGTGGCAAGTTGCGCTAATTGGAAAGAACCTCACGGATAAGCTGTATACAACCAATGGCTTGGACCTAACAGGATGTTGCGGTCAAGCCGATCTGACTTATGGCCAACCCCGGGAATACAGCATCGAATTCGGCTACAATTTCTAACATCGGCAGGCGACGTTGTCGTTACTGGTCAGTAACGACAACGTCGTTCTTCCTGAGGAGTGAATTGATGACAACGAAAAGGCCGATGGCCGGGAATCAAGAGAGTTTGTCTTACGGCCGCGCCAATAAGACTTTAATGCCGACGGAAGGCGACGACGGCTTATATACGCAATCATGGTTTCCGATGTGCCTGTCTGCCGAATTAAAGCCTGGTGAGGTCTTGGGCCGGGATTTCCTCGGGGGGAGGGTCGTTGTCGTGCGGGGCGCCAATGGAGACGTGTCAGTCATGAGTGCATATTGTCCTCACGTGGGCGCGGATCTCTCCGTGGGCGATGTCTGCGGCAACAATATCAGGTGCGCGTTCCACCATTGGCAGTATGACTTGCAGGGAAATTGCGTAGAAACAGGATCGGGCGACCGCGCACCCTCCCATGCAAGGCTCTTTCGCTTCCCTACCCGGGAGCGCTTCGGGCTTGTCTGGGCTTTTAATGGCGTTGAACCTCTGTTCGACCTCCCGGACTTCGATCTGCCGGATGAAGAATTAGAGTTTCTGGCTGAAGATAATATGGAACTGGGAATCGACCCCTGGGTCGCAATGGCCAATACACTTGACCTTCAGCACCTGAAGGTTCTGCATCATTTCGAATTTCACCATAACGATCCTGATCAGGAAATCGAATGGGGCCCATATTCTGTTCTGTATGATTTACGAGCTCTCCGCGCTTCGGTAGACGCTGAGCTTGCTTACCGTTTGGGTATTGTCGGAAGCAATATCTTCTATTTTTCTGGTGAGCTCGACGGGCGCCTTTTCGCAGGACTGGCGCCTGCTCGTGTTGTCTCGCCAGGTAAAGCGCACTTCTATATGGTTTGTGCGGCTGAGAAAGGGAAGCCCTCCGACCGAAGAAACGTTAAAGAATTTCTTAGATATGGGATGGAATTTCGAAGAAAAGTATTTTCCGAGGATATGGAAATATTAAAGACAATCAGATTTGCGCAAAACTATTTGACTAAATCAGACAAGGCTCTTGGAAAATTCCTCAATCATATTAGAGTATTTCCAAGAAGCCATCCCTCTGCAGACTATATTACCTGATAAAAGTTAAGGGCTGCAGAAAAATGAATTGATCAAAAAACATCCTGATAACAGGTGGTGGTTCAGGTATCGGCGCTGCAACTGTCAAGCTTGCGGCAGAAAACGGATATTCAGTCGTTTTCACTTTCAGGAGCAACAAATCTGGTGCCCAAACGCTCCGCGATCGACTGAATAATGAAGGAAAAAACGTCCATTGTATCCAGGCGGACGTGAGTGATGAAGACGAAGTCAGAAAGCTGTTTGCAGATTCAATAGAGATTTTAGGGTCTATCGATGTACTTGTAACCAGCGCCGGCGCTACTGGCGGGGCTTCACGGCTTGAAACCCTTCATGCCGAAGCGTTGACCGAGACGTTCCAGGTCAATGTCTTTGGCGTCTTTTATTGTGCGCGCGAAGCTGTCAATCATATGTCGACGAAGAAGGGCGGCCAGGGCGGTTGCATCGTAAATATTTCGTCGGTTCTTTCCCGCCTCGGTGGTGCCGGAATTGCCTTGCATTATGCCGCGTCGAAGGGAGCGATTGACACTCTGACGGTTGGACTTGCCCAGGAGGTGGCGAGAGAGGGAATCCGGGTCAATGCTGTGCGCCCAGGGGTGATAGATACGCCAATCCACGCAAGTATTGGTCAGCCAAATCGCGTGAAGGAGGTGGCCGGCCAACTTCCCATGGGTCGGGCCGGACAACCTGAGGAAGTGGCGGAGGCTATCCTCTGGCTGGCGTCTCCAAAGGCATCCTATGTTACAGGCGCCATTCTGGATGTTTCGGGAGGACGATGAAAAACAACGTTGCCGATAACAATTCCAAAGGATGGTGGGTTGTCTTGGGGGCGGCAGTCGGAATGGGGTGCAGTAACATACCCGTATCGCTATTCAGTTTTAGTGTATTTATACAGCCTTTGTCCGAGGAGTTCGGCTGGAGCAGGGCCGAAGTTACCGCCGCAGCCACATGTCAGGTTATTGGATCCATACTCATCGTACCGGCCATAGGGGCCCTGATCGATAGGCGGGGCGCCCGCAAATTCATTCTCCTGTGTTTTGTTCTGTTTGCAGTTTCGGTTGCGCAACTAAGCCTGCTTAACGGATCCCTTTTGCACTTATATGCGAGCTTTTTTCTAATAGCCCTCGCAGCGTCCGGTATTTCCCCTGCTGCCTTTTGTAAAGTTGTGACCTCTTGGTTCCGTCAAAAACGCGGACTTGCGCTTGGCCTTACTATGGCGGGTTCGAGTTTGGGTACCGCGGTATCGCCGATCCTGGCTACCCAGGTGTTGACGAGCGAAGGCTGGCGAGCAGCCTTTGTCGCGTTGGCGGGTATGCCATTATTGATCGGTTTGCCATTCGCATACCTGTTCATTCAAAACCGACCTTCTGACCACACGTCACTATCACCAGAACGTCGAGATTCAACGACACAGGAACATTCTGTTCCCCCATTAACGGAGCTTGCGATCCCCCTTTCCTCGGCGTGGCGCACAAATACATTCTGGAAACTCGCAGTCGGCATAGTCCTTATCGCAATCGGTTATTCGAGTACAGCCTTACAACTGGGTGCAGTACTTGATGATCGTGGAATCGATAAATCTACCGCCGGAACCGTTCTGGCGCTTGTGGGTATATCCTCAATGTTTGGGCGCGTCCTGTCTGGCTATCTTTTGGATCGCATACACGCGAAAATAATTGCGGTCGGCTCGATCCTGGCAGCGGGAATGGCGGTGACGATTTTGCTTGGGGATATGCCTGTGGCGACCATGTTTGCCGGCGCGATTCTTCTGGGATTGTCCACCGGGGCCGAGGTTGACGTGATGGCCTATATCGTCTCCCGGTACTTTGGCTCTGCCTACCTTGCCAGCATATTTGGCGTAATGACTTCCTTCTATTCGGTCGGTGTGGCAGTCGGGCCACTGACAACCGCATTTCTTTTCGATCATTTCGGATCCTACGACATCGCGCGCACCATTCTGGTTGTGCTGTTGGCGGTTGCGGCGTTGCTATTTGTTTCGCTGGGGAAATATCCAAACCCGCAAAACAGGACATCATGAACTTGCAGGAGGACCAATGGCTGGAAATCGCAAAGCAATTATTACATGTGCAGTTACAGGCTCCATACACACGCCGTCCATGACACCCTTTCTGCCTGTCACACCCGATGAGATCGCAGAAGCCAGTGTCGCGGCCGCCGAGGCAGGTGCGTCAATCATACATCTCCATGCCCGATCGCCAGAAGATGGCCGCCCGACCGCAGATCCAAAAATCTTCAGTCAGTTTTTACCAAGGATCAAGCAACAAACCGATGCGGTGATCAACATTTCGACTGGCGGCGGTCAACATATGAAGCTGGAGGAACGCCTGGCAGCGCCGCTGCAAGCCAAGCCCGAAATGTGTTCCCTCAATATGGGCTCCATGAACTTCGGGATCTTCCCGGCATTGGATAAACCAAGAAAGTGGAAATACTCCTGGGAGCCGGAATATTTGGAAAGATCGAGAGATTTTATTTTTAAAAACACTTTCGGCGATATCGAGCGGATTCTTAAGTCCCTCGGGGAAGGATGCGGCACCCGATTTGAGTACGAATGTTATGATATTGGACATCTCTACACGTTGGCGCATTTCCTGGATCGTGGCCTCATAAAGCCCCCCTTGTTTGTTCAAACCATCTTCGGAATCTTGGGCGGAATAGGCGCTGACCCCGAAAATCTCACCCATATGCGACGCATTGCCGACAAGTTGTTCGGCGATGAGTATGAGTGGTCTGTTCTGGCAGCGGGGAGGCACCAGATGAATTTCGTGACCATGGGAGCAATCATGGGGGGACATGTCAGAGTGGGCCTGGAGGATAGTATTTTCATCTCACGCGGCAAATTGGCCGAGAGCAATGCTCAACAAGTGTCTTTGATACGCTCTATTCTTAGCGACCTCTCTATTGACGTTGCTACGTCTGCGGAAGCCAGGAAAATTCTCGCTCTCAAAGGCGGAGACAATGTCGCGTTCTAGGCAGGGGCTACCGTTAGGAATAACGGCAGAGGCAGGGATAGAGGTGATTCTTGTTCTCTGGCAAGAACTATACGAACACATCTGATTTCCGCCGCGACGCGTGACTTAAACCAACTCGCCTCCGACAATCCCGGGGCGGTTCAATGTCCTCATAACTACCTGCGGCCTAAACGCAGATGGCGGTGCTGTGGTCATCCACAGGAACGCTTGAACAAATAACTACCTTGGCGTTTTACGCGGCTGATTGAATGCCGTTACCTCAGGCGGCTTACCTTCGAACCGCTTAACATCTACCAGGCAACTATGGGCGATCGGTCCTTGGCCGAGCCGTGAGCTGCCCCTGTCTGGCGTCAACACATTCGGGTTTCCATGGCTATCCAGTGGCAGTTCATTGTTTTCCTCCGACAGATCGAGCCATGCCCCGGTCGGCAACTCGATGACGCCCGGGCGGATTGCGGGCGTAAGTTCCACACCTGCCAGGCAGCGCCCGCGGTCGTTGAAAATCTCTACCACGTCGCCGTCCGTGACACCACGCTGGGCGGCGTCGTCAGGGTTCATGCGGGCGCGTTCCCGTCCCTTGATCTTGTTATTACGGCTGGTCACCCCGTAATCCAGTTGACTGTGAAGCTTGGTGCGGGGCTGGTTCGAGATCAGGTGAAACGGGTAGGTTGCGGCGCGAGCCGCGTGAAGCCATTCCTTGCGTTCGTACCAGTAGGGATGACCGATGCAGTCGTCATACCCGAACCCCTGAATGGTTTCGGAGAAAATTTCAATGCGCCCCGATGGCGTGGCCAAGGGATATGCCTCCGGATCGCGCCGGAATTTCTCGAGCTCGTATTCCATCCTGGATTCGGCTGGATCAATCTGAACTGGCCCTCCCGACCAGAATTCCTGAAACGACGGCAGGGTAACGGACGCCTCTTCGGCGTTTTCGCGGGTCTCGTTATAGAGGTGTGCAACCCACTCAAGCGCGCTGCGGCCTTCAGTGAATACCTCCAGGAACCCTAGACGTTGGGCGAGGCCTGAAAATATCTCATAGTCGTCTCTGGCTTCTGCGTATGGCGGTATGGTCTCTTCCATGGGCGCGATGCACGAATCCTGGCTGCCCGCAGCAAAATCGATGCGTTCCAGGGGAGATGTAGAGGGAAATACGATATCGGCATGCCGGGCTGTGGCGGTCCATCCGATCTCGTTGACGATGATCGTTCCGGGCCGGGCCCAGGCCTGGCGCAACCGGTTCAGGTCCTGATGATGGTGAAAGGGGTTCCCGCCCGCCCAGTAAATGAGTTCGATATCAGGATAGGTCAGACGATTGCCATTGAAGTCGAAAGGTGCGCCAGGTTTTTCCAGCATATCCGTGAGACGCGCCACCGGAATGAACCTGGTCACCGGGTTTTGGCCTTGCGGGAGCGCTGCGATTTTGAATGGCGGTCGCTGGCGGCTCGCGAAGCCCACATTATGTTCGCAGCCCAGGCCATAGCATATACCTGCGCCAGGTGTGCCCATATGACCAAGCATGGCGGCCAGCGTGGTACCCATCCAGTAGCTTTGCTCTCCGTGCTCCTGGCGCTGTAGCGACCAGCTGAGCGTTATCAATGAACGCGCCTGCCCAAGCCGCTTAGCAAGAGAGCGAATGTCATCCGCGGGGATGCTGGAGATTGTTGCCGCCCAATCGGCATCCTTGGGGCAGTTATCCACGTCGCCCATTAGATAAGGCAGGAAGCGGTCAAAGCCCACCGTGTATCGGTCAATAAAATCCCTGTCGTAAAGGTCTTGTTCAACCAGCGTGTGAGCAAGCCCCATCATGACCGCCACATCGGTACAAGGAATGACGGGCCACCAGGTTGCGCCCACATCATCCATCATGTCGTCGCGGACCGGGCTCACGTTTATGCATTCGACTCCGGCTTGCTTAAGGGACCTCAGTTGATCCTGCGCGGTGTGGCGCGCTATGCCGCCCGGATTAATCTGGGTATTCTTGACTGAGGCCCCGCCGAAAAATACAGCGAGTTTCGATGATCCGGAAGCTTCGCTTACAGCGGATGACTGAACCGAGAGTGTGAAGAATTCCATGCCCAGAATATGAGGGATGATGGCTTCGGCGGCGGCGGCCGAATACGTATGACGGCTGCCAACATAGCCGCCGAAACAATTCAGGAAGCGATGTATCTGGCTTTGGGCATGATGAAATCGTCCCGCACTGGCCCAGCCATAAGATCCGCCATAGATTGCTTCATTGCCCGCACCTTCGCGAACATGGCTCAGTGCAGCGGCGGCAATGTCAAGCGCCTCGTCCCATGGCACCTCAACAAAAGGCTCATGTCCCCGGCCCTCGCCATCGCTTTTCCAAAGTTTGTCCAGATATCCTCTGCGGATGGCTGGGCGCGCTACCCGGGCTCCGGGATGCTGGGCGTCGATTAACGAGCGGCCAATTGAGGAGGGGTTTGGATCATCCTTGGCCGGGTGGATGTCAACGATCCGGCCATCCTTGCTTTCGACGTGGTAGTTTCCCCAATGGGTCGCTGTTGTCCGGAGCATAATACACCGCTGCTATGAGTTCATGGGAGAAGGGGCTGTGACACGGACAAGCTTACCGCATCTCTTTGGCATAAAATATTTGTTTACAACGTATTAGATTTCGGCCGTTAATTGTGCTGGAGTGTTGGGTCATGGCCATCGTGAATCCAATTTCATTTTTCATAAAAAAATTTGTTGCAACAAATTACATGTTATGACTAACCGGCCATCTGGAGCAGGAAATCGGCATGTTCTCGAGCTCTAAACCGCCTCCAGCGCTTGGGTGAGATCGGCAATCAGATCATCCGCATTTTCGATGCCGATGGAAAGGCGCACAAGGTTGGGGCCGATGCCATGGGCCTTCTTGTCTTCTGCCGAGACGTCCGCATGCGTCATGGTGGCGGGATGGCTCGCCAGGCTTTCGGTGCCGCCCAGGCTGACGGCAAGCTTGATGATCTTCAGGGCATCCAGGAAACGGAAGGCCTCGGCCTCCCCGCCTTTCAGCCGGATAGAGAAGGTCGATCCCGGATTCTTGCACTGGCGCTGATAAAGCCGACCTTCAGGTGTTTCTGGCCCCAGATGCCCCAGGTACATAACGTCTTCGACCTTGGTGTGATTGAGCAACATGTCGGCAAGCACCTTTGCATTTTCAGAACCCCGGGTCATGCGCAGGTCTAATGTCTCGAGACTGCGCAGCAAAAGCCATGCGGTATAGGGCTCCAGCATGGTTCCCAGAAAGGTGCGCATCGCCAGCACGGGCGCCACCTTATCCTGTGCACCCAGGCAAGCACCCGCCACCAGGTCGGAATGGCCGCCAACATATTTGGTCAGTGAATAAAGCACCAGGTCGGCCCCATGCTGCAGCGGTTGCTGCCAAAGGGGCCCGAGATAGGTATTGTCCACCGTCAGTTGCGGCCGCCGTTCGCCATCCGCAAAGTCAGGGAGCTGGGCGGCAATCGCGGCAATGTCGACAAGGGCGCTGGTCGGGTTGGCCGGTGTTTCGATATGAACGGCAGCAATGGGCCCCAGTTTTTTGGCTTCATTCATTACAGTGCGAATTTCGTCAACGGACCCGTTTGCCGGGAACGACAGGGTCTTGATGCCGAAGCCGGGCATGACCTTTTCCAGAAAGTGTTTGGTGCCGCCATATATAGGGTCTGAATAGACAATGACGTCACCGGGCTGGGTGAGGGAGAGCAGTGTCGTTGAAATGGCCGCCATGCCGCTTGAGAAGACCGCAGCTTTTTCGGCGCCGTCGTAAAGACACAGCCGGCTTTCCAGGATTTCAATATTGGGATTGTTGATCCGGGAATAAATGAGGCCCATCTGCTCGCCCTGTTCGGCGGCCCTCAGACCATAGGCAACTTCAAAGAATTTCTTGCCCTCCATGGCCGTGCGGAAGACGAAGGTCGATGTCTGGAAAATAGGGCATTTCACAGCCCCTTCCGACAGCATGGGGTCGTAGCCGTAGCTCAGCATCAACGTCTGGGGCGACAGGGAATGATTGCCGATCATGCGGCGATAAAAGCTCATGACATCCTCGTATAATTGGTGATTTTCAACCATTCTATCCGAGGGACATGAGTATGGATTGCTTATTATTGCCATACAGATTAATATTATTAGCAGTTATTGTCATAAATATAAGAGAACGTAAAAATTTCTGCCAATTCTAAAATTGATCCGATTGATCGCAAGATCCTTCAGGCCTTGCAGCTTGACGGCCGGCTAAGCAACCGTGACCTGGCCGAAAAGATCAATCTTTCAGAGTCTCCCTGCCTTCGGCGATTGCGCCTGTTGGAAAAGTCCGGTGCTATCAGCCATTATGCCGCTGTGCTGGACGAAGCGGTTCTGGGTCTGACCTTTTCGGCCTGGGTGCAGATTACGCTGGACCGGCAGGCCAACAATACGGTTGAACGCTTCGAGACGGCGATTGAAGGCGTGCCCGAGGTCATGGACATGTATCTTGTTACGGGAAGCTTCGATTATCTGTTGCGGGTGGTGACGGCCGACCTCGCCGCCTTTGAAAAGCTGGTGCGCGATGTGCTGCTACGTATGCCCTATGTGGCCCATCTTCAAACCAATGTGGTTATGAGCCGCATCCTCCGTCGCAAAACTTTGCCAATTTGACGGCAGATTCAATTTATTAGAGTTATTGCTGGCGGTTCATTAATGCGCCGGCCTGGTGCTGACGCTATTTCACGCCACTCCTGGCGCCCGGAAGGTCTCGCCGCGCGCCAGCACGGCCCAGGCGATGCGCGCCGTCTTGTTGGCCACAGCCACGGTGACGACCCGGGCCGGCTTGCGTTCCAGGAGGTGTCTGACCCAGTCGCCGGTGGCAGAGCCGTTGGTGCCGAATTCTGTCACCCATCGATTTCGAACGGCAGCATAAAGTGAAAGCGCAAGGTGTCTAACAAACTAGGGGCACTTCAAATCCAACGCTCTCAAAATCGAAATATTTGATCATATTGATAATGTCATGAAGGGTGGAAGTTCTTCCTGCCCCTTAGTACTGAAATTTCATTCGCAAAGATTCTAAACGACCAGACTGCCTAAAATTTCATGAAAATAATTTGTTCAGAAGGGGGAGAGCAATGTCGCATATAACTACAACTTTAATTGTTATTACCACTGGATTAGCAACAACTGTACCAGCTTATTCGCAAGTCAGTGAGGCTGATAGCGCGCAAGTTCAAGAGATCGTGGTTACTGCGCAAAAGCGTGAACAGAATCTTCAGGAGGTTCCGTTGGCGATCAGGGCTTTCAGCGGTGATGCGCTCGCATCCCGCGGCGTAAAGGCCATTACCGATCTTGGAAACATTACTCCAGGTCTTTTTGTTGGGTCCCAAAACGGGGCAGGCCACTTAGCATAAGGAATCGAGTGTGGCACCGTTAGTGGACAGGGGGCCTACCGCACCGCTAGAAACGAACAAAGGGATTTCCGGTGTTGGACTTTCGACCTTGCCGAGCGCCGCCCAGGGTACAAAACCGAGGAGCTTCAGGAGCGCTGGCCGTTCTTTCGCACGGATCGCCGGATCCAGACCCAGGCTGAAATTCTCCTGTTGCCGAATGTACGGCCGGCAGTAATAACCGAGGAGCGCATGCCTTGGCTGATTGCTGCGATTGGCTCCCGTACCATGCCACAGGCGCCCATCGAAGCAGATGATTGAACCGGCCCCTCCCTCAGCGGCGATCGTGTCTGCAAACGTAGGCGTATCCGTTGGGTTCTCGCTAACAACGCCGGGGGCCTGCGGTGTCGCGTTCTGGTTGATGTGGCTGGCGGGCACGAGGCGCGTGCCGCCGTTCTCGGCTGTAAAGTCGTCGAGCATCCAAATAATGTTGGCAACCGTTGGGACGGGCGTCCAGAAGCCGAGATAGCCCTGGTCGGTGTGAAGGTCCATAGGTTCACCTCCGGGATGTGCGATGTTGGCGGTAAAGCTGGATAGCAGAAAGTCAGGACCCAGCAGGTGCCCCATCATTGCGCCCACAATGGGATGCAGCATCAAATCGCGAAAAATCCTGCCTTTGTTCATCAGCATCCACACCCGCTGATTGGGACAGGTGGGCCCGCCGTCGTGGAATGAAACACCCCGCGCGCATTCCCCCGAAGCCTGCTCCATCAGCCGCCCCTTGATCGCGGCGATCTCGGACTGATCGAGCACGTCGGGGACCACACAATAACCCTGTTGATCCAGTTCCAGCAGGGCCTGGTGGAGATCGGGACCGGGATTCGGACGTCCCAGGATAGACATTGAGAAAGCTCCTATCACTCTGGAAAGTTTGGACGAATCAAATATTTTTTCCCATCAGACGATACCGCATCTACCATGTCTGCTCGATGCGGCAAGCAGCGGTAATACTCATTATCTAACGCACGGAGCAGCGCCTTTTCCTGCCACGGTCGGCGCAAACTTATTAGCTGTTGCAAGTATCCTAATTAATGAATTAATTTATAAAATGCAATGGCACGATGCGCTGGCTTCAAGAAGGGAGGTGTGTCATCCGACCTGTTGCCCGCGTTCACAAGGCCGCGCGCAATCTCGACGCAAATGTCCTATCCTGAGCGCGAGGATCTTTTAGGAGAAAAATCATGAGCAAGGCGAGAAAGGCAGGATATTCTTCAGGTAAAGAGCACAAACCTGTCGAGTTCTCACAGGAAGAGTCATCGCTTGCTCAGGATGCTGCGAAAGTCTGGGGTGAGATAGAGCGACTTGATCTTGTTCGCAACATCGCTGAACTGGAAGTTCTGGGTTATACGGTCATTCCACCCGCAAGGGCAGCGCGGGCGGGATTTGCGTCCGACGTTTTGAATAAAATACTGGATGTCTACGAGCGACGTAATGGCAAGCGATTAGAGATAAACGCTTCTGAACCGCAGTCAGACCAGATTTCCAGCCTGGGTGTACACGTGGCGTACCTGCTTTTTGAGGATCCTATATTCCAGGAGGCCGTTCTAAACGAAAATGTTCTGGCGCTCACGGACTACACGTTGGGAAAAAATGCTGTTTTGTACGATTGCGTATCTCTGATCAAGGGACCGGACGGCCCGGATTTAGCGATCCATTGTGATAATGTAATGATTAGCTCACCTTTTCCACCACATGAAATGGTGGTTAATTTCACGTGGGCGCTAACAGATTATTCAGAAGCTGACGGAAGCACCTTCTTTATTCCTGGATCGCACAAGCAATACCGTCACCCCAAACCAAATGAAAGCCGCGAAGACGCCGTCCACATCACCGCACCCGCAGGATCATTGATCCTTTGGAGTGGCCGGGTTTGGCACGGATCGAAGGCACGCAAGAATCCCGGGCTCCGGGTAAACCTGATTACGTCAATGTGCAGGCCCTATATTCGGCCGCAAGAGCCCTATCGAGAAGATGTTGAACAGGAATTACTCGACAAACACCCCGAACGATTCGCCACGTTGCTTGGACAGCATATTAACTACGGGTGGAGAGAAGAAGGGCCACAAGGGGAAGCCGGAACAATGGGGCGTCACATTTACGATTAGCTGCACCAAGAGCTTTGTTGCAAAATGGCGGAGTATCCATAGCCATTCAAAGCTAGTCATTATGCAAGAGTTACCGTCCTGATCCTGACAAGATCGGAAATTCCTGCAGGAAGTGAGGTAAGCATGAAACTTTGTGTAAGCGATGAGGGGCCAAGCTATCTATCAGCGCTCAATCAGATTGCCTTGACCGAATTCCGGGCTCACGAATTCTATCTTGCCTGGGCCCGCGCGACGCCCAATCGGGACGTAGAGCACGTGATGCGCGTTGTCGCGATCCGAGAACTGGAACATGCTGCCGCCTTTCAACAGCGTATCTATGCGCTGGGCTTTTTGCCGGTGGACGGGCCGCACGATTTTGGACCGCAGTGCGACGAATGGCTGAGGCTGTTTAAGTCGGACTCCTCGGATCTGGAAAAATTTCGCGGGTTTGGATTTAGCGATCCTGACAAGCTTCCTCAGGATAATTTCCATGACTTTTTTCAGGATACGACGCTCGATTCCGAAACGGGGGCCCTGTTGGGTCGGTATGTTGCGGAGGAGCGGGAAAGCGCGAATATGTTCCTGCGCGTATATGCCGACTTGCTCAAATCGGAGAGCCATCAGTGAATTCAACATCGCCGATGGCGCCGGTTACGCCATTTGCCCAGTGTCTTCAGAATCAACACGACGAACTGTTCCGGCACTTCCGTTGAGCGATACGATTTCCCCGGTTTGAAGAAGACGGGTCGCGCCCGACGCGCCGATCACGACAGGAAGCCCGTACTCCCGGCCAAGCACGGTCGCGTGCGATAACATGCCCCCTTCTTCGGAAATGACCCCGCCAATGATCCCGAAAACCGGTGTCCAGGCAGGGTCAATTGCCTGCGTGACAACGATTTCCCCAGGTTGGGCGTCGCGCAATTCCTGCATGTTTCTGACAAGGCGGACGGGGCCGGTAATTGTTCCAGGCGATCCGCCGGTGGCTACGATATCGAATTCACTTTGATTGACTTCCGAATCGTCAAAGCTTGCCTCCCCTTGAATAAGGGGCGGGGGGTCGGTTTTGATTGCCTCATTCCACCATTCCCGGCGTGCAATGGCCCGTTGGCTAAGTCGATCACCGGAAATCTCCCCGTCGAGACAGGCATAGATCTCAGTCTTGCTAAGGAAAAATATGTCGTCCGCCTCTTGCAACACGCCGGCTTCCGCAAGGTTGCGCCCGATCGCGCGATAGGCACAGCGCAGTTCGTAAAAATAGCGGTCGAAAGTGTGACGCTGGTTGTCGCGATGCATCCAGTAACGCTGCGTTGCCCGAAGTATCTTTTGATAGAAAGCAAACTTGAGCGCCCCGAACGACTGCGCCTGGATTTGTTCACGTATATCTGCTTCCAGAGCGAGACGGCGGTCCGCGGCGCGACGGTGCGCTGCGTCCGGATTGGCGTTCTCACCCAGTCGGATCATATTATTGACCTGTTCCAGCAGAGCCAGACGGCTGTCTCCCCATCGTGGTTGACGGAGATCGCGGTCTGAGGAGCCCCGGTGCGCCCGGCGTGACCGTAACTCGTCCACATGGTTCAAAAAATCTCGGGCTTCAGGCATCCGATCGAGCTTGTCATAGGCCCCGGCAAGTATCGCCCTTTCAACAGCCGGCTCCTGGCGTGCGATTTCTCCCAGATGCCAAACTTCCTGGTTTTCCCGATGGGTTAGAGATCCGTCTACGCCGCTGGTGAGCAGGCCGACGGCATCTTCTGACGCGTCAGGCGCCCATTTTTGCAGCAGGTGAAGCAGTAGCCCCAGCAGGTCACCTGCATAGCCGACGGCACAGGCCGCGTAGATGCTGCGTGTGCGCCGCTGTACCTCCAGAATTTCTACGAAGTCCCGAATTTGCTGATTGTTGGCCGTCGTGTAGTCCGGACGCGCGGCCTCAATTTCAGGCCCCCAGACTTGCGCCCAATTCCGGTAATAGCGATCGATGTTTGACCAGACCGCCAGTGTCCTTGGATGTTTTAGACTGAGCTTCAGGGTGGAGCGCCAGGCCGGACTGGAAAGACTTAGGGGCTGGAGCGCACCGGACGGATCGGCCGTACTGCTGAACGCCCGGTTCGTATAGGCGAAACCGCGAAAGTACCGAAACTCCTTTCGCCCAGATGCGCCAGCACCATGCAGCTGCGCTATTGCAGGGAACATGTCGCTGAAGAACGCGGACATTTCCGAATAGTAAAGGGGCGAGGTTGGGAGGCTGGAGATCGGACCGCCAAGTGACCACACGGCCTCTTTGTCGTCTCTCAGCCCACGCTCGCGCGCCCAATCGTCAAGAAATTGAGTAAGGTAGGCGTGATAACCTGTTGTGACAGGGCGCGCCTGCAAGGTGTAAAGCCGATCGTCCTCGAAGGCCCACTCGGCGTCGATCGGACGGTCAAAATAATCCTCAAGCCGGCGTGCCGCATCTGCAAGCGCGTGCAGTTGAGACGGCGTGAGACTAAGTTTCCCGGCATGTTCTGGGGGAGCGTCGACGTCTTCAGCCAGTCCATCATCCGCTAACCTTGTCCAAACCCGTTTTGAGCCGCACAGGGAACTGATGATCTCGCCGCTATTTTTGTCCAAAACGAACGTATCCGGCTCAGCCCGGCCCGAGACAACCGATTCCCCGAGTCCGAAGTTTGAATTCACAACCAATTCATCTGTCCGGTTTGTGACCGGATGTTGTGTAAATAGAACGCCGGATGATGTGGCGGGAACCAGTTCCTGCACCAGGACGGCCATGGCCACATCCGTCGCGGTATCGTGGTCTTCCCGATAGGCGGTCGCCTGGGCCGAGCCAGCAGACTGCCAGCAGGTGACGATCGCGTCCATCAGCTCGTCGACGGTTCTCACGCCAAGGATCGTCGCATATTGGCCTGCGAACGACGCGTCTGCCCGATCTTCCGCCGGTGACGAAGAGCGAACGGCGACTGGCGCTCTCAACTGCTCAAACGCCTCGATTATGTCTGCGCGGATCGCCTCGTCAATCTGCCCCTTTTCCTTCCAGCTCCCGAACATTTCGGTGGGAAGGCAAAAACCATTCGGGACGTCGAAGCTGGCGCGCATCAAGGCGCTCAGGCTTGCGGCCTTGTTTCCGATCCTGTCGGCCATGGATGGGTCGGCGCTGGACAGAAATATGATGCCGGACTTCGTATTGAGAGACACAGTTTATCTCCGTGCAGAAACAAAAATTGTTATGTGAGCTGCGATCATCAACGCTTCATCACGCGGTGATAGTAGTCACGGTTCCAGTAAAACGAGAGGATGCCCGATCCGTGATGTTTGCCGCCGTCGACGTTGAAATTGAAGTAGGTGTCGTTGTTCCAGACATCACCGGTTTCGGTGGGAGCAGAACAAAAAGATTCGCCTTCAACCCGGCTGAGCCTTTCTTCATTATCAACGATGTTCAGAACAATTGATTTTTGTATGCCGTCCTCGTCGTAATAGGGCGTAATCTCAAGTTTGGTGATCGGCGAGAGCTTCTTACCATCCCACATGTATCCATACGGAAAGAGCGCGCCGTCTACCAATTGGACCTCCATCAATTGGAAGGCCCAATCACGACCGCATTGACCCGCGATATATTTGCTTTTGTAAAGCGGCCCCCATCGCCGGGGCCCCCATGAATGGTCGGAATCTCCGGTCACGTTGAGGGGGATGGTCTCGCCATCCAACTCCATCGTACCGGTCGCTGCGAATGGGCGGTGATAGCGATCACCGGCGAGAAATTTCGGCGTTTCATAGAGATTATCGATATAGTGCCAATTGCCGGCGAACAGGTCGACATCGAGGCTGAATTTCAGCCGCTCATGATCGTCATAGTCGATCTGCCACCGTTTGAGGGGATCGATTTGTTTGTAATGAACGACGCCGCCGACATCCAGGTCGTCCCAGTCATTACCGGGGATTTTAAATTTGCGGTCCAGTTGATAGAGGAGCGTATTGGGCTCCCGATTCCAACCTCGGGCCAGGTACATTATGAGGTGAGCGGCAGGTTCTGCCGCGTTGGGCATGTGGCTATAATAAAGTGCCCCTCCCATCTCCTTTTCCGGGATATCAAAGCAGTACCACATACTCTCCCGCCATTCCGGAATATCGGTGTGGGGATGGCGCAATTCATCGTCTGCTCTGAGAACCATGTTCTTCGCTCCTCTAGTCTTAAATTATGGGCCTTTGCCGTTGGAAGGCTGGCACCTTTCGACAATTTCAACGATGCCGTCTCCCCCACGGACCGACACAAGGTCACCGTCCCTGATCAGGGCCGTCGCCCCTTCCACCGCCGTGACGCATGGAAGGCCGAACTCGCGGCACAATGAGGCGCCATGCGCCAGTGTGCCCCCGGTCTCAAGGACGAGGCCCGCAATCCGCGCGAACGCGGGTGTCCACGCCGGGTCCGTTTGCCGCGTCACCAGGATTTCATCGGCACGCAACCTGCTGAGGTCGCCGATATCATAGGCAATCCGGGCTTTTCCGGTCACCTTTCCAGAGCTTGCCGGAATACCGCGGAGCATGTTGCCCGATGTTGAAACCTCTCCATCCGAAAGCGGCAGATAGCCGGCATGAAGAAACTTGGGCGGAAGGCTTTTGCGGGTTTCTTCCCACTCCTTCCGGCGGACAGAAATCCGCTCCGCCGCCTCATCTTTTGAGAGGGCGTGTAAGGCCAGATCGGCGATTTCCTGTCTCGACAAGAAGAAGGCGCTTTCGGAGCGCTCGAGGAGGCCCGCGGCAGTCAAGCGCTTGCCTTTTTCGACGTAAACCCTTCGCAAGACCCACCAGACATAGTCATAATAAAACCGGTGATTGTCCCGGATTCCGCTATAAATCTCATTATATCTGAATAACAGTCTGAGCAGCGGTTTCCTGTAAAGGGCGCGCCATCCTTCAAGGGATCTAAGGGCATTGGCCTGGGAATCAACGCGGCGTATCGCTGCCGCATGATTGGCGTCCCGGGGGCGAACGCCGGGTGTTTCGACAAAAGCCTTTATCTGTTGCCAGAGTTGCTCCGGGTCGTCGCCCCAACGCGGGTAAATCAGATCCTTGTAATTGGCGCCGCGATGGCGGTGCCGGCCCAGGAAATCCCGGACGGCATGCCGAATATCGACGGCTTGTGGATTTTCGGTCTCGAGCAGGTCGCCGAGGCGCGTGCGCATGAGTGTATCGCGTTGACCGGAGTCGAGCTCACGGATTTTTTCAGCGATAGACCAGAGCTCGTCACTTTCCCGCACCGTCTGGCTATTGGGAAGTCCTGAAGAGATCGCCGCAAATGTCTCGTCACCGTGCCCGAGCCAGCGATCCAGAAGCCCGGACATTAACAATTTCAGATCATAGGCGTGATAGAGGACGGCGACTTCGCACTCGACCCCGACCATAAGGGCGAGCTTCCAGACCTGCTCGAGATGCCGATCCACGTCATGATCGGAAAGATCGCCCAAATCAATCTGCGAAAGATCCTCCGCCGTCTCGACGAATTCCGCCCACGAACTTTCAAGAAAGCGATGATTATGGACGATGCTCCATCGCTGGCGACGCTTAACCTCGAAAATCCACAGCCGCTTTAGAAGCGGGGCAAGTTTGAACGGGGCCGCCCGCACGGCCGCCTGTTCTTTTTCGGGTAGTTGGGAGAGCAGCCCGGGGCGGCGGGCAACCGGTGGCAGATTGCAATAAAGCCGCGCCAGAACGGACGTATCGGCGTAGGGGGCAGCCTTATAATATTTGAAGACGTTCTCCGGCAGACCCTTTGAAATCCCTTCATACCCCAGCCGCACCACAAGATGGGCGGACAGGTTTTGGATGTCATAGAAAAGCGGGCTGACCGGGGGCGACCAGACTTCGTCGGCAAACGCCCGCGTCCAGCAAACTGTTGGACTGTCCAGATAAGCGTCAGGCGCTGCTTCCAGGCTTCGGTTATGCGCCACACCGGCGAGCGTTGTGATCGGCCGGGTCTGCAAGAAGTAAAGGGTTTTATTTGCGTACGCCCATTCAAGATCCTGCGGAAATCCAACCGCTTTTGCTATGTCCCGGGACTTTTCAACAACGTCAATGAGCACCGGGTCGGGGAGGGGCGGCATTTCGGGCGGGCGTAGTCTTTCGAGGATCCGGCCATCGGAATCAAGCCGGATCTGTTCGGGATTGACGACGCCAGAGACCAGGGCTTCGCCGACGCCGGGCACAGCATTTACGACCGTGTTGGAAAGCGCCAAAGTCACGGGGTCCGCCGTAAAGGCAACCCCGGCCCATTCAGCGGGCACCATGTGCTGCACGATAACGGCCATGGCATCGTCTTTTTCCACATGGCGATCCCGCCGATAGGACATTGCCCTTGCGCCCGAGAACGATTCCCAGCATTTTTCGATCGCCTCACATACCGCATCAGGACCTAGCAGATCGAGAAAGGTATCGAACACGCCCGCGAACGAGTCGTCCGCCGAATCCTCGGCTGTCGCGGATGAGCGCACGGCGAAACGGTGGTCGGCACCAACCTCTGTCAGGGTTGCCGTAATCCGGGACCTGAGATCGTCGCCGACCCTGCCATCGCCGCTTTCGCGAAACGCCCTTGTGGTAAGCACGAAGAACGGCGGCACTGTCGCGCCGATCTCGATCATCCTGAACAGGGAATCCGCCTTTCCGCCGACCGCCTCCCGGTCGGTGACTGACGGACGCCAGGACGTGCTGATCAGGTCCATTTTCCCGCGACCAGATCTTTGGGCATTATGGTTGACGGCCAGAAATACGAGGTCAGGCCGTGCACAGTTCCCCAATTTTCGACCTCGAAGTCCCCCACCCCTTCGAAACCCCAGAAGCCATGGTCGGTTCTCCATCCGACGCATGAATGCATTGTGTCCATCTCCGCCTGAAGTGTGCGCCCCAATTCATCCGTGACCTCAAGCTCGATTTTCGAGTGTAGACCCATGTCGTCATATCGGGCCCGCGATGAAATTTGCGTCGCCGATGCCATCACGCCCTTGATCGAGACAAAGCCGAGCGCAATCACCTCGTCTCCAACGCCCTGGGCAATAACCGAGACGGAGAGGGACCCATCCGCTGTTTGCATGGACCACATCTTGAACAGGTTGTTGCCAAAGGCCGCCATGTCCCGCTGGCCCCAGCTATGGTCGGAGTTGCCGGTGCAATCGACCTTAAGTGTCTGACCGGCAACCCTGAGCTCTCCCGTTACGTGATGCGCGCGATGATAACGGTTGGCTGCCATCCACTTCGGAGTCGGATGAACACCCGTGGCATAATCATACGGCGGTGTGAGGAATTCTATATTCAGGTCGAAGCCGTTGTCATCGCCGTCGTCAAACGTCAGCGTATAGGAATTTAACGGCGATGTGCGCTTCAGTCGCAAACCAGCAAATGAGAAATTATCGAAATCATCGCCAATCAGATCGGGGCTATTATTCTGACAGGCATAGATCCAGTCGTTGCCGCGCTTCAGGCAATGCCCCGCGGTGCCGGACGCCTTATCAATATTCCCCGGCTCCGGCCAATTGCCCCGATAAAACGATACCAGCATGCCTGTCGAGAGTGGCTGGTTTGGCAATACCCACACATAAATCCAGCCACCGAGCCCGTTTTTGTGATCGTTGAAATTAAAATAGAGGCTTTCCCGCCAGTTTTGATCTTGGTTAGACGGATGGCGCAATTCGTCTCTGGAATTCAACATGTTAACTGATATCTCTATCGTTTAGCATCTACGAATTTCGACGGCATGTATCTCACCGCGAGTGTACGCTTATTCTCGACAAGAAGACGATTGCCCTTTACACTCTAATCGATTAATTAAATTTAGCAAGGCGCGTTTTTTGCAAGGCTTGTGAGGGGATTCAGGACAAATGACAGGCGGTATGGTTCCTGCGGATGTGGCGAGGACAATCGTCGATCCGCTTGCGTTTGCTGACGATGATAAGCTTCAGGAGGCCTATCGCTGGCTTCGTCAAAATCAGCCTGTCGCCAAAATTAGCGTCGAGGGCTTCGACGATTTCTGGGCCGTGACAAAGCATGCGGACATTTCCGAGATAGGCCGCAATCCCAACCTGTTTCACAATGCCGACCGCCAGGCCACGTTAATCGATCAGGCGGGGGACGCCCAGAATCCGGGAGATGACGGGCGGGAGCTCCTCATCTGATCAAGAGCCTGGTGCAAATGGACCCTCCTGAACATCCCAAATACCGGAATTTGGCCGTCGAATGGTTCATGCCCAAGAGCATCGACAAGCTTGAGCCCCGGATCCGCGAAATTGCGCGGGACAGCGTCGCGCGGATGCGCGAGATGGACGGCCGATGCGATTTCGTCAAAGATGTGGCGCTCTATTATCCTCTTCACGTCATCATGGAAATTCTTGGAATTCCCGCTTCTGATGAACCGCTTATGCTAAAGCTTACCCAGGAGCTCTTCGGCGTTCAGGACGAAGAGTTAATTCGCCAGAGTGAGGCCGGAGATCCCATGGCGCAGGCCGAGCAGATGGCTGCCGTGGTCAAGGATTTTGACACATACTTTCAGAAAATCACCAAGGATCGCCAGGCCCATCCCACTGACGATCTATCGTCCGTTATCGCCAATGGAACGATCGACGGTGAGCCGATCGGTGATTTTGAACGGCTTTGCTATTACATGCTGGTTGCTACCGCAGGTCACGACACCACCTCGGCTTCGACAAGTGGCGGTGTTTGGGCGCTGTGCGAAGCGCCGGAAGAATTCGAGAAAGTAAGAAATGCCCCTTCGCTGATCCCGCGACTGGTCAACGAGTCCATACGCTGGGTGACGCCGGTCAAGCATTTCATGCGAACTGCCACGGCGGATACCACGGTCCGGGGGCAGGAAATCTCTTCCGGCGACTGGATGATGCTCTGTTACCTTTCGGGAAATAGAGACGAAGACATTTTTGAAGACCCGTTTTCGTTCAAGGCCGACCGAAACCCTAACAAGCAAATTGCCTTCGGATATGGGGCGCACCTGTGCCTTGGCCAGCATCTGGCCCGTCTCGAAATGAGAATCTTTTTCGAGGAGCTTTTCAAGGACCTGGAATCGATCACGCTGGACGGTGAACCGAGACGGTCCGCCGCCACCTTCGTAAACGGGCCCAAGACCTTGCCCGTTCGTTACAATTTCCGCCACTGAGAGTGAAAAGGGGTAGAGAGATGGATCGAGAAAGAGCACTGGATGAACTGATCATCAAGCAGGAAATCCGCGACATCATGGCGCGCTATGCACGGGGCGTAAATCGGCTGGATGCCGACCTTGTGAAATCGTGCTTTCATCCCGACGCAATAGAACAACATGGCTCGTATTACGGCGAGACCATGCCCTGGGCCGACGACCTTCCCCAATTGCTGCAGGATGCGTTTCAGTTCACCTTTCATCTTCTCGGGAATTCCCTGATCGAAATAGAGGGAAACCGCGCGGCGCATGAAACCTATTTCATCGGTTATCACCGATTTCGTGAGGTCGAGGACGGCGTTGAAAAAGACCTTATTTTTGGCGGGCGGTACCTGGGTATAAACGAAAGCCGCGACGGCGGGCCATGGCTGATTGCCGAGCGCTCTGTCGTGCACGACTGGAGCCGTATTGACCCAGTTGTTGGAGGAGGTGTGTGGCCCGAGGTTTTGGAATTTCACCAGGGTAGCCATAAGCCTGATCGCTCTGATATTGTATACCGCCTGCTGTCTGAAGGACCATTTCGGTAAAATAGTGGCAGTCGCCGCTTGTCTTAGTTATTGATGAACGCAGCAGGAGAGAAGCCTTGGCCGAGGCATACATCGTCGAAGCCCTGCGAACGGCCGGCGGACGACGAGGAGGGCGCCTCGCAGCATGGCATCCCTCGGACATGGCCGCCGAGGTCCTTGACGCTCTCGTTGACAGCGCCGGCATTGACCCTGCCGCAATCGATGACGTGATAATGGGCTGCGTGAGCCAGGTTGGGCAACAGGGCTACAATATTGGCCGCAATGCCGTTCTGGCGTCCAGGCTTCCCCAATCCGTTCCCGCGGTCAGCATTGACCGTCAATGCGGGTCGTCCCAACAGGCATTGCATTTTGCCGCGCAAGCCGTTCTTTCGGGCACTCAGGACGTTGTCATTGCAGCCGGGGTGGAGTCGATGACCCGTGTGCCCATGGGCAGCTCTGTGGCGCTGCACACGAACGCCGGCCCGGGGGACGGACCATGGAGCGAACGCGTAAAGCGTCGCTTCGGCGTCGAAGAATTCAGTCAGTTCGTTGGGGCGGAGATGATAGCCGAGAAGTATGATCTAAGCCGAAGGGAGCTCGATGAATTTGCACTCCTGAGCCATCGCAAAGCGGTGCGAGCGACGCAAGATGGGGCATTTGACCGTGAGATCGTGCCGCTTGTCGTAGCCGGTCCTGACGGAACTCAGGAAACCCATGAGATCGACGAAGGTATTCGTTTTGATGCGTCGCTGGATGCCATAGGTTCGGTAAAGCTGCTGAAGGAGGGCGGAAAGATAAGCGCGGCAAATGCCAGTCAGATATGTGACGGGGCTTCGGGACTCCTGGTCGTCAATGAAAAGGCGCTCAGGGATCATGGACTGACGCCTCTGGCCCGGGTTCATAATCTGACTGTTACAGCGGGAGATCCGGTTATTATGCTGGAGGAGCCGATCGCTGCGACCCGCCGTGCGCTCGATCGTGCCGGCATGACCATTGAGGATATCGACCTTTACGAGGTCAACGAGGCTTTTGCGCCTGTGCCAATCCCTGGCTCCGTGTCGGCGGGGCCGATCCTTCCCGATTGAACGTCAATGGTGGCGCCATCGCCCTGGGCCACCCGCTGGGCGCTTCTGGGACAAAACTTATGGCGAGCCTCGTTCATGCGCTGCGTGCGCGTAAACTTCGGTACGGATTGCAAACTATGTGTGAGCTTGGGGGTATCGCCAATGTCACCATCGTCGAGGCGCT
>CAVVCF010000003.1:0-76807 GCA_963746725.1 uncultured Alphaproteobacteria bacterium | reverse complement strand
CATTGTCTTATTGAGATTTGAAAGCATTAGGCGCTTCACCGCCAGGGATAGTCACCTTCTAACTGATTGAAGGCAAGAAGGAGAACTGCTGCTCAAGCTCAAGGGCCGGCGCGGCCTATCAGCTCTTGAGCGACCGGCCGTTTTCAATCACTGAAATCTATCTGCCGGCCCGGTTCGAGGTGGGGCGTATTTTCATGAACACCCCAAGCTCGGCACAGGCGCGATTATGTGATTCGGGAGGAGCACTTCGAGATCCCGCATCCCGGCGCGCCAGCCAGGAGTTGCAGGCTGTCTCACCCTGCTTTACAAAGATGGAGGGGGAAAGCCGCCGGGCGCCAGGCCCGGCGGGACCCGGCCATGTGCGGCGCTACTACTGACACTGACGGCCGGTGGTCGAGGTATCGGCGGACCATTTTGGCAGCTGTTTACCCATTCAGAAAGTTGACGGGAAAACAAACTCTAAACGTCGGGCTGGGCTGGCCCGCTGAATGCCTATAGAAGGCCCGGCAGGCCGCGTCCGGGTACTGCTGGTTGACTTGCAGTCCACTTCCTGCTTAGCGATAATTTTTTTTCCAGGTATACGGGCAAGCTTTGTCGGCTACTACTGGCTAGTCCTGGGCGCGGAACGCTGCTGTTTCCTTGAAGAACACCGGCGGGCGCAATTTCCGCATGGCGTCGTCGGGGCTGGGCGCCTTCAGCCGCCATATGGCCGGCAGCTTCAGGCGCGCAGCATGCCACCGTGCCTCGCCTTGAGCGAAGGCGCGGGCGGGAGGCCGCGTGATCAAGCTCTGTGAGCGCGCCGCCGGTCACCGCCGCCGCGCCACACCTTGGTCAAGGGTCACGAATGCAGCTGAGCGTCGCCAAGGGTGACTACCGTGCGTGTCCTTCGCCTTGTAGGTGAGCTTTGAGCTCGCCCCGGACTCATGCCCTGGTCTTCGCCCATGCGGTCCTGAAGATAAGCGACGGCGTCCGGCTCCACGTCGAGCCCGTGATCGCTCAAGCCGCGGTGGATCAGTCACCGAGGCCGCGCGCATCGTCGGCATAACAGGGACGACTTTGGTGGCTTCTGTAGGGGCCTTGCGCGGAGCCGAGCGCGGCGGAGCTCCGCCTGCCGCAACGACAATCAGGCTATCGCCTTTGGGATCGCCAAGTAGGCTGCAAAACGGCGGGGCAACTCGGTGCTCCGTCGCCCCTCGACGCGGACCACACGCCGCCCATCTCTTTATGGAAATGGCCGCCCCGCTTCATTGGCAAGCAGGCCGGCATTCAAGCGCCGCCGGCCAGAAGAAAAATTGAGTTTGGCACCCTTTCAGGTCCTTCGACCACCTGGCTGTAAGGGCGGTGTGTTCGCGGACCAGCCCTTCGTTCGGTGCAAACGAGGGACTGGGCAGGAAGGCGGGATTCAGCTCAGCAGTGCCGAGTGCGTCCACGACCCCTCGCCTTCCTTTCCACAGAGCCTGGTTTTCACCGTGCGCCGTCCCCGTCGGCCGCCTCGTCCTTGCTCTCCCGCTTGCGGAAGAGCGGTGAGCGAACCCGGCGACGCGCTCGCCCAGTCCTTCGCGAGGCGTCTCCACTGCCGTCCTTCTCGGCGCTGAGTGTAGCGTAATCGGACTGCACCACACGCCGCTCGGGAGGATTGGGATCTTGGTTTTTGAATGGCTCGATCAGGCGGTACGCGCCGTTAGCCGCAACCCCACCCGGGTGACCGCCGCGTCGGGGGGGCGAAAAGGCAAAGCCTTCCCGTCTTCCACCTTCGAGCCGGTACCGCACCGCCGTACCCCGCCGCGATAGAACCGGTTGGCGAGGGGGCCATCCAGGATTCTCGGCCGAGCCGGCAAAGGTGGGCCCTTGTCGGTGATCCGCTGATTTATGCGGTGCCCAGATCGGTCGCCACCGAGGTGCCGTTGTCGCGGACACCGTACATCGGTGCTAAATTCCCTGCAGCCGGCAGAGCGCCAGCATCCCGAAGAGAAAAGTACTACGACGCGGACCGGTTTCATATCAGACCACCACGTTGACAATACGTATTGGGCACCACGATCACCTCCGGCTGGCCGTCGATGGCGCGCTGCACCTGTCCAATGCCAGTGCCTGCGTCTGCCTTGTCGCATGTTGGCGAATTCCAAGGATTCGCGAAGCTTGCCCTGAACCTGCACCGCGACTGTGTCGTCCTACAAAGCGCGGGGGTCGGCCTTGGGCCAGGCGCTGTCGGCCACCAGGACCTTACCTACCGAAGCTGCTGCCAAAGCTCTTCGGGGGAGTGCGCCGATTTGGGACCGATCATTGAGGGTTAGTGCTTCCGTTCCTTCACGGAGCGCCCAGCCCGCGCCATCGCCCCATGTCCTTGAAAAGGCGGCGAGCACATTGAATCGTGGATTCTGGGCCACCGCCGCATTGAAATGGAAAAAATGGTTTTTTCATGGCCTTGGCCACCCGCCACTGTCTTGTGGTGGCGCGCCGAACCGCCGTTATGCTGCTTTGAAAACACGGTGCGTCTTCGCCCGCCGGCGCCAGCGCGCCCTCTTTAAGGCCGGACACGAGACCCGCCCAAATCTGCGGCAACCGCCAGGCGCCTTCGATGCGGCTGTGGTCCATTCCAGGTCACGCTCCGGCGGGCTGTTGGGCAACATGAACCAGCGCGCCGTGTCGGCGCCGTACTCATAATGGCGGTCGGTTGATCACGTTCTTCTTCGACTTCGACATCTTTTCCGAGCGGCCGACGAACCACGCCCTCGCCGGAGCCGCGCACCTGGGCCTCGCCATTGTCATTCGTCCGCCGGAACCCACTCGCCTTGCGCATCACGGTAGGTTTCGTGACGGTCACCGCCGGGTGGGGAATGTCGGGAACCGCGTCCTCGATGCCATAAGCCCGATCTTCTTCATGGCGCGGGGTGAAAAAACGCGGAATAAGAAGATGCAGGATGGCATGCTCGATCCCGCCGACGAACTGGTCCACCGCAGCCAGTAATCCACGGCCGAACGCGCGTGTCGCTGGGGCGGAGCAGAACCGGGGCGAAATACCAGGACGAATCGATGAAGGTGTCGAAGGTGTCGGTCTCGCGCGCGCCGCGCGCCATATTAGGTAGTCCACCGTCGCCAGGTCGGGTGATGGGTGAGCGGATCGCCCGGCTTGTCGAAGGTCACGTCCTTGGGTAGCACCACCGGCAGGTCGGCCGGCACCGGCACGATGCCGCAATCTGTCGCAATGGATGATCGGATCCGGTGTTCTTGCAGGAGCGTTGGCGCGAGTCACGCAAACGGTAATTCACCGTGCGGGGTGCCGTAGCCGCCTGTCTTCGGCGCGCCGCGGGCTCGGCCTTGGCCTCGTCGGCACTGTCATGCCGTCGAGGAAGTCGGAATTGGCGATTTATCCCGCCCACGTAGGCCTGACTTCGATTGTGAAACCGCCGGGTCTTCCCCTTCGGACCACGGACGGCGCGGACTGCAACGGCGGGCCGAAATCGGAGGCTGGGCCGGCAGCCGAAGATCGCCCCGGTGCTCATGGGCTATGGCACCGGGGCGATCTTCGGCTGCCCGGCCCACGACCAGCGCGACCTCGATTTCGCCCGCAAGTACGACTTGGCCGTCCGCGCCGTCGTGGTGCCCGAGGGGAAGACCCGGCGTCTTTCACAATCGAAGATGAGGCCTACGTGGGGCCGGGCCGAATCGCCAATTCCGACTTCCTCGACGGCATGACGGTGGACGAGGCCAAGGCCGAGACCGCGCGGCGCGCCGAAGACGGCGGCTACGGCACCCGCACGGTGAATTACCGTTTGCGTGACTGGGGCGTGTCCCGCCACGCTACTGGGGCTGCCCGATCCCGATCATCCATTGCGACGATTGCGGCATCGTGCCAGTGCCCAAGGCCGACCTGCCGGTGGTGCTGCCCGAGGACGTGACCTTCGACAAGCCGGGCAATCGCCGCTCACCCATCACCCGACCTGGCAACCAGGCGACCTGCCCGAAATGCGGCACGGCGGCACGGCGCGAGACCGACACCTTCGACACCTTCATCGATTTGTCCTGGTATTTCGCCCGGTTCTGCTCGCCCCGGGCCGACACGCCGTTCGAGCGGGCGCGCAGTGGACTACTGGCTGCCGGTGGACCAGTACATCGGCGGCATCGAGCACGCGATCCTGCATCTTCTCTATCGCGCTTTTTCACCCGCGCCATGAAGAAGCATCGGGCTCTATCGGCATCAAGGAGCCGTTCGACGGCATGTTCACCCAGGGCATGGTCTGTCACGAAACCTACCGTGATGCCGCAAGGCAACTGGGTCCTCCGGCGGACGAGGTCGAGGTGGCTGATGGCGAGGCCCGGGTGCGCGGCTCCCGGCGAGGCGGTGACCGTGGGCCGCTCGGAAAAGATGTCGCAAGTCGAAGAAGAACGTGATCGACCCGACCGCACATTATCGACCAGTACCGCGCCGACACGGCGCGCTGGTTCATGTTGTCCGACAGCCCGCCGGAGCGTGACCTGGAATGGACCCACGGCCGGCATCGAAGGCGCCTGGCGGTTTACCCAGCGGATTTGGCGTCTGGTGTCCGGGCTTGAGGGCGCGCTGGCGCCGGCGGGCGAAGACGCGCACGGCTGGTTTTGCCGACGCGTGACGGCGCTCAGGCGCGCCCACCCACAAGACGGTGGCGGGGGTCACCAAGGCCATCGACCATTTCCATTTCAATGCGGCGGTGGCCCAGATCCACGAATTCGTCAACGTGCTCGCCGCCTTCAAGGACATGGGGGGCGCCGATGGCGCGGGCTGGGCGCTCCCGTGAAGGAACGGAAGCGCTGACCCTGGACGATCGGTCCGATGATGCCGCACCTTGCCGAAGAGCTTTGGCAGCGGCTCGGTCATAAGGTGCTGGTGGCCGACAGCGCCTGGCCCAAGGCCGACCCCGCGCTCTGTCAGGACGACACGGTGACCATCGCGGTGCAGGTTCAGGGCAAGCTCCGCGATACCTTGGAATTCGCCAAGGATGCCGACAAGGCGGACGTGGAAGCCCAGGCGCTGGCATTGGACAAGGTGCAGCGCGCCATCGACGGCCGGCCGGTGCGCAAGGTGATCGTGGTGCCCAATCGTATTGTCAACGTGGTGGTCTGATATGAAACCGGTCCGCGTCGTCATCTTTCTCTTCGGGATGCTGGCGCTTGCCGGCTGGGATTCACGCCGATGTACGGTGTCCGCGACAACGGCACCTCGGTGGCGACCGATCTGGGCACCGTTGAATTGGCCCCGATCACCGACAAGGGCCGGCCTTTCCGGCTCGGCCATATCCTGGAGAATGACCTCGCCAACCGGTTCTATCGCGGCGGGGTACAGGCGGTGCGGTACCGGCTCGAACTTGAACTCGACCGAGAGCGGGAAGGCTTTGCCTTTCGCCCCGACGCGGCGGTCACCCGGGTGGGGTTGGGCTAACGGCGCATTACCGCCTGATCGACGTTGCCACCAACAAGCCGGTACTCGAAGACCAATCCCAATCCTACAACAGTTTCGATGTGGTGCAGTCCGATTACGCTACGCTCAGCGCCGAGAAGGACATGGAGGAACGCCTCGCGAAGGATCTGGGCGAGCGCATCACCGGTCGGCTCAGCCGCTACTTCGGCAAGCAGAGCAAGGACGAGGCGGCCAAAACAGGGGACGGCGCACAGTGAAAGCCAGGGCTCTATGAAAGCAAAAGCGGGGGACATCGACGCGCTCGTGCGCAAGCTCGATCCCGCCTTTGCTGCCGTCCTCGTTTACGGCCCGAACGAAGGGCTGGTCCGCGAACGCGCCGACGCCCTTACGGCCCAGGTGGTCGAGGACCTGAAAAATCCGTTCAATGTGGCGACGCTCTCGCCGGCGGCGCTGAAGGATGATCCCGGCCTGCTTGCCAATGAAGCGGCGGCCATTTCCATGATGGGCGGGCGGCGTGTGGTCCGCGTCGAGGGGGCAACGGACGCCGTTGCCGCGCCGTTTGCAGCCTACTTGGGCGATCCCAAAGGCGATAGCCTGATTGTCGTTGCGGCAGGCGAGCTGCCGCCGCGCTCAGGCTTGCGCAAGGCCGCTGAAGCCGCCAAAAATGCCATTGCCATTCCCTGTTATGCCGACGATGCGCGCAGCCTCGGTGATCTGATCCACCGCAGCTTGAGCGATCACGGGCTCGACGTGGAGCCGGACGCCGTCGCCTATCTTCAGGACCGCATGGGCGAAGACCGGGCGGTGATCCGGGGCGAGCTCGAGAAGCTCGCCCTCTACAAGGCGAAGGACACGCACCGGGTAGTCACCCTTGGCGACGCTCAGGCCTGCATTGGCGACTCGGGCGCGCTGACCCTTGACGAGGTAGCGGCGGCGGTGACCGGCGGCGCGCTCACAGAGCTTGATCACGCGCTCGCCCGCGCCTTCGCTCAAGGCGAGGCGCCGGTGGCGGTGCTCCGCGCGCTCAGCCGGCGGCTGATGCGGCTCTATGAAGCTGCCGGCCATATGGCTGAAGGCGCCAGCCCCGACGACGCCATGCGGAAATTGCGCCCGCCGGTGTTCTTCAAGGAAACGGCGGCGTTCCGCGCCCAGCTTGGCCGGTGGTCGCCGACGAAGCTTGCGTCTGCGCTCGAACTTATCGCTGAGGCGGAAGTGGACTGCAAGTCGACCGGCATGCCGGACGCGGCCGTTTGCGCCCGGGCCTGTATGCGCATTGCGCGGGCCGCCCAGCCCCGACGTTAGAGTTTGTTTTCCCGGTCGACCCAGCTTGAATGGGTAAACAGCTTGCCGAGATAGAGGTTCCACGATACCTCGACCACCCGGCCGTCAGTGTCGTAGTAGCGCCGCACCGCGCGCATGGCGGCGTCGCCGGGCCTGGCGCCCAGCAGCTTTGCCTCGTCTTCTGACAGGGTGACGGCCTGCAACTCCTGGCTGGCGCGCGCGATCGGGATCTCGAAGTGCTCCTCGATCAGGGCGTAAATCGCGCCCCTGTGCGACTTGATGTCGTCGATCGCCGCCTCGAACCGGGCCGGCAGATAGATTTCGGTGATTGAAAACGGCCGGTCGCTCAAGAGCTGATAGCGCCGGCCCTTGAGCTTGAGCCAGCGGTCTCCTTCCTTGCCTTCAATCAGGTCAAGGTCGCTATCCCTGGCGGTGAAGCGCCTGATGCTTTCGATCTCGTAGCGGGTATCGTGGGCGTAGTGCAACAGTCGTCGAGCGATCCCAGCGACTGCACGTACGCCCGCTTCGGCCGGTTCGAGAGTACATAGGTGCCCACCCCCCGCCGGCGCGAGACATAACCCGCTTCCTCAAGCAATCGAAGCGCATCGCGCGCGGTGTGCCGGCTGATATTCAGATCGGCGCACAACATGGCTTCGGTAGGGAGCGGACCGCCCACGGCATAAGCGCCGGACTCGATGCCCTCTCTAAGCTGCGCCGCCACCTGCTGGTAGAGCGGCTGTACTTTCGGTTTGCGCCGTTTGCGCCCGATCATGCCGGTCTTAACCCCTTGCCCGCTTTGCGGGATATTCAATTGGCCGATTTGTCGGCATACTAACCAGCCGAGGTACGTTTGCCCAGTCCGGGTTTACCCGGGTCATCACAACAAGGGGGTTTCTATCATGACAGTCGCCTTTCATCTCACGGTTATCGTTTCCGTTCTGGTGCTTTTCTTGAACCTGGTGTTCGCCATGCGGGTCGGCCAGGCGCGCGGCCGGCATGAGGTTCTGGCGCCCGCCACCTCGGGTCCGGACGACTTCAACCGGATTTACCGCGTCCACCAGAACACCATCGAACAGACCGTGCTGTTCCTGCCCAGCCTGTGGCTGTTTTACGCCGTATTCCATAATGTCTGGGGCGCAGTGGTTGGCCTGATCTGGATCGCCGGCCGGCTGATCTATTCAAGCGCCTATCGCGCCGACCCGGCCAAGCGCGGCCCCGGCATGATGCTGACCTTTGTGGCAAGCCTGGCGCTGATGCTGTCGGCGCTGGTCGGCAGCGTGGTCGTGCTTTTTTAGCGATAGGGAAAGTCGGGCTTGCGCCGCGCCAGGAAGGCGGCGACGCCTTCCTGATGGTCGACGCCGGCGAAGCTCTGGCGAAACAGCTCCTCGGTCTCGGCCGTGTCGTCCGCTGCGCCATCGAGAATCATACGGACGATCCGCTTGATCCCGCGCACGCCCCATTGGGAATTGGCTGAAATCGTCCGGGCGAAGGCGGTTGTCTGCGCCCGGATGGCGTCGGCCTCGAAAAGCTCATTCACCAGACCGATGCGCAAGGCCTCGTCCGCGTCCACCAGCCGCCCGGTGAACAAAATGGACTTGGCGTGGGCTGGCCCTACCGAGATCCACCAGTTGTTTGGCATCCTGGACACTGTAAATGAGCCCGAGCTTGGCCGGCGTAATGCCGAGCCGCGCCTCGGGCACGGCAAACCGCATGTCGCAGGCGAGCGCCAGCCCGCAGCCGCCGCCGACGCAAGCGCCCTCGATCATGGCGATGGTCGGCTTTTCCATCCGGGCGAGGCGGCGCTGGGCTTCACGCACGGCAACCCGGTTGGCCTCCCGGCGTTCGGCGTTCTTGGAGATAACCTCGAATTCCTTGATATCGGCCCCGGCGCTGAAGATGCCCGGGGCGGCGGACGCAAGGATCAGCACCTTGATGTCGGGGTCCTCCTCAGCCTCGGCCACGAGGCCCGGAACAGCCTCCCACATGGCCTGGGTGAGGGCGTTCTTTTTGTCCGCCCGGTTGAGCTTGAGCCACGCGATCTCGCTGTCTTTTTCAAGGTAAAGCGGTTTGTCGGTCATCAATCCTTGTCCCCCTGACCTTTTGTGCCCCGGCGTTATAGCGAAGCCGCGGGCAGAGCGCCAGTCACGCCTGCGTCTGCCGGCTGGCGCGCCGCGCCTCTTCCTGGCGCAGCAGGAAACTCATCGCCAGATTCAGGAGCGCGAAGGCGAGGAACATCCAGAGCGCGTCCTCCCACCGCCCGCGAATGGTGGTAATCGCGGCCAGGAGCGGCGGCCCCAGAACATTGCCGATGTTGGCGCCCTGCACGATCAGGCCGTAGGTGGTGCCGATCTGGCGTGGCGAGGGCGCGACGACGGGAACTGACGCCATCACGGAGGTCGGGATCATGCCGCCCACGAGCGAGAGCCCGACGCAGGCGGCGTAGCGCACCCCGTCGGGCAAGGCCGGCGAAAAAATCAGGATGTTCATGGCGATCATCAGAACGGACGTTAACGCCACCAACCCGCCGTGACTCCAGCCGCGCCGCAGCATGACCCCGCCGATCAGGCAACCCGGAACATTGACCGCGATCACAACGGCGACCAGTGCGCCCGCCATGGCGGTCGTCAATCCGCGATCTTCCACAAGGTAGGTGGGCAGCCAGCCCATCAGCGCGGTGAACTGCATGGTGTAGAAGCCGAAACTCAAGGCCGACAGCCATGGCCCGCGGCTCGATGTGGTGCGCACCACATTGGTCAGCAGGCTGCCTTTTGCAGTGTCGCCATGATCGGGCGGGCGCAGCCGCGCGCCGAGGATGAGGACAATAAACAGGATGGAAAGCGCACCCGTCACCTGCCACAGGTCGCGCCAGCCGAGCGTGGCCAGAATGAGCGGCGCGCTGATCATCAGCAATGCCCCTCCGGCCGGGTGATAACCGCCCCAAAACCCGAAGGCGAGCGCCTGATCTTTGGGGCGTGCCTCGGCTGTAATCAGGGACGGCGCCGCGACGACAATGCCGAGGAACCCGACGCCTTCGAAAAACCGGCTGACCAGCAGTTCGGCGGCGCTGGTCGCAAAGCTCCCGGCCACGCTGGCAGCGCCCATGATTGTGAGCCCGATCAGGATCACCCGGCGGTGGCCGATCTGGTCGCTGACCGTTCCCGCGGCAATGCCAAAGAGGAGCGCGAGCAGATTGACCATCGAAAACAGCCAGCCGCCCGCCACCAGCCCGAGACCGAGATCGCTGCGAATCACCGGCATCGCCATCGCCAGCTTGTAGATATGCGCCGTGGCAAGCGACCCGGTGAGCGTGAGCAATATCACCACGCCCCAGCGCGTGGTGCCCCGTCCGGCCTCGCTCACGCGTCAAGATCCCGTTCGGCGACGGCGATGGCGTCGAGGACCGCGCGTTCGTCCCCGCTGAGCGCCGCGAGCGCCAACGCGAGCTTGGCAAGAAACACCGGCTCGCGATCCTCACCCACGCGGTCGAGCGCGTCGGCCATGGCGTCGTAAATCCGCTCCAGCGCGGCTTCATCGAGCTTGGATTTAACCATGGCCGCTCTCCTTGACCGGAATCCCTACACGGCCGAGCGCCGCCTCAAGCGCCTCGGCGCTGACGTCGCCCTGCCAGCGCGCGCCGATATGACCGTCCGGGCGGATAAGATAGGCGGTCCCGGGGCCCGCGCCATAGGCCGCAGCAATACGGCCGTCATCGTCGGCAATGTCCTCGCCGACGGTGATGATCGCGCCCGGTTCAGGAAGCGCCGCCATCCGGTTGCGCACTGCATCCGCCGCCGGTCCGAAGCTCAAAAGCGTGAATCGGGGCGTCAGATGATCGAGCAGGAAGGACCCGTCCCCAAGGCGCAGATTGACCGGCAGGTCGCCCGGGGCGGGCCCGCCGTCAAACGCCGGATCGTCGGGCGCGGTCAGCGGGCTCGCATGGTAGGTGTAGGGCACCGACTGGCGCGGATTAATGAGCCCCCGGGTGAAGGTCTCGGTCAGTGCGAGCGACAGCGCCGCGTCCCGCATCAGGTCATAGCCCCGGCTCGGCGGGGTCATGAACCTGGTGCTTTTGGTGGCGTTGTCGAACACATCGAAGGTGGCGGCGCGGCGCTCGTCGTTATAGCTCGCCAAGAGATCCGGCCCCGCCCAGCCGTTGACCACCCAGGCCAGCTTCCAGCCCAGATTGTTGGCGTCGGCGAGGCCCGAATTGAGCCCGCGCACGCCGAAGATGGGCACCAGATGGGCGGCGTCGCCGGCGAACATCACCCGGCCCTGCACGTAATTGTCGAGGCACCGGGCGTGCGCCGTGTAAAGGCTGAACCAGTCAAGCTTCCATTCGGCCGTCTCGCCGAGCATATCGAGCTGCGTCTGGATGCGCTCCCGGATGTGCGATTCGTTCAATTCTTCCGCCTCGTCCGCGTCGTCGAGGAGCTGGTAGTCGATCCGCCAGATATCGTCGGGCTGCTTGTGCATGATCACCGTGGAGCCCGGGTTTGACGGCGGATCGAACCAGACCCGGCGCTCGGTCGGGTAATCGTGTTTGATCAGGATGTCGGCGATGACGTAGCGGCCCTGGTACGACGTGCCGTTGAGTTTAAGCCCCAGCGCCCGGCGCACGGTGCTGCGCGCACCGTCGGCGGCGACCACGTAGCCGGCTTGCATGTCATAGGCCCCCTCTGGCGTTTCCACCGTCAGCGTCACATGACCCTGGTCTTGCCGGGCGCCCGTGACCCGGCTCCGCCAGCGCATTTCGATCAGCGGTTCTTTTGCCACCCGGTCGAGGATGAACTGTTCCAGCCAGCATTGCTGGAGATTGACCATGGGGTAGTGTTTCTCGTCCTCAGAATGGGGCATTTCAAGGCGGTAGACCGGCTGGTTGTGGTAGTAGGACGTGCCCCTGGTCCAGGGCAGCGCCTTCGCCACCACCGCGTCCGCCGCCCCCACGCCTTCCAGGATTTCAAGACTGCGCCGGGAAAAGCAGATCGCCCGGCTGCCCTCGGCGAGCGTGTCTGCGGCTTCAAGCACAACGCTTGGCACGCCGCGCCGGGCAAGCTCCAGCGCGGTCACCATACCGACCGGCCCGCCGCCGGCCACAGCCACGCTATGGCGCGGATGCTTGCCGGCCATTTCAGGGGGCCGGGCAAAGGGAAAAACCGGATAGCTGAAATAAAGCGACTGGTGGCGGCCGCGTTTGAGATTTTCGGACATCGGTCTTGCTCGCTACTGTTGGTCACAGCGTAGCGCAGAAGCAGAACCTGTTAAATGCTTTCTGTTTCTGGCGATACCTGATGGCACCGCCCGCTGCAAAACCGGAGAGGGCCGCCTTCGGTCCGCGCACTTATGCTTAACGGGCTTGGCTTTGGGGCGCGGTCCGGCTATGAGTCTCGTAACCGGGCGCGAGGGTGTGCCCCGCTGTTGGAAGAATACGTTTGAGAGGACTTTCGGGTATTGTTCGCCGGCTGGCGTATCTTGTCGTTCCATTGATGTTTGCTGTGGCGCTGGGGTCCTGCGCGGCCCTGCAAAAGACGGGCAAGACGGAGACGGAGGGCGAGGCCGCCCCTCCGGTGACCACATCGCCGGCGAACACGCCGGCGCCGAAAAAGCGTCCCGGCGCCGCGGCGTCGTCTGACGCCAAGGCGAAGGCCGAGTCCGGGAAAAAAGATACCGTTGTGGCGTCCATTCCTCCGAAGCCGTCGAAAGAGCCGGAGGCTGCCCCGGAATCGCCGAATTTGGGTGTTCTGATAGGGCTCGAGTTCTCCGGCGTCGAGCGGTTGCTTGGCCCGGCTGACGAAACCACGGAATCGCCGCCGCAGAAAACATGGCGGTACCGCGACGGCAATTGCGCGCTCGCAATCAGTTTCTATCCGGACATCGAGGCGCTATCCTATCGCGTGTTATCGTATAAGGTAGAAACGCTAACCAAGGACCAGGAGGCCGGCAACGACGATGCCAAGCAGCGCTGCCGCACCCGCTTCGCAAAGCGATTACGACCAAAACCCTGACTCCCGTGAAATCCCGGTGTCGGTCAAGGACGCCTCCGTCATGGTGGTGGATGACGAGCCCCTGTTTCGGGAGTCGCTCAGGCTCAACCTTGAGGATGAAGGCTTTCGGGTGATTGATTTCGACAATGGCCGGGATGCGCTCGGGTACCTCGACGCCAATAATGATGTGGGCGTGATTCTCCTCGACTGGAAGATGCCCGAAATGGACGGCCTGTCGGTTCTGCACGAGCTTAGGGCCGAGGACCGCGATATCCCGGTGATTTTTCTGACCGTCCTCAGCGACGAGATTTACGAGGAGGCGGCGCTCGAAGGCGGCGCGGTGGACTTCGTGGAAAAATCGCGCAGCTTTTCCATCGTGCTCAAACGGATCCGCCTGATCTTTGAAGGCGTGAAGGGCGCGGCGCCGGCGCTACCCGTTCGGCCCCAGGTGGTCCGCATCGGCGCATTGCAGCTTTGGCCCGACAGCAAGCGGGCGGCATGGAAAGGCGAGGCGGTGGAGCTCACCGTGCGCGAGTTCGATATCATCAAGCTGATGGCGGATCGCGCCGGTCATGACGTCAGCTACCGGGACATCTACGACACGGTCCATGGCAAGGGATTTGTCGCTGGCGACGGCCATGAGGGACTGCGCGGCACGGTGCGCACCATCATCAAGCGGATCCGGCAAAAATTCCGCGCCCAGGACGGGACTTTTTCCGCCATCGAGAACTTCCCGGGATTCGGCTATCGCTGGCGCCGCGACGTCAATGGCTAACGGATTGGAAGCGTCCGTCGCGACCCCCGGGAGCCCGGCCCCGGAAACCACCGGATCGGACCGCAACGCGCCCGCCATGCGCCGGCGGTTTGGAGGCTTCAAGGGGTTTGGCGGCGGATCGCTGACCGTCCGGCTGATTTTCCTGCTGGTGGTTTTCCTTGCCGTACCCCTGGTGCTCTACCGCCTGCTGGAGGCCGCCGATACCGACAAACGGGACCTCCTCCTGAAGAACGTCCATGAGCGTGGCCGGCTGGTGCTCGAAGATCCTGCGGCCATCCATTGAAGCTCAGGGCCTCAACGCGCTGCCTGTAATCAAGCAAAAACTCCAGGATCTGGCTGGGGGCGATACCACGCTCCGGCTGTTCTTCAAGCCAAGTGGCGGGACCGACCCACAGGGGTTTTTCTACCTCGCCTCGGCGCCGCCGCTGAGCGCGCCGCAGCTTGCAGCCGAACGCGCCGAACTGGGCAGTCTTGGCGTTTTCGATAAACTGGCTGAAAGTTGCGCCCGGGGTCAGGCTCTGGTCACGCGCCATACGTTGTCGCGCGCCAGTCAGGAAATGATCATCGCGGCGACGCCACTGGTGACCCCCAGCGGTTGCTGGTCGCTGGTGACAGCGTTTTCCACGGTGGCCTATCAACATTCCTCGATCGGGCGGCCCTATTGGGCGACCCCGGAAATACGCCTGGGCGCGGTGATCTATTTCATCATGTTTCTGGTCACTTTGACGGTGTTCTGGGGGATCTGGCGGGCGATCAGACGGCTGACCCAACGGTCGCGGTCAATCCGCGCGCGCGGGATCGAGGCCGGACGCTTCGCCGACGCCATCGAGCTTGAGGAGTTTGCCGAAGTGGCCGGCGAGCTCGACCGCCTGGTCGGCACGCTTCACCATTCGGCCCAGACGCTTAAGGCGATCGCCGAGCAGAACGCGCACGCCTTCAAGACGCCGGTGGCGGTCATTCGCCAGTCGGTGGAGCCGGTGCGCAAGCGGGCCGGGGACAACGATCCGCGCCTCGCCCGCGCGGTGACGCTGATCGAGGCCTCGCTCGACAAGCTCGACGACCTGATTGCCTGCGCCTGGCGGGTCGACGAGACGCTGGCCGATCTCCTTAACCCTCCGCGCGAACGCATCGACCTCAGCGCGCTTCTGGAGCGCATCGCGGCGGACTACCGGGTTCTGGCCGAAGGCCGTGGCCGTCATATCGTGACCGCTATCGCCGAAGACGCCCATGTTCTGGGCAGTGTCGAGCTCATCGAGGCGATTGTCGAAAATCTGGTGGACAATGCGCTCTCGTTCACGCCGCAGGGCGGAAACGTCTATCTCGACCTTGTGCGCGACGGCGACGATCTTCGTATTGTCGTCTCCGACGACGGGCCGGGGATTGGGCAGGACCTGGGCGACGCCATCTTTGACCGCTATTTCAGCCGCCGCCGGGACGACGACCCGGACGGCGCCGGGCGCCATCTCGGAATGGGCCTGTGGATTGTCAAGCGCAACGCCGAAGCGCTTGGCGGGCGCGTTGAAGGCAGCAACCGGAAAGAGGGCGGTTTCCGGGTCGTCATTCACCTGCCGCCCGCCCCTCACAAGGCCTGACCTGCGTATCCGCGGCCTGTCACAGATTTGACTCACCAGCAGGACGGCGATTTCTGATACCACCATCGGTATTGGATGCGGGTGCTATTTAGGGCCCAGTCAAAAAGAACAACGCAAAAAAGGGTAAGTTTGATTGCATGTTGAATAGTGAAGTGTCGGCGCGTCTCACCGAAGATGCGCAGCCTCCTCTTCTTGTTGAGGGGGGTGACCGGGGGGTCGAAGTCATGATTGCAAACACACCGGATTTGCTGGAGCGGGTCTACCGACTGCGTTACGAGGTCTATTGCGTCGAAAAGCAGTTCGAAAATCCGGAAATGCAAATCGCAGGATACGAACAGGACAAGTTTGACGAACATGCCGTGCATACGCTTCTCGTTGATAGCGAAAGCGGGCTCTCCCGTGGCGCGGTGCGGCTCGTCCTGCCCAAGGAAGGAGCGACCTTGCCGGTTTTCGAAGTCTCCGCCGCGTTCAAGGAAGCGGCCGGTCGGGATTTTCCCGTGGAGACCACGGCCGAGGCGTCGCGCTTTCTGCGCGCGGTCGATCGCGCCGGCAGTCGTGGGCGCGCTGCGTTCGAGACGCTGGCCTTGATGACAGGTTTGACCCAGATGTGCTGGGAAAACGGGATTAGCCATCTCGCGGCGCTGATCACGCCGCCGATGCTCCGGCTTCTCCATCGTTTCGGGCTGGACTTCAGGCCGGTTGGCGAACCGGTGGACTTTCATGGAATCAGGCACGCATGCCTTTACGACTTGGCGACGGAGCTTCTTGCTCTCGCCGAGGAACGGCCGGAAATCTGGCGGGTACTGACAGTGGGCGGCCACTTTTTTCCCCGCACCGCCCTCTATCTCTGACCCCCAACCAACCCGTCGGTTTCCGGCCGACTTCTCCCTCGCGTCACGTTTCCGGCTGCCGGTGCGTCATGGTTCCGGGTGGCGCACCGGGACGAAGCCATTTCAAGCCGCATTATTTGTCGCTTGAGAGCACCCATTCCCAAGACCCTCCTTCGTCCCGGTCGCCACCCACATGTCCTTGACCGTCACCGGCGCGAGACTTGATCCCGCGTCGTTCAGGCGTTACAACGCAGGCCTGCGCTGGTAAAATTGCATTTATGACTCGCTGGTGAACCTGATTATTCTTGACGGCTCTGTGGCCTGTTCCCTAAACCAAACAAATGATTGCTATCGTGCAAACGCGCGATATGACCGAGGAGATATTTATATGACCACTAACGGTACAGACCCCGTCGTCATCGTCGGCATGGCCCGCACCCCCATGGGCGGGTTTCAGGGTGACCTCGCGGGCGTGACCGCGCCGGAACTGGGAGCGGCAGCAATTGCAGCAGCTGTTGAGCGCGCCGGTCTTACGCCCGAGGACATTGACGAAACCATCATGGGCTGCGTGCTGCCGGCGGGCCTCGGCCAGGCGCCGGCGCGCCAGGCGTCCATAGGCGCCGGAATTCCCGATTCCGCGGGGGCGACAACGGTCAACAAGATGTGCGGGTCGGGCATGAAGGCGGCCATGCTCGCCCATGACGCGCTGGTGGCCGGCACCAACGACATTCTGGTCGCTGGCGGCATGGAGAGCATGACCAACGCGCCCTATCTTCTGCCCAAGGCGCGCCAGGGCTACCGTCTCGGCCATCAGGAGGTGAAGGACCATATGTTCCTCGACGGGCTCGAGGATGCCTACGACCGGGGCCGGCTGATGGGGACGTTCGCCGAGGACGCGGCGCAGCACTACCAGTTCACCCGCGAAGCCCAGGACGAGTACGCCATCGAGTCGCTGGCTCGCGCCAACGCGGCGATTAACGACGGCAGCTTCGCCGGTGAAGTGGTGCCGGTCACCGTTCGGGCACGCAAGGGCGATCAGGTTGTCGAGATTGACGAGCAGCCGGGCAAGGCGCGCCCCGACAAAATCCCGACTCTGAAGCCGGCGTTCGCCAAGGATGGCACGGTGACAGCCGCCAACTCGAGCTCCATCTCCGACGGCGCGGCCGCACTGGTGCTGACCCGTCAGAGTGTGGCCGAAGCCCGGGGCTTGAAGCCGATCGCCCGGATCGTTGCCCACGCCACCAATGCCGGCGCGCCCAACTGGTTCACTACGGCCCCGGTGGGCGCCATCGAGAAAGTGCTCGCCAAGGCCGGCTGGATCAGGGACGACATCGACCTCTACGAGGTCAACGAGGCGTTTGCGGTTGTCGCCATGATCGCCATGAAGGACCTGGGACTGCCCCACGACAAGGTCAATGTCCACGGCGGGGCCTGCGCGCTCGGCCATCCCATTGGCGCGTCCGGCGCGCGGATTATGGTGACGCTGATGGCGGCGCTCCAGAAGTACGGCCAGACCCGGGGTGTTGCCAGCCTGTGTATCGGCGGCGGCGAGGCGACGGCGGTCGCGCTCGAGTTGGTGGCGTAAAAAACCCTACCACTGTCATTCCCGCGAAAGCGGGAATCCATGGACGAAGACGGTGTTCCTGGATCCCGGATCTCGCTGACCCTCGTCCGGGATGACGACCGAACATTAAAAGGACGACCAGATGATCCTGACCGAAGACCAGCGCATGGTGCGCGACATGGCGCGCGCCTTCGCGAAAGAGGAACTCGCGCCCCATGGCGAAGCATGGGAAAAAGCCGGCGAATTTCCGGCCGAGGTGCTCTCCGAAATGGCCAAGCTCGGCTTTTTCGGCATGACCGTGCCCGAGGAATGGGGCGGGGCCGGGGTCGATTATGTCTCCTATGCGCTCGCTTTGATGGAGATCGCCGCGGGCAACGGAGCCTTGTCCACGGTGATGAGCGTCAACAACGCGCCGGTGTGCGCGGCGCTCCTGAAGAACGGCAGCGAGGCCCAGAAGGAAGAGTTCCTCATACCGCTTGCGAAGGGGGAGATGATCGGGGCGTTCTGCCTGACCGAGTCCCAGGCCGGGTCCGACGCCGGTATGCTGAAATGCCGGGCGAAGCGCACCAACGCGGGCTACGTGCTGAACGGCGCCAAGCAGTTCATCACCTCGGGCAAGATTGCCGGGGCCGCGCTGGTGTTTGCGGTGACCGACCCGGACGCCGGGAAAAAGGGGATTTCGGCCTTTATCGTGCGCACCGATACGCCGGGTTACACCGTCGCCAAGACCGAAGACAAGCTGGGCCAGAAAGCGTCCGACACCTGCGCCATCCTGTTCGACGATATGGAAGTACCGGCGGACGCGCTCATTGGCAGAGAAGGCGAAGGCTACAAGGTGGCGCTCGCCAATCTCGAGGCCGGGCGGATCGGCATAGCGGCGCAAAGCGTGGGCATGGCGCGCGCCGCGCTTGATTACGCCATCGAATACGCCAAGGAACGCGAAGCCTTCGGCAAGCCGATCATCGGCCATCAGGCGGTGGGCTTCCGGCTCGCCGATATGGCGACCAAGCTCGAAGCGGCGCGGCTTCTGGTATTGCAGGCGGCGACGTTCCGGGATGCCGGCGAGCCCTGTCTGAAGGAGGCCTGCATGGCAAAGCTTTTCGCCTCCGAAACCGCGGAGGAGGTTTGCTCGGCCGCGATCCAGACCCTGGGCGGGTACGGGTACCTGAGCGATTACCCGGTGGAGCGCATTTACCGCGACGTGCGGGTGTGCCAGATTTACGAGGGCACGTCGGATATCCAGCGCCTGATCATCACCCGCGATTTGATGGCGTCCTGACCCTGGGCAAAAGGCGCTGAAGCAGGCGCAGCTTTCCATTCCGGTGACAAGCGGACGCCCGGTGCTCGGCACCTGGCAGGGGATATACCTTTACGAGCACCGCACCCGCGGCCAGCGCCGGCGCGTGGCGCTCCATCTGATCGGGGATTAGGGCTTCTTCTTCAGGAGCCGCGAAACGTAAACGATCACATAGATCGGTACCACCACGGCAGCACCCACTAGGATATATTGAAGACCGTTCGAAAGGATATGGCGGGCGAGGCGCAGCAGGGCGTCGACGCCGTCGATGAACCACTGCCAGACCGTATCGGGTCCGACCCCGATTGAGGTCATGATGAAGCCCACCACCAGCGACAACAGGATAATCTTGACGATCTTGCCGAACGTGATGGGTGGCAATTCCATGCCTAGCTCCCGTTGCCGCGCTTAGAAATCATAGACAAGCGCTGCCTTGGTGGCCGTGTCGGTCTTTGCCGTGTCCACCGGGACATTGCTGTTATAGCGGTAATTATAGGAGATCCGCGCCGAAAGCGCGCCATTGATCTTGAGCTTCAGGGCCGCGGTGGTATCAATGGTGGTGCGCTCCGACCCGATGAACATGGCATAGGTATGGGTAAACAGCGAGCGTTCGCTGATATTCCAGTGGAACTTGCTTCCGATCAGACCGACGAATTCGGTCTGGGTTCCGTCCCCTTCGAGCTTGGTATACCGCGCGCCCGGGCCGGTCTCCAGGTTCCAGCCTATCTTGTCGCCGGCGAGCACCTTGTAGCCGAGACCTGCGGTTTCCGAGATGCGGTAGGTAAAGCCGCCGAAGCGGTCGTTTTCATATAGCGAGTTCCCGAACACATAGGCCCGGTGATTGAAGGTGTAGTTGATGTTATAGCCGGCGAGATAGCGCTGCTTGGTGGTCACGCCGTTGTCCCGTTGATATTCCACCAGGCCCGTGAACTCATGCTTCCAGCGCCCGATCTCCTTGACGGCATCAGCGCCGAAGCCGACGCCGATCTGGTCGGTGTTGCCGGAAAAGCGGTTGGCGCTCAGTTCCACTTCGCCGTCCCAACCGGCAAGGCTCCAGAAACTCTTTGGTTTTTCCGGGACCGGTTCAGGTTTTTGCGGCTCTTCCGGGGCTGGTTCGGAAACGGCGGCGGCCACTGCGGGCGCCGGAGCGGTCTCGGGCCTGAGCGACTGAGCAAGCGCGCGGATTTCGTCGGCCTTTTCAGGGTTGGCTTCGACGGCGAGGGACGTCACCGTATCGAGCGACCCGTCCTGGCGCGCCGCGGCTTTTTGCATCAACTTGACAATGGCGGGATCGACAGTTTGCTTTTTTGTTTCCTGGGCTACAGCCATTGAGGCGAAGGCGGCAACGAGGAAAATCGTGAAGGCGGCAGTTAGAATCCGGGTCATAAGGCACCGTTTCCGTGTGGTCTGTTGCTTGGGCTTCTGGTCAGGACCGCTTATAACGCGAGCCGACGGGGGCATGGCAAGCCCCGGATTTAGAAATCGGACAGGTTTTTTCGGCTATTCAATCTTGCGGGTGAACACAAACACGAAAGAAACCGGAACCGCGGAACTGATCGAAGGCAGGCCGGCCAGCTTCATCAGTTTGGCGATGCCGTCATCGAAGCCGTAGGCGCCCGCGTCGATCATGATGAATTCCTGCGGGACTACCAGAACCCGATCGACCCCGAGTCGGGCGACCACCAGTTCGGTATCCACGTGGGACGTCTTGCCGTGAAGCTCGAGCGTGACCGGCACGTTGACCGTGGCCGTATCGCCAAGAGCCAGCGTTTCGAAGGTTACCATGTCAAGATCGGCGGTGATGGTGGCAGTGGGAAACTTGTCGGTTTGGAACAGGACCTTCCGCATGCGCTCGTTGCGGATTTCGATCCCGGTGGCGACCGAGGCAAGGTCAATGGTGATCCTGGCGTTCCCTTCGTCGCTGACCGTGCCGCTGATCTTGGTGAAGTGATGAACCTCGCCGACGCTTCCCTTTTTGATCGAGCCGAAGCTGAGGTGGGACTGGTCGGGGCTCAGCGTCCATTCGGCCCATGCCGGGGTGGCAAAGAGGACCAGGACGAGCACGGTGATAAGGCGTTGCATGGGGGCTCCCGGGGTTGGCGCTGCGGAAAACAATAGTCTATTGGTCTTGGGCCCCAAGGCAAGCGATCATATGGGCGGCAAGGTTTCTCATCAGGGTGAAATAGGCGTCCGGCCCCGGCGTCAGGTCGCGGCCAAGTGGGTCGAGTGTCGCGATCCTGGCGCCGGTATCGGCGGCAAAAGCAGCAATCGCCCGGGGATGATACTGAGGCTCGGCAAAGACGCAGCGCACGCCGGCGGCCCGGGCCCGCGCGTGAAGGCGGGCCATCTGCCCGGCGCTTGCCGCCTGTTCGGTCGAGGTGCCGAGACCGCCAAGTCCGTTGAGGCCGAAGCGGGCTTCGAGATAGCCATAGGCGCTGTGCGCCGTGACGAACGGGATCGCGCGGACTGGGGCAAATCTTTTGTCGAGCTCAAGGCTGAGCGCGCTGAGCCTCGAAATCAGCGCCCGTTCCCTCTCGCGGTAGGCTCGCGCCCGTGCCGGGTCGAGGCGGGCCAGCGCGTCGGCCATCTGCCGGGCGATGGCTTCGGCGTTCACGGGATCGAGCCAGATATGGGGGTCCGCCTTCGACCTTGGGTCGAGCAGCGCCACAACCTTTACGGACGCGGGCAGGGTGGCAAGGGGCCGGGCGAGCACGCCCTCGAGCCTCGGGCCGACCCAGAAAATGATGGCCGCCTCGCGCAGCCGCCGGGCCTCCGACGGGCGCAAGGCATAGGAGTGCGGCGAAGCGGACGGCGGCAGAAGCGGGGGCAACAGATTTTTCGCGTCCACCAGGTTGGCGAGCAGCGAGTGCAAGGGCAGAATACTGGCCGCAACAACGGGCGGGCGCTCGTCGCCGGCTTGCGCTGGAAGCCAAAGCAAGGAAACAAGCGCCGCGACCACCACAAGGAGGCGGCGACAGATGGAAACGGTTGCGGTCACGCTGCCTCGTAAAACGTCTTTTTCGCCGCCGCCATGTCTCTGAGCAGGTCCGGTGGGGCGTAGCGCGGTCCGTATTCCTGCGCCAGCTTGTCGCACTCGGCCACAAACGCCTCGACGCCCACCGTGTCGATCAGCGACAGGGGCCCGCCGGTCTGGGGCGCGAAGCCCCAGCCGAAGATGGCGCCCACGTCGGCGTCCGCCGGCGCGGTGACCACATTCTCGGCAAAGCAGCGCGCGACCTCAACGGCCTGGCGGTAAAGCAGCCGCTTCTTGACCTCATCCACCGAGGGCTGCTCCTTGGCCGGGGCGAACTGCTCGGCAAGGCCGGGCCAAAGGAACTTTTTGCCCTCCTGCGGGTACTCGTAAAAGCCCTTGCCCGCTTTCTTGCCGATCCGGCCGAGCTCCTTGACGAACAGGTCGAGGACTTCGTCCGCCGGGCTCGGCTGGTACGCGTCACCCAGCGCCGCCTTGGTCGCTTCCTTGACCTTCCAGGCCAGCTCGATCGAGACCTCGTCGGCGACCGCCAGCGGCCCCACCGCCATTCCCGCCATCAGCCCGGCGTTTTCAATCAGCGCCGGGACGACGCCTTCGCTCAGCATGGCCATGGCCTCGGTCGGGTAGGTGCCGAAACAGCGGCTGGTGTAGAACCCGCGGCTGTCATTGACCACAATCGGCGTCTTGCGGATCTGGCGCACATAGTCAAGCGCGCGGGCCAGCGTTTCGTCGTTGGTTTTCTCGCCCACGATCACCTCGACGAGCGGCATTTTCTCCACTGGCGAGAAGAAATGAATGCCGATGAACCGGTCGGGCCGCTTGCTGGCTTTCGCCAGACTGGTGATCGGCAGGGTCGAGGTGTTGGAGGCAAAGACGGTGGTCGTTGGGAGCTCAGCCTCGGCCTTTTTGGTCACGTCGGCCTTGACGCCCATATCCTCGAACACCGCTTCGATCACCAGATCCACGTCCGCGAGCAAGGCATAGTCGGTGGTTGCGGTGATCCGCGCCTGGATGGCTTCCGCCTTCTCGCGCGTGAGCTTGCCGCGGCGCACGTCTTTTTCGAGCGGCCCGACCGAATAGGCCCGACCCTTGGCGGCGGCCTCCTGCTTCATGTCGAGGAGGATCACCTCCATGCCGGCCCGCGCCGAAACGTACGCGATGCCCGCACCCATCATGCCTGCGCCCAGCACGCCGAGCTTTTTGACTTGGGTTTGCGCCACATCCTTGGGCCGGCGCACCAGCTTGTCGGCCTCGCCCTTGTTGACAAAGAGGGTGCGGATCATGTTGGCCGCTTCGGGCCTCAGAATCAGGCTGGTGAAATAGCGGGACTCAATTCGAAGCGCGGCGTCAATCGGCACCTGATGGCCCTCGTAGACGGCGGCCATGATCGCCTGCGGGCCCGGATAAACGTCCCTGGTTTCTTTCCGGAGCATCGCCTCGCCGGCCATGAACACCTGCACCACCTTGGGATTCATCGAACCCTGACCGCCCGGCACCTTGAAGCCCTTGGCATCCCACGGCTGGGTCGCGTCGGTGTTCTCGAGCACCAGTTTTTTGGCTTCGGCAATCACCTGGTCGGCCGGCGCCATGGCGTCGACCACGCCGAAGCCGACGGCTTCCTGCGGCGACATGCTGCGGCCCTGCAACAGGTAAGGGAGCGCCGCCTGCACGCCCATCAGGCGCACCAGGCGCTGGGTCCCGCCCGCGCCCGGCATCAGGCCGACCTTCACCTCCGGCAGGCCGAGCTGGATCTTGGGATCGTCCGCCACCACCCGGTGATGGCAGGCGAGCGCCAGTTCAAGCCCGCCGCCCATGGCGAGGCCGTTGATGGCGGCCGCAAAGGGTTTGCCGCAGGTCTCGATCAGCCGGAACACCCGGTTGAATTCGAACGCGGCCTTGAACACCTCTTCGACCGGCGCGGTTTTGGCCTTCTCGGACATGGCGGCGAGCATAGGCAGGTCCGCGCCCGCCAGGAACGCGGGTTTGCCGGACGTGATCACAGCGCCCTTGATGGCGTCGTCCTTGGCGATTTTGCCGATGAGCCCTTCAAGCTCGACCATCAGGTCTTCGGTCAGGACGTTCATGGAGCGGCCGGGAAGATCGAGGGTGAGGAGCGCGACGCCATCGCCGTCAACGTCGTAAGTAAATGCCTTTGCCATTGTTTTCGCCCCCTTACACGCGTTCGATGATGGTGGCGGTGCCCATGCCACCGCCGATACAAAGCGACACCAGCGCCGTCGATTTATCGGTGCGCTCAAGCTCATCGAGCACGGTGCCCAACAGCATGGCTCCGGTGGCGCCGAGCGGGTGGCCCATGGCGATGGCGCCGCCGTTGACATTGATGTCGCCGTGGTCGACGTCGAGCACCTGCATGAAGCGCAGCACCACAGCGGCAAACGCTTCATTGAGCTCCCAGAGGTCGATGTCCGCTTTCTCCATGCCGGCGCGTTTCAGCGCCTTGAGGGCGGAATCAGCGGGGCCGGTGAGCATGATGGTCGGCTCCGACCCGATGTCGGCGAACGCACGGATCTTTGCCCGTGGCGTCAGCCCCAGTTTCTCGCCCATTTCCCTGGTGCCGACCAGGATTGCGCTGGCTCCATCCACGATGCCGCTCGAATTCCCGGCGTGGTGGACGTGATTGATCTTCTCAACCTCGGGGTACCTGAGCAATGCCACCGTCGCGAAACCGTAAGCCTCAAGATCGGCAAACGAGGGGTTGAGCGCGCCGAGCGACTGCATGGTGGTTTCCGGCCGCATGTGCTCGTCATGGTCAAGGACAGGCATGCCCAGCGTGTCCTTGACCGGCACGACGGATTTGGCAAACCGGCCCTCGTCCCACGCCAGCTTGGCGCGGCGCTGGCTTTCGACCGAATAGCTGTCCACGTCCTCCCGGCTGAGGCCGTATTTGGTGGCGATGAGGTCGGCGCTGATGCCCTGGGGCACGAAGCCCATGCGTTTGGCCACCGTCGGATCGCAAATCCAGGCCCCGCCATCGGACCCCATGGGAATGCGCGACATGGCCTCAACTCCGCCGCCAATGGCGAGATCGGCCTGCCCGGACATCACCTTGGCCGCCGCGGTGTTGGTGGCCACCAGCCCCGACGCGCAGAACCGGTCCATCTGAACGCCGGGCACGGTATCGGGATAGCCGGCCACGAGCGCGGCGGAACGCGGGATCACGCCGCCCTGTTCGCCCACCGGCGAGACCACGCCCATGACCACGTCGTCGACGAGGGCGGTGTCCAGCTCGTTGCGGTCGCGGATCGCCTCCAGCACTTGCGCGGCGAGCGATATGGGTGTGATTTCATGCAAGGACCCGGTCGCCTTGCCGCGGCCGCGCGGCGTGCGCACATGGTCAAAGATGTAGGCATCGGTCATTGTCGGTCTCCTAGAACAGGTCGGCGTCAAGCGCCATGACATCGTCAGCCCCGGCCTCGACCCGGGCGAGACGGGTTGCAGCCTCGGGCATGATATGGCTCATGTAGAAGCGCGCGGTGGCGAGCTTGGCCTCGTAAAACGCCTTGTCGCCGGAATCTTCGGAAAGCTTGGTGAGCGCGGTTTTGGCCATCAGGCACCACATGTAGCCGTGGACCACCAGCGCCATCAACCTCAGGTAATCATGGGCGCCGGCGCCGGCGTGTTCCGGGTTCGCCATGGCGTTCTGCATCAGCCACATGGTGGCCTGCTGCAACTGATTGGCGCCGCTTTTGAGCCCGTCGATCAAGGGTTTCAGTTTTTCCTCGCCGTCGTTTTCGGTGACGAACTGTTTGGTCAGGGCGCCGAATGCCATAATGGCGCGTCCCCCGTTCGCCGGCAGCTTGCGGCCAATCAGGTCCATGGCCTGGACCCCGTTGGTGCCTTCATATATGGGCGCTATGCGGGCGTCGCGGGCGAACTGCTCCATCCCCCATTCGCGGATATAGCCATGGCCGCCATAGCATTGCATGGCCAGATTTGCCACTTCGACCCCCATGTCGGTCATATAGGCCTTGATCACCGGCGTCAGCAGCGCCACCAGGTCGTCCGCCTGTTCCCGGGTTTTCTCGTCTTCGGAGGCGTGGCTCAGGTCGACGTGAAGCCCGGTCCACAACACCAGCGCGCGCGCGCTTTCGGTAAAGGCGCGCATGGTCATCAGCATACGGCGCACATCCGGGTGAACGATAATCGGGTCCGCCGGGCCATCCGGATTTTTCGCCCCCGTAAGCGCGCGGCCCTGGAGCCGGTCGCGGGTATAGGTGACGGCGTTCTGGTAGGCCACATCGGCAATGGCGAGGCCCTGCAGGCCAACGCCCAAGCGCGCTTCGTTCATCATGGTGAACATGTTGCGCATGCCCTTGTGTTCTTCGCCGACCAGGTAGCCCACCGCATTGTCATAGTTCAGGACACAGGTGGCGTTGGAATGAATGCCCATCTTTTCCTCGATGGAGCCGACGGTAACGCCATTGCGCTCGCCCGGCGCGCCGTCGTTGCCGACCAGGAATTTGGGCACGACAAAGAGGCTGATGCCCTTGGTGCCCTCGGGCCCGCCGGGGATCTTGGCGAGCACCAGATGGATGATGTTTTCGCTCATGTCATGCTCGCCGGCCGAGATGAAGATCTTGGTGCCGGAAATCCGGTAGCTGCCATCGTCGGCCGGCTCGGCCTTGGTGCGAATCAGTCCGAGGTCGGTGCCGCACTGGGGCTCGGTCAGGTTCATGGTGCCCGACCACTCCCCGGTCACCATCCTGGGCAGGTACTTGGCTTTGATCTCGTCGCTGGCATGGGCGATGATCGCTTCCACGGCCCCCTTGGTCAGCCCCGGGTACATGGCGAAGCCCCAGTTGGCGGCGACCATCATTTCGCTGACCGCGAGGCCGAGCACCTGGGGAAGCTGCTGGCCGCCGTATTCCGTAGGTGCGGTCAGGCCCTGCCAGCCGCCTTCCACATAAAGCTTGTAGGCGTCCTTAAAGCCTGCGGGCGTGGTGACCGCGCCGTCTTCAAGCGTGCAGCCTTCCTCGTCGCCCGACCGGTTGATGGGTTGCAGCACTTCGGCCGCAAACTTGCCGGCTTCTTCCAGGATGGCGTCGACCACATCGGGCGTCGCCTCCTTGAAGGCATCAAGGTTGCCATAACCGTCGAGTCCCAAGACCTCGTGAAGGATGAATTTCATGTCCCGGACAGGGGCGCTGTAGCTAGGCATCAGAGAACTCCTCTAAAGTCTCGTTGGTTGCGGGTCTCAGCCGGCTTGCTTGCGCGGGGTCTCACCCGCCAGGAGCTGTTCCAGGGTCGCGCAGAAATCGCTGATTTCCATAATCGTCGCTTCGATATCCTGCTTCTGCTGTTCTAGCACTTCAAGGCGCGCGTTGAGTTTCTTGATGGTTTCCTCGCGTTGGCGGACGCGGCCGTCACCCAGATCGTAAAGGTCGAGAAGCTCGCCGATGTCCTTGAGCGACAAACCGACCCGCTTGCCGCGCAGAATCCAGGCCAGCCGGGCGTGGTCGCCCGGACTGTAGATCCGGCACTGACCTTCGCGCGCGGGCGACAGCAACCCTTCATCCTCATAAAACCGGATGGTGCGCGGGGTAACGTCGAATTCCCGGGCGAGATCGGATATAGTGAAAGTTGGTTTGCTCAATGGATCCTCGGCGACTCGATGGAAGCGAGTCTACTTAACGTTTACGTTAACGTCAAGTCCAGAGCAGAAGAAAGAGGCTCGTGATGACAGAGCGCAGTCGCCCTGATCTGGCGGTTCGCGCTGGTATTCTGCCAACCGATCGCGTATAGCGGGGGAAACCCTCCGGCATATTGACGAACCATGCAAATCTACCTCCCCATAGCCGAGATATCGCTTAACGTCTTTCTTCTTCTCGGCATGGGTGGTCTGGTCGGCTTTTTGTCCGGCATGTTCGGTGTCGGCGGCGGCTTTCTGATGACGCCGCTGCTGATTTTTGCCGGCGTTCCTCCGGCGGTGGCGGTGGCCAGCGCGGCCAACCAGACCGCCGCCGCGTCGATCTCCGGCGCCCAGGCGCATCTTCGGCGCGGCGGCGTCGACGTCAAAATGGGCCTGGTGATGATTGTCGGCGGCGCGGGGGGGTCCTACGGCGGGTCGCTGTTGTTCGCCTGGCTCAAGGAGCTCGGTCAGGTCGAGCTGACGATTTCGCTCGCTTACGTGATCTTTCTTGGCGGCATTGGCTCGCTGATGGTGATCGAAAGCGTGGTGGAGACCTGGCGGCGGCGCAACGGCGTGCCGCGGCGGCCGGCGCGTCGCTCGCGCAGCTGGATTGACGCGCTTCCGTTCAAGATGCGGTTCCGCAAGTCGCGCCAGTATATCAGTGTGCTCCTGCCCCTGACATTGGGCGCGCTTGTCGGCGTGCTCGCGGCCATCATGGGCGTGGGCGGCGGCTTTATCATGGTGCCCGCCATGATTTACCTTTTGAATATGCCGACCAATGTGGTGATCGGGACCTCGCTGTTTCAAATCACCGTGGTGACCGCCTGTGTCACCTTTCTCCATTCGGTCAACACCCAGACGGTGGATGTTCTGCTCGCGCTGATGCTGTTGATCGGATCGGTCACGGGCGCGCAGATCGGCGCGCGGGTCGGCGGGCGGCTCCGGGGCGAACATCTCCGGGGCCTTCTCGGCGTCTTCGTGCTCGTGGTTTGCGGCAAGCTCGCCTACGATCTTGTGATCCGGCCGGACGAGCTGTTTTCCGTGCTGCCGCTGGGGAATTGACCATGCGGTTGGCTCTACCCGGTTTCATGGTTGTGGTGGTCGCGGCGTCGGCTTTCTGGGCCGCGCTGTCGCCAATCCACGTTGACGCCGCAATCAAAGCCCGGACGACCGAGGAGCTGGTGACCGATATTTCCAGCCATCAGATCGCTATCACCTCCCAGTTTTCCGGCACCAGCCTCCTGCTGTTCGGCGCGGTGGACTGGTTCGCGGTGAACGCGGACAACAAGTCCCCATCGGATGCGCGGGCGTACGATATCGTGGTCGTGGTGCGCGGTCCCGACCTTGCCCAGATGGTGCGTAAAAAGGCCAGGGTGGCCGGGGTCTGGGTCAATGCCGAATCCGCCGAGCTGAATCCGATTCCCGGATACTACGCCTTATCGGCCACCCGTCCGCTTAACGACATGTTTCTCCCGGGCGAGGCCAGGAAATACGGCCTCGGGCTCGACCGCATAGCCTTCACCTGGAAGGGCAAGCCGCCGGCCGAGGCCACGACCTTCAAGGCGGCGGTGCTGCGCAACATGCGCAACGCGGGTCTTTATACCGAGAGGTTCGGTAATCTGGCGATTCTGGGAAAAACCCTGTTCCGGACCGAGATCTATTTTCCGGTGAACGTGCCCGTCGGACGCTATCAGGCAGACGTCTATCTGGTTCGCGACGGCGTGGTGGTGACCCATCAGTCGAGCCCGTTGTCGGTCGACAAGACCGGGATCGAACGGGTGATCTTCGACTTTGCCAAAACCGACCCGGCTACCTATGGTGCGATCGCGGTGGCGGTCGCGGTGTCCGCCGGCCTGCTTGCGGGCGCGGTCTCGCGGCGGTTCTCACATTAACAGGATGGACCGATGAACAGCGGCGATGTTGGCTATCTGGTGGCGCTTCTGGGCGGGGTGTTGAGTTTCGTATCGCCCTGCGTTCTGCCGCTGGTGCCGGCCTATCTCAGTTTCCTGACCGGCGCCTCGCTCGCCGAGCTTGAAGCTGGCGGCCATGTGGCGACAAAGCGTGTGGCGGGCCGCGCGCTTGCTTTCGTGCTTGGTTTTTCGACCGTATTCGTCGCGCTGGGCGCCGGCGCGTCCGCCGTCAGCGCGGCCTTGCGCGCCCATCTTGATCTTTTTTCCATGATCGCGGGCGCGCTGGTGATCGTGCTCGGCCTCCATTTCATGGGGCTTTTCCGGATCACGTTTCTCGACCGCGAAGCGCGCTTTCAGACCGCGTCACGGCCGATGGGCCCGGCAGGCGCCTATCTTGTCGGTCTCGCTTTCGCCTTCGGCTGGACGCCGTGCATCGGGCCGATCCTGGGCGCGATCCTGGCGGTTGCGGCGACCCGCGAGGGGCTAGGCGAAGGCGTGGGGCTGCTCGCGGTCTATTCAGCCGGGCTTGGCGTGCCGTTCCTGCTGGCCGCGTTGGGTGTTGGCGCGTTTATGCGCGCAATCAAACCGCTCAAGCGGCACATGCGCGCGGTTGAGATTATGGTCGGCGTGCTGTTGATTGCCACCGGCGCGGCGATGATGACCGGCGTGCTACAGTCTGCCGGTACGGTGCTGTTTGACTGGTTCCCGTGGCTGCAGAACGTGGGTTAGCCGTCCCCATAAAAAGAGCCCCGGCAACGCCTGTTCAGAGCGCGAAACCGAGGCAGTCGGGCAGAACAGGGTTTATACCACAAACCCCGGCTTTGCGCCAGATTGTTCGAGCCCGCCCCTATCTTTCCTAGTGAATGACCGGCCCATCCTCGGCGCTCACGCCGCGTAGCCGTTCCATGAGGACCGAGCGAACTCCTTGCCATAACACAAGACTTTCCGCGTCCTGGGCTTGCCGCACCTGTTCGGTCGCCATGGTGGCGAGGCGCAGCGCGTGCCACCCGCATCGGGTCAGCAGGTTATTGGCGACGATTTCGAAGTAGGGCCTGGGGTCGATGTCGCCTTCATCCAGCAGAGCCTGAAGGGTGGGTGTGTGGGTCTCCAAACAGGTCATGGGTCCTGGTCCTCTCGTATTGTGGTGTCGGAGAGTTCGTTTGCAAGGACCTTGCCAACAGGAAGGGGCCCGGATTTCCGCCAGATCGGGGCAAAGTGAAGACGGTTCCGGCAGATCGTGCCGGGCAACGGCAACGCTCAGTCGGAAAGAACTGCCGTCAGGTCCGGCACATGACGCCACAGGGGCTCACCCTCGACCGCTGAAAGCCGGGGCAGGGGCAGGATGGCGAGGCCGGGCAGGAAGCGGGAAAGTGCGGCGATGGTGACCTCGAGCGGCATCGGCGCGTCTGCCGAACTCGCTCACAATGAGCGCGGTAATGTCGAGATTGCGCGCGCACATCGCTTCCACCGTCGCGATGGTGTGGCTGAGGCAGCCCAGATAACTGCCGGTAACGACCAGGGCGGGAAGCCCCAGAGCGGCGATCCAGTCGGCCACCGAGTGTCGGTCGTCCAATGGTACGAACGCGCCGCCCACCCCTTCGATCAGGACCGTGTCGGCGTCGCCGTCAATGGCGCGCCGGCAGAAGGCGATCAGATCGTCGAACGGGATCTTACGACCCTCGCGCGCCGCCGCAACGTCCGGCGACAGCGGGGCCTTGAACCGCCAGGGGCTGATGTGATCAAGGTCGGTCAGCGGCCGGCCCAAGGCCGCCAGAATCTCGTGTGCGTCACTGGGGCCCGCAGGGTCAAATCCGGACAGCACGGGTTTGAGCGCCTCGACTGTGCGCCCCAAAGCCCGCAGCTGATGGGCGAGCGCGGCGGTGACAAGCGTTTTGCCGACCTCCGTACCCGTCGCCGTGACAAACAGTCGGGTCATGGCATCCCCAGCGCCCGGATTGCGTCGGCGAGCCGGATCACGTCCGCGTCGCTGTGGCTCGCCATGAAGGTGACGCGCAGCCGCGCGGTGCCTTCGGGCACCGAGGGCGGGCGGATGGCGGTGACCAGAAAGCCCTGGTCGAGGAGCGCTTGGGACGCGGCGAGCGCGGGCTCGGGCGCGCCCACCACGATCGGCACAATGGGACTTGCCGGTTCAGGCAGACCGAGGCGTGTCGTGAAAAGACGTGCCTTGGCGAGCGGGGCCACGCGCAAGTCCGCGTCGCGCTCGATAATGTCGAGGGCGGCGAGCGCCGCGCCAACGCTCGCCGGTGGAGACGCGGTCGAGAAAATCAGGCTGCGCGCCCGGTTTTTCACGAAGTCGATGACGGGTCCGCTCGCGCAAAGATAGCCGCCATAGGACCCGATGGCCTTGGAGAGTGTGCCCATCTGCAACGGCACGTCGGCCTTGTCAGGCCCGAAGGCGAAGCTGGACCCGCGCCCATCCCGGCCCACGACGCCAACCCCGTGGGCGTCGTCGGTCAGAAGCCAGGCGTCGTGCGCCCGCGCCAGCGGCCCCATAACATCGAGGGGGGCGAGGTCGCCGTCCATACTGAACACGCCGTCCGTCAGGATCAGGGCATGGGGATGCGTCGCCCGCTCGGCTGCGAGCAGAGCCTCCAGGTATTCCATGTCATTATGGCGGAACACGTGCGTGGTGGCCCCGCTCATCCGCGCGCCGGCATAAAGGCAGGCATGGGCCAGTTCGTCGACGAAAATCACGTCGCGGGGTCCGGCAAAGCACGGGATGATGCCGATATTCGCCAGGTACCCGCTGCCGAACACGCAGGCCGCATCCGTCCCCTTGAGCCGGGCAAGGCGGTCCTCAAGCTCCGAAAGCAATGGAAAATCCCCGGTCACCAGCCGCGATCCGCCCGCGCCCGCGCCATAATCCGCGACCGCCTGCTGGGCCCGCGCAATAACCTCTGGGTGCTGGGTCAGGTTCAGATAATCATTGCAGCAGAACGAGATCAGCGACTGCCCGGCGCGCGTGGCGGTGCCGCCCGGTCCGCGCCGGGTCGGCGTGATCCGGCGCGTCAGCCCGCGGTCGTCGATCGCGGCAAGCTTTGCGGCGGCGTATGTTTCCAGTGAGTCCATGATCCCGATTCCAAGGCGCGCATCTTGACAGGATCGTGCGCGCAGTCAACGTTATGCCTTGACTTGGGATAGCGCCTTGTGGACTGTGCGCTCGAAAAGCGAAAGACTGCGAGCAAGAGAAATGACTACAGTAGAAGCAATGCCCCTCGAGAACTCAACCGCCGGACCGGCCGACGGTCTGCGCCACGACTGGACGCGCGCCGAGATCGAGGCTCTGTTTGACCTGCCGTTCAACGACCTGCTGTTCCGGGCCCAGACGGTGCACCGCGCGCATTTCGACCCGAACAGGGTCCAGTTGAGCCAGCTTCTCAGCATCAAGACCGGCGGTTGCCCGGAAGACTGCGGTTATTGCCCGCAGTCGGCGCACCACGGCACGGATCTCAAGGCCAGCAAGCTGATGGAAGTGGAAAGCGTGCTCGCCGACGCCCGGCGCGCCAAGGACGCCGGCGCCAGCCGGTTCTGCATGGGCGCCGCCTGGCGCTCGCCCAAGGACCGCGACCTCGACGCCGTCTGCGCCATGATCGAAGGGGTCAAGGCGCTGGGGCTCGAGACCTGCGTCACCCTCGGCATGCTCGACGACAGCCAGAGCGCGCGGCTCAAGGACGCCGGGCTCGACTACTACAACCACAACATCGACACCTCCGAGGAGTTTTACGGTGAGATCATCACCACCCGGACCTACAAGGACCGGCTCGATACGCTGGAGAACGTGCGCCAGTCCGGCATCAACGTGTGCTCCGGCGGGATTGTCGGCATGGGCGAGTCGCGCGCCGACCGCGCCGGCATGCTGATGACGCTCGCCACCATGCCCAAACACCCGGAAAGCGTGCCGATCAACTTGCTGGTGCAGGTCGAAGGCACGCCCTTGTTTGGCGAGGACGGCTTCGACCCGCTGGAGTTCGTGCGCACCATTGCGGTTGCCCGCATCCTGATGCCGGCGTCCACTGTGCGGCTGTCGGCGGGGCGCGAAGACATGAGCGACGAGATGCAGGCGCTCTGTTTCCTCGCCGGGGCCAACTCGATCTTTTATGGCGAGCAGCTCTTGACCACGCCCAATCCCGACGCCAACAAGGACACCGCCCTGTTTGAGCGTCTCGGGATCGAACCGCTCTGACCGGAGCCCCCATGACCGACGCACCGGACTGGCAAAGGCAAGCACGTGACCACCTCTGGCTGCCCTACACCCAGATGCAGACAGCGCCGGATGCGCTGGCGGTCATCGCGACTGAAGGCGTGCGCATCAAACTGGCCGACGGGCGGGAGCTGATTGACGGCATCGCGTCCTGGTGGACCGCCTGCCATGGCTACAATCACCCCCATATCCGGGACGCCATCGCCGAACAGGCCCGCATCATGCCGCATGTGATGCTGGGCGGGCTGGTGCATGAACCGGCCGCCCGGCTCGCCGGGCGGCTTGCCGACCTGTTGCCCGGCGACCTCAATCATGTGTTCTTTTCCGAGTCCGGTTCGGTGTCGGTGGAAATCGCCATGAAGATGGCGGTCCAGTACTGGCTGAATCTGGGCGTAGAGGGCCGCCACCGGTTCCTCAGCTTCCGGGCGGGCTACCATGGCGACACCGCGGCGGCCATGTCGGTCTGCGACCCCGACGACGGCATGCATAGCCAGTTCAAGGGCTATCTTGCGCCCCAGGTTGTGGTGGACTTTCCGACAGATGACGCAGGGCTTGCCGCGTTCGAGGAAACGCTCGCTGCGCACAAACACGAACTGGCCGCGGTTATTTTCGAGCCGCTCATTCAGGGCGCGGGCGGCATGAAGTTCCACTCGGCCCGGGCGCTCAATGCCATGGCCGAGGTGGCCCGCGCCCACGGCGTGCTGCTGATCGCCGACGAGATCTTTACCGGATTCGGCCGCACCGGGTCCCTGTTCGCCTGCGAAGAGGCGGGCATCGTCCCCGACATCATCTGTCTCGGCAAGGCGCTCTCGGGCGGCGCGGTGGCGATGGCGGCGACGGTGGCCACGACCAAGGTCTACAATGCGTTCCTCTCCGACGACCCCGAAAAAGCCTTCATGCACGGGCCGACGTTCATGGCCAATCCGCTGGCCTGCGCGGCGGCCAATGCCTCGCTCGACCTCTTTGAATCCGAACCGCGGCTCGAGCAGGTGCGCCGCATCGAGGGGCATTTGACCCAGTCGCTGGAACAGTTCCGCGGCCTACCCGGCGTCAGGGACGTGCGGGTCAAGGGCGCGGTCGGCGTGGTGGAGATGCAGAAAATCGACGATCCGGCGGTCCTGCGTCAGCGCTTCGAAAGGCAAGGCGTCTGGATTCGGCCGATTGGAAATACCATCTATCTAACACCGGCCTTCACCATCGAGGCCGATGATCTTGCCCGGCTGACCCAGGCCATAGGTACGGTGGTGGAAGAGGAAGCGGCCAGGCTGGTCGCGGCGGAATAGGTGATGGACGCAAAAGTGAAGCATGGGACCGTGCATCATGAGCGCCTCGAGGCGCTCCGGGCGGAGCTTGCCCAACGAAACCTTACCGGCTTCGTGGTCGCCCACACCGACGAGCACCGCAGCGAATACACCCCTTCTTACGCCCAGCGCCTCGCCTGGCTCACCGGGTTCGACGGCTCGGCCGGGCTCGGCGTTGTCCTGAGTGATAAGGCGGCGCTCTTTGTGGATGGGCGCTATACCCTTCAGGCCCGGGCCCAGGTGGACGATGAAGATTATGCCTTCAAACACCTGATCGACGACCCGGCGGAGACCTGGATTGCCGAGACGGCGCAACGGGGTGACCGGATCGGTTACGACCCCTGGCTTCACGGGGGCCCCTGGGTTGAGAAAATGGAAAAGGCGCTCGGGCCCAAAGGCATCGAGCTTGTGGCGGTGGACACGAACCCCATCGACGCGGTGTGGACCGGCCAGCCCGCCCCGCCCGCCTTCGAAGCGGTTCCCCATGACGAGACCTACGCCGGGGAAAGCGCCGAGAGCAAACGGGCGCGCATGGCGAAGGAAACAGTTGAGGCCGGCGCAGAGGCGGCGGTGATCACCGCGCTCGATTCCATCGCCTGGCTCCTCAACATCCGGGGTCGCGACGTGGACCACACCCCGCTGGTGCTGGCCTTCGCCATTCTGGATATCAAGGGCGGGGTCGACCTCTATATCGATCCGGCCAAGGTCACCGACGGATTGCGCTCCCACCTTGGGTCTCACGTGCGCCTCCATCCCAAGACCGATTTCGCCAAGGGGCTTGGCGTACTGGGCGAGGAAGGCAAGACGGTTCTGGTCGACCCGGCGCTGGCGTCAGCCGCTGTGTTTCACGTACTTGACGAAGCGGGCGCGACGATTATAAAAAAAGCCGACCCCTGCCAGCTTGCCAAGGCGCGCAAGAACCCGGCCGAGATTGCCGGCACCCGCGCCGCCCACAAGCGCGACGGCGTGGCCGTCACCCGGTTCCTCGCCTGGCTCGCCGCCGAAGCGCCCAAAGGCGGGCTCGATGAGCTGGCCGCCGCCGACCGGCTGGAAGCGTTCCGGCGCGAAGGCGCGCTGTTTCAGGGCTTGAGCTTCGATACCATTTCAGGGGCAGGCCCGAACGGGGCGGTCGTGCACTACCGGGTGACGCCGGAGTCGAGCCGGCCGATTAAGACGGGCGAGATGTATCTCGTTGACAGCGGGGCGCAGTACCTGGACGGCACCACCGACATCACCCGCACGGTGGCAATCGGCGGCAGCCCGAGCCCGGAGGAACGCGACCGCTTTACCCGTGTGCTCAAGGGCCATATCGCCATTGCCACCGCGCGCTTTCCCAAGGGGACCACCGGGGCCGAGCTCGATGTGCTGGCGCGCATGCCCTTGTGGCAGGTGGGGCTCAACTATGACCATGGCACCGGCCACGGTGTCGGCGCTTATCTCGGCGTCCATGAAGGCCCGCAGGGCATTTCCAAGGCCGCCGGCCAGACTGCGCTGGAGCCCGGCATGATCGTCTCCAACGAGCCCGGTTTCTACAAGACGGACGGCTTTGGCATCCGCATCGAGAACCTGGTGCTGGTCGAGCCCGCCGACAGCGTGGAAAGCGCGCTTGAGCTTTACGAGTTCGAGACGCTGACGCTCGCCCCCATCGACCTCAGTCTGGTCGAGCGGGTGCTGTTGACCGACGCCGAGGCCAACTGGCTCAACGCCTATCACGCCCGGGTGCGAAATGAACTGACGCCGCTCGTGGACAAAGACACCGCCCGCTGGCTTGCCACCGCCACCCGCGCGATCTGACGATTCCAGACCGTGTCATCCCGGAGGAGCTAAGCGACATCCGGGATCCATCTGGCAGGCGGCACAATGGATGCCGGATCACGTCCGGCATGACGGCTATGGGAGGCTTCTCTTCTTCCTACCCCCACACGTCCGACTCCGGCGGATACATCGTTGCGCCTTCGTAACGAAGGCCGGGTGCGCGGTCCTTGGCCAAGAGCAGGGGCCCATCGAGGTCGACCACGCTCGCGCCTTCGGCGACCAGTATCGCCGGGGCCATGGCGAGCGAGGTGCCGACCATGCAACCGACCATGATGCCGAGGCCTGAGCGTTCTGCCGCCGCTTTCAGGTTTAACGCCTCGGTCAGCCCGCCGGTCTTGTTGAGCTTGATGTTGATCATGGCATATCGACCGATCAGCGGGCCGAGGGAGGCGGTGTCATGTACTGATTCATCAGCGCAAAGCGGCACGGGAGATTCAAACCCTTCAAGCGCCGCGTCGTCGCCGGCGGGCAGGGGCTGCTCGATCAGGGTGACGTCGGCCTCGGCGAGCTCGGTCGCGGCGCTCTCAAGTTCGGCCATTGACCACGCCTCGTTGGCGTCGACCACGATCCGGGCGTCACTGCGCGCCGTGCGCACCGCCTGCACACGCGCCAGATCGAGCGCGATATCGCCGCTGCCGAGCTTCAGCTTGAGGAGGGGGTAGGCGGCCGCGTCACTGGCCGCCCGCGCCATGTCTTCGGGACTTGCGATGCTGAGTGTATAGGCGGTGGTGAGCGGCGTCGGCTCGGAAAGCCGCAAAAGCTCCCATACCCTGCGGCCCGCCCGTTTCGCCATCAGGTCCCAAAGCGCGCAATCCACCGCCGCGCGCGCCGCGCCTGCCGGCATCTGGGTCAGCAGCGCTTCGGGCGTCGTGCCGACCGACAGCACCTCGCGAAGATCCTCAATCTCGGCGATGACACTGTCGACGGTCTCGTTGTAGCGGGCATAGGGCACGCACTCGCCCCGGCCGACATGGCCGTCCTCTTCGAGCGTCGCCACCACCACTTCCGCACTGGTCTTGGCCCCGCGGGAGATGACAAAAGCACCCCGGATCGGCCAGCTTTCGTGGGCAACAGTGAGTTTGGCCACCGCTCAGACCCCGAGCGCGTCGACCAGCGGCCCGGCGCCAAAGCGTACCGGGTCGGTGGCGGGCAGGTCGATCTCGTCCGCGACCCGGGCAAGGCAGGCTTTAGCCTCCGCCTCGCCGAGCTTCGACGTATTGACCGCCGCACCTATCGCCTTCACCGCCGGGTTGGTGAGCCGGGCGGCGGCGAGGTTAGCCTTCAGGCATTCTTTCAGACCGGGCAGGGGAGCATGGGGCAGCCCGCGCATATGGGTCCGGGTCGGCTCGTGGCAGAGAACCAGCGCGTCGGGCTGGCTGCCGTGCAAAAGCCCGAGGCTGACGCCCGCGAAGGACGGGTGAAACAGCGAGCCCTGACCTTCAACGATATCCCAATGGTCGGGGTCGCCCGCCGGGCTGATGGCTTCGGCCGCGCCGGAAATGAAGTCGGCCACCACCGCATCCACCGAAATACCCGACCCGGCAATCAGAATCCCGGTCTGACCGGTCGCGCGGAAGTCGGCCTTGATCCCCCGCGCCTTCATTTCGGCCTCGATGGCAAGCGAGGCGAACATCTTGCCGACCGAGCAGTCGGTGCCCACGGTCAGCAGGCGCTTGCCCGGCCGATTGACGCCCGTGCCGGTCTTCAGCGCGCCCTGCGGGTGGCGCACGTCGAAGAGCGCGCGGCCGGTGCGCTTCGCCGCCTCGGCAATGGCCGGAATGTCGGCAAGCCGGCGGTGGAGCCCGCTTGCCACGTCAAGCCCCGCTTCCATGGCTTCCACGATGGTGTCGGCCCAGTGGTCCGGAATCACCCCGCCCGCATTGGCGACGCCGATCATCATGGTTTTGACGCCGGCCGCCGCCGCGTCAGGAACCGTCATGTCAGGCAGGCCAAGGTCGGCGACACAGCCCTCCATGCGGATCTGGCCCAGGCAACTGTCGGGCCGCCAGTGGAGCACGCCTTTGGCGGTTTTGGCCGCCAGGTCGTCGGCGGCGTCGCCCAGAAACAAAAGATAAGGTGTGGCAATCTGCATTGTTTTTATGGTCCTAACGAACGATTTGGTGGGGCGGTACAGTACTCGAGTTTGCCGCGCCGACCAAGAGTGCTCAATGCCCGCGGGCGAGGCCGGTAATCAGGTCGAACGCCTTGCTCGTATGGGCCTCGGTGACGCGCGCCTGGCCTATGCTGACCCGGATGGCAAAGCGGCCGTCCACGGTGATCCGGGTGAGATAAATCTCGCCGCTGTCGTTGAGGGCAGCGAGCAGGCGCTCATTCAGCGTGTCGAGCTCTTTGTCATCAAGGCCGGTCGGACGATAGCGGAAGACGAACAGCGCGAGGCGCGGCGGGACCAGGATTTCAAAATCGTCTTCCCCGCCGAGTTTTTCCGCCAGATCATGCGCCAACGCGATATGACGGCGAAGCTCGGCGCGCAGCCCCTCAAGCCCGTAACTCCTCATCACGAACCAGAGCTTGAGCGCGCGGAACCGCCGGCCGAGCGGAATGCCCCAGTCCCGGTAGTTGATCACACTCGTTTCAGCCGTTTTCAGATACTCCGGCAGGATGGCGAAGGTGCGCTGGAGCGCCTCGGTGTCGCGCACAAAATAGGCCGAACAGTCCATGCCGGTGTAAAGCCACTTGTGCGGGTTCATCACGAAGCTGTCAGCGGCTGCGAGGCCCCGCGCCATATCGCGATGTTCCGGCAGCAGGAGCGCGCTGCCGGCCCAGGCCCCGTCCACATGGAGCCAGAGGCCGTGGCGCCTGGCAACGTCGCCGATCCGCGCCACATCGTCGACCGCACCGGTGCCGGTGGAGCCGATCGTGGCCACCGCCAGCGTCGGTTTCAGCCCGGCGGCCTTGTCTTTCTCAATGGCCGCTTCGAGCGCGGCGCAATCAAGGGCGCGGTTTCCGTCCACCGGCAGCTTGCGGAAATGGGCGTCGCCGATGCCGGCGATCCGCATGGCCTTGTCGATGGAACTGTGGGTCTCGGCTGACGCATACATGGTCAGGTTGGCGAACGCCCCGCCGCCCTCGGCATTGCCGCGGCCGCCGGTGGCTCGCTCCCTCGCGGTCAAGACCGCGCAGAGCGTCGCCGACGACGCGGTGTCCTGAATGACGCCCTCGAACCCGTCCGGCAGGCCGAGCGCCCGGCCGAGCCACTCCATGACCCGGGTTTCAAGCTCGGTTGCGGCGGGCGAGGTTTCCCACATCATGCCCTGGACGCCGAGCCCGGCGATGACCATTTCTGCGAGCACAGCTGGCGGGCTGGAGATCGATGGAAAGTAGGCCATGAACATGGGATGCTGCCAGTGGCTGATGCCGGGCATGATTTTGGCGTCGAGGTCGGCGAAAATGGCGTCCCAGCTTTCCGGACTTTCGGGGGCCGCGAGCGGAAGCGCGTTGGCAATGTCGCCGGGTTTGACCGACGAGCGCACCGGATAGTCCTCGATGCGGTCCAGATAGTCGGCAACCCAGTCGACCATGCGGTGGCCTTGCTTGCGGAATGTGGCACTGTCCATGATGGTGTTCCCCCGGCGTCTTGATTGCGGCATAGTGGCTCAACTTAATGAATGACGCCAGTATGAGTGTGACAGGTGGTCTGGCAGGACCTTACGGCTTATGAAAAAGTCTACGCGCTTGCCCGCCTGGTGCCGCCGGGCCGGGTCGCGACCTACGGTCAGATTGCCGACTATATCGCCGGCGTGACACCGCGCATGGTGGGCTATGCCCTGTTTGCGCTGCCCGAGGGCACCGACGTACCGTGGCAGCGGGTGATCAATGCCAAGGGCGAGGTGAGCCCCCGGGCCGGCGAGACCGGAAGTGGGCCGCAGCGCGAATTGCTCGAGGCCGAAGGAGTCGCCTTTGACGGGCGCGGCTGGATAGAACTCAAGCGTTACCGCTGGGCCGGACCGGACCCCGCCTGGCTGGCCGAGCGCGATTTGCTCTTTTAAAGTTTCGCGCTTGGCCGGGCGGAGATCTCGTCATACCAGCGCTTGAGGTTGGGATATCCCTCTGAAATGTCGAACTTTACCCAGCCGGCGAAATCCACCACGATGACGCCGGTGATATCCGCGACGCTGAAAAAATCGCCAGCGATATACCGGCTTTCCCTCAGACGCTCATCAAGCATCTTGAGGAACGCGGCGGCGCGCCGTCGCCCGCGTTCCGCCAGCTCAGGGATCTGGGGGTAGTTTTCGGGCCCGGTGATGGCGCGGTCTTTCATGCCCTTGGCGGTATTGCGCAGCACCTCGGCCATGGCGTAGAAGCCCTCGATCTCCATCCGGTGATCCCACTGGGTCACTATGGCCTTCTCCAAGGGCGTGGTGCCCATCAGCGGGGGATCGGGCCGGACTTCCTCGAGATAGCGATAGATGGCGACGGATTCCCAGAGACAGACGCCTTCGTCGGTTTCCAGCACCGGGACAGTGCACTGGGGATTGATCTTGCGGAAGGCTTCTCCCAGGTGCTCGCCGTTCCGAAGATCGACCTGGACCACCGGAATATCGAGCCCCTTTTCTGCAATGCACATACGCACCCGGCGCGGGCTCGGCGCGGGCTGACAATCATAGAACTTCACGAAAGCACCTCCATAAACGTTAAGGGGCACCAAGTTACAGCCGGCGCCGCGATACCGCAAATGCTGGTTTGACGCGGCCGTTCCGCAGAAATTGTGAAGAGTTGATGCGCAAAAAAGTTGTCTGAGCTATAATTCGGCCATGAGACCGATTGGCGCTTTGGGTGCCCGTTGGAGAGAACATGGTGTCAGACAGAGTTAAAGACTCATGGTAAAGAGTATCTCATGAGATATAAAGCGTTGAAAACGAGATTTTTCCACTCTATACAGCTTCAATGTTCATCTTACCGTCATTTACCTCACGTAAACCTCTTTTAACCACAATACCGCCACGATTATTCGATAAGCGAGTACATAAAATAAAACCACATGGACACGGGTCGGAAACAGATGCTTGATGGATTCCACGCTCAGGCGCAGCAAACCGAAACGCTGGAACAGGATAACGGGGACGTCACACGGACAGTTATCCCTTTTCCGTTGGCGCGATCCGCGCCACGCGTCAGCCGGTCGCCGCTTCTACGCGTCATCGACATTATTGGCGGTTCAATCGGCGCGGTGATTGGGGCGCCATTTATTCTTTTGGCCATGATCGCGATCTGGCTTGAGGATAGACATAATCCTTTCTATATAGCCGATCGCATCGGTGCTGATGGAAAATCATTCCGTTTCATCAAACTGCGCTCGATTTCCATGAAGAAGGAAGTCGAGCCAGACGAAATTATTTCGTCCCGGGACCCGCGGGTGACGTCATTGGGTCATTTCCTGCGCGCCTCCAAGATCGACGAGTTGCCCCAGTTCTGGCATGTTTTGTCAGGGCAGATGAGCCTGGTGGGCCCGCGGGCCAATGTGCGCACCATTGTGGATGCCTTTACCGAGGAAGAGCGCCGGATCGTGTCCGTCAAGCCCGGGATCACCGACCTCGCGTCCATCGTGTTCATGAATCTGGGCAAGGTGCTGGAGGACAGCGACAACCCGAAGCTTGATTATAATCGCCTGGTTCGCCCGTGGAAAAGTCGCCTCGCACTCCTTTATGTCGATAACGCGTCCCCCATTCTGGCGCTCAGGATCATCTGGTTGACGGTCGTCGCGTTTTTTGACCGGGATGCGGCGCTGCGCGGTGTGGCCCGGATCGCTCAGGCATGCCATGCCGACCCCAAGCTCACTGAGGCCGTACTGAGTGGTAATCGGCTGGAGCCCTATCCGCCGCCCGGCGCGGACGAAATTGTAACGACCCTCCAGGCCGGCTGAGCCCTTTCTCCATCATTTGTTAACCACGCCCATGCTAAGCGGGAGGATGTGGCGCATGCGCGCCTGACCCTTTTTTACCCGACGCGAACAGGGGTACGTTCCGCTTGAAGGCTGCCGGCAACAATCCCAGGGACTCTGAGCCCCGTAAACTTCAGACGGCGCTTCGGGGCGTCCGGCGCGAATTCATCGTTACGGCTGTGTTCAGTTTCAGCATCAATCTTCTGATGCTGGTCTCGCCCTTGTTTATGCTTCAGGTCTACGACCGGGTGCTGACCAGCCGCAGTGGCCTGACGCTTCTCATGCTGGCGATCCTCGCGGTGGCTCTTCTCGGCGTCATGGGGTGCCTCGATACGTTGCGCTCCCGTCTTCTGGTGCGGACCGCCAAGAAAATCGACAATCTGACCAATGACGCCCTGTTTGACGGCGTATTCCGGGCGGCTGTGTTCAAGCCTGGGCTTGCCGGCGGCCGCTATTTCCGCGACATGGAGTCGGTCCGCCAGTTCATGACCGGCGGGCCGGTATTCGCTTTTTTCGATGCGCCCTGGGCGCCCATATACATCCTCATCGTTTTTCTGATGCACCCGCTTCTGGGCGGTATCGCCACGGTGGGCGCCGTTATCATTTTCGCCCTTGGCTGGCTCAACGAAACCATCACGCGCAAGCCGCTCAAGGCGGCGTCGGAGGAATCCTTCTTCGCCAACGACATCGTCGACCGCAGCCTGCGCAATGCCGAAGTTCTGCGCGCGCTCGGCATGCGCGAAGGGATCCGCAAGCAGTGGCGGGCTCACCAGGAGGCCGCGCTTGCCTCGCAATGTCTCGCCAGCGACCGGGCCGGCACTATCGCAGCGGCCAGCAAGGCCACGCGTCTGGTGCTGCAGGTCTCCATGCTGGCCGGCGGCGCCTATCTTGCCATCGACCAGATCATCACGCCCGGCGTTATGATTGCCGCTTCCATCATCATGGCGCGCGGGCTCGCCCCGTTTGAACAGGCGATCGGCGGCTGGCGCAGTTTCGTCCAGGCCAGAGGCGCCTACGCGCGCCTTGACGCGCTCTTTGTAGGGGCCGGCGTCGAGGGACCGACCATGACCCTGCCCGCGCCCGAAGGGCGGATCGAGGCGGACAAGGTGCTTGCCGCTCCGCCCGGCGTACCGGTCCCGGTGATCAAGGGCATCTCGTTTGCCATCCAACCTGGCGAGTGCATTGGTATCGTCGGGCCGAGCGCGTCGGGCAAGACCACACTCGCCCGCCTGATGCTTGGGATCTGGCCGGTGCGCGCCGGATCCATGCGGCTTGACGGCGCGGATGTTTTTACCTGGAACCATGAGGAACTGGGGCCCCATGTGGGCTACCTGCCGCAGGACGTGGAGCTTTTCAGCGGGACGGTGGCCGCCAACATTTCCCGCTTTGGCACGGTCGACCCGGACAAGGTCGTGGCCGCCGCCCGCGCGTCAGGCATTCACGACATGGTGCTGGCGCTGCCCCAGGGCTATGACACCGAGATCGGCGTCGCCGGCCACAATCTTTCGGCAGGCCAGCGCCAGCGGGTGGGGCTTGCCCGCGCGCTTTACGGCGAGCCCGCCTTTGTGGTGCTCGACGAGCCCAATGCCAACCTCGATACAGAGGGCGAGGCGGCGCTGGCCGGCGCAGTGCGCGGGCTTAAGGCGCGTGGCGCCACCACCGTGGTGATCACCCATCGCCGGCCGATCCTCGACCTGGTGGGCCGGCTGATGATCATGACGGACGGCCAGATTGCGGCCTTCGGTCCGCGCGCCGACATCATGGCGCGGCTCGATGGTGGGGCCCGAGAGGCGGCGGAGTAAGGTGTAATGAAGAGATTGCGCAGCCTCTTTCAGTCCGCGCCCACCACCGCCGACGATCCCTGGGCGGATACCCGGAGCCCGATGCGCATGGGCGCCATCATCATTGCGCTCACCTTTTTCGGACTTGGCGGCTGGGCTTCGGTCGCGCCGATCAGTCAGGGCGCGGTGGCAACCGGCCGGGTTGCAGTGGAATCCGACCGCAAGACCGTCCAGCACCTCGAGGGCGGCATCGTCAAGGCGATCGACGTTAAGGACGGGGATTTTGTGAACAAGGACCAGGTGCTGGTCGAACTCGACGACACCCGCGCCCGCGCTCAGGTCGACATTATCACCGGCCAGCTCGATGCCTACCGCGCACTGGAAGCCCGCCTGCTTGCCGAGCGCGACGGCCTCGATCATGTGGTTTTTCCGGCGGACCTTGTGGATGCCGAGGCCGACCCCGAGATGAAAAAGATCCTCGACGGCCAGCGCGACCTGTTCGCGGCGCGGCGCACGGCCATGGAAGGCCAGAAGACCATTCTTGCCCAGCGCGTCGGCCAGCTTGAGAAACTGGTGGCTGGACTGCGCTCCCAGATTGCCGCCAAATCCAAACAGCTGGTTTTCCTCAAGGAAGAGATTGGCGGGCTCCAGCAGCTCTATGAAAACGGCCATGCCTCCAAAGCCCGCCTTCTGGCATTACAGCGCGAGGCGTCGGAAGCGCAGGGCGACCGCGGCAAACATCTGGCCGATATGGCGAGCGCGCAACTGCGCATCGGTGAGACGCGGCTCCAGGCGATCCAGGTGGAAAAGACCTTCCGCGAGGACGTGATGAAGGATCTGCGTGACGCGCAGGAACGTATCTCCGATCTCACCGAGCAGGCGACGGCGGCGAAAGACGTGCTCACGCGCACCCAAATCCGGGCGCCGGTGGCGGGTGTTGTCGTCGGCCTTGACGTTCACACCATTGGCGGCGTTATCAGCCCAAGCAAAAAAATCCTCGAGATTGTGCCCCGTGATCGGCGGCTTATTGTCAAGGCCAGGGTGGAAACCCGCGATATCGATCTGGTTTCCATGGGCGCCGAGGCGGAAGTTCGCCTGTTGCCGTTCAAGCAGCGCCATCTCCCGATTGTGATGGGGCGGGTTACGTCGGTGTCCGCGGACACGCTGGAAGACGAACGCACCGGCCACACTTACTACACGGCAGACGTCCAGATTCCACCCGAGGAGATGAAAAAGCTCGGCAACCATACTCTGGTGCCCGGCATGCCCGCCGATGTCATCATCAAGGCCGGCCAGGCGACGGCGCTTCAATATGTGATCTCGCCGCTTACCGACGCCTTCGCCCGCTCGTTCAAGGAATAGTCGACCAGTCGAGCGGCTGGAACGTGCCGTCCCTGATCACCATCGGCCACACCCCGTGACTGGCCTGATGATCGCCGGGGGAGAGCCTGATCGGTGTTCCCATGCCGAGGTCAACCCGCCCCAGGCTTTCAAGGCCGTCGATAACGCCTTCCCGCGATATCTTCGGGGCGGCGTCAAGTCCCTTCAGCAGGAGCCGGGTCGCGAGATAGCCCTCAAGCGCGATGACGTCGGGCGCGGCGCCCGGTGCAAACCGGGCAAGCGCGGCCCGGAACGCAGCGACCGCCGGCTGGTCGGAGGCAAGCGGCGGCACGACCTCCGTCACCACCACACCTTCCCCGGCGTCTCCGAGCGCATTCTTCAGGGGCCCGCTGCCGACGAACGAGACATTGAGGTAGCGCGCGCGGGGAAACACCTGCCGGGCGAGCCGGATGAACTTGGCGCTTGGTGCGTAGGCGCCGACGATGATGACGGCGCGCGGCGGTACCGGCGCGTCCATCAGGGTCACTACCGCCTCTTCTACCTTGAGGGTATTGCGCGGATAGCGGCCGTGGGCAAGGTGGCGGGCGTCTTTGAACCCCTGGGCCTCAAGCGCCTTTACCGCGGCCTCATACCCGGATTTGCCGTAGGAATCGTCCTGGGTGAAAAAAGCGATTTCAGTGGGCTTGATGCCGTTCGCCAGCAGACCGTCGATCATGGTCCTGATTTCCTCGGCGTAGCTCGCCCGGAAGTTGATGACATAATGATCGGGCGGATTATGGCGCAACAGGGACGCGCCGGTGAGCGCGCCGTAAAACAGCACCTTGTGAGCTTCGGCGACCGGTGCGGCCACCCGCGCCGTGGGCGTCCCCACGTTGCCCACAATGGCGAGCACGCGGTCGTGGTTGATCAGACGCTCCATGTTTTGTTTTGCGGTGGCGGGGTGGTAGCTGTCGTCCAGCGCAATCAGGTGCAAGGGCCGGCCATGGATGCCGCCTGACGCATTGGCTTCGGCAAGCGCCACCTCGACGCCGCGCTTCATCGAAGTGCCAAGCGCCTTGACCGGTCCGCTCAGCGCGGTTGTCATGCCAAGCCGGATCTCCGGTTCCCCCGACAGGGCGGACGTGGCTGATCCGACGAGGGCGAAGACACCAAGCCAGACGCACCACCAGCCGTTACGGCGTTTCTGTTTCGCCACCACACTCTCCTAACCAAAACGGTCCTGCCCCTAGGACGCCCTCATGTCAGCTGCTGTGACGGCTCCCGCGTCACGACCGCGGGCATCCGCACGTCATGGTGTCGTCTTGGAAGGACACGGAAAATGTCAAAGCGGTGTATCGCCCTGACCTTGATCAGTATTCTCGTCTGGATCACGACGGTCGTCTCGGCGTGTTTCATCGCCTACGGGCTCGTCAACCGGGAACGGGCGGCCCGGCACGCGGTCGAGGATCGGACCAATCACGAGCTCGACGCGGCTTCGGCGCGCCTTGGCGGCATTATCTCTGACGTGCACGCAGCCGTGCATGAACTCTCCGGCAGTCTCGGCGGGGTCCCCGATACCGAGGCCGCGCTTCAGAGCCGGCTTGAGGTGGTGATGAAACGCCATCCTGCGCTGTCCGGTCTTGGAATGGCGTTTGCGCCGTTCAACTTTGACGGAACGCGACGGTTGTTCGCGCCTGTTGTGGAGCGCCAGGGAGGTGCGCTGGTGGCGGCGCATCTCGAAGATTCCTATGACTATACCGAACTTTACCCCTGGTACCGTGACGCCGTTAAGAACGGATCATTCTGGTCACCGCCCACCGCCGACGAGCGCAGCGGCGATCGGGTCATCATCCATTCGACGCTCCATAGCTTTCGCGATGGCCGCAAAGCGGTCATCTTTGCGATGCTGCCGCTCAAGCCGCTCAAGGACGCGGTCGCCCATATGGACTTGGGTGACCACGGCTATGGAATGCTGCTTTCGGCGGATGGCCGGATCATGACCCATCCGGACGATTCGCTGGCGCGCGATCTGGTCCCGCTCGGACAAGCCGCCAAGGCGCGCGGGGGCTATCTCGCCCGCCTGAACCGGGCGATCGAGACCCACGAGAGCGGGCGATTCAAGACCGCCGGCCTCTTCGGCCACCCTCGTCGGGAGATCGGATTTCGCCGAATTCCCGAGACCGGCTGGCTGGTTGCTGCCGCGGTCAGCCGCGCCGACCTTCCGGTTGATCGGCTTCTGCGTCACCGTGACAGCCTTCTGCTGACGGCGCTGGTGGTTGCGGCTCTACTGCTGTTGCCGGTGCTCGACCGGCTGATCCGCGGCCCGGTTTTTTCAGACTGGACCTGGTCGATCATGGCCTCGCTGGTGCTGGTTGCGGGCATTGGCTTTATCTGGCACTTCAATCTGGCCGAGCTCTCGGCGCGCGTCGAGCGCGGCACCGTGGTGACCAACGCAGCGGCGTTGCAGAATTTCCGCAAGCGCTGGCTCGGCCGGGCGATTCTGGAAAATCAGCAACTCCCCCGGTTCGTGCCCACCGGCGTGTTCGTGCAGTCGGTCGAATTCATCACTGCCAACAATGTGGTGCTGACCGGCTATGTGTGGCAGCGTCTTAAACACGCGGCCGACGGCAAGGTGGAGCAGCCGGAAGGCATTATCATGCCCGAGGCCGATACCCTTGAAATCAACGAGGCTTATCGCAAGACCGAGGGCGACGAGACCGTCATCGGCTGGTACTTCCGGGTGACGCTGCGCCAGACCTTCAATTACTCTCAGTTTCCGTTCGACTGGGAGTCGGTGTGGATCCGCCTTTGGCCCAATTCCCTCGACCGGAACGTCATACTGGTGCCCGATCTCAAAGCCTATGAGATGATGAATCCCAGCACCTTACCCGGGGTGGAGCATGACCTGTTTATCGGCGGCTGGTCGCCGGTCAGCAGTTACTTCGAATACCGGATCAACAGCTATCGCGCCAACTTCGGCGTGGATAACAGGGACGTCATGCAGGGCCGGCCTGAGCTTTACTTCAGTATCCTTATCCGGCGCAATTTCCTCGGGCCCTTCATTTCCAACCTGACGCCCCTAATTCTGGTCCTGCTGCTGATCTTCGCCATGGTGATGACGATCCGCAGCGAGGCCCGCAACCGTGAACTGCTGGGCTTCAGCGCCGCGACCATCATCACCACATGCGCGGCCCTGTTTTTCGCCGTGCTGATCTCGCACATCGATCTGAGATCGTCCCTGGAAGCGACCCGGATCTTCTATCTGGAGTATTTCTACTTCATCACGTACGGCGTGATTCTGCTGGTCTGCGTCAACTCGATCCTGTTCACCCGCGACAAACCGATGCTGGGCATTCATTACCGGGACAACCTGTTGCCCAAGCTCCTCTACTGGCCATTGGTGCTTGGGGCCATGTTCCTGGTGACGTTGCTTGTCTTTCTGTAACGCTAGCCGATAAACCAGCTCTCCACGTTGGCCATCGGTTCTTCCTGACCATACCGGATCCAGCCTTTGACCACACGGATGATGTACCAAACGAGGGTGGCGAAGCCGAGGACGACGCCAATTCCGATGGGCGACAGCACCGCACTGACCACGCCATAGAGAAGCCCGATCCAGAACGTCCGGATCAGCCAGGTGTAATGGCTCGCCCGCCAGCCGTCCGCCACCTCGCCGCGCTGGAGGTAGGCGATCACCACGCCGAGTACGACGGTAATGCCGAAGACCACACCGATAAGATAGCAGATATAAGTCACCAGCAGCATGTCCGTGTCACGGGCGGTCTGAGGCCCGGGCGACAGGTCAGGTTGTGGCTTGTTTGGCTCCGGTTGCTCGGCCATGGGACGTCTCCCTTGATGTCACGCATCGAATTAGACGTTAAAAATGAATTGGGTTCAAGCCGCTCTAAAGCTGCGGTTCGACCCTTGGGTCTCCGCCGTCGGCCTCGTCGAACACGGGCCGGCATTCAAGAAGGCGCTCAGGCGCGATGTTATGGCCGGCGATCAGGAACCGCTTGACCACCCGGGTCCGCTCGGCCGCCATTTCGATCAATTGGGCGCGCTCCCCGGCCGTCACCGGCGGCGGTCCCTGCTCTTGCGCCTGTTCCTGTGCCTGCGGCTGGGCCGGGATGGGCGCCTTTGCGCGCAGCGCGGCGAGGTCGGTGGCGACGGCGTGGCCGCACAGCAGAACGTTGAGCGTCGGTTTTGCCGTCAACAGATCTCCAAGGCGATTGATGAACGACAGTTCGCCCGGGGCGGGCGCAGTCTCCCCTGCCGGGAACGCGATGGGCTTGAGGCCGAGCGTCTTGGCTCCCGCATGGTCGATCACCAGCGAGGCAAGGCCGGCAAACGGGAACAGCACCTTGAGCGTCGTGGTCACCGCGCCCTGAACCGCGCCGGCGATCGCCTTGGAGACCGCATCGCTCATATCGAACGCAGGGTCGTTGAGCGGGCCCTTGATCGGCACCTTGAGCTTGATATTGCCGTTTCCGTCGCGCAGCAGGCTGAGCGCCGTTTCGATCGGAATATCGATGCGTTTCACCACGCTGGTCTTTTCATAAGTTTCAAGCGGCGACAGCTTCAGGCTGCGCAGATCGAGGTCCACGAGGCTGTCGAGCAGACCATCGGTGGCCCTGGCGGTCAGCTTGGCGTTCAGTTGCCCGCTATCGAGATTGACGCCGAGATAGGCTGCCGAATAGGGGGTCAGGCGCACCAGGTCCATGCCGGTGAGCTTTCCGGTGATCCTAAATGTCGCGCCTGCCGGATTGAACGGGCTCATCGTGCCACTGAGGTCGAGATCGGCGAACTCGTTGATCTTGGCCTTGACTGTGAGCGCGGCGGGCTTTGCCGGCGTTCCGCTGTCGAGCCCGGCAATTTTGAATGTCTCGAAGGCGACATTGAAGTTGGCGGGCTGCTTTAGGCTTTTCTCGGTAAAGCTGATTCCGCTGTCGCCGGTTATGCGCAAGGTTCCAATCGAAACAGCCGGCATGGGTCCCGGTTTGGCGTTTGTCGCTTTTTTCGGTCCCGTGCTCCCCGGCAATAGCACGATCCCGGTCTTGGTGCGCACCAGCGCGCCCTTCAGGTCGGTAAGCGCCAGCGTGCCGATTGACAGGCGGCTGCCGTCAATCGGGCCCTCGATCGTTTGGGCGTCCACCTTGGCAATGTGCAGGACGTCGTGGTCTTTGGCGGGGCCCATGCGCACGGTGGCGGCATGAAGATCATCGAGGTGAATGGCGCCATCGTCTGCCACTGTCCATTGGGGCGTGGTGATCGCTGAGATGAGGAGGAGCGGGCTCGAGACGTCGCCGACGCGCAGGGTGTCGATGTTGAGCGTACCGCGCGCGTCAAGGGGAAAAGGCTTGTCGGACGTGGAGTCAAGGTCCCCGGAAATGTCGGTCACCGCCACTTCGCCGGCTCCGATAGGGGGTGCGCCGGGGATGTCGGCAGTGACGTTGGCGAGCCTGAGCGTCCCTTCGAATTTGCCCTTGGCGCCCTCGTCGGGTTTGACCGCAAGATTTGCGACGATTTCGCCGCCGGCGGACCCCGAGAGCGCCGGCCCCGCGTGCAGGTGCTGGAGTGGCAGGTCGGCAAACTCAAGTTTCACCACCGTCTCTACGTCGCTGGCAAGCGGCGTCGCCTGACCATCGAGGGTAATCCGCCCGCCCTCGAAGGCGGCGTCGAGACCGATGGTCCCTGGATGGTCCGGCGTCCAGGTCTTGAAATTGCCGAGTGCGAGGCGCTTGATGTCAAGGGTGCCGGTCACCGCGGGCAGGTTTAAATGGACGCGGCTGTCACTAAGGACGAGCGAGGTCAGGCCCATGAGCCAGTCCGACTCCGCCTCCTTGCCCGAACCCCGAAGGGGCGGCAGGCCTGCCACCCGGATGCGGCCGTCGCTGTCCCGGTCCAGCGTCAGGTCCAGACCGCTGATCTCAATGCCGTCCACATCCACATGGCGACTGGCCAGCGGCATCAGGTGGAGGTGCAGGCCGATTTTGGCGACCGCCACGCCCCGGCCGTCGGGCCCCACGACCCGGACCGGTCCGGTTTCCAGGCTGAGACCGTAAAGATTGACGCTGACCGAATCGAGGCCCCGGGCTTCAAGACCGTGTTTCGTCAAGCTGTCGGCGACGAAATCGCGCAGCAGGATCGACGGGAGGAACGCGAGCGCGATGGCGACTACGGCGACAAGCGCCGCGAGCGCCAGCGTTACACGCGCCGGTGTCCGTCTCAACATCCGCCCCATCTTTCCTTCTATTCCAGACCAGTGTCAGCATAGCACCCTTCACGCGCCCGTGAGAAGATTAGGTTGCCCGCACGATGGCTCGCCGGGCTGGCGGTGGATTATCTTGAGGCTGGCCGGCAGGACTGATACACCTCACCCACGGGCGCCCCGGATGACAGCCAGCGCGGGCCCGGTTTAACAACGGATCTCATTGTGCTGCGTTCAACTGTCATATCCGTATCTGCGCTGCTTCTTGGCGCCACGTTCCTGTTCATTGGTCACGGCATCCAGGGGACGCTGGTGCCGATCTGGGCCACTAGCGCCGGATTCGACGCGACCACGGTGGGCAGTCTGTGGTCGGCCTATGCCGCGGGGCTGATGCTGGGCTGCCTGACCGCCGGCCGGATCATCGAGTCGGTGGGCCATATCCGCGCCTTCGCCGCGCTGATGAGCGCCATTGCCATCATCGTGCTGACCTACACCTTTTATCCCGCCCCCGCGTTCTGGCTCGTGCTTCGCGCGTTCCACGGCTTTGTCATCGCCGGAGTCTATATGATTATCGAGAGCTGGCTCAACGAGAAGACCACAGACACCATTCGTGGTGTTGTTCTCGGCATTTACAGCACGCTCTCCATGGTCATGATTGCCGTCGGGCAGCTCTCGATCAATCTTTTCGATGTGCTAGACCCTCGGCTGTTTTCGCTGTCCGCGATCTTGCTGATGCTGGCCGTGCTGCCAGTGGCGCTAACCCGGGCCGGGATCCCGGGGCCTGTGGCGCGCACGTCAATCGATTTCACGAAGCTCTGGCAGTCCGGACGGGTGGCGATGATCGGCAGCTTCTGCGTCGGGCTCACGACCTCCGCGTTCTGGGGGCTTGGTCCGGTGTTCGCCCGGGCGGTCGGGTTCGATACCCCCGGGCTGACCCTGTTTATGAGCATCACCCTATTCGGCGGGGCGGCCCTGCAATGGGTGCTGGGGCGCGTCTCGGATCGCATGGACCGCCGTCGGCTCATCGCGGTTGGCAGCCTGATCGCCGCGGCGGCGGGGATGGGCATTTTTCTTGCCGCCGGACGATCCCTGGAAGCGGTGCTGGCGTTCAGTCTGGTGTTCGGCGGCTTTGCGTTCACGCTGCAGTCGCTTTGCGTAGCGCTCGGCAATGACCGTGCCGCCCCCGGCGATTTTGTTGAAATTTCGGGGGCGCTTCTGTTCATCTACGGGCTCGGCTCCATCATCGGGCCGCTGCTGGCCTCTCTTGCCATGAAATTCTATGCGCCTGAGGCAATTTACGCGTTCACCGCGCTGGTCCATGTGATCCTCGCCGTGACTGCGTTTGCGCTGTCCCTGGGCCGGCCCGCCGCGCCCGAGGCCGACAAGCGGGAGTTTGTTGCCGTGCCCGTCACCTCGCCCGAAATTTTTGCTATCGACCCCCGGGGTGAAGAAGAACCAGAGAACCCTTGAAGAATTTCCCGACGCGTGGCGTCACTCTGGCGACCCGACGTCGGTTTCTGTTTGTTGCCAAAATGTTGCCATGAAGGAGTGGTCAAGTGCATTATGATGTGGGCTGATTATTTTTCCGGATCTGCGACGTACGGCAGTCCATTTTTTGGCGCAAGGCATAAAGGCCCGGGGGCATAGACGTTTGATGTATCAGCAGCATATCGAAAATCCGATTCCCAATCTGCCGCAGGAGGTAAGCCGGGTGGAAGCCGGGCTTGCCGCCATTCGCGAGGCTTACGAGCGCAAAACCCTGCCGATGTTGCGTCTTCCCGGCGCGCGCGACGATCTCGCCCGCATCCGCCAGATTGCCCAAGGGATTCGAGACCAGTTTCAGGACGTGGTTATCCTCGGCACCGGCGGCTCCAGCCTCGGCGCCCAGGCGCTTGCCGCGCTCAAAGGCCCGCAGGTGTCGCGGGACGAAGCGGTGACCCGGCTTCATTTTCCCGACAATCTGGCGCCCCATACCATGGACGCATTCCTGCGCGACCTGAACCTCAGGCGCACCCATTTCGTGGTGATCTCCAAGTCCGGGACGACACCCGAGACGCTGGCCCAGTTGATCACCTGCTTCTCCGCGCTGCGCCTGCGTGTGGCCGAAGAAGAGCTTCGGCGCTATTTTACCGTCGTGGTCCAGCCCGGACCAAGCCCGCTCCGCCATTTCGCCGAGCGTTGGCGGCTCCCCATCCATGATCATGATCCCGATCTGGGCGGGCGCTATTCGGTGTTCTCCATCGTCGGCGTGCTGCCGGCGATGATCGCGGATCTGGACGCTGTTGCGTTCCGGGAAGGTGCGGAAAAGGTGCTTCTGGAAGCGCTCAACGCCAAGACCAGCGCGGAAGTGCCTGCCGCGCAAGGAGCGGGTCTCATATACGCGCTCAAGGCAACCCGCGACATCAATATCAGCGTGATGATGCCTTACGAGTCGCGCCTTCAGCCGTTTTCGGCCTGGTACAAGCAGCTGTGGGCCGAAAGTCTGGGCAAGAACGGCATGGGCACCACGCCGCTGACCGCGCTTGGACCGGTCGATCAGCACAGCCAGTTGCAGCTGTTCCTCGATGGCCCGCGCGACAAGTTCTTCACCATCATCACAACCGACACCGGCGGCGCCGGGCCGGTGATTGACAGCGCGCTGATTGACGACCCCGCGCTTCGGTACCTATCGGGTCATACCATCGGCGACCTGGTGGCGGCGGAAGGAGCGGCGACGTTGGAGGCGCTCCGGCGTCATGGTCGCCCCTTGCGCCATATCCGGGTCAAGCATGTGAACGAGCGCAGCCTCGGCGCGCTGATGATGCATTTCATGCTGGAGACGGTGATGGCCGCCCATCTGTTTGGCGTCGATCCGTTTGATCAGCCGGCGGTGGAACTGGGCAAACAGCTGACCCGGCGCTTCCTGGCCGGCAAGGACGAGGTGATTTCGGTTGAGACTGATCCGGAAACCGATCATACCGTGCACTAGACCCATGGATAGAGCGATTTCATGAAACCTGTACGCAAGGCCGTCCTTCCTGTCGCCGGTCTCGGCGCGCGCTTCCTGCCGGCGACCAAGGCGGTGCCCAAGGAAATGCTGCCGGTGGTCGACCGGCCGCTCATTCAGTACGCCATTGACGAAGCGCGGGCTGCCGGGATCGAGGACTTCATACTGGTCACCGGGCGCGGCAAGTCGGCGATTGAAGATCATTTCGACCATGCCTTCGAGCTTGAGGCGGTGCTTGAGGAACGCGGCAAGGCGCGCGAACTGGCGGCCCTTGACAGCACCAATCTCGAAGAAGGGCGGATCAGCTATACCCGGCAGCAGGTGCCGTTGGGCCTTGGCCATGCGGTGTGGTGCGCCCGCGACTTTATCGGCGACGAGCCGTTCGCGGTGCTGTTGCCTGACGATCTGATGCACGGGACGGTGCCTTGTTTGAAGCAGATGGTGGACGCCCACGCCCACGTAGGCGGCAATCTGGTGGCGGTGATGGATGTGCCGCCCGACCAGACCGACCGCTATGGAATTGTCTCCCCCGGCGCGACCAATGACCGGCTGGTGGAGGTCAAGGGTCTGGTGGAAAAGCCGAAGCCTGACAAGGCACCCTCCACGCTCTCGGTAGTCGGGCGGTATATCCTCGACCCCGCGGTGTTCGGGCACCTGTCGAAGCGCCAGGCGGGCGCGGGTGGCGAGATCCAGCTGACCGACGCGCTTGCCAAAATGATTGGCGCCATGCCGTTTCACGGGTTCCGGTTCGAGGGCACGCGTTACGACTGCGGGAACAAGGTCGGCTTCCTGGCGGCCAATATCGTGTTCGGGCTCGAACGCCCGGACCTTGGCGATGACCTGCGGGCATTCCTGAGAACGCTCGATCTTGACGACAGGGAAGGACAGACAAAATGCGCGTAACCGTGGTTGGCTCCGGCTATGTGGGGCTTGTCTCCGGCGCCTGCTTTTCCGAGTTCGGACATGAGGTCACCTGCGTCGACAAGGACGCCACCAAGATCGCCAAACTCGAACAGGGCGAAATGCCGATCTATGAGCCGGGGCTCGACGACCTGGTGGCGCGCAACGTCCGGGCCGGGCGGCTCAGCTTTTCTGACGATCTGAAGGCGGCGGTGCCGGCGTCGGAGGCGGTGTTTGTCGCGGTGGGCACCCCGGCGCGCCGCGGCAGCGGGCACGCTGACCTCTCCTACGTCTATGCGGCTGCTGACGAGATCGCCGATTGTCTTGACGGCTATACGGTCGTGGTGACCAAATCCACGGTGCCGGTGGGCACCGGGTCGGAGATCGAACGGCGGATGCGGGCGGCGCATCCCGAGAAGGACTTCGATGTGGTCTCCAACCCCGAGTTTCTGCGCGAAGGCAACGCCATCGAGGACTTTATCCGGCCCAACCGGGTGGTTGTCGGCGCGACGAGCGAGCGGGCGCAAACCGTGATGCGGGAGCTTTACCGCCCGCTGTTTCTCAACGAGACGCCGGTGGTGTTCACCACCCGGGAAAGTTCGGAGCTGATCAAATACGCGTCGAACGCCTTCCTCGCCACCAAGATCAGCTTCATCAACGAGATTGCGAACTTGTGCGAAAAGGTCGGTGCGGACGTGCAGGACGTGGCCAGGGGCATGGGCCTCGACAAGCGCATCGGCAACAAGTTCCTACATGCCGGTCCGGGCTATGGCGGCAGCTGTTTCCCGAAGGACACGGTGGCGCTTCTGCAGACGGCGATGGATTTCGAGGTTCCCCTCGAGATTGTCGATGCCGTCGTCGAGGCCAACGACCGGCGCAAGGCGGCCATGGTCGAGAAAATCGTGGACGCCTGCGGCGGCAGCGTTAAGGCCAAGCGCATCGCGGTGCTGGGCCTGACCTTCAAGCCCAATACCGACGACATGCGCGAAAGCCCGTCGCTGGTGATCGTGCCGGGGCTGATCGCGGCGGGCGCCACGGTCGCGGCCTACGACCCGGAGGGCATGGACGAGGCCCGCACGCTGATGCCCGGCGCAGAGTACAAGGAAGATGCCTACGCCACCATGGAGGGCGCCGACGCGCTGGTCATCATTACCGAGTGGAACCAGTTCCGCGCGCTCGACCTGGCCCGCGCTGCCCGCCTGATGAAGACGCCGCTGCTGGTGGACCTGCGCAATATCTACGGCCGCGGCGAACCTGAGCACCATGGCTTTACCTATGTGGGCGTGGGGCGGGGGACGAGAGAGGCTGTGGGCGAGCCCGAAAAGCCGAGGTTGTCGGTGGTTAAGGGGTGAGGGAGGTTTGCAAGGCCTCATTCCTGTCTTTACCTTCCCGCCGGGATTGGGATAGAAACGATCATCCTCGGGGTGGCGCGGCTCCGAAACAAACAGGGAAGGGTGGCCCGTGCAGGAAGCTGTGACCGGTGATCAGGAGATTTCTCTCCGTGATATTTTTGACGCGCTGAAACGTCAACGAAAGCTAATCATTTACATCGTCTGCGGCACATTATTCCTTGGCGTTCTCTATGCCGTTTTCACGACTCCGCGTTATACAGCCACTGTGACGGTGATGCCAGTGAGCGATCAGAATGGGGGGGGCGCGCTGGCGGGTCTGGCTGCGCAATTCGGGTCTGTGGCTTCTCTTGCCGGTATCAATCTGAATGCGGGCGGAAGCGATACGGCTGAATATGTCGCCGTCCTGAAATCACGGGGGCTCGGCGAGGCCTTTATTAAAAAAGAGAACCTCAAACGATATCTGTTTCCCGATCAGTGGGACACTCAGAAAGGAAAGTGGCGCGGCGGCAATGGGGGCGGGCTTTTGGCTGGCCTCAAGCACGCTGTTTCAGCGGCGCTTGCATATCTCTCGGGCGACGAGGGGTGGGGGAGAAACAAAGGGGGGGGTGAACCGTCCCTATGGGACGCTTACGAAAAATTCGACAACGATATCCGCGTCGTGCGAGAGGACGAAGAGACGGGGCTCGTCACCGTTTCGTTTACATTTCCCAATCCGTCACTTACCGCCGAATGGGCCAATGCGTATATATCGATGGTCAACCAAGAGATTCGGTTAGACACAGTGCGGGAAGCCACGCGCGCCCTTGATTATCTGGAAAACAAAGCCAAGACGACCGCTGTAGCAGGGCTTCGCGATACAATTTATAAGCTTGTCGAGAACCAGCTTGAGCGTATTACGTTAGCGAATGCGCGGGATGAATTTGCGTTCAAGGTAATTGACAAGGCCGTGGTGCCGGAGCAGCGCTCACAGCCTCGACGAGGGCTTATTGTAGTATTGTCGGTGGCCCTCGGCGGGATCATAGGAATATTCGTTGCGCTTGTTTTTGAGGCCTATCAAGGCGGGTTTGCCCAGACACAAGTGGAACGTCCAATGGAAACTGAAGCGGATAATAGGGCGCAAGAATAGATACCCTATTGGGCGCTCGGAGTGTCGCCGCTATGCTCGTAATTCTTTAAGTGAATGCGGCTAAGTATCGCTAAAAGAGCAGGGCGCGTTTTGGTTTTTGTTTGCGTTACCATTTAAAGAGTAAGGGCCGCGCAATGAACAACTTGGTCAACTTCACCAAAACGCTGGCATCTTCCGCATGGATGCAGTGTTTCGCGATGAACGGTGAATTTAGGTCTTTGAAAGATCAGACTGCGATCGTTTACCCGGATGCGCTCTCTCATGATGTTTGCCGTGAGTTAATTTCACGAATTGATGTAATTTGCAATATAGAGGAGCATCCACGCGTCTGGAGGGACGATGTTAAATCGGATACCCGAATTCTTGGATTTGAACGTGATATCCCCGATCTGATCGGGCGCTTTGAAATCGAACGCCGAATCCAGGCGGTTAATGCGTACCTAGGTCTACGAATCAAATCATGGTCGCTAATGGCCAATCGATTACTGCCCAGAGAAGGCAATCTTGGTTCCGGTGGCGGCCTGCACCGAGACTCGCCATTTTCACATCAAGTCAAATGCATATGGTATTTAAGCGACGTAACCTCTGATACCGGTCCTTTCCAGTACGTTGCCGACAGCCATGTACAAGCGCTGAAAAGGCGCCGGGAGTATCCTCTCGGAACTATGCGCTTCGACAATGTAAACGACGATTTGGTCGAGGTTGAAGCAAAGGCTGGCTCCCTCCTAGTCTGTGACACCCGGTGCATCCACCGGGGCAAGCCAATCGAGCATGGAAGCCGTTATGCTGTGACGCTCTATACCTTCGTGAAGGCAAACGGTGCAGAAACGTTATTTCGACGGTCCGGTATTGATCCAAAACATGCAGGGGAACCACATTCTATTGCTTAAGTGCTTATATGAGCGGACTACTTTCTATCCGGCCTCGGTTTCTGACGGCCGTTAAATGATGTCACATGCTTAAATTGCTTCTGCTTAGAGCGGCGCCGCTTTTTTTGCGCCCTGCTGCAGTACTCCTCGAAGGTGCTGCGGTTGGGAACGCGCACGTTCTCGTATTTGTTCTTCCGATTGCCGGAATGGCGCTTACTATGTCATCAATTCCCGTGCATCTTGACTATTTTCTGTCCCACTCTGGGCGGCATGACCACCAGGAACAATCAGAGCGTTATATTTCCGCACTATGTCTGTTGACCGTAGCGAGCGTTGTAGTTCTCGGGGCGCTACTTGCGGTAATACCACTTGGTCTGAGTGCTGTTCTGATAGTCGCGATTTGCTTTACCTTTGTTTCAGAAAAGCTTGCTGACGAAACCTCCCGCGCACTCGAGTTTCGGAAGGAGTTTGGTAGATGGTTTCTGGTCCAGACGCTTAGGTCTGGCTGGTTATTTTTGCCCATTCTTTCCGCTCTTGTCGGTGCGCCATACTCTCTCTCTTTCCTGCTCACATCAATCTTGTTTTGTGCGATCATGCTTGTAGTGTTCAGGCTGGTCTTGGGGCTCACGCCGAGGGTGTCTTGGGTTGGACTTCCTCTTATCTGGGATAATGTCGTCTTTCTTGTAGGTAGTGCCCTTCCGGCATCATATAGGCAGGTTCCCCGCATCGTTGTCTCTAGGCTATTTCCTAATCAGGCCCACGTCTTCCTGGCCGTTGCGCAGGTGTGCCAAGGAGCAACGCTTATCTATAATGTCAAATTCCAAGTGCCTTATCGCAAGCTGATTGCTAGGCGGACGCAAATGTTTCAGAGACGTTTGAACCGCACTGTCCTTCGTCTAATTCTGGCAATATCTGCTGTTGGCGTGGGATATATCGCCATATCAGTGTCTGGTATCGGGCATCAGCTTTATGGCCTGGCGCTGGCGATGGTGCTGGTACCGGTTATGGTTGCGGACGCACTCACTTTTGGCATAATTTCAACTCATCTTGGTTTTCTGCCATGGTTTACAAGAAAGAATGATGCCCTCATTACTTACATACTGTGTCTTGGCATTCTAAGTGTGCCTGTAGCAATTTTTGTCGGCTTCGGGCTGATGGAGAATGTGACCGTACTCAATATTCCGATTATGACCATATCGGTTGGCATAACGTCTTACTTTTTTATTATTAGGCGCCATTTCGCTCCAGGGATGTTGAATGGTTGACAGTCTACGGGCGTGTCCTGAAGCCTTTTCCTCTGCCGCTCGGAGGATTGTGCCTGTTCATGTTGAAACCGAACGGAATATCTTCGAGCCTGTATTAGGCACTAGCTCGAGCTCCATTTTGGAACACGGATACACTCGATGAGTTTCGGCTCAAAGGCATCTCCTGATAGTGGAACGATTGACCGCCTACCGCGTGAGTACCAACATTCTATTTCACCAACAGAAAGACCGCCTGTTTCAATGCTGACAGTAGCCAGGATTAATACGGCAAAACTGATGGCTGTTCTTTATCTTCAAGATATATTCTGGCTAATTGCGTCAAGAATACAGATCACATATTTTAATAATTTCTATAAAGTTGCCCCCTTTGAATGGACAATTTTCTTATATTTTATCGTTCTATCAATAATATTTTTCTATGTGTCTGTAATTTCCACTTTTTTTTGCAAGCCGATAAAAAAGGTAAATACACCGCGATGGTTTATATATGGGTTCATCGCCTTATCGGTCCTTATGAACCTTCTGATATTAGTCATACTGCCTGCGAAGGCGCGCTATGCCTCAGGGGGGCTTACCGGTATTGCAGGCGTGATCTATGGAATCAGTCGTGGAATGACCCTCGGCAGCATGGTTCTATTTATACGCCATAAAAATGCAGATAGTCCTTTAAAGTCCAAAATACTATTTTACGGCTTGATCGTTAGTTTTTTGCTGACCACGGATGGTTTGGCAAATGTACTGACCTTGATGACGTTTATCATACTTATGATGCCGCGGATCAAACTCAGGAACATCGGTATCATTCTAGTAGCGGCAGCAGCAGGCCTCATCCTGCTTTGGATCGGAGTTCACTCCAAATGGTCAACGCTTCCGGATTATGTCACCCCGGGATTTATCCTGCGCTGGGCGACTGCCCGATTTTCCATACAGGCTGAACAGATGTTCACCTATATTTCAGGTCATAGCATTATCGGGCATACGGTGAGCTATTTGGGCCTGGTCCTTCACTCGATTGGGGAGCGTCTTGATATCGTATTTGGAGTTCCTTTAAACCTTGAGTATCCGCGATCAATTTCGGAGGCGACATTTTACGATACGCATGGATTTTTTGGGTCTGGTTCAAGCCCTGGCATTCTGTTAGGGACAGCGCTACAGGGACCCTTTTTCTTTTTTATCGTGCCTTTCGTATATTCGTTTATATTTCTACAATTATTCTATGGGAGCAGACACAAAGCGAGTTTCGTACAGCTTTGCGCGTACTCTTTTCTGTTGAAAGCTCTTCACGCAAATTTCTCTGAATTTTTGATCTTAATTTCTCCGACGCTTGTTTATCTGTGTGTTTTTCTCATATCGTGTTTACTGATATCTAAGTATAAAACTTGAATGTTCTCAGATCGTTTTGGGATGGCCTGAGCCTATATTTACGTAACACAAAAATGTCCGATGGCAGATCAATTGGATTACAGATCCTTAATCTTAAAGATACAAACTTTTTTTGATCAAAAAATTTATGAGGATCTGGGTGCGGGAATTGCGCAGAAAAAAAGGCATGTAAGCCTTCTTTTTCGTGGCGTTGTTCATATAGCGCATACGCACTTAGGCAATGCCCTTTTATTGATAGCGGCCATTTTGTTTTACGATAAAATCAGGCGGCCAGGTCGTTTGCAGCGTATCTTTGAATTTGGCCTTACAAGTAACAATATCCGTGTTTTCAACAGACTCAACGATGTTCTTCAACGGGATAATATTCGAGATGTTTCTTTAAATGGCCTACCAATCTCATTTGTGATGCGTCTTCGAATACTTGGCCGTTTGGGTGAAATTATATGTGGCTCAAAGGCACTTTTTGCGCACAGACACGAAAATCCGTTCATTCATTTACAACAGACAATCGGCTGTGCAGCGCTTGTCATGTTTTCTTCGGTGGTTAAAGTCGGTAGGCTTAAAATAATTTGCATAGCAAGCGATCATGCGCCGACATCCATGGCCCTGATGTCAGTGGCCCGCATGCACGGAATTGCGACTTGTTATGTCCAGCATGCGCCGGTCACCGAATTCTTTCCGCCTTTAAATTATGACCTTTCAATTCTGTTCGATCGTGCATCTCATACAGCTTATAAGAAAGCCGCTGAGAAGCGGGGGTGGAAAAATACTGGAGAGGTTGTTTTTCTGTCTCCGTTTAAGGATCAATTCTGCCATCCAAATATTGACCAGGGGCCTTATACGGTTGGAGTTTGTCTTAGCTATCTGGCAGATTTACGTGGTTTAGAGGCCCTCCTTTCCGACCTTTCTCGGAAAGATACTGTCTCTAAAATTCTTTTGAGGCGGCATCCTCGCTGCCGACGGAATTTGTTCATATTAACAGCGTTTCCCAAGGTTTCCGTCCGACCCCAGGGAGAGAGTGCCGAAGATTTCTTTAAATCTGTGGACCTTGTTCTGGTACCCAGTAGTGGAGTGGCGGTGGAGTCGCTCCACAGAGGATTGATGACGTTCTATACGTCTGGGGTCGATATGCTAGCAGATGATTACTATGGGTTCGTCAGGAGCGCAATTTTACCGCGTTTTGACATTGCCATGCTGGATGATGCCTCCAAGATGAGAGGCTTTTTTGACTATAACTGGACCAAGAGATTTGCGCTGTTGGATGAAACTATCAATACATCGGAGGAAAAGATGAAGGAGATTGCGATAAATGCTTTTCACCGACATTTAGAGGCTCCATAATGTCCTTTAGACCATTATAAAGTTGCAGATAAATCAATGTACCAATACAGATTTTCGCGTATTTTCGTGTTTACATTATTAAATTTTGGTTGTGATGAAAATTCTATTCTTTACTGACCACTTTTATCCTGAGATGAGCGCGCCTGCCGCCCATGTGTATGAGCGCTGCAAGATCTGGGTGTCAGACGGCCACGACGTTACGGTTATCACAAACGTTCCCAATGCCCCTATCGGAAGGCCCTACCCTGGTTACGTGAATAAGTGGAAGCAGATTGAAGACCTGAGTGGAGTTCGCGTTGTGCGCGTCAAGACATTCATGGCCGAGAATAAGGGCACTTTGAAGCGTACGCTGGACTATCTCACTTATATGGCCTCGGCGTTTTTCTTTGCGCTGTTCGAAAAAAAGCCGGATGTCGTCATTTCAACGTCTCCCCACCTTTTTGTCGCTGTGTCGGCAACATTCTATGCCATGGCTCGCCGGGTGCCTCATGTGTTTGAGGTTCGGGATCTTTGGCCCCATTCTATTGCGGCGACGACGAGTATGACTGTGGATTCTTTTGCATATAAAATTCTCGAAAGACTGGAGCTGTTCATGTACCGTCGGGCCAAACGTGTGATCGTGCTGACACCGTCGTTTGTCGAGAATCTCGCAGGCCGGGGAATCCCGCGCAATAAAATAGACCTGGTTTTGAATGGCGCAAACCTTGACCTGTTCGTGCCAAGCAGTCCCGATATGTCCCTTCAGTCCGAGTTGAATCTGGATGGCCAGTTCGTTGTCGGCTACCTGGGCACTCTAGGTCTCCCCCATGGTTTGGAAAATGCGATCCGGGCCGCCAAGCTTCTGGAAGGTGATGACGTCACCTTTCTTTTTGTGGGAGAAGGCGCCGCCAAGGAATCATTGATTTCGCTGGCTGACGAACTAAACGTCAATAACGTAAGGTTCGTTCCACGCCAAAATAAAGAGGATATTCCGAAATACTGGAGCCTTTGTTCCGCGGGTCTCGTTCATCTTAAGAATGACCCGTTATTCTCGACGGTAATTCCTTCAAAAATATTCGAAACGATGGCATTGGGCCTACCCATCCTATACGTCGGGCCACAAGGTGACGGGTCATCCATCGTGGAAGAGCGCGAGGCCGGGCTGACAATAGAGCCGGCTCAGCCGGAGCATCTTGCGGACGCTATCAGGAAGCTCAAGAATGATCCTGCCCTTTGGTCTCGTTTGTCGCAAAATAGTAGGAATGCCGCCCCTGACTTTTCGCGGAGCAACCAGGCGGATAAGACACTCCGCTCTCTCTCTGGTGCGCTATCATGACTTAAATGAGCGTCGGATCTTCAGGGAGGGTGGGGAAAAGTTTGTGCGAAATGTTCCAACCTGGAAATAAAACAACGACGATTGTCAGGAAAATTAACTTGAGATCGGTCCAGAGGCTGGCGTTATCCTTGTACCATTGCTCCAAGGCTGTCTTTTGGGGCACGATATTTTCTCGATAAAATTTCTCATGATCATTCGCCTGGCTGAGCAGTTTCTCCTCATCACGAAATACGATCGAGCCGACACCGGAGAGCCCGGGCTTCACATCCATTAACACGGCCTTGTAGTCGTCGGGAAACAGGTCAAGGACACGTGGCGTTAATGGTCGGGGGCCAATGACGCTCATGTCTCCCAGCAGGATATTCACAAGTTGCGGTAATTCGTTGATTTTTGTCTTTCTCAAAAACCGGCCAAAAGGCAAAACCCGTGGGTCCTCCTTGACGGTGATATCGCCGCTGCCCAGATTCGGGCTGTCCTTGAGCATGGTGGCGAACTTCAGAATAAAAAACGGCTTCCCGCTGAGGCCAATTCGTTTTTGGCGATAAAAAACTTCGCCCTCTCCCGTAAAGCGCAGAATGATGATCACCGGTAACAATACCGGGAACAATAGAAGGATCGCGAGTGCGGAAACGATAAGATCAAAAGTCCGTTTGGCCATTGCGGGCTTACATCCTGTTGTTTAGGAACTTTCCGGTGTCCACATAACCCAGACTGGGACAGGACCGCACGATTAAGTCTACGACATCTTCGCGGCGCAGGGCTTCCCGATCGCGCAGTTCTCTGTAGCTATCGAGGAACATTCGGGCACGCGCCGCCACGTCAGCACCTCCGCTTTGCCAATGGATGACGCCGACATCGTCAAATCGCTTCCAGTCTATGTCATCGTCGTCAGCATAGAACTCCTCAAAGGGCTTTTCGCCCGTTGTATCCGATTTGAAAAAGAAGCAGGGCCACTTGCTTTGCTGAGAGAGTTCTTCGACTCGTCCCCGGGCTTCATCCTCGCTTTCGACCTCCACTGCTTCATAGCCGAGATCGTTCAGGAAGGCTCTGGCGATCTCCGGAAATCCTGTCAACTTCAGTTCGCTTTTTTCTTTGGGGAAGAAGATATTCCTATGCGCGCCCAGGATGGTGGACATAAGGCAAAGCTCACCAGCTTCTTCCGGGATTATGAAATAGCGCTTTGTGTCGGCAGGTGCAGATATCGGTTGCTTTTTGATAATTCTCTGGCGGAATGCATGCAGCAGACTACCATCCGAGAATGCCACGTTCGCAAATCGAGCAGTGGAACATGGAAGCCCATAGGGGTTTGTAAAAAGGACGTCCTCCATGATGCACTTTGTAGCCCCCATCAGATTGGCGGGATTTTTCGCCTTGTCCGAAGACACCGCAAAGTACTTTCCAACACTTTTTTCAGCGGCCAACTGCAAACTGCGGTCCGTACCGGCAACATTCGTTTCGATCATCCTCGTCAGAGTGTAGACGAATTGTTCGGAGCGCACATGCTTGAGTGCCGCAAGATTTCAGCACATAGTCGTAACCCTCGCTAGCGTTCCAGAATGCCCTGAACTCTTTTGAACAGAAATCAATTGCCAGGAACTGGGTATCGCCGTCTATGTAGCCAAGTGAGCTGCGAATATCGCGGACGAGTTCGACGAGATTATTCTCGCTTATATCGACGACATGAAGGACCCGGGGCTGGCGACGAAAAATCTGCTTGACGACTTCCTGTCCAATGGAGCCCGCGCCTCCGATAACAAGAAACCGGGATGATCTGACCGCGTCATCGATCTCCTTCTGGAACGTTTTCAGGTCTGCGGTAAAAAGGCGCTTGTTCCTCCCAACAATATCCAGAACATTCATTACAACATCACCTTAGTTCTGAAGTGTATGCGACACTAGCTCGTGCAACCCTGTGTCCAGAGGCACATAACTGCTTTGGGCGCCGGAGGCTGGCAAATTTGTGGAGTCAACAACACTTGAACGAAATAGACTGCCATAAATGGAAGGAGCAAATAATTTTATGGGAAAACAGCACCATCGTGGCAACGGCAAAAGCCAGATCCTCTTACCTGTGACGTTGGCGACCATTCCAGCGAGTTCTGGAACGGTCATGATGCCTTCGTCTGCAACTAGAACGGGGGCAGAAACCGGATTCCTTAAAAGCATTTCTATGGTGGTCACGAGATTTTCGATATGAATAACGCTGCGCCGGACGGGGGGGATGGATTTCACGAAAAATCGTAGTCGGCTCATAAGCCTCGCGAGCTGGGCGATCTTTCCGCCGATGGTACTACTGTAGACTATCGGCGGCCTGACAAGCGTTATTTCAAAGTTTGAATCGGCAAGTGGCATCAATGCTCTGTCCCCTGCCAGTTTGGACCGGCCGTAGAGGGACGCAGGCGCTTCCCGTGAATCGTTCGTAACGTATTCGTTATCCCCATATACAGAGAGGGAACTGAGGTGAACAAAATGGTGGACGCCGGAAGCTTTGGCAGCTTTTGCAATTCTCTCCAGCAATTGTACGTTGACGTGCCAATATTCAGACTGTGAGCGTGCGTTCACTAGACCTACACAGTTTATGACAGTTTTGCATCCGGTAAAGGCTTCGGGTGGGATCTCTCCATAGTCCGCTACAACGACTTCGTTCCCATCGCCTGATCCCCGGCGCGCAATGGTAACGACGCGATAGTGCTGTCGCAGCCGCGTTGCGAGGTGTAGTCCTATGACGCTTTGAGCGCCGACGATGGCAATTTTATCCATGTCAACGAACCGTCAACCTCGCGTTCCCGCCCATAACTCTAATCACAGACATCCTCCCACCTTACCGGCGTGCCGCGTTCGATATCCTGTTTAACCCGTTTGCCCAAAATCTCGTCATAGTATTTCGGGGCGAGACCATAGCCCGGCCGGATGCTGCGCAGGTTCTGCTCCGTGATCGTCTCCCCCGCCTTCATGTCCTTGACGAAATAGAGCGAGCGGCGGAATTTTATATTCTGTTCTTCCACCGGTTTGCGCTCGTAGCTTGCCCGGCCGAGCGCAGCCCACGCCGTCCGGGTGTCTTCGCACAGCGTCTTCAACTGGTCGGCGGTCAGCGAAAAGGCGCTGTCCGGTCCGTCTTCCGCATCGTCCAGCATGAAGTGCTTCTCAATCAGCGCCGCGCCGAGTGCGATCGCGGTCACCGATACGGCAGTCCCGAGCGTATGGTCGGAGAGCCCGACGACCGTACCGAAACGCTCGGCGATGTCCGGGATGGTGCAGAGGTTCGATTGCTCCACCGGCGTCGGGTAGCCGCTGATGCAATGGAGGAGGGCGAGCTCCCGGCATCCCGCCGCGCGCGCGGCGTCCACCGCCTCGCCGATTTCCGCCTCGTTCGCCATGCCGGTTGAAATGATCACCGGCTTGCCTGTGGCGGCGACTTTTCGGATCAGGGGCAGGTCCACAGCCTCGAATGAGGCGATTTTATAGGCCGGCGCGCCCAGATCCTCCAGCATCTCCACCGCCGAAAAATCAAACGGGGAGGAGAACAGCGTGATGCCGACGTCCTGCGCCTTGGCGAACAGGGCGGGATGCCATTCGAACGGCGTTTGCGCCCACTCATAAAGTTTGTGCAGCGTGTAGCCATCCCACAGACCGCCCTCGATCTGAAAGTCTGGCTTGTCGCAGTCGATGGTAATGGTGTCGGCGGTGTAGGACTGAATTTTCACCGCGTCCGCGCCGGCCTGTTTGGCTGCTTCGATGCTGGCAAGCGCGCGGTCCAGCGATCCGTTATGGTTCCCGGACAACTCGGCAATGATATATGGCGGCTCGCCGTCGCCGATTTTCCGCCCTGCAATGGTGAGTGAGGGGCTGGTCATGGTTGCTCCGTCATAGCTCCCCGGACCGCTTCAGCACCTCGTACAGAAGCTCGGCGCGCGTCCAGTCGTCCGGTGTGTCGATGTCCTGGACCCGCCAGGACGGAATTTCAAGGCCAACTGCGCCGGGCCCGAACAGCGCCACGCCCTTTTCGAACGCGGCTGGCCGTCCCCAGTAGAACTGGCCCGCGTCGTGATAGGCCGGCTCGAGGTTTTGGGACCGTGTGTTCAGATGCTCCGGCGAAAACATCTCCATTCGCCGGTCTTCAAGCAGCCGAACGGCCCGTTGAATGGGGAAGGGATAGGCGGTGACGGGAAAGCAGTAGTCCGCGCCTTCCGTCTCCAGGAGATCGATGGCGGCCTTGATGTCGCCAGCGCGGACAAAGGGCGCGGTGGGATAAAGACAGCACAGCGCGGACAGCTCAACCCCAGTGTCCCTGGCCCACCTCAGCGCGTGCTGAATCACCGCGACGGTGGTTGTGGTATCGTTGGCAAGGTCCGCGGGTCGCCGAAACGGGACTTCCGCCCCTTCCGCCCTGGCAATGTCCGCTATTTCGTCATCATCCGTGGAGACGACGATGCGGTCGAACAGGCCTGTTTTGACTGCCGCCCTGATGGAATAGCTGATGATCGGCGCGCCGCAGAACGGCCGAATGTTTTTGCGCGGAATGCGCTTGCTGCCGCCGCGGGCGGGTATCAGGGCGAGCTTCATCGAAGCACCTTTTGCAGAACCGTGACGACCCGATCCTGATCGTTCACCTCATGCCGGTCCAAGCCTATCATTGCAGCGCGAGGTTATTGAATTTCTTTATGTCTTCGACGCTGAGGAAATGCGGGTTTCGTCCCGAGTCGTAGGCAAATCCCAGAGGCACGGGCTCTCCTTTTTCCGTCAGCCGATTTTCCGTGTAATCAACCTCCCGGTTGTAAAACTTGATGGTGGGCCGGATCACGAAATGGTCGTGGAATTCAAGGGTAAGGTGGGAATCGTCCCCCGGACACATCACTTCGTGCAGCTTCTCTCCCGGTCGTATGCCGATGATGTCGATTTTGGCGTCGGGCGCCATCGCCTTGGCCAGGTCGGTAATCCGGATCGAGGGAATTTTCGGCACAAAGATCTCGCCGCCCAGCATCCGTTCGAAATTGCGCAGCACGAAGTCTACCCCCTGCTGGAGCGAGATCCAGAACCGGGTCATGTCCGCGTGGGTGACGGGGAGTGTGTCTGCGCCTTCGTGGATAAGCTTTTGAAAGAACGGCACGACCGAACCTCTGGAGCCGACCACGTTGCCGTAGCGCACGACCGCAAACCGGCAGGACGTGCCGCCCGCCATATTGTTGGCCGCCACAAACAGCTTGTCGGAGGCAAGCTTGGTCGCCCCGTAAAGGTTGATGGGGTTGGCGGCTTTGTCGGTCGAAAGCGCAATCACTTTCCCGACATTGTTGGCGATGGCGGCGCGGATCACGTTCTCTGCCCCGTGAATATTGGTTTTGATGCACTCCATGGGGTTGTATTCGGCGGCCGGCACCTGCTTGAGCGCTGCCGCATGAATGACGAAATCTATGCCCTTCATGGCCTGTTGCAGCCGTTCGCCGTCGCGCACGTCGCCGATGAAATAGCGCATGCAGGGATCCGCGTAGGTCTGCGCCATTTCGTATTGTTTCAGCTCGTCGCGGGAATAAATCACAAGACGCTTTGGCGTGTAATTTTTCAGAATGGTCTGAACGTATTTTTTGCCGAAGGAACCGGTCCCCCCGGTGATTAAGATACTTTTGTTTTCAAACACGATATCTGGCTCTTCCCCGCTGATCCTTGAGTGCGATTGCCCCTCTTATGACCGCTCTATGTTATCGTATGGTTAACAACTGATTGAGCGGCAATATACGCTGCCAGAATCGCAGCCGCAAATGGATAAGACGTCCGAACTGCACGCGTGCTTTCTGAGAGAAGAACGGCCCCGTGATGGGGCCGCTCCCGTGATTATCGTGATGCGCCGTTACGCCGCGATGCGATTGCTGCCCTGGCCGCCGCGGCCCTTGCGGTTGCGCCGGCGTTTGGGCTTTCCGTTCGCACCGTTACCGCCCGGCTTGCCGCCGTTTCCGTTGGCGCCGCGGAATCCGTTACCCCGCGACTTTCCGCCGGGCTTGGCGTTGCGCGCGCCTGCCGGCGGACCGTCGAAGGTGCCGAGCGCCGCATCATGGACCACGGTCAGTGACTGCCGGGTAAGCCTTTCGATATCGCGCAGGTAGGCGGCTTCCGCCGGGTCGCAGAACGAGAGCGCAATGCCCGCCGACCCGGCGCGCGCGGTGCGGCCGACCCGGTGAACGTAGCTTTCGGGTTCGTTGGGCAGTTCGAAATTGATCACATGGGTCACGTTGTCCACATCGATGCCGCGCGCCGCGATATCGGTTGCCACAAGCACCCGCGCCTGGCCCGAACGGAACCGGCCGAGCGCCTGCTGGCGCGCACTCTGGGACTTGTTGCCGTGGAGCGCGTCGCTCTTGATGCCGGCTTTTTCAAGCTGCTGGCTGACCCGGTTGGCGCCGTGTTTGGTTCGGGTGAACACGATCACCCGCTTGAATTCGGGCTCACCGAGAAGCGTGGTCAGCAGCGTCCGCTTGTAGCCTTGCGGGATGTGGTAGACCCGCTGTTCGACGCGGTCGACGGTCATCGTTTTGGCCTCCACTTCGACACGGACAGGGTCGCGCATCAGCTCGCCCGACAGCGCCTCGATGTCCTTCGACATGGTGGCGGAAAACAGCAGTGCCTGGCGTTCCCGCGGCATCGCGGCAATGATCTTGCGCACGTCGCGGATGAAGCCCATGTCGAGCATGCGATCAGCCTCGTCGAGCACCAGAACCTCGGTCCGGTCAAGCCGGATAAAGCCCTGGTTCATCAGGTCGAGAAGCCGGCCAGGTGTCGCCACCAGCACATCCACGCCGCGTGACAGCGCGCGGATCTGGGGTTGCAGGCGCACGCCGCCGAACACGGTGGCATGACGCAGGCCCAAATGTCGGTTGTAGGCCGAAATATTGTCGGCGATCTGGCCGGCGAGTTCCCGCGTGGGCGCAAGGATCAGCGCGCGGGCGCCCTTCGGCCCCGCCTGGGTCTTGCTCGCGGCAAGGCGCTGCATTACCGGCAGCGCGAACGCTGCGGTCTTGCCGGTGCCGGTCTGGGCGATGCCCATCAGGTTGCGGCCTTCCAGCAGCGCTGGGATGGCCTGGGCCTGGATCGGCGTCGGCGTTGTAATGTTGTCGGCTGCAAGCGCGCGGCAAAGCGGCTCGCTCACGCCGAGGTCTTTAAAGTTGGTGGTCACGTATAAAAGTTCCTCATGCGCCAAAACCGGCGCGCGCCATTCGCGCGCCACAGAGTCATGGCGTCAAATTTTTAGCTGTTCCTGGCGCGTCCTGAACAGACGGTCGATTGTTGGGATTGTCTCGGGATTGTGACGCAATCCCTGAATGAAGGGGGAGCGTTTCGCGCGATCGCGAGAGAATTGATGTGGGCGCAACCTGCGCGCAAAGCCCGGACAAGTCAAGCGTTATTAATTTCGGACTGATTTAGGGCGTGTCCCGTAAAGGTTTCATTGGGAATCCGGCGCTATGCTTCCGCCCTGAAATCGACAGGAGTTTCCGGAATGCCCCGGTTGAGCCCTTGCCTTGTCTTTTTGCTGACTGTCATCGGGTTAAGCGCGAACATCGCGAGCGCCGCCATATCCGATGAGGTGAAATTTTCGCTCGGCCGCACCGATCCGGCGCTTATCCGTACGCTCCATCCAGGCGAGGCGTTCTACATCGAGATCCACTACGACAGCCCTGTCCCGCTGCGCTTTCAGGCCAGGGGCGTGCGCGGCGGCGCTGAAATGACCAAAGGTGCGGCGATGAACCCGGCGCCTCTGTACCCGGCGGGGTCGGGATCGGCGCTTGCCTGGGTCTCCTACCGGGGGGCCACCATCCTCGATGGGGTTCGTGTCACGGCTTATGATACCGGCTGGTCGCCTGTGGCGCATCTCTTCGTACACGCGCCGTCCGTCTGGTCCACCGCGGTCTCGCAGCCTCGACGCACACCTGCTTCCTGGGCCTCTTCGATGAGCGCGGCGCAGCAGGCCCTTGTTACCGAGGCGATCCGGACCAGCGGCGGCGATGATAATGCCGCGGTCGGTTGGGTGATCTCAGCGGTGTTCTTTCTGGTGCTGCCTGGTTACTTTGCCCTGCAATGGTGGTTGCCGCGGCGCATGTCAGGCGGCTGGCGCGTGGCTGCGCTTGCGCCGCTCGTTGGCGCCGTGCCGCTTATGATCTACACAGGTATGGCCTTGGCCGCGGGATCGAACCTCTGGCCACTGGCGTTCATCTTCTCCCTGCCGCTGGCTTTCGCCTGGCTTTGTCTGGTGTGGGGGCTTAGCCCGCGTCAGCCCCGCTTATAGGTCCCCACCAGCCGGTTCATGCCGGTCACATGAGGCTCGATCATTTTCAAAAGCTCACCCATGGTCAGCCCGGCGTCGAGCGTCATGTCGGCGTCAAGCGCCAGCACCCAGAAGTAATAATGGTGCACCCCGTGGCCCGGGGGCGGCATCGGCCCGCCATAGCCGGCGTTACCGAAATCGTTCTTGCCGGAGGTATGCTCCCCGGTGTCCTCCCCAAGCGCATTGACCGAGGCCGGAATGTTGTAGAGCACCCAGTGGACGTAGCCGTAGGTGCCCTGCGGCTTGATCAGAGGCGCGTCCGGGTCATGGCAGACGACGGCGAACGCCTTGGTGCCCTCGGGCGCGTTCGACCAGGCAAGCGCCGGGGATACGTCCTCGCCTTCGCCGGTGTGGCGGGCCGGAATCGCGCCGTGCGCGCTGAACGCGCCGCTTGTGACAGCCATATCGGATAAGGCAAAACCCATGACGACCTCCTTCGGGAATTGAGGGGTAGAGATTTGCGAACAGCTTACCGAGGAGGGGGGAGGTGACGCAAGGGCCGACCTCTTACCGCCAGAAGTTGTTTTTGAGAAGGGTGAAAACGTCGTCCATGCGCCCGTTCAGCACCGCTTTGAGCCCGTAAAGCGCGGTCGAGGCGACCTGGCCCGCCTCGATCTCGGGCGGCATCACCAGTTCCATCCGGTTGACCGCCACGTCAAGAAGCGCCGGGCCGTCGTGCGCGAGCCACGCCCGCATCGCGTCTTCCAGGTCCGCCGCGTTATCCACGTGCGCGCCGTAAAGCCCGCAGCTCTCGGCCACCTTGCCGAAATCAGGATTGTTCAGCTCGGTATAGTTGTCGAGGAGCCCTTCCACCTTCTGCTCGGTTTCCACGAAACCAAGGGCGCCGTTGTTGAACACCAGCACCTTCACCGGGAATTTTCTCCTGCACCAGGGTCAAAAGGTCCCCCATCAGCATGGAAAGGCCGCCGTCGCCTGAAAGCGCGATGACCTGGCGGTCGGGGTAGGCCTTGGCGATGCCGATGGCCTGCGGGTATGCGTTGGCCATGGTGCCGTGCAGCAGGCTGAGCATGAACCGCCGCTGCGCCGTTCGCCGCCACGTGGCGCAGAAGCCACACCATGGGCGAGCCGCCGTCGGCGCTGAAAATGGCGTCCTCTGCCGCCACCGGTCCAGCGTTTGCGCCACGAATTGCGGGTGGATGAGCGATTTGTCGGGCTCGCCGGCGTGGGTCCGATATTCTTCCTGGTCTTCCTTGTACTGGTCGAGCGCCCTTCTAGAAAGCTCCGGTCACTGCGCGCGTCCAGGGCAGGCAGCAAGGCCTCGATGGTGGCCCCGACATCGCCCACAAGCCCAAGATGCACCGGGCTGCGCCGGCCGATGTTCATCGGGTTGATGTCGACCTGCACGATTTCGGCTTTTTCGGGATAGAACTGGGTGTAGGCGAAGTCGGTTCCGAGGCAGAGAAGCAGGTCGCAATCATTGACCGCATGAATCCCCGCCTTGTTGCCCAGAATTCCGGTCATCCCGACGTTGAAGGGATTGTCCGATTCGAGAAACTCCTTGGCCCGGGTGGTATGCACCACCGGGGCATTCAGGCGCTCGGCCAGGGCGACCACCTCGTCATGGGCGTGGCGGCACCCGATAGCCGCCGTAAAGCGTGATGCGCTTGGCCGCCCCGATCATATGGCCAGCGCGGAAATTTCCGCATCGCACGGCCGGATCACCGGCGCCGGCCGGTGGACCGACCACTCAAGGTCGTCGGCCGGCTTTTCCCTGAACATGTCGCCGTTGACCACAAGGACCGCGACGCCCCGCTTGGTCAGCGCGGCCTGCGCCGCCGCCACGGTGATGCGGCGCGCCTGTTCCGGGTGGGAGATCACCTCGCAGAACACCGACATTGCTCGTACATCTTTTTCTGGTCCACATCCTGCGGGAAAGTTGAAGCCCACTTCCGCGCGGTCGACCTGGGACGCGATCATCACCACCGGCGCGCCGTTACGGTGGCTTTCGTATATACCGTTTATGAAATGAAGGCTGCCCGGTCCCGCCGTCCCCGCGCACACACTCAGGCTCTCGGTCATGTAGGACTCGCCCGCCGGCCGCAAGCGCGCCCACCTCTTCATGGCGGACATGAACCCATTCGAGCTTCGACCGGCGGATCGCGTCGGTGAAGTGATTGATGGTGTCGCCGACGATCCCGTAGCAGCGCTTCGCGCCGGCCTTCAGCAGGGTATCGACAAGGATTTCGGAAACCGTTTCTGCCATTCAATATCCTTTCCGAACGCTACAGGGGCCTCGAAATATCAGGCGCCGGTTCCGCTGCCGTAATCCGGCCTGAAACTGTCCGGGTCGGCGGCGTGCCACCATTCGGCGTAGGGCGTTTCATCGGGCGCGTCGATCAACGCGTTTTTCGCCAGGAACGGGTAAATGTGGTCGATCCGTCTGGCGCTGGCCGATCCGACCCGATGGACCAGATGGTGGGGCATGAGGTCGCGGGGATGATCGAGACCCGCTGCGGCTACGATAACGGAGAGCGCCTCCAGAGTCTTGGCATGAAACCGGGCGGCGCGGGCGGCGTGCACCTCGGGCACCAGGCCGCGCTGGCGGCGCGGATCCTGGGTGGTGATTCCGGTGGGGCAGGTGTCGGTGTGACAGCGCTGGGCCTGGATGCAACCGATGGAGAACATGAAGGCGCGCGCCGCATTGCACCAGTCCGCGCCGATGGCGAAGTTTCGGGCGAGCCCCGCGGCCGAGAACACCTTGCCGCTCGCCGCAAGTTTCACCTTGTCGCGAAGCCCCGTCCCCACAAGCGCGTTGCGCACGGTGATCAGTCCTTCGGTGAGCGGCATGCCCACATGGTTCGAAAGTTCAAGGGGCGCCGCCCCAGTCCCGCCTTCGCCGCCGTCGACCACGATGAAATCGACCAGAATGCCGCTTTTGATCATGGCCTTCATTATGGCGAGCACCTCGTGGATCTGTCCCACGCAGAGCTTGATGCCGACCGGCTTTCCACCCGACAGCTCGCGCATGGAGGCGGCAAATTCCAGCATCTCGACCGGCGTCGAAAAGGCGCTGTGGGCGCGGGGCGATACGCAATCCTCGCCTGCCCGAACCTTGCGCGCTTGGGCGATCTCAGCCGTCACCTTGCGCCCGGGGAGAACCCCGCCATGGCCGGGCTTTGCACCCTGACTCAGCTTGATCTCTGTCATCTTCACCACGTCACGGGTGGCGTTTTCCGCGAACAGGCCCTCGTCGAACGTGCCATCGCTGTTGCGGCAGCCGAAATAGCCCGATCCGATTTCCCAGACCAGGTCACCGCCATGCTTCAGATGATAGGGGCTGATCCCGCCTTCGCCGGTGTCGTGATAGAAGCCGCCGTCTCTGGCAGCCAGATTGAGCGCCTCGATGGCGTTCGCCGAGAGCGCGCCGAAGCTCATGGCGGAAATATTGAGAACGGAAGCGCTGTACGCCTTGCTGCATTGCTCGCCGCCAATGGTAATGCGCGAATGGCGTTCGGCAAAGTCGGAGGGTTCAATGGAATGGCTCAGCCATTCGTATTCGTCGGAATCGGTATCGAGTTCGGTGCCGAACGGGTGGACATCGATCTCGCCGCGGGCCCGGGCGTAAACCAGGTTGCGGGCCTCGACGCTGTAAGGCTTTCCTTCCAGATCGCCTTCGATAACGTAGGCGCGGAGATACGGCCGCAGATCGTAGAACAGCCAGCGGATGCGCGCGGCCACAGGGTAGTTGCGGGTCAGCGTCCAGCGCGTCTGCAAGGCGTCATAGGCGCCGAGCGCCACAACGGGCACAGTGACGACCAGACCCGCAAGCCACCAGAGGCTGACGAACGCCAGGGCAACGAACAGAAGCGACGCCAGAATGGCGCCTAAAGGTACAAGGGCCCGCTTCAAACCGTTGCCGCCACTAAAGGCTTTGAAAATACCGGTCTTGGCCATGGCGTTCCTACTCCCCAAATGACGAACGGCTACCTCACCCCCCGATAGGCGAAGAGGCTAAAGCATATTCGACCTATATGGAATCTTTGTGGCGGCGGATTGCCGCTGCCGCGCGGTCTTTGCGGTACGGCGGTTACCCATGTCTCAAGTATGAAATGTAACCTGTGTGTCCAGAATGGACCCTGAAAAGAATGGTGCCCAGGGGCGGATTCGAACCACCGACACGCGGATTTT
>CAVVCF010000002.1:0-34158 GCA_963746725.1 uncultured Alphaproteobacteria bacterium | reverse complement strand
TGTTATCCATTCGGCCATTGCCCTAACCCTTTCCCAACACCCGGCCCGCCACCGCGTCGAGCCGCGCCAGCGCCTCGGGCGATCGGGCCGCAGGATCGGTCACCAGCGCCACATCGAGCGCCCGGTCGCAACGCTCGGCGCAAGGGGCGCGTTCCGTCTCCATGTCGCCGGCCACCGCCCGGACCAGCGCGCGGGCTTTGCCGGCATTGTCGGCAACCACCTTGAGGATATCGGCCACCTCCACATGGGGGCCGTCGTCACGCCAGCAGTCATAGTCGGTCACCATGGCCACGGTGGCGTAGCAGATTTCGGCTTCGCGGGCGAGCGCGGCCTCGGGCATGTTGGTCATACCGATCACATCGGCGCCCCATTGCCGGTAAAGCGCGGACTCGGCGCGGGTCGAGAACTGCGGGCCCTCCATGGCAAGGTACGTGCCGCGGGACGCATAGGGGATATCGAGCGCGCCGAGGGCCGCGCGCACCGCCTTGCCGAGCCGGCCGCACACCGGATGGGCGAGCGATACATGAGCCACCAGCCCGTCACCGAAGAAGGTCTTGTCGCGCCCGCGGGTGCGGTCGATAAACTGGTCCACAACCACAAAAGTGCCCGGCGTGAGATCCTCGCGCAGCGATCCGCAGGCGCTGAGCGACAGAATGTCGGTGACGCCGAGGCGTTTCAGCGCGTCGATATTGGCGCGGTAGTTGATGTCCGAGGGACTGAGTTCGATGGCCGCGGCCGTGGCGGGGCAGGAAGACCATCTCAAGCGTGCCGAGTGTGGCCAACAGAAAGGCGTCGGACGGCACGCCGAACGGGCTTTCGACGCGCTCGCGGCGCATATTGTCAAGGCCTTCGAACTCATAAAGCCCGCTGCCGCCGATTATACCGAGCCGTGTTTTTCCCATCGTCGTCATCCCCGGAAACGAAAAGAGGCTCCCATAAAGGGAGCCTCCAATCAATTCTGATGTAGCGGCAACGGCGCGCCGTTCAGACGTCCTCGCCTTTCTTGACCCGCAGCCACACCTTCTTGTTGGCGAAATAGAGGAGGCCGGTGAGCAGAACGAGATAAATCAGAACCTTGAAGCCGAGCGCCTTGCGCTCTTCCATCTTGGGCTCCGCCGCCCACATCAGGAACTGGGCAACGTCATGCGCCATCTGATGCACGGTGGCCGGCGTACCATCGGCGAATTGCACGAGGTCGTCGCTCAGGGGCGGCGGCATGGCGATCTGATGGCCCGGGAACGCCGCGTTGTAATGCATCCCTTCGCGCAGTTTGAAATCCGCCGGCGGTTCCTGGAAGCCGGTCAGAATCGAATAGATGTAATCCGGGCCGCCTTCGCGCGCCTTGGCGATCAGCGACAAGTCAGGCGGCAGCGCTCCGCCATTGGCGGAGCGCGCCTGCTGTTCGTTTTCGAACGGACCGGGAAAGTGGTCCGACGGGCGGCCCGGCCGGGTGTACATGTCGCCATCCTTGTTCGGCCCGTCCGTGATGTCATATCCGGCCGCAATCGCCTTGACCTCCGGCTTGGAAAAGCCGAGCGCTTCCAAATTCCGGAACGCAATCATCTTGAGCGAATGGCAGGCGGAGCAGACTTCCTTGTAGACCTGGAATCCCCGCTGCAGGGACGCCTGGTCGTAATGGCCGAACATGCCCTCGAACGGCCAGTTGAGTTTGGTAATTTGAGTGCCCTCGGACGCCTGGGCCGCACCAAGGCCGCCGAGCGAGAGAACCGAGGCGAGCGACAGGACCAGGCCGGCTTTTTTCCAGTTGGCTTTCATCATACTCCCCCTCCTCACTGTGCCGGGGCGGCGTTGGCCGCCACCTTTTTCAGGACTGCCTCGTTAATACTCTTGGGCAGAGGCAAAGGCTCTTCCCACCGGCTGACAACCGGAACAATAAACAGGAAGAAGAGGAAATAGTAAGCCGTGGCAAGCCGCCCGATAATCAGATAGGAGATTTCGATCCCACCGAGGTGCATGACGTCGTTCGGCGCATGGGCCCCGACGAGGCCGAGGAGCAGCGTGTCCACAACGAACACCCACAGGAAGGTCCGGTAAATCGGCCGGAACTTCGACGAGCGCGCCTTCGATCCGTCAAGCCAGGGCATGGCAAACAGAATCAGGATGGAACTAAAGAGCGCGGTTACTCCGCCCAGCTTGTCCGGGATCGCCCTGAGGATCGCGTAGAATGGCAGGTAATACCATTCGGGCACGATGTGCGACGGCGTCACCAGAGGATTGGCCAGGGTGTAATTGTCCGGATGGCCCAGCATGTTGGGGAAATAGAACACAATGACCGCAAAGACGATCATGAAGACGCCCAGCCCGAACGCATCCTTGGCGGTGTAGTAGGGATGGAACGGCACCTGGTCCTGCGGCCCCTTGACGTCAATGCCCAAGGGGTTGTTGGAGCCCGGAATATGGAGCGCCCAGAGGTGCAGAATCACCACGCCGGCAATCACAAACGGCAACAGATAATGCAGGCTGAAGAAGCGCTGCAGCGTCGGGTTGGCGATACCATAGCCGCCCCACAGGAAGTGCACGATCGATTCGCCGACCACCGGGATCGCGCTAAACAGGTTGGTGATCACGGTGGCGCCCCAGAAGCTCATCTGACCCCAGGGCAGCACATAGCCCATGAAGGCCGTGGCCATCATCAGGAGATAGATGATCACGCCAAGGAACCACAGCGTCTCGCGCGGGGATCGGTAGGAGCCGTAAAACAGGCCGCGGAACATGTGAACATAGACCACAATGAAGAACATGGACGCGCCGTTGGCGTGAATATAGCGGATCAGCCAGCCATAGTTCACGTTGCGCATGATGTGCTCGACGCTGCCGAACGCCATGGTCGTTTCCGGCGTGTAATGCATCACCAGAATGATACCGGTGACGATCTGCACCACCAGGCAGAACCCGGCGAGCGAGCCGAAGTTCCACCAGTAGTTCAGGTTCTTCGGCGCCCGGTATCCCGGCCCAAGCGAGCCGTAGATCAGGGACAGGAGCGGGAGCTGCTGATTGAACGCACGCAGAAAGCGGTTTTTCGGCTGGTAATCACTTGTCGCCATGACGGCCTCCTATCCGATCTTTATGGTCGTGTCGTTGAGGAACTTGTAGGGCGGCACCGCCATGTTCTTGGGTGCCGGGCCTCGACGAACGCGTCCGGACGAATCGTATTCGGAGCCGTGGCAGGGACAGAGCCAGCCGTCATAGTCGCCCTCCTGTCCGAGGGGAACACAGCCGAGATGCGTGCAGATGCCTACAATGACCAGCCATTCAGGCTTTATGACCCGTGACGCATCGGTCGCCGGATCGATCAGCTGAGACTGCTTTACGTCTTCCGCTTCCTTGATTTCCTTGGGGGTCCGGTGGCGGACAAAGACCGGTTTGCGTCTCCACATCACCGTTACCGTCTGCCCCACTTCGATGGAGGAAATATCCACATCAATGCTGGACAGCGCCAGAACATCCGCCGACGGATTCATCTGATCGATGAGCGGCCAGCATGCCGCTGCTGCCCCGATGGCGGCAAGCGCCCCGCTGGCGACATACAGGAAGTCGCGGCGGGTAACGTCGGCTCCCTCGCTCATGGCTAGCTCAGTCGTGGCCATTTACTCAAACCCCTTCTTGACTGTTGGCCCAGGCTTCCCATCCGGAGGCCAACCCCGGATACGGTCTCAATGTCTTGCGGGCGCGCCGCGCAAACGGCCGGTGACGGCGCACGCGCCGCCGCATACGGCATCAAAGCTTGACGGGAGGTCCGATCCGCGACAAACACGGGCCCGACTGTCCCCTTCCTTTACGCCATAGCGACCCGGGCGATAGAAATAGCGGGGGATGGCCGTTTATGCAACGTCTTTCATGGCGCTTTTGGTTGTGCGGTTGCAAGACCGCCCTCCGGATATGGATGTGACTGTGAAAATCGCCCTCTATCAACCGGACATTCCGCCCAATACCGGGACCATATTGCGGCTCGGCGCATGCCTTGGCCTGGCCGTGGACATCATCGAGCCCTGCGGGTTCCCGTTCAGCCTGCATTCGCTCAGGCGTTACGGCATGGATTATCTGGACCACGCCGAAATCAGACGTCATCTGTCATGGGAGGCCTATCTTGCCTTCGTCGACGAACGCTTAAGCGGCGCCCGGCTGGTGCTGCTGACCACCAGGGCAAGCCGGCCCTATACGGACTTGACTTACCGGCCGGACGACATCCTTCTATTGGGCCAGGAAGCGGCCGGGGTGCCAGGCCATGTGCACGCACGGGCCGGCGCGCGGGCGCTTATCCCCATGATGCCGGGTTTGCGCTCGATCAATGTGGCAGTGGCGGCGGCCATGGTAGCTGGGGAAGCACTGCGCCAGACCCAGGGTTTTCCGACAGGAAGAGAGTGTGATTCATGACTGACGTCAATGCCATCGAAGAGCGAAAGACCAAAGCCGCGCAATGGTTCGAAACTCTGAGGGACCGGATCTGCGCGGCGTTCGAGGCGCTCGAAGACGAGCTCACCGGCCCCTTGAGCGACCGCCCCGCGGGACGGTTCGAGCAGACGGCCTGGAGCCGCGACACCGGGCCCGACGGCGGGAAGTCCGATGGCGGCGGCGGGGTGATGTCGGTCATGCGCGGCCGGGTGTTCGAGAAGGTCGGCGTCAATATCTCCACCGTGCACGGTCGATTCTCGCCGGAGTTCGCCAGCACCATCCCCGGCGCCGAGGACGACCCCCGGTTCTGGGCAAGCGGTATTTCGCTGGTTGCCCATATGCAGAACCCGCGGGTGCCCGCCGTTCATATGAACACCCGCCATATCGTCACCACCAGGGGCTGGTTCGGCGGCGGCGCGGACCTCAACCCGCCCTTGCCCGACGACAAGGACACCGCCGATTTTCACGCCGCCTTCAAAGCGGCCTGCGACCGCCATGACCCCGACTATTTCCCGAAATTCAAGGCATGGTGCGATGAGTACTTCTTCATCAAGCACCGCAACCGCGCGCGCGGCGTCGGCGGCATTTTCTACGACTGGCTCGACGACGACTGGGACAAAAACTTCGCCTTCACTCAGGGTGTGGGCCGCGCCTTTGTCGAGATCTATCCCGAGCTGGTGCGCCGCCACATGAACGAGGACTGGACGGCCGAGGAGCGGGAAATCCAGCTCGTCTACCGCGGCCTCTATGCCGAGTTCAACCTGGTCTATGACCGCGGCACGCTGTTCGGGCTCAAAACCGGCGGCAATGTGGACGCCATCCTGATGTCCCTGCCGCCCGAAGCCAAATGGCCTTAAGTGATGATTTGCTCTACCCGCAGACCATCTGGGCCGCGCCATATCAACCTTCTTGTCATTCCCGCAAAAGCGGGAATCTCGCGTCCGCCATCCAGAGATCCCCGATCAGGTCGGGGATGACGATATAACAGGTCGGGGATGACGACATAAAGAGATTGGAACCAAATGGCCCTAATCCTCTGATGGCGCGAGCTGGCGCTGGGCGCGGATCAGAAGCTCCCGGCGATCGGGCTTGAAGTCGCGGGCGATCCACCAGGATTCGAGCGCGTCGAGCAAATCGCCAACCTGGGGCCCCGCCGCTATGCCCTTGCCCACCAGGTCGCGGCCGCGCAACGGAAATTCAGGGATTTTCCATGTGGACGCCGCGGCCAGAAACGCGGTCCACGAACTCATGGTCCGGGTTGCCGGCGTGCGCCGCCCAATTGAGGATGGCATGGTCCAGCACCGCCTCGCGGCCGAACCGGTAAAGGCTTGCCCGCATGCGCCGGTCGAGCGGTTCTCCATCATCCGCCGGCGCAATTTCGTCGCGGGCCGTAATCATTTCCGACAGCCGAATCTGTTCTTTCTTGGAAAGCCTGAGCCGCTCCCCGACCACAGCCGCGCCATCGGGCAGCAGCGCGCCGAGCCGGCGGATCGCATCGGCCTCGCCGCGCGCACGCTCGATCGCCACCAGACCGGCAAGCCGGTCAAAATTTGTGGCCTCCGCCAGCACCCGGGTCAAAATCCCGGTCTCCGCCATCTGGCGAATCGCCGGCACAGGATCGGGCGCGGCCAGCAATTTCAGAAGTTCGGCCCGAACCCGCTCCGCCGACAGGCGCTTGAGGTCCTTTGCCCGCTTTGCGCAGGCGGCAAGGCCGTCCGAGTCGGGCGCGCCTTTGCCGTACCAGGCGTGGAAGCGGAAAAAGCGCAGAATTCTGAGGGCATCCTCCTCGATCCGCGCCTCCGCGTCGCCGATAAAGCGCACCCGGGAGGCGTCGAGGTCGGCGATCCCGCCGACGGGATCGTAGATGCGCCCGTCGATATCGCAGTAAAGCGCATTCATGGTGAAGTCGCGGCGCTCTGCATCGGTCCGCCAGTCAACGGAGAACGCGACCCGCGCGTGGCGGCCGAAAGTTTCCACATCATGGCGCAGCGTGGTGATCTCGAACGGATGGCGGTCGACAATGGCGGTGACGGTGCCATGGTCGATGCCGGTGGGCACCACCTTGATCCCGGCCGCTTCGAGACGCTCGATCACCAGATGCGGGGCAAGGACTGTGGCGACGTCCACGTCGGCGACCGCGCGCCCCAAATAGGCATCGCGCACCGCGCCGCCGACAAAGCGCGCGATGTCACCCGCCCCGCCAGGGTCCAGGAGCCCCATCAGACGCCGGGTTTCCGCCCGGTCGAGCCAGTCGTGAGTCCTGACCTTGTGATCGGAGACCTCCATCACTTGAACTCGCCCGGCACCAGCTTCCCGCCCTCCATATGAGGAGGCACATAGGTCTTCGACGGATCTTCGCCGGACGTCATGAACAGAATGCCGGCAACAATGGCAAAGGAGACGACGAGCGCCAGCGCAATCCACATGAACTGGGTCTGCAGCGCGTCGAGCGCCTCCCGGTCGCCGGCGTCGGCAGCCTCCGTCCGGCGGCGGACCTGGCGCCGCCACATCAGATAAAGAATGAGCGGCAGAAAAAGCAGAATGAGGCGCAGAAGAACGGCGGTCATGATTTAGCCCTCATCCCCGGATCAGATTCGAAAGATTGACCAGCATACCGGCAGTGGCCCCCCAAATGTAATAGCCTTGATAGGGCATGGCGTAAAATTCCCGCCGCTGGCCCTGCCATATCAAGCGGTGACGTTTGTGGTTGGCCGGATCGATCAGAAAATCAAGCGGCACCTCGAACGCTTCAGCCACCTCGACCGGGTCGATGGTCAGCGTAAATCCGGGGCGCACGAAACCCACCACCGGCGCGATCAGAAAACCGGTTCCGGTCTGATAGGCGTCGAGCTCGCCGACGGTTTCCACAAAACCGCGCGCAAGCCCGACTTCCTCTTCGGTCTCCCTGAGCGCAGCGGCAACTGCGTCCTCGTCGCGTTCCTCGATCCGGCCGCCTGGAAAACTGATCTGTCCGGCGTGCGCATTCAGGTGATCGGTGCGCCTGGTCAGGAGCACGGTCATGCCCTCGTCCCGCTCGACGATCGGCACCAGCACCGCCGCCTGCCTCAATGGTGTGCCCTCGCCGGCGCGGGGGGTTGCGGGGTCGAGCGCAAAATCGCCGGTGAGGCCGACAGGCTGGTGGGCCGAGAGTCTTTCTGTAATACGCTTACGCACGTTGGTCCTTAAGCCTTGCCAAGGGGGAAGAACTGTCCCCGGCTCTGGACGCCGAGCACGCCGTCCCGCTCCTCCGCCAGCTCCACCAGATCATAAAACACACTGCGGGCCACGAGCGCCTCCAGCCGGTCGCGAACCAGCACATAAGGCGCGGGCTCCTCGGTCTCAGGGTCAATCTCGACGCGCAGGGGATGATCCGCGTCGACGACAACATGGTCGTCCACATTGGTGCGGAACGCGATGGTCTGGTCCGAGCCTTCGCCGGTCACTTCCATTTCCACCGCCACGAACGGCGCATCGTCAACAGCGATCCCGACCTTCTCAACCGGCGTCACCAGATAATATTTACCGTCGTCGTCATGGCGCAGGATAGTCGAGAACAGCTTGACCATACGCTTGCGCCCGATTGGCGTGCCCATATAGAACCACGCGCCGTCGCGCGCGATGCGCATGTCGATATCGCCGCAGAACTCCGGGTTCCACAGGTGTACCGGCGGGCGTTTGCCGTCGCTTTCGGCAAGCGCGCGCGACAGGATGGACTCCAGGCCGGATGCGTCTTTTGCTTTCGTCGCGGCAGCCTTGTCGGCCATCAGGCTCTCCCTGGTTCGGATCACACCGTCCGCGCTGAATATAAGCTCAGGGGCGCTGCTTTTGAAGGTCTGCGGCCTTGGCGCTCGCCGGAAGGACGCGACCGACAACCCCATCGATGGCACCGGGCTTGAGTTCCCGGTAGAGCACGCGGGCCTCGTCGACCCAACCGGGAAACGCGATCGTTCCGGCCGGCGCGCGGGCAAATCCCACCTTGCTGTAATAATCGAGGTCGCCGACCAGGATCACGAGCGCATGTCCACGCTCACCGGCGCGCGCCACCCCTTCGCGCATCAGGGCCTTGCCGATGCCGAGCCCTTTAAGCTCCGGCTCGACCGCGATTGGCCCCAAGAGAAGGACCTCGTGTTGCGTTCCGTCGTCGCCCTCGATCACCACGGGCCAGAACCGGATGGTGCCCACCAGCGTGCCGTCCCTGCGGGCGACGAGGCTCAAGCCCTCAACGGGCGCCACACCGTCGCGCAAGCGATAGGCGGTCAAGCGGTGCCGGTCGGGACCGAAGGCGCGGTCGAGAATCGCCTCGATTGCATCGAGATCGTCCGCCCCTTGCTCCTCAATCACCCAGTCCATTGCAGCCTCTTGTCGCGCACCATGGTAAAGGAGGGGCGCAATAGCATAGAATGGCGGCGGTAACTAGGGGATATTCAGCGCCGCCGCATCCCGGAATTGAAGGGGCGTTCGGTCCGGGCAAGGTGCGCTGTCTGATGGCGCGCTTCAAAGTCAAAAAGGCGGCGGACCGACATGGCGATCAGGTTCGTCAGCGGCAACCAGGCCAGCGCATAGGCCCAGACGGCCAGCGCATAGGTCCAGCCGATGGGGGTCACGAACACGCCGTAGACCGCGATCAGCGTGCCCACCACCTGGGTGGCTTCGATCGTCACAAACAACTTCCAGCTCGGGAACGGACGGGTCCAGAACCAGCTTCGGTGACGGGTCACATAGATGGTCAGATGGCCGGCGACCAGAAGCTTGAGGAAAATCACCGTCTGAAGCATGTCGCGCGGCAGCTTGAGCACCACGTCGGCATACCAGAACAAGAGGAAGCTCGCCACCACGCCGGACACGCCGAGGCAGGCAGCGACGGTCAGCACGCGCTGCATGTCCCAGCGCAACGGTTTTTCGACCACGGCCGCATTGTCGTACGCGATCATCATGATCGGGAAATCGTTCAGCACCGCCAACAGCACGATCATGATCGCGGTCACGGGATAAAAATTGAAGACCAGGATGGAGAGCGTCATGAACAGCAGGACTTGGATGGTCTCGGCAATCCGGAACGTGGCGTACCCCCTCATCCGCTCGAAGATCTTGCGCGCTTCCTCCATGGCAGCGGCAATCACCGAGAGGCCGGACGCCGTCAACACCAGGTCGGCGGCGGCGCGGGCCGCGTCTGTGGCCCCGCTCACCGCAATTCCGGCGTCGGCCTGGCTGAGCGCTGGCGCGTCATTGACCCCGTCACCGGTCATGGCGACGATATGATCCGCCTTCTGCAAGGCGCAAACGATCTTGTATTTATGCTCCGGAAAGACGCGGGCGACGCCCGCCGCCTTTTCGATTCGGGCGGCGATTTCGCCCTCGGACCCGGCGAGTGCCTCATCGGCCCCGAGGATCGATTTCTCAAGGCCCACCTGCCCGGCGATCTGGCGGGCGATCGCCTCATGGTCGCCGGTAATCATTTTAACCGAGACGCCCATCGCCTTGACGCGGCGAATGGTTTCGGCGGAATTGTCGCGGGGCGGATCGAGGATAGGCAAGAGACCGAGGAGCCGCCAGATTCTGCCGTCGTCTCTGCGGGCGACGGCGATGGTGCGGTAGCCATCTTCGGCGAAGGCATCAACCTGGTTCTCCACCGCCTGACGACCCTCCGGGGCAAGCCTGACGATATCCAGAATGACCTGCGGCGCGCCCTTGGTTACGGTGAAAGCGCGCCCGCCCGTGGTCGCTTCGGCCTCGGTGCGTTTGTGGACCGGATCGAACGGCACGAAGCGGGAAACCTCGCATTTGGCCGCCTTGAGGACGGCGCCGGCGGCGGCCAGGACCGCCCCGTCGATGGAATCGGGGTTATCGCGGTCGGACGCGAGCGCCGCGCCAAGCAGCAGATCGTCCCTGTCCACACCTTTGGACGGCGCGGGGTCGGCGAGCGTGAGCTCGTTCTTGGTCAGCGTGCCGGTCTTGTCGGCGCACAGCAAATCAACCCCGGCGAGCTCCTCGATCGATACCAGCCGGGTAACGATCGCCTTCATCCGGGCAAGCCGCTCCGCGCCCACCGCCATGGTCACCGACAAGACCGCCGGCAGCGCAACCGGAATGGCGGCCACTGTCAGAATGAGTGCGAACTGCAGGGTCTCGAGGAACGGCGAATGCCGAAAAATGGCCACGATTATGATGAGCGCGGTGAGCGCCAGCGTGGCGAACAGCAGGAAGTTGCCCACCTTGAGGACCGCCCGCTGGAAGTGGGACCGGGTACCTGCGCCTGCGACCAGTTGGGCTGTCTTGCCGAAATAGGTCGCCATGCCCGTAGCCGTCACAATGGCGGTCATGTCCCCAAGTTTGGCGACCGAGCCCGAATAGGCAACATCACCCACGGCTTTGTCCACCGGCAGCGATTCACCGGTGAGCGCCGACTCGTCGACGCTGAGGCCATCGCCTTTCACCAGTTTCACATCGGCCGGCACGATGTTGCCGAGGCGCAGGTTGACCACGTCGCCGGGCACCAGCTCTTCGGCGGGCATGGTTTGCCATTCGCCCCCGCGCAGCACCCGCGCTTTCGGCGCAAGCCGCGCCTTCAAAAGTTCAATCTCGTTATTGGCCTTGTTTTCCTGCCAGAACTTGACGCCCACATTGACCAGCAACATGGTCAGGATGATGCTGAAATCCGCCCAGGACCCGACCACGACCGACAGGATGGCCGCCGCCTCAATCATCCACGGAATCGGCCCCCAGAAGCCCACCAGCACGCGGTGGAGCGCGCTTACTTTCTTTTCCTCAAGCGCGTTCGGGCCGTACTGTTCACGCCTTTCGCGGACCACGTCCTCGGTCAGGCCTTTAGCGAGATCGGTGTCGAAGTCTGCCTGCTGAACCCCTTGGGTCGTGGTTGCCGTCACGGCGCGGTCCCCAATTTCGCGATCCACTTGCCGATCCGGGGCCAGGCTTCGCGCAAAGTTTTGGTGCCCATAAAGAGCCCGATATGCCCGCCCGGCACCAGCGCCTTCTCGATGTCGCTGGCGGGCGTGCCAACCAGCCCCTCGGCGGCGAACACCTGTTCCCTGGTGGTGATGTCGTCGTCCGCCCCGGCCAGAAGATAGACGGGCACGGTAATGTCATTAAGCGACAGCGCGCGCCCTAGCGCCTTGAACTTGCCCTTGGCGAGCAAGTTCTTCTTGAACAGTTGCTCGACCGCCTGAAGGTAGTAGCGGCCGGGCAGATCGATGGGGTTTTCATACCACTCTTCGAACCGCTCGGTTCGTTTCACATAGCACTTGTCCTCGATATGTTCGTAGAGATCGATAAACTTGCCGAGATACTGCTCGCCCGGATGCATGTTCTTCCAGCCGGCCAGCATGTACTGGCCGAGCATACGCCCGTCGCCGGCCTCGACCATCTCCTCATAGAAGCTCGCCGGCAGGCTGTGGGCGATCTTTTTAATCGGCCCCTTGCCGGCATTTGTGTCGATGGGTGAGCCGGCCAGCACCAGGCTTCTGACCTTCCCGGGAAACCGCGCGGCGTACATGGCGGACATCCAGCCGCCCTGACAGAGCCCGACGAGATTGACCGATCCTCCGACCTCGTCCACCGCCACGTTGATTTCGGCGAGATACTTGTCGATGTCGAAATCGCGCATTTCCGGCGTGGCGCTTTTCCAGTCGGTCAAATAGACACGGGTCAGGCCGGCACCAAGCAGCGTCTCGATCAGGCTCTGGCCTTTTGCGTAGTCGGCGATCATGGCGCTGTGGCCGGCATAAGGCGCATCGACGATGACCGGGGCGTCAGAGTCCTTGGCGGCCCCGCTCGAAAAATCACGCAGCCTCATGGTGTCAAGGTCGAGGACCAAGCGGTTGTCGGTGGCCCACGTCGGTGGCGGCGGAGCGGCCAGCTTTTCCGCCTCGGCCAGGGTCTTGAGGTTGTCCTGGAACATCTTGAGCCCCTCTTCCTCCAACTCGATGGCGGCGGCAAACGGCCAGAACCAGGGCACGCTGTGCTCGAAGGCGGGTTTTTTGGCGGCGGAATGAGTCATTTGAGGCCTGCGCGAAAAGAGGGGGCCGGAACATTGGCCCTCCAATTGTGACTCTTTCCGCGAGGCCAATCAAGGAAAGGAGGCCGTCTTTTCGCGCTACGGCGTCAAACGCGCCGTGTGGAACGCCAGATGATCGGCGATGAAGGTCGATATGAAATAGTAGGAATGGTCATAGCCCGGCTGGCGGCGCAAGGTGAGGGTCTGGCCGGCCCTGGCGCAGGCGTCTTCCAGAAGCGCGGGCCTGAGTTCCGCCTCCAGAAACGGGTCGGCCGTGCCCTGATCGACGAGGATATCGTCGAAATGGCCCCTGGCCATCCCCGACTCGATGAGAAGCGTGGCGTCATGGCCGGCCCACGCGCCCTCGTCCGGCCCGAGATAGGCGGCAAGCGCCTTCCGCCCCCACGGGCAGCGCGACGGCGAGACGATGGGCGCAAAGGCGCTGACGGAGCGGTACATGTCCGGGTTGCGGAGTGCGATGGTCAAGGCCCCGTGCCCGCCCATGGAATGGCCGGCGATGCCCTGGCGGTCAACTAGCCCCGGAAAGTTTGGAAAAACGGCTGCAGGCAAGTCCCGCGTGATGTAATCATACATCTGGAAATGGGCGGCCCAGGGCTCCTCGGTCGCGTTGACATAGAACCCGGCGCCCTGGCCCATGTCATAGGCCTCATCGTCCGCCACACCGTCCCCGCGCGGGCTGGTGTCCGGCGCCACCACCATCAGGCCAAGCTCTGCGGCCCTTCGGTAAGCCCCGGCCTTTGTTGTGAAATTGTCGTGGGTGCAGGTCAGGCCGGAAAGCCAGGTGACGACCGGGAACGGCCCGTCGCCCGCCGGCACGAAGACCGAGAAGGTCATCGGGCAGGCTGTGCTCTCGGCATCGTGGCGGGCCACCACAAGCCGCCCACCGAAGCATTTATGGTCCTCGACAATCTCAACCATGGCGGATCAGTAGACGACGACGGAGCGGATCGACTTGCCTTCGTGCATCAGGTCGAACGCCTTGTTGATGTCGGTCAAGGGCATGGTGTGGGTAATCAGGTCGTCGATATTGATCTTGCCGTCCATGTACCAGTCGACGATTCTGGGCACGTCGGTGCGCCCGCGTGCGCCGCCGAACGCGGTACCGCGCCACACCCGCCCGGTCACCAGCTGGAACGGCCGGGTGGAAATTTCCTGGCCCGCGCCGGCGACCCCGATGATGATGCTCTGGCCCCAGCCCTTGTGGCAGCATTCAAGCGCCTGGCGCATGGTGTTGACGTTGCCGACGCACTCGAACGAATAGTCGACGCCGCCGTTTGTGAGGTCGACGATCGCCTCGGTGACATTGCCCGCCTCCCGGGCGTTGACGAAGTCGGTCATGCCGAATTTCCGGGCCAGCGGCACCTTGGACGGGTTGATATCGACCCCGATGATGCGGTCAGCGCCGACCATGCGCGCGCCCTGGATCACGTTGAGCCCGATCCCGCCGAGGCCAAAGATGGCGACCGTGGAGCCGGGCTCCACCTTGGCCGTAAAGGCCACTGCGCCGATGCCGGTGGTGACCCCACAGCCGATGTAGCAGATCTTGTCAAAGGGGGCCTCCGGGTTGACCTTGGCCACCGCGATTTCAGGCAGCACCGTATAGTTGGAGAAGGTCGAACAGCCCATGTAATGGAGGATCGGCTTGCCGTCGAGCGAGAACCGGCTGGTGCCGTCGGGCATCACGCCTGCGCCTTGAGTCTCGCGGATCGACTGGCAAAGATTGGTCTTGGGATTGAGACAAAAGTCGCATTCCCGGCATTCGGGCGTGTAGAGCGGGATCACATGATCGCCGGCCTTGACCGAGGTCACGCCCTCACCCACGTCGAGGACCACGCCCGCGCCTTCATGGCCCAGAATAGCCGGGAAAGCGCCTTCTGGGTCGTCGCCCGACAGCGTAAAGGCGTCGGTGTGGCAGATGCCCGTCGCCTTGATTTCCACCAGAACCTCACCGGCCTTGGGGCCATCGAGATCCACTTCCAGTATTTCGAGCGGCTTGCCCGCCTCGAACGCTACCGCCGCGCGTGTCTTCATGGGACATGCTCCTTGATGTCAGTGGTGGCAGCTATTGTAGCGCCCTGCCCGCTAGTCTAAGAACGTCAAAATAAGAAACAATACCGTAATTGGTCAAACACTGTTGTGGAAAAGGTAATAATGGACGACTGGCGAGGCATCCGGGAATTCGTCGCCGTGGTGGAAGAAGGCTCATTCAGCGGTGCGGCCCGGAGACTGGACAAATCGACGCCGCAGATTTCGCGGCGCGTTCGCCATCTGGAGGACCGGCTGGGCGTGCGCCTGCTGACCCGGACCACGCGGTCCGCCCAGCTAACCGATCTTGGACGGGTCTTTTTCGACCGCTGCCGCAAGGTTCAGGAAGACTTGTCTGAGGCCACCGCCATCGTGACCGAAGGCCAGAAAAACCCGGTCGGCCATATCCGCATGTCGGTGGCGGGCGCGCTCGGCGAAGACCATATCGCGCCGATCGTGGCGCGGTTCATGATGGATCACCCCGGCATCAGCGTGGAGCTGGATTTCTCGAACCGGCTCGTCGATCTGGTGGAAGAGCACTATGATCTTGCGATTCGGGTGGGCGCGCTGCCCAATCCGAAAAGCCTGATCGTCAAGAAGCTCGGGTCCTACCGGCTTCTGACCTGCGCGAGCCCGGACTATCTCGAAACCATGCCGGCCCTTCGGACACCGGCCGATTTCAAGGATCACCATTGTCTGGTCGGCACCTTGCCATTCTGGCGCTTTGCCGGCGATGGCGAAGCCATCGAGGTTCCGGTCGAAGGCCGCTGGCGGTCCAACAACGGCCACGCCCTCGTGAATGCCGCACTGGCCGGGCTTGGGCTCACCCAACTGCCCGCGCTATACGTGACTGACTACATCAAAGGCGGGCGGCTCAACACCGTGCTCGACGACTGGGAAGCCCCGCCGACGCCGATTTGGGCGGTGTACCCGGACCGCACCTTCCTGCCGGGCAAGATCAGCAGCTTGATCGGTTACCTGTCTCGCGAACTGAAACTTTCGCACTGAAGCGATTCGCGACGAGTTCAGCTATCTTCCAAACCAAAAGAAGAAGTTCCTGAAAAAAAGAGGGCCGCCCGAAGGCGGCCCTGAACAGGCGGGTCTGGGGAGGGGTATGTTATCTCTCAAAAGCGCGTGCGGCAGGGATTAGCAGATATCCGGCAGCCTGGTCACAAAACTGGCGAAACACGAAACGTTCAGAAAACTGGGGAGACTTTCCCCGAAAGGTAATTGCCTGGTCGATTCTTCCCGGAGCCCTCGTGTTTGATCTACTAATGGCATCACTTGGCGCTTAATGATTCTATGTATTAGGTATATATGCCATAAGATTGATAATCAGGCAAGCTAAAAGCAAAAGGGCCGCACAATGCGCGGCCCTCTCTTCGCAGTGTTCTGTCGGCTGGATTTAGAAGCCCATACCGCCCATGCCGCCCATATCGGGCATGCCGCCGGGCGCCGGCTTGTCTTCGGGAATATCCGCAACGAGCGCTTCGGTGGTAATCAGCAGACCGGCAACCGACGCCGCATCTTCAAGCGCGGTGCGCACGACCTTGGTCGGGTCGATGATACCGGCCTTCACAAGGTCGCAATACTCTTCCTTCTGCGCATCAAACCCGTAGTTGGCGTCCTTGCTTTCAAGAAGCTTGCCAGCCACCACGGCGCCATCATGGCCCGAGTTTTCAGCAATCTGGCGAACCGGCGAATGAAGCGCCTTGCGCACGATCGCAACGCCATGGGTTTGATCCGGGTTTTCACCCTTGAGACCATCAAGGGCGCGTGCAGCATACAGAAGCGCCGCGCCGCCACCGGGAACAATGCCCTCCTCTACCGCGGCGCGGGTCGCATGGAGCGCATCGTCGACGCGGTCCTTGCGTTCCTTCACCTCGATCTCGGTGGCGCCGCCAACCTTGATCACCGCAACACCACCGGCGAGCTTGGCAAGCCGCTCCTGGAGTTTTTCGCGATCATAGTCGGAGGTGGTGTTTTCAACCTGCTGGCGGATCTGGTTGCACCGGCCTTCGATGTCGGCCTTTTCGCCGGCGCCGCTGACGATGGTGGTGTCGTCCTTGTTGATGGTCACCTTCTTGGCGGTCCCCAGCGAATCAAGCGTAACGTTCTCGAGCTTGATGCCGAGATCCTTGGAGATCACCTGGCCGCCGGTCAAGACGGCAATATCTTCGAGCATCGCTTTGCGGCGATCGCCGAAGCCCGGCGCTTTCACCGCCGCGATCTTGAGGCCGCCCCTGAGCTTGTTGACGACCAGCGTGGCGAGCGCCTCGCCTTCCACATCCTCGGCAATAATGAGGAGCGGACGGCTGCTCTGCACTACCGCTTCAAGAAGCGGCAGCATGCTCTGCAGGTTGGATAGCTTGTCTTCATGCAGAAGGATAAACGGATCCTCGAGTTCGACCTGCATCTTCTCGGCATTGGTCACGAAGTAGGGCGACAGATAGCCGCGGTCGAACTGCATGCCTTCGACCACTTCCAGCTCGGAGGCCAGGCTCTTGGCTTCCTCGACCGTGATCACGCCTTCCTTGCCGACCTTTTCCATGGCCTCGGCAATCATCTTGCCGATGGACACTTCGCCATTGGCCGAAATGGTGCCGACCTGGGCGATCTCCTCACTGTTGGAGATGCCTTTGCTGCGCTTCTTCAGGTCCGCGGTGACTTTTGCCACTGCCAGGTCAACGCCGCGGCGCAGGTCCATGGGGTTCATGCCGGCGGCGACCGCCTTCATGCCTTCGCGAACGATGGACTGGGCCAGAACGGTGGCGGTGGTGGTGCCGTCGCCGGCGATGTCGTTGGTCTTCGACGCCACTTCGCGCACCATCTGGGCGCCCATGTTTTCGAACTTGTCCTTAAGCTCGATTTCCTTGGCAACGGTCACGCCGTCCTTGGTGATGCGTGGCGCACCGAACGATTTTTCCAGAATAACGTTGCGGCCCTTGGGGCCGAGCGTCACTTTCACCGCATTGGCGAGGGTGTCGACACCCCTGAGAATCGCCTTGCGCGCGGATTCGTCGAATCTGATTTCTTTGGCTGACATAGTTTGTAACTCCTGACTTACGCGGCCTTCTTGCCGGCCGCTTTACCCTCGACGATGCCGAGGATGTCGGATTCCTTCATGATGAGAAGATCCTCACCGTCGATCTTGACCTCGGTGCCGGACCATTTGCCGAACAGAATGCGGTCGCCGGCCTCGACGTCAAGCGGCGTCACCGTGCCGTCCTCGGCTTTCTGGCCGGAACCGACAGCAATAACTTCACCCTCGCTCGGTTTTTCCTTGGCGGAATCGGGAATGATGATGCCTCCGGCGGTCTTCTCGTCGCTTTCCACGCGACGAACAAGAACCCGGTCATGCAATGGACGAAAACCCATGATGAACCTCTTTTCTATATTGACGACCCTCCGGGAACCGGCGGGCCTATCCCCTATCAAAACATTTTGACATTGAAATTAGCACTCAACATCAGTGAGTGCTAACACCGGGTCAGCATATTGGGCCGACAGCTTTATGAGTCAAGAGGCGAGACAAAAAAAATTTGCTGCGGGCTCCGGTTATCGGGACCGTTTGGCCACCTGATCGTGACAGACGCCGCCGACCACCACGCAAGCCACGAAAAGCCAGATCTGCCAGTAACCGAACACGACGTCGGTAATCGAAGGCCCGGGGCACAGACCGACCATACCCCAGCCGACGCCAAAGAGGGCAGCGCCGCCGATCAGCTTGCCATCGATGTCCTTGCGGGTCGGAATGCTGAACACCTGGGCAAACAGAGGATGGGCGCGTTTGGTAACGATAAGGTAGCCGATGGCGTTAACGCCAAGCGCGCTCGCCATCACCACGATCAGAGTCGGGTCCCAATGACCGAAAATGTCGAAGAAGCCGAGCACCTTGGCCGGATCGATCATCCGCGAGATGCCGAAGCCGAGCCCCATGATAATGCCCACCACAAGACCGGAGAGCGTTGCTTTCATAACCCTACCCTCCGATCACGTGGCGGATGACATAGACGGTCACGAAGGCGACAGCCATGAATGTCAGCGTCGCCACGATGGAGCGGGGCGAGAGCCGCGCGAGCCCGCACACCCCGTGCCCGCTGGTGCAGCCATTGCCCATGCGCGTGCCGAAGCCGACCAAAAGACCGCCCACCACGAGAACCGGCCAGCTGTGGTCAATCCAGATTTGGCCGTGGCCGGTGCCGGCGTCATAAAGAACGCCGCCCAACAGGAGCCCGACGATGAAGGCGACCCGCCACCAGCGCTCCTCGCCGCCCATCTCAAGCGAGCCCGCCAGAATGCCGCTGATCCCGGCAATGCGGCCGGTAAACAGCATCAGAAGCGTCGCACTCAGACCGATCAGCGCCCCGCCGATCAGCCCCGCCCAAGGGGTAAATTCGGTTATCATCCCGGTCATCGGCCAACCTCCGTTCACGATCGACAATTATGATAACCGCAAACGACGGCCGGGGAAATGCGGTCCGTGACTATGTCTCGCTAGGGCCTCGTCGGCCGGTCAGCTGATAGGCGCCCTCCACAACCATAGCGCTTCCAATCATCGCCACCAGAATCCACAGCCGGTCCGGCGACGTCGCCGCCGTCTGCCAGAGAAGAGCGCCAAGCGCAGCAAGACACGCCAGTACGCCCACGGCCGAAATCCACGCGCGGCTGCCCGTGTTCGATGCCTGGCTGACATTGGCGCCGTTGACGACGGCAAAAATCAGCAGAAAGCCGGCGCTTCCCAGCGTTGAAATGCTGGTCAGGTCGAAGGTATTGGCGACAAACAGCGTCAGCGCCGCAGTCAGCAGCAAACCTTCAACCGGCTCGCCCCAGACCTTGCGCTCCAGAGCTTTTGGCAGCTCGCCGTCGCGGGCAATGCAATAGGTCAGGCGCGCCGCGCCATAGAGTGTGGCGTTGATGGCCGACGCCGTCGATAACATCGCCGCCACCGCAATCAGCGCGAAACCGGCCTGGCCCAGGAACGGCCGCGCCGCTTCCGCCAGCGCATAGTCCTTGGCGGCCACGATCTTGTCCACCGGCAGATTGCCCACCGTCACCAGGGCGACAAGAACATACAAGGCGATCACGAATCCGACCGCAATGTAGAAGGCGCGCGGTAAGGTCTGTGCAGGATCGCGCACGTCATGCGCCGTGTTGGCGATCAATTCAAAGCCTTCGTAGGCGAGGAAAATGATCATGCCGCCCGCCGCCAGTTGCAAGGGTGGCGACCACGATGCGGGCTCGATCCGGGCAAGCGCGACGCCGTGAAAACCGACGCCGATAAACACCGCCAGGATCACCAGCTTTAACGCGACAATCCAGTCCTCCGCCTTGCCCACGGCGCCGGCGCTGAGCAAGTTCAGCCCGGTCATCACAAGAATGCCGAGGCTGATGATCGCGTGCTTGCCGATCCCCTGCCAGGCATGGGGGAGAAAGGTCGCGCCATAGCTGCCGAACGCAAAGGCATAGAGCGACAGCATCACCACGTAGCTCAACCACAACAGCACATTCAGGCTGCCGGTCAGAAAGCCCGCGCCGAACGCGCGGTCGATGAAGGTCACCGTTCCGCCGCGGCTCGGGAACGTCACAGACAGTTTGGCATAGGAATAGGTGGTGAGCAGCGCCACGCCGCCGCCGAGCAGGAACGCGACGGGCGTGCCGCCGTGGGCCAGTTGAACGGCGAGGCCGAGGACCGCAAAAATGCCGCCGCCGACCATGCCGCCGATGCCGATGGAAACCGCGGCCCAAAGCCCGATCTGGCCGGTGCCGGCATTGCTCATGACGCGATGACCTCCGTGCTGACGTCCCGATCGATCAGGAAGTCTTCCCACACAGAGGGTGTCAGGGCAAGGGAGGAGGATTACGCCATTCGATCTTACGATTTATAAGCAGCAGCCAATCTTTTGCTACAATGAAATATGCTGACTGGATCGACTCAATCTAAAAAGTAGTTTTTTCCTTTATACCCCTCTAACATTGAGCGCACTACTGCGCGAACATTCGGACATCTGGATTCAGAACAATGGCACGGCTCAAAAATCCCGTTCTTTTCAGTCAGCATTTCGGCATTGCGAAAAAGAAATTCGAACCACTTAGCTTGTTTGACCCAATTTTAAATGCTGATACTCGCTTAGGCGTGGACCCGCTACTACTCAGAAGCTCCAGTGAAAAAATTATATCCACAAACGCAGTCCATGAATTTGAGACTTATTTTGGCAAAATCATAAAACTGCTAAAAAAATCGAAGTACGAGGGTGATAAATGTTGGGTAGCTGCAGACAAATTGTTGTCGTTCAACGAGCCCAAAGAAACTTGCTTGGGATACAGCGAAAAATCGATTAGTGGCAGCGCAATTGGTCCAGAATTACGTCGAAAGCTTCTGAAAACTGCGAAAGAAATCGTGGATCTCGGCGTCGAAGATCCTGAGTTTTTTGCATTATTAGGTTTGCTCGAGGACCAATTTGGACCGGACAGGATAAGCGACCTAACGACACATGCAATATGGGGTACCTTGTTAGAGTTCAATCAACAGATCGCGTCCAAGCTTAAACTTCCTACAGAAAATTTCACATTCGATGACTTACAACTAGGAGCAAATCTGGTACGCAATCCATACGAGAAGAAAAAGCCCGTAGCTATTATATTGGTGCCACAAGACATTCTGCGTGACTTACCAGTTGCCAGTGACTGGTCCGAAGTAGCTGATGCAGCCTCAAAAAATTCTGCGTTACGACACCGAGTCAACAAATACATTGGAGATATTTGGGCAATACGGACCAAAAAGGAAAAGGAAGAAGCGAGAGCGATCGCGCTTAGCAGCAAGCAAGCATTTGAAGCACTTTTGGCATCCGTCGACCTTTGTAATAAGAAGCCCTACGACGCAAAAGCAGATGCCAACGGTCATTACCTTTTGCGAGTTGCTTTATCCGAAATTGAGAAAGCTTTTCCGCTAAAAATTGCTGGGCCAAAGAATCATAGCCTGCAAGAACTTGAACAAATCGTCATTACGATTGTTGAGAATTTTAAGGACCTCATCGAAAAAAATGGTCTTTGGTATCTTCTATGGGATAGAGATAACCCTCGTCATGAACGTGCTGCGCAAAAGCTTTTTTTGGCATCGCGGAGGCATACTGTAAAGCCAACAACATCGCGGTAAATCCAGAAGCCGACAATGGCTGTGGGCCGGTTGATTTCAAGTTCAATGTTGGACGCCAGCCATGCATTGTTGTCGAGCTCAAGTTATCAACTGGAAAGGTAGTGCACGGATACCGCAAGCAGCTCCCAACTTACTTGGATTCCGCAGGCACGAAGAAAGGGATATTTATAATTGTCGACGTCGGTGCGATGGGATCGAAACTTGAAACGGTCTTCGCGGAAAAAAATTTGCGCGTAATGAATAGAGATCCTGCCCCCGAAATCTATGTGGTCGACGGAACCAGAAAGCTTTCCGCCAGCAAGAGAAATTGAGGTATCTATCCTTAGGCTTCCGAAGGCTGCAAAAGCAAAGGATGGCTGGCTGGGGCGGCAGGATTCGAACCTGCGAATGGCGGCACCAAAAGCCGCTGCCTTACCACTTGGCCACGCCCCAATCCGAGAACCGCAACGCCCACTGAGCGGGCGTTGCGGTGGCAGACCATAAACCGGTTGCTGCCAGCGTGCAATGGCCGAGGAGTGATTTTTTGGGCCCCGCGCGCACCCATGCAATTGCCCCTTAACCCGCCGTAAACGCGGTTGCTCTATGACGGTCAATCGACCATAAAGGGCAGGTCCCGATGCGGGGCCGGCGAGTTACAAAGTCTAGCGTGGAGACATTCAGGCATGGCCATCGTGGTTACCGGCGTTGCCGGATTCATTGGCTTTCACACCGCAAAGGCGCTGCTGGCGCGCGGCGAGCAGGTCGTCGGCATCGATAACCTGAACGACTATTATTCGGTTGCGCTCAAGGAAGCCCGGCTCAAAGAGATCGCAACCCACGAAAACTTCACCTTCCACAAGGTGGATTTCAGCGATTTCAAGGCGCTCACCGCGGCGCTCAAAGGCCACCCCGTGCGCAAGATCATTCATCTGGGCGCCCAGGCCGGCGTGCGCTATTCGCTGACCAACCCGTTCGCCTATACCCAGACCAACGTGGTCGGCCACCTCAATGTCATGGAATACTGCCGCCATCTCGACGGGTTCGAGCATCTGGTGTACGCCAGCTCGAGCTCGGTCTACGGCGGCAACACCGAAATGCCGTTCAGGGTCACCGACCGGGTGGACAACCCGGTCTCGCTTTACGCCGCGACCAAGAAGTCCGACGAACTGATGAGCCAGTGCTACGCCCACCTCTACCGGATGCCGCAGACCGGGCTTCGCTTTTTCACCGTCTACGGGCCATGGGGACGGCCGGACATGGCGCTCTGGATCTTTACCGAGAATATCCTGGCCGGCAAGCCGATCCATGTGTTCAATCACGGCGACATGATGCGCGACTTTACCTACGTGGACGACATCGTGTCGGGCGTCATCGGCTGCCTCGACCATCCGCCGGTGGATGACGGTTCGGTCCACGCGGCGGGCTCGACTGCGCCGCACATGGTCTACAACATCGGCAACCACCATTCCGAGAAGCTGACCACCATGATCGAGCTCCTCGAGGATGCGCTCGGGCAAAAGGCCGAGAAAATCATGGAGCCGATGCAGCCCGGCGATGTGAAGGAAACCTACGCCGATATCACGGCGATCCAGGAGGACATCGGCTTCCAGCCCGCGACCCGGATCGAGGTGGGCATCCCGAACTTCGTCAACTGGTACAAAGCGTACCACGGGATTTAGGATGTACACGCTGGCTGCAACCATCGTCTGGGGTGTGTTGCAGCCAAGCAACCTGATCGCGCTTCTGGCGGCGCTCGCGCTGCTGTTCGTCGTATTCCGGTGGACCCGCGCGGCGGCGGGCGCAGGCGCGATGGCCGGAATTCTTCTTGTCCTGTTCGGTTTGTTGCCGACGGGTCAAGTGCTGATCAAACCGCTTGAGGATCGCTTTCCACGGCCCGCTCTCGATAGGCTCGGTCCGGTCACCGGCATTGTCGTGCTGGGCGGCGCCGAATCCCCCGGCTTAAGCGCCGCGCGCAAGACCGTATCACTCAATGATATGGCTGTTCGCCTCACCACCGCTTTGGCGCTGGCCCACCGATTCCCCAACGCCAAAGTGCTGATCACCGCGGGCTATCGCGCGGGCGGCCTGAGCCAGGCCGAAGTGGCGAGCCGGTTCTTCGAGCAATCGGGGCTCGATCCCCGGCGTCTGATCGTCGAGGATCACGCGGCCAACACCTATGACAATGCGGTGATGGCGAAGGCGCTCGCCAAGCCGAAGCCGGATGCGCGATGGATCATGGTGACGTCCGCCTTTCACATGCCGCGCGCCATGGGCGCGTTCGACGCGGCGGGCTGGCCGGTCACCCCGTACCCCACCGACTACCGCAGCCTGCCGGGAGGCGCGCTCGACTGGTCGCTCGACGTGGCGACCCGCCTGCGCGAGACCGACCTCGCGGTGCATGAATGGATCGGGCTTGTCGCCTACCGCCTGATGGGGCGCACCGACGCGCTGTTTCCAGCCCCTTAAAGCTGCCAGCGGCGCACGCTGTCAGGAAATTTCTGGCCGCGCCACATGCCCTTGATATCGGCGATCAGGCCGCCGGGGCGCACCATGGCTACAAGCTCGTCGGGGGTAAGCGCAGCGTATTCCGCATGGGGCACCGCCGCGACCACGGCCTCGTAACTGTTGTCGCCAGCGGTCCCGTCTAGTCCGGCCACGTCATCCTTGAGGCGGACCTTGTAATGCTCCAGCGCTTCCTCGGCGTCGGCCAGCGGATCATGGACATCGACCTTGAAACCACGGCGTTCGAGCCCGCGGATCACGTCGATCACCTTGGAATTGCGCAAGTCGGGCACGTTTTCCTTAAACGTCAGGCCAAGCACCAGGATCTTGCCGCCGCCGGAGAGCTGGGCGGTCACGCGCTCGGCAACAAAGTCGCCCATGCCGTCGTTGATCTTGCGCCCGGCGAGGATAATTTCCGGGTGGTGGTTGATCTGGCGCGCGCGTTCGGCGAGGTAAAAGGGGTCGACGCCGATGCAGTGCCCGCCCACCAGGCCCGGACTGAACTTGAGGAAGTTCCACTTGGTCCCGGCGGCGTCGAGCACATCGTAGGTCGAGAGCCCCAGTTTCTGGAAAATCATGGTGATTTCGTTGATGAAGGCGATGTTGATGTCGCGCTGGGCATTTTCGATCACCTTGGCGGCCTCGGCCGCGCGGATGCAGGCGGCGCGGAACACGCCGCCCGAGGTCACCGCGCCGTAAAGGACGGCGAGCGTCTCGACCACCTCCGGCGTCTGGCCCGAGATCACCTTGGTGATCTTGTCCACCGTATGCTCCCGGTCGCCCGGGTTGATGCGTTCGGGCGAATAGCCGAGGAAAAAGTCCTCGCCGCAGACGAGCCCCGACGCCTCCTCCAGCACCGGACCGCACAACTCCTCGGTGACGCCGGGATAGACCGTGCTCTCGAACACCACGATCGAGCCCTTTTTGAGAATCGGCCCCACCGTCTCGCAGGCCGAGCGCACCGGGCCGAGATCGGGCTTGTTCTTATCGTCCACCGGAGTCGGCACGGTGACGATATAGATGTCGGCCCCCGCGCAGTCCTTTGCGTGGTGGGTGTATTTGAGCGCGCTCGCTTTGAGCGGCCCCTCCTCGACCTCGCGGGTCACGTCGAGCCCGCGGCCAAGTTCCTCCACCCGGCGCGCGCTGATATCGAAGCCGGTGGTATCGAAATGCCTGGCCAGTTGAACCGCGAGCGGCAGCCCGACATATCCAAGGCCAACCACCACCACGCGGGTATCGGGAGAGAGTGTCTTTGTCGCCATCAATTCACCTCAGCTTCTGCCGACTGTATAGGGCCAATCGGACCCGCCCGCAAAGCGGAAACTCTGCCTGTTCTAATGCCGTTTCATGACCAAAAGGTTGATACTCCTTCTGTCACTGCAGAAGATCGGGCCAGCTTGACTTGATCGCGCGCTGCGTCCCCGGCCGGGTCAGTTCGTAAAGGCTGCGCCCCCGGTCCAGCTGCTGGCCGCCGTCGCGGTTGAGCGGGCGCGCCTCCAAAGTCATGTCGCGGTTCAGCGACCACGGCAGGATAAGGTCGATGGGTATGGAAAGGTAGAGTCCCTTGGCGAAGCTGTCGCGGCCAAACTCGTCTCGCGGCATGTTGGTGAGCGTCACCCAGGCGCCAAGCCGGATGCCGTTCCCGAACCGGCGGTAGACGTTGAGTGTCCCGCCCCAGTCGCCGGCAAGATAGCGCCCGACGCTGAGCACGCTTTCAAGGCCAAGACCCGGCCAGTCGCGATAAAGGCTCACCTCCCCCGTCCAGGCATGATAACCCCTGAAATCGAGAAGCTGGTCGAAGCCGCGCTGTTTGACCCAGTTGACATCGACGCCGACGGCATAATGGCTATGCTCGGGGCGGTAGAGCGCCTCCAGTCCGCCGCCCCCGAACATGGTCTCGTAAAGCCCGGCGCTGGCGCGCACATAAACGTCCGTCGCCGGGCTGAAGACATAGGTCGCAAGCGCCCGGCTGATGGCGTTCCGGCCCTCGGCCGTATAGCGCGCAATGTCGCTCCTGACCCGGGGTGTGGTGACGCCCGGCCCCGGCGGCACCGTGTCAAGGTTGCCGCCGAGGTCCCGGCTGAACGCCCCGGAGAGCGTCAGGCCCCGGAACAGCTCCAGGTCACCGGCCACCGTCAGGAAACCTTCAGCCTTGTAGCCGCCGTCCGCGCCGTTGCCAAAATGCTGTTTGACTTCCGGATAGACCGCGAAGGAAAAATGCGGATAGACGCCGGAGAACCTGGTCCATCCCCTGTCACGGTCGAGCGGCGCGCCCGGTTGAATGTCGGTGTTGAGCCAAATTTCCTCGGGACTGCCTTTATAGGCGAGCGCGTAGTCCACATCGCGGCGCAGGACCCGTACCCCGGACAGCGGGGCGTTCTGCGCAACCGTGGTCACCCCGAGCCAGTCCACGTCGCCGGGAACCGTGGCGGTCAGCGCGCGCGCGGCGCGCCCGATTGCGGTCGCCGGTTTGTCGAAAATGTCGTTGGCCACCGCGACCTCTGCGGTGTCTCCTGCAATCCGCCAGCCGAGCGGGCGCAAACCCTGCGCCTCCACGGCCTTCTTCAACTGCTTTGCTTCGCCTTTGGTCAGGGTCGTGGTTGAGGGCACCGGGCGCGGATGGTGACGGGGTCGCGCCTGCCGCTCGGCAAAGGCCTTGTCGGCATCCCCGCCCGTTGCGCGAACCAGCCCAAAGAGCGGCGAGTAGCGCATGCCGTCGGGCACAGAGGAGTCCTCGCTCTCGGCGGCGGCCTCCACCGGCTTCGTATTTGGCGGTTCCGGGCGCTCGGCGTGGGCGACTTCCAGGCCGCCCCTCATGACCGTCAGGGTCACGTGGGTCGCGGGCTTTCCATCGGCCGAAAGAATGGCGCGCGCGCCGTCAACGGCCCGGGCGAGCGCCTTGTCGCCGAACCGGCCTTCGGCGTGCACGCCAATGGTGTAGCGACCGTCATCCACGGCCAGGCTATCAAGTGCAAATCCCTGCTGTTGGAGATATTGCGCGAGGTGATCGCGGGTCCGGATTTCATGCAGGGAACCCGCGTTCCGGCGTTCGGTCCGGCCAAGCGCATTCCGGATTTCGATTGTTTTGGCGTCGGGCAGCAGATCGGCCGCGGCCGCCACTGTAGAGTCGCTGAGTGGTCCCCCCTGCCGCGGCGTCATCTGCACGCTCAGCGCCCGGCCATCGACCGTCACGCCGGCCACGCCGCCCGCCCGCAAGAGATCGTCGAAAGCGGCGTCCACCCGGGCCAGCGTCTCGACCGTGCGGCGGGTGAAAAGCTGACCTTCCCGGCCGACGGTCTCGCCATCGCGGTTCCTGATCCGCACGGCCTGATAGCGCGCCGGCAGGTTGGAGAGCGCCAGATAGGCCGCCCGGAGTGTTTTCGTGGCGGCCTCTTCAGGCGGAACCGATAACGTCACGTCGGCCTCGCTCCCTTTGAGCTCCACCATGGTGTTCCCGATCCCGGCGTCATAGAGGGCGCGGGTCAGTGAGGCTATGAGCTGTCCGGCGTCATCCGCGTTCGCGTCAACGGACCCGGCCGGCGGCGGGACCATGACCGCAGGCAGGTTATCTTCCGCAGAGTCCGCCCTCCCCGGTGCGGGCCGCTCGCGCGGTTTGACTTTGACCGGTGGCGGCGTTTCGCGGCGGGTGGCCGCGCCGGTGAAATCATGGAGATTGGTGCGCAGGCTCAGGCCCAGGGAGACCGTGTCGCCGCGCTCGAACCCCGCCGCCAGGTTGATCCACGGAAATGGCCGGTAGTTGACGCCCGCGTTCAGTGGAAAATCGCGTGTTATGGGCTTCTCCAGCGTAAGGGTGCGCGCATCCCCGCCGTTGTATTCGAGCTTGACGGTGAGCCCGGGGACCGACGTCCTGTATTCAACGCCGCCGAACACCCCCATTTTCCGGCCCGAAAAGAAGTTCCCGAACGCAGGGACGCCGGTGTGATCCCGATTGGCGGTGCGCTCTTTGAACGAGTGGAAGAAATGGCCGAACGGGTTGCCGATCCCGCCCCGCGACGCCGGATAGCCCCAGGACAAGCCGAACGTGACATCGACCGGGCCACTATGCTTGGAAAAAGCAAAATACTCGCCCGAATAGGGCCCGTTGCCAAGCGCGTCCTGAAAGCCGACGGCGACGGCGGGCAGGAGGCCGTTTTCCCTGACCAGCCGAAACTTGAGGTCGAGGGCCCGGTCGAGATCGCCCGGCTGGTTCCGGGCGTCAGAATAGCGCGCCGTCAGTTCAAGCCACGGCGTCGCCTGCCAGGTCAGAAAATAGTTGGCGAGCGGATCGGTATAGCTCAAGCCGAGCGCGACCTCGCCGTCGGGCAGGAAGCGCGCGGTGCGGGTCTGCAGGAGCCCGACGCCGCCGAGGTCGGAAAACGAAAGGGTGTCCGTGTAGTCGTTGCCGGCTTCGCCCGCGAGGCCGGCCGCGCCCCAAAGCGCCGCGCCTGCGAGTGCCAAAACCGGGCAGAGTATTTTTGCTATTCCCCCTGCGACCCTCATATCAGCCGCGGCATCATCACCGCGTAATCACAGCGATCGACGCAGCGGATACAGCGAGCTGGCTGAAGATTTGCGAGAGATCCTTGACCAGCATGATGGTGTCGATGGGCTCCAGGTCCTTGGGCACGACGATCGAGGTGCCGGGCGGCACCAGGACATCGTTCGAAAAGCCCCAGGACGAAAATTTGACCGGTTTCGCAACGCCGTTAGGCATTACCACGAAAATACGGCCGTCGTCGGCGGTTTTCTGAATGCCGCCCGATTCGTCGATATAGTCCCGAACGCTTTTGCCGGGTGTGAACTGAAGCGCGCCCGGGTTGAGCGTATCGCCGAGCACCATAATGTAATTGGGCCGTTTGGGAACAAACAACTTGTCACCGGGCTCAAGCACGGTATCGAGGTCGGGGTGGGTGGCCAGAACCCGCGGATCCGCCTCGATCACAACCCGCCCGATGGTCGGGACCGAGGATATCTTTTCGGCAAGCTGCTGGGCGGCGGCCAGTGCGCCGGCGCCGAATTCATGCTGTTTCAGCGCTGCGGTCGCGAGCCCCATGTTGATTTCACGCTCGGTGCGCTTCAAACCCTCCTGCTGGGCTTGCCTGACGCGCTCACGCGTGAAGACCGCGCCGTAAGGATAGGCCTGGTCGGTCAGGCCGCCGGCGCGCTTGATCAGCTCGGAGAGCGTCTCCCCCCTGCGGATAGTGTAAACACCAGGGCGGCGAACCTCACCCGACAACAGGACCCCGCCCGGTTCCTGCGGCACGAACAGGGAATTAAACCGGACGCCGCTGCCAGCATTGACCGTGACTTTGCTCAAGTCAACGTCTGATGCATTGACGTAATGACGGGCAAAATCGGCCTTTCCGGCCTTGGGGGCGCCGTGATAATTCAACACCTCGATATTGGTGAGATCCACGTTATTTGTGGTTCCGCTTGCCGCTGCCGCCAGCGCCGAAAGCGATGTATTATTGGTGATCGGGTAGACGCCGGGCGCGCGTACTGCGCCGTCCACCGAGGCCACATATTCGAGAACGAAAGGCAGAAGGTTGCGCGCCTTGGAATAGATCGACGGGCAGTTCGGATTGTCCTGATCCTGAATGCGCTGCATCTGCTCCTTTTCTTTATCAACTTGAGGCACCCTATCCGTCAAGCCTGCCTTCGACACCTGTTCGAGCTTGTCCAGTTTCGCGTTATCCGCATCGCTCAGCTCCTTGATCTGACTGAGACGCTCATCATGGGTGGTTTCAAGGTGACCCACGAGGTCGGTCTGGGTTGCATCAAGCTGGATGTAGACGGCGCGGATCGCCGCCGCGAACCGTTCGGAACGTGTGTCATTGACGATTTTGGCGAGTTGCTCAAGCGGCTTGCAAACCTCGGGCTGAATAGGAGCCCCCGGCGTGTCGACATTGGCCACTTCGCGCACGTCATAACTTCCGGTAATAACCGTCCGCCTCATGATATTTGACGACAGGAAGTCGATATCGTCGCGCCCGAACAGGAACACCCGATCCTTGTCATGCAGCCGGATGTTCTCGGACCCGAACATAACCTTCTTGGGGCTGAACGGTTTCAGGATCGGGGCGTAGGTTTCGGGATCAACGGTCTCGATCACGCCAAAGAGAAGATAGGGATAATCCTTCAAGGCACTTGGATCAGGCAGCAGGTCCTTGAGCGTGGGCACCTCCGCCAGAGAGCGTCGGCCGGGAGAGCGGACATGGCCCAGCACCTCGATGGCGCCCTGATCGCCGCCCTCGCGGAAAAAGACCGAGAGAATATCGCCCGCCGCAATCCGGCGGGTGCGATCCTTGACCCCGGAAACGATCGCGCGCCCTGAATTCTCAATGTGGTTCAGAAGCAGTGAATAGCCGGCGGCGCGCAGGCTGCCGCCCGCAAGTTTCAGAAGGTCGCCCGCCGTGGTTTTGGGGCTGAGTTCGTAAATGCCGGGTCTGACCACCGGACCACTGACCGCAGCGGTCGGCCCGATGGTCGGCACCACGATGCGATCGCCGTCATGGAGCGCCACGTCGCTGCTGCCCGACCCTGCAAACAGATGGTAGAGATCGACGGCCTCGACCTTCTTGCCGCGATGAACCGTGATCCGCCTTAACGATCCCGTCTTCTTCACGCCGCTCGCCGCGTTTAAAGCTTCAAGAACGGTCGCCAGACTGGTCAGGCGATAGAGGCCGGGCTGGTAAACTTCACCGACCACATAGACCGATATCATGCGAAGCGCACCCACGGAAACAAAGGCATCGGTGCCGATCAGCACCTCCTTGGTGCGCTGCTTGATTTCCTTTCGGACATCGGCAAAGCTGCGCCCGGCAGCATTGATGGGCGGCAGATCCTCAAGCACGATGCGGCCTTCGCGATCGACCGGCACGGTCACCGACTTGGCGGTGGAGCCTTGAAAGGTGACAACCACCTCGTCACCGACCCCCAGAATATAATCGTCCGGCACCCGCCCGGTCACAATCTCCGATTGATTGGCCTGCTTGTCGAAGACGTCATAGCCATATTGTGTCAGATACGCGTTGGCCCGCTTCTGATAATCGACCTCAAGCGCAGAATATTTCGCCTTCTCTTCTTTTAACGCCTGCTGCTCTTCCATTTGTTGCGGCGTCATCTGAGGATAATTGGTTGTCGACTGATTGGGCTGCTGCATCTGCTGCCGGCTCTGGTCCAGCGGAGACGGAGTCGTCACCGGGCCTTGCCCCCCCTGCTGCAACTGCTCGAATTTCTGGATCAGATCGGGGGAAACGGTCTGAGCGTGGGCCCCGGACATTGGACCCCAAAGGGCAACTGTCAGGAGAATAACAGCGAACGCCGCAAGGCCGCGCATACCCGTTAGCGTGAATTCCCGGGCAATCTGCCGCGGTCTTGCCATAACTGAGCCCCCTGACACCAAGGAAATTCCTTCTTTTTCACATGCCCTGACGACAATTGGCAGGTCCAAAACAAGCCCTGAAGACGCTGCCCGGTCAAGGGTGTGGGCGGCAAAATAGCACAGCCGATTCATTCGTCAAAGAATTGCCGGTCCCGCTTTCGCATTTTCCACAATACCGCCACTCCAAAGCCACCAGTCGCCACCCCTGGCAAGTGTCGCGGCCGCCGCAGCCGCCGCCGCGGCCGAGCCAAAGAGCCCGACACAGGTGGCCCCGCTTCCCGACAGCCGGGCGAGCCTGCAGCCAGGCGCGGCGCGGAGCGCGGCAAGCACGTCGCCGATCTCCGGGGCGAGGTCGCTCGCGTCCGCTTCCAGATCGTTGTGACAGCGGGCAAGATCGGCGAGGAACGCCGCAGCGGAGGTCAGCCGCGGCGTTTTTGCCGGCGGGGAAAACGGCGCCGACCGCCGGGCGCGCCGGTCAAAGACAGCCGACGTCGCCAGCGCAACCCGCGGGTTGACCAGCACCAGGTGAAGCCGAGGCGGATGGTCAAACGGCGCCAAAACCTCGCCCGCGCCAGTCATGCGCAGCGGCTTTGAGAGCACGCAAGCCGGGACGTCGGCCCCGAGGCTCTCGCCGATTTCACAGAGTTCCAGAGCGGAAAGCCCTGTCCCCCACAGCCGGTTGAGAAGCCGGAGCGCTGCGGCCGCATCGGCAGAGCCGCCACCGATCCCGGCGGCCACCGGCAGGGCCTTATGGAGCCGGAGCGCCGCGCCGGCCTTCAAGCCGGTCGCCGATCTGAGCGCCTCGGCCGCGCGCATCACCAGATTATCATGTCCCTCCTCCAGGCCATTGGCAAACGGGCCATCGATCTCCAGCGTCAGGGACGATGACGCCTCGCCCTCAATATGGTCGTGAACATCGGCAAACACGACGAAGCTGTCGAGGAGATGGTAACCGTTCGGCCCGTCGGCCAGTGACATGAAGATAGAGATTAACCTTGGCCCAGGCGGACTCGCGCTCGATCACGCCTTAGGTCCTAGTCGCCATTCTTGACGGCGGTTCCGACCGCGCCGCCATTACCAAGCCCCCCGGCAATCTTGCGCTGGAGGATCACGCGCCGCTTCGCGTCGGCGCCAAGCGAGATGGCATGGCTCCACTGAAACCGCGCCTCGGTCCGCCGGCCCACCGCCCAGTAAGCGTCGCCCAGATGCTCGTTGATGGTGGGGTCCTCGGGCCGGAGCAGAACCGCGCGTTCAAGATAATGAACCGCTTGGCTGGCGTTGCCGATTTTGTAATAGGACCAGCCCAGGCTGTCGACGATGAAGCCGTCGTTAGGCCGCCCGGACACCGCCTCCTCGAGCATGTTATGGGCATCCTTGAGGTTGATCCCGCGGTCGACCCAGGAATAGCCGAGATAGTTGAGCACCTCGGGCTGGTCCGGGCTGAGATCAAGCGCTTTCATCAGATCGGCCTCGGCGTTCGCCCATTTTCCGGCCTGGTCATAGGCAATGGCGCGGGCGTAATAGAGAACCCAGTGGCGTTTCTCCTTGTGGGGGACAAGATCGATCGCCTTGGTGTATTGCGCGATGGCCTCGTCAAGTTCGTTTCGCTCGCGCAACAGGTTGGCCAGCGCCGAGACCGTGTCGGGCGAATTCGGGGACCGGGTGAGCAGTTTGCGAAGCCGGGCCAGCGCGTCCTCTTTGCGCCCCATGAACTTAAGAACCCAGACCTCGCGCAGGCGCGCTTCCTGGGCGATATCGTCGCTGTCGGGAATGGACGCGTATGCCGCAAGCGCGGACTTCAATTGGCCCTCAATTTCGAACAGCCGGCCCAGAACCAGCGACGCCTCGGAAAAATCGGGACTGAGGTAAAGCGCCAGCCGGAGGTAGAAAATCGCCGGCGCATTGGCGCTTTCCTGCGCCAGCGCCGTCGCGCCGCCATAGAACGCGTCCGCCAGACCCTGGGCGGGCGTCGATATCAGGCGCTCGCCGAGCCGGCCTTCGTCAATCCGCCGCAACGCGGCCTTCACCGAGATCGTGTCGGGGAAGCGATCGGCCGCTTTGTTGATGACCGCCTTGGCCTCATTGAGCCGGCCCTGCCGGGCCAGGAGCGCCGCATAGGCGGCGACCACGCGCATGCTGCCCTGGCGGTCGGCGTTCATGCTTTCCTTGTAAGCCAGTTCAGCGGCGGCCGCGTCACCGCTGAGGTCCAGAATCAAAGCCCGATGATTGCGCCGGAACGGCCGGAAGGCTGGCGTCTCATCGAGCGGTTCAAGCGCCGCGAGCGCCGCCTTGAAGTCACCCTTGCCGGCCAGCGACCAGGCCCTGGTGAGCGGCTTGATCAACCGGTTGAGCCCGGTCGACGGAATCTCTTTGAGCCGGGCGATTGCCTTGTCGTAGTTTTGCGCCCGCACATCGCTTAACAGCAAAAAGAGCTGGGGAAGCGCGTTCGCCGCATTGTCCTTCACGAGCCGTTTAGCGAGCGTCTCCGCCGCGGCGTAGTCGCCTTCGGTCACCGCCAGCGAAAACCCCTGCTGGACCAGCACGACATTGTCGGGGTCGGCGGCAATGGCTTTCTTGAAATAGCGGGACGCAGCGTCGCTATCGCCCTGGGCCTGGGCATACTGGGCCGCGAGATAGCTGCCGAAGGCAACCCGGCCGCCGCCACTG
>CAVVCF010000001.1:0-168472 GCA_963746725.1 uncultured Alphaproteobacteria bacterium | reverse complement strand
GGCGAGGTTCCGCCCCCGACAACAACCGCGGCTCCGTATGCTTTGTTACCGGACGCGAGGTTTGACGCCTCAACCGCCTGTGAGGCTCCGGTAGTTGCGTTCACGATCTTATCCGCGGCGGCCTGTGCGCGGCTGCTGGCAGACAAAAGGCCCGACAGCGACGTTTGGATGGCGGACAACATGGCGTATCACCCCTAATCTGTTAACCGAACAGGCCTGATATGTTAATACTCTTCCTCTAACGTTAACACTTACTTACAATCGTTAAGAATTGGTAAATTCAGGATTCTGTCCGACGTTGCCGGATCACGACTTTCGGTGGACTTCCAAGGCCTTTGGCCCCACACTGCTTGATGGGTCAGAACAATCCTTGGGTAACGTATAACGGCAAGCGAAGAGGTATTGCGCGGCAATGTCCGCGGGGAGAGATAAATCAATGCCAGATGTGACCGTCCGCGGTGGAAGCGGACGTCAGCGCGCGCGCGTGCGCGCCGCCCTGGAAGCGGAGGGCTATGAGGTCTCCAGCGGGGAGGATGATCAAACAATCCCGGACGCCGGGACCTTAACCCTTGACCTGAGCCCTGCGGAAGACGACGCGGGCGCGATCCTTCCGACCGGCAGTTTCGGGCGCTTTTTTGTGGACTGGGCGACCCTCAGCCGTCGGATGAAACAGTGGATCGATGGCGGCGTCGCTGAACGCTCGGCGATCTGTTTCATGCTGTTGAAATCTTGACCATTTTAAACGCGCCCGTGCCTTTCTCGGCGGGGACACGGCGGCCGAGCTTCTGCGCGAAGTTGCCGTCCGTATCGCGGAAGCGTCGGAAGAGCAGGCCCGGGAACTGGGCGGCGGCGAAGACAACGAGCCTATCCTGATCAGCCATATGGGGTCTGACGAGTTCGCCATCGCCGTGGGCGGTCTCAACGACCGGGTGGAGGCCAGCCGATTTGCCAAGGCGATTCTGATGGCCGTTTCGCGCCCTTATGACGGCGTGGCCCAGCAGGTCTATCTGACCGCCCGCATCGGCATTACGTTCGCGCCCGATGATGGCGTGGCGTGCGAAGACCTGCTGCGCAATGTCGCTTCCATTATCCATCACGAGGAACGCAGCGGGCGCAACAGTTACCGGTTCTATGCCGAAGGAATGACGGCGAGTGCGACCAGGCGCTTCGAGCTTGAGGCCACGCTGAGCCAGGCGATCAGCGAGGACGCGCTTGAGGTCTATTACCAGCCCCAGGCTTGCCTCAAGACCGGACGGATCGTCGGCGCGGAGGCGCTGGTTCGCTGGTGTCATGACGGGACCGTTCTGCCGGCCGAACTCTTCATTGCCACGGCCGAGGATGTGGGCCTGATTACCGAGATCGGCAATCGCGTCCTGCTGTCCGCCTGTAGCGAGGCAAAGAGCCTCCATGACCGCGGGCTCGGGCCGTTCGAGGTGTCGATCAACATTTCGGCCTATCAGTTCCGCCGGCTAGACTTGCTCGACGTGGTCGGTAACGCGCTCGCTGAATTGGGGCTCGATCCGGCCCGCCTGGTGCTTGAGGTCACCGAAAGCCTGGTGCTGTCCGATGTGGAGCGCACCGTGGAAATATTTGCCGGACTGCGCGAGATGGGCATTCACCTGGCGCTTGATGATTTTGGCACCGGGTACTCGTCGCTCAGCTACCTCAAGAGCCTGACCATCGATCGGCTCAAGCTCGACCGCTCTTTCGTGAAAGGTCTGCCTGATGATCCTGGCGACCGGGCCGTTACCGAGGCGATCGTAACGATGGCCCAGGCGCTCGGCCTCGAAGTGACGGCGGAAGGGGTCGAAAACAAGCAGCAGCTTGAGTTTTTGCGCGACCTGGGCTGCGATCACTACCAGGGGTTTCTGCTGGCAAAACCCTTGCCGCTCGACCGGTTCGAGCGGTTTTTGGACGATTACAGCGCGCCTGTTCAGGCCAGCAGTTGACCGTCGTCCGCCACCATCGCGGAGCCGGTAATAAAGCCTGACCCTTCCGACGCCAGCAGCAGCAAGAGCCCGTTGAGGTCCGTATCCGCGCCGATCCGTTTGCGGGGATAGTTCTGCATCTGGCGCTGACCCATGTCCGAGTCGAACCAGTCGCTATTCATTTCGGTGCGGATGTAGCCGGGGCATATGGCATTGACGTTGATGCCGTAGCGCGCCCATTCCAGCGCCATCGACTTGGTCATCTGGATGACGCCGGCCTTGGACATGCTGTAAATCGAGCCTTGGCCCAGCGGCTTCATGCCGCCGATCGAGGCAATATTGATAATCCGGCCTTCGCGCTTGCCGTCGATCATGTGGCGGGCGACTGTTTGGGCCAGAAAAAAGCCGGCCTTCAGGTTGGTATCGAGCACCCGGTCGTAGTCCTCGGGCGTGATATCGACGATCTTCTTGGTCAAGGCGACGCCCGAGTTATTGACCAGCACCCAGATAGGGCCAAGCTGCCGCTCGGCTTCCACCACGGCGTCCCGAACCGCAGCGGTGTCATTGACATTAAGGGGTAGCGCCAGCGCCTCGACGCCCAACGCTTCAATTTCGCCCGCAAGCGCATCGAGCCGTTGCCGGCGCCGTCCGGAGATGACCACCGACGCGCCGGCGCGCGCCAGCGCAAGGGAGAACTGGCGACCAAGCCCGCTGGTGGCGCCGGTCACAAAGGCCACCTTGCCTTTAAGGCCGTAATCGTTGCGGTCTGCGGCAGGGTCATATGCGGCGGTGTCGTTCATCATTTACCTTTCATTGAGCGGGCTGGGACCCGACAAGCATCTTTTGTGTTGTTTGTATGGTGACCGCGTCCCGTTATCAATAGAAAATCAAACGTTCGTATCAACTTTAGGGAATGCGCCAGTTTGGTTTCCGGACCTCGTCGGGTAAACTGTTGCCTTGTGGTCAACCGGGAGCCGATCATGCGCATCGACATCGTATCCGATACCATATGTCCCTGGTGTTTCATCGGCAAGCGCCGGCTGGAAGCGGCATTGGCCGAGCGGCCGGACGTTACGCCCGAAATCGTTTGGCGGCCGTTCGAGCTCAACCCCGACATGCCGGCTGAGGGCATGGAGCGGGCGGACTATCTGGCGCTTAAATTCGGTGACTCGCAAGGCGTGAACCAGGCTTACGAACCGGTGCGGCTGGCCGGGGAAGGCGTCGGCCTCCCCTTTGCGTTCGATCGGATCGGGAGGGTGCCGAGCACCATCAAGTCCCACTGCCTGGTCCACTGGGCCGAACAAGGCGCTGAGCAGGACCGCATGGTTGAGGCGCTGTTTCGCGCTTACTTTTTCGACGGCCGCGATATCGGGGATGATGACACCTTGGTGGCGCTTGCCGATGAGGCGGGTTTTGATGGCGATACGATACGCCAGAAGCTTACGGCGGGTGATGACCTCAACCTGATCCGGTCGCGCGCCCAGGTTGCGCGCGCCAGCGGCGTTACCGGCGTGCCCTGTTTTATCGTCGACCGGCAATATGCGGTTGTGGGCGCGCAGGACCCCGCCGTTTTCGTTGATTTGTTTGACAAGCTGATGGCGGAAGCGGCTGATTAAACCGTTTCTGGATTCGGCGCTTCCATGGCAACTTTCGCCAGTCCGCGGACAATCTGCATGACACCGGTCAGGCGCTCCTCGACGCTGTCCCAGCCCCGCCGGATGACCAGGCGATGATCGGGCCGGAGCTTGGCGCTCGTGCGCTCCCGCGTGATGAAGTCGACCAGCCCCAGCGGGTTGGCGAACCGGTCGCCCCGGAAGGTGATGGTGGCGCCCTTGGGCCCGGCTTCCACCTTTTCGACCCCGGCGCGGCGGCAAAAGCCCTTGATTTCGATCACTGAGAACAGGTGCCTGACGTCATCGGGCAGGGGACCGAACCGATCGATCATTTCCGCGGCGAACGAATCGATATCTTCGCGGGTCTCAAGCCCGGCTAGGCGGCGGTAGAGCGCCATCCGCACGTTGAGGTCGGCGACATAGCTTTCGGGCAGCAGCACGGTCGCACCGAGATTGATCTGCGGCGACCACGCGCCCTCGGCCACTTCGTCCGCGCCCGCCCGCGCTTCGGCCACGGCTTCTTCCAGCATCTGCTGGTATAGCTCGATCCCCACTTCGCGGATGTGGCCCGACTGCTCCTCTCCCAGCAGGTTTCCGGCGCCGCGAATGTCAAGGTCGTGGCTGGCAAGCGAAAAACCCGCGCCGAGCGTATCGAGCGTTTGCAGGACCTGAAGACGCTTCTCGGCATTTTCGGTCAGCGTGCGGCCCGGCGGCAGGGTGAGATAGGCATAGGCCCTGATCTTCGCCCGCCCGACCCGGCCCCGAAGCTGGTAAAGCTGGGCCAGCCCGAACATGTCGGCGCGATGGACAATGAGCGTGTTGGCGGTCGGGATATCAAGTCCGGACTCGACGATGGTCGTCGACAGCAGGACGTCGTACTTGCCGTCATAGAACGCGTTCATCACATCTTCGATTTGGCGGTTCGGCATCTGGCCGTGGGCGACGCCGACCTTCACTTCGGGGACTGTTCCCGGATGAAGGTCTCGACCTCGGCCAGATCCGCAACGCGCGGGCAGACATAGAAACTCTGGCCGCCGCGGTAATGCTCGCGCAACAGCGCCTCGCGGATCACCAGGTCGTCCATGGGCAGCACGAAAGTGCGCACGGCAAGCCGGTCCACCGGCGGCGTGGCGATCAGGCTGAGGCCCCTGACCCCGCTCATGGCGAGCTGGAGCGTGCGCGGGATCGGGGTGGCGGTGAGCGTGAGCACATGGACGTCGGCCTTGAGCTGCTTCAGGCGCTCCTTGTGGGAAACGCCGAAGTGCTGCTCCTCGTCAATAACCAGCAGACCGAGGTTTTTGAACGCTATCCCCTTGCCGAGAAGGGCATGGGTGCCGATCACGATATCCACGGCGCCATTGGCGAGCCCGGCCTTGGTTTCCCGGACTTCTTTGGGCGTGGCAAACCGGGACAACTGGGCGATTTTCACCGGAAGGCCCCGGAACCGCTCACGAAAGGTCTTGAGGTGCTGGCGGCAGAGAAGCGTGGTCGGCACCACGACCGCGACCTGATGGCCGGCCATGACGGAAATAAAGGCGGAGCGCAGCGCGACCTCGGTTTTGCCGAAGCCCACGTCGCCGCAAACCAGCCGGTCCATCGGCCGTCCGGTGGCAAGGTCGTCGACAACGTCGCCGATGGCCTTCAACTGGTCGTCGGTCTCCATATAGGGAAAGCGGTCGCAGAACTCGTCGTAGAGGCCCTCGGCCGGGGTTAGCACGTCGGCCTGCCTGAGTTCCCGCGCGGCGGCGATGCGAATAAGTTCGTCCGCCATCTCCCGGATGCGTTTTTTGAGGCGTGCTTTCCGGCTCTGCCAGCCCGTGCCGCCGAGCTTGTCGAGGGTGACCGTGGCCTCGTCCGAGCCGTAGCGGCTCAGCATTTCGATGTTCTCGACCGGCACGTAAAGCTTGTCGCCGCCGTCATAGACCAGCATCACGCAGTCGTGGGCCGCGCCGCCCACCTCGATGGTCTTGAGCCCTTCGAACCGGCCGACGCCGTGGTCGATGTGAACCACATAATCGCCGACGCTCAAGGCCGAGGCTTCGGTGATGAAATTGTCGGCCCGGCGCTGCCGCTTCGGCTTGCGCACCAGACGATCGCCCAACAGGTCCTGCTCGGTAATCACCGCGATATCGGTGGTGGTGAAGCCGTGCTCGAATGGGACGACCAGCAGGCCAAGGGAGCCGGGCGGGATCTTGCGGGCGTCGCGCCAGCTGTCGGCGGCAACGAGCCCGGTCAGCCCGTGGTCCTCAAACACGCCCTGGTGGCGTTCGCGCGCGCCGGCGCTGTAGGAGGCGAAAAAGGGTCGTTTTCCATCCTTATTTAAAGCATTAATATAGTCCCGTAACGCATCATATATATTGATATTTTCATGATTTCTCTCCGGAGAGAAATCACGACCCAATCGCCCGCCGAGGTCGATGCTGTCCGCGCCTTCGGGCCGGCCGTAGGGGGTCATGGGCCGGGTGCGGTGCGCGTCGAGCGCCGCCGCCCATGCGTCAGGCGGAAGATACAGGGACTCCGGCGGTAGTGCTTTGTAGGGGGCCGCTCCGAAGGCGCTGCCGGCCTTGAGCACTTCGGTCCGTGCGGCGTAATGATCTTCGATCGCCGTGAACCGCTCAGCATAGGCTTCCTCGGCCAGATGGTCGAGGGTGACGAGCGCGCCCGGACAGTAGTCGAACAGGGTCGCGAGGTGCTCGTGGAACAGAGGGAGCCAGTGTTCCATGCCCTGATGTTTGCGGCCCGCCGTGACCGCTTCGTAAAGCGGGTCGTCCGTCCCCGTCACCGGCCCGAAGGTCCCGACATAGCCACTGCGGAAGCGCTGGATCGCCGCCTCGTCCAAAAGGATCTCGCTGGCCGGGACCAGCGTCAGGCGGTCGAGTTTGGCGGTGGTCCGCTGGGACAGCGGGTCGAACTGGCGCAAGGATTCGATCTCGTCACCGAACAGATCGATGCGCACCGGGTCGTCGAGGCCTGCGGGAGAAAGATCAATGAGCCCGCCGCGGATGGCATATTCACCGGGGTCCATAACCTGGCCGACCCGGCTGTAGCCGTTGGCGGTGAGATACCGGGTGAGGTGATCCTGATCGACGGTGTCGCCGGGCACGAGCGTCATCACGGTGGCGTTTGTGGCCTCGCGCCCCGGAATTTTCTGGGACGCGGCGTTGACCGTGGTCAGAACGATGCGGGCTCGCTTTGCCGGTGCTTCCCGCGCCAGGTGGGCAAGCGCCGTCATGCGATGGGCTATGATGTCCGCGTGCGGCGAGATGCGATCGTAGGGCACGCAGTCCCAGGCGGGGACGGTGACAATCTCGATCTCGGGCGCAAAGAACCGCAGCGCATCTTCAAGTGCCGCGAGGCGCGTGTCGTCGCGGGCGATATGGAGGATCGTGCCGCCGCCGTCTGTGGCCTCGCGCGCCAGAAGATCCGAGAGCACCAGCGCGTCCATGCCCTCGGGCACGCCGGAGAGCACCAGCCGGCCCGGTGCGCTCCGTATATGGTCAAGCTCGGACGGTTTCACGTGGTCAAGTCAACGTAGTCAAGTTTCTGCAACAGTTTCATCACGTCGGTATCAAATCGCTCGGGCGGCTGCGCGTTTCCGGTGATCCAGGACACGAGATCCACGTCCTGTTCCTGAATCAGGTCCTCGTAACGGTCGAGTTGCTCGGCGGTCAGCGCCGCGAGGTGCCGGTCAGCGAAATTGCCGAGCAGGATATCCGCTTCCTTGATGCCGCGGTGCCAGCTTCTGAAATAAAGCCGTTTGCGCCGCGTGGCGATGTCTTCGGATGGGGCTTGGCTGCTCACGGGGCTCTCTCTCGTTGGCAGAAGGTTCATTGATCGGCTAAGGTTCCCGGCGTCGGCAGGGCGGCCTGCCCTCGCTATGTAGGGGCCGAGAACGGATGCGTCCAGAAATTTTGTTTCCCCTGTTTGCCGAAGTCACCACGCTGCCCGGTGTTGGCGGGCGCACGGCGGCGCACCTGGCGCGCATCGGTATTACCAGGGTCGCCGACCTGTTATGGCATTTGCCGGCGGGCATTGTCGACCGCAGTCACCAGCCGAGTGTGATGGAGGCGGCCGACGGCGTCATCGCCACCCTGACCGTGGAGGTCGGCAAGCACGAACCAGCCCCACCGCGCGGCAAGCGGCCGTACCGGGTCAAATGTTTTGACGATAGCGGGCCCATCGATCTGGTGTTTTTTCACGGCAACCGGGATTATATCCGCGAAATGCTGCCTGAAGGCGCGACCCGGCTGGTCAGCGGGACGGTGGAGCATTTCCATGGCCAGGCCCAGATGAGCCACCCCGACTATATCCTGCGCCCGGAAGACCGGGACCAACTGCCCGCGCTGGAGCCCGTGTATCCACTGACCGCTGGTCTTTCAGGCAAAATGATCCAGAAGGCGATCACGGCGGCATTGGTCAAGGCCCCGGACCTGCCCGAATGGCTGGACCCCGAGCATCAGGCGCGCGAGCACTGGCCGGCGTGGAAGGACGCCATCGCATCGGCCCATGCGCCGTCGGAGGCGAAGGACCTGTTGCCCGAGGCGCCGGTCCGGGCCCGGCTTGCCTATGACGAACTTCTGGCGAACCAGCTGGCGCTCGCCCTCGTGCGCGAACGCCAGCGCAAGCGCAAGGGCCGGGGGTTCAAGGGCGATGGCCATCTTCAGGACAAGGTGCTTGCCGCTCTGCCCTTCGCGTTGACCGGCGACCAGAGGACGGCCCTTGCCGAGATTGCCGGCGATATGGGCGAGCCCGCCGCCATGCTGCGTTTGGTCCAGGGCGACGTGGGCAGCGGCAAGACCGTGGTCGCGCTGCTTGCCATGTTGATTGCGGTCGAGGCGGGCGCGCAGGCGGCGCTTCTGGCGCCGACCGAAATCCTCGCCCGTCAGCACGCGGCGACGCTGACTCCGCTCGCCGAGGCGGCGGGGGTCCGCCTTCATCTCCTGACCGGCCGGGACAAGGGCAAGGCGCGTCAGGCCATTCTCGACGATCTGGCAACAGGAGAGATTCATATTCTGGTTGGCACCCACGCGCTCATCGAAGGGGATGTCGCATTCAAGGACCTGGGGATCGCGGTGATTGACGAGCAGCACCGGTTCGGCGTGCACCAGAGGCTCAAGCTGTCGTCCAAGGGCAAGGGCGTTGATGTGCTGGTGATGACGGCAACTCCGATCCCGCGCACGCTGTCGCTGACCGCATACGGCGATATGGACGTGTCGCGGATCGTGGAAAAACCACCGGGGCGCAAACCGGTCGAGACCCGCACCGTTTCCGCCGACCGCTTGCCCGAAGTGGTGGCGGGCGTCGAGCGCGCCGTTCAAGGGGGTGCCCGGGTCTATTGGGTGTGCCCGCTGGTGGAAGAATCGGAGAAGACCGACATGGCCGCCGCAGAGGCACGCCACAAGGCGCTGACCCAGGTCTTTGGCGATCAGGTTGGGCTCGTCCATGGCCGGATGAAGAGCGCGGACAAGGACGCGGCCATGGCCGACTTTGCTATGGGTAAGATCTCGGTTCTGGTCGCCACGACGGTGATTGAGGTCGGCGTCGACGTGCCCGAGGCGACGGTGATGGTGATTGAGCATGCCGAGCGCTTCGGCCTTGCCCAGCTTCACCAGCTCCGCGGCCGGGTCGGGCGCGGCGGGGACAAATCCACCTGCCTGCTGGTGTATGCCCGGCCGCTGACCGAAACGGCGCGGGCGCGGCTCAAGACCATGCGGGAGACCGAGGATGGGTTTGTAATTGCAGAGGAAGACCTGCGCCTGCGCGGCCCCGGCGAGGTTCTGGGCACACGCCAGAGCGGCCTGCCCGAATTCAGGATCGCCGACCTCGCTCACCATGAAGATCTGCTGGCCACCGCACGCAAGGACGCCATGCTGGTGCTCGCCCGCGACGCCCGGCTTGAGGGTGCGCGGGGCCAGGCGCTCCGCGTTCTCCTCTATCTCTTTGAGCGGGACGCGGCGGTGCGCTACCTTCAATCCGGTTGAGCGGGCGCCGGCTTTTTCGGAATGGCTTTTGTCGGCGGCGTTATGGTTTTCGGCGGGCGCCTCGGCGGCGTTACCAGCCCGGCGGAGATGACGTACCTGATCCCGTCATCGACCGTCATATCGAGCGCGACGAGGTCCGCGCGCGGCACGAACAGCAAAAACCCGGAGGTGGGGTTGGGCGTCGTCGGCAGGAACACGTTGGCCATGGCGCCGTCCATCTTCTCGGCGATCTCGCCCTTTGTCTCCGACGTCACGAAGGCAATCGCCCACAGGCCCGGCCGGGGATATTCAACCAGCACCACTTCCTTGAACGAATTTGAGTGCTGGGAGATCACGGTCTCGAAAATCTGCTTGAGCGTCCCGTAGATCGACCGGATAACCGGCATTCTGTCGAGCAGGCGTTCGCCCACCCGAATCAGGGTCCGGCCGAACAGATTTGCGGCGAGCGCGCCGAGCAAGGTGAGAAAAACCACCATGATGACGACGCCCAGCCCCGGAATGCTGAACGCGAGATAGGTTTCAGGATTGTATTTCGTCGGAATAAGCGGCGTGATTTCGTTGTCGATCGTGCTGACGAATGCCCAGGCGAGATAAACGGTAATGGTCAGCGGCGCGGCGACCACAATCCCGGTCAGGAAATAGTTGCGCAGCCGATGAGCAAAGCTGACCTTCAGGGCCGGCGCGTCACCGTCACTTTGGCTAACATTATCGTTGTTGCTGTCCGTCATGACGGCACTTCAGTCATTTCTCCGAATTCGGCGCGGGCGGCCAGAATTTCTTCCACCAGTTTGAGGTCTTCGACGGTATCCACGTCAATCGCCGCCTCCGGGCAAAGCAACACGATGGCCCGACCACGTATGCCGATAACCTTTCCGGCACGGATCATCATGCCTTGTAAGTCTTCCAGCCTCAACAGGTAACGCAAGAGATTGCCGATCCCGAAGGCCCGTATCAGCCGCCACGGTTTCTTTCTTTCGCGTTCGATACGGCCCCAGAAATCGAGCACCTTGTGAGCTGCGGGCGTCATGAAGGCGAACAGGTTGCAGCCTGAATACCCGTCGTCCCGGAAGGGGATGAAGGTTCGCCGGGCGTCGGGATACGTCGCCCGAAACAGGCGCCTGGCCACCATGGCCAAAGCAAAGTCCAAGGCCTCCTCCCGGTGCAGGCGAACCGCGTCCCGGCAGAAGCCGTCAAGCATGTCGACTGTCAGTAATGCATGGTCGGCTGTGACCACGAGAATCGGAGGGGTGATGCCTTTTTGCTCGATCGCGGAGGCCACGCTGGTGCAGATCGAGGTTCCTGCATCCGCAATCCGACCTGAGGCGAGATAGTCCTTTAGTCGCGGCTCCGCATTGGCGAGATCGCGATCTTCGAGGGATATGAAGACGTTGCCCACCCATGGACTTGCCTCAAGCGCGTCGAGCACATTGAGAATCATCGCACGCCCGCCAACCGGCGCCAGCGCCTTGTACGTCACACCCCTAGCGTGCGCCACCGGGTCGACACCCGGGCGCTGACCCGCCAGTACGATGGCGGTGAAGGCGGTGTGGTTCATGTCAGGGCCTTGGCAAAAACCCGATAGGTCTTGTAAAGCCGGCAGCCAATTTTCTCGAGAATGCCCTGCATCGGCAGATTATCGTCCAGAATCCACGACAGTTCGGCGAAACTGGAGCCATCCTTGACCGTGTTCTGGCGGATGATTTCAATCAACGACAGGGACGTTGCAGCGCCAAGCGGGCTGTTCTGATGTTCCTTGAGGACGCCCATAAGCGGGACCCGCACCGTCTGTTGCGGACCGACCTTAAGCCACCACAAAAGCCGCGCCCAGCCGAACGGCAACACCTTGCCGTCAATCGCCTTGAGGATTTCATTCAGATTGGGCAGCGTCACCATCATGCCGATGGGCTTTCCCTGCCACTCCGCAATCATGCTGATTTCGGGCTTGATCAGAATCTTGAGGCCGTCCGCGGTATGCTTGAGTTCGGCGTCCGTCATCGGCAGGAAGCCCCAGTTATCGGACCAGGCATCATTGAAGATGCCGAGAATAATATCCAGGTCTTCCTTGTAATGGTCCATCCTGACCGGGCGCAATATGAGCCCTCTCTCGCCGAGGTAGCGTTCCGACAAGCGCTTGAGCCCCAGGGGCATGATCTCGTTCCGGATATCAAGGTGGTAGGCGTAAAGGTCCTTGACCTTTTCGTAGCCGTTCGCTTCCACCAGACGCTGATAATAGGGGCGAGAATGGCCCATCAACATCATCGGCGGGTCGTCGAAGCCATCGACCAGAATGCCGGGTTCTTCATTGATGGTCGGATTGTAGGGACCGATGACACGGGTCATGCCTCGTTCGCCCAGCCAGTCTTCGGCCGTGGTGAGGAGAGCGGATGCAGCTTCCTCGTCGTCCAGCACGTCGAAAAAGCCGAAATGACCCGCCGTCGCATCCTCGTGCTCAAGCGCGACCTGGTCGACCTGCGCGCTGATCCGGCCCACGGGTTGATCGCCGCGCCAGGCGATCCACTCAGCCATTTCGGCATGCGCAAAATAAGGATTCTTCTTCCGGTCCAGCCGTTCGTTCAGCTCAAACAAAAAGGGCGGAACCCACTGTGGATCGCCTTCAAAAATCCGGCGGGTCAGGGTGACAAAGGTCTTGCGGCCTCGCCGGTCTGCTACCGGCGCAATGGTCAAAGATGATTTGGTCATATGATTTCAGGATGCCTGCCGGCGCCGTTCGCGCGGGTTGTCGGGGCCAAGACCGCCTGATAGCCGGGCGACCCACGGGTATTTCTCGGCCTCGTCTTCGGTGTAGCCAAGGTTGAACACCGTTTCGCTTTTGCCCAGCGTTTCGTTCTGTTCGTAGTAGGTGCCGAACAGCTTGTCCCAGAAATAGTTGGTAATCCCGTAGTTGCCGTTCTCGTTATGAAAATGGTGCGACAGGTGCAGTTTCTTGATGCGCTGGAGAAACCGGCTTTTGGGCTTGTACGAGAGATGCTGGATGCAATGGCAGAATTCGTAAAAGCAGGTTGTAAAGAGGCCGGTGGCAAGGCCCGTAAACGCTCCGCCCACGCCGTCGATGGCGTAACCGACCGGCATGGTGACGATGGCGATGGTCGGCAGCGTCGTATAAAGCGCGCCAAACAGGACCTCGAGGTCATAGGGGTCCTGATGATGGTCGTAGTGAATCCGCTTCCAGGCCGTCGCGGTCAGTGGTGAGCGGTAAAGGAACCGGCCATGCAGGATATTGCGGTGCAGGAGATACCACGCCAGCGGATAGGCCACGATGGCGATGGCAATGACAATCAGGTTGGGCACGACCGCGGTCGCGTACTTGAACGCGAGCACGACGCTCGCGACGCCGAGGATGATGTAAGCCTGGATCGCATAATACTGGAAATAGGCGACGATCAGGTCCCGAAGGCCCATCTTGTTCAGATAATGTTTGCGCTTCCAAAAGCCGGCCTTGGCAATCACCGGGGTGTCTCCTTGCATGTTCTGACGGCTATAACATTTGTCCGTCTTACCTTGGGAACGTGCACCGCGGCGCAGAGTACTGCGTGGCGCGAAGGAACCCAAGCTTTTTCCAGTTAACTTGATCTATCATCACCCTAGAGCGCCATTTTGGCAACTTTAGGGCTACAGTCTAATGACTTATCCACCGGCCAAGGCGGCCGAAGGCGGCCGCGTCGTGGTGCGAGAAGCCGAAACGCAACAGGACAGGAAGAGAGAGGATCAGGCCGGCCGCCGCCCCGGCCACGCGCGCGGCGCTGCCGAACGGCGTCACACCGTAGACAATCAGAGCAATGACGATTGCGCAAAGTACAGCCACCGCCAGTGGCCGTATCATCCGGCGGTCGTAGGGCTGGAGGCCATAAAGCCGCCAGATTTCGAGAAGGCTTGCGATTGCGGTGATATTGATGCCGACCGCCGTCGCAATGGCGGCTCCCGGCGGGCCCAGCCGCGGCGTCAGCCAGATTAGCAGGACAGCGGAAACGGCGAGCCCGGCGAGCCCGTTCAGGAGCGGCAGACGATAGCGTCCCAGCATCTCGACCAGCGCGGCGGACGGACCGGTGGCCGCCTCCACCGCCCGGCCGAGCGTCAGGATCACGATCAGCGACGCGGCGCCAACGAACGCCGGCCCGATGGCGGACACAATGTCTTCGCGCAGCAAAACCACAGTAGTTGCCGCGGGCACGAAGATGGTGCAAATCAGGCGCGTGGCAAAGGCGTACATATCGCCGAGAGCACGGTCATTTGCCCGGGTGCGGGTGGCCGAGGCGAGCGGCGCCACAACATACTCGAAGCTTTGGCGAATGACCTGCAAAACGCTGACCACCTTGCGCGCCACCGCGTAGACCGCGACGGCAGTTGCGCCGGCTGCGCCCGGCACCATCACATTGAGGACAAATAGCGGCAGGTTGGCATGAAGCCGCTTGACCAGGTTCGATACGGCCATGGGACTTCCGAATGCGAATAGCCGTCGCACGTCCGAGGGATTGATCGGCACGGACACCATCCGCGCAAGGCTGTAATACCGGCCAACGAGCCGCAGGCTCAGAAATCCGGTTACCACCATGGCAATGAGATGGGCCATGAACAGCCCGTAGATCTTTAAGCCGAGCACGAAGAAGAGCATGCCCGAGACGAGCCGCAGCCCCTGCTCGTAAAAGATTCGCACTTTGACTTCTGACCCGAAGGCGCGCCGCGCACGCGCCGCAGCCGTGCTGACCTCGATAAAACACCACAGCGGTATGCCCCAGGCATAGATCCGGATAATGGTGGTAAGGTAGCCGGTAACACCGGGCGCGGCATTTATGTACGGGACAAGGCGCGGCGCCGTCAGGCTCAGCAGGCCGGCAAATACCAGGCTTAACGCCACCGAGACCCCGAGCGCCATTTTGAGGACCTGGTGGGCGCGGTCTTCGTCGGCGGCCGACGGGACGAAGCGCTGCAGCGCCGTCGTCATGGCAAAGTCCGAGCCCACGGCCGCGAGCTGGACATAGCCCCAAAGCAGAAGAAAAAGCCCGAGCGTCGGCGCGCCATACATCTTGGCGAAAACGATCACACTGATCGGTTCGATAAGCGCGCCGAGGCGGCCGAGGAGGGCGAGGCCCGCGCCTTTCGCCACCTGCCTGGTTTCGTCCGTGGTGCTGTCGTCAGTCATCTGCCGCGTTTGTCCGCGCTATTCTTCGGTGAACACGACCACCAGCAAGCCGAGCGCCAGAAACAGCGCGAGTGGCGTCCAGGCCGCGACCGAAGGCGGGACCCGGCCGAATTGCCCCATCGCCAGCATCAGGTTATCGACGATGAAGAAGGCGAAACCAAGCGCCATCGCGGCGGCGGCGCGGAAAAAAAGCTTGCCACCTCTCACCACGCCGAACGCGGCAAACGCGGCGAGTAACGGCATGATGATCGTCGCCAGAGGCGAGGCGATCTTGTGATTGAGCGACGCGGCGAGCGAGCGGACGGGATAGCCTTCGTGTTCGAGCCGGGTCATCGCCGAATACAATTCCCCGAACGAGACCTGATCGGGGACGACGGAAAGGGCGACGAAACTTTCCGGCGGGATTCCCGTGTTCCATTTCATCTTGGGGTAGGTGGTGACGCGTTGGCTGGAAAGGTCAAAGCGACGGGCATCGAACAGGGTCCACTCGTTGTCTCGATAAACGGCGAAGTCCGCCTTGACGATCCCTGTCAGCCGGGCGTCCTTGTCGCGCTCGAACTCGGTCAGATCGTCGATGACCAGAAGCTGACCGTTGCGCACGACGCTCTTGGTTTCGATCAGATTGACGCCATCGAGGACCCACGTTCGCGTCGAACTTTTTGGCTCGGGCGGCGGGTTCACTGCGTAACCGTTGTCCTGCCAGTGTTTGAGATCGGCGGTGGACCGGACAACAACGGATTCGTTAAAGATAAAATGAACCAGGGCAATCAGGCAGGATACCGCCACCAGCGGCGCAATAATCCGGAACGGCGACAGGGCCGCCGCCTTCATCACCACCACCTCGCTGTGCTGGTTCAGTGTCGAATAGGTCAGCAATGCCCCCAGCAGAGCCGTGAAGGGCACGAACTCGGACGCCAGTTGCGGCAGGCGCAAACCGATATAGCGCATGATGGAGGGGAAGCCCGCGCCCTTGGCGGCAAGGATATCGTCGGAAACGCTGAGCACATCCAATAGCTGCAGAACGACGGTGATCCCGACAAACAGGATCAGAAAACGGAAGAAATAGGCGCGGGCCAGATAGCGGCTCAGAGTCCGCGGCGCGACCAGATATCGACCCATGATTACCATTGTTTCTGTCTCTGCAGCCTGGTGACGAGGGTGCGCAGTGAGCTTGAGGTGACCGCCCAGAGCGTCTCGAGGGTGTGTAGCGGGCTGCCGCCGACCTTGAAGGCGGCGACGTAAAACAGTCTCAGGCTGATAACATAGAACGCCAGAACCGGCAGCCATATGGAGACCAGGACTGAAGAGTTGCCGACGCCCGAATAAACCTCTCCGAATTCGAGAAGCTTGTGCACGATCAGCATGACGATGATGCCGAAGGTCAGTCCGAGCGCACTGTTCGAACGCTTGGCCGAGAGGCCAAGCGCAATGCCGAGGAAGGGGATTGCGAGCAGGCTGAGCGCCCGGGCAATGCGCGCATTAAAAGCCGACTTGAAGGCGGCAGCGTCGGGACCGCCTTCAATGGTCTTCCGGTACAGTTCGGGAAGGGTGAGTTCCTGGGTGCGCGAGCCGCGCTGGCGAAAGGCCTCAGCTTCGGGAATGCCAATGGTGAAGTCATGAGTTTTGAATGTCAGGACTTTGGGTTTGGGTTCCTTGAGATCGATATCGAGGAGAATTCCGTCTTCAAGCCGCAGCACCAGCGCTTCGAAATCGCTGGTGGCGTAAAAACGCCCCGCTCGGGCAGTGACCGCCGTCACCCGGCCGCTCGGCGATTCCTTCTGGATAAAGATATCTTTTAGCTCGCGTCCGCCGTTGCGCGACGACTCTATCCTCAGTGTAATGCCCTTGCCCAGCGAGGTGAATTCGCCCGCCTTGATGCTGGCGCCCAAGGTTCCGCTGCGAACCTCAAAGACGAGTGTTTCGTAGGCATAGCGCGAGAATGGCTGGAGGTACCCGGTTATCAGGATACTGATAACGGCCAAAACGACACCCAGAAACAGAGTTGGCCGAAGCAGACGCTGCAAACCGACCCCTATGCTACGGGCCGCATCAAGCTCGCTGTTGGTGGACATTTTGCGGACCGCCAGTTGCACGCCCAGGAAAAACCCCACAGGCAGCGCCAATCCGACGTATTGCGGGATCTGATTACCGAGCATCCGCCAGACGACGCCGAGGGGCCCCCCCTGATTAATGACGAAATCGAAGATCCGCAACATGCGCTCAAGCAGCAGAAGGAGGGCCGCAATTCCCAGTGTCACCAGGAGCGGAAACATCACTTGCCGGAAGACATAGCGATCAATGCGATTCAAGGGCCGATACGTTACCTGTCTTGACGGATGGATATTGGGCTCCCATCTGTTTTGAAGTGGAGCCAGCCTCCTTGCAAGGGAAAAACTGCTCTCGTCGACTGGACGGCGCAGGGCAACATTCCATTTTGTTGCAATTTTTCATAATTTAGCCAGACTTATAGGGTAAAGTACGTGCTGGAGACATACGAAAGGTGTTTTGGGGAGCGAGCAGCTAAAGGTGAAGCGACGTGAAGACGCAATTGGCATCACTGGTGGGAATGGTTGCATTTGCCGCGGCATCGGCGGAAGCGGAGCCGCATGTTAACCGGGATATCGATCCCAACCTTGCCAAGGGATACAATATCACTGATCCGAGCCGATGTCTCGGGATCGATGCCCGCCCCGATATTCGGGTAAAGACGTCGGAACTCAGAAGCGGCGATGGAAACGTTCGTTTCGTTCTCTATGGCAGCAAACCCGAAGAGTTTCTCGAAAAGGGCAAGACGCTGATCCGCGTTGAGGTCCCGGCGCGCAAGGATGGCGTCCAGGTCTGCATCTCGGCGCCCAGGCCCGGCACATACGCGCTCGCCGTCCTCCACGATGAAAACAATAATGAGCAGTTCAATATGATGTCGGATGGCGGCGGATTTTCGAACAATCCCACGTTGTTTTTGGGGCCGCCTTCGTTTGACGAGTCAAAATTCAAAGTTGGCGACGCGGGCAGTGAGGTTGACGTCGAAGTCAAATACATGGTGCCCAAACGCAATAAATCCCGCCATTTTCGCCGCCGTTAGCATCGAGGCGTAAATATCACCGGGGCTTGAGTTGTTGATTAACAGCAACAACGCGGCTACTTTCGGCGCGCAATTTTTCCCCGCCCGGGACGGCGCAACTGTTTCCGGCGAGCCGAGGAACCGAAAATATGAGCCTGGTGGCGGTTCTCACAAATCCAAAGAGTACCCGCAACGTTTCTGCGCTTGAGAAGGTTCGCGCTGTCATCGACGGTTACAATGGAGTCTTCCATTTCGAAATCAATGATGTGGCTGATATTCCGCTGGCGCTAAAGCGGTTTGCCGATTATGGCGCGGACCTGCTGGTCATCAATGGCGGCGACGGCACCATCCAGGCGACGTTTTCCTCGATGATCAATGACCAGCCGTTTGACAACGCCCCGCCGATCGCTGTCCTTCCGGCCGGGCAAACCAACATGATCGCCGAAGATCTTGGCGCGGGCTCTCCGCGGCCCCACGTCTATCTTCGGCGTATTCTCGATCTGGCGGCCCAGGGCGACTTCGCGGATCATATCGTTGATCGTCATATCCTGAAGGTCGAGGGCATTCCGGGGCATCCTCCGCTTTACGGCATGTTTCTGGGCACCGCCGGGATCATCGAGGGGATCAAGATATGCCGCCGCCGCATCTATCCGCTGCGCCTGCCCAATGTGCTGTCCCATGCCGCCGCGGTCATCCTGGTCACCTTCGGGGCGCTCACCGGAGGGCGCGGCGTTGGTGGCCGACCGTCGCCGATCCAGGTTCATCTCGACAACCGTGGCATGGTTATGGGCCGCTATTATATCCTGGTCGTGACGACGCTCGAGCGCCTGATTCTTGGGTTTAGGCCTTTCAGTGACGAGGGTAAGGGCGCGCTTAAATTTCTCAGCGTGGAGACCGGGGGGTGGACGTTTGTGCGGTCGGCCTGGCTGGCGTTGACCAACAGGATCAAAAGCGCGGCCATCCCCGGGCTGACGGCGCGTAACGCAAAAACCGTGCGTTTGCGACTTCACACGCCGGTGACCCTTGATGGTGAACTTTTCGATATTGACCTGGACCAGGACCTGACGCTTTCATCGGACGCGAAGCTGCGATTTTTCCATTTCGGGGATACTAGGTGACAGCCGGCGACGCCCTTCTAAGGTTCCTGGCGGCGGAGATCAGCGAACCGGTCGAGGGCGTTGACAGCCTTGTGCATGCGGTGCGGAGCCGTTTGGGCGACGGCGTTGCGGCCATTCTCTTTTACGGTTCCTGTCTGCGCACCGGGGACTACCAGGACAAGGTTCTGGATTTCTATGTTCTGGTCGACAGGTACCGAAAAGCCTACGACCAGGCGTGGCTCGCGGCCGCCAACCGGATATTGCCGCCGAATGTATTCTACGCCGAAGCGGACGGGCCTTCGGTCCGCCTTCGGGTTAAATATGCCGTGCTTTCGGTTGGGCATTTCGGTCGGCTCTGCGCGCCCCGGACTTTCAATTCGTCTGTCTGGGTCAGATTCGCCCAGCCGACCCGCCTGATCTACGCCCGTGACGAGGCGGTAGAGGACCGCGTGGTGAATGCTCTTGCCATGGCGGCGACCACCTCGGCGCAATCGGTGCTGGGCCTGATTGGCGAGCCTGTTACCAGCGAACGGCTGTGGTGCGCGCTATTCCGGGAGTCGTACCGGGTGGAATTCCGGGCGGAGGGAGCGCGCCGGGTCCGGGATATCTACGGGGAAATGGAGGAGCGCTATCAAAAGATCACGCCTCTGGTGTTGGAGCGCCTGGGCTATGAGCCGATGGACGGCGAGCGGTTCAGGCCCCGCCACGGTCGCGGCCCAAGCGCGGGGCGCCAGAGACTGGCGTGGTTTTTGCGCGCCTCGCAGGGCAAAACGCTCAGCGTGCTGCGCCTGATGAAGGCGTCATTCACCTTTGACGGCGGTATCGATTATCTGGCGTGGAAAATTCAGCGCCATTCGGATGTCGATATCACGATCACCCGGTGGCAGCGGCGACACCCCTTGATCGCCGGCCTCGTCCTGTTTGTTCGGCTTCGTCTGAAGGGTGCGTTTCGCTAGCGCTGCCGATTACGCCGAGCTTTTTGCCGACGCGTTCGAAGCGTTCGAGCATAATGTCGATCTGGTCGGCGGTGTGGGCCGACGACAGGCTGCAGCGCAGCAGATAGATGCCCTGTGGCGTCGCCGGCGGGAAGGCCAGATTGACATAGACGCCTTCCTGCAGAAGGCCGGACCAGAATCTGAGCGCGGTCGCCCGATCCGGGATCTTGACGGCGGAGATCGGGCTGACCGATGCGCCAAGTTCAAATCCTAGCTTCTCAAGGCCGTCATGAAGCCTGGACGCCCCCGCCCAAAGCTGCTCCCGAAGCTCGCTATGGGTTGCGATCTTGCCAATGGCGACAATGGCCGAAGCGACGACCGAGGGCGGTAATGAAGCGGTAAACACGTAGGGCCGCGCCACAAGCCGAAGCACTTCGAACTTGGGGTGGTTGCTCACACAGAACCCGCCGATGGTGCCCACGCTTTTGGAGAAAGTCCCGACAATGAAGTCGACTTTATCGCCGACGCCGGCTTCCTGCGAGACGCCCCGCCCGGTTTCGCCATAAACGCCGAGCGAATGAGCCTCGTCCACCAGAATAGCGGCGCCATGCGACTTGGCCACATCGACCAGTTCCTTCAGCGGCGCCTTGTCTCCGAGCATGCTGTAGAGCCCTTCGACAACAACCAGGCGGCCGGCTTTCGGGTCAATCCGGCGCAGCCGCTTGTCAAGATCCGCCGGGTCATTGTGGCGGAACCGCACAACCGTGGCGTCGCTCATCTTGCAGCCGTCATAGATGCTGGCATGGCTGTCGGCGTCGATCAGGAGAAAGTCATCCTTGCCGCACAGCGCCGAAATCATCGCCAGATTTGCCTGGTAGCCGGTCGAAAAGACGATGGCATGTTCGGTGCCGTAAAAATCCGCGAGGGCCTTTTCGAGATCACGGTGACTGGCGTAAGTGCCGTTCAGCACCCGCGAACCGGTTGTCCCGGTGCCCAGCAAATCGAGCGCCTGGTGCGCCGCGGCGATGCAGTCCTTGTCAAAGGTCATCCCCATATAATTGTTGGTCCCGGCAAGGATGGTCCGGCGGCCGTTGATGATGGCCTCGGTCTGGGAGATCACTTTCTCCATGCAGACCGTGAAGGGGTCGCCGTCTTCAAAGGGAAGTTTGGCCTTGGCCTCGATGATCGGATTGAATTTGTCCAGAAGATCCACGCGCGTCAGCCCTTGATGATTTCTTGAACTTTTGCGGACACCTGACCCACCCGTTCAAGATCGGGTAGAAGGTTCAGCGGAATGGTGATGTCGAAATGGTCCTCGATGGCGGCAACCAGATCCATGACGGCCAGCGAATCAAGATCCAGATCCGTTGAGAAATCCGTTTCCCGGGTGATTTCTATCCCCTTCTTATTGAACGGCTTCAAAAGTTCAACCACGTCGTCGAAGACCTGGTTCTCGCTCGGCCCGGTCGATGTCCCCATCCGTGTTAAGTCCTCAACTTGCTGGACCGTCCGCCATGCGGCACTCGCCCCGTTCCCCGTCCCTTATAACATGTAAGGACAGGATCTGCATATGCTTGCGAACCTTCAGAGCATCCCGCCCTGTCGATACCAATCGAGCGTCGACTTAAGCCCCTCGGGCAGGCGGGTCCGTGGTTGCCAGAGGCTGTCTTGAGGACCGCCCCGGTGGCACACCCAGTCAGGGTGTGTCAATTCACGGACCTTGCCTCGGGTCAGCATCGGCGACTGTCTGCGCAAGCGCGCCATAGCTGTATTGATTTGTGCCGCCATCGTCAATAGTGGCGACGGGATTCGGACAAGTCTAACGTCACGATCCAGCAAGGCCGCCGCCTGACGGTAGATTTCACCGAGCCGGTAGCCTTCGGGCGCGCCATCATCCACTTCAAGAATGTGGCCGGTCATGGTCGGGTTTTCCGCCCAGTCGGCCGCGAAGGTGGCGAGGTCTTCCACATAAACCACCGAAACGCGACTGGTCCGGGCGCTGGGCAGGAAGCCTAAACCGTAGCGCAAGCTCTTGAAAAGTTTGAGGATTTCAAAGTCTCCGGGGCCATAGACAGCAGGCGGTCGCACCACCAGCCAGTCGAGTGCGCCGCCATGGCGGGCGAGCGCCTGCTCCCCGGCGGCCTTGCTGGCGGCGTAAGGGGAAAGCTGTGGTTCGCGCGCAGCGAGAGACGAGAAATGCAGGAGCGGCGGGGGGCCGCCCGGCCGCCTCAAAATAGCCTCCGTCAGCGCAACCACGGCCCCTTCATTGGCGTCGAAGAAGTCGGCCCGCCGCGCCGCTTTGACCGCGCCGGCGCAGTGAATGACGGCGTCCGCGTCCTGGACCAGGCAATCGAGAACGGCGGGGTCTGTCAGGCTGCCCTTGATCCACTCTACGGAGGAGAGACCGGCGGTGTCGACCGGGCGCCGGCTCAGCGCCCGCACCTGGTGGCCGCGCAGGGTCAGCGCCGCCAGGATGTGCCCGCCGATGAAGCCGGTGGCGCCGGTCAATGCGATGGTTTTCGGCATCTGCGATCTGCTGGTGGAGAGTGGAGCCCGGCTAAATTCGCCAGGCCGCCAAAATACTGGACCCGCGGTCTATTGCGCCACAAGTATGCCCGACATGTAGTTGATCCGGGCTTTGCTGCGGCTGAGCTTGCCGGACGAGGTCTTCGGCAACGAGCGGGGATTGACAAGAGCCACTTCGCAATGCACGCCAAACATGCGCTGCACAACGTCCTTGATCTGGCGCTGCAGTTCAAGGCGCGCGTCTTCGTCACGCAGCCGGCACTGTACGAGGACGGTGGCAATCTCCTGCGCATCCGAGCCGGGCACCGAAAAAGAGCAGCTGTCACCGGTGCGCAGGCCGGGAATCTGCTCCACAGCCCATTCGATGTCCTGGGGCCAGTGGTTGCGGCCGTTGATGATCATCATGTCCTTGAACCGGCCGATGATGAACAGCGAACCGTCGATGGCGTAGCCCATATCCCCGGTGTCGAGCCAACCGTCAGCCGTCAGCGCCTGTCGGGTTGCTTCTTCGTCGTTGAAATAGCCGACCATGACGCTCGGGCCCCGAACGCAGACCCGGCCGATCTCGCGATCCGCCAGCACATTGCCGTCTTCGTCGCGGATCTCGAGGTCATATCCGGGCAACATCTTTCCGCAATTCACTACGGCGCGGTAGGCCACATTGTCGTTGCTGGTCACCACGCTGAAGAAATTGCCTTCTGCCCCGTTGAGCTTGGAGGGTTTGCCATTCTGGCCCGGCCGGAGATCGCCTGAGAGCACGCGTTCGTCAACCATGTCGATATCGACGCCATGGTCGAGCGGCGCGAAGCTGACCGCCAGCGTGCATTCGGCGAGACCATAGCTTGGCACAAAGGCTTTCTCACTGAACCTGGCGGCTTTCATCGATTTGGCGAATTTGTCAAGCACATCGGGGCGAATCATGTCGCCGCCAATGCCGGCGACGCGCCAGGCGCTGAGATCCAGTTCCTTGAGCGCGTCGTTGCTGACGCGCCGGGCGCATATTTCGTAGCCGAATGTTGGGCTGTAGGAAATGGTGCCACGGTTCCGGCTCATCAGTCGCAACCACTGCAGCGGGCGCCGCGCAAAATCTTCGGTGGCGAGATAATCGATGGAGCACTGACAGGTCACCGCCGCCAGCAGGCAGCCGACCAGTCCCATGTCGTGATAGAAAGGCAGCCAGGAGACGGTGCGATCGTCATCCTTAAGGCCGACCCCGTCGCGCCCGATGCCCCGGCAATTGGCGAGAAGCGCCTTATGGGTGACGGCGACGCCATGGGGAAACCGCGTGCTGCCCGAAGAATACTGAAGGTACGCCAGGTCATCAGTATCGGGGAGGCGCAGTTCCGCCGGCTTTCCGTTGACCGTATCGCTGAGTGCGTTGAAATCCTCATGGCTGCCGCAATAGGTCAGCGTCAGATCTTCTGTCGCCTCAAGGAGCAACGGATACATGGACGACGGCGCAATGGCCACATTGGCGAGGCAACTGCGCATTTGCTGGGTTAACTGCTGGCAGTAGCCTTCGCGTCCGCCGAACGATGTTGGCAGGGGCAGCGGCACCGGCAGCACGGATGCGTACTGGCAGCCGAGGAAGGCAACAACAAAATCGAGGCTGGTATCGGCAATCAGCGCCACCCGATCGCCCCTGTCGATGCCCATCGCCATCAGCCGCCGGCCGAAAGCCACGGCCTGGTCACGGATATCTGCATAGGGAGCGGCGACCGCAAGGACGCCACGAGCGGAATAGAAATTCAGGCCCCTGCTACCCTGTGCTGCATAGTCCAGCGCGTCGACCAACGTCGCAAAGTCGGCGAATTGCCTTGGCAGCCCATGATCCAGCGTCGGTGTAGGTTTCATCATCCTTGTCATCAACCAGATGATTTATACGAGCGTTTCTTCCCATCTCCCCGCGCGGGGATGACTTTGTAATATTTCCGTCACGAGGTCAAATACAGTCATCACCAATGTTCCGCAACATTTTTGTCTTTCGGTGAAATTTGTCCTGCGCCTTCTGCCAAGGACTGGCTGCCTGGTCAGAAGGACAGCGTGCTTAGGAATAAATTGGGGCGAGATTAAGGTCCCCCATTACTCAATAACCGTAACGGCAGCGCTGTTGCCTCCACCAAAAATTCTTCATTGCCGCTCCTAGAATAGAGTTTTTATCATAGAATTCAATAATTTGGGGTGGAATTATGCGATAGGGGCGCAGATTGCCGGATTTTCCGGTCAGTCGCCCGGGAGGTCAGGACAATTCCGGCCACAATAAACGCGAAGGCAAAAAGCGACGCGACGCTCAGACTTTCGTCCAGCCACACGACGCCGCACCCGATTCCGATCACCGGCACCAGATAATTGTTGAGCGAGGTAAAGGTCGCGCCAACCCGGCCAATCAGGCGCACCAGACAAAGCGTCGCAAGGCCGGTCGCAAAGACCCCCAATACGGCAACGGACAACAGCGCATCACCGCCGGGCGACAAGGTCCAGGGGCGGTCCAGGGCGCAGCTCAACGGAATCAGGATCAGCGTGCCCGAGGTTAGAATCATACCGGCCGTGGTGACCGGTTCGGCGCCCGGCATCTTCCGGATCAGCAGGCCCGCCAAGGCATAGCAGAACGCAGCGAACAGAATGGCCGCGATACCCCATGGCGTGGCGTTGACCGCGCCGGTCATGCTGTCTGTGACCAGAAGGGCGACTCCGGCAAAGCCGAGGACGACGCCGCCACCCTTTAGCGCTGTAAATTTTTCATCGTGAGTCATCAGGTGCGCCAGTGGCAGGGTGAACAGCGGTACCGACGACATGGAGATCGCCGCCAGGGCGGCGTCCACGCTTCGCTGGCCCCAGCCGATCAGGAAGAACGGGATGACAATTCCCGTCACCGCTACCACGGCTGCGGCCAACCACGACCGGACGTTGCGGGGAAATTTGTCGCCGCGAAGGCCGATCACCAGGACCAGCAGAAGCGCTCCCAGGCTCACGCGGCCGGCCGCCAGGGTCATCGGTGGAATCTCTCTGACCGCAATCTTGATGAACATGAAAGCGGATCCCCAGAACATCGCAAGGGCAATCAGAAGGGCGACGTCGATGATCGAGATTCTCCTTCCCACCCTGATATCTCTCCACTTGTCAGGCGAAGTCCTGTCCTTCACTTTAGCGCAATGACATCAATCACGCATCGCAGGGCGGGCAAGGCCGGCCGGTACCGTAGACGACCGCTCGGCAAGGAGCGGCTCAGAAATTGGGCGCTTGGCTACCTCGGCCGATTTGCCTCGACCCAGGCTCATCTTGTGGTCGTCCTCGAGCGGAAAATCAAGCGCAACCTTGGGCCGGACGAGGACACTGAGGTGGTGGACTACTGGGTTGGAGAAGCCAGTCGGACCGCAGCGGACATGGTGGCGCTTGGCCTGGTTGACGACCGGGGGTTTGCGACGGCCAGGGCGCGCAGCCTTCATCGCAAGGGCAAATCCCGCCGCGTGATTATCCGGACGCTCGTCTCCAAAGGGGTGAATCAAGACCACATTGACTGGGCCCTGGCCGCGCTTGGCGATGACTTGGGAGGTGGTAAGGGGGCGTTGGAGTTTGAAGCGGCCATCAATCTGGCGCGGCGGCGCAAGTTGGGGCCGTTCCGGCGGGCGGACCGGGATTCGAGCGAGCAGTCGCGCCGGCGCGCTCAAGGGGTTCTGGCCCGCGCCGGGTTCAGCTATGCTGTGGCGTCGCAAATCCTTGGCGCCACAGGGGAAGCGGAGCTCCTCGACCACCTCGAAGACCTGCGCGCTGACGAGGCGGGGCATGAGGACTGACGGTGGCGCGTCATGTCAACCTTCAGGCCCCTCTGTGTTCTCCAAACGCCATGATCAGAGCGTCGAGCGGCAGGGTCACGCATTTATGTCGAGCCGGGTGTTCGACCACCGGGGTGAACACCTCGTAAGCTGACCACACGCCATCCGCCAGCCTGACCGGATTGTTTCCCGACAGCATCGCCACGACGAGATCGCGGGCCTCGCGCACCTCGTCTTTGCTTTGCCCCGGGGCGAGTCTGGCGATCAGGGAGGCGCTGGCCTGGCACAAGACGCAGGCCCGCGTTTCATGGGCGAGGGCCGCCACCTTCGCCTGGTCGAACGCCACATCAAGCCGGATCTGGTCGCCGCAAAGCGGATTTTTCAGGGTCAGCGTTACCGCGGGACTGTCGAGGCGGCCGGCGCCGGCGGCCTGACCGGCCAGCTTTAAAATTTCCTTCTGGTAGAGGGGATCGATCATGAACACCGACTTAATGTCAGCGTGAGCAGTTGTCTAGGGCCCATTCCGATGGCCTCCCCGGTGGGGATCCGGTTTCCCTTGTATTTGGATGGATCCAGCGGTAGATAGGGCCACATTTTTGTCGCAGGCTTTCCAACCGATGTGAGGGTTAAGGAATGGTTCGAACGATAACGAATGGCGTGGTCGGAAACTTTCTGGGCAACGCGCCTGACTGGTACAAGTTAACCATCATCTGTTTTCTTATCCTGAATCCGATAGTGGCGTATACCCTTAACCCGGTCGTGGCCGGATGGCTCCTGATTTTCGAGTTCATCTATACCCTTGCAATGGCGCTCAAGTGCTATCCGCTGCAGCCCGGCGGGCTGTTGGCGCTGGAGGCTGTCTTTATCGGTCTGACCTCGTCTGAGACCGTTTATCGCGAAGTTGTCACCGGCCTTCCGGTTATCCTGCTGCTGGTGTTCATGGTTGCAGGTATCTTCTTTCTGAAGGATCTCCTGCTTTTCATCTTCACCAAGTTTCTGCTGAAGGTTCGCAACAAGATCCTTATCTCCTTGCTGTTCTGTATTCTCGGCGCCGTTCTCTCGGCCTTCCTGGACGCGCTGACGGTGACGGCCGTGGTGATCACGGTGTCTGTCGGGTTTTATTCCGTCTATCACAAGGTCGCCTCGGGCAAACAGTTTCAGCACGAACATGACTACTCGGACGACGAAGAGGTTCACGATCTTCACCGTAGCGACCTGGACCAGTTCCGCGCATTCCTGCGCAGCCTGGTTATGCATGCCGCCGTCGGCACGGCACTCGGCGGGGTCTGTACCCTGGTCGGCGAACCGCAGAACCTCCTGATCGGCCATCATGCCGGTTGGACCTTCGTGGAATTTTTCCTCCGGATGGCGCCGGTTTCCCTTCCGACTCTGTTCGCCGGTCTTACGACGTGCGCACTGGTCGAAAAGTTTCGGGTATTCGGTTTCGGTGAGCTTCTGCCTGACGCCGTTCGCCAGATTCTGGTCGACTTCGATACCGCGGAATCCGAGAAGCGAACCGTCAAAGATAATGCTGCGCTGATCGTCCAGGGCATCGTCGCGGTCTGGCTGTTGACCGGGCTCTTGTTTCATCTGGCCGCGGTCGGATTGATCGGCCTGTCGGTTATTGTCCTGGCGACGGTGTTTACCGGCATTGTCGAAGAACATCGGATCGGGCATGCCTTTCAGGAAGCGCTGCCGTTTACGGCCCTCCTGGTCGTCTTTTTCACTATTGTGGCGGTGATTAACGATCAGAAGCTGTTCGTGCCGTTTATCGACTGGGTTCTCGGATTCGACGGCCATATGCAGGTTGTGGCGTTCTATCTGGCCAATGGCATCCTCTCGTCGATCAGCGACAATGTGTTCGTCGCCAGTGTCTATATCGGCGAGGTGCAGAAAGCTCTGCAACAGCATATGATTTCGAGGGACCAGTTCGATCTCTTGGCGATTGCGATCAATGCCGGCACCAATTTGCCCAGCGTTGCAACGCCGAACGGACAGGCGGCCTTCCTGTTTCTCCTGACATCGGCCCTGGCTCCGCTCATCCGCCTGTCGTACATGCGTATGGTGATTATGGCGTTGCCCTATACCATCGTGTTGACGCTGAGCGGACTGTTGGCGGCTGCGTTCCTGCTTGAGCCGGCGACGGCCGACCTTTACCACACCGGCATGCTTCATCATCATGCGGTGAGTCAGATCGTCAGTCTTCCCACGCACTGACCGGGACGTTGTTTGCGCCGTCGCTTGTCTTGAAGCTTCGGAACAGGTCCGCTATTCTCCTTATGCGGGAGTAAATCGCGCGTCGTACCCGGCTGCTTGGCCTTCTATACATTTCGTGTTATAGTTAACACGTGCTGTAGTGGGAGGGGCTTGTGGTTGAGAGTGACTGTGTAGGGGCGTCCGAAGCAGAATCTCCCCAGACCGAAGAAAACGAGATAGAAGAATTGCGCGGTGTCGTTAAATGGTTCGACGCCGTCAAGGGGTATGGCTTCATTGTCCCGCAGGATGGCGGAAGCGATATTCTCATTCATTTTTCCGTCCTCAAAGACATCGGGCGCCGGTCGATTCCGGAAGGAGCGACTGTCGATTGCGTCGCGGTCAACCGGCCGCGCGGCCGGCAATGTCAGAAAATCGTTGATGTCGATCTGTCCACCGCCGCCACGCCCGGCGAGGGGGGCGGCGTGAAGGACGCGCACGGCGCGCCGATAGAGCAGGTCAATGAGGGCGAGCCGGTGGATGCCATCGTCAAGTGGTTCAATCGCTTGCGGGGTTACGGTTTCGTGTCCCAGGGCGAGGGCACCCAGGACATTTTTGTCCATATGGAAGTGTTGCGCCGTGCCGGGCTTGCCGATCTCGAACCCGGGGAACGGGTCAAGGTCTCCATCGGGCAGGGTGAACGCGGGCTCCTGGCGACCATGATTTAACCCATTGAAGGCGGTGGCTGATCGCGGCACGACGTCGACTGCTCCAAATCTTCAACCTCGTCATTTCCAAGACTGGCCATATCCCGTAAACTGCGCTCGGTACCTGCCCTGGCCTGGTAAGGAGAGGCTATCGAAGATGCGCAGTCTTGCCGCTCGTTTTGTCGCGGGCTTGGTCCTCACGTTTCTGGTCGTTTGGGGCGGATTTTGTGTCGCGGGCGATACAGAGCTCCAGCCCCTGGTGGTCGAGACGTCGGCCGGACCGCAAACGTTCAAGGTGGAAATTGCCGATGACCCGGACGAGCGGGAGCAGGGCCTGATGTTCCGCCACGAGCTGGCTCCCGACCATGGCATGCTGTTCGACAGCGGCGACGTCGAACAAGTGATCTATATGTGGATGAAGAACACATACATTCCGCTCGACATGCTGTTTATAACCCGCGACGGCCGGATCGTCCGGATCGCCGAAAATACCGAACCGCGCTCGGAGCGGATCATTTCCTCCTCGGTGCCGGTGCGCAGCGTGCTGGAGGTGCCGGGCGGGACGGCGGCGCGCCTCCATATCAAGGTCGGGGACCGGGTAAAGTTCCCTCTGTTCGACACGTCCAAACCTTGACCTGAGGAGCGGTCCCATCAGTTCCCGTCCGAAAGGCCCAAAAGCCCTGACCGAATTTCTGGAAACCTGCCGGGTTGGCTGGAATGCCTGGCCCGGCACGGCCATTGCGCCGACCCTGATTAAACAGGACTGGCATCATTCCACGCGGGGCTACGGGACCGAGAGCTTCTGGGGCGTTGTCGGCTCGCGAAGTGTTACCGGGGCGTGGTCCGGCATGGCGCTGACCGACGAGGCGATCTGGATCAGTAATGGCGGCCATGCCGATTATGGTGGGAACGAGTGGTACCGTTTCGGACTGGCGACAGGGCAATGGACGCGGGAGACAGAGCCATCCCGTCTGGTCCCCGCTATCACCATTCCGCGCAAGGACGGATCGAGCGTCAAGCTGCCCATTCCGGATGACGGCCGGCCGCTCCGCGGCCATGTTTATGGCTCTCCGGTGGTCCTGACGGATGGCCGAATTCTCACCATCAACCCGGTACCGTTCTCCCAGGCCGGTGTGATGTATTTTGACGACTATGTGCAGAACGCCTGGCTCTTCGATCCCAAGACGCTGGACGAGGTGCCTGCCCAACAGGATATTGTGGGATTGGGCGGGTGCGCGCGGCTTGGCAACGGAAATATCCTGTTCGGCACGGACCTCCATATGCAGATCCTCGATCCCAAGGTTTCGCGCATTCTGGACCGGCATGGCGGCAGTCTCGGGTATGCCTGCGGTTATGACGCGACGACCCGGCTTGCGGTCGGAGGCGCCTGGTCGCCGGGTGTGGCGGTGGTTGAACTCGATCCGACGGAAAGCCGTGTCGTCCAGCGTCATTTTGTGCGCGCGCCGGTGCGGTTGACCTACGCCGCCGTTCTGCCCTGTGGGCAAGGGGTGTTTGCCCTGGTCGGTCAGGATGGCGATATCTGGCTGTTTGACGCCTTGAGGGAGAGCTGGCAGCGGCACAGCTATCCTTCCCCGCCGTCTACCCATCAAATCTGCAACAAGGTCCAGTGGCTGCCGGGCAGGACCGCCGCAATCTGCGTGCCGGACAAATCAACCGAACCGGTCCATATTCTGATACCGGATTTCGTTGCCACCGGCTCCTGATGGTCTTGATCTGAAGGGGAAAATTGGTCGGGGAGACTGGATTCGAACCAGCGACCCTCTGCTCCCAAAGCAGATGCGCTACCAGGCTGCGCTACTCCCCGGACGGTTTCAACGACTTAACCTATCCACGATTCCCGCGCAATCGAAAAGTCCCTCAAACGCGCAACCGGGCCCATCGTGAGGGCCCGGTTTTTAGCGGCTGGCAAGTCTTCAGTAGGTAAAGTCGATCGACATCCAGGCTTTGCGCCGGGACGCCAGAGTGTCGGCCCCCCAATAGTCGGCGAATTTGAGCGTCAGTTTGACGTTTTTGGTCAAATCCGCGAACAGGCCGAGGTCGATTTCCCGGCCAAGGTCGCCGCTGCCATGTTCGGCGCTAAAATCGTGGTACCAGGCGGCAAACCGCACCGGACCGGTAAAAGGGGTATTCCTGAGCGTGTAGTCCGCCATGACCTGCAGGTCGCGCACGCCGCTTGCCGGTGTGGTCAGAAAGACGTCGGCAAAGCCCTGGAACTTGTGCAGCGTGGCGAGCGGCATGGTAAATCCGCGCTCGCCGTTGCCGCCGAGCACCTCGTAGGCCGCCTTTACCGACCATGGGCCGACGCCAGCGCCCGCTTCAAGGAGATAATAATCGAGGCTGAAGTCGTCCGGGTTCGGGCCGTAGTCCTTTTGCGTCGCGTACTCGGCCGCGTAACGGATATTGAACGCTTCGCCAGGCGTCTTGCCGGCAAAGCGCACGCCGTAGGTCTGGTTCGACGCGGTTGGCAAATTGGCCAAGTCAATCAGATAAGCATAGGTCGTCAACAGTCCAAGCGGCGTCCGGTAGGACAGGTTAATCAGGTGGGTGTCGGCGGCCGATGTTCCAACCGATGAACGGCTACCGAAAATCCGGTTGACCTGCCAAAGGTAACTGTAATCGAGCTTGAAGCCTGCAATACGCGCTGTCGAGAGGCGCACGGCGTCGAACGTTTGCTCGTTCTGGCGGAAGCCCACGTTGCCGACAAAGCGGTTGTTGTCCAAGAGGATACGCTGGCGGCCGAGGGTAAGCTGGCTGCCGAACGGGCCGGTGTAGCTGAGCCGCAAGCGGTTGAGACGGTCCGAATTGGGGTCGGCCACGATCGGATACTGGACTTTTCCGTTGGTGGTGCTGTTGAAATCATTCACGCCGAGGTCGCGGGTGAAGTCGCCTTCGGCCAGTAACGTGAAACCAGCGTAGGACGCGGTTTCGAACCCGAACCGGCTGCGAAAGGTGAGGGCCTCCGCGTTTTTGTCAAACCCGGCCTGGTCCACGAATTCGTTACGGAGCCGGGCGTCGAACAGGATTTTTCCATTGGAAAAGGCATCGGTCAGACCTCCCGCCGTGGCGGCGGTGGCCACACAGAAGGGCAGGGCCAGTGAAAACAGCAGGATCTTTTTATTTGCAGAACGCATTCTTTCCTCCGAACAGCTAATGTTGCGAGCGAGCCAGGAGAGGCATAGCTTTAGGCTCCCGCGTTGCGGCGGGCGCTCTCAGGTAAAAAGGCGTTTGAAGGAGAGTTTTGTGACCAAGATTTTCGGTGTGGTGGGTTGGAAGAATGCCGGCAAGACCAGTCTGATGGTGCGCCTGGTCAGCCATTTCACGGCTGAGGGGATCGCGGTTTCCACAATCAAGCACGCTCATCACGGGTTCGACGTGGATCAGCCGGGCAAGGACAGCTTCCTCCACCGCGAGGCCGGCGCAACCGAAGTTCTTGTGGCCTCCGCCAATCGCTTCGCGCTGATGCACGAGCTCCGTGGCGCGCCGGAACCTGGGCTGCCGGACCTGCTGGCGCGGCTTTCGCCGGTGTCCCTGGTGCTGGTCGAAGGGTTCAAGACCCACCCGCACCCGAAGATCGAGGTCTACCGCGACGGCGGTCCGTCGCCGCTGGTGGCTGAGGGGGACGAGACCGTGGTTGCGGTGGCGACTGACGTGTCCGGTTTAAAGATCGACCGGCCGGTCCTGCCGCTAGACGATACCGCGGCGATCGCCGCCTTTATCACCCGGACTGTGGGGCTTACGCGTTGACGTCGATCACGACGCGGCCGCGGATCCGGCCCTGGAGGATATGTTCGGCGAGGGTCGGCACGCGGCTCATGGGCTCGACGGTGTAATCTTCCCTGAGCTTGTGGGTGTCGATCAGGTCGCCAAGCGATGCCCAGGCGCGCTCCCGCCGCTCCATGGCCGCCATCACCGAATCGATGCCGCGCAGCGTCACGCCCCGCAAGATAAAGGGCACAACGGTGGTGTTGAGTCCCACGCCGCCGGCGAGCCCGCAGGCGGCGACCAGGCCCTCGTATTTGGTCTGGGCCAGCACGGTCGCGAGCACCTGGCCGCCGACCACGTCCACAGCGGCGGCCCAGAGCTCGGACTCCATCGGTTTGGCGTCGCGGGCCAGTTCGTCCCGCTCGATAATTTTCGACGCGCCAAGATCCTTGAGGAACGCCTCGTTCTCCGCCGCCCGTCCGGTGGCGGCCACCACCTCATAGCCGAGCCTGGCCAAAAGCATCACCGCGACGGTGCCCACACCACCCGACGCGCCGGTCACCAGCACCGGGCCCGCGTCAGGTCCGATGCCATGGTCGGCAATCGCCTGGACGCAGAGCATGGCGGTGTAGCCGGCAGTGCCGATGGCCATCGCTTCCTCCGGCAAAAAAGCGTCCGGGAGGTGAAGGAGAAAGTCGGGGTTGACCCTCTCAAACTGGCTGTAGCCGCCCCAGTGGCGCTCCGACAGGCCATAACCGTTGACCAGCACCTTGTCGCCCGGCTTGAAGCGATCGTCCCGGGACTCGGCCACCGTGCCAGCAAGATCAATGCCGCAGACCATGGGCAGCTTGCGGCAGATCTTGCCCCGGCCCGTGACCGCGAGCCCGTCCTTGTAGTTGAGTGTGGAGTAGGCCACGTCCACCAGCACGTCCTCGTCGGGCAGGTCGGAAAGGCTGATTTCCTTCAGCCGGCCTTTGACCTTGCCGTCGATGTCCTCGGCGACGATGGCGTTGAAGGTCTCGGTCATGAATCTCGTCCTCTGTCTGAAATCTATATTTGGAGGCATTGTGGCGAGCCTGCGTCGGAATGAAAAGGACAGGATTGCCAAAACCCTGAATTTGTCAGACGGTGCAGTTATGACAGCGGAATCAATCACCCTTGACGCCATACGGAAGACCAGCGCTCTGATTGCCCCGCATATCCGGCGCACGCCGGTAATGCAGTGGAACGGCGGCGCGTTTGCCGACGCGGTGGGCGATGCCTTCGACGCGTATCTCAAGATGGAGCTGTTTCAGGTCACCGGGACTTTCAAGGCGCGCGGGGTTCTGTCCAATATTGCCCGCCTGAGCATGGAGGAGCGGGCCCGCGGCGTCACCGCGTTCAGCGCGGGAAACCATGCCATTGCGACCGCGTATGGGGCGAAGGCGTTCGGCATTCCGGCAAAGGTGGTGATGATCAAGACCGCCAACCCGGCCCGGGTCGAGAAAGCGAGGGCGTATGGGGCGGAGGTGCTGATCGCGGAGGACGGGGCCAGTGCCAAGGCCATGGCGGATGAGATTGTTGCCACCGACGGCATGGCATTCGTGCACCCGTTCGAGGGAGCGAATACAGTGCTCGGCACCGCGACGCTCGGCCTTGAACTGACGGAACAGCTTCCCGATCTTGACGCGGTGGTGGTGGGGATCGGCGGCGGCGGGCTTGCCGCCGGCCTTGCCGCGGCGGTCAAGCTCCACAACCCGGATGTCCAGGTCTACGGCGTCGAGCCCGAAGGGGCGGCCTGCATGACCAAAAGCTTCGCCGAGGGCGGCCCGGTCACATGGCCAGAGGTACGCACCATTGCCGACAGTCTCGGCCCGCCCTTCACCACGCCCTTTACCTATGGCGTCTGCCGCGCCAATATCGACGAGATCGTCACCGTCTCCGACGACGCACTGAGAAACGCCATGCGGCTGCTGTTCGACGACCTCAAACTGGTGGTGGAGCCGGGCGGTGCGGCGGCCGTTGCCGGTGCGCTCGGGCCGCTCAAGTCCAGCTTGGCGGACAAGAAAGTGGCGCTTATCCTGTGCGGCTCCAACATCGATCTTGGAACGTTTACCGACCTGATCGAATGACTGACTAGCCGCGCGCGGCCCAAAGGTCGTAGTCGTCCGCCTGATCCACCGTCACTGACAGAATGTCGCCCGGGACCGGGGCCTCTTCATTGGGGGCGAGGGCAATAAAGACGTTGCCGTCGACCTCCGGCGCGTCGGCGGTGGAGCGCGCGACAATGAACATTTCGTTGTCCTCATTAGGCGCGATGTCGTCGACGATGACGTCGAGCCTGCGGCCCACCTTGGCGGCGAGCTTCGCCGCGCTGATCCGCTGCTGAGTTTCCATGAAGCGGTGCCAGCGCTCTTCCTTCTCATCCTCCGGCACGGCGCCTTCGATGGCGTTGGCGCGTGCGCCTTCGACTGCCTCATATTTGAAGCAGCCGACGCGGTCGAGGTCCGCTTCCTCAAGCCAGTCGAGCAGGAATTGGAAATCGTCGTCAGTTTCGCCCGGGAAGCCCACGATAAAGGTGGAGCGGATCGCAAGCTCCGGGCAGATCGCCCGCCAGCGGCGGATACGGTCCAGAACCTTGGCCTGGTTGGCAGGCCGGCGCATGGCCTTGAGAACACCGGGTGCGGCATGCTGGAACGGCACATCGAGGTAGGGCAGGACCTTGCCCTCCGCCATCAGCGGGATAACCTCGTCCACATGGGGGTAGGGGTAGACGTAATGGAGCCGGACCCAGACGCCGAGATCACCAAGGGCGCGCGAAAGATCGGTCATATGGGCGCGGTATTCCCTGTCTCGAAGGGAACTGGACGCGTGGCGGATATCGACGCCATAGGCGCTGGTATCCTGGGAGATGACGAGAAGTTCTTTGACCCCCGCGTCCACCAGTTTCTCCGCTTCGCGCACCACCGCGGCGGCCGGGCGGCTTTTCAGCCGGCCGCGCAGGTCCGGGATGATGCAGAACGTGCAGCTGTTGTTGCAGCCTTCGGAAATCTTCAGGTAGGCGTAATGGCGCGGCGTCAGCCGGATGCCCTGCGGCGGGACCAGGTCCATGTGCGGGTCATGGACCGGCCGGGCGGCTTCGTGCACCGCGCCCACCACCGCCTCGTACTGGTGGGGGCCGGTGACCGCGAGCACATTGGGGTGCACGGCGCGGATTGCGGCTTCATCGCCGCCCATGCAGCCGGTGACGATCACCCGGCCGTTTTCCCGGATCGCTTCGCCGATGGCTTCGAGCGATTTCGGCCTTGGCGGAATCAAGGAAGCCGCAGGTGTTCACAATCACCGCGTCGGCGCCCGCGTAATCAGGCGCAATTTCATAGCCTTCCGCCCTGAGCGTGGTCAGAATCCGCTCGGAATCCACCAGCGCCTTGGGGCAGCCAAGGCTGACCAGGCCGATCCGGGGAGGGGCAGAGATCTGTTTCATGGCCGCCGTTATAGCTGAGGCTGGTGATGCTGCCAATGAAATGAGATCTCGCACCTGTTTCCTGTGGCTTAGGGAAGCGTTAGAATAAAACTTTCTCATTCCCTCCAATTGCCCAGCAAAGCGAGGTTCGCGATGATTTCTCAAAGCCAGCTCAAGAAACTCTTGGCCGTCGATAGCGATCCGGCGGTGTCCATCTATCTGCCTACCCACAAGGCGGGACCCGGCATGCGCGAGGACCCGATACGGCTCAAAAATCTTCTTCGAAAGGCCGAAAAACAAATCAGGCATGCGCCGACCGCGGAGAAAATTCTCGAACCGGCGTGGAAGCTCGTGGGTCGGGAGCGCGAATGGCAGCACATGGACCGCGGCCTTGCCCTGTTCCTGTCTGAAGATCACAGCGAGATCATCAAACTTCCGATCGAACCGGTGGAGGTGGCTGTCGTCCAGCGCGGCTTCTATCTGAAACCGTTGTTCAAGATGCTCGACGATGGCCAGCGCTTCTACGTCCTGATCCTCGACCGCAAGGACCCCAGGGTCTATCTCTGTTCCCGCGACAGTTTCGACCGGATGGCGGGCGAGATGGTGGAGCAAAGCTTCGCCGAGCTCGTTGCAACAACCGAGGTTGCGGCCGACGTGGGGTATCATTCCTCATCCACGTCAGGGGCAGAGGGCGGGCCCGGCGCCGCCAAGTTCCACAGCCATGGTGAAAGCCCGGATGACTATAGGAAGGTCGAGGTGGACCGTTTCGTCCAGGGCGTCGCCAAGACCGTGGATAGCGCCTTGAATGAAGAAACCGCGCCGCTGGTGGTGGCGGGCGAGCCCGAGTTGCTCGGCATGTTCCGAAATCACAGCCGCTACAGTCATACCTTGCCCGACGCCATAACGCGGGCCGCCAATGGCGGACCGGACGAAAAAATCTACCAGCTGGCGCTTGATCAGGTGCGCCCCATCCTTGATGCGCCGCGCACTGAGGCGCTCGTACGACTGGCGGCGCTCGAGAACAGCAAACCGGGTGCCGTGGCGCTCAACCACGAGGAAATCCTGCGGGATGCCCATGCCGGACGGATTGAAATCCTGTTTCTGGCCGAGGATGCGGAGCTCTGGGGCCGGCTGATCGCCGACGATCGGTCAAAAATCACACCGGCCGGGGCCGAAGGGTCGGTGGACTTGATTGACAGAATGGCCACCCGCACGCTGGCCCATGGCGGAACGGTGTACGTGGTCTCCCGCAGCGACCTGCCCAACGAGTCTCACGCTGCGGCAATTCTGCGCTACTGAGAACACTATTTTTTCTGTCAAGGCTTTAAAGTCGCTTTTTTGACCTGACATAGGGGTGAGCGGGCTCCCGTGCCCGCGTCATATCCGGAGCAGAACCGCTTTCCCGAGCGGTTTTGCTTCGCGTCTGACTGTTGTCAATTCCAGTAAAAAGGAGCGTACCATGACCATCTCATTACCCGATCTTCCCTACGCCATTGATGCTCTCGAGCCGCATATTTCGGCGCAGACACTCAAATTCCATCACGGCAAGCACCACCAGGCCTATGTGAACAAAACCAGCGAACTGGTTTCGGGTACTGACCTTGATGGTAAACCGGTGGATGAGATTGTGGTCGCGGCCCATCGCCAGAAGGATGGAAAGCTCTTCAACCAGGCCGCCCAGGTCTGGAACCACACCTTCTACTGGAATTCCCTGAGCCCCAAGGGTGGCGGCGCGCCGTCCGGCGAGCTTCTGGCCAAAATCGAAGCCGCGTTCGGTGACGTTGAAACCTTCAAATCCGAATTCAAGGCGGCGGCCGCCGGGCAGTTCGGCAGCGGCTGGGCCTGGCTGGTGCTCGACGGTGACAAACTCGCGATCACCACCACCGCCAACGCCGACACGCCGCTGGTGCATGGGCTAACGCCGCTCCTCACCGTCGATGTGTGGGAGCATGCCTATTACCTCGATTATCAGAATGCCCGGCCCGGCTATCTCGACACAGTCCTCGACAAGCTGATCAACTGGGACTTTGCAGCCGAGAACCTTGCGGCGGCCCGGAAGGCCGAGGCTGCCGAGTAACGCGGCCTAACGCAACCGCTCAAGGAACCAGTTAAGGAGGCGAATCCAGAGCTCGTCCTTGAGGACGGCGTCCTCAACCCCGTGATCGAGGTTCGGGTTGTCGTTGACCTCGATGACGAAGGCACCGTCGCCGGTTTCCTTGACATCGACCCCGTAAAGGCCGTCTCCGATCAGGGAGGCGGCCTTTTGTGCAATTTCCACCACGTGGGCGGGTGCGTCTTCCACCGCGAAGGTCTTGTGGGCCCCTTCCACATGCTTGCCGTCGTCGCTGTGGCGGATGATCTGCCAGTGCTTCTTGGCCATGAAATACTGGCAGACGAACAGCGGCTCTCCGCCCAGAACGCCGACCCGCCAGTCAAGCTCTGTCGGCATGAAGGCCTGGGCCAGCAGCAGGTCCGAATCCGCAAACATTTCCGTGGCCTTGGCCTTGAGCGCTGCCATGTCTTCGACCTTGTGGACGCCGCGGCTGAACGACCCGTCCGGGATCTTGAGCACCATCGGGAAGCCGAGCGTGTCGGCCGCCACCTCCATGTCCTTGATCCGGGCCAGCATCACCGTTTTCGGCGTGGGCACGTTGTGGGTGCGCAACAGCTCGTTCAGATAGACCTTGTTGGTGCAGCGGATGATCGAAAGCGGATCGTCGATGACCGGCATGCCTTCCTGCGCCGCCCGGCGGGCGAAGTGGTAGGTGTGATTGTCAATCGACGTTGTCTCCCGGATAAAGAGGGCGTCGAATTCCGCAATCCGGTTGATATCCTTCCTGGTGATCGGTTCCACTTCGACCTTCAGCTTCTCGGCAATCCTGGCAAAGCGCTTGAGCGTGGCGAAATCGGACGGCGGCAGTTCCTCCTTCGGGTCGTAGAGGACAGCGAGCGAATAATCCGCCGGAACCTTGACCTTGGGTGAGCGCCATTCCCGCTTGGTATGGGCGTGGAGCGCAGCGCGGAAGAATTCCGTTTCCAGCGTAGAGAGTTTATCGATGGTACGTGGCTTCAGCTTCCGGATGGTCAGCCAGGGTCCGGACTCCACCGTGATTTCCACCGCCGGGCAGCGGAACCAGTCGAACAGCAGGCGGGCAAGCGCATCGAAGCGAGTGTCGTCCGCCTTGCCGAAGGCTGTAAACAGGGTGAAGCCGTCCTCGGGCGGAGACTCGAGCTTGCCCGCTATCCGGTTCAGCTTGTCCTCCAGTTCCGGCAGGGCCTGGGTATAAAGCGGCCGGCGAGACAGCTCCAGCATGGCTTCAACTGTGGGCAACACCCGGTGGCCCCGCGCTTCCGCCAGCAGCGAGGCATAATAGCCCTCGCTCTGATAGGCGTAGCCGCGCGCCAGGTTGATCAGCTTTGGCCGGTCCTGCTCGAACAGTTGCGGCCGCGACAGGTAGTCGCGGGTGGTAATGACCTTGTGCGGCGTTTCCTCATTGGGAAAGTCCTTGAGCGATTCGACAAGGATCACCCAGCCGATCATTGGTTGTCGTCCTTCCTGATAAGTATGACTGCGCTCCGCCGTTCGCGTCCGTAGCGCGCCATGCGCTCGAATTCAGCCCATGGAATGGGAAGCTTGGCGGCCGCTACCGCCGTTTCCAGATTTTCCTCGCCGACCCAGGGGTCGTGGACATAGACGTGATGCTCGTCGGCGCCGTAGGCCAGGATCCAGTGGGGGGTCCGCTCCCGCAGCATCCGATAGCCGCTGATCAGGACAATGGCGGCGGCGCCCGATGTCAGCTCCGGCATCAAAGAGCGCCTGGTGGCGGCGCGACGGCGGACCGCAATGCCGAACTCCACCGCCGCATCGCGAAAGTCCTTCTGGGCGATGCGCATGACGTCCCGTTTGGCCTGATTGCGCACGCTGTCGACGAAGAACATCGCCTCGCTGTTGACCCAGACTTCCGGGCTTACGCCACGCTGCGCCATAGCCACCGCCATGCCGAACGGCTCGCAGCCGCCCAGTCCGCCGGGCATGAAGATGGTGGTGGATTCCCGCCAGAGACGTAATTCCAGGCTGCGATCCACTTTGAGATCCGGCCTGAATTTCGCAAGCGCCATGATCATCGCCGCCGGACCGCAGGTGAAGTCGGTGGTCTGGGGGTAGTAGGGCGGGCTTTGCACGTGTGCGGGAAGCTCGCCCGACAGCCGCTTCTCGAAGCGCAGCGCATCGGCGTGGTCGATATAATAGTCGAGATGCCGGCCGAACTGCCGAAAGCCGCGGGTTTCATAAAGCGCGATCGCCGCAGCGTTGTCGGTGCGCACTTCAAGGCGCAGGAACAGGCAGTCGCTGTCAAACGCAGCTTCCTCGGCGGCGGCCAGCAATTTCGGTCCCACCCCGCGGCGCCGGCATTCCGGGTTTACGGCGATGGAATAGAGGCGCGCAACCGCCGTACCGCGGCGAAACAAGAGCGCGACATAGCCGACGGCCCGTCCCAACTCTTCGGCGACGAGGCATTCAGCCGTAGGGCTCGTCAGCAGATGGCGAAGGCTGCGCCGGCTCAGTTGGTCACTGTCGAACGAACTTTCCTCGAGCTCGACCAGGGCATCAAGGTCAGCTGGACGGCCCGGGCGTATCTGGATATGTGCTATAGCCGATTTGGGCGCGGAGGTGTGCAAAGGCTGGTCCGTGAACTCAGGGGCAAGGATTGATGGGCAAGGCAAAGCGATTCTAGAGAAAATACACGCCGCCGAATAGCGTATTTTATCGAGGCAGGCTGGCGGCCTGTATTCGCGGTTGACCCTGGTCTCTAAACCGTCCATCCCTTAGACCTTAGCGCAGCCGAGGCAGAAGTCATGACCCAAAACCGTTTCAAACCGAATTCACCCGAGGCCCGCGATATTGCCTACCACGTACACGGCCAGACCGATCTTGCCCGCCACCGCGACGTCGGCCCGCTTATCATCGACCGGGGCGAAGGCATTTACATCTGGGACAGCGCCGGCAAAAAGTATATCGAGGGTATGGCGGGTCTGTGGTCGGTGTCGCTGGGCTTTTCCGAACCCCGGCTTATTGAGGCCGCGCGCCGGCAGATGGAGCGGCTGCCATTCTACCATACCTTCGGCCACAAGGCGCAAAACCCGGTGATCGATCTTGCCGAAGCGCTGGTGGCGCGCGCACCCTCGACCCTTAAAGACCGGCCCATGTCCAAGGCGATCTTCCAGAATTCGGGCTCCGAGGCGGTGGACACCGCGATCAAGCTGGTCTGGTATTATCACAACGCCATCGGCAAGCCGGACAAGAAGAAGATCATCGCGCGGGAAAACGCTTATCACGGGGTGACGGTCGCGGCCGGCAGCGCCACCGGCCTTGCCCGGATGCATGCCGACTTCGACCTGCCGATCGAGCGTATCCTGCGCACCGACTGCCCCCATTATTTCAAATACGCGGAGCCCGGTGAAGACGAGGAGGCGTTCAGCGCGCGAATGGCGGCCAACCTCGAAGCGCTGATTCTGGAGGAAGGCCCGGAGACTGTGGGCGCCTTCATCGCCGAACCCGTGCAGGGCGCCGGCGGCGTCATCGTGCCGCCCACCGGCTATTTCGAGCGGGTCCAGGCGGTGCTTGCCAAATACGATATTCTGCTGATCGCCGACGAGGTAATCACCGGCTTTTGCCGCACCGGAAACTATTGGGGGTCAGAGACCTTTGGGCTCAAGCCCGACATGCTGACCTGCGCCAAGGCGCTGTCGAGCTCCTACCTACCGATATCGGCGCTGTTGGTGAACGAAAAGATCTACGACGCGCTGGTTGTGGAAAGCGAACGCCAGGGCATATTCGGCCACGGTTATACCTACTCCGGCCATCCTGTGCCGGCGGCAGTGGCGCTGGAGACCCTCAAGATCTATGACGAGCGCGATATCCTCGCCCATGTGCGCGACATTGCCCCTGAATTCCAGGCGGGCCTCAGACATTTCGCCGACAATCCGCTGGTCGGCGAGGTTCGCGGCGTCGGGCTGGTGGCCGGGATTGAGCTGATGGCCGACCGCGAGGCCCGCAAACCGTTCGATCCGGCGCTGAAAGTGGGCCCCAAAGTGGCCGCGCTCGCCGAAGCGGAAGGGCTCATCATCCGCGCCATGGGCGATACGCTGGCCATTTGCCCGCCACTTGTCATTACCGAAGACGAGCGTGACGACCTCATCCGCCGCCTCGGCCGCGCGCTCGACAACGGCACTGACTGGGCGCGCAAACAAGGGATCATCTGAAGACTCGCGATGCGTGCTCTCTCGATCATCCTGTTTTTCCTGATTGCGGCGCCTGCGGTGGCTGCGCCCCGGCGCGTGGTCAGCATCAACCTTTGCACCGATCAGCTTGCCATGCTGCTCCTTGGCCCGGACCGGCTGGTTTCGGTCAGCAGCCGCGCGCTTGACCCGGGTATTTCCAACATGGTGGCCGAGGCGCGCAAATACACCGTCAACGACGGCACCGTCGAAGGCGCGGTGGTGCTGAAGCCGGACCTTATTCTGGCGATGAGATTGCGCCAGTCCGAGCGCACAAGGATGCTCAAGAATCTGGGCTACAGAATTCTGACGGTTCCGTCGGCCGATTCGGTCGAGGACGCGTTGCGTGTTATCAGGAGCTTGGCCCATGCGCTCGGCGCGGAGGAGCGTGGCGATTTGCTGATTTCCAAGATGCGCGCCGGTCTGAAGCGGGTCGAAGCGCACGCGCCCAAATCCCGGCTTAGCGCGCTGGTGTTCCAGCCCCGCGGAGGCACCATCGGGTCGGGCACGATCGTTGACGACGTTCTGCGTCACGCAGGGCTCAGCAATGTGGCCGCCGAGCGCGGTATCGTCGGCGCGGGCACGCTTGACCTCGAACAGATCATTGCCGCCAACCCCGACGTGTTGATTTTTGACGACGATGAGCAGGGCGGGACCTCTCTCGCCCAGTCCATGCTCAGCCACCCGGCGCTGGCGACGCTCAGGGCGCACGCCCGCTCGGTCCGTATTCCGACCCGCATGTGGTGGTGCCCGGGTCCGTGGTTGGTCGATGCCATGGCGCGTCTGCAAAAGTCGGTGCAGGGCGCTTCGCCGCTTGACGCCAGGACATCCTCTCCCTAAAGTCGCGTCCACGTGGAGGGTCCCCTTCGGGGGTCCAAGGGAACACGGTGCAAATCCGTGACTGTCCCCGCAACTGTAAGCGGTTAGCGCCGCGCGTTTCGTGCCACTGGGCCTCAAGGCCTGGGAAGGCAGCGCGGTTAGCTACGATCCGCAAGTCAGGAGACCTGCCCCCCATCGTCGTCCTACCGCGGTCGGGGTTTGCCATCGGTAACGGTTATCCGTCGTGGCGACGCTCGTAAGGGGTCGCCAATGGCGGGATCCGGGCGACAAATCATCCGACAAGCCCAGTCCTGCAGCGATCCCTGTCGTCAAACCGATAGGGAGATGGATAATGTCTTGTTATAAATTGGGGAGCGCCGCTTCCCTCCTGCTTTTGTCTACTGTGTCCGCGTTGGCTGCCGAACCTTATGCCGGCAAGATCGACGAGGAAATTATCGTCACGGCCACCCGCACACCGACACCGCTGCCGCAGGTGGGCTCGGCGGTCTCGGTGCTCACCCCGCTTGATTTCAAAAACCAGAAGCCGCAGTTCCTCACCGACCTGCTGCCCGAGTTGCCGAGCATCAGCTTCACCCAGTTCGGCCCGCCGGGCACGGCGTCCGACATCCGGATTCGCGGCGCCGAGCCGTTCGATACACTGGTGCTGATCGACGGCGTCGAGGTCTCGGACCCGAGCCTGATCCAGTCGAGCTTCCAGTTCTCCCAACTGCTGGCCGGCGACATCGAACGGGTCGAGGTTTTGCGGGGCTCCCAGAGCACGCTTTACGGCTCCGACGCGGTGGGCGGCGTTATCAACATCATTACAAAGGCGGGCGGCGGGCCGCTCAAACAGACCGCGCGCCTTGAAGGCGGCAGTTTCGGCACCGCCATGGCGAGCTACGGCCTTTCGGGCGGCGAAGGGCCCGTGGGCTTCGCTGTCGGTGTCCAGGGCTACCGAACCGCCGGCTTTTCCGCGGCTGACGAGGACAACGGCAATACCGAGCGGGACGGCTACAAAAACCTCTCGTTCAACGGCAAAATGACGGCCAAAGTCAGTGATGACCTGTCGGTGACGGGTAACTTTCGCTATGCCAGATCCAAAGTCCATTTCGACGGCGGCTTTCCGCTGGCGGACGCCAACAATGTGGATGACCAGACCCAGTTTTCCGGTCGGACGGCAGCGGACCTATCACTCCTCGACGGGCGCTGGACCAACGAAGCGGCGGTTACCTACGCGCGCACTACGCGCGCCGGCACATCCGATAACGTCCCGTCAAGCGACTACACGGGCGACCGGCTCAAGTTCGAATACCGCGGCGTCCTTAAAGTGATGCCCGGCCAGACCGTTCTGTTCGGCGCCGAGACCGAAAAAGAACAGTCCGAGAGCCTGGAACAGCCCGACGGCGTCTCGGCCCGGACCAGCGGGTACTATGTGGAATATCAGCTCGGCCTGTTTGACCGGCTTTACCTGACCGGGGGCGCGCGGCTTGACGACCACGAAAATTTCGGCAGGCATGAAACCTACCGGGTGACGACAAGTTTCCTGATTCCCGAGACCGGCACCAAACTGCGCGCGAGCTACGGCACCGGCTTCCGCGCGCCGAGCCTGTTCGAACTTCACGGTGAGTGCTGCGGCCTTGCGGTGCCGCTCGGGAACCCGGACGTTGGACCGGAGACCTCCAAAAGCTTCGACGCCGGAATCGAAGAAAATCTGGCGGACAAGACCATCCACCTGGAAGCCACCTACTTCCGGCTTGAGACCGGGAACAAGATCGTCTTTGATTTCAACAACTTCGGCATTGCCCCGGCTTATGTGAATTTTGCCGGCACCTCGGTCTCTCAAGGGGTTGAGGCGGTGGCGTCCTGGCGGGTCAATGACGACCTGGAGCTTTCGGGCAACTACACCTATCTCGACGCCAAAGCGCCCGATGGCACGCGCTTGCCCTACCGTCCCAAAAACAGCTTTACGCTGGTTGCTGACCTCGACATCCTCGGCGGTCGCGGGCACGTGAACGTCAATCTGCGCCGTGTATCCGACGTTGAGGAGTTCGGCGTGGCGCTTGACAACTATACCCTTGTGGGTGCGGTGCTAAGTTACGACCTCACCGACAGCATCGAGATTTACGGCCGGGTGCAGAACCTTTTGAACCAGGAATACGAGACGCGGCCCGGATACGGCACCGCCGATCGCTCGGGCTTCGTGGGCGTTCGGGCCAGCTTCTGAAGCGGATAGAGGGGTGGACATGCTTAACGAACCGCGCAACGTTCTGCGGCACTTCTTTGATACGGCGATCCGGGCGACCCACCCCGACCGGGTGGTGCCGCCCCAATTGCCTGATCCACCCGCCGGGCGGACCATCGTGATCGGCTGGGGCAAGGCCTCGGCGGCGATGGCGCGCGCGGCGGAGGCCAACTGGCCGGGTCCGCTCGACGGGCTGGTGGTGACCCGTTACGGTTACGGCGTGGCGTGCGAGCGGATCAGGGTCATCGAAGCCGCCCATCCGGTTCCCGACGCAGCGGGCCGGGAGGCCGCCCGGCGCATTCTTGACCTCGCCCGCTCCGCCGGGCCCGATGACCTGGTGATCGCGGTGGTTTCCGGCGGCGGCTCGGCGCTCCTCAGCCTGCCCGCGCCCGGTGTCAGCCTTGAGGACAAACGTGCACTGACCAAGGCCCTTCTTCGCTCCGGTGCGGAAATCCGCGAGATCAACACCGTGCGCCGTCATCTGTCGGCGGTCAAGGGCGGGCGGCTGGCTGAGGCCGTGGCTCCTGCCAAGCTCGTGTCGCTGATCATTTCGGACGTTGTCGGCGACGATCCCGCCGACGTTGCCTCGGGGGCGACGGTGCCGGACCCGACGACCACCGCCGACGCCCTCGCGGTTCTGGCAAAGTATCGGATCGACACGCCTGCGACGGTGTTGGATTTTCTTGCGAGCCCCCAGTCCGAAACGCCGAAGCCGGGCGATCCTGCTTTTTCCTGCGCCGAGGCCGTGATTGTCGCCCGCGCGGCCGACGCCCTTGGTGCGGCGGCCGGGGAGGCGCGGCGGCTCGGCATAAATCCCGTCATTCTCGGCGATGATGTAACCGGGGAGGCCCGGGACGTCGGCCGCGCCCATGGCGAGGCAGTGCTTGCCCGTGCCGGTACGGGCGGACCCGAGGTGTTGTTCTCCGCCGGGGAATGCACGGTGACGCTCGCGGGCGAGGGGCGCGGCGGACCTAATCTGGAGTATCTGATGGGCCTTGCCCTCGCGCTTGATGGAGAGCCCGGCGTTGCCGCGCTTGCCGCCGACACCGACGGGATCGACGGCAGTGAGGACAATGCCGGCGGCTTCATCACACCCTCCACGCTTGTCCGAGCCGCCAGGCAAGGTCTTGACCCGGCCTGTTATCTCGCCCAAAACGACAGTTACGCGTTTTTCGAGGAAATAGACGATCTTCTCGTGACCGGGCCAACCTACACTAATGTCAATGATTTTCGGGCGATTTTGATTGAGTGACCTTTGTAACAAAAGATGCCTCTATCGCCGCTGGCTTGTCGCTGTAGCGGCGGCCGGTCTGCTGTCGCTTCAGGGCTGCGGCCAACGCTCCTCAGGTGAATACAGCGGCTTCATTGAGGGCGATTTCATCCGCCCTGCGCCCGTGGCTGGCGGGACGCTTGAGGAACTGCATGTCGACAAAGGAAGCGAGGTTGCCAAGGGCGACCCGCTCTTCGCGCTCGATGACGCCAAGGAGAAGGCTGCCGTCGCGGCCGCTGAATCCGCGTTGGCGGAGGCGACATCGAAGTTGCAGAATTTGAAATACGGCCGTCGCCCCGAAGAGATTGCCGTCATCAAGGCCAACGAGAAAAGCGCCGAGGCCCGGCTCAAGCTCGCCAAGCTCACCTATGACCGTGCGGTTGACCTTCTGGCGCAGGCTGCGGTCAGCAAGGAGCGCCGCGACACCGCGAAGGCCGAGTACGATGCCGCCGAGGCTGCGGTCGCGTCGGTCACCGCTGAGTTGAAAGTGGCGGAACTGCCCGCTCGCAAGGATGAAATCGAAGCTGCCGAGGCCGCGGTCAATGCCGCGAGCGCATCGCTTGATGAAGCGCGCTGGCGTTTGGGGGAGCGCAAGGTTGTGGCCCCTGCCTCAGGGCGGATCGAGGACAGGTACTTCCTGGCGGGAGACTTTGTGCCCGCCGGTGCGGCTGTGGTCGCCTTGCTGCCGGCGAGCCAGGTGAAACTCAAGTTCTACGTTCCCGAAACGGAAATTTCGGGACTTCAGCTTGGACAGACCGTTGACGCGAGCTGCGACGGCTGTTCAGGGCCCATAAAGGCGCGGATCAGCTTTATTGCCAAGCAGGCGGAGTTTACGCCGCCGGTGATCTACAGCGAAAAGGCGCGCTCCAAACTGATGTTCCGGGTTGAAGCCCGACCGCTCGGGGACGCCGCCCAGCTCCATCCCGGTCAGCCGATCGACGTGACGGTCGAATAGGGTTGGCGATGGTCGAGGATCGGGGACAAGCGACCGGAGACCTTGCCATAGACGTTCACGGGCTCGAGAAGAGATTTGGCAGCCTGATCGCGGTGAACGGGGTCGACCTCCAGGTGCCAAAAGGGATGATTTACGGCTTCCTCGGTCCCAACGGCTCGGGCAAGACGACGACCCTCAGAATGATCTGCGGGCTGTTGCGGCCCGACGGCGGGGAGGGGACCTGTCTCGGTTTCGATATTGCCACCGAGGCGCAATCGATCAAGCGGCGCATCGGCTATATGACCCAGAAATTCAGTTTCTACGAAGATCTCAGCGTGGAAGAGAACCTGAACTTCGTTGCAGGGGTTTATAACATTGCCAATCGTGAAGAAGTCATCGGGCGGGTTATGGACGACCTGGATTTGATGCCACGGCGCCGGCAGTTGGCGGGAACGCTGTCGGGTGGGTTGAAACAGCGGGTCGCTCTGGCCGCTTGTCTGGTGCATGACCCGGCGCTTCTACTGCTTGACGAGCCCACAGCCGGCGTCGACCCGGAAGCCCGGCGGTCGTTCTGGAATATTATTCACGACCTGTCTGTCGAGGGAATTACCGTGCTTGTCACCACCCACTACATGGACGAGGTGGAGCGCTGCCACCGCATCACCTATCTCGCCAGGGGACGGGTTGTGACCAGCGGAACGCCGAGCGAAGTATCGGCCCGCTCCGGCCTGGTGGCTTACGTGGTCGAGGGCGCAAGTCTTGAACAATTGCGCAGCGCGCTTGATCGGGACAAGGCGGTGCATTCCGTCTCTGCGCTTGGAGCACAGATAATCGTTGCAGGAACCGATGCAGACGCGATCGAGTCCGCGCTCGCGGCTCTCGACGGCCATAAGCTGTCCTGGAATCAGGTAACGCCGAGTTTCGAGGACGTGTTTGTCGAACTGATTTACAAATCCGAGCAGGCTGGGAGTGCGGTCACATGCGATTGACGCGCTGGTTAGGGTTTTCCTGGTCGGCCTTTGTTGCCATGGTGATCAAGGAGTTCGTCCAGATGCGCCGGGATCGGGGGACGTTTGCCATGATGCTAGGCATTCCGCTGATGCTGCTGCTGTTGTTCGGGTTCGCCATCAATACCAATCCGAGGGAACTTCCGACAGCGGTGGTGGCAGGCGATGGAGGCCCGCTGACCCGTGAGGTCATCACTGCGCTTCAGAACACCGGCTATTTCCGGATTACCGAGGTGACCGCGTCGGCCCACCAGGCCGATCGTCTCATGGAGCAGGGGAAGGTGCAATTCGTCGTCACCATACCCGAAGGATTTGAGCGCGAGCTTGCCGCGGGCACACGGCCGACCCTGTTGATCGAGGCCGACGCCACCGATCCCACCGCCACAGGCAATGCAATTGCAGCGGCGATGCAACCGCAAAGCTGGGTTCTGGATAAAGCTGTCACGGGACCGCTTGCCGGGCGCGCAGGCAAGCCGCTCGGGTTCGAAGTGGTGGTGCACAGGCGCTACAACCCGGAGATCATCAGCCAGTACAACATCGTGCCCGGGCTGATCGGTGTCATTCTGACCCAGACCATGGTCGTCATTACCTCCATCGCCGTGACAAAGGAGCGCGAGAGGGGCACTCTGGAGACATTACTTGTGATGCCGATAGCACCCCTATCGGTGATGCTGGGCAAGATTTTTCCATATATTTTCGTCGGTTACGTGCAGCTTGCGATCATTCTGGCGGCCGCGCATTTTGTCTTCAGTGTGCCGGTATTCGGCAGCCTGTTACTTCTGTCCGTGGTCACCATCGTGTTCATCGCCTGCAACCTGGCGATCGGATTTATATTTTCAACCATTGCCTCAAATCAGCTGGAAGCCGTGCAGATGAGTTTCTTTTTCTTCCTGCCATCGATTTTGTTGTCCGGCTTCCTTTTTCCGTTCCGCGGCATGCCCGACTGGGCACAGGTGGTCGGCAGTGCGCTCCCTTTGACACACTACCTGCGGATCGTGCGGGGCATTATGCTGAAAGGGTCCGGTATTGTTGAAGTGATGCCCCATCTCTGGCCGATGGTGGTAATCCTGGTTGTGATCATCGTTGCGACTCTGCTGAGATACCGGGAGACGCTGGACTAGGACGAAACTTGTTCCCGGCGGCTGTTGAGACTAGTCTCAACGCCAAAATCATAAGCCTGAGGGAGCGTCCTCTCCGTTGGACAACGCCGCCGTCAACAACCATTGGCCTCTTCTGCTGGCCGCTCTCACCATTGCCATACCGGTGCTGGCGACCATCCATATCGTGTTTACCAAGCGCGATACCAAGGCCGCCATGGGATGGATGGGGGTTGTCTGGCTCGCGCCTTATCTCGGGACGGCGCTCTATATCATATTCGGCATCAACCGGATCCGGCGGCGGGCCACCCGGCTTCGGCCCGGGCCGGCGCATCCCCGAACCCGGCGTCCCGATGGACGCCGGCGATTTGCCGAGCGTCGCGCCGAAGACCGGACCTTCAGCGACCTGTTGGAGAATATCACCGGGTTGCCGCTGACCGAGGGCAATCGCATAACTCCCCTGGTAAACGGCGAAGCGGCATACCCCGAGATGATTGCCGCCATTGAAGGCGCAACCGAAACCCTGGCGCTCGCCACATATATCTTTGACAACGACGAGGCCGGGACGATGTTTGCCGACGCGCTCGCTGCGGCGGTCGCCCGGGGCGTTACAGTGCGCGTTCTGGTCGACAGTATGGGCGGGCGCTACACGTTCCCGCGGATGATCTCGCGGTTGAGACGGCGGAGGATTCGGACGGCCGAATTTCTCCACTCCTTCATTCCCTGGCGGATGACCTATCTGAACCTGCGTAACCATCGCAAGATCCTGGTTGCGGATGGCCGCCTGGGGTTCACCGGCGGGATGAATATCCGCAAGGGCCATCTGGTGGAAAGCGCAGGGCATGCGGCGATACAGGATCTGCACTTCAAGGTCGAAGGGCCGGTGGTCGAACAGCTCACCAACGTCTTCGTCGAGGATTGGGCCTTTGCCACGGGCGAGGTCCTCTCAGGCGAGGCGTGGTTTCCTGACCTCGCCCCGGTGGGGACGGTCGCGGCGCGCGGCGTGTCCGCAGGCCCGGACGAGGCGTTCGACCGGTTGCGCTGGGTCCTGATGGCCGCGCTCGCCGATGCGCGCCATTCGATAAAAATCATCACCCCCTACTTCGTCCCGGAGGAGGTCACGCTGACGGCCCTGACGCTTGCTGCCATGAGCGGGATCGAAATCGACATCCTGGTGCCGGAGCGCAACAACCTCAAACTCGTGCAGTGGGCGTCCCAGGGGCACATGCCGCAGCTTCTGGAGCACGGCTGCCAGATTTGGCGGACCCCGCCGCCATTCGATCACACCAAGCTGATGCTGATCGATGATCGCTGGGCGTTCATCGGGTCGGCAAATTGGGATCCACGCAGTCTGTTTCTCAATTTCGAGTTTAACCTGGAGTGTTACGGCAAGGAGCTGGTTGCCGAACTGACAGCATTGTTTGAGGCCAAGCGTGCGGCCGCCCGGCCGGTCACGCTCGAGGACTTGCGTAAGCGGTCCCTGCCGGTCAAACTCAGGGACGGTATCGCCCGTATGATGTCGCCCTATCTCTGACCATTCGAGACCTGATTATGACCGCTACCATGCGCGCCATGCAATTTACCGGGCCCCGCCAACCCCTGAAGCTTCGGGACGTGCCGGTGCCGGAGCCGGGTCCCGGCCAGGTCCAAATCCGGGTCCATTGCTGTGCGGTCTGCCGGACCGACCTTCATGTGGTCGATGGAGACCTGACCGAGCCCAAGCCGGGGGTTATCCCGGGCCATGAAATTATCGGCCATGTGACGGCGGTGGGCGACGGCGTGACGGGGCTGAGGTTGGGGGACAGGGTTGGCGTACCCTGGCTCGGCCATACCTGCGGCGCTTGCGACTATTGCTTGAGCGGCCGGGAAAATCTGTGCAGCGAGGCGAGGTTCACAGGCTATACGCTTGACGGCGGCTTTGCCGATTATACGGTCGCTGACGCCGCCTTCACCTTTCCGATTCCGGGCGCTTACGAGGACATCCATGCCGCGCCGCTGATGTGCGCGGGGTTGATCGGCTACCGATCCTACGTCAAGGCCGGGGAAGGGCGGCGGCTGGGGCTTTACGGGTTCGGCGCGGCCGCCCATATCATCGCCCAGGTGGCGGTCCACCACGGCCGGGAGGTCTTTGCCTTCACCAAGCCCGGCGATAAGGCCGGGCAGGATTTTGCCCGTTCGCTCGGTGCGGCGTGGGCCGGTGGGTCGGACGAGGCGCCGCCGGAGGCGCTTGACGCCGCGATCATCTTTGCCCCGGTGGGCGCGCTTGTCCCCACGGCTCTGAAAGCGGTGTGCAAAGGCGGCAAGGTCATCTGCGCCGGCATTCACATGAGCGATATTCCGAGCTTCCCCTACAGTATCCTGTGGCAGGAGCGCAGCGTGTGCTCGGTCGCGAATCTGACCCGCGCCGACGGTGAGGCATTTCTCAAAATTGCGCCGGAGGTTCCGGTCAGGACGACCGTTCACACCTATCCGCTCGAAGATGCCAACAGGGCTCTTGACGATTTGCGGGAAGGGCGGTTCGAAGGGGCGGCGGTTCTGACAATAATGTGAGTCAGACTTCTTCGAACTCGACGCCGAGCCGGGTCATCCCCTCTTCGATATATTCCGCCAGCAATGGCGTCCCGATCAGGTAGTCGGCCATCCGCGCGGTATCGAGGTCGGCAGCTTCCGCCAGGGCCTCGTCATATTCCTCGGCGTCATAGGTTCCACGCCCGATCCACACCACGGCGACCAGCGACGCGAGATCGTCGCTATTCAGATTACTGAGGGCGCCCTTGATCTCCTGGTAGGCAAGGTCATATTCATGTTCCTCGACCAGTTCCTCATCAATTGCTTCACCCACATGATTCTCTTCTTCTTCTTCCTCTTCCTCGTGAGGAAGGCCCTCATCGTATTCGCGAGCGAGCAGAATGATATGGCTGAGCCGGTCGAGGCCTATATTGAGTTCTGTCATGACGTGTCTACCGCTTCCCCTTCAGTTGGGACACAGTGACGATTTTACCGATTCCTGCGCGAACGGCAATGGAATCAGTGCGGACAGGTGTAATTTTATCGGACGGACAAGGCCGGGATCACTCGATCGGGAGCGGCACCATCAGCCGGCGCATGGACGTGGGCATCTTCTGGACGACCTCGTAGGGCTTCTCCAGGAAGCGCAATCCGACCACCCGGCCTTCCTTCCACACCACTTCGCAGTGCAGGCGACCGCCAATGTCAGGAATGATCAGGTGGGTCATCTTGTCGAGCTCGACGGCAGGAGAAACCTGGATCCGCGCGCCGTTGGAGGAAAGGTCCTGCAGGCTGACGGTGTAGTAGCGCTCGCCGCATTCCACCACCGCATTCTGGGCGGCGGAAATGCGCGCAAAGCGCCGCCGTTGCACCGACGTCGCGGTGTTTTGGTCGCTCTGACCGGCTGTTGCAGCATTCTTTCTTGGCATGGACTGCCCTTTCACTCCGCTCTCCGTAATGCCATTCTAGGCACCATATGGCTAACGAAGACTTAATTTACGGCAGAATACCGCCAAGTCCCTGTATTGGCGCATTGATTCGCCTCAGGGGATGGCTTACACGAGAAAGTATCAGTACTTAAGGGGGCGTTTCGATGACCGTGCTTTATGATTACTGGCGCAGTTCCGCAGCTTATCGAGTTCGAATTGCCTTGAACCTGAAGGGTGTGGCCTATCAGCAGACCAGTATCGACCTCGCCGATGGCGCGCAGCGCGAGCCGTCCTACCGGGGTACGGTCAATCCGCAGGGGCTTGTGCCGACTCTGGCGATCAATGGTGTCACGCTGACGCAATCGCTCGCCATCATGGAATATCTGGACGAAACCATACCCGAACCGGCTTTTCTGCCGGCTGATCCTGTAGATCGCGCCACTATCCGGGCGCTGGCCCAAGTCGTTGCCTGCGATATCCATCCTGTCAACAATCTGCGGATTCTGAAATATCTCAAAAATGTCCTGGGCCAGCAGCAGGAGGCCATCAACACGTGGTACCGGCACTGGATCGCGGAGGGATTCAGTGCGCTTGAAAGCCACGCGGGAAAGTGGGCATTCCTTTCGGGGGAGGCTCCGGGGTTTGCCGATATTTGCCTGGTGCCGCAGATGTACAACGCCCGGCGCTTTGATCTTGATCTGACGCCATACCCCCGCCTTGTGGCGATCGACGCGGCTTGCAGCGCGCTCCCCGCGTTCGAAAAGGCAGCGCCTGAGAATCAGCCCGACGCAACGAGCTGATCACCCTTAAGCCTGCTGCATGAAAAAATAAGGCGCCGAGGCGTCGGCGCAAGGAAGTGTCTTTCTGCCGCTCGGCGAAAATTAACCAAGTCTCTTAAATTCCCATTTACGGCATTCAGCGATAACAGACGTGGGTCCGCGACGGTTGGGGGCCTTCGCAAGCCTGCGATAAGAAAGCGATGGCAGTGGCGATGCCGCCAAATGACGGCCGGCGGTCCCGTTGCAGATAAAAGGGAAGAGAAATGCTAAGCAGAATTTTCAAGAGCTTACCCATCAATCTGGCGTTGGCGGCTATCGTGATTGGCGGCCTGCAATTCGGTTTTTCTGGCGTGCCCGCCCGCGCCAGTGACCTTTCGAGCTGGCAGCATCAGGTGGTCAAGCGGATCGCCCAGAAGCAAGTCTATCCGCGCGCGGCGTTGTCGCAGGAGCTTGAGGGCAAGGCGAAGGTCAAAGTCTCGATCGATCGAAGCGGTGCGATCACGCATTACGAGATGATCCAGAGCACCGGTCATGAGCTTCTCGACGCGGAAGTGGTCAAGTTGATGGCCCGGATCAATCCGCTGCCGACGCCACCGGCCAATCTGCCTGAGGACGCTCTTACCTTCGTTCTGCCGCTGAGCTGGGTTCTCCAGTAACCGGACGAAACTGCGGGCGGTCCGACGCGGGCCGTTTGCATGGAAATTCCAACGAGGACGATGGCGTGTTGCCATCGTCCTTTTTGTTTTCTATTGTTGGACCTCTATGACGAACAGCACCCGGTGTTATGGCGCCGCGGGACAGGGTGCGTGTTTCGGGCGAGCCTGGATACCTGGCACCACGAAAACCTGGGTTTCCTCACCGCTTTGAGGAAAAACGGACGGCCCGTTGGGCCGACGAGAGGAGGATTGATGCAAAAACCGCTCATGCCGAAGGCAACGGCCGTTTGGCTTGTGGATAATACGACGCTGACTTTCGATCAGATCGCGGCGTTCTGCGGCCTTCATACGCTTGAGGTGCAAAGCATCGCCGACGGAGAGGTGGCGGCCAATATCGTTGGCCTGGATCCCGTAACCAACAATCAGTTGACCCGGGCGGAGATCGAACGCTGCGAAAACGACCCCTCGGCGCAGCTCACATTGATGAAGGATGAGGTTTCCGCGCGAAAACGCCCCAAAGGTCCGCGCTATACGCCGGTGTCCAAGCGCCAGGACCGGCCGGACGCCATTGCCTGGCTGTTAGCCAAGCATCCTGAGGTCAGCGACCCTCAAATTTCCCGGCTGATCGGCACCACCAAGCAGACGATCACGGCGATTCGTGATCGGTCACACTGGAATATTTCCAATATTACACCGCGGGATCCGGTCAGTCTGGAGCTTTGCACCCAGCAGGACCTGGACGACGTCATCCGCGAGGCTGCAAAGCGTGCCGAGCGCAATCAGGCGCGGTCGGAAAAGCAGGTGAAGGCCGACGTCGAAGAAGATCACGCCCCGCAGAAGAGTCCTGAGTTACGGGATCTCGCGGCCGCGCCCATCTCCACAAGGGGAATTGTCTCGTCAGTAGCTTTCGGCGAAGCGACTGATTTCTTCCTTCAGTTTCAGTTTTTGGCGCTTTAGTTCGGTAATTCGCATAGTGTTGGGGGCGGGGCGGTGTGATTCTTCATCGATTTCCTTTTCAATGACAGCGTGTTTTTCTCGGAGCTTCCCCAGATGACCGTCCAACTGCATCCTTTCACTCTCCTTGATTGGCAGGTTGAAGTGACGGATATATTACACCACGATAGCAGCGCCTTGTCATCAGGATCCGGTCGGAAACTGAGGGCTGATATCTGAAATTTCAAAGGGTGGTGGCGAAGGTTTTGACGGGTAAGGTTTTTAAGGGGTCATGAGCAATCGTTTGATCGTCGGTATAAGTGGGGCATCGGGCGCCATTTATGGGGTCCGACTGCTCGAATTGCTGCGTCAAGCGCACGTCGAGTCGCACCTGGTGGTGAGTCGCGCCGCCCGGACCACGATCGCTCACGAGGTTGATATGAAGCTCCGGGATGTGGAGGCGCTGGCTGACGTGGCCTATGGCCCCGACGACATCGGCGCGGCCATCTCCAGCGGCTCGTTCGCGACCATGGGTATGGTGGTGGCGCCCTGTTCGGTGCGCAGCCTGTCCGAGGTCGCCTCCGGTGTCACCTCAAGCCTGTTGACCCGGGCTGCCGACGTGGTGCTCAAGGAACGCCGGCGGCTTGTCCTCATGCTCAGGGAAACACCGCTTCATCGCGGTCACGTGGAAAGCATGCTCAAGGTCACCGAAATGGGCGGCATTGTCGCGCCGCCGGTCCCGGCGTTCTATGCCCGCCCCCGGACCATCGACGAGATGGTGAACCATACACTCGGCCGCGTCCTCGACCTCTATGGAATCGACAGCGATGTGGTCACCCGCTGGCAGGGCGCGCCGACCAAAAGTTAAGTTTTGGCGAAAATAGCATCCACCAGCTGACCGGCGAGCGCCTCGGCGCTGTGCTGACGCGTGGCCGGCAGCGCAAGCAGGGCGAGGTAGCGGGCGAGCGCGTTGCGCGCCGCGTCGGGGGAGGGTGCCTGGTCAGCTATTGCCGCCTCGCCAAATCGGTTATGGAGAAGCGACTGCACCATATGTTCGCCAGCCAGCTCCGCCTTGAGCACGCAATTCCGGGCCGCCTCGGCGCCGCTGAGCGGCAACGAGTCAAGGCGGCGGCGGACGTGGCGCAACGGATGAACGACCTCTCGATTGACCGGTTCGATGGCGCTGATCATGGCCGACAGCGCTTCGCTTGAGGGCGCAGTCTCGCCTTTGCCCGCCCGCCAGCACAGAAACAGCAGAATATTGATATCCGCGCCCGCGTCATCCTGAAGGGCAAGGCAGGCCTGCTTTACAGCCTCCCGCCCGTAGATGTGCAGGGAAAACTGCCAGAAGGGGTTTTCCGGGCCGTGATCATCGGATATATCAGGCGGCATGGTCGTGCTCATTCCGGTCGGTTATATGGTATAATCTCGGCCGCGCGCCAATGGTTTCGAGATAATGATGGACGTCGACGACGACGAGGAAGAAGACCTTCGTGCCAAGCTCCACGAGCTGATGACGGAGCATCGCGACCTCGATGATTCCATTAATGCGCTGGCGCAGGCCAGCGCGTTCGACCAGCTACAGATCCAGCGCCTGAAGCGCAAGAAGTTGCTGCTAAAAGACGAGATCACCCGTATCCACGCCAAGCTGATCCCCGACATTATAGCCTGAGATCAGGACGTGGCCTGACCCTTGAGGTGCTGCTTGTGGGCGTACATCTTGCGGTCCGCTTCGGCGAGCGCCTTGGCCGCATCTTCCCCCGCCCGGAACGAGTAGGCGCCATGGGCGACCTTGATGTGAAGTTCCCGGCCTTCCCACCGAAACGGCGTGTTGTAGATGACCTCGGCCAGCGACACGGCCTTGTTATGGGCCATTTCCTCTTCGGCATTGGGCAGGACGACGGCAAACTCGTCGCCGCCGAGCCGCGCCGCCACATCCGACTGGCGGATATTGCTCAGAATAACGTCGGCCACATGTTTGAGCGCCGCATCCCCGGCCGGATGGCCCAACTGGTCATTGATCTTTTTGAGGTCGTTGACGTCGAAATAAATCAGGCTTGTGGGAACTTCATAGCGCTCGGCAAAAGAGATCATGCGGCTCAGTTCACGGACAAAGGCGCGACGGTTGGCCATCGGCACCAGGGAATCGCGATCGGCTAACTGTTCAAGTTCCGAGATCCGCCGCTGGGCCTGTTCCAGGTCCTTGCGCATCCGGTCCACTTCTTCCATCAGGGTCATGATGGCCTGGCGAACCTTGGGCGTCATTTCCTCGGCGGGAATGCCCATGACTGTGGCGGTGTCTGCAATTTCGCGCACGGCGTCCGGTCCCGCTGTCGTGGCGGACCCTGTGGCGCTGTACCGTTGGGCGCTGCGCACCTGACCGGTAGACCGTGACCGTTCGATCTTCATCCTATTCCCATGCCCGTGGCATTCGCCTGATATCAGCTGTCAGACCTTGATAGAGTATAGTCAGCAAAATCTTAAGGAAACCTTCTTTGCCGGGGGTGGCGGGAAAGGAACCAGAGATTGCTTATCCTTAGCCGTTCAGTATACTCCCGGGTTTCCGTAGCGCCGCCCTCGCGGAGCGGGTGCCGAGGGGAAGCGGGAGGACGCGATTATGAGCGAACAGGTCGATGTCGGAATCATCATGGGCAGCCAGTCGGACTGGCAAACCATGTGCCATGCCGCCGCCGTGCTTGAGGAACTGGGGGTCTCCCATGAATGCCGGATTGTCTCGGCGCACCGCACGCCCGAGCGGCTATACGATTATGCCAAAGCGGCGGCCGGCCGTGGGCTCAGGGTGATTATCGCCGGGGCCGGCGGGGCCGCCCACCTCCCGGGCATGGTGGCGTCGATGACGACGCTTCCGGTTCTTGGTGTACCGGTGGAATCCAAAGCGCTGAGTGGCCTCGACAGTTTGCTTTCCATCGTCCAGATGCCGGGCGGGGTGCCGGTGGGCACGCTCGCCATTGGCAAGGCCGGGGCGAAGAATGCCGGTCTTCTGGCTGCCAGCATTGTGGCCAATGGAAATGACCAGGTCGCCGGCGCATTGAAAACCTGGCGGGATAACCAGACAGCCGGGGTTGCCGACATACCCGAGGAAGAATAAGTGTCTCTTCCACGCGGCGGCACCATCGGTATTCTGGGCGGCGGACAGCTTGGCCGCATGCTTGCGCTCGCTGCCGCACAGCTTGGTTATCGCTGCCATATTTACGATCCGGACGCCGACGCGCCAGCGAAACAGGTGAGCGCCGGCGCGACGACTGCGGCCTACAACGACGAAGCGGCGCTGGCCGCCTTCGCCGCGTCGGTCGATGTGGCGACCTATGAATTCGAGAATATTCCAGTCGAGTCCGTTCGTCTTCTTGGCGAAAAAATTTCGGTTCTGCCGGGCCCGCAGGCGCTCGAGGTGGCCCAGGACCGGGTGGCGGAAAAGGATTTCGTCAGGGCGGCGGGTGGACATACCGCGCCTTATCGCGCGGTCGATCATGAGGATGACGCGCGCGCTGCGGCAAAGGCGCTCGGATACCCGTTTGTGCTCAAGACCCGGCGCTTTGGCTATGACGGCAAAGGCCAGGCCGTGGTTGAGGACGGGGAGGCGATTGCGGCGGCGATGGCCCAGCTTGGCGGCGAGAATCTGATCGCCGAGGGCTTTGTCGAATTCGAACGGGAACTCTCCGTTGTGCTGGCGCGCGGCGCATCGGGGAAGGTGGCGCTCTATCCGGTGGTGGAAAACCGCCATAAAGACCACATCCTCGATGAGACGGTGGCCCCAGCTGACATCGATGACGCGCTTGGCGAACTGGCGAAATCTGTCGCCCGCGCGATTGCGGACCGCCTCGGCTATGTGGGCGTGCTGGCGGTCGAAATGTTCGACGTGGATGGCGGCGTGCTGGTCAACGAAATTGCGCCCAGGGTCCATAATTCCGGCCACTGGACGCTGGATGCCTGCGCCATGAGCCAGTTCGAGGCCCATATCCGGGCCGTCGCAGGCCTACCCTTCGCCGACATCGGCATGCACAGCCGGGCGGTGATGAAAAATCTGCTGGGCGAGGAGATTCTGAACCGCGACGATTTGCTCGGTGAACCGAACCTCTGCTTCCACGACTATGGCAAGGCCGAGGCGCGCGAAGGGCGCAAAATGGGCCATGTGACCCGGCTTTATCCCCTGTAGCGCATTTTCCCGAGCGCGCGGCTCACATCAGGCAGCATATCAGTGTATTTCCTGAGCCGGCCCTTTGCCTTCTCAAACCTCATCACGTCCTTGATCCGGCGGTCGAGAAACGCCCAGGTATCGGCCCAGCCTTCGCTTTCGTCATTCAGCCAATAGAGCACCGTCGCGCTGAATACGGCGGCAAGGATAGCGCGCTTGCTGTAATAGTTCGCGTCCGTCGATGTGTCGCCCACCGCCCGCCACAGACCGTCGGCTGTGCGCCAGGCCAACTTCGTCCCCGCCGCCGCGTTCATCGGTAGCGAGAGGTAGGACAGCGCGCGGCGTGTCGCCTCGCGATGATCGGTCATGGTCTCAACCCGGAGACGCACGGCGAGCGCCACCCGTTCCCGGACCTTGAGCTGGCTCAGCGGACATTTGGCGAGCGCATCAGCCGCCATTCTGTCCGCGCGGCTCGCATAAGCGTCAATCATCTCGATAACGCCGCCCGGATAGGCAAGCTCGATCAGGCCGGGATCGAGATCGAGATCGCGGGCGGCCGCCGCAATAGCTTGGTCGCTCCAGCCGTCGAACGGCACATGGCGCAGGACCGCGTCAAGAATTGCAGGCCGCAATTTTTCGGGAACGTCGGTGGTCATGATGCAGCCTCCCTCAGGGCTTCCTCGGCGGCAATGACCTTCTCCATCTCGGACACGTAGTGGAGCGTGCCCAGATTTTCCATCCGCATGGGGTAGAGAATACCGTCCAGGTGATCGCATTCGTGTTGGACAACCACCGCGTGAAAGCCGATTGCCTCGCGCTCGATAACCGATCCGTCGGGGGCCAGTCCGCGATACCGGATATGCTGGTATCGTGGCACAAGGCCGCGCATGCCGGGCACCGAAAGGCAGCCCTCCCACCCCGCTTTGCGGTCGTGCGAGAGAATTTCTATCTCCGGATTGATCAGCACCGTGAGCGGCCGTTCCTGCAGGTCGGCGCGGTGGTCGGGATCCGTACTGTCTTCCCCAAGGTCATCGTCCGCCGGCGCATGGAACATCACGACGCGCTTGCCGACACCGATCTGGGGTGCGGCTATTCCGATGCCGCCGGCCGCTTCCATACTGTCGCGCATATCGACGATCAGGTCGGCGACGTCGGGCGCCGTCGGATCGTCGACCGGGGCAGCCGGGGTCATAAGGACGGGATTTCCCATCAAGGTGATATCTTGGACAGCCATAGCGCAAATATGGTATGATCTCCGGGTTTGGTAAAGAGCGGACCGACAGGTTTCGCACAGATTTTCACGCTTCACATCCTTGCTCGCTTCTGATAGGAAGGCGCGCAAAGGGCGGTTGTGGCGTTTTCTAGCCAACAATTGCGTTTGTTTTATCCGGGTTGGCGCCGGTGGGCCTGGCCCCATCCCGGGACGATATGGAAAGGAGACTGGCTCCGCATGGAAGTTAGCGTTCGCGATAACAACGTTGAGCAGGCACTGCGCGCGCTCAAAAAGAAAATGCAGAGGGAAGGCATTTTTCGGGAAATGAAGCAGCGTCGGCAGTATGAAAAGCCGTCCGAAAAAAGATCGCGTGAAAAGGCAGCGGCTGTGCGCCGGGCCCGCAAGCTCGATCGCAAACGGGAAGAGCGGGATACCGCCGGGCGCTAAGTGCGCCGCCATCCTTTCAAGATTTCCGAATTTTCAACGAAACCGCCGCCTTTCGGGTCGGCGGTTTTGCTATAAGTCAATCCCAATTCTGGAACGCGTCCAGCCCGCGCTGCATTTCGGCGATTACGCGGGCCGGTAAAGATTGCTCGTTCATCGCCTGCCAGTACGCAGAGAGCTTGGGGTGCGGGCCGATGGGGTCGGCGACGCCGAACATAGGCAGCATCCTGTCCATCAGGAACAGTGTCGGCGCCACCGCGCAATCGGCAAGACTCGGGCTATTGCCGAAGGCAAAGGGGCCTTCCGTTTCCGGCCAGAACGACTCCAGAAGGCCGATTCCGTCAACCACCTTCTCTATTTGGGCCGTGATCAAGCCTTTGTCCGGAGTTCTCAGCGGATAACTGTCGGAAAACCGGAAAAATGGGTTCAAAAATATAGAGGTCGCAAATCCGATTGAGCAACCGGCCGAATGCCCGGTCTTCAAGATTTGCCGGTCGAAGTGGCGGCTCGGGAAATATGTCTTCGAGATACTCGAGGATCGTTTCGCTTTCGATCAGCACCCGTCCGCCGGTCTCCAGCACCGGGATCTTGCCTGTTGGATTGATCCGCTTCCATTCGTCCGATCCCAGTGCAGCGGTAGGGGGCGAAAATTCCACCTTGTCCTCGATGTTCTTGCGATAAACCAGCATCCGGACACGTGCGGCGAAGGGGGACAGGTCCGCGTTATAAAGCTTCATGGGTCATCTCCGCTCGTCCTGGTCAATCAAGATGTCTCAGGATTTCCTCGACCATCTTCTTGGCGTCCCCGAACAGCATCATGGTGTTGTCGCGGAAAAAGAGCTCGTTCTGGACCCCGGCATAGCCCGTCGCCATGGAGCGCTTGACGAACAGCACCGTCTTCGCCTTTTCCACGTCGAGAATGGGCATGCCGAAGATCGGGCTTTGCGGGTCGGTCTTGGCCGCCGGGTTGGTGACATCGTTGGCGCCGATCACGAACGCGACATCGGTGGTCTGGAACTGGCTGTTTATGTCCTCGAGCTCGAACACTTCGTCGTAAGGCACCTGGGCTTCGGCCAGCAGCACATTCATGTGGCCGGGCATGCGGCCCGCCACCGGGTGGATGGCGTATGTGACCTTGACACCGGCTTCCTTGAGCATGTCGGCCATCTCGCGCACCGCGTGCTGGGCCTGGGCCACGGCAAGGCCGTAGCCCGGCACGATAATGACCGAGCCCGCGTTTTCCATGATGAAGGCCGCGTCCTCGGCACTACCCTGTTTGACCGGGCGATCTTCCGTACCACCCACAGCGGCGGCTGCGTCTTCGCCGCCGAACCCGCCGAGGATCACGTTGAAGAACGAGCGGTTCATGCCCTTGCACATGATGTAGGACAGGATCGCGCCCGAGGATCCAACGAGAGCGCCGGTGATAATGAGCGCCGTGTTGGCGAGCGTAAAGCCGATACCGGCCGCCGCCCAGCCCGAGTACGAGTTGAGCATGGACACCACGACCGGCATGTCCGCGCCGCCGATCGGGATGATCAGCAGCACGCCGATCACGAAGGCGAGCGCCGTCATGGTCAGGAAGACGGTTTCCGACTGGGTGCGGCAGAACATCACAATGAGGCCGATGATCACCAGACCGACCAGCAGATTGAAGAGGTGCTGGCCGGGAAAGGTCACCGGCTTGCCAGACACCAGCCCCTGCAGCTTGGTGAACGCAATCACCGAGCCGGAGAAGGTGATCGCGCCGATCACGATGCCAAGCGCCATTTCAATCCGGCTGGAGAAGTGGATCTGGCCGGCAAGCTCATGGCCCGGGCCGTAGGTAATGCCGAACGATGCCGGGTGGAAGAAGGCGGCCGCAGCCACTAGCACGGCGGCCATACCGACGAGGCTGTGGAACGCCGCCACCAGCTGGGGCATGGCAGTCATGGCAATGCGCTTGGCAATAATGACGCCGATCACGCCGCCAATGGCGACCCCGGCAATGATCCAGGTGTAGGAGACGATCTCGGGATTGAGGACGGTGGTGACGATGGCGATGGTCATGCCGAGCATGCCAAGCCGATTGCCGCGCTGGGATGTTTCGGGCGAGGACAGACCTCGGAGCGACAGGATGAAGAGGACGCCAGCGACCAGATAGGCGAGCGCCGTCAGGTTGACAGTAAGCGATGACATGCGGCTCCCCCCTTATTTCTTTTTCTTTTTGTACATGCCCAGCATGCGCTGGGTCACGGTGAACCCGCCAAAGATATTGACGGAGGCCAGCGTCAAGGCGATGAAGCCCAGAATTTTTGCCGCACTGGTGCCTTCCGGTCCGGCGGCAATCAGCGCGCCCACGATAATCACACTAGAGATGGCGTTGGTGACCGCCATCAGGGGGGTGTGCAGGGCAGGCGTCACGCTCCACACCACGAAATAGCCGACAAAAATCGCCAGGACGAACAGCGACAGTTGCGAGATGAACGGGCTAACGACGATATCCATGGTTCAGCTCCCTTGCCCCAGCGCCGGATGGACGACTGTGCCGTCCCTGGTCAGCGCCGTTCCCGTGATGATTTCATCTTCCCAGTTGATCGCCAGATCGCCGCTTTCGGTGTCGATCAGCGGGGTCAGGAAATTCAACAGGTTCTTGGCGTAAAGCGCGCTGGCGTCGGTCGCCAGCCGGCTCGGCATGTTGTAATGGCCGACGATTTTGACGCCGCCCACTTCGACCACCTCTCCGGGTTTGGAGAGCGTACAGTTGCCGCCCTGTTCGACGGCGAGATCGACAATGATCGAGCCCGGCCGCATGGATTTGACCATCTCGTCGGTGATCAGCACCGGCGCTTTCCGGCCCGGGATCAGCGCCGTACAGATGGCAATGTCCTGCTTGGCAAGCGTTGCGGCCACCAGTTCGGCCTGCTTCTTCTTGTAGTCTTCGCTCATTTCCCGGGCGTAGCCGCCGGCGGTTTCGGCCTCCTTGGCCTCCTCGCTTTCGACCATGACGAACTTGCCGCCGAGGCTTTCGACCTGCTCCTTGGCCGCAAGCCGCACGTCAGTGGCCGACACGATGGCGCCGAGGCGCTTTGCCGTCGCGATAGCCTGCAGCCCGGCGACGCCGGCGCCCAGAACCATGACCCTGGCCGGGGCAACGGTGCCGGCGGCGGTCATCATCATCGGCATGCCGCGGCCGAACTCATAGGCCGCGTCAAGGACCGCACGGTAGCCTGCCAGGTTCGACTGGGAACTCAACACATCCATGCTCTGGGCGCGGCTGATGCGCGGCATGAACTCCATGGCGAAGGCCGTGATGTTGGCCTTGGCATAGAGATCAACCGCGTCACGCGACTGGTAAGGGTCCAGGATGGCGACCAGAATCGCGCCCGATTTGATCAGGCCGATTTCGTCCTCGCCCTCGTCCTTGGTCAGCGGACGCTGGACCTTTAACACGATGTCGGCGTCGGCGAGCGCGTCCTTGGCGGAAGCGGCGATTTTGGCGCCGGCTTCCTCATAGGCCTGATCGGGATAGCGCGCGGCGGTTCCCGCGCCCTGTTCGATGGTCACGTCAAGGCCGAGAGCCACGAGCTTCTTGACGGTCTCCGGCGTGGCGGCGACACGGGCTTCGTGGGCGCGCCGCTCCTTAGGGATGGCTAGTTTCATCAAGTCGTCCCTTTGTTCTGGGGTCTGGTTTTCGAGCGGGGGTTTGGGCCGGAAACTCAGAGCAAGGTAAGGGCCAAAATCACCAGAACGACGGCAACACCGATGGAGCTGTATTTCACCAGTTTTTTGAAGTCGCCGTACATTTCCTGTTTCGCTGTGATGTCCATAGTCCCCTGTCTCCTTATTCCCTGTTTGGCGTTCGGGTTTTGACGTCAGATCCGGTTAATTTGACCGGACTTATCAGTGCTGCGCAGGAATATAACAAATGTCCATGGCCTGGCAAGCCGTGGATTTACCAGTTTCAGCACCTCCGCAGAATTTTGTGCCGTTACCTTATGACGTGAGCGTTTCAAGCTCGTCGATCAGGCCTTCGATGACGCCAAGGCCGCGTTGCCAGAACGCCGGGTCGGTGGCGTCAAGCCCGAATGGCGCCAGAAGCTCCTTGTGGCCAAGGCTGCCGCCGGCGGCGAGCATGGCGAGGTATTTGTCTTCGAACCCTTCAGGCTCGCGTTCATAGGTGGCGTAAAGCGCATTCACCAGGCAGTCGCCGAAGGCGTAGGCATAGACATAGAACGGCGAATGGATGAAATGGGGGATATAGCTCCAGTAGACATCGTAGCCGTCGCCAAGCTTGATCGCCGGGCCGAGACTTTCGCGCTGCACGTCGAGCCAGATTTCACCGATGCGGTCGGCCTTGATCTCGCCGGTCTGCCGTTCGGCGTGGATGCGCCGTTCGAACTCGTAGAACGCGATCTGGCGCACCACCGTATTGAGCATGTCCTCAACCTTCGAGGCCAAGAGCACGCGCTTGCGCTGAGCGTCCTGGCTTTGGGCGATGAGCGCGCGGAAGGTCAGCATTTCGCCGAACACGCTGGCGGTCTCGGCAAGGGTGAGCGGCGTGTGGGACAACAACAGCCCCTGCGGCGCAGCGAGCACCTGATGGACGCCGTGACCGAGTTCGTGGGCGAGCGTCATGACGTCCCGCGTCTTGCCGAGGTAATTCAGGAACAGGTAGGGGTGCGCGCTCGGCACCGTGGAATGGGAAAAGGCGCCAGGCGCCTTGCCCTTGCGAACCGGCGCGTCAATCCAAGCGTTTTCAAAAAACCTGACGCCGACGTCGGCAAGCCTGGGAGAAAACGTCCGGTAGGCGGCAAGCACCATATCGCGGGCCTTGTCCCACGGAATTTCCTCGTCGAGATCGTCGGGCAGGGGGGCGTTGCGGTCCCAGAATTCAAGTCTGTCCTCGCCCATCCAGCGCGCCTTGAGCGCATAATAGCGGTGTGACAGCCGCGGGTAGGAGGCAACCACGGCGCTGCGCAAGGCGTCGACCACTTCCCCTTCCACGTTGTTGGCAAGGTGGCGGGACTCGTCCGGTTTGGCGAACGCGCGCCAGCGATCTTCGATCTCCTTGTCCTTGGCAAGGGTATTGGTGACCAGTGACAGAAGCCGGATATTGTCACGGAAAGTTTGGGTCAGCGCGTCGGCCGCCGCCTTGCGGCGCGCGCCGTCACGATCCGACAGCAAATGCAGCGTTTCTTCCGCGCCAAGCGACTGAACCTCGCCGGTTTTCGGGTCTTTGACGTCGAAGGCGAGCGCCGCCATGGTCTCGTCAAACAGGCGGATCCAGGCCGCGCGTCCGGCCACGTCCTTCTCATGGAGCAGTTTCTCCATATCGTCGGCAAGCTGGTGGGGACGGAACCGGCGGACCTGCTCCAGCCACGGGCGATAACGGGCAAGGGCCTCGCTTTCCTCAAGCCGCGTTGCAAGCGCCGCATCGTCAATCCGGTTCAATTCCAGCGCGAAAAACAGCAGGTGGAGCGAGATCGCATTGACCCGCTCCTCGATATTTTGCTGAAAGCGGGCGATATCCGGGTCGATGACGTCGGCGGCCTGCAGAAGATCGGCGAAGCTGGTGAGCCGTCCGAGCCTCTCCTGAATCTCCTCATAGATGCGGATGGCCTCGGCGAGGCCGTCGCCATCAAGCGCGGCAAGTTTGCCCTGATAACGGGTCTCAAACGCCTGCGCCTCGTTCGCCGCGGCCTTGAGGTCGCGCTCCACTTCCGGCGCGTCGGGGCCTGTGTAAAGGTCGCTCAGGTCCCATTCGGGCAATTTATCGGTCATTCGGTCACTCCACTCATTGCGTTTCGCCCTGTTATCCCAAAGCGGAGGTCCGGATCAACCTTTACGCTTGGAGGACAGGCCCGGGATTAAATTATTACTTGCATGCCCCGCATTTTAACCAACTCTTAACTGCTGTCCCGTTATGAAACAGGGTGAAACAATAAGCGCAAAAGAGCGCATCAGGCGAGTGACGAATGGATATGAGCGCTACCCGGGATAAAGTCATTCTTGTCGTCGATGACGAGGCGATGCAGCGGGAAATCGTGGTGGCGGTGCTCGAGGCGGCGGGTTACAGGGTCAGGGCCGCGACCGGTGGTCCCGAAGCGCTGGCCATGCTGCGCGACTCCGAAGACGGGGTTCCGGATCTCATCCTTCTGGACCTCTATATGCCCGATATGGACGGCTACGCGGTCCTGCGCGAACTCCGTCCCAAGCATCCCACATTGCCGGTTATCATGCTGACGGCCGAAAACTCGCTTGATACCGTGGTCAAGGTCATGCGCGCCGGCGCCACCGATTTTATCGCCAAACCGGCAAGCGCGGGCCGGCTCACGCTCGCGGTCGAAAATGCCCTCAAGATGAACGCCATCACTGGCGAGATTACGCGCGGGCGGCGCAAGTGGAAGGGCCATATTACCTTCGACGATCTGATTGGTGAAAGCGAGGCCATGAAGCGAGCGATCGATCTCGCACGCAAGGGCGCGGCGGCCAACATCCCGATCCTGATCGAAGGCGAAAGCGGCGTCGGCAAGGAAATGTTCGCCCGCGCCATCCAGGCGGAAAGCGACCGGGCGGATGCGCCTTTCGTTGCGGTCAATTGCGGGGCGATCCCCGACAATCTGGTGGAGAGCATTCTGTTCGGTCACGAAAAGGGCGCCTTCACCGGCGCCACCGAACGCCATGACGGGAAATTTGTGGAAGCCAACGGCGGGACCCTGTTCCTCGATGAAATCGGCGAACTGCCGATGGACATGCAGGTCAAGCTGTTGCGCGCCATTCAGGAAGGCGAGGTCGACCCGGTCGGCGGTCGCGCGCCGGTGAAGGTGGATATCCGATTGATTTCGGCGACCAACAAGACTTCTGATCGAGCGTGTCAAGGACGGCATGTTCCGCGAGGATCTGCTCTACCGCCTGAACGTGTTCCCGGTGCCGTTGCCGCCCTTGCGGCAGCGCCGGGAAGACATTCCGAAGCTCGCCAATCACTTTGCGAAGTTGATCGCCGATGGCGAAGGCAAGCCTCACCGGGCGTTCAGCGAGGGGGCGATCGACCTGCTTCAAAGCTATGACTGGCCGGGTAACGTCCGCCAGCTTGAGAACGCCATCTTCCGCGCTGTTATCCTGGCGGACGGGGATGTGCTGGATGTTGGCGACTTCCCGCAAATTCTGAACGCGTCCGCCAAAGCAGCCGAAATCGTGCCCAACGTTCCAGAAGGCGCGCCCACCCCGACCAACGGCGTGGCGGTGAAGATGTTCGACGAGGAGGGCGAAATTCGACCGCTCCAGGATCTCGAGGCCGACATTATCCGGCTCGCACTCGACCACTATAAGGGGCGGATGTCGGAAATCGCCCGGCGGCTCGGAATTGGGCGGTCGACGCTCTATCGGAAAGTGGCGGAATTCGGCCTCGACGAAGGCTATCCGAAGATGGTCAGCAACGGGGATTAACCCCGGTCGATGCCCAGCGCATGGGCGTAGAGGTCCAGGAGCGCTTCCTGTTCCTTGCGGTCGTGCTCTTCCATTTTGCGAATTTTGATCACCTGGCGCATGATCTTGGGGTCGAGCCCATTGCCCTTGGCTTCCGCATAAATCTGCCGGATATCGTCGGCGAGCGACTTTTTCTCTTCTTCCAACCGTTCGATCCGTTCGATAAACGAACGCAGCATTTCAGCGGCAACGCCACCAGCTTCGGCCATGGATAGCTCCCTTGGGTTCTAGACAGTCTGGATCACTTGGGGGAGCGCACCATAACGCGGACCAACACGGCTCGCAATGGTGATATTCACTGCTGCGGCTTGCCGATCATATCCAGGGTCTTCTGGGCGTCCTCGTATCCGCTGTCGGCGGCCTTCTTGATCAGGCTGAGCCCTTTCTCCACATTCTGAATCACGCCGCGGCCTTTGTAATAGAGGACACCCAGGTTGTACTGGGCCTTGACGTCGCCGGCGTCCGCCGCCCGGGTATACCAGTTGACCGCTTCGTTGGAATTTTTGGCGACACCCTGGCCGACAAGGTACATGTACGCGATTGTTTCCTGCGCCTCGGTGTAGCCGGCCTGCGCCGCTTTCAGAATCCACTGGGCGGCCATCGGTTCAACCTTGCTGACGCCGACGCCGTGAAGATACATGGTGCCAAGGGTGAATTCAAACTCCGGATCGCCTTGCTCGGCGGCCTTGCGAATCCATATCTCTGCATTTTTTTTGGTATCGAAGACACCGTAGCCAGAGAGGTAAATCATGCCGAGCTTGCGCTGCGCCACGGCGTCGCCCTGTTCGGCGAGCGTCTTGCAGGCGACCTCCGCGGTCTTGTAGTCCCGGTTCTCATAGGCGTTATCGCACTGCTTCTTGAGCTGATAGGTCGAGACCGGTGGAGTTTTTTGCGTCTCTGACGGTGCGGGAGGCTGTTCCTGGGCGGCCGCAGTGGCCCCGAACAAAAGCCCGGCCAATACGGTTGCGGCCATCTTTGCGACGTGTGTCATAGCTCAGTCCTCTAAATGATTGCCTTACATGAGATAGCTCGTGTTTCGGAGGTCGACAATATCATACATGGTAAAAGCACACGAAGATGGCAACATTACGCATCTGTCGATTCACCGCGCTTGATTGCCGGGAGCAGGGCCTTATATTCGAAACGTTCTAAACTGCTGTTGATGGAGGCGCATTTATGCTCGTTCTTATCTCCCCGGCCAAGAAGCTCGACGCGATGACCAGGGACCCGGCGCTCGACCACAGTCAGCCGGAGCTGCTCGGCCAGTCGAAAAAGCTGGTCGGCCTGGCGCGCAAACTGACACGGGGCGATCTCGGACGGCTGATGGGGATCAGCGACAAGCTTTCCGATCTCAATTACCAGCGCTTCCAGGCATTCAAGACGCCCTTTAGCATCGACAATGCCAAGCAGGCGGTGCTGGCGTTCGCCGGCGATACCTATGTGGGGTTGGACGCCAAAACACTTGGCAAGGACGATCTGGCTTATGCGCAGGATCATCTCAGAATCCTGTCGGGTCTTTACGGCCTGTTGCGGCCGCTGGACCTGATGCAACCTTATCGGCTGGAAATGGGAACGAAGCTTGCTAACCCGCGCGGTGAGGATCTCTATGACTTCTGGGGCGACCGGATTACCAGGGCGATCAATGCGGCGGTAGCGGGTGAAAAGCAGCCTGTTGTGGTCAACCTTGCGTCAAACGAATACATCAAGGCCGTGCGCGCAAATAAGCTCAAGGCCCGGTTCAGCACGCCCGTCTTCAAGGTCGTCAAGGACGGCGAGGCCCGGGTCCTCGGCATGCTGGCCAAGCGGGCGCGCGGCATGATGGCGCGCTACATCATCGAAAACCGGATCGAGGACGTGGAAAAGCTTAAGGCGTTTGACGCCGACGGTTATCGCTTCATGCCGGATTTATCGGACGAGGACCGTCTGGAATTTCATAAAGTGGCTTGAAGCCATAATCTTAAAACGGCAGCCAGTTCCGGGTCTTGGTGTAGTGCATGTAGCCGAGGTTGGCGCCAAAGCGCAGACCGACGCCGACCCGAATCGGGGCCAGGATAATGTCGCCCTTCTGCTGATAGTTCACACCGACGCCGCCAATGTAATAAAAGCTGCCTTCGACCGCCGGGAACCGGCCGTAGAGTTCTTCGGTATCATAAAGATGATAGACCAGCACGACGACCCGGGAGGCATTGCCGCCGAGATCGATCCCGAGGGACGGGCCGGTCCAGAACACCCGGCGCTTGCCCTCGATCTTGTGATTGAGGTCGCCGTCGCCGTAGCGGATGCCAACAACCGCCGCCGCACTGATTTCGGAGCCGGTGATATAGGCGTTGGGTCGGCCATAATCGGAGAAAACCTTCTCAACCACGCGGGCGATCGCATCCGATCCTTCACCCAGAAAATCGGACGTGACCTTGATGATCGATTGCTTGTCGTAGGTATTTTCGTCGGTGTCCTTGGAGTCTTGAGCGTACGCGTTCCCAACCCCTCCAATCAATGTGATCAGAAGGACCATACACTTCAGAAACGTTTGTATCACTTCGCGACCCCGGACCACGGCTCTCTCCGTTCGGTGCCGGAGTATCCTCCCTGTAAAATATGGCAACTGTTGGGCATGTTCGAACATGGGGGTTTTGTTTCCCAAGGCAGTCGAATAGAGTACGAAAAAAGTAAAGTGTGCGACCACAGGGGAGGCCATTTCATGTTGGGACTAATGCAGGATCGGCCGCTCCTGCTGTCGGATATCGTTACGCACGCAGCGATTAACCACGCGGATCGGGAGATCGTTACGGTCACTGTTGCCGAGGGCGAACACCGTTACGGCTACGCCGATTGCGAACGCCGGTCCCGCCAGCTCGCCAAGGCGCTGGCCGGTCGCGGCATCGGGCTTGGCGACCGGGTGGCGACGCTGGCATGGAATGGCTACCGCCATATGGAGGCGTGGTACGGCGCTTCGGGTCTGGGCGCGATCTCGCACACCGTCAATCCCCGGCTGTTCAAAGATCACATCGTCTACATCGTCAATCATGCCGAGGACCGGATTCTGTTTGCGGATCTGACCTTTGTACCACTTCTCGAAAAGCTGGCCGACCGGCTTCCCTCCGTCGAAGCCTATGTGCTGCTCTGTGACGATGCGCATATGCCGGAAACCAGCCTCAAGGCTGCCATATCCTACAATTCGTTCCTCGGCGAGGCCGATGATGACTTCACCTGGCCCTTGTTTGACGAAAATACGGCTGCCGGGCTCTGCTATACATCGGGCACCACGGGCAACCCCAAGGGCGTCCTCTATTCGAACCGGTCCTCTGTCCTGCATGCATACGGCTCGGCGCTTACCGATGTGATCGGGATGAGCGAGCGGGATACCGTTCTGCCGGTGGTCCCGATGTTTCACGCCAATGCCTGGGGCAATCCGCACGCGGCACCGCTTGTCGGATCCAAGCTCGTCTTTCCGGGGCCCGCGATGGATGGCCCCTCGATCCACGGGCTGATCGAGCGCGAACAGGTGACGTTGTCCGCCGCGGTGCCGACGGTGTGGCTCGGCCTTCTGGCATTTCTCGATCAGGAAGGCGCGCGCGTCGACAGCCTGAAGCGTGTCGTCATCGGCGGGTCGGCGGCGCCGCGCAGTATGATCGAAAGATTCGAGACCGAGTACGACGTCCGGGTGAAACATGCCTGGGGCATGACGGAGATGAACCCCTTGGGGACCGTCAATACGCCCAAGGCTAAACATATGACCCTGCCGCTCAAAGAACGTTTCGATCTCAAGTGCAAACAGGGCCGTCCGGTGTTTGGCGTCCAGATGAAGATTACCGACGACGACGGCAATGAAATGCCGCGTGACGGCAAGGCATTCGGCCATCTCAAGGTCAGGGGGCCATGGGTCGTAAAGGAATACTTCAAACATGAAGGCGGCCGGATCCTCGACGACGACGGCTGGTTCGACACCGGCGATGTGGCCACCATCGATGCCGACGGCTTCATGCAGATCACCGACCGGTCCAAAGATGTGATCAAGTCGGGCGGGGAGTGGATCAGTTCCATCGATCTCGAGAATGCGGCCGTTGGTCATCCCAAGGTTGCGGAGGCGGCGGTGATTGGCGTCTATCATCCGAAATGGGACGAGCGCCCGTTGCTCATTGTCGTGCCGGTAAAAGGCGCATCGGTCGCCAAGGAAGAGATCCTTGATTATCTCACGGGAGAAGTTGCCAGGTGGATGTTGCCGGATGATGTGGTGTTCGTTGACGAATTGCCGCACACGGCGACGGGCAAGCTTCTCAAAGCGGCACTTCGCGACCAGTACAAGGGCTATAAGCTGCCGACCGCCTGACGGTCAGAAAGTCTCGTCGTCGGTGTCGTCCTGCTCGCCGCTGTTGGCCCATTTCAGCAGCAGGCCGGCCGGGAACACCCAGGCGACGCCGGCCACCACATAGTAAAGCAGATCAACGAACCAGTGGATGGGCAGGAACATACTCGACAGCTTGACCACGCCTGCCGCGTAAAAGACGAGGCCGACAACGAGGACGAACATGCCGAACGTGCGCTTGGGCGTGGGGGTCATGTCACACCCATGTCTTCAAGAGGTGCACCAGGAGAATCAGCAACTGAATGGCAGCCCATGCCGCAAGCCCGAAGACAACCGCGCGCAGCCAGACATGGCCGTGAATGACCGATTTGCGGCGAACGCGCCGCAACAGGCCTCCCTTGCGCTTTGTCACTGCCATGTCGATGATCCGGCGTGTTTCCTCCCAAAGGCCGTACCCGTCAAGCGCGTCGGGGCTGGCCCAGGTGACGTCGGTCACGTCGTCAGCGGGCGCGGCTTCTCCCGTCTCGGATATGGCCATCCAGTCGACCAGCGCGTAGTGGTGGCGCACCGCGCCGTCCTCGTCGTGATCGATATAGTCGACCACATCCAACAGACCGGCAAGCTCTACCGCGAGCCCCGTTTCCTCGAGAACTTCCCGCTGCGCGGCCTCCGCCACGGTTTCACCCAGATGCTGGGCGCCGCCGGGCAAACTCCACTGGCCCTCCTTGGGCGGCTTTCCGCGTTTGACCAGCAATACCGCATTTCCGCGGAACACCACGACGCCCACACCGACGAAGGGGCGGGTCGGGTAAGCGCGCGGCTCAGATCCCTGAGGCGGAGGGACATTCGCCTCGTTTTGTTCGGAAAGGGTCGAATTTTCTTTCATCGCAGTGCACTATGCCAGTGGGCGTCGGGTTAGGCAAACGCCTTTGCCCGCCACAAAACGACCACCTTACTCCCCTGGCGTCCCGTGGGTTATGGGGAGAGAAAGGGAGGCTATGATGACGCGCTTTCGTTTTCTTCTACGCTTGTGTTCAGTCGCCTGCATGTTCTCGATGGTCGATGCCGCCCTGGGGGCGGAGACCGCACCTCAGCTCAACCGTGTGATCCTGAACCAGGGCGGGGTCGCCTATTACGAGCTCACGGCCGTGCCGTCGGCGGACCGGGTGGTCACTCTGGATGTGCCACGCGACCAGATGGACGACGTGCTCAAAAGCCTCACGGTCCTCGACGCGAAAACCCGCATTGCCGAGGCGACGGTCGCGGGGGAGGCGCCGGTTTCAGCCGCCTTCGGGGCCCTGCCGTTTAAACAGCATGATTTCGATTCGCTGCCGGCCCTTTTGCGCTCTCTCACGGGGGAGGAAGTGACGTTGACCGCCGACAGGGTCATTGCGGGGCGGCTGGTGGCCGTCGATCCGGTGGGCAAGGATGACAAAACGGCTGCGGTCACGCTCAGGGCGTCCGGCGGGCTGGTGCGGGTGCCGCTCAGCTCTGTGCGGTCGGTCAGTCTGGCCGACAAGGCGCTCGATACGGCCATGGATAAGGCGCTCGACGCCTTTCAGGACGGCCGCGGCACCGGCGGCGAGCGTTTGCACATCACGCTTGCCGGAACTGTGGGGAAGCAGGTCAGCCTTGCCTATGTGGCCCGCGCGCCGGTTTGGAAGAGCGTCTATCGTCTGACCCTCGACGGTTCCGAAGGCCGTCTTGAAGGCTGGGCGGTGCTCGAGAATTTCTCGGGGCGCGACTGGAAAGGCGTCAATCTGACCCTCTCGTCGGGCAATCCGGTGACCTTCCATCAGGCGCTCTACCGCGCCTATTATGTAGACCGGCCTGAAGTGCCCGTGGAGCTGTTCGAGCAGATCACGCCTCCCGCGGACAAGGGTGTGATGAAAGAGCGCGCTGCCGCGCCAACCATGTCCGGCATGATGGCAACGTATAAGGCCGAGGCCTCGCCCACCGGCGCGCCTCCGTCTCCTCAAGTCCAGGAAAGCGCGACCGAGATTCTGATCGATCTCGGCAAGGTCTCGCTGGCAAACGGGCAGTCGCTCACCCTGCCAATCACGAGGGGCGATGCGCCGGTCCGCGCGGTCACCTATCTGCCGATGTATGACGAGCGCCCACTGGCGGCGTTCGAGATCACCAACCGGGGCAAGACCAGCCTGCCGCCGGGCGTAGTGACGGTTTACCGGTCGACAGGCAACGATGCCCGGTATCTTGGCGATTCCCGGCTTGGCGTTGTGCCGGTGGGAGAGGAGCGCTTGCTCAGCTACGCCGGCGACTTCAAGGTCAAGGCGGATCGGCACCGGGCGTCCTCCAGCGTCATCAGCCGGGCCACGATTGCGGATGGGGTGATGACGGTGGTCGAGGTTGTCTATCACGACGAGGCGATCGATATCGCCCTGCCCAGGGGAGAAGCGCGAACCGTCGTTGCGGATTTTGGCGCGGCGGGTAACTGGAAGCCGGTCGCGCCAAAGAACGGCATTCGGAAAATCAATAACGGCTACCGGGTTACCCAATCGTTCGGCAAGGGAGATAAGGGTAAGATCGAAGCCCGGTTCGCTGACGAACGGTTGCGCCGCGTAACCCTGCTTGAAACCGAGCCCTCCGTTCTTCTCGATTACGTGACGCGCGGTAGCTTTAGAGGCGAGATGAAGGCGGCGATCGACCGGGTGGTGGCGCTCAAGCGGGAGGAATCGGCGGCGAAACGCGCGCGCGATCAGGCCAGAGATGAGCTCGATCTTGCGCGCCAGGCAGAGGAGCGGGCGCGCGAAAATCTCAAAGCCGTGGGCGATGTGCCGCTGCGCCAACAGTATCTTGAAAAACTGGTCAAGGCCGAGGCTGCGACGGATAAGGCAAAGGCCGGCTACACAAAGGCCGAAGCGGCCGCCCGGAGCGCCGAGGATGCGCTTCGAGATTTCATTAAAACTCTCAATATCAAGTCATAATACATTCTTATAACTTGATTATTCTATTTCTATTAAAGCGCCCCTTGGGGTCCAGCGCCTGCTTGAGCGTGCGCATCAGCTCGAGCGACAACGAGTCCTTGTAGTGGGCCAGTTCCTCGCGCTTCAAGCGCCCGATACCGTGTTCGGCGCTGATGCTGCCGCCCATGTCCACCACGATGTCGTGGACGATGCGGTTGACCTCCTCCCAGCGGTCGAGGAAGGCCTGCGGGTCTGCGTCCACAGGCTGGGAGATGTTGAAGTGAACGTTACCGTCGCCGACGTGCCCGAACGGCACCGGGCGGGCGCCCGGTATGGCCGCGGTCACCGCCTCGGTCGCCGCGTCAATGAAGGCAGGCACCTTGGAGACCGGGACCGAGATGTCATGCTTGATGCTCGCCCCTTCGATCTTCTGCGCTTCGGAGAGGGACTCGCGCAGTCGCCAGAAGTCGCCGGCCTGACCTTCGGACTGGGCGATGACGCCATCACTGACAAACCCACGCTTGATGGCGTCTTCAAGAAGTCCCTCGACGCTTTTGCCAAGATCGCTGGATTGGCCCGGGCTCGTGGCCTCGAGAAGCACATACCAGGGCGCGGGCCGCGAAAGCGGATCGCGGCAGTTGGGGATATGCTTTAGGGCGAGATCGAGCCCCGCGCGGCTGATCAGTTCGAATGCGCTGACCCGGTCGCCTGTCACCTCTCGGGCGCGCGACAATAGCGAAATCGCCATTGCCGGGTCCGGCACGGCAAGGAAGGCGGTGACCCGGCTCACCGGGCGCGGATAAAGCTTGACGACCGCGCCTGTCACGATGCCGAGCGTACCCTCAGCGCCGATGAATAACTGCTTCAGGTCATAGCCGGTGTTGTCTTTCCGAAGTGCGCTGAGCCCGTTCCAGATGCGGCCGTCCGCCAGCACCACTTCGAGGCCAAGAACCAGGTCGCGCATGGTGCCGTAGCGCATTACGTCCACGCCGCCCGCGTTGGTCGAAATGACACCGCCCAAGGCGGCCGAGCCTTCCGACGCCAGGCTCAGGGGAAAGAAACGGTCAGCCTCGCGCGCCGCGTCCTGAATGGCGGCGACGGTGCAGCCCGCGTCAGCGGTCAGCGTATAGTTGGCCGCGTCAATTTCTCGGATTTTATTTAATTTATAAAGGCTTATAAGTATTTCTTGCTCCGAATTATCAGGAACGCCCCCACCCACCAGGCCGGTGTTTCCGCCCTGGATCGCCAGCGGCGTCATGGTGTCAGAGCAGATTCGCACGACAGCGACCACCTCGTCGACCGTGCGCGGCGTCGCCATCAGCGGTGTCTTGCCTTTGAAAAGCCCGCGCCATTCTTCGAGGTGGGGCGTCATGGCATCAGCATCGTCGGTCCAGGCGGCAGGGGGCAGGGCTGCCTTTATGCGCTCGGCGGCGGTCATGACTGTCCCTCTCTCGGTGCTGCGGCGCGGCTGAGCCGGTCGTTAATGGCGAGACCCAGGCCTTCGTTTGGGATCGGCATCACGGCGATGAATTCGTGGCCGGCGTTATCCAATGCGCGCAGCATGGAGAACAGATTTGCTGCGGCTTCGGTGAGGTCGCCGGAGGGGCTGAGGTTCGAGGATAAGGCCGCCGCCGGCGCGTCCGGCCCGAAGGCGAGCAGCGCCTCACCAGCTTCCGCGCTTCGTGCATTGAGGCGCAACCGCGCGTGCGGCGCGTAATGGCTTTCAAGCTGGCCCGGAGCCGTCACCGGTCCACCCGACGCAGGTGTTGCCACCGGCAGACCTGTTGCCTCCGTCAGTTGGGCCGGCGTAATCGGGCCGGGGCGCAGCAGGGAGATACGGTCTTTGGTCACGCTGACGATGGTCGATTCGAGCCCGGTGGCGCAGGGCCCGCCATCGAGAATGAGGGAGACCTGGTTGCCGAGCTCTGCCGCCACATGGTCTGCCCGTGTCGGACTGATCCGGCCCGACCGGTTTGCGCTCGGCGCGGCAATGGGCCCGTCGAAAGCCTGTAGCAATGCCTGCGCCACCGGCGCGCTCGGCACCCTGAGCGCCACGGTGTCGAGCCCGGCGCTGACCAGCAGCGACAGCCGGCTCGCCCGCCGGCGCGGCAGCACCAGGGTCAACGGCCCCGGCCAGAACGCTTCGGCCAGTCGGCGCGCCGGACCGTCAAACACAGCTTCCTGTTCGGCTGCCTGCAAGTCGACAATGTGTGCGATCAGAGGATTGAATTGCGGGCGGCCCTTGGCCTCGAAAATGGCGGCGACAGCCCGGTCGTTGCAGGCGTCGGCGCCAAGGCCGTAGACGGTTTCCGTCGGGAAGGCGACAAGGTTTCCGGCCCGGAGCAGCCGTGCGGCTTCGCCAATGGATTCGGGGTCCGCCGTCCGCAACAAAGCATGGCGCGACGCTCCTGCCGTCTGGTTATTGAGCAAACCGCCTGTCATAATTGTCCGTACATATCCTTGCGTTCTTGCGTTCAGGATCCTAACACCTTAGGTCGAAAATGGGCATTGTCCCGTGTTACCTAGGGTCCGGACCCTAGATCAAAAACAAGAGCCGAGAAAGGACTTAGACAAAGATGACCGCCTACACAGCACCTCTGAACGACATTCGCTTCGCCCTCGATGATATCGTCGGGTACGCGGAATTAACGGAACTGGAGCGCTACAGCGAAGCCACTGCAGATGTGGTTGATGCGATCCTGACCGAGGGCGGGAAGTTTGTCACCGGTGTCATCGACCCCTTGAGGCGTGTTGGCGACGAGGAGGGCAGCGTTCTCGAAAACGGCGTCGTGCGCACGCCCAAGGGCTTCAAAGAAGCCTACAGCCAGTATGTGGAAGGCGGCTGGAACGGGCTCGCGTCCGACCCGGAATACGGCGGTCAGGGCCTGCCGTTCGTGCTTGCCTGTGTGTTCTCCGAAATGTTTTCCTCCGCCAATCTGGCATTCAGTCTGTGCCCGTTGCTGGGACAGGGTGCGGTGGAGGCCATCAGTACTCATGGCACCCTGGAGCAAAAGGCGACCTACCTCGAAAACCTGATTACCGGCAAATGGAGCGGGGCCATGTGCCTGACAGAGCCCCAGGCCGGCTCCGATGTCGGTGCGCTCAAGACCAGGGCCGAGCCTGCCGGCGACGGGACCTACCGGATCAGCGGGCAGAAGATCTTCATCACCTACGGCGACCATGACATGGCGGAGAATGTCATTCATCTGGTGCTTGCCCGCCTTCCCGATGCGCCGGCGGGCACCAAGGGAATTTCGCTCTTTATCGTGCCCAAATTTCTGGTCGGCGCGGATGGCACGCCCGGCGCGCGCAATGATATGCGGGCGGTGTCGGTGGAGCACAAACTCGGCATTCACGCCAGCCCCACCTGCGTCATGTCCTACGGCGATAGCGGGGACTGCGTGGGCTACCTGATTGGTGAGGAAAACAAGGGCATGCGCTGCATGTTCACCATGATGAATCATGCCCGTCTGGGTGTGGGAATTCAGGGCCTCTCCGTGGCCGAACTGGCCTACCAGCAGGCGTATGCCTATGCCACCGAGCGCGTACAGGGCCGTCCCATCGGGTCGGACGGCGGCCCGATCATCGAGCATGCCGACGTGCGCCGGATGCTTCTGCTGATCAAGTCCCAGACCGAGGCCGCCCGCGCGCTCTGTTACCTCAACGCCAAGGCCATCGATCTTTCCCATCATGCAGCCGGAGACGAAGACAGGCGGTCGGCGCAGGGCCTTGCCGACCTTCTGACGCCGCTGTCCAAGGCGTGGTCCACGGATCTTGGCGTCAAGGCGGCGTCGCTTGCCGTCCAGATTTATGGAGGCATGGGCTATATCGAGGAAACCGGTGTGGCCCAGACGCTGCGCGACGCCCGCATTACGCCGATTTATGAGGGCACCAACGGTATCCAGGCTCTGGATCTCGTTGGCCGCAAGCTCGGTCAGGATGGTGGCGAACACTGGAAGGCTCTGTTCGGCCGGATAGAAAAATTGGTCGCGGATCTTCCAGACGCCGGCGACCTCGGTGCGATCAGGACCGCGCTTCAGAATGCCGTGACGGCGTTAAAGCATTCCACGGACTGGATGATGGCGGAGCGCCAGGAAAACATGCGCGCGGTGGCGGCGGGGGCCACGGACTATCTCAGGATGTTTGCGCTGGCTGTAGGTGGCTATCTTCTGGCCGTTGGGGCCAAGGCGGCTGACGGATATATCCGCGACGGCCACCCCAACGCGCCCTACTACAAGACGCGCATGAGCGTGGCCCGGTTTTATGCCGAGCAGGTGCTGCCGGAGGTGCAGGCGCTCGGCGCTCGGGTCACGCGGGGCGACGAAACCCTATTCGCCATGGACGCCGAGGCGCTCGCCGGCTGACGGCGTACGAATGATGCAGTGCAACAGCGGGCTTGCTTAACGTTAACGTCAACGTTAACCTGAGTGACGCGGAGCCTATCCTATTGCTATTACCTTTCCCCGGAGGATTGATTGGCGAGCAAAACGCACAACATCACAGCAGCGGCGCGCCCCGGGCGCCCGCCGGACCCGCTCGATTACCCCATCGGCAAGATCCCGGGGCCGGCCCAGGCTGTCAAGATTGCCGATGGCGTTCACTGGATCCGCATGCCGTTGCCGTTCGCGCTCGACCATATCAACTTGTGGCTCTTGGAGGACGGCGACGGATGGACGCTGGTCGACACCGGGATCAAGCTCACCGAAATCCGCCATCTTTGGGAAAAGGTGTTCGAAGGACCGATGGGAGGGCGGCCGGTCAAACGGATCATCGTCACCCATATGCATCCTGACCATTTCGGGTTGGCGGGGTGGTTGGCGACACGGTTCAGAGCACCGCTTTGGATGACGCGGCTGGAATATCTGGTTGGCCGCTCTCTGGCGCTTGATAGCTGGGATGAAATGCCTTGGGAGATCGTCGATTTTTTCATCCGCGCCGGTTTCGATGGCGACGCGCTCGAGGCCGTCAAACAGTCTGGCTATGGCCGGTTCAGCGACGACGTCATTCGCCCTCCGGCGGCGTTCAGGCCGATACGCGACACCGAATCGATCCGGATCGGTAACTATGACTGGCAGGTGGTTGTGGGACGGGGCCATTCGCCGGAGCAGGCGACCCTTCACTGTCCCGCACTTGGTATCCTGATCGCCGGAGACCAGATCCTGCCCCGTATCACGCCCAACGTCAGCGTCTTTGCCGCCGAGCCCGAAGCCAACCCGCTTCAAGCCTGGTTTGCCTCGCTGGAGCGGTTCCGGGAGTTGCCTGATGACCTGTTGGTGTTGCCGTCCCACAACGAGCCGTTTCTGGGGCTCCATACCCGGATTGACGCTATTCTCTTCGAGTCACCGGGATCGTCTCGCCAAAATTCGGGACTGGTGCCACGAGCCCTTAACCGCTGCCGAGGTCTCGTTCCGTCTGTTCGGTGATCGCGGGTTCGGCCTGCAAAACCTGCTGGCGCTGGGCGAGGCGATGGCCCATCTCCATTACCTGCGCGGGTCGGGCGATCTCGTCGCCGACGACGACAAAAATGGTGTCCGGCGTTTCCGGATCGCCTGAGCAAGCGGAGAACCGGAAATGACGTCACTTAAGGATAAGATTCTGTTTATCACCGGCGCAAGCCGCGGGATCGGGCTTGCCATCGCCAGGCGCGCGGCGCGCGATGGCGCGAAAATCGCCATTGCCGCAAAGACGACCAAGCCCCACCCCAAGCTCGAAGGCACCATCTACACCGCCGCCGAGGATATCCGCAAAGCCGGTGGCGAGGCCTTGCCGCTGGTGGTCGATATCCGAGAGGAGCAGGCGGTCTTCGACGCCATTGCCAAAACGGTCGAGACTTGGGGCGGGCTTGATATTCTGGTCAATAATGCGAGCGCCATATCGCTCACCGGGACCGAAGCGACCGAGATGAAGCGCTACGATCTGATGCATTCCGTCAACACGCGGGGGACGTTTTTGTGCTCCAAGCTGGCGGTGCCCCACCTCAAAAGGGCCGGAAACCCGCATATCCTGAACCTGTCGCCGCCCCTCGATATGGATCCCAAATGGTTCGCGCCCCATGTGGCCTACACCATGGCGAAATTCGGCATGAGCATGTGTGTGCTCGGCATGGCCGAAGAATTCAAGGACGACGGCATTGCGGTCAATGCGCTGTGGCCGCGGACGGCGATCGCCACGGCGGCGGTGCGTAACCTGCTTGGCGGCGAAGAGGCGATCAGAGGCAGCCGCAAGCCGGAAATTGTGGCGGATGCAGCTTACGCGATCCTGACCAAACTGTCCCGCGCGTTCACCGGGAACTTCTGTATCGATGACGAGGTGCTGGCAGCGGCCGGCGTGACCGATTTCGAGCCCTATGCCGTCGACCCGTCGGCGCCGCTTCTTCATGATTTTTTTGTGCCGGTGAGCGAAGGCGCGACGACTTTAGGGTGAAAAACAAAGCGGAGGCTGATCGCAAGGGACAGCTCAGACGGCTATTTGCCACCCATGTTCTGATCGGCGAGTTTGTCGGCGGCTCTCTGGTTGGCAATGATCGTCTGGTAGCCGACGGTTTTGCACCTTTGCAGCATTTGCGATTTGGCTTCTTCGGAAGATGTGGCTTTGCCGGTCATAAGTAACCTGAAGACGGTTTGCCCGGCGGCCTTGCCGAGCACCTTGACGTCCGCCTTCGGTATGGAACCGACGCTTACCACCTCGGCTCCGTTTACGACCTTGAGGAGTGCGCCTGTCAACCCCGCCATGAATTCAGGATTCTTGCCGGTGACCCCTGCCATGACCTCGCCGAAAGTCTTGGGCAGCATGTAATCAGCTGCCGCCGCTCCTATTTTCGCATAGAACGAACAAACGTTGTCCTCGGTGCCTGCACGCGCGGCGACACCAAACGAAGCGATCTCCAAACCGAATAGAACAAGGATAGTGAGGCGACTGATTTGATGCATTTTGCTACCCCCATAGGATGGTCAATTTCAGGTTGTAGAATCCTTTTCATTAAAGCAAGCCCCGTTTGTATCTGATTGCCGTCGTTCCCGCTTTTTCCCGGCGTGCAAATCGCGTTCTTAGACGTTAAGCTGCTAAAGCCGGCGCGCGCGGGAGGTATACGAAATGTTGGTATGGCCCTGGTTGAAAAGTTACCCCGAAGGGGTGAAATGGGATATGACGTTTGACCCGGCGCCCCTGCCAGCGCTTGTCGAGCAGGCGGCAAATTCATTTCCCGACAAAACCTGTCTCAATTTCTTCGGCAAACGCACGACATATGGTGAGCTTTGGCGCCAGGTCCGGGCCGCGGCGGCAGGATTTCAGCAGCTCGGCGTCGAGCCCTGCGTCAAGGTCGGGCTTTATATGCCGAACTGTCCGCAGTTCGTCATCGCCTATTATGGCGCGCTTCTGGCCGGCGGCGTGATTGTCAACTACAGCCCGCTCTATTCGGAACGCGAACTTCTGACCCAGGTCGAGGATTCCGAGACCGACATCATGGTCAGCCTCGATCTCGAGGCGCTCTACCCGAAGATGGAGAAGGTGTTCCGTGAAAGCCGGCTTCGTCAGATGGTGGTCGGCAGCCTTGCCGACGTTCTGCCGTTTCCAAGGAACATTCTGTTCGGTCTGTTGAAGGCGAAAGATATCGCGTCCGTCGACTGGGACGGCCGTCACACCCGGTTCAATGCGCTTTTGGAGGGCGGAAGCGAGCCCCGGCCGGTGCCCATTGACGCGCAAAACGATGTGGCGATCCTGCAATATACCGGCGGCACCACCGGCACGCCCAAGGGCGCCATGCTGACCCATGCCAACCTCTACGTGAACGCCATGCAAATAAAGGCCTGGGATCCCGGCCTTGTACCGGGCAGCGAACGCATTTTCGCGGCCTTGCCGTTCTTCCACGCGTTCGCCATGACGGCGATCCTGAACCTGGGTGTGGCAAGCGGGGCCGAGCTAATTTTGATGCCGCGCTACGAGACCAACGAGGCGGTGAAACTCATTGAAAAGTACAAAGCCACCATGATGGCCGGCGTGCCGACCATGTTCCGCGCGCTTCTCGACCATCCGCGGGCCGGCAAGGGGGCGCTTTCCAGCATTAAGCGTAGCCTGTCGGGGGGCGCGCCCTTGCCGGCCGAGCTCGCGCGGGAATTCGAGGAGACGACCGGCTGCCGGGTGGTCGAAGGCTATGGCCTGACCGAAGCCTCGCCCGTGGTGTCCGCCAATCCGCTCAGCGGTGAAAACCCAAAGGGGTCCATCGGCTTGCCCGTGCCCGGAACCGACCTCCTGATCCTCGCCAAGGATGACCCTGGGCAGCCAATGCCGATCGGCGAAGCGGGCGAGCTCGCGGTGCGCGGCCCCCAGGTGATGAAGGGCTACTGGAAGCGCGTGGAAGAGACCGGGAATGTTCTTAAAGGTGCGGTCCTGCTGACCGGTGACATCGGGTACATGGACGAGGATGGTTTCACCTACATCATTGATCGGGAGAAAGATATGATCCTGGTCAGCGGTTTCAACGTGTTTCCGCGCATTATCGAAGAAGCGCTATACGAACATCCCGCGGTCGCCGAGGCGACGGTGATCGGTATTCCGCACGAGTACAAGGGTGAAGCGCCGAAGGCGTTCGTGTCGCTTAAGGATGGACACGACGGCTTGAAGCCGGAAGACCTTCTCAAGTTTCTAGATTCGCGCCTGGCGCGCCATGAAATGCCGGTGGAGCTGGAGATCCGCGAACTCGCTGCCCAAAACGCTGGTCGGAAAGCTGTCGAAAAAGGAACTTGTTGCCGAAGAGAAGGCCAAACGGGGCGACCCTCAGGCTGACACCGACTGACGGAGCCGACGGCGTGGTTACAGCTCTCTTTACGCATCCCGATTGCCTGGGCCATGACACCAGCCCCGGTCATCCCGAGTGCAGCGACCGGCTCAAGGTGATTCTGGCGGCGCTCGAGGCCGAAGAATTCGCTCTCCTCGACCGCCGCGAAGGGCCGCTCGCGGAAGAGGCCATGATCGAGCGGGTGCACGAGACCGCCTACGTGCGCCGGGTTCTCTCGTCCATTCCCGAGGAAGGCTATCGCCGGCTCGACCCGGACACCATTGTCTCGCCCGGATCGGGGCGCGCAGCGCTCAGGGCGGCCGGTGCGGTGTGTGCCGCAGTGGATGCGGTCATGGCGGGCGAGGTCAGAAATGCGTTTTGCGCTGTTCGCCCGCCCGGCCATCATGCGGAGCCCGACCGGGCCATGGGCTTCTGCCTCTTTAACAACGTGGCGATCGGCGCCATGCAGGCCCATCACGTTCATGGTCTCGAGCGCCTCGCGATCATGGATTTCGACGTGCATCACGGCAACGGCACCCAGGCGCTGGCCGAGCATGACGATCGGGTGCTCTACGCCTCGCTTCACCAGCATCCGTTCTATCCCGGCACCGGTGCGCCCCGGAAGACGGGCCGGGGCAACGTGGTCAACGTGCCGCTTGACGCGGGCAGCGGTTCGGCCCTATTCCGAACCGGGTTCGAGCGGCAGGTGATGCCGGCGCTCAAAGCCTTTGCGCCCGAAATGATATTCATTTCCGCCGGATTCGACGGTCATGCCATGGATCCGTTGGCCGGGTTGAATTTGTCGGAGGACGACTTCGCCTGGGCCACCGCCCAATTGTGTAATATGGCCAATGAATTGTGCAAGGGACGGGTGGTTTCTACTCTTGAAGGGGGCTATAACCTTGGCGTGCTCGGAAGGTGCGCGGCGGCGCATGTCCGGGTGCTGATGACAGAGTGACGAAAACCAGCGGAGGAACCGCGATGGCGGCTGAAAAGCCTGAAAATATGCCTGACGATATCAAGGCCATGACCTTCGAGGATGCGCTTGCCGAACTTGAGGGCATCGTACAGAAGCTGGAAGGCGGGCAGGTCTCGCTTGAGGACTCGATTGAGATCTATACCCGTGGCACCCGGCTCAAGCAGCTTTGCGAATCGAAACTCAAATCCGCCGAAGCCCGCATTCGCAAAATTACCGAGGGCGAGGGTGGCAAACTCTCCGCCGAACCGCTGGACGTCGATGAATGAGTCGAGTGGCTACTCCCGCCGACCTTGACGCGGCGCTGACCGAGACGGCAAAGGCCATCGAGGCCAAGCTGGATCGCCTGCTCCCCAAGGCGGAAGGCCCGGAGGGCCGGTTGGCCGAAGCCATGCGCTACGCCGCCTTTGCCGGCGGCAAGCGGCTTCGCCCATTCCTCGCGGTCGCCAGTGCGGACCTGTTTGGCGTGGGACGGGAAAATTCGCTTCGGGTGGCTGCGGCGGTCGAGTGCGTGCATACCTATTCGCTGGTTCATGACGATCTGCCATGTATGGATGACGACGATATGCGCCGCGGCAAGCCGTCGACCCATGTGGCTTTCGGTGAAGCGACGGCTGTTCTGGCCGGAGATGAACTGCTGACGCTGGCGTTTGAGATTGTCAGCGACGAACGTACCCATCCCGATCCGCGGGTTCGGATCGAGCTGGTTCGATCGTTGAGCCGGGCGGCCGGTTTCCACGGGATGGTCGGGGGACAGATGATGGACCTTATGGCCGAGAGCGCCGAGCTTGATGTGAACGCCATCACGCGGCTTCAGCAGTTGAAAACCGGCGCCCTGATATCCTTTGCGGCAGAGGCCGGCGCAATTCTGGCTCACACCAATTCGACCAAACGCCATGCGCTGCGCTTTTTTGCCCATGACATGGGGCTGGCGTTTCAGATCACCGACGACCTTCTCGATGTGGAAGGCGATTCCAAAACACTGGGAAAGACAGCGGGCAAGGACAAAAAGGCGGGCAAGGCCACGCTGGTTGCCGCACTGGGCAAGGAGCGGGCCCGGACCCAGGCCGAGATGCTGACGGAACAGGCCATTGAGCATCTGGAGCCGTTCGGCGACAAAGCGGCTCTTTTGCGGGCGCTTGCCCGATTTGCTATAAACCGCAATAATTAGGGTCAGGACCCACCCATTACACACAGTTCTGTTTAAAGAGGGACGGCGAATGCTAGGAAACAAGCGCAAGGACATGCTAAAGCATATTCGAGCATTGTTGACGACGCAGTCGTCGTCCCTATTTAAACCCAAGGGCGGGCCATGTTTTACCCGGGAATGCGTTGCGCCCCCTTGAAAGCCAGTCAGGCTTCCTGCGGGACCGCGCCTGTTCCCGGAACAAACCTGAGCTCGCAGAACGGGTGCAATGGGTGGGTCCTGGCCCTAACTATGGTAAATGCCCGCGCAGGGGGGGCAGGCTTAGTAAATGGATGAACAGGTGACACCAAAGCCGCAGACACCGCTTCTCGACAAGGTTCGCATTCCCGCAGACCTCAAGAAGCTGAAGCCCTCGGAGCTTTCGCAACTTGCGGGTGAGGTGCGCGCCGAAATGATCGACGCGGTGTCGGTAACCGGCGGTCATCTGGGTGCCGGGCTCGGCGTGGTGGAGCTCACGGTTGCCCTTCACTACGTGTTCGATACCCCGCGCGACAAGCTGATCTGGGATGTCGGCCATCAGTGCTATCCCCACAAAATTCTGACCGGACGGCGCGACCGTATCCGGACACTCCGCCAGGGTGGCGGCCTGTCCGGGTTTACCAAGCGGACCGAGAGCGAATATGACCCGTTCGGCGCCGCGCACAGCTCGACGTCCATTTCCGCGGCGCTCGGCATGGCGGTCGCCCGCGACCTGCGGCACTCGGACGAAAAGATGATCGCGGTCATCGGCGACGGCGCCATGAGCGCCGGCATGGCCTACGAAGCCATGAACAACGCCGGCCATCTGGGCTCGCGGCTGATCGTCATCCTCAATGATAACGACATGTCCATTGCCCCGCCGGTCGGCGCGATGAGTGCCTATCTGGCGCGGCTCCTTTCGTCGCGGTCGTTCCTCGGCATCCGGGACGTGGCCAAGCAGCTGGTCAGCAAGTTGCCGAAGGGTTTTACGCGCACGGCCCGCCGGGCGGAGGAATATGCCCGTGGCCTTGCCACCGGCGGGACGCTGTTCGAGGAGCTCGGGTTCTATTACGTTGGTCCCATCGACGGCCACAACCTCGATCATCTGTTGCCGGTGCTGGAAAACGTGCGCGACGCCAACCAGGGTCCGATTCTCGTCCATGTGGTGACAAAAAAGGGCAAGGGCTATCCGCCGGCTGAAGCGGCCGAGGACAAGTACCATGGCGTTTCCAGGTTCAATGTGGTGACCGGCGCCCAGGCCAAGGGGAGCCCCAAGGCGCCAAGCTATACCAAGGTCTTCGCCAAGGCCCTGATCGAAGAGGCGCGGGCCGACGACAAGATTGTCGCCGTCACCGCCGCCATGCCGTCGGGAACCGGGCTCGACCTGTTCGCCGAGGAATTTCCCGATCGGTGCTTTGACGTGGGCATTGCCGAGCAGCATGGCGTGACGTTCGCGGCGGGTCTTGCCGCCGAGGGCTACAAACCCTTTGCCGCCATCTATTCCACCTTTCTGCAGCGGGCCTACGATCAGGTGGTGCATGATGTGGCGATCCAGCGCCTGCCGGTACGCTTCGCCATTGACCGCGCAGGACTGGTGGGCGCGGACGGGCCGACCCACGCCGGCTCGTTCGATGTCACTTACCTCTGCACATTGCCGAATTTCGTGGTGATGGCGGCGGCTGACGAGGCCGAGCTCATGCACATGGTGGCGACGGCCGCCGCGATTGACGACGGGCCTTCGGCGTTCCGCTATGCCCGGGGCGAAGGAACCGGTGTGGAAATGCCGGTGCGCGGCACGCCGCTGGAGATCGGCAAAGGCCGGATCATGCGGGAAGGTACGCAGGTCGCGATCCTGTCGCTCGGTACCCGCCTCCATGAAGCGTTGAAGGCGGCCGACGAGCTCGCCCAGCATGGAGTGAGCACCACCGTTGCCGACGCCCGCTTCGCCAAACCGATCGATCAGGACCTTGTGCGCCGGCTTGCTGCCGAACACGAAGTGCTGATTACCATCGAACAGGGGTCGATCGGCGGCTTCAGCGCCCAGGTGCTGACCTATCTGGCAAAACAGGGAATGCTGGACCAAGGTCTCAAAATCCGGCCGATGATTTTGCCCGACATCTTCATCGATCAGGATACGCCCTACAACATGTACGAAAAAGCCGGGCTCAATGCCCGACACATCGTTGCACAGGCGCTGGCGGCGCTGCGCCATAACGACCTTCAGTCGATCCAGACAGCCTAAGTGAATGCCCAAGCGGCGCGCAGATCAACTCCTGGTGGAGCGCGGATTGGTGGAGAGCCGGACGAAAGCCCAGGCCCTGATCATGGCGGGCACCGTGTTCTCCAGCGAACGCAAAATCCTGAAAGCCGGGGAAACGCTGGCCGAGGACGCGCCGCTCGAGGTGCGCTCGAAAGATCATCCCTGGGTCAGCCGCGGTGGCGTCAAGCTCGCCCACGCGTTGGAGGAATTCAAGCTCGACCTAACGGGCAAGGTGGTGCTCGACGTGGGCGCGTCCACCGGCGGGTTTACCGACGTGGCGCTTACCCATGGCGCGGTCAAGGTTTACGCCGTGGACGTGGGTCATGGCCAGCTTGCCTGGAAACTGCGGCAGGACCCGCGCGTCGTCGTCTTGGAGCGCGTGAACGCCCGCTATCTGACCTCGGTGGCGGTGCCGGAACCCGTGGACATGATCGTCTGCGACGCAAGCTTCATCGGGCTCGAGACCGTGCTGCCGGCCCCCATGGCCCTGGCGGCGAGGAAGGCCGACTTTGTGGCCCTGATCAAACCACAGTTCGAGGTCGGCAAGGGCCGGGTCGGCAAAGGCGGGGTGGTCCGCGACCCGGCGCTTCACGACGAGGTTTGCGACCGTATCCGCGATTGGCTCGATGGTTTGCCGGGCTGGCGGGTGAGGGCGATCACACCGAGCCCCATTCTCGGTCCCGAAGGCAACCGGGAATTCCTGGTCTGGGCGCACCGCAATGCCGCCGATGACTGACCTGGTGATCGACCATGTTGGCGCGCAGGGCGATGGCGTCGCTGTTGCCGGAGGGGGCCGTGTTTATGTTCCGGGCACGCTCAAAGGCGAGCGGATCAGCGCGGAGGTAAAGGGCGACCGGGGCCGGCTTGTTGACGTGCTCACCCCGTCGTCCGACCGGGTGGAGCCGCCGTGCCGGCACTTCGGGGCGTGCGGGGGGTGCGCCCTTCAGCACATGGGCGAGGTACCATACAAAGAATGGAAGACGGAACGGGTTGCCCGGGCGCTCAGCCATCGCGGATTTGAAGACGTTCCATTCCGGCCTCTTGTGGTGACACCGCCGGGAAGCCGGCGACGCGCGCGACTGACGGCGATCGCTACGAAATCCGGCACCGTTCTGGGCTATAACACGCGCCAAAGCCGACAGGTCGTGGATATTAGCGAATGCCCGGTGCTCCGGCCCGAAATCGTCGATCTGTTCGCGATGCTGCGCGCCGCCCTTGCGGATTTGATGCGGCCGGGCGATCGGGGCCATGTTCAGGTGACGGCGAGCGATACCGGGGTCGACCTGGTCCTTGACCTGCCCGGCGATCTTGATCTGGTTCAGCGCGAAGCGTTGGGCGGATTTGCCCATCGCGCCGACCTCGCCCGGGTAAGCTGGGGGCCTGATGGCGAGCCGGTGGTCGAGCGTCGCCGGCCGGTGATTTCTTTTGGCGATGTGGCCGTCGCGGTGCCGCCCGGCGCCTTTTTGCAGACAAGCAAAGAGGCCGAACAGGCGATGGCCGGCGACCTGTGCGAAATCCTGACCGGGACGGAGGCGGTCGCCGACCTGTTTTCGGGCCTTGGCACGTTCAGCTTCCCGCTGGCGCGCCGGGCCCGCGTTACGGCGTTTGATGGGGATGGGTCGTTGATTGGGGCGCTTGACCGGGCGGGCGCGGGCCTGCCCGTGGACGCCCATATCCGGGATCTGTTCCGGGAGCCGCTCATGTCATCCGAACTGGCCCGCTTCGACGGCGTGGTTCTGGACCCGCCGCGGGCCGGCGCAAAAGCCCAGGTGGCGGAACTTGCCGTCACCGCCGTGCCTGTCGTGGCCATGGTGTCCTGTAATCCCGCAACCTTTGCGCGCGATGCCCGCGCTCTGGTGGACGGCGGCTATCGGCTTCAGTGGGTGCGGCCGGTGGATCAGTTTCTCTGGTCGGCGGACGTTGAGCTTGTGGCGTCGTTTGCGCGCGCCTGAGACGGACTGTTCCCGGGAATTTCGGCAATCAGCGTGCCGATAGCCTCGTTGCTTTTGGGGTCCCGAATGCCGATCTCGACCCGATAGAAACCGGACGCACCGTCTTTGCCCGTCATGTCAATGAATGCAGTGTGAGGTGAACTCATATAGATCCGCTTCCATCCGCCCCAGTCGCCAAGTTCGAACGTCTGGACGGGGGCGCTCGCCGCGGTCAGCAGGTTGCGGCTGTCGGAGACGTAAATTCGGGCGTCTGCGAGCTTTTTGTTCTTCAATGCCGCGCGGAGCGCATTCGAGGCCGGCGTCCCCAAAATGGATTCGAGCGTCTTCCAGTCCCTGTCCGCGACGGCTTTTTGCCAGTTGCGCCCGCGTGCCGCAATTTCCTGGGAGGTCAGCGTCATGCGTGTGTCATTGTTCGCGCGCAGCGCTGCAATCAGCGCGCTGTCTGCAGCAAGCTTCTGGAGTGCGGGAACGGCATCCTTTTTGATTTCAGCGAGAACCGGGTCGGGAGCTGTTGATTCGGGATTGTCCGACAGAAAGGCGGCCACGTCAGGGGGAACCCGGGTCTCGTCCATGATCGACGCCGCGTGCGCCACGGCAAAGCAGCCGGCGTAGAACGCCAGCCCCAGAACCATACCTGTCAACCGTCCCCGTCGCAAACCTCTAACGCCTTTCTAGCAGTTGAGTCGCGTTCGAAAGATTAAATCTGACCTTTGAAGATTAGCAATTCGTTAACGGTTGACAAAATCCGCGAAGTCATTGCCGTGCTTCGAAAAAAAAGCCGGTATCAAGCGAAAATGGGGAAAAACGCCGTTAACGCTTCGGATCAATCACCGCATTGCGCGCGATGCAGGAGCATATGGTCGGCCAGAACAGCGGCCATCATCGCCTCACCAACCGGTACGCCGCGAATGCCGACGCAGGGATCGTGGCGGCCTTTGGTGGCGATTTCTGTGTCCTCGCCGGCGGCGGTGACCGTCTTGCGCGGTGTCAGAATCGAAGAGGTTGGCTTCACCGCGAAACGCACGACAAGGTCCTGACCCGTGCTGATCCCGCCGAGCACGCCGCCGGCGTTATTGGACAGGAACTCAGGCGTCCCGCCAGCGCCTGCGCGCATTTCGTCGGCGTTTTCAACGCCGGTTAACGCCGCTGCGCCGAACCCGTTGCCGATCTCCACGCCCTTGACCGCGTTGATACTCATCATGGCGGCGGCGAGATCGGCGTCGAGCTTGCCGTAAATCGGCGCGCCCCATCCTGCTGGTACGCCGGACGCCACCACTTCCACCACGGCGCCCGCGGAATTGCCATCCTTGCGCAACCCGTCGAGGTAGTCTTCCCAGAGCTTGGCGGTCTCGGCGTCCGGGCACCAGAACGGGTTTTTCTCCACCGCCGCCCAGTCCCAGCGGTCCCGGTCGATGGCGTGGGGCCCGATTTGCACCAGCGCGCCGCGCACCGTGATTGTGTCGCTCAGGACCTTCCGGGCAAGCGCGCCGGCGGCGACCCGGGCCGCCGTTTCCCGCGCCGAGGACCGTCCGCCGCCGCGATAGTCGCGGATCCCGTATTTCGCCATGTAGGTGTAGTCGGCATGGCCGGGCCGGAATGTCCCGGCAATATCGCTATAGTCCTTTGATCGCTGATCGGTATTTTCGATCATCAGACTGACGGGGGTGCCGGTGGTCTCTCCCTCGAACACGCCCGAGAGGATTTTGACCTTGTCCGGTTCCCGGCGCTGGGTGGTGAAGCGGGACTGGCCGGGCCGCCGGCGATCCAGCCAGTGCTGGATATCGTCTTCCGTGATGGCGATCCGGGGCGGCATGCCATCGACCACACAGCCAAGCGCGGCCCCGTGACTTTCACCCCAGGTGGTCACGCGGAACAGTCGGCCGTAGGTGTTGTAAGACATGCCTTTTCCCGATGTTTGGTGCGGGCTCAGACGGTAGAGATGTCGGGCGCGTCTTCGAGCTTCATGCCGATTACGTTGTAACCGCAATCCACGTGATGCACGTCGCCGGTGACGGCGGTGGACAGATCGCTTGCAAGGTAGACGGCCGTGTTTCCAACTTCGTCGATGGTGACGTTGCGGCGCATGGGTGCGTTGTATTCGTTCCATTTCAGGATATAGCGGAAGTCACCGATACCGGACGCCGCGAGCGTCTTGATCGGGCCTGCCGAAATGGCATTGACCCGGATCTTTTCCCTGCCCAGATCCTTGGCGAGATACCGCACGCTGGCCTCAAGCGCCGCCTTGGCGACGCCCATGACGTTGTAGTGGGGCATCACCCGCTCGGCCCCGACGTAGGTCAGCGTGATCAGGCTGCCGCCGTCGGTCATCATCGGGACGGCCCGCTGCGCGACCGCGGTAAACGAGTAGCAGGAAATATCCAGGGACATCCGGAAGTTTTCCCGGCTGGTGTCGAGGTAGCGGCCCTTGAGCTCGTTCTTGTCGGAAAAAGCGATGGCGTGGAGAACGAAATCGAGCCGGTTCCAGTGTTTGCCCACTTCGGCGAAAGCCGCGTCGATTGAGGCCTCATCGGTCACATCGCAGGGAATTACGATATCCGAGCCCACGGATTCGGCAAGCGGGATCACCCGCTTCTTAAGCGCATCGCCCTGGTAGGTGAAAGCCAGTTCCGCCCCCTGTTCACGGGCCTGTTTAGCCACGCCCCACGCAATCGAGCGGTCATTGGCAACGCCCATTATCAAGCCGCGTTTTCCGGTAAGCAGCCCAGAACCAGTCGTCATACTTCTCCACCCCTGCTGGTTTAAACGTCCGTATTATCTCGGTGATTTCGGTGCATCCTACACCAATGCAAAGCGGAATCAATCACGAGGCGTCCCGTGCCGCAGCCTGCACGGCGTCCATGCGCCGTTTGGCGACGGCTGCGTTAAGCTCCGCCCCCAATATGAACGCTGCGCCCACCAGGTAGAAAAACACCAGCGCGATCATGGCGCCCGCCAGGCTGCCGTAGGTGACATCGTAGGCACCAAAGTACCGCAGATAGACCGAGAAGGCACTGCCGACGGTAAGCCAGAGCAGCAGGGTAAAGAGCGCGCCCGGCGCCACCGGCACGAACCGGCCGCTGTGACGCGGTTTGAGGGCAAAAAACAGTCCGCACAAGGCAGCGAAAAACAGCAGTGCCGAGGCGCCCAGCCGGACCCAGTTGGCAAGCACTGACCAGCGCTCGAGGATCGGCAGGAAATATGTCGCCGCGTCCCAGAGCAGCGGGCCCAGGACAAAGATGGACATGCCCAAGAGGATGCTGATCGCGGCGAGGATGACCAGCCCCAGCCCCTGCAGCCGCCGCAGCCAGAAAGCGGGCGGGTTCCCGGCCTCATAGGCGCGGTCGATGGCTTGGCGCGCGGCGTCGATGGCGGACGAGGCCACCCAGATTGCCGCCAGCACGCCGAAAGTCAGTACGCCGCCGCGGGACTGGCTCATCAAATGCTTGACCGGACCCTCAAGCACCCTGCCCACGTCGGCCGGCAGATTTTCAAACATGAAGGCGACAGCGTGCGCCCCGGCCTCGGTCTGACCGACGAAACCGGCTAGCGCCACCAGAAACAAAAGAAACGGGAACAGGCCAAGAATGCCCAGAAACGCCAGATGGCCGGCCATAACCGGTCCGTCATGGCGCAGAAAGCCGGAAAGCGCCTGTTTCAGATCGTCGAGTGCAGTCACGCCTCATCCCAAACAGGTTTAACCCAAATCGCTGCGGACGTCGTAATCGTTGTCTTTCGACCATTCCTCGATAGCGGATTTGAGCTTTTCGTCAACCCTTTCAGGCAAAACGACCTTGAGACAGACATACTGATCGCCGCGGGCACGCCCTTTCCCGATGACGGCCCCCTTGCCCTTGAGTCTGAGTGTTTTGTCGGTGTTGGAGCCTGCCGGGATCGCCAGGCTGACGGCGCCGTCGATGGTGGGGATGCGGACTTTCGCCCCGAGCACGGCTTCCTTGAGTGTGATCGGGAGATCGAGGTAAATGTCGTTGCCCTCGCGCCGGAAGTGTTTGTGCGGCCTGATCTTGACCTCGATCAGCGCATCGCCGGTCGGCCCGCCGTGCGCTCCAGGCTCACCCTGACCTTTGAGCCGGATCTGCTGGCCTTCCTTGACGTTGGAAGGGATTGAAACCGCAAGCGTCTTGCCGTTCTGCAGTGTAATCCTTTTCTTGACGCCCTTGACGGCGTCGAGAAAATCGATCGTCACCTGGTAAATCCGGTCGTTACCCCGCTCGGGCATCGGCCCGCGCCGGCGGCGGCCGCTATTGAAGATATCGGAAAAGATATCTTCCGCATTGACCCCGTCGAAGTTAAAGCCGCCGAATCCGCGCCCACCGCCCGCGCCGGCCCGCTCGTAGGCGCGGTGCTGGCTATTGAACCCGCCGAATCCGCGCTCGGCCCCGCTTTCGTCTATTTCGCCCTGGTCATACCGCCGGCGAGCCTTCTCGTCGCCGAGGATCGCATAGGCGGCTGACGCTTCCTTGAAACGCTCGGCAATTTTTTCGTCGCCCGGATGCAAATCAGGATGCAACTCCTTGGCGAGCTTGCGGTAAGCTTTTTTTATGTCCCCGGGCGATGCATCTCGCTTGACGCCAAGGGTCTGATAAAGGTTCTTCATGTTTCCGCCACGTTCACCACAGTGCAGGGCAGCCTTTGCAATCCCTTCATTTTAAATAGGATTGATGGCCAAAGTGTAAAGATCCAGGTTGGCCGGCGGCCGTTACCCGTTAACCACCTTCCAGGTGCCATCCGGCTGCCGGCAGGCTGTGCCATAGGCGGTCTGGGTCTGCTTTTCCACCGTAACGGTCTGTTGGAATTCCCGGCATTCCTTACCATCTTTGCTGGTGAACTGCTGCTGAGGGGTCACCGTGCCCGAATTGCCGGAATCCGGATTGGTCCATTTCGAGGTTGTGCCGGCGGGTGACGATGTCAGCGATTGCTGGGTGGTGCGTTCCATGGCCTGGCGATCGGCGCGGTCAAGTTTCTTGCCGAGTTGTCCGCCGAGGTACGCCCCGGCAACCGCGCCAATGATCATTCCGACGTCGCCGCCGACCACTTCCCGGCCCAGAAACGCCCCGGCAGCCGCACCGATCAGGGTTCCGGCCTGTTCTTTTTCGCGCCCCTGCTCGCACGCGCTGAGCAGAAGGGCTGCTATGCAGGGTATGATCACAAGGATACGACGCATGGCTTTCCACTTTCGGTTTGGGGATATCAACCTCAGCCTATATATATGGTCTCCGCCGTGAAGACCTAATCTAGGCGTCAGAACCTAACAGCTTAAAGGCCACCGCCCCATAAGTCACCCTTCCGATCCCCTTGAATTGTTCAAAAACTGGTTCGCCGACGCGGAAGCAAGCGAGCCGGTCAACCCGACCGCGGCGGCGTTGGCCACGGCTACGCCCGACGGGCGTCCATCCGTGCGCATGGTCCTCTTGAAAGGATGGGATGAGCGCGGCTACGTGTTCTATACCAACTTTGAGAGCCGCAAGGGCGGGGAACTGCTGGCCAACCCCCACGCGGCGCTCTGCCTCTACTGGAAGTCGATCGCGCGCCAGGTGCGCATCGAGGGGCCGGTGGTTCAGGTCGCGGACGAGGAGGCCGACGCCTACTTCGCCAGTCGGGATCGCACCAGCCGGATCGGCGCCTGGGCATCAAAACAGTCGCGTCCGCTGGAAGGACCGCTTAAACTGGAGCGTGAAGCCGCCAGGTACGCCGCAAAGTATCCGGTGGGCGCCGTGCCGCGTCCGCCCTATTGGTCCGGCTTCCGGGTTGTGCCCGAGGTCGTTGAGTTCTGGCGGGAAAAGCCGTTCCGGCTGCACGAGCGGCTGGTCTACCGTCGCGACGGTGATGGGTGGAGCACGGAATTCCTTTTCCCGTAACCGGGAACGATACGCAGGATGGGACAATCATGAAAGCAACAGACGCCAATCTCGGACTAACCACCGCACGGCGTGCAAAACTGATGCGCCTCGCCTCGCGCGCCTCGGTGATGGTGGCGCTTACCCTGGTTGCCATCAAGACAGCCGCCTGGATCTATACCGGATCGGTGGCGTTGCTGGGCTCGCTTCTCGATTCGTTCCTTGATGCGCTTGCCTCGGGTGTGACGGTCATTGCCGTCAACCACGCGCTCGCCCCGGCGGACCGGGAACATCGCTTCGGCCATGGCAAGGTCGAGGCGATTGCCGGCCTCGGCCAGTCCATCATTATTACGGCCTCGGCCATGTACCTCTTTGTCGAGGCGGTCCAGCACCTTGTAAATCCCGGGCCGGTATCCCATTCCGATCTGGGCATCGTCATCATCGTGGTTTCCATCGTCTTTACGTTGGCCCTGGTGCGCTACCAGCTCTATGTGTCGAAGCAGACCAGGTCGCTCGCGGTTTCGGCGGATTCGCTTCATTATCGCAGCGATCTTCTGATGAACCTTGGCGTCATTGCGGCCCTGGTGCTGAGCGGGACGTTCGGGATCGAGCTGGCGGATCCGGTGATCGGGCTCGCCATTGCTGGGTTGCTGGTCTACAGTTCCTGGCAGATTGCGCGGCAAGCCTATGACATGCTGATGGACCGGGAGATGTCCGTCGAAGACCGTGAGCGGATCAAGGAAGTGGTGCTCGGCCATCCGGACGTCACAGGGATCCATGATCTGAGGACCCGGTCGTCGGGGATCGCGAATTTTATCCAGTTCCATATCGAGGTGGACCCCGCGATCAAGCTGAAACGGGCCCATGCCATTTCTGACCAGGTCGAAGCGGCGGTGGCGCGCGCCTATCCTGATGCCGATATCATTATTCACGCCGATCCGGCGGGGATCGAGGACCCTCATGACGTGCTGAAAGAGGGAATCGGAAGCCGGCAATGATAACCCTCTACGGCATTGCGAACTGTGATACCATCCGTCGGGCGCGTAAGTGGCTGGAAGCGGAAGGCGTTGCCTATCGCTTCCACGACTATCGCAAGGACGGGGTGCCGGGCGCCATGCTCAGCCGGTGGGCAGGGGAACTCGGTTGGGAGGCGCTGCTGAAATCGCCGGGGTACCACATGGCGGGGCCTGCCTGAGGCCGAGCGTGAGGGCGTTGACGAGGCGAAGGCCATTGCGCTAATGGCGGCGCATCCGGCGTTGATCAAGCGGCCGGTCTTCGATTTGGGGGACGAACGCCGGGTCGGCTTTTCGGCCGAGGATCAGGCGGCGCTGAGAGAGCGGTTGAAGGCGGCGTGACCGCAGGAGAGGGACGAAATATGGCGGCAAACGAGCGCAAAACCCTGGTGCTGACCGGCGCAAGCCGGGGCATCGGCCATGCGACCGTCAAGCGCTTTTCAAGTGCGGGCTGGCGGGTCATCACCTGTTCCCGTTACGCCTTTCCCGAAGGCTGCCCGTGGGAAGCGGGACCCGAGGACCATGTCCAGATCGACCTTGGCGACCGCGAGGCCCGCGCCAAAGGGGTCGCCGAGATTCGCGAGCGCCTCCAGGGCGGGCCGCTCCATGCGCTCGTCAACAACGCCGGGATCTCGCCCAAGGGCCCGGATGGGGAGCGCATGAGCACGCTCAACACCCCGGAAGACGACTGGCATCAGGTCTTCGAAGTGAACTTTTTCGCGCCCATCGTGCTGGCCCGTGGCCTGTTTGACGAGCTGAAGGCGGTTAAGGGCTCGGTGGTGAACGTCACCTCCATCGCCGGCAGCCGTGTGCATCCGTTTGCGGGAGCGGCCTATGCCACGTCAAAGGCGGCGTTGAATTCGCTGACCCGGGAAATGGCCGCCGACTTCGGGCCTTACGGGATCCGGGTCAACGCCATTGCGCCGGGCGAGATCGAAACATCGATCCTGTCGCCGGGAACCGAGGACCTTGTGAAGGAAATTCCGCTTCGCCGGCTCGGTACGCCGGAGGAAGTGGCCAAGACCATCTATTACCTCTGTACCGACCAGTCGTCCTACGTGACGGGCGCGCAGATCCACATCAACGGCGGCCAGCACGTCTGAGCCGAACCAATAAAAAAGGCGCGAACCGAAGTCCGCGCCTTTCTCAAATCCGAGTACCGGATGCCTGCAGTTAGACTTCCTGCAGGTTGTCCGCGGACGATTTGCCGCGGTCATTGGTCACGTCGAAGCTGACCTTCTGGCCCTCTTTGAGGGAGCCAAGACCGGCGCGTTCGACGGCGCTGATGTGAACGAATACGTCTTTCGATCCGTCTGAGGGCTCGATAAAGCCGTAGCCGCGATCAGTGCTGAACCATTTTACGGTACCAGTAGCCATTATGTAGTCTCCTTGGGCGCAAACTATGTGCGCGTAATAATCACACCACGTCGGTGAGACTTTCAGACAATTCGTGTTTTGGGGGGTGGTTCAGAAGCGGCCGCCTTTCGCGGACGGCGCGGCCAAGCCGGGCCAAAATTCGATTTGTTCGGGCATAAGGCGCTTCTTTTCAGGGTAAGTCAAGGGAATTCGGCCGGATGGATTATTCCTTGGTGCAGATGAGGGGTGTCATAGAGCGCCCGGGCGCCTCGTCATCGCTGTCGGGAAGGCAGGGCCGCGAACGGTTTAATAGGTGACGGTGACCATAATGGTGTCGGCATAGACGCCGGCTGGTACATTCTGGCCGGCCGGAATCTCGCCGTAGACCTGAACCGTTTTGCTGACGGTGAGAAGGGCGCTGAATGTCTGGTTCACGGTTGCCGAGCTTCCCGTGCCGTCACCCCAGACCTGCGTTTGTGCCGCAGACGTGTAGAGGTTGTAGGAAAGGTTCGCGCCGCCATTGGTCATGGTGCGCGCGTTATATGTGCCTGACGAGCCGGTGCTGAGCGCAATATCGAACGATCCGGAGAGCGCAATGGACAAGGTGCAGTCGACGGTGACAGAGCCGCTTGAATTTGTCGGTGTGGCCGAAAAGGGGTCATAAGTTCCGAACGCAACCCCACTGGCCGAAGCGGTGCAGGAGCAAAGCGAAATCACGTTGCACGCCGCGAAAACCGGGGTTGGCGCCAGGATGAAGCCGAGACCCATTAGAAAATTGCGAACGGAGCGGGTCATTGCCGAGTCTCCTTTTCTATGTGGCAGCGGAACGGGCCCAGTGTGGGCAGAACTTCGCCGTCGGCGCCTGGTAGTGTCGCGCGGCATGGGCCCTCTGGCGTGTCCGCTTCAATCTGCATGTCTTGCTTCAGGTCCGGGATAAAAACTTCGCCGCCGTATCCGGCAAATAAATGCGCCTGGCTGCCGCTGATGGCAATTGTCATGCCGCTTGTGACCGGCATGCCATCGGGCATCTGCAGGATGACGGTAGCCGGGCTTTCAGGGTGCGTGTCAAAAACGGCAACCGCAGCGCTACGGGCGCGCGGCACGACGATCATTGCGTCCTCGGTCAGCGGCTGGTCAAGCGGTATATCTGCGGCCGCAATGGACAATTTGTTGCTTTCATAGGCGCGCAGGCCCGTGACAATGGCCACGCCATCTTTATCGGTGCGGGCCACCGGGCGGTTTTCGTTGAAAACGCGCACGTTCGCCTGACCCGGCACTCTGACGATGGCCATGGCGCCTCCGGCCTCGCGGATCGGTTTGACCTGACCGCCGGCGAACACCAGTCCGCCGCTGGCAAGCGCCCGCACCGCCTTGGTGCCGTTGAACCACGCGGCCTGCAGGCGGTACTCACCGGATTGGCCGCGCCAGCTTACTTCCGCTTGCCGTTGTTCCGTATCGCCGGTGGTGGCCGCAAGCCTGTATCCCCAGCCGTGATCGGTGGGTGGCGTCTGGCGAACCTCGCCCCGAAGACCGCGTTTGTCGCCCTGTACATAAGCGCTGGATCGCGCGCCGAACGGGATCGTCAACCCGAAGCCGGCAATGAAGTCATTCCGGCCACTGCCATGACTGTCGAACGCATAGACGTTGAGGTACCCAAGCGCCCTGATGTCCAGGTTGTAATTGGCCGAAAGGATTTGCGCCTTGTCGCCGTTGACATATTTGACATCGGTAAAGGACATGCCAAGGCTACAGCCCTGGCCCAGTGCGAAGCCCGCGGCGCCCTGGAACTCGCGGCGCGTTTCATACACGCCCGAGGACAGGCCCGGTTGCTGAAACGTCGACGAAGAGTGCTGAAAACTGAGCGTGACGTTCCAGCCGGGCGCAATATGGCTGGCATAAAGACGGTAGCGTAATCCGGTACCCGCATCACCGGTCGAGACCGCAGTTGCCGCCCCGACTTCACCAAGCGGAAAAACGGCGACGTTGGCCTCGCCGCCGACGGCCTGAGTGCTGTCCGTGATTGCGGCGCGCCCGCCCAAGGTCAGCCAGTAGGCCAGTCCGCGCTTGTAGGCGCCCGAGACAAATCCCTGGTCGTAGGAAAAGTTCCTGAACCCATAGGCTTGTCTCACCGCCCCGGCTTCCACCGACCATTGGCTCAACCCGCGCCGTAACAGCCTGGGACTGGCGTAATAGGACGTGGTGATCGTGCGTTCGATACCGAGCGCGTCGCGCACCTGTAACGTTACGTCGCCCGAACCGGTGACCAGCGGCAGCCCTTCGATGGAAAAGGGGCCTTCGCCGACTTCGGTCCGGTACTGCAGGGCGTTGTTCACAAGCACATCCACCTTGGAGGGCAGGGTGCTGCTGCCGGTGAGGATGGGGGTCGGAAATGTAATGAAATCGGGCTGAAGGCTGAATTCAGTACCGATCCGAACGCCCCCATAGCGGAATTGCCGCAACCAGCCTGACGGGGCGGTGATGGTATCGCCAACCACCAGCCGGGTCATGCGATTGGGGGTGTCGTGCAGGAAATAGCTGTCGAGACGTGTCGCGCGCAGCCGGTCCCGGGCATAATTGACGGTCGCGGTACTGCCTATAAATCCCCAGTTATCCGATATCCCGGCCTCAAGGAACGACGCGGCCATGAACCGGTCGCGATATTCAGCGGACAAGTCGTAGTTGAGAAAGGCGGTAAAGGTTGCGGGCGTCGGCTCAATACGGGCGCGCGCCGCGTGCTTTCGGGTTGTTTCGAAGGCTTGCGTTCTGACGTCCAGGCGCATGGTCTGGGTCGGCGCGTCAAAGTGGGCTTGCAGCCCCGGGATAAACTCGAGAGGTACAAACGTCTGCCCGTCAATTGCAACCTCGGGTGCGGCGCCCTGATCGATACGCCATGTGTTGAGGTCGGCGGGCGTGGCGTAAAACAGGCTGCCTTTCCGGGCGAACAGAAAGCTGTCGCCGACGTTTCGGCCATTTACGGTGACGCCCAGGAAAACCTGACGGGTCGCCGGGTCTTCCTGCGTGGCGGTCGATGCGCCGCCGGGCGCCATCGGCATGGTTTGTGCCGGGGCGGCGTTACTGGCCAGGCAGGACAGGCAGAGGCCGAGTTTAGTCACCGTTTTCCGCATAAAATGGGGCCCCGATAACTGAAGTGGCCAAAATTTCCGGGCCGTCCGTGGCTGCCTTGAGTTCAACGGATTGGCCGGGTTTCGCAGGGCCATTTATGGGAATGGTGATCTCATGGTGGGTGCCGGGCAGCAGGTACAGCATGCGATTGCTGACACCGAGCGGCGCGTTGTGCGTTCCGTCATCGAGTGTAATGTGGTGAATCTGGGTATGCGCGTTTCCCACATTCTGGAGCGACAGCGTGAGCTTGTTGGGGCCGCTTGGCCAGGCATGCCATACGAGCCGGCCTACCGCATTCGGTGCGGGCACAAAGACCGGAACGCTGATTCTGAGAAGCGTTTGGACCCTGCCGCTTTGCGGTATGGAATTCGGGACCTCCACCACAAACAGGCGATAACTTTTTTCCATGGCGCCGGCCTTGGTGCGCAGACCGATGCGCACAATCTGGATCTTGTGCGGGGCAATTTCGAACATGGCCGGATTGGCAAGGACATCGCGCGTGGGAGCGAAATAGTCTCTGCCGCCCCTCTGGCTCCAGGACAGGATCTGTAACTGGAGCCGGGTTGTCTCGGACCCCGTATTCTCGATGCGCATGACCTGCACGGTATTATGAGCGCCGAGCAAAATCCGAATGGGCGCAATCTTCAGGGCGGCGGAAAAGGCCGGCTGCACGCCAAACCCGAGGGCCAGGAAAACGAGCCCAAATATGCCGGGGGACCGCATGGCGGCGGGTTTCAATAGTTTACCGTGACGGTGATCGTATCCGAATAACCGCCAGCCGGAACATTTTGGCCCGCCGTTACGCGGCCATAGACAGTGAGCGAATTGGCGGTCACCGTGGCGGTATCAGCGGCCGGGGTATCCGAGCCGGGGGTATTGCCCCAGTTCGTGGTCCGGCCGGCATCCTGGAACAGGGCATAATCCAGCGTGTTGGCGCCATTGACCATTGCCCGGCTCGATACCGTCGCGCCGGATGCCGTGCCCTGATTCAGGCCGACGGTGAATGACGTCCCGTCGGTGCACAGAACATCCAGGGTGGTCGAGGCATCCAGGTCGGTGGCTGACGTTGGATCGTAGTTTCCGAAATTGAGAGCCGACGCGGACACACTACATACGCTGAGAACCGTCGCATTGACGGAAAAAGTGGTGGTGGCCGTGGAAGCAATTGCGGGGGTAACAACTAGTAAGCAAAAAATTACCGAAAGGAAGCCCATTGAATAGCGAATATATCGCATTTCAACCTCCGTGTTCACCCATATTTGTTTATTACTATGCAAGATAAATTAATTTTTTTACGAATTAGTTAATACTGAAGGAGTAGGTCATCCTCCGCCATTAAGGTTAGTTTCATATTCCGGTTGCAGGGCAGCTTTGCGATCGATCGGCAAAGCGATGATTTATCGCACCTGGACAGGTGAATTATTTGGGATGGCGAGACACGAGGGGGGCACAATCCAGTATCGTTAAGATTAATCCCGACCGCTTGAGGCTGAACGGTGCGCTTTGGCGTTCATTTCGCCGCCGTCAGTCGCCCAAATGATACGGTCTCGAGAGCGACCTCCCAAAACCACAAACTGTCATTCCCGCGAAAGCGGAAATCTCACAACTCCGAGGTTAGATCCCGCCAGTCTGGATTGTCTTTTTCGATAAGCTCAACTTTCCAGGCGCGATTCCATTTCTTTATTCGTTTCTCGCGAAGGATGGCGTCGGAGATGTGATCGTAAACTTCGCAGTAGACGAGGCGGTCAGTCTTATATTTCTTGGAGAAACCATCGACCACGCCCGTTTTGTGCTCATATATTCGGCGCGGGAGGTCTCCTGTAACGCCCACATAAAGAGCTCCGTCGCGCCTGCTCGCAAGAATGTAGAGATACCCCGGTTTCGCCATGTGCTGGTTAGCAGTTTCCGCGAATTAAGCCTGAGATCCCGAGATTCCCGCTTTCGCGGGAATGACGGTTAATTAGAGAAGGCCGTCTTTCCCCGGCCATCGTCCAGCTTCCTCCTGCTTATAATGTCATTCCCGAGAAAGCGGGAATCTCAGCTCCACCCTTCGCTAACGCCTCAAGCCCGCTTTTTCACCCTACCCGCCGCTTCCAGGATCGGTTTCAGGTACTGGCCGGTGTAGCTGCGCTCGCACTGGGCCACTTCTTCGGGCGTGCCGGCGATGAGGATTTCGCCGCCGCCGTCGCCGCCTTCGGGGCCGAGGTCGATGATCCAGTCGGCGGTTTTGATGACTTCGAGGTTGTGTTCGATAATCACCACCGTATTGCCCTGATCGACGAGCGCGTGGAGCACCTCCAGCAATTTCCGCACGTCCTCGAAATGCAGGCCCGTGGTGGGCTCGTCGAGGATATAGAGCGTGCGGCCGGTGGCCCGCCGGGAAAGCTCCTTGGCGAGCTTGACCCGCTGCGCCTCGCCGCCTGACAAGGTGGTCGCCGCCTGGCCGACCTTAATATAGCCGAGCCCCACTTTTTTCAGCATTTCCAGCCGGTCGCGCACCGCCGGCACGGCCTTGAAGAAGTCCGCGCCGGTTTCCACCGTCATGTCCAGCACATCGGCGATGGACTTGCCCTTGAAGCGGATTTCCAGCGTTTCGCGGTTATAGCGCTGGCCCTTGCACTGGTCGCACTGCACATAAACATCGGGCAGGAAGTGCATTTCGATCTTGATCATGCCGTCGCCCTGGCAGGCCTCGCACCGCCCGCCCTTGACGTTGAACGAAAAGCGGCCGGGCTTGTAGCCGCGGGCCTGCGATTCCGGCAGGCCGGCGAACCAGTCGCGGATCGGCGTGAACGCACCGGTATAGGTGGCGGGGTTGGACCTGCGGCGTGCGGCCGATGGGCGACTGGTCGATGTCCACCACTTTGTCGATGAATTCAAGCCCGTCGATGGCGTCATGGTCGCCCGGCACCTGGCGGGCCTGGGTGAGCTTGCGCGCGGTGCCCTTGTAAAGCGTATCCACGGTCAGCGTCGACTTGCCCGAGCCCGAGACCCCGGTAATGCAGGTCATTGTACCCAAGGGAATGGTCGCGTCCACGGTCTTGAGGTTGTTGGCCCGCGCGCCCCTGACGGTGATTGCCTTCAGTTTCCGGCCCGCCTTGTGGCCGGGGCGGCGCGCGTCGGGCAGCGGGATCTGGCGGAAGCCGGTCAGGTACTGGCCGGTCAGGCTGTCCGGGCACTGCATGATATCCTCGGGCGTGCCGGTCACCACCACGTGGCCGCCGTGAACGCCCGCGCCCGGCCCCATGTCCACCACATAATCGGCGGTGCGGATGGCGTCCTCGTCGTGCTCGACCACGATCACCGTGTTGCCCATGTCGCGAAGCTCGGTCAGCGTCTGCAACAGCCGGGCATTGTCGCGCTGGTGAAGACCGATGGACGGCTCGTCGAGCACATAAAGCACGCCGGTGAGGCCGGAGCCGATCTGGGACGCCAGCCGGATACGCTGCGATTCGCCGCCCGACAATGTGCCCGAGTTGCGCGAAAGGTTGAGGTAATCAAGGCCGACGTTGACCAGGAAGCCGAGCCGCTCGTTGATTTCCTTCAGGATACGGCTGGCGATTTCCTGATCCTTCGGGGTAAGCGTTTCCTCGAGGCCTGAGAACCATTCGGCGGCGTCCAGCACCGACATGGCGGTGACGTCCGATATGGTGTCTCCGCCGACCTTGACGGCGAGCGCTTCGGGCCGAAGCCGTGCGCCGCCACAGGTCTCGCACGGGGCCGACGACTGGTAGCGGCCGAGTTCGTCCCGCACCCAGGCCGAATCCGTTTCCCGCCAGCGCCGCTCGATATTGCCGATGACGCCCTCGAACGGTTTCTTGACCGTATAGGCGCGCCGGTCGTCCTTGTAGATCATCTCGACCTCGCGATCCCCGCTGCCGTAAAGGATCACCTCGCGGGCGTCTTCCGGCAGCTCACCCCACGGCGAGGTCAGCGAAAACTTGTAGGTCTTGGCGAGCGATTCGAGGGTCTGGAGATAATAGGGCGCTGTGGACTTGGACCAGGGCGCGAGCGCGCCCGATTTCAGAGTCTTTGTCTTGTCCGGCACCACAAGGTCGGGGTCGAAATAGAGTTTGGTACCAAGCCCGTCGCAGGCCGGGCAGGCGCCGTGCGGGTTGTTGAAGGAGAAGAGGCGGGGCTCGATTTCCTCAATGGTAAAGCCCGACACTGGGCAGGCGAATTTCTCCGAAAACAGCATGCGTTCGGGGTTGCCCTTGTCGTCTGTCCGATCGGCAAACTCGGCCACGGCGAGACCGTCGGCCAACTCAAGCGCGGTCTCCAGGCTGTCGGCGAGCCGGGTCTCCAGCCCCGCTTTCACCACCAGCCGGTCGACCACCACGTCGATGTCGTGCTTGAACTTCTTGTCGAGCGTGGGCGCGTCGTCGATTTCGTAGAATTCGCCGTTGACCTTGACCCGCTGGAAGCCCTTCTTGCGCAAGTCGGCGAACTCTTTTTTGTACTCGCCCTTGCGCCCGCGGACGATGGGGGCCAGCAGGTAAAGCCGCGTGCCTTCGTCAAGGCCCATGATGCGGTCGACCATCTGGCTCACGGTCTGGCTTTCGATGGGCAGGCCGGTGGCGGGGGAGTAGGGCACGCCGACCCGAGCCCACAGAAGCCGCATGTAATCGTAAATCTCGGTCACCGTGCCGACGGTGGAGCGCGGGTTGCGCGAGGTTGTTTTCTGCTCGATGGAGATCGCCGGCGACAGCCCCTCGATATGATCCACATCGGGCTTCTGCATCAGCTCCAGAAACTGGCGGGCGTAGGCCGACAGCGATTCCACGTAGCGGCGCTGGCCTTCGGCATAGATGGTGTCGAACGCCAGCGAGGATTTGCCCGAGCCCGACAGCCCGGTCATCACGATCAGCCGGTCGCGCGGCAGCTCCAGGTCAATGCCCTTGAGGTTATGTTCGCGCGCGCCCTTGATGGATATTGTCTTCAGCATGAATTCTCAAACTCGTGGCCAGTTTCGAACATGTGCGGTGCGGGAAGCCCTTTGGGTGCCGGCATTGCGAATGTTCTAATTTTGTTCTAATCTGTCAAGCCTATTCGCTGAACGCCGATCATTGTCCTTTTATACGCCAAATCGGGCTGGCGGAAAGGGGGCCTTTCCGTTAAGGTGCAGCGATTTCCAAAACGCCAGACAAGTGGGAGCAGACTATGGCAGGGAGTGTGAACAAGGTTATTCTGGTTGGCAACCTCGGGCGCGATCCCGAAGTGCGGCACACTCAGGATGGCTCCCCGGTGGTGAACCTGAGCGTCGCCACGTCGGAAAACTGGAAGGACCGGGCCACCGGCGAGCGCCGGGAGCGCACCGAATGGCACCGCGTAGTGATCTTCAACGAGAACCTCGCCAAGGTCGCCGAGAATTATCTCCGCAAAGGCTCCAAGATCTACATCGAAGGCCAGTTGCAGACCCGTAAATGGACCGACCAGCAGGGCGTGGAGAAATATTCCACCGAAGTGGTGTTGCAGCGGTATCGGGGCGAGCTCACCATGCTCGATTCCAAGGGCGAGGGCAGCGGCGCGTATGGCGGGGCCTCCGGCGGCAGCTATGACCAGGACTATGGCGGCGGAAGCGCACCGTCAGGCGGCACCAGCCAATCGGACGAACTGGACGACGAAATCCCGTTCTGACCAAGTGGCCCTTAGGTGTGGCCTTTATCTCCATTGAAAAAAGTACGCTTTTAGCGTAGTATTGGTCCTTGGAAATCGAATTCGATCCCGCGAAGGATTCGGCGAATATCGCCAAGCATGGGGTTTCTCTTGCTGACGCGTCGCATCTTTTCCGGGGCGAGCTTCGGATTTTCGAGGATCTGCGCAAGGATTATGGCGAACGACGGTTCATCGCGATGGGGCTGATCAAGGGCCGATTGTATGTCTGCGTGTTCACCATTCGGGGCAAGGTCCGCAGGGTGATTTCGCTGCGCAAGGCCAATAGGAGAGAGCAGGATGCCTACAAAGCAGCCGCGGAAAACGAAACCGGTAAGCGATGACGCGCCCGATATGTCGGAAGCGTTGACACGTGGTTTTGACTATCTCCCCAAGGGGTATCCTGATGATTTGGGGCCGGATGCGCGCGCAATCCGGAAGCGCCTTGGCATGACGCAACAATCCTTCGCTGAAAGTTTCGGTATTCCGCTTGCCACACTGCGGAACTGGGAGCAGGGGAGGACTGTTCCCGACCAGCCGGCACGTACACTTCTTGCCGTTATTGCGCGCGACCCGGAGGCGGTGAAATCCTCGCTCCGGGCAGCGTGACTTAGGTTGCTTGGATATGGGTAGATTAAGTCGAACGCAGGTAAAACAGAAGCATGAGGATGCGATATTAGATCGCTTTCTCAAATGGTTTAATGGAACTCATGGCTCGAGTTTTGTTGTTGTTGAAAGGCCTGATCCACCCGATGCTTTAATCGTAGATGGCGAAACCACCAAGTGGATTGAAGTGGCAACCGCTTATCTAAGTAGCTCGCATGCTCAAGATCTTCACTCATTCGTTACCCTAGGCAATACATATGAGCCGCGCGGAGATGGCTTGTATCTAAATCCGGATATGAAGTTCGCACAGAGATTTTGTAATCTCCTGAAAGGAAAACTTGAAAAAGATGCTTACGGTCAATGCTTCGATGCATACGGACCAGGGTACCTTGTCATAGACGTTAGAGACCCTTTTTTCGATCAAGCTACGGTATGTTGTATGGAAAGGGTGTGGGCTGAGACGAAGGTCGAAGATAGGGAATTCTTCTCAGATATTTTCTATTTTCCAACTCATCTTCGGCCCAAAAGGTTCCTGCAATGGGTGTGATGTGGGTGAGAATTCTGCTTCTCAGCCCAAAGCCGCTTACGAATCTACGCAAATTGCGTATGTTTTCTTGTAAAAACTACGCATTTTGCGTATAGTGGTCCGTGGATATAGAGTTCGACAGCGCCAAGAACAAGACCAATATCGCCAAGCATGGCGTGCCCTTGGACCTCGCGATTTATCTCTTTGAAGGTGCGCACAAAGTCATTGCGGATAATCGCCGGAACTATGGCGAGGCCCGTTTCAGGGCGTATGGTCTGATTAACGGGCGTCTGTTTGTGTGCGTGTATACCTTGCGTGGCGGGGCAGTTCGCGTCATTTCGCTGCGCAAGGCTAACAGGAGAGAACAGAATGCCTATCATCAAAGCTAGCCGCCGACGCGCGGCGCGGGCCTTGAAGGCAGTGGATTGGGATGCGCTCGATGCATTGAGCGACGCTGACATTGACCGGCAGATTGGAGATAATCCCGATGCTGCGCGCGTCGCGGTCAAGGGTGAGTTGAGGGCTGCGCCCGTGGTCGGACCGGATGATCCGGACGTCCACGCCATCCGCGCCCGATTGGGGCTATCCCAGGCGAAGTTTGCGGCGGCCTTCGGGGTGTCAGTTGGAACGGTGCGCAATTGGGAACAGTACCGCTCACGCCCGCACGGCCCCGCCCGGGTGTTGTTGCGGGTGATTGAACGCCACCCGAGGGCCGTGCTTGACGCTGTCAGTGCAGAGTAATCCAACCAAGATTTGGGCCTTGAAGAGCATTTCCGAAAGCGTGTCAAAGAGTTATCCGTAACCAACTGAATAAAAAAGATTTTTTATATCAAAAGCGGGCATTGCGTGCGGGCGTCCGGATTGCTATTGTGGCCGTCAAGAAAACACGATATGTCGTGGCGCGGGTGCTGGCTTTTCCCCAATATCTTGTGGTTTAGCCGCCGAATTCGCCCCGAAGCATAAGAAACTCACAAGAAAGGTCTGACCCGTTGAGCGACGCCGACGTTCTCGAACCCGGTAATCACGATATCGAGCCCATTGCGATCGAGGAGGAGATGAAGCGCTCCTACCTCGATTACGCCATGAGCGTGATCGTGGCCCGGGCGCTCCCCGATGTGCGTGATGGCCTGAAACCGGTGCATCGCCGCATCCTCTATTCGATGCACGAGAACGGCTATGACCACTCCAAGCCCTACCGCAAATCGGCGCGCATCGTCGGCGACGTTATGGGTAAGTATCACCCTCATGGCGACCAGGCGATTTACGATGCGCTGGTGCGGCTCGCCCAGGACTTCTCCATGCGCCTGCCGCTTCTCGACGGGCAGGGCAATTTCGGCTCCATGGACGGGGACAAGGCCGCGGCCATGCGGTACACCGAAACCCGTATGGATCAGTCCGCACAGGGCCTCTTGGCCGATATCGACGAGGATACGGTCAATTTTCATCCCAACTATGACGAGTCGGAACATGAGCCCGAGGTGCTGCCGGCGCGGTTCCCGAACCTGCTTGTCAATGGCGCGGGCGGGATCGCCGTCGGCATGGCGACCAACGTGCCGCCTCATAATCTGGGCGAAGTGATCGATGCCTGTTACGCGTTTCTCGACAATCCGGCAATCACGCCTGAGGAGCTGATCGAACATGTGCCGGCCCCGGACTTTCCCACCGGCGGCCTGATCCTGGGCCGGGGCGGGGCGCGCTCGGCTTATATGACGGGGCGGGGGTCGGTGCTGATGCGCGGGCGCACGCACATTGAGGAGGTGCGCAAGGACCGCAACGCCATCGTCATTACCGAGGTGCCGTATCAGGTCAACAAGGCCGGCATGATCGAGAAGATCGCCGACGCCGTGCGCTCCAAGCGGATCGAGGGCATTTCGGATCTGCGTGACGAATCCGATCGCGACGGTGTGCGCGTGGTGGTGGAACTCAAGCGCGAGGCGGTGCCCGATGTGGTGCTCAATCAACTTTACCGCTTTTCGCCATTGCAGACCAGTTTCGGCTGCAACATGCTGGCGCTTCGCGGCGGCAGGCCCGAGCTTCTCAACCTGCGCGATATTATCGAGGCGTTCATTCGCTTCCGTGAGGAAGTGATCACCCGGCGCACCAAATTCCGGCTCGGCAAGGCGCGCGACCGCGCCCATATCCTGGTCGGCCTGGTGGTGGCGGTCAGTCACATCGACGAAGTGGTTGCCACCATCCGCGGCGCCGCCAACCCGCAGGAAGCGCGGGAGACGCTGCTGGCACGGGCATGGGAAGCCAAGGATATCGAAGGCTATCTGACGCTGATCAACGACCCGCGGGGCGAATACAAGGATGGCAAGTACCGCCTGTCGCAGGAACAGGTGAAGGCGATCCTCGATCTGCGCCTGCACCGCCTGACCGCGCTTGGCCGCGAGGAGATCGGCGGGGAGCTTGGCGAGCTTTCTACCAAGATTGAGGGCTTCCTCGAAATCCTGCAAAGCCGCGCCCGGCTTTACGAGGTGATGCGCGAGGAATTTGCCGACATCAAGGACAGGTTCGCGACGCCGCGCCGCAGTGAGATCGTCGAAGCTGAATTCGGCGATCTCGAAGACGAGGACCTGATCCAGCGCGAGGATATGGTGGTGACCGTCAGCCACGGTGGCTATATCAAGCGGGTGCCCCTGTCGACCTACCGGGCGCAGCGCCGCGGCGGCAAGGGGCGGTCGGGCATGTCCACGCGGGACGAGGATTTCGTCGCGGAAGTGTTCGTCGCCAATACCCACACGCCCGTCCTGTTCTTCACCAATGTGGGCAAGGTCTACAAGCTCAAGGTGTGGAAGCTGCCGGTGGGCACGCCGCAAGCCCGAGGCAAGGCGATGATAAACCTGTTGCCGCTCGAACAGGGCGAGTTCGCCACCACCATCATGCCGCTGCCCGAAGACGAGGACAGCTGGGGCGAGCTCGATGTGATGTTCGCCACCGCGTCGGGCGGGGCGCGGCGCAACGCGCTCTCGGATTTCACCAATGTCATGTCCAACGGCAAGATCGCCATGAAGCTTGACGAGGGCGATCGGCTGATCGGGGTGGCTGTGTGTAGCGCCGACGAGGATGATGTGCTGCTGGCGGCCAGGGGCGGCAAGAGCATCCGGTTCCGGGCTAACGACGTGCGCCGCTTTGTCGGCCGGACATCGACGGGCGTGCGCGGCATGAAACTGCCCGAGGGCGACGAAGTGGTGACCATGTCCATTCTGCATCATGCTGAACTCACCACCGAGGAGCGGGACGATTATCTCCGGAAAGCGGGGGCCGAGCGCCGTAGCGAGGAGGGAATTGTCGAGAGCGACCTGAGCGATGCGCGATATGCGGAGCTTGCCGAGGCGGAGCAACTGCTGCTGGCGATCACCGAAAACGGCTATGGCAAACGGACGTCGGCGTACGAGTACCGGGTCACCGGGCGTGGCGGCCAGGGCATCATCAATATCGAGACCTCGGCGCGCAATGGCGAGGTTGTCGCCACCTTCCCGGTGGAGGATAGCGACCAGATTATGATGGTCACGGATACCGGCCGCCTGATCCGGGTGCCTGTTCATGATATCCGCATTGCCGGCCGCCAGACCCAGGGCGTGACCCTGTTCCGGGTCGACGAGGGCGAGCGCATCGTCTCAGTGGCCCGGATGGCCGAGGACGGGGATGACGAGGAAAACGGTGAGGATGACTCGGAAGGTGCTATAGGCGACGGCGCGGAGGAGTAAGGGCTGCGGCTGCCAGCCGCCGCCCGTCGGACTCGTTTGACAGCATCGTTGCCTTTGGTTAGACCGGACAAATCCGTAAGCAGTCATGGGAGGGATCGTTGTCCAGCACACGCGTCGGCCTTTATCCGGGAACGTTCGACCCCATCACGCGCGGTCATATGGATATCATCAAGCGCGCTGTCAAACTGGTGGATCGATTGGTCATCGGCGTCGCCACCAATCCCAGCAAGGATCCGATGTTTACGCTCGAGGAGCGCTCCGAAATGGTGCTCTCGGAAACGAAAAAGATTGGAGAGGCGGCCGGTGTCGAGATCGAAGTACGACCCTTTGAAAACCTGCTGATGCATTTTGCCGAAGATGTCGGCGCGAATATCATTGTCCGGGGCCTTCGGGCGGTGTCCGACTTCGAATACGAGTTTCAGATGGCGGGCATGAACCGGCGGCTGAACCCGGATATCGAGACGGTCTTCCTGATGGCGGAAGCGGAACTCCAGTCGATTGCAGCCCGGTTGGTCAAGGAAATCGCCATGTTCGGGGGCGATATCACATCGTTCGTCTCGCCCCGTGTGGCGGAGCAGGTTCGAGCCCGGGTCGCGGAGCGCAACGCGGCCAAGTGACGCGCAGGCTTCCCCTTGCCGCCAAGCTCTGCTAATCATGACCGGACCCATCGGGGGGCGGGGCCTTAATGGTGAGGACAGGATGATTTTGAGGCGCGTACTGGGCGTAATGGCGGGATTTTTGATGGCAGGCAGTGCAGGAGCGCAGACGATCAAGGGGCTCGACCTTGAAAACACGCTCTACATGGACCTGAAATATGGCCGCGTGGTGATCGAGATGTATCCCAAGGAAGCGCCAAATCACGTCCGGCGAATCAAGGAACTGGTGCGGCAGGGCTTTTATGACGGGCTGACCTTTCACCGGGTGATCGACGGTTTCATGGCCCAGACCGGGGACCCCAAAGGCGACGGGACGGGCGGTTCCGGGCAGAACATTAAGGCCGAGTTTAACGATCTGCCTCATATGCGCGGCACCGTATCGATGGCGCGCTCAGACGATCCCGACAGCGCGGACAGCCAGTTTTTCATCTGCTTTGAGCCTGCCTTCCAACTTGACGGTAAGTATACGGTCTGGGGCCGGGTGGTCTCGGGCATGGAGTATGTCGACAAAATCAAGCGCGGGGAGGGGCCAGCATTCGTGAAATACGGCCATCCCGACAAGATTATCAAGCTGCGCGTTGCGGCGGATGTAGTGGGCGAAAAGACGAATGCCGAACCGGCACCGGCCGACGAAGCCGACAAGGCGACAACCAAGCCTGACTGCCCCTGAGCGCGCCGCCGCCGGCACCGTACCGACATCAATGAAAGTCGATCTTTTCGATTTTGACCTGCCCAGGGACCGGATCGCGCTGCGCCCGGCGAGCCCGCGCGACGCCGCGCGTATGCTGGTGGTGCGTGCGGGCGGGATCGAAGACAGAGGTGTTGGGGACCTGCCCGACCTCCTGAACCCCGGCGATGTGATGGTATTCAACGATACCCGCGTCATTCCGGCGCGGCTCGTCGGGCGCAGGGGCGCGGGCAAGGTGGAGGTCACCCTTCACAAGCATGACGGGGGGCCGTGCTGGCGCGCCTTCGCCCGGCCGGCCAAGAAACTTAAAGTTGGCGCCGTTGTTGATTTTCAAGGCGGCTTGAGCGCCGAAGTGCTCGCCAGGGGCGAGGGCGGGGAGGTCACACTTGCCTTCGACCACGAAGGAGAGGCTTTTGCCGCCGCGCTCCAAGCAGCCGGCGTGATGCCGTTGCCGCCCTATATCGCCGCGCAGCGCCCTCCCGATGCGCGGGATTTTGACGATTACCAGACCGTCTATTCGGATCGCGAAGGTGCAGTGGCCGCCCCCACCGCCGGCCTGCACTTTACTGATGGTCTTCTTGACGCGCTTGATAAGCGCGGCGTTGGCCGGGCGAAGGTGACGCTCCACGTGGGCGCGGGCACCTTCCTGCCGGTCAAGGTGGAAGACACGGCCGCCCACAAGATGCACAGCGAATGGGGGGAGATCACCGCCGAAGTGGCCGGCACCATCAATCGGGCGCGGGCGGCGGGCGGCCGGATTGTTGCGGTCGGCACCACCGCGCTCCGTCTTCTGGAGTCAGCGGCCGACGAGGCTGGCGTCGTGCATCCGTTTTGTGGCGACACCGACATTTTTATCACGCCGGGCTACCGGTTTCGCGCCGTCGATGTGCTGATGACCAACTTCCATCTGCCGCGCTCCACCCTTTTCATGCTGGTCTCTGCCTTTTCAGGGCTGGAGCGGATGCGAGCGGCCTATGCCCACGCCATTCGCTCGGGCTACCGCTTCTATTCCTATGGCGACGCCTGCCTGCTGTTCAGAGACGAGGGATGACCGCGCCGCTTGGCTTTTCAATTACCGCGACCGACGGTGCCGCACGCACTGGAACCATCGCCATGGGCCGGGGCGAAATCCGCACCCCCGCGTTCATGCCGGTGGGGACGGCGGCGACCGTCAAAGCCATGAAGCCCGAGACCGTGCGCAAGACCGGCGCGGATATCATCCTTGGCAACACCTATCACCTCATGCTGCGCCCGACTGCGGAGAGGATCGCGCAATTGGGCGGGCTGCACAAATTCATGAACTGGCCACGGCCGATCCTGACCGATTCCGGCGGTTTTCAGGTGATGTCATTGGCTAAGCTGCGCAAAATCATCGAGGAGGGCGTCGCCTTCCAGTCCCACATTGACGGCAGCAAGCACATGCTCTCGCCCGAGCGCAGCATGGAAATCCAGCGGCTCCTCGGCGCGGACATCGTCATGGCGTTCGACGAATGCACGCCCTATCCGGCCACCCGGGACGAGGCGGCGAACTCCATGGCGCTATCCATGCGCTGGGCCAGGCGCTCGCGCGACGGGTTCGACCAGCTTGACGGCAATGGAGATGGCAGCGCCCTTTTCGGCATTGTACAGGGCAGCATTTTCGAGGACCTGCGACGGGAGTTCGGCGGCGGCGCTGATCGATATCGGGTTCGAAGGTTACGCGATCGGCGGCCTCGCGGTGGGCGAGGGTGCGGACGTGATGTTCGCTGTGCTTGATTACACGGTACCTGCATTACCGGATGAGCGCCCGCGCTATCTGATGGGCGTGGGCAAGCCGTCCGACATCGTGGGCGCGGTCCGCCGCGGCGTTGACATGTTCGACTGCGTGTCTGCCGACCCGGTCGGGCCGCAATGCCCAGGCCTTTACCCGGCGTGGCACGGTGAACCTCAGGAACGCGCGCCACAGGCAAGATCCGCGTCCGCTTGACGAGGGGTGCGGTTGCGCGGCCTGCCGATCGTACAGCCGCGCCTATCTGGCGCATCTGATGCGCGCCGGCGAGATCCTCGGCGCCATGCTGCTGACCGAGCATAACCTGACCTACTATCAGGACCTGATGCAGGGCTTGAGGGACGCCATCGCGCATGCCCGCCTCGACGCCTTTATCGCCGCCTTCGAGGCCGGCGAGGCCGAAGGCGATATTCCTGAAATGTAGAGTTGAGTAAAGATCCTTTTCTGCCTCCTGTGTATGAGATATCGAAGATTTCTGGTAGGGTACGGACCCTTACTCTACCTTAAGTCGGGGGTTAAAATGCCTGCAGGGCTTGTGACGTTGATTTCAGGATTTATCCTTCGGGATTCTTGCTGATGAATTTAGAGCGGTTTCAAATTATTGTGAATCGCTGAAGGGGATTCCCAAGAGGCGTGATTCATGATTCTGTGTCTCCAGATTTACGGGGAGACAGATATGGGGCGTTATTACGGATTGGATCTTCGCCGCCGCGTTGTTGATGCGATTGATGGCGGGATGTCTGCGCGTGCAGCGGCTGGCCGGTTTTCGGTTGGGATATCGACGGCGATCAACTGGCATCGGCGGTGGCGGGAAGAGGGTACGCTTGAACCCCGGCCTCAGGGCCAGCCGACGGGGTCCAAGCTTGACGCCCACGAGACGTTCATTCTTGGCCTTGTCGATGATAACAAGGACATTGCACTTCGTGAGATTGCTGATCGGCTTGAGGTCGAGCGGGGTGTGCGGACCTGTCCGGCCACGGTGTGGTATTTCTTCTCCCGGCGCGGGTGGACGCATAAAAAAAGACAGCGCATGCCGCCGAGCAGCAGCGCCCGGACATCCTCGCCCGGCGCCAAGACTGGTTCGAAGGCCAAACGGACCTCAACCCGGAACAGCTGATCTTCATCGACGAGACGGGAGCCAATACCAAGATGGGCCGGCTGCGGGGCTGGGCCCCCATGGGCGAGCGGTGCCGGGCTGCACTCCCGCACGGGCACTGGAAGACGACTACGTTCACTGCCGGACTGCGTCTGGGCGGGATTTCCGCGCCCATGCTTCTCGACGGCCCGATGAGTGGCCCTGCATTCCTGGCTTATGTCGAGCAGGTGCTGGTCCCCGAACTCAGCCTTGGCGACATCGTGGTGATGGATAACCTGCCCGCCCACAAAGTCTCTGGGGTGCGTGAAGCCATCGAGGCCGCAGGGGCAAGCCTGATGTATCTTCCGCCCTACAGCCCGGACTTCAACCCGATTGAGATGGCATTCTCAAAACTCAAGGCCTTCCTCAGAAAGGCTGCCGCCAGAACCATCACTGATCTCTGGGACGCTATTGCCCAAGCGATCGAAACCTTCACGCCACAAGAATGCATCAACTACTTCGCCGCCGCAGGATACGATCTCGATTAAATTGAAACCGCTCTAGATACTACAAAAAGAAGAAGGATGACGCAGACAAAGAAAGAAAAGAACGCAAGAAGACTGCGAACGCCGTACAAGAGTCATTGCAATATATTTAGGGGCTGACATAGATAAGGATTTTCTGATTACTTGAACCACCACTTGTGAAGTGTTTTGTTGAGATTGGCAACCGGTCGGTAATTGAAGCGCCATTCACACTCTTTGATGAACAGGTGAAAGCGCTGTTTGGAGATGCCGTTATAGGCGCGCAAATGACGTTTGGCCTGGTTCCAGAAATTCTCGATGCCGTTGATGTGATTGGCCTGCTCGGCAAACAGCTTCGAATGGTTGATTCGCAGGTGATGAAACTCGGAAACGTCGAGAACATCATAGGCCCGAAAGCAATCGGTATAGACGATGGAATCCGGTCGGACCTTCTGCCTGATGATCGGAACAAGCGTTTGTGTGGAAGCGTTTGGGATGATGACCACGTGAACACGGCCCTTGCGTTTGAGAAGCCCGAACACCGCAACCTTGCCTGCTGCTCCGCGCCCCCTCTTGCCTTTTCGATGGCCGCCAAAATAGCTCTCGTCGACCTCGATTTCGCCACTGAGAACCTCAGGCGTTTCTTCCGCCAGGCGGGCGAATATCACCTCGCGCAGCTTGTGATAAAACAGGATCGCGGTATTGCGATTTACCCCTGTTAACTCCGCCGCGGAACGGGCCGTCACTCCAGCACAGAAATACTTGATCAGCTCAATCTGAATACTGCCGCTGAGCCTGCTCCGCCGCCTCGACGTAACCATCTAACATCAATAGCCTTTATCTGCTACCTATGTCAGCCCCTATATTTATAATGTACACAGCGAGGCAGCGAATCGAATAGCAATTCCATTCCGAGGCGATATGCTCCCTGGTCCTGCTCAATTGGAAATGTATACGGGAGATCCCTCGGATACGATAAATAGAATAATGAATAACATTGCGTACCTTCCATTGGAGTGTCGAAAAGATATAGTAAAAGTCTGCCAATCCCATAGGGCTATGGTTGCCAAGATTCAAAACTATATTGATAGATTGTGGCCAAATCAGCATTTTCATGAGCTGTTTTTTCAAGCGAAGGATATCTTTTCCTACGCTCTAGGAGGGGGCGATGAGGCTTGTCGTGCAATCAAAGTGCTTTCCGTCATCACGAAACGTGATTTTGAAGAATCGAGTGAGTTTGAAAACGCGAAAGTCGATTTTAGGAAAATAGAAGATGCGCTTACCAACAGTACAATAGAGCGTCTACTTCCACGAATTTTTGGCCGCATACGAGTTGAACTCCTTCGGAAAATTGGTGCGATGAAAGAACAAACTGGAAATGGTTGACCCTTCCGGCCGAACCCCCTATCTTGCGCCGCGTTGCCTTGAGAGGGCCCATAGCTCAGCTGGTAGAGCAACTGACTTTTAATCAGTAGGTCACAGGTTCAAATCCTGTTGGGCTCACCAATTTTCCGGTATTTTTCAGTGATTTATAGATAAATCTCTCAAAGCACGGTCGTGCCATGGAGTTTGTGGGAGCGAATATAGAAACGCAGCCCCCTTTACCCAAAGGCGCCCGAGGCGGCGATACGGCTCCCAGACGGCTGAACCCTATTTGACAGGCGTATATTATTCCGGATACTTCCGAGTTAGAATCATTCCAGTAACGCTCGAAAGCCGTGATTTGATGACCGAAGACCTTTTGGATCCAAAAAAGTACAGAACCGTTCTTGGCCATTATCCGACCGGCGTCAGTGTGGTGACAGCCGTTCGCCCGGATGGCGAACCGGCGGCGATGGTTGTGGGATCGCTCACCTCGGTATCGCTTGATCCGCCGCTTATCGGCTTCTTCCCTGACAAGGGCTCGTCGTCATGGCGAAAACTGTCTGAGGTCGACCGGTTCTGTATTAACGTCGTGGCGGCGGAGCAAGGGGCGCTCTGCGCCAGACTGGCGTCCAGGGATCCCGACAAGTTCGCCGGCATTCACTATCGCCTTTCCCCTTACGGCAGTCCGATCATAGAGGGCGTTGTTGCCTGGATGGATTGCGGTCTGTATTCGGTGACGGACGCTGGCGACCATTATTTCGTTCTCGGAGAGGTCAAGGATCTGGCCGTTGAAGAAGGCGGCAAGCCGCTCCTGTTTTTCAAAGGCGAGTACGGGTCCTTCGCGGCGTTTTGACTCTGCGCCCGGCTGACCGTAACGGAGGCTATTCATGTACATTGCAATGAACCGGTTTCGCGTGAAAAAGGGCGAGGAAGAGAATTTCGAACAAGCCTGGCGGGAGCGCGATACCCACCTGAAAGAAGTGCCCGGCTTTGTCGAGTTCCATCTTTTGCGCGGGCCCAAGCACGAGGAGTATACGCTGTTCGCGTCGCACACGGTGTGGCGCTCGGTCGAGGATTTCGAGGCCTGGACAAAGTCGGATGCCTTCCGTCAGGCTCATGCCAGCGCCGGCGGAACGCGGGACTTCTACCTCGGCCCGCCCCGGTTCGAAGGGTTCTCGCCCGTCCTCAGTCTCGATTAAGGCAAGGCCGTCGCTGCGTTTATTTCCCGGACATAGCGGTCCAGCACCTGGTCGAGCTCGAACTGTCGAATCCAGTTTTGATAATCGGGCGGTGGGCCGGTGGTATCGAGCGCATGAAGGATTCCCTCGGCGATCGCGCCTGTATCCTCAGGATCCACCAGGTCGCCGTAGCGGCCGTCGCCCAGAATTTCCCGTGATCCGCAGGCGCGGGTCGTGCTGACGATGCGGCACCCGCAGGCCATGGCTTCAATCAGCGCATTGCTGGCGCCTTCCCACAGCGACGGCAGCGCGAATACTGACGCCCGGGCGAGGTAAGCGGAACGGATTTGCATCATGACCGGCAAGCTGGAACCGGTCGGCGAGGCCTTCGCGTTCGGCGAGCGCCTGCAGCCGGCGTTGGGCCGAGGCTGAGCCGTCGCCCAGAATGACCAGGCGCGCGGGATGGCTGTGGTTCACCTCCGCCACCGCGCGGATAAGCCGTTCAAAATTCTTCTGGGCCTTGAGCCGGCCCATGCCAATGAGAACGGGAATAGTTCGGTCCCGGAACCAGGGATGATCCAGCGGTTCGCCTGCCTTCTCGCGAACGGCGCTGAGGTCAACGCCGTTTCGGATGACCGCAACTTTCGGGACCGAGGCGGGCGCATACCTGAAAAAGCGTCCGGCAAGCTCGTCCGAGACTGCAATGATCCGGTCGGCATGGCGCGCCACCAGCCGCAGGAGCCGGATTCCCAGAAACTGGACAACGCGACCGCTGATGGTGCGCGGGCGTTCCACGTCATTGCTGAAGCGGCAGACGAAAGCGCCCTGACGTCCGCTCGCACGGTGTGCGATAATCGCAATCAGGTGAGCATGGTTGCCGGTGGACAACAGGACGTCCGGCCGTCGGCGGCGCAGGTAACGGACGAATGGCACGATCCCGGCCGTCAATTGCAGGGGCCGCCCTTTGATCCGTCGCGCCCATGCTTTAGACAACAGCGAAACGATGGTCACATCGTCCCGGACCTCGTCGCGAAATGGCCCGGACGCGTCGACGGCCACCAGCTCGACGTCAAGACCTGCCGCCGCGCAGGCGTTGGCGATGGCGACGGCATTGCGCACCACCCCTGTGGCCGAGAAATTATGGACAAATAATGAGATTCGCTTGCGCCCAGGCGCCGACGCCATGTCATTTGAGGGTTTTGTTGTCATTGCAGTCCCGGCGTGCCTCGGGTGAGCCTGGCTGATTAAATACAAGTCCGGTGCACCATAGAAATGGGGGCGCGCCAGATCAAGCACTTGCCGCCCGGTTGTGGTTCCCTTTTTCATAAATTCACGTGACATTGTTATATTTTATACTTAAAGTAAAATCAGATTCGAGAGCAGGGAAAAATCCGGGATGACGGCGTTTCAGACAGAGATCAAGGTGCGGTTTGCGCATACCGATCCTGCGGGCATTCTGTTTTATCCGCGCTATTTCGAGATGGTGAACCAGGTGGTCGAGGACTGGTTCGAGCAGGAGCTCGGATACCCCTACCACACCATGACCATTGTCGAGAAAATGGGCATTCCGGCGGTGCACCTGGAAGCCGATTTCCGCTCCCCCAGCGAGCTTGGTGACATGATCGGGTTTTCCCTCGCCGTCGAGCATCTGGGGCGCTCGTCGTGCCGGGTGCGGATTGTCGGCGCCGTCGATGGTGTGGAGCGCCTGACCGCCCGGCTGACCATGGCTTATGCATCGATGGAGGTGCGCAAGGCCCGGTCCTGGCCGGCGGACCTCAAGCGCCGCATGAAAGATTTTATGGATGACGAGGCCCCTGCGGCGGCTGCGGCAGGGTCTTAGATACAAGGTTCCACTTGTCCAGGTTTACTCCTGGAGCGCAACGACTACCCCCGTGACCCGTCAGGGCACGGGGGTTTCTTTTAGGAATAAACGCTAAGCCGCCGCAGGTTCGACCGCTTCGTAGAAGGACTCGCCGTCTTCGTCGGCGAGCGCGGCATCGCGCAGCGCACGGATGCGGTCGGACCCGCCATCCTTGCCGGTGAGGTCATCGACGCGCGCCATGATCTTGTTGTAGCGGTCAAGGCCACGCTCATGCGTATCCCCGTACCCCTTGATCAGGCGCGGGAGCTGCGCCACTTCCACGCCGAGAGCGTAATCCGAATTCGCCAGGTCTCCGACCTTGGTGAGCCAGGCTTCGATCTCGGCGTTTTCCCGTTTGAACCGGAGCGTCGAGCGGCGGATGCGCCGTAGTTTGGACAGGAAATACAGGGGCAGGAAGCCCGAAAGTTTGGCGGTCTGGATCAGCCGGCCTTCTGAAAACAAGGGTTTGGTCAGTTTCTGCAACCAACCGGCGCTTAACAGGGCGCGGCCGAGCGGCGCGGGCAGCGTATCGCAGAATTCCTCGTAACGCGGGTGGAAGAACTCAACCGTGTAGATGTACTGGCCGGGCTGGGCGCGCACTTCGTCGCGCACCTTTTCTACCCGTTCGCTCCGGGTCTTGAGGTCGGCGACCCGGATCACATCCTCGAACCCCATCCACAGCGCCAGATAGCGCGCCGCTTCTTTCAGGAGCCGGTGGTCAGGGTCATCCGCCCCGGCCTTGTCCGCGAGCGCGGCCAGCCGATCCAGGTAAAGGTCGGCGTAAGCGCGGTCCTGGAAATCGACCAGCCGCGCGACGCCGTAGGCCACGTTCTCGCGCGCGGGCGCTGGGAGTGCGTTGACCCGGGCCGCAAAGGCCGCGTCGGAAAGACGTGGCACCTCAGTCGGCGCCGGGGCAGGGGCCTCGATTTCGGGGTCCCGTCCCGCGCCCTCGACGCCCTTTGCAAAGGCGGCGAGGTTCGAATCCACGGCCTTGCCGGTGGCCCGGATCGTGCCCTCGTAAGCCTCGCGCGGGAAGGGGAGCGCGCCAGAGCCCGCAAGCGCGCCGAACAGGACGGCGCTGATCATGCTGCCGGTCTCTTCGGCGGCCGCCTGCATGTCAAACAGAACCAGGCGTTTTGCGGCCTTTCGCGCGGCTTCCCGGATTTCCGAGTCGTCCACCCGCCCGTCGCCCATGGCTTCCTTCTCGCCGATGGCGTAGATGCGGTGGCTGGAAGCCACAAGGGTCGTCGTGTCCGGGCTGACGAACCCGCGCATGATGGCGCGGCCCGCTTCCATCAGTTCGGATGCGATAACCACATCGACGTCGCCGGCGACCGGCATCAGCGCCAGGATCGGGTCCTTGCCGGCCCGCTCGGCCTCGGCGCGGGGGAAAATTTCCAGGTAATAGATGGTGGCACCGGTGCGCTGGGCCACGCCCGGAACCGAAGTGGACTGGGCGAGATAGCCGTTGGCTTCGGCAAGATCGACGACCCATTGGGCCAGCACGCCGCCGCCCTGGCCGCCAAGCGCGGCAATGGCAATGGAAATTGGGCGAATGCGGTCGGTCATGCCTCGGCTCCTGTAACTGTGGCTCCTTCAACGATGAACCTTGGCCGGCGCTTGTCTGCGCGCTTTTGCAGCCAGCCGATGACAGCGCGGCGCAGGTTGCCGGTGAACCGGTCCCACCGGGACGGGTTGAAAATCAGCTCGACACGGGCAAACGAGGGGCACAAGACGGCGGCGTGTGCCACTTCGCCGCAGTGGCCGCAACCGACGCAACTGTTGTCCACGTAGGCGACGGGATCGAGCTTCAGCGGGTTCGGGTTGGGTTTGATGGTCAGGGACGGGCAGCCGGAAAGGCGGATGCAGGCGTGGTCGCCGGTGCAAGTGTCGCTGTCCACAAAGAAGCGCTCGCGCACCACGCGTTTGCCGTCCTTGATCATGGCGTTCATGATCGGCTTTTCGCGGCGCTGGCGGTTCAGCATGCATTCGGACTGGGCAACGATGACCTTGGGGCCCTTTTCGGTTGTGGTCAGGGCGTCGCGCAGCGCATTGGTCATCCGTTTCAGATCGTAAGTCCGCACGCGCCTCTGCCATTTGACACCAACGCCCTTGACCGCTTCGGAAATGGGGTGCTTGGTGCTGCGGCTGGGGTTCTTGCCCCGCGAGGACAGCAGGTCCTGCCCGCCGGTGGCGGCCGAGTAGTTGTTATCCACGATGACCAGGACATTGTCGCTTTTGTTGAAGACGGCGTTGCCGACACCGCTGGTCAGCCCGTTGTGCCAGAACCCGCCGTCTCCCATGATCGAGATGGCGCGCTTCTTCGCCGGCACGTTGAACGCCGACGACCCGGCCCAGCCAAGCCCGTAGCCCATGGTGGTGTTGCCTATGTTGAACGGCGGCAGGATCGAAAACAGATGGCAGCCGATGTCGCAGCTGATGTGATGCTTGCCGAGTTCGCGCTCAATGAGCTTTATCGCGGTGAACACCGGGCGCTCGGGACAGCCGGTGCAGAAACCGGGTGGGCGTGCCGGCACCTTGCGCGCCAGCGGGCCTATGGTGGCCGGGGTGTGACCCACGGGAATGGCGGCAGCCAGGCGGTTCGGATCTTCGGCCTCAAGGAAGGCGCTCACGCCCTTCTTCACCACGTCGCCGGTATATTCACCTGCCATGGGCAGGGCGTCCTTGCCGACGATCTTGGTCTGAATGTTGGTCCGGCGGAGGATCGAGTTGATCGCCTGCTCGATATAGTCGGGCTGGCCTTCTTCGACCATCATCACGGCCTTCTTGCCGGCGCAGAACTCTTTTACTTCCTCGGAGACGATCGGGTAGGTGACGTTCATCACGTAGATCGGGATGTCGGTATTGCCGAACGAATCCGACAGGCCGAGTATTTCGAGCGCCCGGATCAGCGTGTTGTAAAGCCCGCCCTGGACCATGATGCCGATATCACCGTCCGTGCCGCCGAGGAACTCATTCAGCTTGTTTTCCTGAATGAACTTGAGCGCAGCCGGCAGGCGGGCGTCGATCTTCTCGTGCTCATGGGCAAAGTTGGCGGGTGGCAGAACGATCCGGCTGGTGTCCCGCGTCGGGTTTTCCATGGCGTCCTGCAGGCGGAATTCAGGCCGCTTGTTGTCCTTGGCGATAAACCGGCCATGGACGTGGCAGGCGCGGATCCGGAGCTCCAGCATCACCGGCGTGTTGGACGCCTCCGAAAGCTCGAAACCCTTTTCCACGGTATTGACGATGCTTGCGAGATTGGGCCGCGGGTCCAGGAGCCACAACTGGGACTTCATGGCGAAGGCGTGGGTGCGCTCCTGCATGATGGAGGAGCCCTCGCCGTAGTCCTCCCCGATGATCACCATGGCTCCGCCCATGACACCGCCGGACGACACGTTGGCAAGCGCGTCGGACGCCACATTGGTGCCCACCGTTGACTTCCAGGTCACCGCGCCCCTGAGCGGGTAGTTGACGGACGCCGCCAGCATGGCGCCGGCGGCGGCCTCGGACGCGCTCGCCTCGAAATGGATGCCGAGGTCTTCCATAATATCCTGGGCGTCCGAAAGCACATCCATAAGGTGAGAGATGGGCGCGCCCTGATAGCCGCCGACGTAAGCGACGCCGGACTGAAGAAGCGCCTTGGTGACGGCAAGGATGCCCTCGCCATGGAATTCCTCGCCAGCGCCCGCCTTGAGCTTCTGGACTTCCTTCTTGAACGACCGTTCGGCCATCTCTCTCGTCCTTTTGTCTTATGCCGGAACCAGGGCCAGAACCCGGAGCGGGCTGCCCGACCCTTCCTCAATCTTCAACGGTGGCGATATGATGATCGCGCCCTTGGGCGGCAGTTTATCGAGGTTTGTCATGCATTGAAGGCCGTACTTGCCCGCGCCATGCAGGAAAGTGTGACAGGGCAGCATGGGGTCCCAGTTGAATGAGTTGCCATGGTCGGTACCGACGCACTCGGTGCCGAAGCCGATAACGTCGCGCTCAATCATGTAATCGACCGCCTCCTTGTTCGGTCCGGGATTGTGAGGTGCACCATTTTCGTCCCTGTTGGCGAGGTCTCTGTCCTTGGGCACGGCATTGCGCCAATCGGAGCGCATGAACACCCAGGCCCCGGCCGGGATGGCGCCGTGTTGCTTCTCCCAGTCCTCCATCACGTCCCTGGTCAGGATGAAGTCCTGGTCCGCGGCGACTTCCCTGGAGCAATCGACCACGCAGACCGGGGCAACGAAGCGGGCGGGGTCGATGGTGTCCACTGAGTTGTTAGGCAGGTCTTTGCCGGTGATCCAGTGGATCGGCGCGTCGAAGTGGGTGCCGGTGTGTTCGCTCAACGTAAAATTGTTCCAGTACCAGGCAACACCCCGGTCGTCGTATCGGGAAATCTCTTCTTTTTTGAAGGAGGACGCCTGGCCGAACTCGGGTGGTAGCTGGATGACCGGGTAATCCTCGGTCAATGTCTCGGTCAGGTCGACGACCTTGACGGACCCGCTGGCCAGCGCCTGGGCCAGATCGGAAAGGACTGCACCGTTCTTGCTCATCATAGAGCCTCCTTACTCTTTTGGCTTTAGGTTTAAGATTATTCGAAATCACGTGAAAATGCAAATATCATCGAAACGTAAATAAAGACTGATCCCTTCCCCATTCCTTAACTGCGTGAATTATAACACATCTTCGCGCGTCAATCGAGATAGGGCGAGCGCGTCAGGTTCTGTCGTACGATTTTCAAGATCTCTACAAAGCGAACGATCTCTCCGCTCCGAAATACCTTCGAAGGCCTTGCGGTAGACCCGGGTTGCGACGGTGCGCAGTTCCTCGACGATCCGCATGCCCCTGTCAGTCATGAACACCTCGGTGACCCGGCTGTCGACGGGCGAGGATGTACGCCGAACAAGCCCGTCTGCTTCCATCCTGATCAGGATTCGCGTAATCGTCGACATTTTGGTGACCGCGCGGCGGGAAAGCTCGCTCACCGTACTCGGGTTCTTGTCGGCGAGGAGCATAAGGACGCGCCACTGCGGTTGGTCGGTGCCGACGGATTTCAGCACCTTGGTCATCTCCTCCACGTAGGTGGCCGAGGTGCGGTTAAGATTGTACAAAGGGTAATCGTCGAGCACGAAGTCGGGGCTGTCCGGTGCCGCCAGGGTAATTTTTTTGTTGGTCATTGGGTCTTCGTTTCCGGTCGTCGGTATCTCAGCACTTGTTCCCGTCAGGGGTCGAGACCATTGAGACAATCAGAAGTTCGTATGAAAATCAATTGAATATCAGAATTTTTTGCTCTGAGGGTGTTATTCGTCGCCGGCGCCAAGCCGCTCGGTCAACTCTGCCAGGAGGCCGTAGAGCACTTCGAGCCTGGCCGGACCGATCGCCCGCTCAATCTCTGCGTAATGGTCTTCAGACTTGGGCGCAATCCTGGCAACCAGATTGCGGCCATCGGGGGTCACGGAAATCACCGCGCGGCGCTGGTCGCGCGCCACAGGCCGCCGCCGGATCAGGTCCCGGGCTTCCAAATTCTGCAGAATGCGCGACAGGCTGGGCATCAGAATGACGCTACGACGGGCAAGCGTGGTCACTTCCATCCCGTCTTCGTCCACAATCGCGCGCAGCACCCGCCATTGTTGTTCGGTCAGGTCATGGGCCCTGAGCAGCGGCCGAAAGCGGCTCATCACGGCTTCGCGCGCCTTGAGGAGCGCCATCGGCAGCGAGCGCGCGAATTCGCGCATGGGAATGGGCTCCTCGTCGCTCCCGCGCGAATCCTTCGGTTTCATGCTCATGGTATCCACAGTCGTCTCCCTCAGGCGCGCTCGGATGAGAAAACAGGTCAGACTTCATCCTCGACCCGATTGACCAGGACCCCCACGCCCGAGACCTGAACCTCGACCACATCGCCTGATTTCAGGAACCTGGGCGGGTCGAATCTTGCGCCCGCGCCCGTCGGCGTTCCGGTGAGGATTATGTCCCCCGGCTTTAGAGTCGAGAAGGTGGAAATGTAGCCGATGAGACGGGAAAAAGGGAACACAAGATTGGCGGTGTTGTCATGTTGCCGAATTTCGCCGTTGACCCGGGTGGTGAGCGCGAGGTCGTTGACGTCGTCGAACTCGTCCAGCGTCGTCATCCAGGGGCCGATTGCGCCGGAGCGATCGAAGTTCTTGCCCTGGGTGACGTTGAATTTGCCATGCCGTATCCAGTCGCGGATGGTGCCATCGTTCGCGCAGGTAATGCCGACGATATGGTCAAGCGCCTGTGTCTCGGGGATCCGCCGCCCGGACTTGCCGATCACAAGGGCGCTTTCTCCTTCGTAATCGAGCTGGCCCGATTCCGGCGGGCGCAGGATCGGTTCGTTGTGGCCGACAAAGGATTCAGGCGTGCGCATGAACAGGCTCGGGTAGGGCGGCTGGTCCGAGTTGTCGCGATACTCCTCGTTGCGGTTGGGGTAATTGACGCCGACGCAGAAGATTTTTCCCGGGCCGCGGAATTGGCGGCAGAAAGCGGACCGATTCCATATCGACGTCTGCGGTCCCTTGTTCGGCCAGGTCGCGCAACCGGTCGAGGGCATGGCGCTCCAGGATCGAATGAAGCGTGGGATAGTCATCGCCAAGTCGCGCCCCGGCATCGATGATCCCATCATCTGTGACGATACCGTAGGTCGGCCGGTCTGCGACAATGAAGCTGGCGAGTTTCATGACAGTGCCGCCTCGCCCGGAAGCCCGGCGCGGGCGAGCACGGCGTCAAGGCGCGCCTCCAGCTCCGGCGTTGCCGGCACCATGGGCAGGCGATGTTCATTTGTGGGCAGGATGCCAAGCCGTTTCATCATGTATTTCATCGGGATCGGGTTGGTATCGTAAAACACCGCCTGATTAAGCTCGAAAAGCCGATGGTGAATGCCGCGTGCCGCTGCGAGATCGTTTCGCCACACCGCCTCGCACATTTTGGCGAGCACGCCGGGCCGCAGGTTGCCGACCGCATTCATTAGCCCGCAGGCGCCGACCGCCATCATCGGGAAGCTCAGCTCCTCAAGCCCGACAAAAATGCGGAAATCGTCGCCGAAGGCGGCGAGACACTCGGACACGAAACCGAGGTCATTGACCGCGTGTTTCATGCCGATGAAGGTGGGGGAGGCGTCCTTCACCGCCTTCAGGGTGTCGAGCGTGACGCTGACCGCTGTGCGGCCCGGGATATGGTAGATCATCCAGGGCAGGTCGTGGCGTTCGGCAAGCGCGCCGTAATAGGCAACAAGGCCGCGCTGGGGCGGGCGGATATAATAGGGGGTCACGATCAGCAGCGCATCGGCTCCCGCCTTTGCCGCGTGATCGGTAAGCGCAGTGGTTTCGGCAAAGGATTGCGATCCGGTCGCCGCAATCACCGGCACGCGGCCCCGCGCGCTGGCCACGGCCGTATCCACCAGCCGGTTGCGTTCCTCGATGGTCAGGGTCGAGGGTTCGGCCGTTGTACCATTGACCAGTACGCCATGGGACCCGTTCTCCACCTGGAACTCCACCATCTTCGCATAGGCGTCGTAGTCCACCTCGCCATTGCGGAACGGCGTGACAAGGGGCGGGATGGAGCCTTTGATTTTGGCTTTCGGCGTCGTCATGGAGCATGGTTCCTCAAGTCTGGTGCATGCCCGCGAAATGGCCTTGACCATTCACCGGCAGTGCCTTATACTTAACAAGTTAAATAAATAACGCGGGTTTGTCAATCCCGCTTTCTCCGCAAGGATCTGAACGCGATGCCTCATCTAACCATAGAATACTCCGCAAATCTCGAGGCGCGGGTCGAGATCGCCAAAGTCGTTGAGGCAGTCCACCAGGCGGCGTTTGATACGGGGGTGTTTCCCATCGGCGGCATCCGTACACGGGCGGCCCGGCGGGATATCTACGCCATTGCCGACCGCGATCCGGACTATGCCTTTGTGCATCTCGGCGTGCGCATCGCGCAAGGCCGGGACCAACCGACCAAGGAACGGGTTGCCGAGGCGCTGTTCGGAGCGCTCTGTGACGGTGTGGCGGAGGCCTACAACGCGTCGCCGCTCGCCATTTCGTTCGAACTGACCGAGATCGAGCCAGCCTATAGCCGCAAGAAGAACAATATCCATGATCTCCTGAAGGCCAAAGCGGAAGGAGAAGCATCGTGAGCGATCAGTTGAAAGACAATCTTGCCAGGGCGGATGGGTATCTCAAGCGGTTTGCCAACAGACCCTTAGGCCACTTCATTGGCGGCAAGTCGGTGGCGGCGGGCGAGACATTCGACAGCCTGACGCCTGTCGACAACAGCGTGCTGGGGAAGGTGGCGCGGGGCACGGCCGAGGATGTGGACCACGCCGCCCAGGCTGCAACGGACGCGTTTGCCGCCTGGCGGGATACGCCCGGCAAGGAACGCAAGCGGATCTTGCACCGTGTTGCCGATCTGATCGAAGCGCGCACGGAAGAAATTGCGCTTGTCGAGTCCATGGATACCGGTCAGGCCATCCGCTATATGAGCAAGGCCGCGGTGCGCGGTGCGGCCAATTTCCGCTTCTTTGCTGATCGCGCCCCCGAAGCGCGGGGCGGACAGTCGCTGCCGGCGGGCGAACATATGAATTATACGCTCCGCCAGGCCATCGGGCCGGTGGGGGTGATTACCCCCTGGAATACGCCGTTCATGCTTGCCACCTGGAAGATAGCCCCGGCGCTTGCCGCCGGCTGCACGGTGGTCCACAAACCTGCCGAGTTCAGCCCGCTTACCGCGATGCTCTTGGCCGAAATTGCCCACGAGGCCGGACTGCCTGACGGGGTGCTCAACGTTGTAAACGGCTTCGGCGAGGACGCCGGCAAGGCGCTGACCGAACATCCCGCGATCAAGGCGGTCGCTTTTGTCGGCGAAACCGTGACCGGCAGCCGGATCATGGCCCAGGGCGCGCCAACACTGAAACGCGTGCATTTCGAGCTCGGCGGCAAGAACCCGGTGATTGTGTTCGATGATGCGGACCTTGACCGCGCGCTCGACGCCGTGGTGTTCATGATTTACAGCCTGAACGGGGAGCGCTGCACATCGTCGAGCCGCCTGCTGGTCCAGCAGGCGATCCATGATGAGTTCGTGGCTAAACTGGCCGAGCGGGTGGGCCGGATCAAGGTTGGCCATCCCCTCGATCCGGCGACCGAGGTCGGCCCGCTCATTCACCCGAGCCATTGCGACAAGGTCATGGGCTACATGGATCTGGCCCGTGCGGAAGGCGCCACCATCGCTGTCGGCGGGACGGTCGCCGAAGACCTTGGACCCAATTATGTCACGCCGACCCTCTTTACCCATGCCCGCAATGATATGCGCATCGCGCAGGAGGAGATCTTCGGTCCCGTGCTGACAGTGATCCCGTTCAACGACGAGGCCGAGGCGCTGGCGCTTGCCAACGATGTGGCTTACGGTCTGGCGGGTTACGTCTGGACCGGTGACGTGGGCCGCTCCCACCGGCTGGCCGAGGCCCTTGAAGTTGGCATGGTCTGGATCAATTCGGACAATGTGCGCAATCTGCCGTCGCCGTTCGGTGGCATGAAGGCGAGCGGCATCGGCCGCGACGGTGGCGACTATAGTTTCGATTTTTATATGGAAACCAAGAATGTTTGCGTGTCGCTTGGGGACCATCCGATCCCCAAACTGGGTATCTGACAGGAGAAAGCGGTAATGGGAGAAATCGTCCTCGCCGCCAAGGTGACCCACGTGCCGACCATCTGGCTCTCCGAGCATGTGGAAAAGCACAAGGGTATCCGTCAGCCGGCGATCGACGGGCTGAGCGAGCTTGGCCGCCGCGCGGCGGAGCGCGATGTCGATACCTTCGTCATCTTCGACAGCCACTGGATCGTCAACCAGGGCTTTCACCTCAACGCCTGCGCGCGGCTCCAGGGCCGGTTTACCAGCCACGAGCTGCCGCACTTTCTGTTTGACGTGGACTATGACTATCCGGGCGATCCGGAGCTTGCCCGTCAGATCGCCGAGGCCGGAAACACCGCGGGGCTGAAGACGCTCGCCCATGATGTGCCGGGCCTGGGGTTCGAGTACGGCACGCTGATCCCCATGCACCACATGAACAAGGACGGCCGGGCGCGGGTGCTGTCGGTCGCCTGCGACCAGTTCACCGATGTGGACGAAAACCGCCGGTTCGGCGCGGCGGTTGCCGACGCGATCCGGGGAAGCGATCGCAAGGTTGCGGTCTTGGGTTCGGGCTCGCTTTCCCACCAGTTCTGGCCCAATGCGCTGTCGGCAGACGGGCTCAACTCGGTGAACCGGGAGTTTAACCGCCAGGTTGATCTGCGCGTGCTCGAGCTTTGGCAAGCGGGCCGGATCGCCGAATTCCTCGAGATGCTGCCCGACTATGCCGAACGCTGCCATGGCGAGGTCAAGATGGCCGACACCGCCATGCTGTTCGGGGCCTTGGGCTGGGACGCCTACACCGGCAAGGGCGAAATCCTCACCCCCTATTTCGGCAGCTCCGGCACCGGCCAATGCAACGTGGAATTTCCGGTCAGGTAAATTTCAATCGGACTTTGACGATGGAAGGTTCGCCGTCCACGGTTTCGCGCTCGAAACCGAGATCGTCACAGATGGCGAGCATGCGCTTGTTTTCCCGGAGCACGTCGCCCCACACCTCGCCAATGCCGCGCTTGCGGGCGTAATCCGTTATCCGCTCCATCATTTTGTGGCCGAGGCCATGGCCGGCGACATCATGACGCACGAGGATGGCGTATTCGGCCTGCTCGTTATCGGGGTCCGCGCTCAGGCGCACGACCCCGAAAATTTCCGCTTCCCCCGGCACTCCCGGTTTGGTCAGGATCAGCGCCATTTCCCGGTCATAATCGATCTGGGTGAAGCGTGCGGCCTGCACATGGGGCAGGGTCTTGATCGGCGCGAAGAAGCGCAGGCGTATTTCCTCAGGCGTCAGTGTGGCGAACGTGGCCTGAAGCGACGGCTCGTCTTCGGGCATGACCGGCCTCAGCAGGAACGACTGCCCATCGTCCGTCGTCAGCGTTTCTTCAAGCGCCGAAGGGTAGGGCCGGATGGCGAGGCGCGCCGCCAATTTGTCCGCGGGCCTCACCCGTATTCGGGCGTCGAGCGCAATCACGCTGTCAGGGCCCGCCAGCAGCGGGTTGATATCAAGCTCCTGAATTTCAGCAAAATCGATGATCATCTGCGATATGCGGATCAGGGTTAGCTTGATTGCGTCGAGGTCGGCGGCGGGCCGGTCGCGATAACCCTTCAACAGCTTATAGACGCGGGTGCGGCGCATGACCTCCTCGGCGAGGCGCAGGTTCAAGGGCGGCATGGCGAGCGCGCGGTCGGCGATCACTTCCACCGCAATCCCACCCTGGCCGAACAGGATCATCGGACCAAAAAGCGCGTCGGTGCTCACGCCCACGATCAGTTCATGCGCATTGGGGCGATTGACCATTTCCTCGACAACGAAACCGGCGAGCGTGGCGTCCGGTTTCTCTTTGTGCACATGGTCGCGCATGGCCCGGGCGGCTTCCATCGTTGCCTCCGCGCCTTCAAGGTCAAGTGTGACACCGCCCACGTCGGATTTGTGGGTGATGTCGGGGGAGAGGATCTTGAGCGCGACCGGTGCTCCGATCTCGCCTGCCGCCTTTCCTGCTTCCTCCGTGTCTTTGGCGATGATGCGTTTGGGAACGGAAATGCCGTAGGCTTCGAGAACCGCTTTGGCTTCCGGGTCTGTCAGCCACTCGCGCCCGTCGCCAAGCGCCTTGTCGATAATGGCGCGCGCCGCACCGCGGTCCGGTTCGCAGGAGTCCTGCACTGAGGGCGGCGTCTCCATCAGTGCGTTCTGGTTTTGCCGATAGGTCACCAGATGCATGAACGCGCGGACTGCGGAATGGGGTGTGTCGTAGCTCGGAATGCCGGCGGCCTGGAAGCGTGCCCGCGCCTCGCGCACGGCCGGATCGCCCAGCCAGTTGACGAGGACCGGATAGGGGCTCGCCTTGGCGGTTTCAATGACGGCTTCGGCCGCTTCGGTCGGGTCCGCCACCGCCACCGGGCAGTGAAAGGCAATGACGCCGTCCACATTGTCGTCGGCGAGCACCGCCTCCATCGCGCCTTGGTAGCGGGCACCCGGCGCGTCACCGATGATGTCGACCGGGTTCCCGTGGGACCAGGTCCTGGGCAGGATCTTGTCGAGCGCGGCGATGGTTTCCGGCGCGAGCTCGGCAAGCTCGCCACCTTCATCGATCACCGCGTCGGCAGCGAGCACGCCGATGCCGCCGCCGTTGGTCACCAGCGCCAGGCGGTCGCCGGCGGGAAGCTGGATCTGGCTCAGCGTCTCGACGGCGTCGAACAGGTCCTCAAGCGTTGTCACCCGCAGCATCCCGGCCCGGCGGAACGCGGCGTCATAGACGTCGTCTGATCCGGCGAGCGCCCCGGTGTGGGACGCCGCGGCCTTCGCGCCTTCAGGGTGGCGGCCGGATTTGACCACGATCACCGGCTTCATCCGGGCGGCTGCCCGTGCCGCCGACATGAATTTCCGGGCATGGGTGACCGCTTCCACGTATAGCAGGATGGCGTCGACGTCTGGATCATTGGCCAGATAATCCAGCATATCGCCGAAGTCCACGTCGCTCATATCGCCGAGCGACACCAGATGCGAGAACCCGATATTGCGGCCCGACGCCCAGTCGAGCACAGTGGTCAGGATCGCACCGGACTGGGTCAGGAACGCGATTTTGCCCTTTTTCGGCGCCACATGGGCGAAGCTCGCGTTCATGCCGATGCCGGGGACCAGAACGCCCAGGCAGTTGGGCCCCACGATGCGCAACAGATGCGGTTTGGCCGCGTCGAGCATTTTCTGCTCGAGCGCGCGGCCCGCCTTGTTCTCGCCTTCGGCAAACCCGGCGGTGATGACCACGACGCCCCGTGTGCCCGCCGCGCCGAGCTCCGCGATGATCTCGGGCACCGTATCGGGCGGTGTCGCGACGACCGCGAGATCCGGGACCATGGGCAGGCTTTTGATGTCCGGGTACGCCTGGACGCTCTGAATATGGCTTTCCCTGGGGTGGACCGGCATGATCGGCCCGTCGAATCCGCCCGAAAACATATTGCGCGCCAGCACCGCACCGAGCGAGCCCGGGCGATGACTGGCCCCGATTATGGCGATCGAGCGGGGGGAAAAGATGGCGTCGAGGTTGCGGATGGTCATTGGTGGCGGGTCCTTTTTCGGCGTGGACTGATCTCTGCCTCCCCCTCGTAGTGGCAATGTTTCACGCTTTGGCGTCCGGATGCAAGGGGCAAGAGGTTCCTTTGCCAGGCCCGCCGACCGCGTTACAATGGTTGCCCCGTTTACAAGGAAAAGTCGCTTCAGGACATGTCCCTCGAACCGCTTCCCCCCGAAAAGCTCACCGTTCGCTATGACCCCAAGGTGCTTGGCTTCACGACCACAGAGGAGCTGAGCGATCTCGACGTCACGCTCGGCCAGGACCGGGCGCTCGAGGCCATTGAATTCGGCGCGGAGATGACTCGTCCCGGGTATAATCTCTTTCTTCTGGGGCCCGAAGGCACCGGCAAGCATGAGACGATCATGGCCCTCCTGAAGGCCAAGGCGGCCGAACGCGAGGCCCCTTCAGACTGGGTCTATGTCAACAATTTCGAGCTCTCTCACAAGCCGCGCGTGCTCAGGCTCCCCACAGGGCGCGGCAAGGAACTGGCCGACGCGATGGCGCACCTGATCGAGGACGTGCGCGGCGGCGTCCCCAGCCTGTTTGAGCGGGAGGAAAATCAGAGGCGGCTTCACGACATTCAGGAGGAATTCCAGCAAAAGCAGCAGGATGCTTTCGAGGACCTGCGCAAGAAGGCCAATGAGCGCGCCGTCGCGCTGATTCGCACGCCCGCGGGTTTCGGCTTCGCGCCGATGGCCGATGATGATGTTATGAAGCCCGAGGACTTTGAAAAACTTCCCGAGGACGAGCGGAAGCGGATCGAGCAGGCGATCGAGGCGTTGCAGGGCGAACTTCAGGAGATCGTGCGCCAGATCCCGGTCTGGGACCGGGAGCGTCGCGAGGCGATGCGCGAGCTCAACCGGGAAATCATTTCGTTCGCGGTCGGTGCATCGATCGATCAGATCAAGGAACAGTTCAGGGACCTGCCCCAGGTTCTCGACTATCTCGAGGCTGTGCGCCGGGACCTGATCGAGAACTTCGCCAATATCATGGTCGCGGAACAGGCCGCCGCTCAGGCCGCTGCACAGGGCGGGGCCGGCGAGGCGCCTGGAGGCAACCGAGCCGGCGGGTTCGAAATCAGCGGCTTCGATCGCTACAAGGTCAATGTATTTGTCAGCGCGGACGACGGTGATGGCGCGCCGGTGATCCATGAAGACAACCCGACCATGCCCAATCTGATCGGGCGGGTCGAACATGTGTCGCGATTCGGCGCGCTCGTGACCGATTTCACCCTGATCAAGCCGGGGTCCCTGCATCGCGCCAACGGCGGTTATCTGGTGATCGAGGCGCGCAAATTGCTCATGCAGCCTTATTCGTGGGAGGCGCTCAAACGCGCGCTTAAAGCGGGCTGCGCCGCAATCGAATCGCCGGCACAGATGCTCAGCCTGATCAGCACGATCTCGCTGGAGCCCGAACCGATCCCGCTCAATGTCAAGGTTGCGATCCTGGGCGACCGGTACCTTTACTATTTACTGAGCCAGCTCGATCCCGAGTTTCACGACCTCTTCAAGGTCGAGGCCGATTTCGACGATGACCTGTCACGCAGCGCCGAGCGCGAACAGGACTTCGCCCGGCTAATCGCAACATTGGCGCGCCGCGAGGAAATGCGGCCCTTTGATGCGCCGGGCGTCGCCCGGGTGATGGAGCAGGCGGTGAGGATGGTTGGTGACAGGGCCAAGCTGACACTCCACCGCCGGTCGCTGGTGGACCTGATGCAGGAGGCCGACTATTTCGCCGGTAGAGAAGGCGTTGACCATATCACCGGGGCGCACGTGCAGCAGGCCGTTGACGCCAAGATCCGCCGCGCCGACCGGATACGGGAAAAAAGCCAGGAATTGATCACCCGCGATATTGTCCTGATCGACACCGAAGGCGCGGTGACCGGCCAGATCAACGGCCTTGCGGTTCTGCAGCTGGGCGGCTTTGCCTTTGGCCGGCCGTCGCGGATTACGGCGCGGGTGCGGCTTGGCGGCGGCAAACTCATCGATATCGAGCGGGAAGCCAAGCTCGGCGGACCCTTGCATTCGAAAGGCGTGTTGATCCTGTCGGGCTTCCTTCAGGCGTGCTATGCGGTGGACAGTCCGTTTTCGCTGGCCGCCACCGTGGTGTTCGAACAGTCCTACGGCGGCGTCGATGGCGACAGCGCGTCGAGCACGGAGCTCTATGCGCTCCTCTCGGCGCTCGCCGAGGTTCCCATCCGCCAGGACCTTGCCGTCACCGGATCGGTCAACCAGGTTGGGCAGGTCCAGGCCATCGGCGGGGTTAATGAAAAGATCGAGGGCTTTTTCGATATCTGCCAGGCGCGCGGGCTCACTGGCAGCCAGGGCGTGCTTATTCCAAAAGCGAACGTGGAACATCTGGCGCTTCGCCGGGATGTGATCGCGGCGGTGGAAGCCGGGAAATTCAACGTCTACCCGGTGGAGACCATCGATCAGGGCATCGAGCTGCTGACCGGGCGCGAGGCGGGGGCGCGCGGCGCCGATGGCGCCTTTCCCGAAGACAGCATTAACGGTCTGGTCGAAGCACGGCTCCAAGGTTTTGCCGAAGCGCGCAAGGCCTTCGGGCGCGAGCCCGACAAGGGCTCGGAGAAGAAGGACGAGTCATGACCGCGAACAACGCGCCCGAGGACATGGTCCGCCGTATCGTCGTGGCTCTCGGCCCGTCGGTGGAATCGAAATCACTTCTGGATTTTGCTGCCGATCTGGCGTCGGCGCTCGGGGTCTCACTCGCTGGTGTTTTTGTCGAGGATACCGATATCGCCGCCTATGCCGAGATGCCGTTTGCCCGGGAAATTTCCATGTCGGGCGCTGGCGTGCGCGACCTGTCGCGCCGGCGGATGCAAACCTACTACCGTGCCGAGGCCGAACGGGCGCGCCGCGCGATCGAGGCGGTGGGAGCGCGCACCGGATCAAGTGTTCCTTTGAGTTGCGCCGGGGCGGCTGGAAACGGAACTTGCCGCCGCGGCTCAGGAATGGGACCTGATTGCGGTTTCACCGGGCCGGGACGGTTGTCCGGCCGCGCGGCCACGACATTTTCAGCCGGTTCGGCGCAAGTGCGGCCATGGGGTTTCTGGCTTTTACCAGTCAGGCAGTAACCCGGGACGGCATTCTTGCCGTCTTCACCGGAAGTCCGGAAGCGGAACGGGCGATTGAGTTGGCCGCCCGGATCGCGGCACAGCGCAACGTTGCGCTGACTGTGATCGTGACCCACCCAGTTGCGGAGGGCTGGTCGGAACAGACTTTAGCCAAGTTGGCCGCCCGGGCGGGTCACGTCAGTATCATTGAGAGCGGAGGTAGACTTCTGGAGGTTTTACGCCGCCGGCCCACGCGGCCGCAGATGGTGGTGTTGCCGGTGGACCTGGCCCCGGCAGATCAGGCGGCGGTTCGCGCGCTCGACGTGCCAACCCTGGTGATCCGCGGTCGACAGAGTTCGGAAGGGGGGAAAATGAAGTCTGTGTTGTTCGCCTTGGGGTTCCGTCCGTTCTTTCTTGTGGCGGCACTTCTTGGCGCATTCTGGATACCGCTTTGGCTTATTGCGTTTTACGGCGGCGCCGCACTTGATGCGCCGCTGCCCGGCGCATTGTGGCATGGGCACGAGATGATCTTCGGCTATGCCGGTGCGGTGATTGCCGGTTTCCTCCTAACCGCGGCGCACAACTGGACCGGACAGGATACGGCGCGGGGGGCTGGCCTCGCCGCGCTTTGGGCGCTTTGGGTGCTGTCGCGCGCGGCGAATCTGTCCGCGCTGGTGCCGGAGGCAGCGTTGGCCCTGATCGATCCGCTGTTCTTTCTTGCAGTTGCAATCGCACTGTTTCGGCCGCTCTGGCGCACCGGCAACCGGCGTAACCTGCCGTTGGTGGCCGTGGTGCTCGGATTTGGCCTGCTTGACGGACTGACCCACCTCGGCGTCGCAGGGGCAATTGCCTGGTCCCCGCAATCGGTCCTCAGGGTTGCGGTCGACCTGGTGGTCGTGCTGATGGTGGTGATCGGCGGGCGGGTAATCCCGATGTTCACCAAAAATGCGGTGCTTGACGCCCCGGTGCGGCGGGTGGCGTGGTTTGACCGCCTGGCGATTGCCAGCGTTCTGGCCGCGCTGGTGTCGGAGGCGACGTTAGGTCTCGGACAGGTCACTGCCGCAATCTTTCTCGTGGCCAGCGCTACAAACCTGCTTCGCCTCGCCACCTGGGGCGGGATCGCCACATTCCGCCGGCCTATTCTCTGGGTCCTGCACCTCGGCTATCTCTGGATCGGGGTTGGGCTAGGGTTGAGAGGGGCGAGCGTATTTTTCGATGCGGTGCCGGAAACCATGGGCCTTCATGCCCTGACTGCAGGCGCAATCGGGACGCTGACAATGGGCATGATGGCGCGGGTTTCGCTTGGCCATACCGGGCGTCCGATGGTCGCCCATCCGATGACTGCGGCGGCGTTCGGTCTCGTTTCCCTGGCCGCGCTCTTGAGGATAATCTCGCCGGTGATGCTGGAGGTCTATGATCCTCTGATGATGGTGTCCGGTGCGCTTTGGACGGTCGCGTTTGTCCTGTTCGTTGTCGTCTATGCGCCGATCCTCACGTTGCCGCGGGTTGGCGGTCGCGCGGCGTAGCCGAGGGGTTGCCGTCCGTGCGAAACCCGCCTGTGGTCTCGGGCGCGGCCGTATCAATTCTTAAAAATAGTTAATAATTGAAAATTTAAATTAACGAACTGGAAAGAGTTGTTCGGTATTCTTCGCATGAGAGAAGTGAATCGGTATGTAGCGAGGCGATCATGTATCGAACTCATGCGAAACAAAAGTGCGGCGAGCGGGTGGATGCGCGCCAGCAATTACTGTCGCTGGGTTGGCTTGTCGGTTTGGTGCGAAAACTCATCAGCCCCCTCGGCCGCGTGCTACGCGACGAGGGCGGCGCCGCCCTTATCTACTTTGGGGCAGTGTTCCTGCCTCTGGTTGCGGGTGTCGGCCTTGCCATTGATGCGTCGCGTGCGTACATCGTCAGAGGCCAACTCCAGAAGTCCATCGACGCGGCGGGGCTGGCAGCAGGGCGCGTGGCGTATACGGACCATGCCGTCGATGACGCCCGCGCCTATTTCGATGCCAATTTTCCAAACAATTTCATGCGCGCCCAGGTGACGGCGTTCGATGTTCAGTTCGATGATACCAAGGAAAATGTTGAGGTAAGCGTCGCCGCGACCATGCCGACCACTTTCATGCAGGTTTTCGGCAAGGACACCATGAGCGTTGCGACATCGACCACCATCCACCGGGACAATCAGGGGATGGAGCTAGCGCTCGTGCTCGACGTAACCGGTTCGATGTTCAGCGGCGACCATATCGGCGGGCTTCGCGACGCCGCAACGGATCTCGTCAACATCCTGTTTGGCGACAAGTCAGAGAGCGATTACCTCTGGGTCAGCATGGTTCCCTATACGGCCACCGTGAACATCGGAAACGACCGGACCGACTGGTTAGTGGCTGGCGACCCCGCAGTCTCGTCTCCGTCGGACTGGGCCCCGTCGACCTGGAAGGGCTGCGTGATGGCTCGGTCCGCCCCGCTGGACGGGGACGACACGCCGCCGCCGGTGGCCGCCGGCGGGGTCGGGTTTACATCCTATCTCTATGCGGCTGACACCGATAATGCGTGGGACAACGGATCGAACCCGCCCGATGAAACCTGGCAGTCCAAGAACGACGCGCGCGGGCCGAACCTCGGCTGCGGTCCGGCAATTGTCTCGCTGACCAATCAGAAGCAGACACTTCTTGACGCGATCAGCAACGACCTTGAAGCCTGGAGCCGCGGCGGCACGACCGGCAACCTCGGCCTGTCGTGGGGGTGGCGGACGATCTCGCCAGCCTGGCGGGGTCTGTGGGGTGGCCACACCCCGGCCATTTATCCGCTCGCCTATGATGAACCGCAGATGCAGAAAGTGGTGATTTTGCTCACTGATGGCCAAAACCAGTTCTACGACTGGCCGGGAAAATATACCTGGAACGGTGTGACACCGTCGAATGGCAACGGTCCAGACGGTTCCGACTTTACCGCCTATGACCGCCTCGACAAATTTGCCGCGGCAGAAGGACAATCATGGTCTCTCAGTCAGGCGCGCAACGAACTCGATGACCGAATGGCCGCGACCTGTGCGGCAATGAAGCAGAAGGGCATTATCATCTACAGCATCACTTTCGGGTCACCGGATTCCAAAGCCAAGGCCCTGTTTAAGGCCTGCGCGTCGTCTGCCGCGAACTATTTCAATTCACCCGATAACGCGACCCTGGCGCAGGCATTCCAGACCATTGGACAGCAGCTCAGCAAGCTGCGGGTGGCGAAATAGAAATGAAGAAATTTTGGCGAAATACCGAGGGTGTTGCTGCGCTGGAATTCGCATTGACGGCGCCTGTTCTCCTTCTGCTGACGATTGGCACGCTGGAAATCGGGATGGTTGAGTTCATGGACTCCACCATCGAAAACGCGGTGCTGGATGCGTCACGTTACGGCTCGACCGGCTTTTCGCCGGACGCGGTATCGCGCGAAGACGCGATCCGGCAGGCCATAGCGGACTGGTCCATGGGCCTTGTCGATATGAATGCGGTCGATATCACAACGAAAATCTATCCGAGCTTCGATGACATCGGAAAGCCGGAACCCTATACGGACGTCAATTCTAATGGATCGTGGGATCCGGGCGAGCCCTATTCGGATATCAACGGGAATGGTCAATGGGACTCTGGATATGGGTCAGGCGGGTCTTGGTGGCCCGGGCGAGGTTGTGCTTTACCGGGTTAATTACAAGTGGGGGATGATGACCAAGTTCATGGAAAACATCATCGGTGACATCACCTTTTCCTCAAGCATCGCGGTGCGCAATGAGCCGTTTTAGGGGCACGACAATGATCAAACAGTGGATCATATCCGTGTGGCGGGATCGAAGCGGGTCTGCCCTGATCGAGACAGCGCTGGTCGCACCCGTGGCGATGATGATGTGTCTCGGGCTCATAGAGTTCGGCAATTACATGCTGCTGACCCAGAAGATACAGAATGCGACCATGAATGTGGCTGACCTTGCCGCACGGGAAGATAATATCACGGTGGATCAGCTAAAGGATCTGTTGCTTTCCGTTGATGAGGTCATGAAGCCATTTGACTTCTCGTCTGGCGGCACCGTGATCCTGACCGGCGTCGGCGCGGTAACCGCCGGTAATCCGGAGGTCGTATGGCAATACAAATCGCCGCAAGACTTTCCCGTGGCCAGCCAGGTCGGCAGCGTCGGCCAAGCGGCCGCGCTCGATTTAAATATTATTGTTCAGGACAACGACTCGATCGTGGTTGCCGAGGTGGTCTACAACTATAAGAAGGCCTACCTCGGTCTGATACCCGATACCGCGATCCATAAATTCGCATATTATCGCGCGCGTGTCGGAGATTTCCTCTAGAGTTGTTTCGTCAGTCCTGTTGCGCCGCAGCATAAAGTCGCGCTACACTTGCCGGGCATGACAGAAAAGCCAGGGCAGGGATCACAACCAAAACGCCGTAAGGCTGCGCTGCCACTGAAAGGCGCGATGAGCGGCTACACGCCCGGGCGCTTCTTCTGCGAAATGCTGGGCCAGGGTGACGGCATACCCGCCCACACCGCCGAGATTGTCAACCGGCTGGGCGGGATCACCATCCCTCAACTGAAGCGCCGCGCGCGGGACGCCGAAAGCGAGCTGTTCAATCTCGGCATAACCTTCACCGTCTACAGCCAGGCCGACGCCATCGATCGGATCCTGCCTTTCGACGTGATCCCGCGTGTGCTGTCGCCGGCCGACTGGCGGACCCTGGAAGCCGGAATCCGGCAGAGGGTGAGGGCGCTCAACCTGCTGCTCGCCGATATTTACAGCAAACAGAATGTGCTCAAAGACAAGATCATTCCGGCTGACCTGGTGCTCGGAAACGAGAATTACCGCCCGCAGATGAAAGACGTGAAGGTGCCCAAAGGCACCTACGTCCATATTTGCGGGATCGACCTGGTGCGGGATGACAAGGGCCAGTTTTGCGTGCTTGAGGATAATGCGCGTACGCCCTCCGGGGTATCTTACGTGGTGGAGAACCGCCACCTCATGCTGCGGTCGTTCCCCGATCTGATGGAGGATGTCGGGGTGGCTCCGGTGTCCGATTACGGTGTCCAGCTTCAGCGTGCGCTTCGCGCTGTGGCGCCTCAGGGTGTTCGCAATCCTAATGTGGTGTTGCTGTCGCCGGGCGTGTTCAACTCCGCCTACTTCGAGCATGTTTTTCTGGCGCGCGAAATGGGCGTGCCGCTGGTCGAGGGCCGCGATCTGGTGGTGGACGATGACTGCGTTTACATGAAGACCACGCGCGGGCTTGAGCGGGTGCATGTGATCTACCGGCGGATCAATGACGATTTCCTCGATCCCAGGGCCTTCCGCAAGGACAGCATGCTCGGCGTGCCGGGCCTGATGCAGGCCTATGTGCGTGGCAAGGTGACGCTTGCCAACGCGGTTGGGACCGGCGTTGCCGATGACAAGGCGGTCTATACCTATATGCCCCGGGTGATCCGCTATTTTCTCGATGAGGATCCGATCATCCCCAATGTGGAAACCCATATCTGCCGGGAGAAGGCGGGGCTGAAATATACCCTGGATAATCTCGACAAGCTGGTGATCAAGCCGGTCGGCGAGGCCGGCGGCTATGGCATTGTGATCGGCCCCAAGGCATCGAAGGCGGAACTCGACGCCTGTCGCCGGCAGGTCAAGGCGGACCCGGACAATTATATCAGTCAGCCCATGATCAACCTGTCGGTAAGCCCGACGCTGATCGATGACAAGGTAGAGCCGCGCCATGTGGATCTGAGGCCGTTTGCAGTGACCGGAGACGATACCTGGGTGCTGCCGGGCGGTTTAACGCGGGTGGCGCTGCCGCGCGGCTCGCTGGTGGTGAACTCGTCGCAAGGCGGCGGATCGAAGGATACCTGGATCCTTGAATAGCCTGCTCGCAAGATTTGCTGAAAACACCTACTGGCTCGCCCGGTATATGGAGCGGGCGGAGAACCTGGCGCGCATTCTCGACGTGACCAAGACATTCGTTCGCGATCGCACAGGCAGCCAGGATTGGATGGCGGTGGTGGAAATCAACGCCAACGAGGAGCGCTTTTTCGAACATCATGACTCGGCAACCGCGCGCGATATCATTAATTTCTATGTTGCCAGTCTCGACAATTCGACGTCGATTGCGTCTTCGGTCCGGTCCGCGCGTGAAAATGCCCGCTCGCTGCGCCATCTGATCAGCACCGAGATGTGGGGGCATCTCAACACCTTTCACAATACGCTCAAGAACTTAAGGCGATCCGACCTCACGGTCGCGAATCTCTCCAACCTTTGCGAGCGAATCAAGCGCAGTTGCCAGGCCCATGCCGGAATTACCGATGGCACGCTCTATCGGGACCAGGTGTGGTGCTTCTACCGGCTCGGAAAATATCTTGAGCGGGCCGACCAGATGTCGCGCTTTATTGATATCAAATATCAGCATTTGCAAAGCACCGAGGCCGAATGGGGCTCGCCAAGCGACGCCTCGCAATGGTCTGCCGTTCTGCGATCGGTTGCCGGATACCAGGCGTTTCGCCGAACTCATCCCCGCGGTATGCGGGGCGAAGACGTTCTGGAATTCCTGCTGCATGAGCGGAATTTTTCCCGGTCTCTTGCGTTCTGTATCGGTCATGTGCATGAGTCTCTTGGCGGTCTGAAGCGACGTTTCAAGTTGCGCCTCGACGAGGAGGCGGATAAAGAAGCACAGGACATCCTGATGGTGCTAAAGAGCCGTTCGGCTGTGGATCTGGTGCAGGAAGGGCCGCACGCCTTTGCCGACGATTTCCAGAAACGCCTAATGCGGCTGAATGACCGGCTTGGCTACAGCTATTTCGGTTGGCAGGAAGAAATCTCGGCAGTGCCGAGCGGGATACACTAAGGAACAACAAGCGCAGGGGGCCCGTAGCCCGGGTCAGTTCAGGCAGCCGAATGAAGCGCCTCAAGGTCAAGCACGAAACCGTTTATCGATACAAGCGCCCGGTTACCTTCGGCGAGCATCGCCTTATGCTGCGGCCGCGCGACAGCCATGATTTTCGCTATGTGGACGGATCGCTGACCCTGTCGCCGCCGGCCAGCCTGCGCTGGCTGCATGACGTTTTCGGCAATTCGATTGCGATTGCAAAGTTTGAAGGGGCGTCTGACGAATTGCGGATTGAAAGCACCGTGATGGTCGATCACTTCGCGTCCGACGATGTCATGCCGGAGTTTCCGATCTCACCCTTCGCAGTCACATTGCCCTTTACCTATTCACCGGTGGAGCAGCCGGATCTGGCCAGTTGCATCTCCCGGCATCTATCCGGACCCCGACCACACGGTTGATCTGTGGACCAAGCAGTTTCTGAGCGCCGAGGGGCGCACCGACACGCAACAGTTCCTGTTCGACCTCACACGGGGGGTCAATACCCAATTCAAATATGAGGTCCGTGAGGAAGAGGGCGTCCAGACCCCGTTGGACACCCTCGCGCGTGGGACGGGGAGCTGCCGCGATCTGGCGCTCCTGATGATCGAAGGGGTGCGCAGTCTCGGCCTCGCGGCGCGGTTCATCAGCGGCTATATGTACGACCCCGCTCTGGACGGCGTCGAGGGCCAGCTAAGAGGCAGTGGATGGCCTCATGCCTGGGTGCAGGTTTATCTGCCCGGCGCCGGATGGATGGAATTCGACCCGACCAACGGCATTATCGGAGGCTCCAACCTGATTCGGGTTGCAGTCACCCGCGATCCAGCCCAGGCACTGCCTATAACCGGGACGTATGGTGGCACGCTGGACGATTTCGTCGATCTGACTGTCAAGGTTACGGTTCAGGCACTGGACCCGTTGCTCCAACAGGAAGATCTTGTTCAATGACTGACTACGCAGATGTCTTCTACCAATCGACGGACGGGCTGCGGCTTTACGCCAGGGACTATCCGGCGGACCACGCCAGCGCGCTGACGGTCTTGTGCATGCCGGGGCTGACCCGCAATTCCCGCGATTTTGCGGGATTGGCGGCGCATCTGGCGGGGCCCTATCGTGTGCTCTCAGCCGAGCAGAGGGGGCGGGGTCGGTCGGCCTACGACCCTACTTGGGAAAACTACCATCCCGGCACCTATGTTAACGATATGTGGACGCTCCTCGATCACCTGGAGATTGGCCGGGCAGCATTGATCGGCACCTCTCTCGGCGGGTTGATGGCGATGATCATGGGGGCGAGCGTGCGTGACCGGGTGGCGGGCATCGTACTCAATGACGTGGGGCCTGTTCTTGACGCCAAGGGGATCGAGCGGATCCAGGCTTACGTGGGCAATATCCAGGCCGTGCACAGCTGGGACGAGGCGGTGGACCAGGTTCGACGGCACAATGCGTCTGTCTATCCCGACTTCGGGCCCGCAGACTGGCGGGCCTTTGCAGAGCTTCTGTTCCGGGAGAACGAGAACGGGATACCGGTCGCCGACTATGACCCGAACATCGCCCGCCCGCTGATCGCGACGGATGCCGAGCCGATAGATCTCTGGCCCGTGTTCGAAGCCCTTGCGGGTCTGCCATTGTTGACGATCCGGGGTGCGCTTTCCGATATCCTGTCGGCCGAGACCTTTGCCGAGATGAAGCGGCGGGTCCCGCACATGGAAGCGGTTACAGTTCCACGTTGCGGGCATGCGCCGGCGCTGGACCACGCCGTGGCCTTGGGCGCCATCGACGCCTTTCTGCAACGGATCGACCCGTCGGCGGGGGGATAAGGCGCGCGGGCCGGCGCCGGAGACGCCATTTACAGACCCTGCACCAGGGCGTTACAAGCGGGATACATCCACCAGGGTAACAAGGGGGACCGAGTCCGTGAAAATCATCGTCATCGGCGCAGGGGTCATCGGAACCTCGACGGCCTATTATCTGGCCCGGGACGGCCACCAGGTGACTGTGCTTGAGCGCGCGCATGAGGCCGGCGCCGAAACCAGCTTCGCCAACGGTGGTTTGCTCACGCCGAGCCTGTCGGACCCGTGGAACGCCCCCGGTGTCGCGACCAAGCTTCTGAAATTTCTGGGCCGGGAGGATTCGCCGCTCTTGCTAAGGCTCAAGGCCCTGCCGTCGCTGGCGTTCTGGGGCTTGAAGTTTCTCGCCAATTCCTCGCCTGACCGGTTCCGCCGCAATATGGCGGCCAATTCCGCGCTGTCGTTCTATACGCTCGACGTCCTGGACAGACTTCTGGCGGACGAATCTCTGGATTTCGATTACCAGACGACCGGGACCCTGAAAGTCACGCGGAATTCAGACGCGCTTGCCAACACCATCCTGTTGGCGGAGGCCACCCAATCATTAGGCGTCAGCTTCGAGGTGCTGGACGCGGACGGAGTCGTCGCTGCCGAACCCGCTCTTGCCCCCATTGCTGACAAACTGGCCGGCGGTGTGCGATTTCCCCAGGACCGGTTCGGCGACGCCGCCAAATTTTCCCGCGGCCTTGCCCGCGCCGCCGAGGCCCGTGGCGCCGTGTTCAAATACGGCGTCTCGGTCGAAGGTTTCACAAGACGGGGGAAAGCGGTAAGCGGTGTCGAGACTTCGACCGGGCGCCACGAGGCCGATGCGGTCGTGCTGGCCGCCGGAAGCTACTCACCAAAGCTTGCGCGGAAGCTGGGCTTTTCGGTGCCGGTCCGCCCGGCCAAGGGCTATTCCTGCACCATCTCGACAGCGGGGTGGAACGGGGCGCCGCGCATTCCGATCCTCGACGATGACCTCCATGCGGTGGCGACGCCTTTGGGCGACAGGCTGCGCCTTGCCGGCACGGCCGAGTTTACCGGCTATGACCGATCGCTGACCCAGGGCCGGATCGACAATCTGCTGAACTTCTTCAGAACGACGTTTCCCGCGCTCGCCGACAACCTGGAAGGGGCGGAGCTCAATGAGTGGGCGGGGCTCAGACCGATGTGCGCCGACGGTGTGGCGCTGATCGGCCGGTCGCCCATTGAGAACCTGTTTCTCAATACCGGGCACGGGCATCTGGGCTGGACGCAGAGTGTGGGCTCCGGCCGTCTGCTGGCCGATCTCATCGCGGGCAAAGCACCCGGGATTGACCCGGCCCCGTACCGGCTCGATCGGTAAATCCATCCGGATTTAAACGTGAAACGGACGTTTGTCTGAATGGTCTTGCATTTTGCGGCGCAGCACGGTTTCATGGCGCGAAAATGCCAAGGACATAAAGCAAAAGGACACCGAAATGCCACAGCCCAATGAAGTCGTTTTCCTGAGCGCCGTTCGAACCGCCATTGGCTCCTACGGCGGTACGCTCAAGGGTATTCCGCCCACCGAGCTTGGCGCCAAATGCGTCGCAGAGGCGGTGCGCCGTGCCGACGTCGCGCCGGACGCCGTTCAATCCGCCATTGTCGGCAATGTGATCCGGACCGAACCCCGGGACGCCTATATGGCGCGTGTCGCCGCGCTTGATGGCGGTCTTTCCATCGAGGCGCAATGTCTGACCGTGAACCGTCTTTGCGGCAGCGGGCTTGAAGCGATTGTGCTCGCAGCGCAGCAGATCCAGCTTGGCGAGACCGAAGTGGCAGTGGCCGGCGGGGCCGAAAGCATGAGCCGCTCGACCTACCACATGCCGGCGGCGCGCTGGGGCCAGCGCATGGGGGATACCAAAATTCTCGACGAGATGAGCCATGTCCTGACTGACCCGTTCGGCAATGGCCATATGGGGGTGACGGCGGAAAATCTGGCCGAGCAGTTCCAGATCAGCCGGACCGAACAGGACGAGATCGCGGCCGAAAGCCATGCCCGCGCCCGGGCGGCGATCGCGCAAGGCCGGTTCAAGGACCAGATCCTGCCCATCGAAATCAAGACCCGCAAGGCCACCACGGTCTTCGATACCGATGAACACCCGCGCGACGGTGTTACCGTTGAGTCGCTGAGTACGCTCAAGCCGTGCTTCAAGAAAGACGGCACGGTCACGGCGGCCAACTCGTCGGGCATCAATGACGGGGCGTCCATGGTCGTCCTGATGGGGCGCGAGCGCGCCGAGCGAGAAGGGCGCAAGCCGCTCGCCCGGCTGATCTCCTACGCCCGCGCCGGCGTTGACCCGAGCATCATGGGCTCCGGTCCGATTCCGGCGGTGAAAAAAGCACTCGAGCGGGCGGAGCTTGGCGTCGGCGATATGGATGTGATCGAATCGAACGAAGCGTTCGCCGCCCAGGCCTGCGCCGTGTCGAAAGCGCTCGGGTTCCCGGCGGACAAAGTGAATCCCAATGGCGGCGCGGTCGCCCTCGGTCATCCGGTGGGCGCGTCGGGCGCGATCCTCACCACCAAGGCGATCTACGAACTGCATCGTAGCGCCGCGCGCTATGGCCTGATCACGCTCTGCATCGGCGGCGGTCAGGGCATTGCGGTCGTGATTGAGCGGCTATAGATTTTGGTCGATCTTTTCGTTGCAAGGTGAAGCTGCTATAGCTTCACCACCGCGCCCGGGCTGGGTGCGAAAATAAGGGGACGATGCGATGCGATTCAAGCGACCGGTTGCCGCTGCGGCAGCCCTGTTTTTCAGTATTTCCCTAACGACCAACGCGTTCGCCGGCAGCAAAGCCTTCGATGACTACGGCAAGGGGGCGAGTATCGGGATTCCGGTGGCGGCAGGCCTGATCTCGCTGATCAAACACGACAATGAGGGGCTACTTGAACTGGGCGAAGGTTTCGCGCTGACGATGGCGGCGACCTACGGATTGAAACATACCGTCCACCGCATGCGGCCTGACGGTAGCGACAACCAATCCTTTCCCTCGGGTCACACCTCGGCGGCATTTGCAGGCGCCTCCTACCTTCAGTTTCGCTATGGCTGGGAGTACGGTGTTCCGGCTTATGTTTTGGCGGCAGCCGTCGGCTGGAGTCGGGTCGATGCGAGGGAGCACCACTGGACGGACGTGATTGCGAGCGCCGTCATTGCGAATATTTCGGCGGTGCTATTGACCGACCGGTTCCGGGGATCGCCGGTGCGACTCGGCGTGATGACCGGTGAGGACGCGGACAGGACCTACGGCGTCGTGGCCCAGATGGACTTCTGACGCCGGTATTTTGCCGCGCACAATTGATTTAGGTCATCTTTAGCCTTACCGTTCGTCGGGTAGACTTCCATCGGTTGCCATGACGAGGGAGAGATTTGATGACGATCCGCAATATTCTTGCGCCAGTTCCCTATGAGAAAACGGGCCGGGTGGCTCTCGCTGCGGCGCTTGACGTCGCAAAGGCATTCAATGCCCATGTGACCGGGTTTCATGTCAAAATGGACCCGAGCGCCCCGATCCCCTATGTCGCTGGCCCCATGCCCACGGAACTCCTGGTCCAGATTTCGGAGAATGCGGAAGAACACGCCGCAAAGCTCGCCGCCAAGGTGAAGGCGAGCTTTGACGCGGTTTGCCAGGATAAAGCCGTTGAGGTTCGGGATGAGCCGGCCGGAAATAAGGTCAGCGCGACCTGGCGCGAAACCGTGGGGAGCCTCGATTATCGCTACGGCCTCGAGGGTCGGCTTTATGACCTGTCGGTGGTCGCTCAACCTGACCCTGAGGAGCGCGAAAACACGACCGATGTTCTGGAAGGGCTGCTGTTCCATTCGGCCCGTCCGGTGCTGATGGTGCCGGAGGGCGGCGCAATGAAGCTCGATGGCAAGGTGCTCGTCGCCTGGAACGGCAGTATTGAGGCCACCCGCGCGCTCCGGGGCGCTCTGCCGTTCCTCGGGCGGGCCAAAACCGTGATGATCGTGACGGTTGGTAACAAGGAGAGACTTCGACGGCCCCGACGCCGCGGCTCTTGTGGAAAGCCTGTCGTGGCGCGGCATCAAGGCCGATATCATCGAGACCAGGGCCGACAAGCGGACGGATGGCGAAGCTGTGCTGAATGCGGCGGCGGAACTTGACGCTGATCTGTTGGTCATGGGCGCCTATTCGCACAGCCGGCTGCGTGAACTTATTCTCGGTGGTGTAACCCAGGAAGTGATCGAAGGCAGCAAGTCGGCCGTCCTGATGACGCACTGACAAACGCTGACCACCGGCAATCCCAATCGAAGGGATTTTTCGCGACGAGCGTAGGGTTTTGGGACGGTCTCCCGTATTATGGATGACTGGAGGGGGAACCAGTGCGTTTCCTAATCTGCTCAGGAGAAAGACCCATGCTCAAAACGACCTCTCTAATTGTGTTATCCGCGCTTGCCCTTGGTGGTGCGGCGTTTGCCCACGGCGATGGCGGCCCGGGCGATCATATGAAGCGGGCCGGAATGGCCTTCATGAAGATGGACAAGAACGGCGACAAGGTCATTAGCCAGCAAGAATTCGACGCTAACTTCGAGGACCGGTTCAAGGCTGCTGATGCCAACCACGACGGCAAGGTGACCCGAAAGGAATTTGAAAAATTCGTGGAAGCCCAGCGCAAGCGCCGGGAGGAGGAGATGCGCAACCGTATGTTTGAGCGTCTCGATACCAACCATGATGGCGTTATCAGCGCCGAAGAATCAAAGGCTAATGGAGACGAGCTGTTCAAGCGTCTCGACCGTAACGGCGACGGCAAGCTCGATCAGAATGACCGTATGAGGGACCGCCACCATGAGCGTATGGGCCCGGGTGACGGAATGGGCCCGGGTGGTCCGGCGGGACCGTCTGACTGATAGACCTCGACACTCTTTCGACTTCAAACCCCGCTCCTTGGCATGGAGCGGGGTTTGTTTTTTCATGTAGTTTCGGCTCCGCTCTTGCCGCGGCGCGCCTTGGGGCTTATTTTGCCCATAGAAAAGGAGCAGCCAAATGTTCAAGGGTTCCATTCCCGCTTTAATCACGCCGTTCCGAAAGGGCGCGGTGGATGAAGACGCATTCCGCAATCTGATCGAATGGCAGATCGCGGAGGGCAGCACCGGTGTCGTACCCTGCGGAACCACGGGCGAATCGCCGACCCTGTCCCATACCGAGCATCGGCGCGTGACCGAGATCTGTGTTGAGACGGTTGCCGGCCGGGTCCCGGTTATTGCCGGATGCGGTTCGAATTCCACGAAGGAAGCCGTTGGGCTCTGCCAGCATGCCAGGGAGGTGGGCGCGAACGCCGCACTGGTGGTGACGCCCTATTATAACAAGCCGACCCAGGAGGGGCTCTATCAGCACTTCAAGGCGCTGAACGATGCCGTCCAAATCCCGATTATTATCTACAACATTCCGGGCCGCAGCGTGATCAACATGTCGGTCGAGACCATGGCGCGGCTGGCGGAACTGCCGAATATCGTCGGCGTCAAGGATGCGACCAACGACGTCGGCCGGGTGTCGCGGCAGCGTCTCGCCTGTGGCAAGGATTTTGTTCAGCTTTCCGGGGAGGACCTGACCGCGCTCGGTTTCATGGCCCATGGCGGAACGGGCTGTATTTCGGTGACTGCCAATATTGCGCCGCGCCTGTGCGCTGTGTTCCAGGCCGCCTGTCTTGCCGGCGATTTCGGCAAGGCGCGCGACCTGCAGGACCAGCTGGCGCCGGTCCATGACGCGCTGTTTGTGGAATTCGAGCCCCGGGCCGGTGAAATACGCCGCGAGCCTGCTTGGCCTGTGCACTGCCGAGCTGCGGCTTCCATTGGCGCCGGTGGCGGAGAGCACGAAAGCCATCGTGGAGGAGGCCTTGCGCGGCGCGGGAATTTTGACCCGGAAAGGCGCGATCGCCTGATCCTATGGCATCTTCCAAAACCAGTTCGGGACGGCGCAGGGTCGCTGAAAACCGCAAGGCGCGCTATAACTACTTCATCGACGATGAAGTGGAGGCGGGTGTTGTGCTGGTGGGCACCGAGGTCAAGTCGCTGCGCGCCGGCCATGCCGCCATTGCCGACGCCTACGCCGAGGTCAGGAACGGCGAGATGTTCCTGGTCAATGCCCATATCCCGGAATACACCCACGGCAATCGCTTCAACCACGACTCCCGGCGTCCGCGCAAGTTGTTGATGCACCAGCGCGAGATCAGCCGGCTCGGGGCCGCCACCCGGCAGAAAGGGATCACGCTCGTGCCGCTGGCGATTTATTTTAACGACCGGGGGATCGCCAAGGTCTCGGTTGGCCTGGCCCGCGGCAAGAAACAGCACGACAAGCGGGAGACCGAAAAGGCGCGGGACTGGGAGCGCGAAAAGGGCCGACTTCTCAAGGACCTCGGTTAGACCGGCCCGTCAACGTATGCGCGCACGCGGCGAAACACCGCTTCGAACATTTCTGTGGTCAACCGCCGGGTATTGGTGTTGTAGCGGGAACAGTGGTAACTGTCGAACAGCCGGAGGCCTTCCCCCATATCGTGCTCGGCGCCGTGACCGAACGGATGGGCGGAGCGCTTGCTCCCCAAAGCCGCAAGCACAGACTCGTGAGCAATCCGGCCCAGCGCGACAATGGCGCAGAGCTCGCCGTTGGACTCGATATCACCGACCAGAAACTGGCGGCAAGTCTTGATTTCCGGCGTGGTGGGTTTGTTGGCAGGCGGCACGCAGCGGACCGCATTGGTGATCGCCGCGCCGATCAGCGTGAGCCCGTCATCCGTGCGGGCTTCGTACTTGCCGCTGGCGAACCCGAACTTGATCAGTGTCGCATAGAGAAGGTCGCCGGCGTAGTCGCCGGTAAAGGGACGCCCGCTCCAGTTCGCTCCCTTGAGGCCCGGCGCCAGTCCAACGATCAGCAGTCCGGATTCGGCAGGACCGAAGGCGGGAACCGGTGCATTGAAGAAATCCGGGAATTTGACCTGATTGTCACTGCGGAATTGCGACAACCGGGGGCAGAGCGCGCAGTTCCGGTCCGGTTCGTTGCGCATCATTGTGGGGGCGCGGTGACGGGAAGGTACACTGTTAAACGACTTCTTCCCGTGCATTGACTCGCCCAAATTCTTCCCGCATGTCTGCCAGTTCGATAAAGCCGTCCGCCTGGCGCCGCAGATCGTCGGCCACCATCGGCGGACTGGTCTCCGCACTGCTGCACACCGTGACCCGGACCCCTTTGCGTTTGACCGCATCAACCACAGAGCGGAAATCCCCGTCGCCCGAAAACAGGACGATGTGATCCATGTGGTCGGCGAGCTCCATCATATCGACGGCGAGCTCGATGTCCATATTGCCCTTCACCCGGCGGTTCCCGGCGTCGTCATAGAACTCTTTGGCCGGTTTGGACACGATCGTGTAGCCATTGTAATCGAGCCAGTCAAGGAGCGGGCGCAAGGGGCTGTTTTCCTGGTCTTCGAGAAGCGCGGTGTAGTAAATCGCCCTCAGCAGGCGCCCGCGATCGGCAAAATATTGCCTGACGCGCCGGAAATCGAGATCGAGTTTGAGCGCCCTGGCAGCGGCATGGAGGTTGGATCCATCCATAAACAGTGTGATAAGTTCGTTGTCATGGAAATGGGGAGCTTGAGAATTTGCCATCGTATGCCTGTTCTGTGAATATTCATATAATACATTATTATTTTGTAGTTACATTTAACATAACGCGTTAATGATCGGCAATCGGAACTTCGCCAGTATACGAGAAACATTGAAAGTTGGATCATAGTACCACATGACTGCTGTTTTTATCGCACTGGGCGCCAATCTGCCGTCGCCCCGATACGGCGCGCCCCGCGAAACCCTTGACGCGGCAGTGGCGGACCTCGCCCGGCGGGGACTTACGGTTGTGGCCCGATCGCGCTGGTATGAGAGCGCGCCTGTGCCGCCGTCGGACCAGCCGTGGTTCGTCAACGGGGTGATTGAGGGGCGGACCGATATGACCGCTGACACGCTTCTCGGCCTTCTGCATAAGGTCGAAGCGTCGTTCGGGCGAGTGCGGCGCGAGAAGTGGGAGGCGCGGGTCCTCGATATCGATCTGTTGGCGTATGGGGAAACTGTGCGCAATACAGGCGAGGGTCCCATCCTGCCCCATCCGAGGATGCATGAGCGGCGTTTCGTGCTGGAGCCCATGGCGGACATTGCGCCGGACTGGCGCCACCCTGTGCTCGGCAAAACGACGTCGGAGCTTCTCGACGCGCTCGATAGCGACGAAATCATTCGTCCGCTTTAGAGCGTTTCATGATTATATTGAAACGCTCTGGTCTTCAGGGGCTTGAGGTTCCCGCCTTGGCGCTCTACATAAGATGACAGATTGTATTTTCCGGAAGGTCCGCTTGTCCGGCCCGCTGTTCAACCCTTTACAGTGGCGGACCCGGTCGAGTATAAGCCTGACTTTCCACCCCTAAGGCTTGGAGATTAGCGAATGGCACGCGTCACCGTTGAGGACTGCGTTGAAAAGGTTCCGAACCGCTTTGAACTGGTGCTCTATGCAGCGCACCGGGCGCGGCAGATTTCGTCGGGGTCCGCCCCCCTCGTGGAGCGCGACAATGACAAGAATCCCGTTGTCGCCTTGCGCGAGATTGCGGACGAGGAACTGAAGGCGGACGACCTTCGCGAAGCCGTTATCCATGGCCTTCAGCGCCATGTGGAGGTGGACGAGCCTGAAGAGGATGATATTTCCCTCCTGCTGGCGGGTCGCAAGGTCGAAGCGGAGAACGAGGAGTTCACCGCCGAGAACCTTGAAAAAGCAGCTGCCGCGCTCAAGGCCGAGGCGGCCTTCAAGAGCGACAGCGCCAGTGAAGATGACTCTTCCGATGCTGATGAAGGCGCTCCGCAGGAAGGCGGAAGCGATCAAGAGGACGAATAGGCCAGGAAACCGCGAGCGGGGGACTTATTCCCTGCCCCCCTTTAGCCATGTCCTTGGCTGCTACCGGTTTGACAAGGGGTTTCGGCCGTGATCCGGCAATACGAGTTGGTCGAGCGGGTCAGGGCTTACGACCCGGAGGTTGACGAAAACCTTCTCAACCGGGCCTATGTTTTTTCCATGAAGGCCCACGGCAAGCAGCGCCGTGCCTCTGGCGACCCTTATTTTTCCCATCCCCTTGAAGTGGCCGGCATTCTGACCCGGCTTCAGCTTGATGGCGCCACTATCGCCACGGCGCTTCTGCACGACACCATCGAGGATACCCTCGCGACCTACGAACAGATCGAAGAGCTGTTCGGGTCGGACGTCGCCAAGCTCGTCGATGGCGTGACCAAATTGTCGCGCATCGAGATGAAGTCGGACGCCTCCCAGCAGGCGGAGAACTTCCGCAAATTCCTTCTCGCCATGTCGAACGATATCCGCGTGCTTCTGGTCAAGCTTGCCGACCGGCTCCACAACATGCGGACCCTGCATCACATCAAGAACGCGGACAAGCGCCGGCGAATTGCGCTCGAGACGATGGAAATCTATGCCCCGCTGGCGGCCCGGATCGGCATGCACGAGGTCAAGGAGGAGCTTGAAGATCAGGCTTTCGCGCATCTCTATGCGGAAGCGCGAGAGTCGATCATGGCGCGGCTCAACTTCCTTCACCGGGAAGGGGGCGGCGATGATCTCAAGCAGCGCATCATCAATCAGATCAAGGACGTTCTTGCAGACCACGGAATCAGGGCTGAAGTTACGGGGCGCGAAAAAACGCCCTATTCGATCTGGCGCAAGATGGAAAAGCGCAACATCGCGTTCGAGCAACTGTCCGATATCGTCGCCTTCCGGGTCATCGTTGACGATCTGGAGACCTGCTACCGGGTGCTCGGCATCGTTCACGGTCAGTGGCAGGCGGTGCCCGGTCAGTTTGACGACTATATTTCCACGCCCAAGCGAAATGGCTACCGCTCAATCCACACCGCTGTGATCGGGCCCGAGCGCCAGCGCATCGAAATCCAGGTCCGCACCCGGGACATGCACCGGGTGGCCGAGCTGGGCGTTGCCGCGCACTGGCGCTACAAGGAAGGCGCAGACAGCATTGACGGGGCGCAGTACAAATGGTTGCAGGAACTCCTGGAAATTCTGGAGCACGCGTCGACGCCCGAAGAATTTCTCGAACACACCAAGCTTGCCATGTTCCAGGACCAGGTGTTCTGTTTTACGCCCAAAGGCGAGCTCATTGACCTGCCCAAGGGCGCGACGCCGGTCGATTTCGCCTATGCCGTGCACACCGGGATCGGCGATACCTGCGTCGGCGCCAAGGTCAATGGAAAGGCCGTGCCGCTCCGTAGTGAACTGGAAAACGGCGACCAGGTCGAGATTTTGCGGTCCAAGGCGCAAACGCCGTCGCCGGCATGGGAGAGCTTTGTTGTCACCGGCAAGGCGCGATCCGCCATTCGGCGCTTCATCCGCCACCAACAGCGTCAGGAATATGTCGAGCTCGGCAAGGAAATTCTGGAACGGGCCTTCAAGAAAGAAGGGCGCGACTTTACCGAGAAGGCGGTCAGGAACGGGACCGGAAAGTTGAAGTTCAACGACGCCGAGCAGCTTTATGCCCAGGTCGGACAGGGGCATGTCTCCGAAAAACAGGTGATGGAAGCGATCTTTCCGGGCAAGAAGCTTAAAGGCGACTACGCCAAGGCGATCGCCATGCCGCGTGACCGGAAAGGGGAGCGCAAGGCCGGCGACCACGCCATCCCGATTCGCGGGCTGACGCCGGGCATGGCGGTGCACCTCGCCGAATGCTGTCATCCACTCCCCGGCGACAGAATCGTCGGAATTGTGCTGCCGGGCAAGGGGGTGATCGTCCACACCATCGACTGCGATGCCCTCGAATCATTTATGGAAGCGCCGGAGCGCTGGCTCGATCTGTCGTGGTATGCGGACCATGACCACCCCGACTTTTACGTGGGCCGGCTTGAGGTTGTACTGTTGAACGAAGTGGGCGCGCTGTCCAAACTGGCCGAAGTGATTGCCCGCGATCTTGGGAATATCAATAATCTCAAGATAACCGAGCGCGATCCGGAGTTTTTCCGTCTGGTGGTGGATGTCGAGGTTCACGACGTCAAGCACCTGACGAGCATTGTTGCGGCCCTGCGGGCGACACCGGTTATAACGTCGGTGGAGCGGCTACGAAGCTGACAGGGTTAAAGAGGACAAGAGGATAGATTTTATGGATCAAGAGGAAGTCTTGCGGCATTTTCGCGACGCGGGTGCGCTTTTGGAGGGGCATTTTCTGCTCTCCTCGGGGCTGCACAGCCCGAAGTACCTGCAATGCGCGCTGGTGCTGAGCGATCCGGCCCGGGCCGAAATTCTGTGCCGGGCGCTTAGCCATAAGATCAACGACACGCTCGGGGCCGGATCGGTCGACCTGGTTGTCGCCCCGGCCATGGGTGGCGTGGTGGTTGGATACGAACTGGCGCGCCAGTTGGGTGTTCGTGGAATCTTTGCCGAGCGGGTTGGCGGTGACTTCAAGCTGCGCCGGGGGTTTTCAATACCGAAAGGGGCGCGGGTGGTGATTGCGGAAGACATCGTGACCACCGGGCTCTCGTCGCGGGAATGCAAGAACTGTGTCGAGGCGAACAACGGGCGCGTGGTTGGCGTGACCTGCCTCATCGATCGTTCAGGCGGCAAGGCCGATGTGGGGGTGCCGGTGGTGGCGCTGACCGAGCTCGATATTCCCACCTATGAACCTTCGGCGGTTCCGCCTGAGCTTGCAAAAATCCCGGCGGAAAAACCGGGCAGTCGAGGAATGGCCTGAGGAGGAGACGACGTGGCCGACGCCGAAAGCGGTAAAAATATAGGCAGCCGTGGCCAGCAGTGGATGAACTATATCTGGCCGCGCATGGGGCTGCGCCGCTATGCGGTCTATCTTCGTCACAGAATTGGCCGGATGCCGGGGACGGCGCACAGTATTGCCTCCGGCATTGCCTCCGGCGCGGCCATGTCGATGACGCCGTTCCTCGGGTTTCATTTCATCTTGGGCGCACTGCTTGCCTGGGTGATGCGCGGCAACGTTCTGGCCTCCGCAATCGGTACGATGCTGGGCAATCCGTGGACGTTTCCTCTGATCTGGTATTGGACATACCGCATCGGGTGCCTGGTTCTGGCGCGCGATCCAATGCTCGATCCGGTCTATCATCTGACGATCACGGACGCCTTCCATGCCCCTCTTGCGACCCTGGGGCCGCTGTTGGTGCCAATGGTGGTGGGAAGTGTGCCCGCGGCGATTGTGGTATGGTTCGGAATCTACTGGCCGTTGCGGGGCGCTGTGGGTAAATACAAGGAGCGCCGGATCGAGCGCAGGCATCGCAATGCCATTGCGCTGATCAACAGGCTTGAGGAAGGAAAGAAGGAAGGCGGGGATCATGATGCAGCGTGACGGAAGACGCCCTTTGCGCCTCGGCGTGAACATCGACCATGTCGCCACGATCCGTAATGCGCGCGGCGGTCACCACCCGGATCCCGTTCGCGCTGCGGTCCTTGCAGCCGGGGCCGGAGCCGACGGCATTACCGCTCATCTGCGCGAGGACCGCCGGCATATCTCCGACCATGACATTGCCCGGCTCAGCCGGGAAATTGCACTGCCGCTCAATCTGGAGATGGCGGCGACGCCCGAAATGCTGGAAATCGCGTTGCGGCATAAGCCCCACGCGGCCTGTTTCGTGCCCGAAAAGCGCCAGGAGTTAACCACCGAAGGGGGACTCGATGTGGCGGGCGGGCGCGATCTGCTCGGAAGCTATGTGAAGAAGCTCCAGGACTCAGGCATTCTGGTGACGATGTTCATCGACCCGGACCCGGCCCAGATCGAGGCGTCGAAGGCGCTGGGCGTCGATCAGGTGGAGCTCCATACCGGCGCCTACTGCGATGCGCAAGGGGCTGAACGCGCGCGGGAACTGGAGCGCATTAGAGCGGGCGCACGGCTTGCCGGCGAGCTGGGGATGGAGGTTCATGCCGGTCATGGGCTGTCGTTCGATACGGTCGGGGATATCGCAGCCATACCCGAGATCGTCGAACTCAATATCGGTCATTTTCTGATCGGCGACGCGATCTTCCAGGGGCTCGACGCCAGCATTCGCCAGATGCGCCGGATGATGGACCGGGGCCGCGGACTAGAGGCGCGCGAGCGAAAGGCGTGAGCGCGTGTGGGTCCTCGGTCTTGGTAACGACATTATCGATATCCGGCGGATCGACGGGTCACTGACCCGATTCGGCGACCGCTTTATCCAGCGTATCTTTACCGATATCGAGATCGAGCGGTCGGAGCGCCGGGCCGGCCGGGCTGCAAGCTACGCCAAGCGCTTCGCGGCCAAGGAGGCCTGTGCCAAGGCGCTTGGCACCGGGTTCCGCCGGGGCGTGTTCTGGCGCGACATGGGCGTGGTCAACGCGCCGACCGGCAAGCCCACCATGACGCTGACCGGTGGCGCGCTGGCGCGGCTCGAGGAAATGACGCCCGACGGCATGTTTGCCCAGATCGATCTGACGATCACCGATGATCATCCCTGGGCTCAGGCCATTGTCCTGATTACCGCGGTACCGAAGGAATTTATGGAGCGAACGGCTAATCCTTGACAGCGGGTGCCCGCATGGGCTTCATGGCAATCAGTCGGGGCGGGAAAGTGGAGTATTGAGGTCTAATGGCTATCGAGAAACAAGGGATCGCTAGCAAAGACGGATCGCTGGGTGAGACCATCCGGACGGTCGTGGTGGCGCTCATTATCGCCATCGCGTTTCGCAGTTTCGCCTATCAGCCCTTTAACATTCCGTCGGAATCGATGCTGCCGACGCTACTGGTGGGCGACTATCTGTTTGTATCGAAATTTTCCTATGGCTACAGCCGCGCCTCATTGCCGTTCAGCCTGCCGCTATTTCACGGACGCATATTTGCCACGCAACCGAAACGGGGCGACGTGGCGGTGTTCAAGCTGCCCCGCGACGGCCACACCGACTATATCAAGCGCATCATCGGGCTTCCGGGCGACCGGATTCAGATGAAACACAGCGTGCTTTATATCAACGGGACGCCGGTCAAGCGTGTGAAGGTCGCGGATTTCGTCAATAACGATCCCAATATATCGGTGCGCCGGGCCGCAGAGTACCGGGAAACCCTGCCCAACGGCGTCAGCTACAACACCCTCGACCTCTATGGCGAAATCCAATATGACGACACGCCCGTTTACCGCGTTCCGGAGGGCTATTACTTCGCCATGGGCGACAATCGCGACAACTCCGCCGACAGCCGTTTGCCTATGTCCCGCGGTGTCGGCATGATTCCGTTCGAAAATCTCGTGGGGAAAGCCGAAATCATCACCTTCTCCACGGATGGCGCAGCGCAGTGGTGGCAGTTCTGGAAGTGGTTCAGCGCCATGCGCTTCAATCGGTTCTTCAAAGACATTTCGGGATGACAGGCGACAGGTTCGCGGAGGTTGAGAAGAAGCTGGGTCACCGTTTTCGCCAACCCGCCCTGTTGCGAGAGGCCCTGACCCATCCCAGCGTCGGCGGGCCGGCCAATTACCAGCGCCTTGAGTTTCTGGGCGACCGCGTCCTCGGCCTGATTATCGCCGAAGCGCTTTACGAGCGCTTTCCCAATCTGAAAGAAGGCAGCCTGGCGCGCCGCTTCGCCTCGCTTGTCAAGCGGGAAACCCTCGCCGACGTGGCGTTAACGGTGGGACTCGATGAGCATCTTCTGCTCGCCAAGGGCGCGGAGGATGAAGGGGGCCGGCAAAAGCCTGCAATTCTGGCTGACGTCTGCGAAGCCGTGATCGGCGCCATTTTCCTCGACGACGGGTATGAGGCCGCGCGCCGGTTTGTCGAAGCGGAATGGCGCGACCTGATTGCCGAGGAAGAACGTGGCACGCGCGACCCCAAGTCGGCGCTCCAGGAATGGGCGCAAGGCCGGGGATTGAACCCGCCCGAATATGTGGAGGTGGATCGGCGCGGCCCCGACCACGCGCTCTATTTTACCGTGGAGGCGCGGCTTGACGGCTGTCCGCCGGCGACCGGCGCCGGCTCGTCCAAACGGGTGGCGGAAAAGGAGGCGGCCCGCGCCATGCTTAAGTCGCTCGGTGATGCCTGACCAGCTTGCGCCGGAAGACATGCGGTTCGGCTTTGTTGCCGTGGTGGGCGCGCCGAACGCCGGAAAATCCACGCTCCTCAATCAGGTGGTCGGCAGCAAGATTGCCATTGTCAGCCCCAAGGTCCAGACCACCCGGACCCGCACGCTCGGCATTGTGGCGCACGGGCCGAGCCAGATCGTGTTTATCGATACGCCCGGTATCTTCAAACCGCGCCGGCGGCTTGACCGGGCGATGGTTGCTGCCGCCTGGGGCGGGGCGGCCGATGCCGACGTGGTGGTCCTGATTGTCGATGCCACGCACGGCATCGACCGGGATACGCGTTCGATTATCGATGGCCTCAAGACCCAGAACCGCAACGCCATCCTGGCGGTGAACAAGGTCGACGCGGTCAGGAAGGAGAAGCTCCTGACGCTTACCGCCGCGCTCAATACGGAAGGCATCTTTACCGACATTTTCATGATCTCGGCGCTGAACGGCGACGGGGTCGACGATCTGGTCGATCATCTGGCGGAGGCTCTACCCAAGGGGCCGTGGCATTATCCGCCCGATCAGCTGAGCGATATTTCCGACCGCATTCTGGCGGCTGAAGTCACCCGCGAGAAGCTCTACCTCAAGCTCCATCAGGAACTGCCCTACGCGTCCGCCGTCGAAACCGAGACCTGGGAGGAGCGCAAGGACGGCAGCGTGCGCATCGAGCAGACCATTTATGTGGAGCGCAAGACCCAGAAGGCCATTGTCATCGGCAAGGGGGGGCGGACCTTGAAGGACATCGGCCAGGACGCCCGCGCCGAACTGGAAGAATTGCTGGAGCGCCGCGTCCATCTGTTTCTCTTCGTCAAGGTACGGGAGCGCTGGTCGGAGCAGCGCGAGCATTATCGCAATATCGGCCTCGATTTTATCGACTAGCTGGTGTCTTATCTCATCTTATGGAATGGCGTGACAACGGCATAATTCTGGGCCTGCATCGGCTCGGCGAGCATGATGCCCGGCTGGAGCTGCTGACCCCGGCCCATGGCCGCGCCTTTGGCGTGGTCAAGGGGGCGCTGTCGCGCAAGCGTCGCGGCGGACTGCAGCCCGGCACCACGGTCGAGGCGGTGTGGCGGGCCCGGCTCGAAAGTCATCTGGGTGTCTTCACGGTGGAGCCGGTGCGGGTGCGCACCGTCGCCTTTGCCGGCGGCCCGACGCGGCTTGCCGCCATGACGTCCTGTTGCGCGTTAGCTTCCGCCCTGCTGGCGGAACGGGACCCCCATTCCGCGATCTATCAGGGGCTCGAGGCGGTCTTCGACCTGCTGGACGCCGGCGGGGAGGGCGATAGTCCAACCCGCTGGGCGCCGGCTGTGGTGCACTGGGAGCTCGGGCTGCTGGCGGAAGTGGGCTCGGGCCTCGATCTTGCCGCCTGCGCCGCCACGGGCGAGACCGGGGACCTCGTGTACGTCTCTCCCAAATCGGGCCGGGCGGTGAGCCGGGACGCGGGCGCGCCCTACCGGGACCGCCTGTTGCCCCTGCCATCTTTCCTGACCGCGGGCGGGAAGGCCGCCCAAAGCCTCGAGGAGGTGGCGGCGGGCTTCACGCTGACCGGCTATTTCCTCGAAAGTCACCTGGTGGCACATGACCAGCGGGGCTTGCCCGAAGCGCGCAGAAGGCTGGCGGAGCGTATTGCAGCGGCGGCCGCGAAAGCGTAAAGTGCGGCTGATCTTGTAGGTGTTTTCACCTCTCTTACCAAATCTGTGAGCTTATGACCAACTCAAGCAACAAGGTAATCGATACGCCGTTCGCCGACGCGCTGTCGGAACGTTATCTCTCCTACGCGCTCTCGACCATCATGGCGCGCTCGCTGCCCGATGTGCGCGACGGGCTGAAACCGGTCCATCGCCGGCTTCTCTATGCCATGCGGATCCTGAAGCTCGATCCCAATACCGGGTTCAAGAAATGCGCGCGGGTGGTGGGTGACGTGATCGGTAAATATCACCCCCACGGCGACCAGGCGGTCTATGACGCCCTGGTGCGTCTGGCCCAGGATTTCGCCGTGCGTTATCCGCTGGTCGACGGACAGGGCAATTTCGGCAACATCGACGGCGATAACGCCGCCGCCATGCGCTACACCGAGGCCCGGATGACCGAGGTGGCGTCCGCGCTCCTCGACGGGATTGACGAGGACGCCGTCGATTTCCGCGACACCTATGACGGCGAGGACCGCGAGCCCGAGGTTCTGCCCGCAAGCTTCCCCAATCTGCTCGCCAACGGGGCGACCGGCATTGCGGTCGGCATGGCGACGCAGCGTGCCGCCGCATAATCTGTCGGAGCTTTGCGACGGCCTTTTGTACCTGATCCGCCATCCCGGCGCGTCCACTGCCCAGCTGGTCAACCGGATCCCGGGTCCCGATTTCCCGACCGGCGGCACCATTGTGGAGCCCCGCGCCTCGATCGAGGAAGCTTACGCCACCGGGCGCGGCAGTTTCCGGCTGCGCGCCAGATGGGAGGTCGAGGATACCGGGCACGGCACCTACCAGATCGTGGTCACCGAAATTCCCTATCAGGTCCAGAAGTCCCGGCTGATCGAACGGATTGCCGACCTGATCGGCGACAAAAAGGTGCCGATCCTCCAGGACGTGCGCGACAAATCGGCCGAGGATGTGCGCCTGGTGCTGGAGCCGCGCAGCCGCACCGTCGATCCCAACGTGCTGATGGAGAGCCTGTTCCGGATCACCGACCTCGAAGTCCGGATATCGCTCAATCTCAATGTCCTGGACCACAACGTGCCGCGGGTGATGTCGCTCAGGGAGGCGTTGCAGGCGTTCCTCGACCATCGGCTTGTGGTTTTGCTGCGGCGCTCCCGCCATCGCCTGGCCAAGATCGAGCATCGCCTCGAAGTGCTCGACGGCTATCTCGTTGCCTATCTGAACCTTGACGAGGTGATTCGCATCATCCGCGAAGAGGATGAGCCAAAGGCGGTGATGATGAAGCGCTTCGATCTGACCGACGTTCAGGCCGAGGCGATTCTTAATATGCGGCTGCGCTCCCTGCGCAAGCTCGAGGAGTTCGAGATCCGCAAGGAGCATAAAGGCCTGACCGGGGAGAAGGCGGAGCTGGAAGTTCTCCTCGCCAGCGAAGAGCAGCAATGGAGCCGGATTGCCGACGAGATCAAGGCAACCAGGGACCAGTTCGGCACCAGGACCGAGCTTGGCCGGCGGCGCAGCGACTTCGCCGAAGCGCCGGTAGCCGAGATCGTGCCCTTGGAAGCCATGATCGAGAAGGAACCGATCACCGTTATCTGTTCGGAGAAGGGCTGGATCCGCGCGATGAAGGGTCATCAGCCCGAAGGCACGGAGGTCAAGTACAAGGAAGGGGATGAGGGCAAGTTCTGGATCCATGCCCAGACCACCGACAAGATCCTGCTGTTTGCGTCCAACGGGCGGTTTTACACCATCGGTTGCGACAAACTGCCGGGGGGGCGCGGCCATGGCGAACCGGTCCGCCTGATGATCGACCTCGATAACGAGGACGAGATTGTCGAGCTCTATGTGTTCCGGCCCGGCTCAAAGCTGCTGGTGGTGTCGTCGGACGGCAAGGGCTTCATCGCCGAGGCTGACAAGGTGGTGGCCCAGACCCGCTCCGGCAAGCAGGTCCTCAACGTCAAGGGCAAGACCAAAGCCGGGCTCTGTGTGCCCGTCGATGGCGATATGGTGGCCATCGTTGGCGACAACCGGAAGCTACTGGTGTTTCCCGTGGACCAGATTTCGGAAATGACCCGGGGCGCCGGCGTCCTCTTGCAGCGCTACAAGCAGGGAAGCGTGAGCGACGTCAAGGTGTTCAACCGGGCGGACGGGTTGACCTGGCGGATTGGTGAGCGCCAGCGGACCGAGACGGACCTTGCCACCTGGGAGGGCAATCGCGGCAATGCGGGCCGCCTGCCGCCCAACGGCTTCCCCAAAAGCAATCGGTTCAGCGGATAAAGCGTCAGGTGATGGAGCGGGCGGCGTCCAGGATTGCCTGCTCGGACCTCGGCACATAGCGTTTGCGCCTGGTGGTGGCAAATTCGTCTCGATTTCGGCATGACTGTCCGTGAGACCAGGTAAGTTTCTGCTTCGTCGACCGGCGCGCTGTTGCCGCGATCACCGCGAAAAAGGCGTTTCCACAACATTATTTTCTCCCCGTCTAGGGTCTCCATTCTCGCCGCCACTGATTTCAATTTTATTAAAACTCGTTGAAGATTTGACGGTTATCGAAGCCAGCCTGTGATTTGAGATGTGTCAGAAGCATTGATCATCCGACATTTAAGGGAGGTGTTAAGAGTCATGGAATTACTCTTGGGATAATCTTGATTGATGCAATGGATTAGCAATGACGTGCCTCACAAACGCTTATCTTGCCCTTGTCGTCGAGGAAGACGCGCAATCGGGGCGTTTTGTGCAAACCGTTCTCCATCAGTGCGGCTTGAAGTCGGTCATTGTTGCGATCGGTGAGGACGACGCCCTCAAGATGCTCACACACAGCAAAGTCGATGTTGTTGTATGTGACTGCACCGGAAAATGGCCTGATGGATTCAACATACTACAGCGCATTCGTGACTCCGAAGGTCCCTTTGACTCGACTCTTCCGATTATCATGATGGCGAGGGATGCGAGTGTTGCCAAGGTTACCCGGGCGCGCGACGCCGGTGCCACCGAGTTTATCGCCAAGCCAATGTCGGTATCTGCTCTAACCAAGGCTCTTATTTCTGCCCTTGAAAAGCCCAGAGACTTTGTAGAAGGGGAGAAGTACGTCGGTCCCGACCGCCGCCGCCGGACTGTTGATGTCAAGGATCCGCGCCGCCGGGCGGATAAGGGGTCCCAGGCGGGCTGACCTCTTTTAATTTTAGTCTCCAACGACCATACTTCCCCCAACTCCGGAGAATTCCTGTTCTCCGCTTAACCGTGATTGGAGGGAGTAGTCGATGGCGCATGAAGAGAAGGTGCTTGTTGTCGAAGAGAAGGGCGGCGTGGCTCGTCTCACGCTCAATCGGCCGGACGCCCGCAACAGTCTTTCCCTCGATTTGATGGCGGCCTTGCAGGCGGAGCTCGATCGCATCAGGGATGACCCGACCGTCCGCGCGGTGGTCATCGCTGCCAACGGCAAGGCGTTCTCGGCCGGGCATGACTTGCGCGAAATGATTTGTCTCGACGAGCCGGCTCATCGCCCGCTCTTTGAGGCCTGCAGCCGCATAATGCTCTCTTTGCGCAGCCTGCCCCAGCCGGTCATCGCCAGCGTGCACGGAATGGCGACGGCTGCCGGGTGCCAGCTTGTGGCCAGTTGTGATCTGGCCGTGGCGGCGCGTTCGGCGCGGTTCGCGACGCCCGGGGTCAACATCGGCCTGTTCTGCTCGACCCCGATGGTGGCTTTGTCCCGCAACGTCCCGGCGAAGACGGCCATGGCCATGCTGCTTACAGGCCAGCCGATCAGCGCGGATGAGGCGCTTGCCCATGGCCTGGTCAGCCAGGTGGTGGGTGACAATGAACTTGAAGCGACGGTTGACGCCCTGGCCCGGACGCTGGTGGCGAAATCTTCGGCGACGCTCGCGCTCGGCAAAGCGGCGTTCTACCGCCAGCTGGAGCTTTCGGAGGCCGAGGCCTATGACTTTGCCGCCCAGGTGATGGCCGATAACCTCAAGGCTCCGGACGCGCAGGAAGGCATCGGTGCGTTTCTTGACAAGCGCAAACCGGTGTGGAGCCAGGACAAGGAGTGACGCTAACCCGTCGCCGGCGGTGAAGGGCTGCCCCGGTGCATTCGGGGCATACCCCGTCGCGGCATTATGGGAGTGATTTCAGAAAAGAAAACCCCGCTGATAAATCAGCGGGGTTTCTTTAATGGTCCGGGCGTGAACCCTTCTGGTCGTGGGCCCGGTCGGAGTAATGAAAGTCGTTTATACCTTCATCGGAACAGTCAGCTTCTCTGACTGGTCTCCAGTGTTACGCGGATTTCTTCCGCTTGCGAGCGAAGCCGAGGCCAAGCAACCCAAGTCCCATCAGGGAGAGCATGCCGGGCTCCGGCACGTGGGTGATCAGGATGCCGAAGTTAACCGGGGTGTTCTCGTCCTCAGGCGTTGTGAAGCCAATGCACCCGTTATTTGCACCAGCCGCGGCGCAGGTAGCATCCGGCAGCGGCGTGATGTTGCCGGAGAGCGTGACAATGGCCACGTTGTAGGTTTCGCCGAGATAGACGAAAGAATTTTCGAGCGCCCCGAAGTCGATGACGAAGAT